>NZ_JAJUWR010000209.1 GCF_021390545.1 Algoriphagus sp. AGSA1 | reverse complement strand
CTTAAAGCACAAGGTGAGTCCGCTCAGGGCTTGCGCACTGCGCTGCACTACGCCGACGGGTTGGATAACGAGCTCGACAAGAAATTCCGCGAGAATTATTCCGAGAAGTATCCCGATCTGCCGCCTGATGTTTACGCTGTTCAGGGTTACGACGCAGCACAAATGCTGGCGGCCGGTATGGAAGCGGTTGACGGCGACATCAGCAAGAAAGACCAAATGCGCGATGCCATCCGCAATGCAACCATCAAGAGCCCACGCGGCGATTTCACTATCTCCAAATCCGGCAATCCCGTTCAGGATTTCTACCTGCGCGAAGTTAAAGGCATGGAGAACGTTCCTGTGAAAATCGCGGTTGAGGATCTGGCTGACCCCAGCCGCGGCTGCAAACTAATGTAATCACCCTATAAAAAAACAATACTAAAGGAGGCCATGTGGATCCGGTCATTTTCCTTATTCAATGTCTGAACGCTGTCCAGTACGGGCTGCTGCTCTTCCTGGTTGCCAGTGGGTTAACACTCATTTTCGGCATCATGGGCATCATCAACCTGGCTCACGGCAGCTTCTACATGATCGGCGCCTACATGGCCTTCGCGCTAGGGCCTCTTGTTGAACAGTATGTGGGCGGGGGGTTTGTTACAACCCTGCTCGCCTGCGTTATTCTGTCGGCCATCCTGGGTTACTTCCTGGAATGGGCTTTTTACAGCTATCTTTATCATCGCGATCACCTGCAGCAAGTCCTCATGACTTACGGCCTTATCCTGGTGTTTGAAGAGCTGCGCAGCATCATTATTGATAACGACGTTCATGGCGTCGACACGCCGTCCTGGTTAAGTGGGGCCATCTCGCTCGGCGACATCATGACTTACCCCACCTACCGCCTCTTCATTTCTGTGGTCTGTCTGGTCGTCGCTGGCTTGCTTTATTGGTTACTTACACACACACGCCTGGGCATGATGATTCGTGCCGGTGCCAGTAATCGCGACATGATCAACTCACTGGGCATCGATA
>NZ_JAJUWR010000208.1 GCF_021390545.1 Algoriphagus sp. AGSA1 | reverse complement strand
ACGTAATATTGTTGGTGTTTTCGTCCATCATGCGGGCACGTGATTTACCGAAACTGAACGCACCACCCTTGCCGCCACCTTGCATTTGGCGCATGAAGAAAATCCATACCGCGATTAACAGTAGCATGGGGAACCAGGAGATAAACACACTGGCAAGGAACGAGGGCTCTTCCCGGGCTTTGCCGGAAACCTGCACACCCGACTTGACCAGCTCCGGCACCATCCAGAGATCACCCGGGGAGGTTAAAGTGTAAGGACGACCGGATTCAGGCGTCACGTGTAGCGTGTCCCCCTGGATATCCACCTTGGAAATACGCCCAGCCCGGGCGTCATCCATGAACTGGGTATATGTGACGGTTTCAGACGTGGTCACACGACCATCGAACTGCTTAAAAACCGTAAACAGCACCAGTGCAATCACCATCCAGATTGCGACTTTGGAAAACGAGTTGTTCAACGCCAACCTCCTGAAAATACCCGGCCAGACAAAACTGACAGAAATCTGACCAACCGCTGATAAGCCATTCTAACCTGTCCGACGGTTTTATGGGAAAACCCTGATACCCGTAGACTTAAGACGCTGTCCGACAAGACTGCCGTGAAACGCCTTCACAATAAGCGTCCCATCAGGCTTTAGATGATTCATCGAAAATTCAAGCGCCAACTCACAAACATGCTGGATACGTGCGGAATCTGCCGCCCCTACACCCGATAAGTTGGGGGCCATGTCGGAAATAACAAGGTCAACCTTCGAACCTCCCAGCATTTCCTCAAGCTGACCAAGCACACTTTCCTCACGAAAGTCTCCCTGAATAAACTCCACCCCGGCAATGGGCTCCATGGGTAATAGATCTAATGCGATAATACGCCCATCGACTCGCCCACCGGCTCCAAGCAATCGCTCGCGTACAACCTGCGACCAACTGCCCGGTGTTGCACCCAGGTCAACCACAACGTCACCCTTACGCAACAGTTTTTCGGTGTCCAGTATTTCGGTTAATTTGTATGC
>NZ_JAJUWR010000207.1 GCF_021390545.1 Algoriphagus sp. AGSA1 | reverse complement strand
GGTGATGCCCGTACCCAATAAAAGAAATGGTAAAGAGGGTGACAGGCCGCTAATGAGCAACCCCGAGGCTGAAATCAGAGTCATGATGCAAATGAGATTGCGTTTCTCAAATTTATCGCCTAATGGAACCAGCAATAACAAACCGATACCGTAACCAATTTGTGCGACGGTAACGATAATGCCAACCGCGCCATACGAGACGCTATATTCTGTTGCAATCGAATCCAGCAGGGGTTGAGCATAATAATTACTGGCTACCGCTCCCCCAATGGCGGTCGCCATCAACCAAACCAAAAATGTCCTCAAACTTTGCGCTCCGGCCATGTCCAGCCTGATATTTCGGGCCGATCGGTTCCTTCTGTGTGCGCGTAGTTTACGCTATCGATCAGGCACCCTTTAAGCCACTCTTTAAAGTGTGAAGTTTGATTCTGCAAGCGTGGTACGTAGTTCAGCACATCCATAGCCAGATGATAGCGGTCTATCTGATTCATGATAGCCAATTCCAGCGGTGTATTAATGTTGCCTTTTTCGCGATAGCCACGCACGTGGAAATTGGCATGATTATGCCGGCGATAAATGAAGCGATGAATTAACCAGGGATAACCGTGAAAGCTGAAAATAACCGGTTTGTTACGTGTAAAAAGAGCATCGAAATCTGAATGGGTCATGCCATGCGGATGATCGGTGTCGGGTGGCAAGCGATATAAATCGACCACATTCACAAATCTGATTTTCAGATCGGGAACATGGGTTCGCAGCAAGGCAACCGCAGCCAACGCCTCCGCAGTCACAATATCCCCCGCACAGGCGATGACGACGTCAGGTTCCCGGCCTTCATCGCTGCTTGCCCACGGCCAGATGCCAATGCCTTTGGCGCAATGTGTTGCCGCTTCTTCAATGCCTAAGTAAGACAAATGAGGTTGTTTGTCGGCCACGATGACATTAACGTAGTTCACACTGCGCAGGCAGTGATCTGCCACACTTAGCAGACAGTTGGCGACGGGCGGCAAA
>NZ_JAJUWR010000206.1 GCF_021390545.1 Algoriphagus sp. AGSA1 | reverse complement strand
CTCCTTTTGTTATGTGCCGGACATTGTAAACAGGGCTTACTTGAATTGACGATTTACAACCCATGAATTAGAATAAGAATGGTTCTCAGTTGTATTAGTAGATTGAACTCCCCCTTTCAACATAGGTTTTCCATGACAACTGCCGCGTCGCTTAAAACCTGGTATTGGCTGCATAAGTGGTCCAGCCTCGTCTGTACCATTTTCCTACTCCTGATCTGCCTGACCGGGCTACCACTGATATTTCATGAGGAAATTGAACATGCTTTCGAAGACGGCAAGCCTCACATCGTGGTTCCCGAAGGCACCCCCCGCGCCGGCATGGATGCCATTCACGCCAATGCCAAGGCACTGTACCCCGGCGAAGCGCTGCAATATACCTATGTGGATGACCACGAACCTGTAGTCTGGCTCGGCATGGCCGACCCGGCAACCGCCTCCGACGCGAAAAGCCACCATTACATGCGTTTCGACGCCCATACTGCGGAACTGCTATACGACGGGCCCAGCGTATTTGAGGAGCAATTCACATTCATGGGCGTCATGTACGCCCTACACGTCGACCTGTTTGCGGGTCTGCCGGGTCAACTTTTCCTGGGTTTCATGGGGCTGTTGTTTGTACTTGCCACCGTATCAGGCGTTGTTCTTTACGGTCGCTTCATGAAGAAACTCGAGTTTGGTTCAGTTCGCGCCGACCGATCACGCCGAATCAAATGGCTCGACCTGCACAACCTTTTGGGTATTGTCACCGTCGTCTGGGTAACTGTTGTAGGAGTGACAGGCGTAATCAATGAGTTGGCTACACCCATGTTCCGCTATTGGCAGTCCACAGAAGTCGCCGCACTAATTGCGCCCTACCAGAACAAAACGCCCCCGGCGGAATATGTATCAGCCGACGCTGCCTTGGCGGCGGCCACCCAGGCTTTGCCCGATAGCGAAGCAACCAGTTTCAGCCATCCCGGCAATATGTTCGCCAGGCCGCATCATTACGTATTCTGGATGAAGGGCTCTACACC
>NZ_JAJUWR010000205.1 GCF_021390545.1 Algoriphagus sp. AGSA1 | reverse complement strand
CAAGAAATGGTATTTTGAACCGCAATCACGCGAACAATCCGACGGCTGGTTACTTACCTACCTGGACACCATTACGCTACTACTGGTGCTGCTATTGGTCATGCTAACCATGGCCGGTAAAGGCGACGATAACCAACAAGGCCAGGGCGTGCTGCCCGCACAAACGGGCTTACTGAACCAACAAGCAAGCGCCCTGCCTAATGGTGTGACTTTACCCATTCCATTTCCTCCTGTGCCTGAAAGCACAGAACAAACCCAAGACCTTACTCAGGGGTTGAATCTGGACAATCTGGGCGACAACGTTGAAGTTGTGATGAACGACAAATCCGTCAGCTTTCGCATCAACAGCGAGATCCTGTTCGGATCAGGCGAGGCACAACTTAGCCTGGGTGGACTGGAAGTATTGCAGCGCCTGGCTCACACACTGAAAGACAGCCCGCACACCGTTACCATCGAAGGGCACACCGACGCTATCCCCATTCGCAGCGCGCGCTTCCCATCGAACTGGGAACTTTCAAGTGCCCGTGCCGGTAGTGTAGTGCGCTACCTTGAAGCCAACGGTATTGCCAGCCGGCGACTACGGGCGGTCGGCTACGCCGACACCCGCCCACTGGCCCAAAACAACACAACGGCAAATCGGGCCCTGAACCGGCGTGTGGAATTAATGCTGGAAATGCCTGCTACACAAAACGGCCAGGCACATTAATGTTCAAACGCTGAATTAAATCTTTGCAATATTGACGTGCCTCACCCAGTATTTTTTCATGATCCACAAACTGCGCCTGACCCTGTTCATAAGCGATACGGCCGTCTACCAGAGTTAAGCTGACGTCACGCCCAGACGCACAATAAACCAGGCTGGCTACTGGGTCGTTACAAGGCGTCATATGAGCCCCATGCAACGACACCACGGCGATATCAGCCAGTTTGCCCGGAACAAGACAACCCGCATCGATACCAGCCATTTCCGCTCCACCCCGCGTCGCCAGCTCAAATGCTTCGGCAGCACGAGTC
>NZ_JAJUWR010000204.1 GCF_021390545.1 Algoriphagus sp. AGSA1 | reverse complement strand
GTATGTCGACAGAGAGCAATCACATAAAACCAGGCGCCGACGCCAATACGCCTGAACTTATTCAACAGGTCGCCAATGTCACACGCATGTTGCGCGAAAGCATGCGCGAGCTGGGACTAGACCGCGCGATTACCGAGGCGGCAGACGCCATTCCCGATGCGCGTGAGCGGCTGGATTATGTTGCGCATAAAACCGAACAAGCGGCTACCCGGGTATTGAATGTCGCGGAGGAAATGCAGCCGGCTCAGGAAGAAATGCAAAAACGGGCTGAAGCGCTGGATCAGCGTTGGCAGGCATGGTTCGATCAACCCGCCGAGCTGGCGCAGGCGCGCGAGCTGGTAGACGACACGCGTTCATTACTGCAGGATATTCCCGACAGAACGAAAACGGCGCAGCAGCAAATTCTGGAAATCATCATGGCGCAAGATTTTCAGGATCTTACCGGCCAGGTTATTTCTCGCATGCTGGGCGTCATTAACTCCATAGAAACCGAACTCATCCAGGTGCTGATCAGCCACTTGCCGGAAGAAGAGCGAGAGGCCAAACGCAAGGAAATTGACCAACTGTTGAACGGCCCGCAGATTAAACCTGCCGAGAAGCCGGATGTGGTCTCAAACCAGGACCAGGTCGACGATTTGTTGTCCAGCCTGGGGTTCTAGTCCCCCCTTTGATTCCGGGCGGGTTGTCGTGGAATCATCCGAGGTCGGTGGAATTAAGCGGTTTTATAGGCGTTACTTCGCCGATAGGTAGAACAAGGCCGCCCATACAATGGGCCGTCATTTGTTCTATCTATTGTTTGCCGCAAGCAGTTTTCATCCATGGCCGAGGAAAGCGATCTCGAAAAAACCGAAGCCGCAACGCCCAGGCGCCTTGAAAAGGCGCGAGAAGAAGGGCAGGTTGCGCGCTCTCGTGAGCTTAATACCCTGATGCTTCTGGCGGGCGGGGTGGCGGCGCTATGGTTTTTGGGCGCTGAGTTTTATCGCGTTTTACGGGGTGTGATCCGGTCCGGCATGG
>NZ_JAJUWR010000203.1 GCF_021390545.1 Algoriphagus sp. AGSA1 | reverse complement strand
GACCTGCCGTTCTGGACACAAGTTGAACGGCAAGACGGAACGCTTAAACCCCATTTGGTGGTGCCTTACACGCTTGATACCAACGACATGCGCTTTGCAACCCCCCAGGGCTTCAACACCGGTGAACATTTTTTCAGTTACTTGAAAGATGCTTTCGACGTGTTGTATGCAGAAGGGGAGGAAACGCCCAAGATGTTGTCGATAGGCTTGCATTGCCGCTTAATCGGGCGTCCAGGGCGTTTTGTGGCTTTACAACGTTTTCTCGACTACATCCAGCGTCATGATCGTGTGTGGGTATGTCGCCGCGCTGATATTGCGCGTCACTGGGTCGAGCATCATCCATTTCAAGAGGTTTGAATGACCAAAAAAGTTTCACTTTCCGAATTGAATCAGTTATCCGAAGCGGATTTCGTAAAGCTTTTGGGGGGTATTTTCGAGCATTCACCCTGGGTGGCCGAAGGAGCCGCGAGCGCTCGGCCCTATAACAGCGTAGCGGAATTACATGCCGCGATGGTGAAGCAAATTGAAGGGGCCGGAGAACAAGCTCAACTCAAATTGATTCGTGCTCACCCAGAGCTGGCCGGCAAGGCCGCTGTGCGGGGCGAACTCACCGATGAGTCCACGTCGGAACAGGCCGGGGCCGGCTTGGATCAGTGTTCGCCACAGGAATATGCCCGCCTTACCAAGTTAAATGAGGCCTATAACAAAAAGTTTGGTTTTCCTTTCATTCTGGCAGTGAAAGGTTACGACCGTGCCGGCATTATTCAGCAATTCGAACGACGTTTGCAGCTTTCGGTTGAAGATGAAAAGCGTGAAAGCTTGCAGCAAATCTACAAAATTGGTGGTTTCCGCTTGAACGATCTGGTAACCACTGCTTAAGCCCAGCAGGCTTATTGAATGAGATATTGCCGTCCGGCGGGCAAAAAATGCCGGAGAACAGTTGTTTTAATCAATCCGTTAATCGGTTTTCTAATTTTTGTTTTGTCAGGAGTGTAGTCATGGCAGCGCCTCATATGC
>NZ_JAJUWR010000202.1 GCF_021390545.1 Algoriphagus sp. AGSA1 | reverse complement strand
ACCCAAGCGGGCACCTTTCAACCTATTGGCGCCTTGCTGCAACATTATGCGTGGGTCCATCCTAATAAAATCGCGCTGGTCGACGTCGACAACGGCCAACGCTTAAGCTTTAAAGCCCTGCGGCAAGCTGTCGAACAAAGCGCCCTTGCCCTTAAGCGTACCGGCCTGCAACCTCAGGAAAAGGTGGTGCTCACGGGCGACAACAGTATTGCGAAAGTGATTCTATGGCTCGCCATATGGCGTGTTGGGGGGGTTGTTTGCCCGCTCGACCCCGGCTTCATTCGCGCTTCGCTTAACACCGTGGTTGTCGCAATCAAGCCCGCGCTTGTACTTGCGGGCAATACGCACGACCACGATCCGGCCCCAGGTACATTGCCCAATTCAATTCGCATTATTTCTTACTGGGATACGCTCGACAACGGGGTAGTCATGCTCGACGCCCAAACGACCATAAGCACATCCCCTCCAGGCACAGGCACTGAAACATCATTTCCATTGAATCAGGCTCACGACATAGCCTGTATTTCCTGTACGTCAGGCACCACAGGACAACCCAAAATCGTGGTGTACGACCATCAGGCCATGTGGCTCAACGGCCTGGACTCAATCGCTATGCTGCAACTGGACTCAAACGACCGAATGCTGGAATACCGTTCGTTGAACTGGTACTCCAGCCAGATTCTAAGTTTGATGCCGTTTCTGCAAACAGGCCTCACACTGCATTTGGCTCGTCGATTTTCATTAAGACGCTTTGGTCAATGGATATACACACACCAACTCACCGTGAGCGTGGGCGTGCCCACGATTATTCAATTGTTATTGAAAGAGCCCATTGCACAGCATGAAAAGCTTTTGTCATCATTACGCGTCATCACATCCAGCACCGCGCCGCTTGCCATTGCACACTGGAAGGCATTCGAACAGTACTATCAGCGCCCACTCATTAACCTTTATGGCAGTACCGAAACAGGCTGGATCAGCGGCAATCGAATCCACGACCGCAAACCAGGCAGTGTTGGGCG
>NZ_JAJUWR010000201.1 GCF_021390545.1 Algoriphagus sp. AGSA1 | reverse complement strand
ACTCAATGCTGAACTAGATCGCCTAAAGCAAGCACACGGGGTCGCCCCGTTATGGGATGCCCATTCCATTTGTTCGCGCGTTCCGCGGTTCTTTGAAGGCTCATTACCCGACCTCAACATCGGTACCGCAAACGGCAGTTCGTGCAACCTGGAACTGCAAAATGCGCTACAAGCTATCGCCCAAAAATCGGGTTATACCTGGGCGGTAAATGGCCGCTTTAAAGGTGGGCACATCACGCGTAAATATGGGCAACCCTCACAAAACATTCATGCTGTGCAGCTCGAACTGTCCGAAGCGACCTACATGCAAGAAACCCACCCCTACCCCTTCGATGAAACTTTGGCGCAAAAAGTAAGGCCAACACTCAAAGCATTTTTGACAGAAATGTTGAATTGGGCTGATAAGCTTAAATAAATCATTAAGACCCACCCTATCCAACGCGCAGCAGAAGGCACCCTTATGACAAGCAACGTACAACCAGAATGGGACGATCTCTGGATCAATGTTCACTTGGCCACCTTAGTTTCCGGTGAAGGCTATGGAGAGATTCGCAACGGCGCGATCGCAACAAAAAACGGGCGAATCGTTTGGCTGGGCAAACAAAGTGAACTACTTGAAAAAGTACAAGTAAAACGTCAACACGATGGCCAAGGATGCTGGCTTACGCCGGGTCTTATTGACTGTCATACGCACATTGTCTACGCAGGGAATCGCAGTAATGAATTTGAAGCACGGCTCAATGGCGTACCTTACGAGGAAATTGCGCGTCAAGGTGGTGGTATTGTGTCCACAGTACACGCCACACGCAAGGCCACCGAAACAGAACTCTTTGAGGCGAGTCTTCCGCGCGTACAAGCACTATTGAATGAAGGTGTCACCACGTTAGAGATTAAATCAGGCTACGGGCTGGATACTGAGACTGAAGCAAAAATGCTCAGTGTTGCTCGACGAATCGGAATGCAATGCCCAGTCCGCGTAAAAACAACCTTTCTCGGTGCCCATGCTGTTCCACCCGAATTCAAAG
>NZ_JAJUWR010000200.1 GCF_021390545.1 Algoriphagus sp. AGSA1 | reverse complement strand
CGATTGGCCATATGACCATTGGTTTCAGCATGCAAACAAATCGGTTGTTTGTGCAAGGAACGGGCGAAATCCATTGCCCAATCAACCACAACCGGAGAGGTTTTCCGTCCGCCCACCACTTCAACAAGCGGAATTAAATGGGTAGGGTTAAATGGATGGAAAACGACCAGTCGCTCAGGATACGTGCAGGCTTCTTGCATGGCACTAGGTGGGATTCCGCCCGTGCTTGAAAGAATGATTTTGCTGGGAACCGCGACAGCCTCAACCTCTGCCAAGAGCTTTTTCTTTACCTCCAAATGCTCCGGACAGTTCTCTTGAACCAAATCCGCCATGCGAGCGGCTTCACCTGCCGAAGAGACAAAACGTATCAAATTGAGTGGTGGGCGCAGCAACCTGGTGCGGCCTAACTCGCGCAAGGCAGGCCAAGCATTGGAAACAAAATCATTCACATTTTTAGGTGCATTGGGTGACGGGTCATACGCAATGACCTCCAGACCGTGAGCCAGGAAGAGTGCAATCCAACTGGCACCCACCGACCCCGTGCCTAATACGGCAACAACACCTATTTCATCGATTTTCTTATAAATAATGTTATCCATGTATATCCAATTATCTGCAACAGACTCAGTGCAGACTGTTTCGCATCTCAGAAACCCATGAAAACAGTTTAGAGTTTGACTGATTATTTGAATAATGCAGAAGGCTTATAAGAGTTAACCAATTTATGGATAACTAAAAAACAAGCGCATCACTTTTCAGCATAGGCAAAAAGCGATATAACAACCTTCGTTATTCAGGCTTTCAATCCAAGCGCGCGCAGGCATTCACCAATTTGATCCAGTGCCTGCGGATTGGCCAACGCATCGCGATTGTCTGCGCGGACAGACCCATTCACCAGGCGCGCCACCGCCAACTCCACTTTCTTGCCGCTGCGGGTTTAAGGAATGTCGGGTACCGCCAGAATATGACGCGGCACATGCCGGGGGCTGGCCCCTTCACGAATACGGGTGCGCAACTCCTTTATC
>NZ_JAJUWR010000199.1 GCF_021390545.1 Algoriphagus sp. AGSA1 | reverse complement strand
CCCTTGCATCAGGGCCGCTTCGATATTCGCACGGGAAAAGCCCTTTGTGAGCCTCTTACAGAGGATATCCGGTCTTATCCCGTTAAGGTGGAACAAGGCCGGGTATGGCTTCAGCTTGAACAATAAGTATTAATAAGATTAATAGACTTGGCCCTCGGTATTCTTCTACACTGGGGCCGCATAAATTAATCACCAAATAAACGGTCGTTGTATCTGAACTTATTAAAACAACGCAGCGGCCCACCAAAGGACGAGACAAAATGTTGAGTGCAATGCTGGTGTTTTCCCAGTTGCTCAACGGCCTGCAATATGGCGTTTTGCTATTTTTGCTTGCGGCCGGTTTGACGCTGGTTTTCGGCATCATGAGCTTTGTGAATCTGGCTCATGGGGCTTTGTACATGATGGGCGCTTATTTCGCCGCCCTGACTTTCAAGCATACCGAATCTTTAACGTTGGCATTCGCGGCGGCGGTGTTTGGCAGTATCCTGCTGGGCATTGTGCTTGAGCGTCTGGCGGTGTCCAAATTGTATTCGCGTGATCACCTGGACCATGTGCTGGTAACGTTTGGGCTTGTGCTGTTCTTTAATGAAGTTGTTCAGATCCTTTGGGGCACGCAACCCTACTTCCTGCCGGTGCCAAGTTGGCTCGACAGCACCATCAGTATTTTTGGGGTGACTTACCCTGCTTATCGTTTCGCCATTATTGTGGTGGGGTTGCTTGTTGCGGTGGGTGCCCATGCCTTAATTCATCGCACCCGTCTGGGCATGCTCATTCGGGCCGGTTCGGTCAATCCACGTATGGTGGGAGCCCTGGGCGTCAATATCAAGTTTTTGAATGCCTTGTTATTTGCGTTGGGTGCCGGTTTGGCCGGGCTGGCCGGCGTCATGGCTAGTCCGATTCTGGCCATTCAGTCGGGCATGGGTGATCACGTGCTTATTACCACTTTGGTTGTGATTGTCATTGGAGGTATCGGCTCGGTCAGTGGCGCGTTTTATGCCGCTTTAATTGTCGGGGTGGTCGATACCA
>NZ_JAJUWR010000198.1 GCF_021390545.1 Algoriphagus sp. AGSA1 | reverse complement strand
GTTTCAAGCTCTTGCAACTGCTGGTCCAACACAACCCGCGCCAGACTCAAGCCCGACTCCAGCGCACTATCGACCCGTACGTTGAACCACGATTCGATTGAGCGCGACATGAACTGCACAGACAAAACATAAATCAGTGCCCCCGGCAGGACACCGATTAACGCAAATGACAAGGCAAAACGCGCCGTTAATCGGGCGCCAAACTGTCGACGTCGAATTTGCCGTATTAATCTGACAGCCAACACCAGAACCCAAAACACCAGGCTCAGAGCGAATATGCCATTAAGCGCCAGCAATAGGTCGTAATATTGTGCATAACGGGTTGCGTTACCCGTTGACCACGCCAAGAGACCGAGCAACGCCAACGCGCTGATCACAGCGACAACCAGCGCTACACGCGCGACCCATCTCACGGCTTTTGAACCGGCGGGGAGATTGAGAAACGAAAGTCTTTCCATGGTGTCATGACTGACCAGGCACTGCTGTTAAATGCGTCAACGCGCACAGGTCGGGGCAATCGGGAGGTATCCAGACGCAAACGAATCCGCCCTTCATACTCTTCATCGGGATCAAACAAATCGGTGCTGCCAACGGCCCAGCCCCTAATATGTTTTACAAACGACAAGGCATCATCAAACGTATCTTCAGGCAAAGTTAAATCACCTACGCTAACCCGCCACTGCTGGGTTAACACGTTATACGACAATCTCCAGGAGCGTTGCTCGTCGACTAACACCTTGTCGAACCACCACCAGCGACTGGAGACGATTTCAAGATCGGCAGTGAAATAAAGCGGCACCCCTTTTTCAGCCGCATTGCGCAATTCACCAGTCACCTCAATGTCTGCATTTGCATCAATGTAAAGCCGGCCATCGCGCACGATGGGCTCGACACTGACAAATTGCGTTGACTGAGCAAATACAGCCCCAACCGACACCATGAAGGCGACGATGATAAAAAGCAGGGGCCGATGAAATAGTGCGATCATAAAGGCAGTATTGTTGACGACTCACACGCGCTTGGCAAAC
>NZ_JAJUWR010000197.1 GCF_021390545.1 Algoriphagus sp. AGSA1 | reverse complement strand
CTTTTTCGCCTTGCCGCAGGAGACTCCGCCAAGCTGTGTGCCGAAGCTTCTCACTGGCCCGGCCGATATCGCCTCGATGCGTTGATGCCGGCTGATGGGCATGAAGTGAACTTATCGCACTTACTTTTCGGGCACGGCGGAGACTTATGCTGGGCGGAGTGGTTTGTGTTTCGGGCGATGTCGGAACCAGTCGAACCGCTGCCGTTCCGGGGTGTGGCGTCGAACGCGTTTGATGATACGGTCGTTTATGCAGCGCATGATATCGATCTGCATATCAAGAATCAGTTTGACCCCTGTGGTATTTTTCCCCACCCGGGCCAGGCTTTGTAATTTTTTAACCGGGCATGTGTGTATCATTCCCTGTGTTTCATTCTTTTTTGACGTAAACGGACCATCATGGAAGAGAATCTTCGTAAAGCCGCGCTTGAGTATCACGAGAAAGGGCGTCCTGGGAAAATTGCAGTCACCGCCACCAAACAGTTGTCGAACCAACGCGATTTGATGCTGGCCTATTCTCCGGGTGCGGCAGCCGCTTGCGAAGAGATTGTGTCCGATCCCCAAAACGCCCGACGCTTCACGGCGCGAGGCAACCTGGTTGGCGTCATCACCAACGGTTCGGCTGTTCTGGGGCTAGGCAACATTGGTGCCCTGGCATCGAAACCAGTCATGGAAGGCAAGGCGGTACTCTTCAAAAAGTTTGCAGGTATCGATGTTTTCGATATTGAAATTAACGAATCGGATCCCGACAAGCTGGTTGAGACCATTGCTCGCCTGGAGCCCACGTTCGGCGGCATTAACCTGGAAGACATTAAAGCGCCGGAATGCTTCATTGTTGAGCGCAAGTTGCGCGAGCGTATGTCAATCCCGGTTTTTCATGACGACCAGCACGGAACGGCAATCTGTGTGGCTTCGGCCTTTATCAGTGCTTTGAAAGTTGTCGAAAAAGATATCGACAAGGTCAAGGTCGTGGTGTCGGGGGCGGGCGCAGCTGCGCTGGCGTGTCTTGAACTGATGGTCGATTTAGGCTTGCCC
>NZ_JAJUWR010000196.1 GCF_021390545.1 Algoriphagus sp. AGSA1 | reverse complement strand
CAAGGTGCGCGCACCTTGATGCTGTCCGGTCCCGCCCTGGATATGGAAACGTTTGATCCGGCAGTGGCATCGCGATCGGAAAATGCCCAGCGTTTGGTCGAGGCTTTGCGCGCGGCTGACGGCATTATTTTGTCGTCGCCCAGCTACCACGGGTCGATTTCCGGCCACTTGAAAAACGCGCTTGATTACACCGAAGACATGCGCGCCGACGAGCGTCCGTACTTCGACAATCGTGCCGTGGGCTGCATTGTGTGCGCCGATGGTGCGCAAGCCATGGGTTCAACCTTGTCGACATTGCGTTCAATTGTGCATGCGCTTCGTGGCTGGCCGACACCCTACGCCGCCGTGATTAATTCCAGCCTGAAGCCGTTCGAGGCCGATGGCAGTATCAAGAATCCCGACGTGGCCGCCCAGCTGAATATCATGGCCGGCCAGGTTGTTGAGTTTGCCCGCCGCGCGCGCCTTGCCGCCAGCGTCGAGGCGTCCGTTAATTAGAACAGGAGTCAGCAATATGGCGTTTGAAGAATCTTTTATTACCGTTGATGGTTGCCGAACCCGCATTCGGCGGGGTGGTAAAGGCCCAACGGTGTTGTATCTGCATGGGGCCAACGGCGCACCCATGATTCAGCCTTTCATGGAAGTGCTGGCACAAGACTACGACTTAATCGTTCCCGAGCACCCCGGCTTTGGCATGTCGGACGAGCCCGAATGGCTCGATAACATGCAAGACCTGGCTTACTTTTATCTCGATCTACTCGATCATATGAAACTCGACAGCGTGCACGTGGTGGGCAGCTCGATGGGTGGCTGGCTTGGTATGGAGATGGGGATTCGCGAGCCTCGTCGTATTAAGTCGTTGACTTTGGTGGGTACGGCGGGTGTACGTGTTCCCGGCATTCTGCCTGGTGATATTTTTCTTTGGGATGCTGAAACGGCAGCCCGCAATACTTTCTTTAATCAAGACATTGCGCAGAAAGTGCTGTCGATGGCACCCGATACCGAGGAAGCGCAAGACATCATGCTTAAGAACCG
>NZ_JAJUWR010000195.1 GCF_021390545.1 Algoriphagus sp. AGSA1 | reverse complement strand
ATGATCATGCTCCCGACATGCCTGCGAGCTTATTTGAAAACATTGCACTTACCTGCAAGGCGCGACTTCACGATTTGGTAACCCGGTATCGCAAGTAAATTTTCAAATTTACGTTTTCAGGCCAGGCTTTAGCACCGACTGCATCAGCAAATCGCTAATGTAGTTGGCCCAATGTTCCACTTCTTTCGGGTCCATTAAGTCGGCCGCCAGGAACGCGGAAAACGTGTAGCGGTTGGAAATATAAAAGTAGCCCAGCGCCGTCATGGCCATATACAAATGTTCGCTATCGACGTCGTTGCGAAACAAGTCTTTCTTTTGGCCTTCTTCAATAACATTGCGCAAAATCGAAATGGCCGGGCCGGCGTATTGGTCGGCGCTTTTCGATTTGGCAATGTGCTTTCCCTTATTCAGGTTTTCTGCATTCAGCAGTACGATGAGTTCGGGGTTTTCAATGTAGTAACGAAACGGAAACTGAATAATGGTGCGTAACGACTCAACCGGGTCGTTCATATCCAGGTCTAGATTCTTTTCCGCTTCGAAAATATCTTTATAAGCCTCTTCCAGTACCGCAACAAACAGTTTTTCCTTGCTGCCGAAGTAATAGTAAATAAGGCTGTCGTACGATTTGGCCGCTTTCGAGATTTTATCCACCCGCGCCCCGCCGTAGCCGTCGCGCGCAAAAATCTTTTTAGCCGCTTTCAGAATATTTTCCCGCGTGGTTTTAGATGACCGTGTGCGCCCCTTTTTGCGTGGTGTGCCGGCCTCTTCGGCGCTGGCCGCCAGGTTAATGGTTGAAGCCATAACGTCGTCGTCTTTGCGTGTCATGAATAAGTTGAAAGTTTAAGCCTGAAGGACCTAGTTTACAGCGTGAATCAACGTAATGAAAAAATATTTTGCCATGTTACGGCTATTCGGTATATGATTCATTTATGTAGTGAACACTAAATAAATAAACCAGCACTCATCGGAGATGCATCATGGCTGAATACGTATTGAACACCTGGTATCCCATTGCCTGGTCACGCGACATTACCA
>NZ_JAJUWR010000194.1 GCF_021390545.1 Algoriphagus sp. AGSA1 | reverse complement strand
GTGGGTGCATTGCTTGAAGGGCACTTTGCGCGCATTTGGGTAAAAGGGGAAATTTCCAACTTCACTCAGGCAGCGTCCGGGCATTGGTACTTCACCATTAAAGACGATCGGGCGGCCGTGCGGGCCGTTATGTTTCGGGGGCGGGCGCAAACTGTTGGTTTCGTTCCCCGCGTTGGCGAGCAGTTCGAGTTTCGAGCGGTCGTTACATTGTACGAGCCGCGTGGCGATTACCAACTGCAAATCGACACCTTGCGTCGGGCTGGTCAAGGTGATTTGCACGAGGCTTTTTTAAGGCTTAAGGCGAAACTGGAGTCGGAGGGTTTGTTTGATCCGGCACGTAAACGACCGATACCGACCATGCCCAAGGCAGTGGGTGTAGTGACGTCGTTGGCCGCGGCTGCGTTGCGCGATGTGCTCACGTCATTCGCGCGTCGGGCTCCGCATATTTCCGTTGTGGTTTACCCTGCGCCGGTTCAGGGAGCCGATGCGCCTGCGGCTTTGGTGCAGGCGTTGGAAACCGCATACAGTCGGGCCGAGGTCGACGTGATCCTGTTGGTTCGAGGCGGGGGCAGTTTGGAAGATCTTTGGGCATTTAACGACGAGGCGCTGGCCCGAACGGTTGTGGCTAGCCCGGTCCCGGTGATTTGCGGGGTGGGTCATGAAACCGATTTCAGTATTGCCGATTTTGTGGCCGATTTGCGAGCACCCACACCCACTGCCGCCGCCGAGCTTTCGTGTGCGCCGCGCCAGGCCTTGCTGGAGCAAACCTTTGAATTTCATCGCGCGTTATCGCGGCACCAGCAACGGTTACTTGAGCGCCTTTCAATGCGGCTCGACCGTGCAATGTCACAATTGGTGTCACCCCGTCAGCGTTTGAATCAGCAGCGCGAAGGTTTGCAGTCGCTTGCTGCGCGCCTGCATCGTGCCGCCCGCAGAAATACCGAGCTTGAAGCGGCACGGTTGAATTTGTTAAAAACACGCTTGAGTGCCGCGTTACCGTCGGTTGCGCGTCGGCGCCAGGAGCTTGATCGTTTAAC
>NZ_JAJUWR010000193.1 GCF_021390545.1 Algoriphagus sp. AGSA1 | reverse complement strand
GGTTTGTACGAGCGAAAACCCTTTGAACGGGCTGGCCTCTATATTCACCTCTGCGCCGTAGGTGAGTTTCATGACACTGATGTCGTTTAATTTACGTTGGAACAGTGTTGTGTTCACCCGGCCATGGCCCAAGGTTAGGTCGTGCTCGCTTAATATGCCGCCCAGTTTAGTACGCACTTCAGACGGGGAGTCGGAGTGAAAAACAAGGTGATTGTTAAGCCTGGACAGGTCGAGGTTTTCCAAGTGTTGCACGGTATTGGCCCGGTGGTTTGAGACGGCTGAGTAAAGGTGGCGCCACTCTGCCACATCCGGTACTTTAGACGTAAAGGAATCGTGAGTGGAATCAGGGACTTCCCGTGGTCTTAAGGGCTTCACACACCGGGCAGGTAGAAATGGCGCTATCCTTTTCAACATTGCTACAACCAACTGGGGGAAACCATGAATGAGCGAGCGGCGGTGATCGCCCTGCATTATCAGAACGAAGTTTTGCATCCCGATGGCAAAATTCGAGTGGGGGTGGATGATGAAGCCGTGCGTGAACGCGTTATTGCCGGGGCCGCCGGCATGCTTGCCTTGGCAAGGGACCGAAAATGGCCGGTGATGCATGTGCGCATCGCGTTTCGCCCGGATTACGCTGACTGCCCGCGCAATACGCCCATTTTTCGCAAAACGGTTGAGTTGGGTGCGGTTAAGGAGGGTGAGTGGGGTACCGAGTTCCTGGCGCAATTGCAACCGCTAGACAATGAACGAGAATTTGTTGTTACGCATCAGCGTCTTAGTGCATTTGTCGGAACGCAGCTTGATCATCTGTTGCGCATGCTGGATGTGCGTCATCTTGTTATTGGCGGTGTGGCGACGCATTCTGTTGTTGAGCATACCGTTCGGGATGCCGCTGATCGGGGCTACGAGGTAACCATTGTCGCTCAGGCATGCGCATCGGGCTCTCCCGAGCTTCACGATGCCGCGTTACGTAGTTTGGCACTGGTTGCCCAGGTGACGGATGTCCGGAGCCTTGCAGGTGAAAAAGCCCTATAGTG
>NZ_JAJUWR010000192.1 GCF_021390545.1 Algoriphagus sp. AGSA1 | reverse complement strand
ACAATATAGATGTGGTCTGCAATGGCGAACGAGTCGGCTACGTCGTGGGTGATAAGAATAGACGCGCAATTCAGGCGGTTGGTGAGATCGCGAATGAGCCGCGCGGTGATACCCAGGGAAATCGGGTCGAGCCCGGCAAAGGGTTCGTCGTACAGAATCAGTTCGGGTTCCAGCACAATGGCGCGTGCCAGCGCCACGCGCCGCGCCATACCGCCGGAAATTTCGCTAATGCCCAGGTGGGCCGCCGCCCGTAGCCCTACGTCGTTGAGCTTTTCCAACACCTTGGCGGTGATTTCTTCTTCCGACAACGCGGTGTGTTCACGTAAAGGGAAGGCCACGTTTTCAAACACGTTCAGGTCGGTGAACAAGGCGCCTTGCTGGAACAGCACGCCCATGCGCTGGCGCAGAGACTGCAATTGGCTGTGCGAGGTCTCGGCAATGTTTTGCCCGAATGCGTGGATGGTGCCTTTCTGGGCAAAGATTTGCCCCGTGGCCGCGCGCAACAGCGTGGTTTTGCCCGAGCCCGAGCCGCCCATCATGGCCACGACCTGACCTCGACAAATATGCATGTCGATGTCTTTGAGCACGGTGAAGTCACCATAGCCCAGCGCGGCATTCGAAAACCGCAGTAGCTCGTTCTGTTGCGTGGCTTCTGGCGTCATAGGCTTAGGGTTGGAAATTTAGCGTTGCATTGTAGCCCACAACCATACAACATCGGCCACCCTTGTTTCCAGGGGCGGCCGGTAAAATTAAACAAGTTTGAAGTGCCAGTCGACACGCCAGTGCGGCACATCCAGGGTAGGCGCGGCGGTTTTGCCGGGCGAGTCAATAAACTGAAAGTCGGCCACCAGGCTTTCTTTCACCCCGAACACCGCGTCCTGATCAAGGTATTCGCAATCGGGCGTGAAAATGTGGGTGATGATGGGTTCGTAGCCGGGGGCGGTAATAATGAAATGAATATGGGCGGCGCGGTTGGGGTGGCGCCCCATTTGGGTTAACAGTTTGCCCACCGGGCCATCGTCGGGAATGGGGTAGAAAC
>NZ_JAJUWR010000191.1 GCF_021390545.1 Algoriphagus sp. AGSA1 | reverse complement strand
GAATAATTTTATTTCCAAATGCGGTTCGCTCAGATGTATAAGCGAACACGTCTGTTATGGCTCGCTCCATCGGCCGCAACAAACTAGCTGCCGACCACATCCGCTCTTCTTGAAACTGCACCATTTGATACCGACAGCCCATACCCTCCTCTCCAATCCGATATCGCTGCGGAACCCTAACGCCATCAAAATAAATCTGAGCGGTATCCGAAGACCGCATCCCAAGCTTATCGAGCTTCCTGGCTACAGTCACTCCAGGCAACTTCAGCGGAACAACAATAAGTGACTTCGATTTATGCACAGGCCCATCACTGGTATTCGCCAACATGCACATCCAATCAGCCTGGGCGCCATTCGTAATCCACAGTTTTCCACCGTCAATCACATAGTCATCACCATCTTTTCTAGCAACTGTTTTAATGCCACTGACATCAGACCCGGCGGATGGTTCGGAGACACCAATGCAGCCCACCAAATCACCGGCTATCGACGGTCGGAGAAACTCATCACGCAACAAATCACTTCCGTGAATTGCCAATGCAGGGGTACACATGTCAGTCTGCACACCAATGGCCAACGGCACGCCACCGCAATTTATCTCGCCCAGAGCTTCCGCAAAAGCAAGCGAATAACTGTAATCAAGCGCCAGACAACCCCAAATCACCAAATTTTTTAAAAACTTCGTGCGCTGGAAACTGCCCAGCCTCTTCCCATTCATCAACATGAGGATTAACCTCTGCTTCAATTAGCCTGAGTGCCGAACGTTGTAATTCAATATGATCGCTTGTATATATCATTGTCATAATCTGGCCACACCAAAAGTGTTTGAGTGAGTTTGAATTTTTTCTGCGGAATTACAAATGGCTAAGCACAGCCCCAGGACTTTGCGCGAATCCCTGGGATCAATGATTCCATCATCCCAAAGCTTGGCCGTAGCGAATAAAGCGGTAGACTCTTCTTGAAATTGTTTGATAAGTTGTTCCTCCGATCGCTCAAGTTCCAAAAGGTCTACAGGCTTGCCCAGTCGACGACCTCGCTC
>NZ_JAJUWR010000190.1 GCF_021390545.1 Algoriphagus sp. AGSA1 | reverse complement strand
GATTAGCGGCGATGCGGTCGTCGATCAGGTGCCTCCGCCGCTGCAAACAGTTATCGAGCCCGGAAAGTCGGCTTCATCTGCAGGTGCGGTCGGCGGGACACAAGCAGGTAACGCGTCGAATGTCGGCTCCATCGGCCAGTTAAGCGATATTGGGTTGGCCGAGTATCTGGCTTCGGCCAATATCTGGACCATTGTCCTTGCCTGTTTTGTTCTGGGTATTTTGCTGACCTTTACCCCGTGTGTGTTGCCGATGGTGCCTATCCTGATGGCGGTGATAGCCGGTACGCACAAAGGCGATCAGAAGCCTGCGCGATGGCGCGGTTTGTCGTTGGCGGCAACTTATGTGCTGGGCGTTTCTTTACTCTATACCGCGATGGGTGTGGCAGCCGGGTTGGCCGGTGCCGGGTTGGCGGCCTGGTTGCAAAACCCGTGGGTCTTGTCGGTATTTGCCGCTTTGCTAGCCTTGCTGGCGTTGGCGATGTTCAATGCTTACAACGTTCAAACACCCTTGGCGCTGCAGAATGCGCTGGGTGCTTATTTACCCTGGGGGCGGGTTCGGGCGCCTTGCTGCCCAAAGCCGGCCCCTGGATGGAAGGGGTCAAAATTTTGTTTGGGATTCTGCTTCTGGCCACAGCGTGGTGGATGCTTAATTCCGTGCTGCCCGATTGGCTGATGGTTTTGGGCTGGATCGTGTTGACGTTTTGGGCGGCAATCTTGCTGGGTGCTTTTCGTCAGGTTGCTTCAGGTCTGCTTGCGTATCTTGGCAAGGCGTTGGGGCTTTTACTGGCAGGCTGGGCACTGTTGATGATGGTGGGGATGGCCATGGGCACATACAGCGTACTTCAGCCATTAGGCGGCCCTGGCGGCGCAGGTATCGCTGCAAATGGCGGCACGGCGCGCGTGGGTGCGGTTCCCGACGTGAAGTCACAGTTTGTGAAAGTGCGTTCTGTACAAGAGCTGGATGCCATTCTGGCTGGTGCAAACCGCCCTGTGCTGCTGGATTTCTATGCCGATTGGTGTGTGTCTTGCATTGAAATGGAAC
>NZ_JAJUWR010000189.1 GCF_021390545.1 Algoriphagus sp. AGSA1 | reverse complement strand
CCGGAATAGGTATCAAGCCTGAAGATATCGGTACGCTGTTTCACCCATTTAGTCAGGTCGATAACGGGCTCACGCGGGCGCACGAAGGTACCGGTCTGGGTCTGGCAATTTGCTCGCGACTCGTTAAGTTGCTTGGAGGAACGATTACGGTACGCAGTGTGTGGTCGGAAGGTACCATTTTCACAGTGACGCTACCGCTGGAGATGTCATGACGTTATTGCCGTTACGGATACTGATTATTGAAGATAACGAACAAAACCGGTATTTGCTGACTTTTCTTCTGGAAAAGCGCGGTCATACGGTGCAATCGGCGATTGACGGGGCATCGGGGATACGCAAGGCCCAGCAGTGGCAGCCCGATCTTATTTTGCTCGATATTCAGCTCCCGACCATGCATGGCTATGATGTCGCCGCAGAGCTTCGTCGCCACGCGTCAACGGCTCACATTCCCATTGTGGCGGTCACGTCATATGCAATGCCGGGCGACCGTGAGCGGGCGATTGAGTCTGGGTGTGACGGTTATGTTGAAAAGCCGATCGACCCGGATACATTTGTGATACAGGTTGAAGCGTATTGCGGCAGCGCGGAATCAGGAGGCCGACGTGGTTCAGGCTCTGGTTGTTGACGACAAAGAAGATAATGTTTATTACCTGCGTGTGCTGCTTGAGGCGGTTGGGCATCAGGTGATGGCGGCCCCCAACGGTGTGGTGGCACTTGAAAAGGCGCAAGCAGCGCCTCCCGACATTATTATTTCTGATTTGCTGATGCCGCAAATGGACGGCTATGCATTGCTGCAGGCCTGGAAAAGCGATCCCCTTTTGCAGAGCATTCCATTTATTGTTTATACCGCAACGTATACCGAGCCTGAGGATGAAAAGCTGGCCCGTGATCTTGGCTGCGACGAGTTTTTGCTGAAACCCACTGAGCCCGATGTTTTTTTGTCGGTTATGAATGAAGTGCTTGGGCGTGGATTTGTGACTCGGCCGTCCGATCAAGCCGCATTGGCGCGCTATGGAAATGAACCGTTATTCAAGTTGTATAG
>NZ_JAJUWR010000188.1 GCF_021390545.1 Algoriphagus sp. AGSA1 | reverse complement strand
GTTCCATCGAATTGGATAATTGTCCGGAGATCTGTTTTGCTGCAAATCATTCATGACGCCGGCTGGCCAATCTGGCTGCTGATTGTGACATCAGTGCTGGGCCTTGCCCTTATCATTGAACGCTTCCTGTCGTTACGCACCAAACTGATTGTGCCCGAACACCTGCTCGACCGGGTCACCGAACTCATGCGGCAAAAATCCCCCTCTTCCAATGCCCTGGAAAAACTGGCCTCCAGTTCTCCCTTGGGGCGTGTGCTGGCCGAGGTAATCGCTGTGCGCCGGCACGACACCATTTATCGCCAGGCGGCAATCGAAGATGTCGGCAAGGATGTCGCGTACCGCCTGAACCGTTATGTTCCCAGCCTGGCAACTGTTGCGGTTGTATCGCCTTTGCT
The DNA here is from genome assembly GCF_021390545.1 of Algoriphagus sp. AGSA1. GTDB lineage: Bacteria > Bacteroidota > Bacteroidia > Cytophagales > Cyclobacteriaceae > Algoriphagus. Next base: position 648 of record NZ_JAJUWR010000188.1, on the reverse strand, counting down.
GGGTTTGTTCGGCACCGTGGTCGGGATGATCGAAATCTTTGCTTCCTATACGCCGGCAGGCGGCGACCCGGCCCAACTGGCCCGCGGCATATCGGTGGCGCTGTACAACACCGGTTTCGGTATTATCATCGCCGTACCCGCACTTATTTTTCATCGTTTTTTCCGAGCCCGGGTCGACCATTTTCTGCATCAAATCGAGCACCAGGCCAGCACGCTTGATCGAATTCTTCAGCAAGATTTACGCAGCACGCCTTCGTCTCCCAACTGACTATGAATTTTCGTCGTCGCATTCAGAGTGAAGAGCCCGAGATCAACCTGATCCCGCTCATCGATATTTTGCTGGTCATCCTTATTTTTTTGGCGGCCACCACATCGTTCACACGCTTTCAGCAGCTTAGCGTCACGCTACCCCAGGCCGGCGCGCAAGCCATCGACCCTAACCCGCTCCGCTTAGCCATTAATAAAGACGGCCTGTTCGCGCTCGGCGCCACTTTAATTGCCGACACCAGCACGCTAGGCCTGACCAACGCCCTGAACAATGCGGCCGGCAATCAAGCTGAGCCGGTGTTGCTCATTAATGCCGACGCCCAGACCGCGCACGAAAACGTCGTTATAGCCATGGAGGCGGCGCGCCGGGCAGGCTTCCAA
>NZ_JAJUWR010000187.1 GCF_021390545.1 Algoriphagus sp. AGSA1 | reverse complement strand
CTGCATTGAGATTGTACTGATGACCGCATTTTCCTGCTCTGGAGTTTCCGTGAACCGGCTACTGCCCGTATTTTTGTTGTCGATTTTTTTGGCCGCCTGTACCACTACCGAGCCTGAGCCGCCACCGTCGGTTGCGCCGGCTGAGCCGGTTGAGGATATTTCGGTGCGGCCATTGCAGGTACCCGAACTTACGTCATTGCCGGAAACGCCGGCCCGTTCCCTTGCCGGAAAGTTTCAGGCCGTTGAATGGGGGGCGTTGCCAGGCTGGCAGGACGACAATCTGAATCAGGTGTGGAAGGCGTTCGTTAATAACTGCAAAGGCTTAATGCGCCCCGTTTCGGGGTCATTAACTATGCCGGCGCGTGCTACCCCTCGCGTCTGGCAACCCGTCTGTGCCGAGGTGTTGATGTCCGGCCTGCCCGAAGAGGGCTCTACCGACACCGCGGCGATTCGCGCGTTTCTGCAACGGCACTTGCAACCCTGGCGTTTGCTTACAGACACAGGTGCAATTGCGCGTAACACGGTCACGGGTTACTACGAACCACTTATTTATGCATCCCGTGAACGTACCGGCGAATATCAGTGGCCTTTGTACGCGTCGCCAGACGATTTGCTTACGATTGACCTGGGTGCGGTTTACCCGGAACTTGCGGGAAAAAGAATTCGCGGCAAGCTCGACGGCCAACGGGTGGTCCCATACGACACAAGGGCGCAAATCGCGCAGTCCGGTGATCCTCCGCCGGTCATCGTTTGGGCAAACGACCCGGTTGAAGCTTTTTTCCTGCAAATACAGGGTTCAGGCCGGGCGCAATTGCCCACCGGTGAAACTATTCGTTTAGCTTACGACAACCACAACGGCCGACCTTATGCTTCTATCGGGAAATGGCTTGCCGACCAAGGAGAGCTTCCCTTGGCACAGGCTTCCATGCAAAACATCAAGGCGTGGGCGAAACGCAATCCTCAACGTGTTCAGGAAATGTTGAATGCGAATGAGGCCATGGTGTTTTTCCGCGAGGAAGCCGTTCTCGACCCTGAGTTGGGGCCC
>NZ_JAJUWR010000186.1 GCF_021390545.1 Algoriphagus sp. AGSA1 | reverse complement strand
TTGTTGGTTTGGCCAGCTTGCGCGTGCGCCATGACTTTCTTGCCATTACCACAATGGGGGTCGTATTTCTGTTCGTTGGCCTTGTTCGTAAACAGGACTGGTTAGGCGGGGAAATGGGGTTATCCGGCTTCCCCACCTCTGGCATGTCCAAACCGCAATTCATGCTATTTGCCGTTTTTCTGGCTGCCTTGGTTGCCGTGTTCTGCATTTATATCAAACGGTCGTGGATGGGGCGCGTTTTTAACGTAATTGCAGAAGATGAGGACACCATGCGTGTTTTAAGTATCGATGTCCCGCGCTAAAAGCTTGTGGCTTTCGCCATGGGAACGGGCCTGGCCGGTCTGGCGGGTTGTCTTTATGAGCAACACTTTAACTATATCGGCCCAGACAGCTTCGGCTTTATCGAGTCGATCACGGTTCTTTCAATGGTGGTGTTCGGTGGGATCGGTTCGGTACCGGGGGTCATCTTCGGAGCAGCGGTCCTCTCCGCCCTACCCGCTTGGTTTCAAATCATTGGCGACTACAAATTGCTGGTTTACGGAGGGCTCTTGTTTCTAATGATGCGTTTTTCTCCTAATGGCGTTGCCGGCATGGTTACCGCAGCAAAAGCACGCTGGCGTCGACCGGCACAAGGAGGGGCGTCATGAACCCAGAAAATGCGCTTCTTGAGGTCAACGATATTACCGTTCAGTTTGGCGGCCTGGTTGCTGTAGATGATGTCACATTCAGTGTTAACAACGGCGAGCTTTTAGGCTTAATCGGTCCGAATGGCGCCGGGAAAACAACTGTCATGCGCAGCATTACCGGCGTTGTCAAACCCACGTCAGGCCGCGTAACACTTAACGGACACGACATCAGCAATCTTGCCACTCATCAGCGAATTCGTCGCGGATTATCGCTGTCGCAACAACTCGTTCGCCCCTTTCGTGAAATATCCATTCTTGACAACGTGGCGCTGGCCGCAGGCAATACCCACACAATCTCTCCGCTCAAAGCCCTCATGCATGTCTCTGCTCAGGCAGAGCGCAAAACAGCAATGCATATTCT
>NZ_JAJUWR010000185.1 GCF_021390545.1 Algoriphagus sp. AGSA1 | reverse complement strand
GACGCCCTCGTCAAACGCGCGCTTAAAATAAGGCACAGCGGCAGAAAACAACGGTGTGGCACACCCCAGGTCATCCGCCATTTTTTGCCCCAGATCCAGATACTTCTCGAGGGTCACAAAGGGTCCGGGCGCAGGGTCGAACCGTCGATCTGCCATTAAAGGGGCGCGTACGCCAAACATCGCGGAAGCCCCTGCCCCCGCTTGAATCACTTTAGCGACAAGATGTGGGTCGAACCCAGCCCGTTTCCCCATGTTCATCGCTTCCGCTGCGGACAATGTATGAATGGCCAGGAGATAGTTGGCAATCAATTTCATCGAAACCGCCGACCCCAGTGGGCCGAGATAAAAACACTGATCAGTAATAGCACGCAGCAACGGCTCACACTCGCGGAACAAAGACTCGTCACCCCCAACGTAAAACGACGCTTTACGGGCTGCGATCATGGGAGGAGAGCCGCTGATTTCCGCCTCTAGATAACGCGCACCTTTACCTTGTACTTTCTGGGCTTGGGACAGCTTGAAATCTTTGCTATAGGTTCCCGTTTCTATCAGGGTTTTAGAGGCCGACAGGCTATTTAATATGCCACCCTCACCCTCCAGAATTTGCGACGCAGCCGGTTCATTGGGCAGGCATAACAAAACAACATCTGTTTGCTCAACCACCTGCACAGGTGAAGAAGCAAGCACGCCACCCGCCTCGACAAACGCCTGGGTGTCGGAACGACGATAGCCCACGACGCGAACGCCGGACTTAATCAGGTTTGTTGCCATCGGCAAACCCACCTGACCAATACCGATTAACCCAACTGCTTCGGGTAAATTGGCCACTTTGTCTCATTGGTATTTTGCTTTAATGCTTATTCTAGAGAGTAGGGTGAGCCAAAGCTATAGCGTCGGATTGATGATGATGTATAAACACCATTTATACATTGGGCGGTCGAGCCTTGCAGAAATTATTGCAGCGGACTCATTACACCTGGGGAAAGCACTGCGAGGCTTAGTTTCCCGCCAATGTCGCCCCATAAATTTGCGCGATTAACTCACGTAACC
>NZ_JAJUWR010000184.1 GCF_021390545.1 Algoriphagus sp. AGSA1 | reverse complement strand
TAGTTCCCATGATATAATCTGGTTCGTTTTAAGGACAGAACCAAAAAGAATATATCATGGACACCGAAGTTTCTCCTAAGTTATTCATTGGTATTGATGTGCACAAGCGCCAGTGGAGCGTTTGCATCTTTACAGCCAATTGCCATCATAAAACCTTCAGTCAGGCACCTGATCCCAAAGCCTTGAAGTCTTACTTGGATAAGTTTTTTCCAAAATATCAGATCATCTGCTGTTATGAAGCCTGTAAGTTTGGATTTTGGATCTATCGGGATCTAAAGAGTTTCGGATATGAATGTCTGGTGATCAACCCAGCTGATCTTCCCACTACCAATAAAGAAAGTAGTGAAAAAACCGATCCTGTGGATAGTCGCAAAATGGCCAAAGCTCTCCGTGCAGGACTGCTGCGAGGAATCCACGTGCCAACCTTGGAAACAGAAGGTGATCGCCAGCTCTTCCGATATCGCAAAAGGCTCTGGGCAGACTTGGTTAGAGTAAAAAACAGGATCAAGGACAAACTCCTTCAAAACGGGATAGAAACACCTCCTAAATACGATAATCCTTATTGGACAAAGGATTTTCTGGACTGGCTGGCCATCGTAGAGCTCCCTTCGGACAGCAGCAGACTGGTAATGGATTTATTGCTCGATCAGTTTGAATTTACCTACCGTCACTTTTTGAAGGTCTCCATATCTGTCCGTGCGCTACAGCGAAAAGCAAAATACAAGGCAAACTCCAAGCTGCTGAGACAGATCCCGGGAATAGGACCTTTGACAACAGTCCAGTTACTCACTGAGATTGAGGATATCCATCGCTTCAGAAATTTCAAACACTTCAACAGCTATATCGGGCTCAAACCGATGGTCCATTCCAGCGGTGAATCAGACCGAAAAGGATACATGACTTATCGCCATCATCAGGGACTGAGAAGCTCACTGATCGAATGTGCCTGGACCACTGTCCAACGAGATCCGGTGATGCTGAATCGATACGAGGAACTATTGCAAAGACATACCGGCAAACGAGCCATAGTTATCATAGCAAGAAAGCTCTT
>NZ_JAJUWR010000183.1 GCF_021390545.1 Algoriphagus sp. AGSA1 | reverse complement strand
CTTTGAGCCTGCCTTGGTGACATATAAGAATAAACCACCCCAATCCGCCATCTTATATGCAGTATCTCGGGGTTTTGCCTGTCTACACGCAACCTCAGAAAGTGCCATTTGGGGGTATCCATAGTGGGGGGGGTTTTCGATACCCCTTAATCTACCCCCAACTGGGGGTACATGTCCATACCCTGCCATATACACATACAGACATAAAAAAACCCGCTATGCTTTTAAACATGCGGGTTTCTATACTGCCATCTACTGTTGTAGACTAATTCTTGGCGGACAGAGGGGGATTCGAACCCCCGATACGCTTTGAACGTATACACGCTTTCCAGGCGTGCGCCTTCAACCACTCGGCCACCTGTCCTTTTTCACTATCAACCACCAAAGTGAAGTCCGCCATTCTAACAGAAAAATGACTTCTGCTGCATCAGCCGGCCTTCTGAACGCTTAACATCCGCTCAACATAACGGGCAATGGTATCCACTTCCAGGTTCACCGAATAGCCCGGTTTCAGGTGCTTTAACGTGGTGACCTGCACCGTATGCGGAATTAAATTAATACTAATCCGGCATCCGCCTTGGGCGTCGTCTTGCACGCTGTTCACCGTTAAGCTCACGCCGTTAACGGTAATTGAACCTTTATAGGCCAAATACTTTGCCAGGTGCGGGGGCACGTCAATGCGCAAATCCCACGACTCGCCCACCGGGGAAAACTTTGCCACAGTACCCAGGCCGTCTACATGGCCGGACACCAGGTGGCCGTCCAACGAATCGCCCACGCGCAAAGCGTGTTCCAGGTTCACTTCACCCGGTTTGTCCAACCCGGCTGTTTTATTCAAACTTTCACGAGACACATCCACGTCGAAGCTACTGTCGGTTAAAGACACCACCGTCATGCACGCGCCTTGAATGGCAATGGAATCGCCCAGCTTGGTTTCTTTCAACGGTAAGTCACCGGCGGAAATAGTTAGCCGCACACCCGCATTTTCATTACCTTCCTGCAACGGTGTTACCTGGGTAATGGCCCCAACAGCGGCCACAATGCCTGTAAAC
>NZ_JAJUWR010000182.1 GCF_021390545.1 Algoriphagus sp. AGSA1 | reverse complement strand
CGCATCGACCCCCGATTGCAGCGCATGCATAAGTGTTTGCTCTTTGTAATCGGGTGTGCGGGCAACAATGCACACCCCCGGGGCGACCGCCCTTAAATAATGCGCCACTGCACAATTTTGAGCAAAGTCTGCGTTCAGTAAAACCAAGGCACGTACGTCTTGAATTTTCGACGCGGCAATCGACACCATTGCTTCGTGATACACCGAATCCATATCGACGCAATGAGCGAACGCCAGACCATAATTTTCCAATTGGTAGCGCACTGCCTGCACAAGAGACTGCGACCCCTCACTCTCATCATCCTTCAACAATGGATCAAACCAAATCAACTTCAACTGCTTAGCCCGCACCACTTCCCCTGCTTCTAGATTATTGAACGCACAGGTTAGTAATTTTTATAACACTGAACAATATGATTATCACATATGTGATGTTATTTATTACCAACGTGTTTGAATAACACTATTCAATCACGTTTGTGAATACGCTAGCAGAACGCCTCCGATATGCGCGAAACTTAAGAAAGCTGACTCAAAAAGAGCTGGCAAAACGCGCGAACGTGTCACAAGGGGCAATCTCAAATTTCGAGAACCAACTGCGATACCATCCAAGAGATATTCTTCAATTGGCGTCGGCCTTGAATGTAAATCCCATTTGGCTGCTGAACGGCACACCGCCAATGGAAATTGAGATCACAATACCGGCGGATTCAGGGACGAAGAAAATTGGTGAACCCACATTGCACTACACATGGCCGTTCCAGCAAATTCTTCCAGTGGATTATTTTTCGCTACCCGCTGAAAAGCGAGACTTGGTCGAAGCCATGGCGTTAACAATGCTAAATCAAAAGGCATCCGGAAAATAAAAACCGGATGCCTTTTATAACACCAGGCTGACAGGGCAGCCTGGGTGAAAGCGTCAATGGAATTGCTTAGCTTGAATGTGCTCGCGTACGCGACACAACCTGATTGATATCGCGCACCGCACCGCGGTCGGCCGAGGTGGCTAATGCGGCATAAGCTTGCAAAGCCTGTGACACCACACGCTGACGGTT
>NZ_JAJUWR010000181.1 GCF_021390545.1 Algoriphagus sp. AGSA1 | reverse complement strand
ATCACGCCCGGTACTACGGTTACGCGTTGCTGTTTCTGGCCTTCGATATGGAGATGGCTTTCATGTACCCGTGGGCAGTTGTGTACAAGGAAGTGGGAATGGTTGCGTTGCTTGATATGGGCGTATTTCTGGCCATTCTGTTTCTTGGCCTGCTTTACGGATGGAGCCAGGGGGCTTTCAGGCGGCAATGAGTTCTGATCCGGCAATAAACGTAACGGGCGCACGGCAGAAGCGGCCGTCATTTTTGCACAAGCTGGTTTCCCGGGCACTGGCCCGTAACCTGAGTTGCCTGGTCGTTCCCGGTCCGGAGGTTGCGCTGGCACATGGTCTGGACGTACCCGCTGCAGGCTTGCTCATCAGCACCACGCCGCGCGATGCCAGCGTACTCCTGATCGTCGGTGAGCTGTCAGGAAAAATGGGCGATGCTGTGGCCGTGCTCTACGCCCAGATGCCACGGCCGCGAGCCATTCTCATGGTAGGTGGGCAGACACCATCAACTTTACCCGGTGCCGATATTTCCGCAGGTCTGTCGCAAGAGAAGCTGACCGAAGCCGTAGGTAAACTACAGCGCGCATTTGCCGACGGTGCCTTTGCGGACTCGCCGGAGGATTTCGACGCCGATGTTCTGCATGCCAGAATCGAGTATGTCTGCCCCATGCACCCGGAGGTCGTTGAAGACGAGTCGGGCAGCTGCCCCAAATGCGGCATGGACCTGGTAGCGCGCGAAGCCGGGGAATCTACCCCTGAGGGCGGCCACGATCATGAAAACCACCACGATCACGAGCACCATGGCCACGAGCACGAGCACGAGCACGAGCACGATCACGAGCACGAGCACGACCATGCACAGGAAAATACCGGGACCGAATATACCTGTCCCATGCACCCGGAGATCGTCCGGGACGGGCCGGGCAGCTGCCCCAAGTGCGGGATGGATCTGGTAGTCCGTGAGGACGCTGAAGATGAGGGCGACTCCGAGGAGAGCTCTGGCCACGATCATGAGCATCACCACGATCATCAGCACCATCATGATCACGAACATCAACATGGCGAAT
>NZ_JAJUWR010000180.1 GCF_021390545.1 Algoriphagus sp. AGSA1 | reverse complement strand
AGCGTCGGCGCGGGTGGGCGCAAAGGTCATGGCGACAGGTTCACCCACAAAGCGCACGCGGTCATCGGCCAGCGGCGGCTGCGCCGACACCTGGTAAGTGGGCAACGTGGAATCGGCCACAATATCTTTGGCATCAGGCATGGAAGCACGCAAGAATACTTGCCCTTGTGCCTCTTCGGCAATTCGAACGTCGGTGATACGCGCATGCGCCAGCGGGCTGCGCAGAAACGCGACTTCGCATAACCCGGGCATGGCCATATTGCCGATGAAATTACCCTTGCCGTGCAAATGCCGGGCGTCTTCTTTGCGTGGAATTCGTGCACCGACACCCTGTGGCTTTACGCCGGGTTTTGTGTGATGTGAAACTGTCATACTCATACCTGCCTGTAAATCATGAATCGCTGAACGTAAAGACACCAAATGCGCGGACACGCCGACTTCGCGCGCCGCGCATTGGTGCCTATCGGGTTACGAACGCTTCAACACCTCACTGTATGTGAAGTTATCGAGTGCGTTTTCAGCAACACGGAACCAGCTCGCCTCGGCTTCCTGGAATTTCTTCCACTCGGGATAGATCTTGGCGAAATCCGGATTTTCTTCCGACAACTCGCCCCACAACTCTTGCGACGCTTTGTAAGCGGCTTCCATCACATCTTTGGGGAAGTACTTCAACTGTGCGCCACCGGCGATCAGGGAACGCAAAGCGGGCGGGTTCTTGGCATCGTATGCGGCCAACATGCGCAGCGCCTGTTCGTTAGCAGCGGCTTCAAACGCAGCCTTGAACTCGGCGGGCAATTTTTCCCAGGCTTCCGTATTCACCATCGTGGTAATGGAAGCACTGCCTTCCCACAGCCGGGTGAGTAGTAAAACGGCGCAACTTTGTTCAGACCCAGGCGTTCGTCATCGTATGGGCCAATCCACTCGGCTGCGTCGATCGTGCCTTTTTCCAGAGAGGGGTAAATATCACTGGGCGGAATCTGCTGGGGAACCGCACCCAGCTTTTGCAGCACCATGCCGCCGATACCACCGACACGAATCTTCAGACCATCAAGATCTTTC
>NZ_JAJUWR010000179.1 GCF_021390545.1 Algoriphagus sp. AGSA1 | reverse complement strand
AGACCCAGCAGGTTCAGCGTGAGGAACGACAAAAAAATAGGCAAGCCTGTGGCGAACAGTAGCAGCATCAAGGCTACGGCGGCAGAAATGAGCACGTACCATTCCATTATGTGGCCCCGGTGTTGTTTTGTTCGCAAGAACCGACCCAGGTGCACAGGAAGTGGCGCAGGAAATAAAAGCCCATATTTGATAAGGCGTACACAATGGCCAACATGAGCCACCACTTTGGAATGGGCGTAACGGCAATCATCATCACATTGCCGGCGAAAACGCGTTTAAGTTCGGCAAAGCCAACCCATGCGGCGATGAGGCAGACAGTACAAGCCAATAGCCAGGTAAAGCGTTGTAGCCAAACAGCGATGTGCTCGGGCAATGCGTTAACCACCATATTCATGTTTGCGTGCCCGCTTTTCCAGGCAAGCATCGGGGCCGCGCAGAACGTAATTAACGCGAAGCTGATTGCCGCCGTGTCGGGCCCCCATCCGGTGGGGTTGTTGAGCGCATAGCGGGCGATGACCTCCCAGGCCAACACCAGCGTTAGATAAGCCGAGGCGATAACGGCAACGACAAACGTAATACGCGTAATGACATCTTGAAAAGCGGCCAGCAGACACAAGGCGTGTCGTACTGGCCGAAAGGGGCCGGAGGCACTCATTGACTGGTTAAACCCTTTTCAACAGCAAGCTTGTGGAAGGCTTCGCCATCGGCACCGGCGCGATTGCGAACCTGTTTCCAGACACCTTCGGCAAACATGGCGTCGACTTTAGGCGCGACGTCTGGACCGAACTGGGTAATTTCAAGACCGGCCTCCTGCATGGCTGCATCTTCTTTGGCCCAAAGGTCGGCGAAAACCTGGCGACCGGATACCTCAAGCTCGCGCGCCACTTCCATAATGGTGTCTTGTTGCTGTTTCGATAACCCGTTCCAGGTATCGAGGTTCATGAGCATGACTTGGTTAGTGACACCGAACGTGGGGCGGGTCATGTAATCGGAAACCTCATACCAGCGGTATTCCATTGCGCCAAACACCGGCCAGGCGGCGCCGTCGACCACTCCCCGCTC
>NZ_JAJUWR010000178.1 GCF_021390545.1 Algoriphagus sp. AGSA1 | reverse complement strand
CCATCGACATGCTGCCGCTCATTCCCGAAGATCGTTTGGTTGTCACGGAAAGCGCCATTCACACCCGCGAAGACGTTGAGCTCATGCGCAGCCATAACGTGAATGCCTTTTTGGTAGGCGAACGATTCATGCGCGCTGAAGAGCCGGGCCAGGCCCTGGAGGAACTCTTTTTCTGACACCCTGTGCGCATAACACTTTAAAACCTACCTGATGCCTCATTCTTTATCCGCTCAATACGACAACCAATACATTGGGGGGGTGCTTGAGCAATTTCAGGCGCTCCCGGTTGAGTGGCAACGCGTTCTAGAACCGGAAAGGCACCGCCTGGAAGCGCTAGATGCGTTTCTGACTCAACGGCTTCAGAACGGTGCCACTATTTTTCCTAAAGACGTATTCAAAGCGTTGCAACTGGTTCGCCCGGAAAACATCCGGGTTGTGATTTTGGGGCAAGACCCCTACCACGGGCCGAATCAGGCACAAGGCCTGGCATTCTCGGTTCCCGACACCACACCCTGCCCACCCAGTTTGCGCAATATATTCGGCGAGTTGCATCGCAGCCTGCCTGACGCGTTACGATCGCCCTCGCACGACCTAAGCCACTGGGCGCAACAAGGCGTTCTCTTGCTTAATACCGTATGAACCGTTGAACAAGGCAAGCCCGCTTCGCATGCACGTAAGGGTTGGGAAACCATTACCGATTCGATCATCCGCTTTGCCGGCACCATGCCTCAGCCCAAAGTTTTTATGCTTTGGGGGAACCATGCGCAGCAAAAAGCCAGCTGCGTGCCCGACGCACCCCACAATCTGATATTGAAAGCCAACCACCCTTCTCCACTCTCTGCGCGTCGCCCGCCGGTTCCATTTTTGGGTTGCAACCATTTTGTATCAGCGAACCAATGGTTAGTAGACCAAGGGCAAACACCCATCCACTGGTAACGTAAACAACGTGTCACCTTCACGACTGTTACAAATTAGTACTATCCCTAGGTCGCATTCCGCGTCTATACTGCGGCCACTGCATTTTTAAGCGTTGGCATTTTTGTGCGGCTTGGCCGCATCCTAGCAG
>NZ_JAJUWR010000177.1 GCF_021390545.1 Algoriphagus sp. AGSA1 | reverse complement strand
CCTGGGCACGCACCACTGGATGGTTTAAATCGATGGTACGCGAGAACGCCGACACGATAATATCGCAGGTTTTGGAAGCAGACAAAGAATATGATTTAAACCGCGTCTCGAAACTGAAATGCCCCACATTATTATTAGGTGGCGCCGACAGCCCTGCACGCTATAAACACATTCTGGATATTCTCGAGCTGCTCCTGCCCAATGTGCGCCGCGCGACAATTCCACTGGCCACCCATGGCATGAACCTGGCGAACCCAAAGGCGTTCAATAAGCAAGCCCTGGCGTTCTGGCAAGATGTGTCAAATGCAGAGTCGGGCGCCTAATGCGACTTGTGAGCGGCGGGTGATACGGTGGCAGCAGGCTTAACTTCGCACTTTGCCGCCACTTTCTCGCCCGATTTCAGCACAAGTGACAGGCCGACCGTATCACCGACCTGAACCTGTCGATTCGGCTTTTCCAGCATAAGGTGGTACCCACCCGGCTTGAACTCCAGCTTTTGGCCTGCTCCCACAACCACCTCGGAGACCATTGCCATTCGACTCAAACCATTCTCTTGCCTGGTTTGGTGAACCATCACATCGTCAAAAGCGTCAGTAGCGGCGCCCACCACGACTAAGTTGTCGGGGCGATTATTCTGCAGGAGAAAATAACCCGCCGACGGTGCTGAACCAGGCAATAACCGCAGCCAACAATTATCAACAGCCACGTTATCTGCCAGGGGCATATTCTGAATCGTACCGGACATTTTTTGCATTGCGGCATTATGGCCATGCCCCTGTCCCGTGTGATCGCCATGCGACGCAGCCCATACAGAAGCAACCAAAATACTTTGCAGCCCAATCGCCGCCGCCAATCTAACCACTTTCATTGCATTTTCCTCGTGTGTCTGTTGCGCGAAGTTTAACCGCTTTTCCTTCAGCTCCCTGCTCTGTGGAATTGGAAAAAGACCGAAAATCATCGCTTATTCCGACCCTTATTGGACAACAGTCGGTCATACGATCACTAAAGTTATCCAAAAGCCAGCCGTTAATAGGTTTCGGTATTGTCTAAAGTTCTCACCCGGAGAC
>NZ_JAJUWR010000176.1 GCF_021390545.1 Algoriphagus sp. AGSA1 | reverse complement strand
CCACCCAGCACATGCCCATGCAAGCGCGGCCAGCCATTGCATTGTGCCGTCTGTAAATCCAAATCGACCAGAATCTGCCGCATTGGCTTTGAGAACCCGAACAAATAAGGCTGATCGGTGGCATACAGCACCGCGTCTCCAGGCTCAAGCCAAACTTTCTGACCATTTTGCAGAAAATAGCCACGGCCATCGACCAATACACTGGCGAACAAAGCATTTTTAGGCAGACGCCTGACCATTGACGGGCCGCGCTCTATTTCATGCGACGAGCCGCGAATATCGCTTAAACGAACACGGCCCAGGTCGTAGTTGCGCTCATAGGCCTGCAAAGCAACGCCATGCAATTCCCGACAGGTCAAACCGATGAGTTCAACTGCATTATGTTCTTCCCAATATGCGATCCGATGCTCAGGATCAACCTGGTCGGTGGACGCCTCTGTTGTCGGAACATATTGGCCGGATATTTGATCGACCAGCTTGTGCTTCAGTTGCATATAAATTGTCGCCCTGAGAAAAAACAAGCACAGTGTCTTTTTCTAGAATGACTAAGCATAGCACTGGTTTTATTGTTAAAGGAGATGCCATGAGCGAATCAAAAGGAAATGAATTCTGGCGTTCAATTCCCCCAATCAAAGACGTATTCAAACCCGATGCCAAGCCGGAAGCGTATATTTCAAACGCAGCCACCGACGACATGAAGTACTACGTTCCGTTCAGTGAAACTGTCTGTTCCCGGCCGCTATGGATTTCACCATCCGAAAACAAATGGGCCGACATTCTGCGTGCAGATGCTCCTGGAATGGTTAATCGCCATTATCATCCACACGAGGTTTTTGCCTACACCATTTCGGGACAGTGGAGCTATCTTGAACACGACTGGGTGGCGACCGCAGGTGACTTCGTTTACGAAACGCCGGGCGAAGGCCACACACTGGTAGCACACGAACACGAAGACCCGATGCGCGTATTCTTTATCGTTAAAGGACCACTGATATGGCTGGACGAAGAAGGCAACTCCGAGGGCCACTTCGATGTTCACGACTACATAGCAATGTGCCGTGAACATTACGAA
>NZ_JAJUWR010000175.1 GCF_021390545.1 Algoriphagus sp. AGSA1 | reverse complement strand
GCCTTCAATATTTGCGGTTATGTCGGCGCCAAGCGGAAATTCGTTTGCATTTTCAACATAAAACGGGCCTAGCACAGTGGTTTCGGTCACGCCTTCCGGCATACGGTGGTTGATGGCGTCAACCAACATGGATACGCCCAGGGTGTCGGACAGCAGAATAAACTCCTGGCGTTTGTCGTCGCACATATGGCCGGTGTTTGTCAGAAACCCGATAGCGCTTTCCCATTCTTCCTGAGTCGGTTCAATTTCCCGCACAAAGGCGTGTAGGTGACGAACCAAGGCTTCGCTGATTTGCTTGACTCTTGGGTTGTCGCAATGCTTAAGGCGCGCAATGACTTCATCGGTCAAGGTGTTTTCATTAAGGTCACGCATGGTATAGAGTCTCCGAAGGGGTTATTGATATTGGCTTTATCGCGCAAGAATCCGGCTGAAAATCTCGCCCGCCGATTGGGTGTTGTTGCCCCGCCAGGCGACGATCTGATCTGGACGAATCAAAGCGAAATCGGCTTCGTATAAATCACGGGCCTGTGGCGCCGTTACAACCGTTAAATCAAGCCTGCGCTGTTGGGCCTGTTCTTTAAAATCGTCAGTGTAAACATTGTCTGGGTTCATACAAAGCAGAGTCCATTCAAACCCGAATGTGTCGTAAAGGGATTTGTCGGCCGATAGCCAGCAGTGCGGAGGCCGGCCGCCGGGGCATGCGGTGGCGGTGTATTCGTTGGCCGCATCGGGTGGTGGGGCACTACCGTCCGACACTATAGCGGGTGAGCCGTCGTAACGACCGCCGAAAGTAATGCCGGGAATATTGAATTCAGCACGTCCGTGCGCCTCAAAGTATTGGCCGGCCTGTTCACGCGCTTGTCGCCCCGCCGCGGAGTCTTCTTCAATTTCAGGCACCGGCGCATACAGCCCGAGTGAGTCGGCAAATGTTTTCGCATAAGCGGTATTGCGAACTGCCAGCGGCCGACGCTCAAGCTCGTAGGATTCCAATAAAGACGGTGCAGCCTGACCTTTCAACACGGCGGCCAGCTTCCATCCTATATTGACCGCATCCTCCACCGCTGTGTTGTAGCC
>NZ_JAJUWR010000174.1 GCF_021390545.1 Algoriphagus sp. AGSA1 | reverse complement strand
TGACACGACCGTCTGTGCCGCACGCACCCACAATAACGCGCTGTTTCGCAGCCGCCGCCATGATTTTTTTCGCGATGGCAGGGCTGTGTGTATCGAGGCCTTGCATCATTCCGCGCCCACGCACTTCAAAATTCAGTTTCTTGTGGTTCGCAACAATATTGTTCAGGCGCTCTTCCATGTAACGGCCTTTTTCCTGCACCGATTTCAGAAAGTCGTCGTTTTCATAATAGGCCAGCGCCTCACTGCCGGCCACGAACGACAGGTTCTGCCCACGGAAGGTGCCGGTATGATCGCCCGGCGACCACTGATCAAGCTCAGGACGGATTAGGAGCAAGCCCATGGGCGTGCCGAAACCACCGATGCCTTTGGCCAGACACACCAGGTCGGGATCCAAACCCATGTCTTCCCAACTGAAAAAGTGCCCGGTGCGACCGTTACCCAATTGAATGTCGTCAATGATGAATAGCGCGCCTTCGGCCTGAACGGTTTCAACCAGAAAGGCGGCAGGCGCCTCAACACCACTTGATGAGTCGGCCAGGGTTTGGCGAATCATGTCCAGGGAACCCACGCCCGTGCCGGCGTACCCTTCAAAAGGCAAACGCAGCACAACATTTAATGCAACGCCGCTGACGTTACGGTAATGCGCGTTACCGGTAACGGCCAGGGCGCCCAGCGTCATCCCGTGAAAGCCGTTTGTGAACGCTGCGACGGTTGAACGGCCGGTGACCTTGCGCGCTAGCTTCAAGGCGGCCTCAACCACATTGGTGCCGGTTGGGCCGGTGAACTGAAGCTTGTATTCCAGCTTGCGCGGTTTAAGAATGATGTCTTCGAAGCGCTCAATAAAAGTACGTTTCGCAGTGGTGTGCAAGTCAAGGCTATGGGTTACGCCGTCGGCCAGCATGTAGTCGATAATCGCCTGGCGCTGGCGTTCATTATTGTGGCCATAATTCAGCACACCCGCGCCGGCAAAAACATCGATAAATTCAACACCGTTTTCATCCCACTGGCGCGCATTCAATGCTTTATCGAATACGGCCGGATAGGCACGGCAGTAGGCTCGGACATTAGACTCGAGG
>NZ_JAJUWR010000173.1 GCF_021390545.1 Algoriphagus sp. AGSA1 | reverse complement strand
CATGTCGCCACCGCCATAGCGATCATTGGTCATTTTCAGCAACGACTGGTGTGAAAACGGCACGTGATAGCCGTCACCTGCATTGTCGTAAACCACTTTCCAGTTGCATTTGAGTTTGAAGCGCTGCGCACCGGCAACGCACAGGTTTTCGTGCCCCCCTTGGTGGTTCAACCAGTCATCAATAAACCGTTTGGCATGGCCGAGGTGTTCTTCCAGTCCGGGTGCCTTGTCATTCAGTGTCGCAAACACCAGCCCTTTATAAATTGCCACTTGCGCTGGACGGGCCAAATGCATATCACGTGCTTTGAAGGTCTTTCCGTAGGCAGTTTTTCCAGGTACACCAAACAGCTGTCCACGACTGTCGTACTTCCAGCCGTGATACGGACATGTAAACGTAGAGGCTGTCCCACCGGGTTCACGGCACACTGTTGCGGCACGATGTGAGCAACGATTCGCAAATACGGTAACTTTGTTGTCCCCTTTACGGCTGACGACGAAATTACGTGTGCCTATCCATACTTGCTTGAAATCGTCTATGCCCGGGATTTCGCTTAGGTGCAGCAAATATACCCAGTTCGCGGCAAAGACTCGATCCATTTCCAGCGCAAAAATATCGGGGTCGGTGTAAACTCGTCGATGAACGCGATCTTGCTGGACGAGTTCATCTAACGCCAGGGCGTTTGAGCCCGGCCTTATAGCAGTGGTACTCATAATTTTTTCCCTAAATAAATGACGTGTCAGCTCATAGGTGACCGTCTTTCAACAGGCGCCGGATCAGCGCCAAAATGCCCTCCCGGTTCACCGGCTGTGTTGACTCGTGCTCGATGGCTTCCCATTGGGTTTGGTCAAACGCATCCCGGTGAAACGGCATGAACATTTTGCGTAGCCATGACGCATCTGATTCCGGGTGTCCCTGAATGGCCAGAAACCGGTTTTCGGCCAGAAAAATCTCGTGAGCAGCTGACGGTGATGACGCCAGAAGCACACTGTCTGGTGGCAGTTTCAGAACGCATTCACCATGACTTTGAACCAGCGTGATGTCGTCTGTAATTTCGGGCCATTGTTGCGTGATCGAAGGCGACA
>NZ_JAJUWR010000172.1 GCF_021390545.1 Algoriphagus sp. AGSA1 | reverse complement strand
CTACACGCTGACGCTGTTTGCCCTGTTAGGGCAAATGTTGATGTTTTCGGCCGGTAATTTGTTGACCGTCTATCTAGGCATTGAGTTGATGTCGTTCGCTTTGTATGCGCTGATAGCATTGCGTCGTGACCACATTCAATCGACGGAATCCGCCATGAAGTATTTCGTGTTGGGCTCCCTGGCGTCGGGCATATTGCTTTACGGTTTGTCGATGTTATACGGTGCCACCGGTAATCTCGATTTGGCAGGCATTGCGCAGGTTATCGAAAGTGATCAAGCTGAAACGCTGCCCTTGGTGTTCGGGCTGGTTTTCGTTGTAGCGGGTTTGGCGTTTAAATTGGGGGCGGTACCATTTCATATGTGGGTGCCCGATGTTTATCAGGGCGCACCTACCTCCGTAACCCTCATCGTAGGCGCCGCGCCAAAAATTGCCGCTTTTGCCATTGTGATGCGTTTGCTGGTCGACGGCCTGCACGGTTTGTCGAGTGACTGGCAGCCGATGTTACTGATTTTGGCAGTATTGTCGCTGGCCATTGGTAATCTTACGGCCATTGTGCAAACCAACTTTAAACGCATGCTGGCGTACTCAACCATTTCGCATATGGGCTTTGTGTTTCTCGGCTTGCTTTCGGGTGTGACTCAAGATCAACCGCTGGTCTCTACCGAAGCTTACGGCGCTGCGTTGTTTTATATGTTGGTTTACGTGCTCACAACGCTTGCCTCGTTCGGGATTATTTTATTGCTGAGTCGCCAGGGCTTTGAGTGTGAAGAAATGTCCGACTTGAAGGGGTTGAACCAGCGTAGCCCCTTATTGGCCGGGATTCTTTTGCTTGCCATGTTTTCATTGGCGGGTATTCCTCCACTGGCAGGATTCTATGCCAAGCTGACCGTACTGCAGGCCTTAATCGGAGCAGGTCATGTGACTGTTGCTGTCATTGCCGTACTGTTCTCGCTTATTGGGGCGTTTTACTATTTGCGTGTTGTAAAGGTAGCGTACTTCGACGAACCTGAAGAGGGGGCGCCCGCTGTACCGGCAGGAACGGTATCCAGTACATTAATGTCGGTTAACGGTCTGGCCATACT
>NZ_JAJUWR010000171.1 GCF_021390545.1 Algoriphagus sp. AGSA1 | reverse complement strand
GTATAACTTTGCTCCGCAATTCGCCATTGTGGCCGCACGCCACGAAACCCAATACTCACGCTTGTTTCGCTCGTAGCCGTATTGATTACACCGCGCATGCTTAGCCTATCAAGCCAATAAGGAAAACCATTATGAACGCACCGGAACACACAAAACCCATAGGAAAACGCAGCAAAACTTTGCCGCCCCTGCGTATTGGCGTAGGCGGGCCGGTCGGCTCAGGCAAAACCACTTTACTGGAAATGCTCTGCAAAAAAATGTCCGCCCGTTACGACATCGTGGCGATTACAAACGATATCTACACCAAGGAAGACCAGCGCCTGCTTACGCTTTCCGGCGCCTTACCGGCCGAGCGCATCATGGGGGTTGAAACCGGCGGTTGCCCCCACACCGCAATTCGTGAAGATGCTTCCATTAACCTGGAAGCCATCGACCGCATGCTGCATCAGTTTCCCGATGCCGATATTGTGTTCATCGAGTCGGGCGGTGATAACCTGGCGGCCACTTTCAGCCCGGAACTGTCCGACCTCACCTTATACGTTATTGATGTTTCAGCCGGTGAAAAAATCCCCCGTAAAGGCGGCCCGGGCATTACCAAATCGGATCTGTTGATTATTAACAAAACAGACTTGGCCCCATTGGTGGGCGCCTCGTTGGAAGTAATGGAACAAGACACCCAACGCATGCGTGGCAACCGACCCTTTGTAATGGGCAGTGTGGGAAAAGGGAAGGGAATCGAAGAAATTATTCAATTCATTGAATCCGAAGGTTTGCTAAGCGCGACAACCTGATCGTCGACAATTTAACCAACCGTTACTTTTTCCTTTGACACGTGTCAACGATTTGACCCGGGTTTTCAGACAAAATTAAGAATCCATAATTAAAGTCACGTAAACTGGTCCAAATAGGGGTGGCCTATACAGCCCACCCCTTTCCTATCGACAACCAGTCAACTCACTATTCAAAGGAGTCAGCGATGGAAAACACTTCAGCAGGCAAATGCCCGGTTATGCATGGCAGCCTGACCTCAGCCGAGAAAACGAATATGGACTGGTGGCCAAAAGCACTGAATCTGGATATTCT
>NZ_JAJUWR010000170.1 GCF_021390545.1 Algoriphagus sp. AGSA1 | reverse complement strand
CAAGAAGCCGGAGCTTGCAGAAGATGCCTTGCTGGTCGCGGATGATATTGAGTTTTTGCCGCCCTTAACGCGTTGTGGTGTGATTTACGCCGCAGGCGCTAATTATCGGGATCACGTCGAAGCGATGGGTAAGGCCATGAATATGAAATTGAACCTGGATCCGAAGGCCGACGGCCTTCCTCCCTGGCATTTCATCAAGGCAGGGCAGGCTGCTTTGTCGGGCCACAAAGAGCATGTCGCGTTTCCAGCTCACAGCAATATGCTCGATTGGGAAGCGGAGTTGGCAGTGGTGATCGGGCGAAAGGCGTCGAATGTATCGGTGGAATCGGCCTTGGATTATGTTGCCGGGTATAGCTGTGCCAACGATATGTCCGCACGCGACAACCTGAAGCGTGATCAGGTTGATGTCAGTTCGCCGTTTAGATTCGATTGGATTGGTCACAAATGCTTTAAAGGTGCATGCCCTTTGGGGCCATATTTAACGCCGGCTGAATTTGCCGGTGACCCCGAAAATTTGGGGATCAAGCTTTGGCTCAACGACGAACTGCGGCAAAACTCCAGCACCTCAAATCATTTGTACACCGTGGCAGATCAAATTGCGTACTTAAGTGCCAGGCTGGATTTGTTGCCTGGCGACATTCTTTTAACCGGCACCCCGGCCGGCGTTGGGATGGAAGCGGGGGTGTTCTTGAAACGCGGGGATGTGATGCGGGTTTGGATTGAGAGTTTGGGGGAGCTGGAAACCCGGTTGGTTTGATGGCGGTTCATTGACTTAAACATAAGGAAGGAGACAAACATGTTGCTTGAGAAAATATTGAAGAAATCAGTCCTGTCGTTGGCATTGGTTTGTGCCGTGCCAGGCATGGCAATGGCGGATATCAAAATTGGCTTTCTGGGTACGTTGTCCGGGCCGTCTGCCGCGAACGGGCGTGATCAATTAGACGGTTTTCGCCTTGCGTTGGACCAATTGGACGGGAAGTTGGGTGGGGTCAAAACGGAAATCGTGGCGGAAGATGATCAAATGAAACCGTCTGTTGCGTTAACCGGCGTTTCGCGACTGTTGGAGCGAGAGGACGTTGATGC
>NZ_JAJUWR010000169.1 GCF_021390545.1 Algoriphagus sp. AGSA1 | reverse complement strand
GTTTGTAGATGCGGGCATTGGAGCCGTTGAGGACCCGAATTCTGTATGGGCGAGTGGCGACCTTGCGCGTGGCCGGAGGAACGCCGTTAACCAGTATCCTGTCTCCCAGAAAACCGTGCATGCGATCCATCATGGCTCCCATACCGTCGTCGAGGTAAACCAGTCCATTGACACCAGCAAAGGTACGGTCCTGAAGCACCAGTAACAGTTCGTTATCGCCCGACGGCAATCCGAGGCCCGCTTCTTCTTCGTCTTCAACGATCAGGAGCCCTACAAGCCCCGCGTAACTCTGAAATCCTACGCGCCCGCCCTGCTCACCATGGGCATGGGAGTGATACCAGAACAGTCCGGCCCGGTCCAACACCTCGAAGCCGATCGTCGTGGTTTCACCGGGCTGGATGGGTAGCCTTGGTTGCCCGTCGACATCTGACGGCACATGAAGCCCGTGCCAGTGTACGGTGGTGTCTTCCGGGAGCTCATTGTGAATATGAATTTTTACTTTCTGGCCACGGCGTAGCCGGATCGTTGGGCCCAGGTAGCTGTCAGGGTTTTCGGAGAGTGTGCCTCCCGGGCCTTTCAGCAATTCCGCCCTGTAGCGCCACACCTCACTGGGCGCGCCTGGAAGTATGGGCACCGAATCGGGCGTGGCATGAAGATTCAGTTCAACATCGTATTCTTCGGAGTCAAGGCCGAGCGTTCCCGATTCAGTCGCTCTTACCCCACCATCACAGCCCGTAAGCAGAAATCCCGGCGACAGCGTGAGAAGGAAGCCGGTGCCCGCCACAGCCTGAAGGACTGTGCGCCGGTGGACACTTTTATTCCGATTCATCACTTGTTCCTCAGATATTTGATCAGTGCCAGAATCGCAAGAATCAGGAGCACAACCAGAAGAATCATGATAATCATCATGAATATCCCCATCCCGCCCATGCCCTGCATCATGTTGCCACCCATCATACCCTCTCCCATGCGGCCGGGCGCCTCAGCAAGAGCGAAGAGTGGCAGGAAAAGCCCAGCCATCAGCATAAATAGCTTCTCAAAAACCTTCATCGCAGCGTCTCCGTATTTTTGCCCCACTTAATTGA
>NZ_JAJUWR010000168.1 GCF_021390545.1 Algoriphagus sp. AGSA1 | reverse complement strand
CTGCCGAAACCAAAACGAATAGCGAGCCGCAGCAAACTGCAGCGGCCGCCCCGGCTGAAATCGATCCGGCCGGTGAAAAGCTGTACAACACCGTTTGCCTGGCCTGCCATGCAGCAGGTGTAGCCGGCGCACCTAAGCTGGGAGACAAAGCCGCATGGGAGCCTTTGGCTGCCAAAGGCATTGATTCCCTGGTCAGCACGGTTATCTCGGGCAAAGGCGCCATGCCGCCCAAAGGTGGCGCAGTTCAAGCCTCCGACGCTGAAATCCGCGCCGCAGTGCAATTCATGGTATCCAAGTCTCAGTAAAACGATTACTTATTGCTGAAACGAAAAGGCCGCCTCAGCGGCCAACCCATTAAAAAAGGAAGCTTCTCAGCTTCCTTTTTTATCGTCTACCACTTTTATACGGTTCCGGTTTTCGCTTCCGCCGTCAGACTCATTCCTAACTGAACGCGACGCTGCAACCACAAACTGGAGCGATAACGCATATCGCCGGTAACCCTTTGCATATTGCGCAGAATTTCAACAATATGCGCAGCACCCAGGCTATCACCCATGCTAAGCGGCCCGCCCTTCGGGTAACCCAACCCCAACGACACCGCCAAATCAATATCTTTCGGTGACGCAATCGTTTGCTGGGCAATATCGCTTGCCACATTCACAATGGTGGCCACCACTCGCTGGCCAATAAAGCCGGCTGAGTCATTTATAACGGTGACAGGAGAGCCATCTGAGGCAAACAGCGCCGCGGCGGCATCACGCCACTGCGGTAACGTCGCCGCAGAACACATCACCACGCGGCGCTTGCCCTGTTCCAAACCGAAGAACGTATCCAATGCAACCGCACGCTCGGCATCCAGTTGATACTCACTCACCACACTGGCGACATCCTCACCGTATGGCGTAACAACAATCAGCGCGTCAACAGGCGGTTTGTCACTGGAAACGACCGAAACACTCAAGGTTTTAAGCAACGACAAAGCCCGCTTATGGCCGACTGAATGATAGGGAGCCACCCATACTTTAAGATCCTGGGGAAGCGAAGCGGGAGCGGATGACTCCGGCAATTGCTTTTGACCGTCTTCATAAC
>NZ_JAJUWR010000167.1 GCF_021390545.1 Algoriphagus sp. AGSA1 | reverse complement strand
CCTGACACCGGAAGAGGTGTCTGAATACCACGCGTATTTGTCGGCGCTTACGCCGGCATTTCATCTTATAGAACAATTGCCCGACGAAACGCCGCCGGTTAAGTACCCAAGAACGCCGGGTTATCGCCCTGAGGGTTCGGAAAACCAGCATAACGGCTGGGTTGTTAAATCCACCATTAAAGGGGCGACGAAAGGGAAGCTGAAAGGTAAAACACTGGCTATTAAAGACAGTGTGAATGTGGCAGGTGTGCCCATGAGCAACGGGGCTTCCATTTTAGATGGCCATGTGCCCGATTTCGACGCCACAATCGTTACCCGTATCCTTGATGCCGGTGGTGAAATTCTGGGCAAAGCATCGTGTGAATATCTTTGTTTTGCAGGGAACAGTGTGACCGGGGTGAATGATCAGGCTGGTTCCATTCGTATGCCGGCGTCGTTGTGTGGCATTGTGGGTATAAAACCGACGTTTGGCCTGGTGCCCTACACGGGCGTAGCGGGAATTGAGTATACCTTCGATCACGTCGGCCCCATGGCGCGTACCGTGGCTGATTGCGCCTTGTTGCTTGAAGTCATCGCTGGAGAGGATGGTATTGATGGCCGCCAACGCAATGTCAAGGTTCAACCCTATACCAAAGCGCTGGGGCGCGGTGTGAAGGGCTTGAAAATAGGTGTGGTGAAGGAAGGGTTTGGGCGTCCCGAAACAGAGCAAGGCGTTGATGACGTTGTACGTGCTGAAATCAAGCGTCTGGGGTCTTTGGGCGCAACCGTCGAGGAAATCTCCATCCCGTGGCATAACATCGGTTCGGCTTTGTGGTTGCCTATCGGTATCGAAGGCTCCTATCATAATATTGTGCGGGGTCATGGTGTGGGTTATGGCGGCATCGGCGCGTACTCCCTAACCTATATGAAAGCGTTCGAAAGCTGACCGGCACATGCCGCCGAGTTGGCCGCACCGATAAAAGCTGTGTTGTTGTCGGGCCGTGTGCTGGAGCGCCACGGCGGCCGTCTTTATGCCAAAGCTCAGAATCTGCGTCGCCGCTTACGTAATGAATACGACGCATGGCTGCAGAAATTCGATGTGCTGGTAATG
>NZ_JAJUWR010000166.1 GCF_021390545.1 Algoriphagus sp. AGSA1 | reverse complement strand
ATCGGCGTAGTTAGTGTCTATGAAGTCGGTGCCTGTATCAACATAGCCGGCTGCTTTCATTTCCATTGCAACAAAGCCCAGTGAGCTGTTGTTGAAAACGACAATTTTTACCGGCAGATTCAGCTGTCGTGCAGAAAGCAAGTCGCCCAGTAGCATCGACAAACCGCCGTCACCCGAAAGGGAAATAATCTGTTTCCCCGGGTTGGCGGCTTGTGCGCCGAGTGCCTGGGGCAGGGCATTGGCCATTGATCCATGGTTGAAAGAGCCATGCAGCCTTCGGCGGCCATTCATTCTCAGATAGCGTGCGGCCCATAGGGTAGGGGTGCCGACATCGACCGTGAACACGGCATCGTCGGCCGCGCGTTCACTGATCAGGTGAGTCAGGTACTGAGGATGAATGGCGGCGTTATCGGCGGCCGGCCGGGCGTAGTCGTTCAGCTCTTTTTGTGCCGCTTGATAATGCTTGAGTGCTTTGTTTAGAAAGGCACGGTTTTCTTTTTGTTTAATGTGTGGCAGCAGCGCTGTTAAGGAGGCGCGAACATCGGCGTTGATACCGAGCTCTATCGGAACACGCTTGCCCAGAGCCTCGGGGTTGATGTCGATTTGCGCAACGCGTGCCCGCGAAGGATAAAAGTGTCGGTAAGGAAAGTCGGTACCCAGCATGACCAGCGTATCGCATTGTTCCATGGCGTGATAACCGGAACTAATGCCAATGAGCCCCGTCATGCCGACACTATTGGGGTTATCGTACTCAATGAATTGTTTGCCCCGCAATGCATGTACGACGGGTGCGCCAAGGACATCCGCCAGTGCCACAACTTCGTCGTGCGCGCCTTCGCATCCACTGCCGCACAGCAGTGTGACGGCCTCGGAGTCGTTAAGCAGTTGAGCAAGCTGGTTGATATCAGCTTCAGCGGGCACTAAGGTGGCCGGCCTGGCCGCGCTTACCGGTTTGGCTTGGCTGGGTGCGGGTTTAAGCGCGACGTCACCCGGCAGCACAATGACGGCAACGCCGCGTCGGCGTATGGCCGCCTGCATGGCGCGTTCAAGTATGCGGGGGAATTGCGCGGGGTCATTCACCAGCTCGACATAA
>NZ_JAJUWR010000165.1 GCF_021390545.1 Algoriphagus sp. AGSA1 | reverse complement strand
ATCTGCGTGATGAAGACAAAGGGTGGTCCTCGGGCAATAAGCGCAACGGAAAAGGTACCAAAACAGTGAAGAGCAACGTTGGCGAAGTGACCATTGACACCCCGGAGGACCGTCACAGCAGCTTTGAACCCAAGATTATCGAAAAGCGCCAGCGGATATTGGCAGACAATCTGGAAGATCAGATCATCGCCCTTTATGGCATGGGCAGCAGCCTTCGTGACATCTCCTCACATATCAGGGAAATGTACGACACCGAAGTCTCCACCCAGGTAATCAGTGATATTACCGACCGTATCATCCCCAGGGTAAAGGAATGGCAGAACCGTCCGTTGGAGGAGGTTTACTGCATCGTATGGCTTGATGCCATGCACTTCAAGGTACGGGAGGAAGGCAAGGTGAAGCATAAGGCACTGTACAATGTGCTTGGGATCAACAAGTCGGGAAGAAAGGAAATCCTGGGGATGTACCTGTCTGAAAGCGAAGGGGCCAACTTCTGGCTACAGGTGCTCAGTGGCCTACAGCACCGTGGTGTCCGTGATATTCTGATTGCCTGTACAGATAACCTTGTAGGCTTTCCGGAGGCGATCCATTCGGTTTTCCCCAAAACGGAGATCCAGTTGTGTATCGTCCACCAGATCCGCAACAGCCTGAAATATGTGGCCAGCAAGGATCAGAAGGAGTTCGCCCGTGACCTCAAGCTGGTGTATGGGGCAGACACCAAAGACCTGGCAGAATCAGCCCTTCTGGACCTGGAAGAGAAATGGGGGAAGAAATATCCGGTGGTACTCCGGTCTTGGAACAGTAACTGGGAAAGGCTCAGTGCTTATTTTGCATACACCAAGGGCATCCGAAAGATGATCTATACCACCAATGCTGTGGAAGGGTACCACAGGCAGGTGAGAAAGGTCACCAAGACCAAAGGGGCATTTACAAGTGATATGGCACTGTTGAAGCTCGTGTATCTGGCTACCCGACGGATCGAGAAAAAATGGAGTTCCCCTTTGCACAACTGGGGCTTGACAGTCCAGCAGCTGGCCATTAAATTTGAGGGGAGGCTCAAGCTGGACATCAATACAGAAAATTAATTAATTAGTTCC
>NZ_JAJUWR010000164.1 GCF_021390545.1 Algoriphagus sp. AGSA1 | reverse complement strand
CAGCTTCGGGTACCGGTGCGGATGCAGATCCCAATGCTTCCTGGCTGGAGCGCAGTTGGGACAATACCGCAACTTGGTCTCGCGAGGCGTGGTCGGTTATTCGTCATGATCTGGCCGGTTTTTTTGATATTCGTCGGGTTGATAACGAGGCGGCGTTGTTGATTTCACCTGATCAGGCAACGCAATTGCGTCAGGCTTTGCGTCTACGAGTCATGACAGCGCAATTGGCCCTAATGATGCGTCAACCTGAAATCTGGCGCTCCGAGTTGCAGGCCGTGCTAACGGCGCTGGAAACCTATTACGATAACCAGTCAACCGTTACTCAACGTGCCGTGCGTCAGGTTACGCGACTTATTGAAACGCCTGTCGATACAAAGCTTCCCACCTTAAGTAATACCTTGGAAGCTATCGAAGTTCTGCGTCATGAGCGTGCCCAGACTTTAACGGATACAGCTGATCAGAACGAGGAGACACAAAGAGAGCCTGGTTCTGGATGCTATTGCTGTTGGCTTTGGCCGTAGGGCTGGGCGTAGTGCTGCGTGAGCATAGTGGGAATGTTCTCATTATTGCGCAACCATGGCGAATTGAAATGTCGCTGACGCTCTTTGCATTACTGTTGTTGGCCGCATTTGTGGTGCTGTATCTGCTGTTTCGAGGTTTGTCATGGTTGTTATCCAGCCCGGAACGTTTTCGTGAGTGGCGTGGTTTGCGTGCCCGCAAGCGTGATCATGAACTGCTTGAAAGCGGCTGGTTGCATGTGCTGGAAGGGCGTTATCCGCAGGCTGAACAAGAATTGTCGCGTTTGTTGGGGCGTACGCGGTCGTCAAACACACGGGTATTGGCTGGGCTTGCATTGGCCCGGGCATGTCATCAACAAGGGCAAATGGAGCGTCGTGATGAAGCCCTTACATTAGCCCGTTCGGCAGTGGGTACGGATTCGCGCCTGAAAGAGTCTTGGGCTACTGCCGTGGCAGAGATGTATCTCGACCAGCATCGCGCTCAGGAAGCATTAACGCTGTTGCAGCCATATCAGGATACCGGTGCAAAACATTTGAATGCCACCCGATTGTTGCTGCAGGCGCATCAACAATTGAACAATGC
>NZ_JAJUWR010000163.1 GCF_021390545.1 Algoriphagus sp. AGSA1 | reverse complement strand
ATATACAAAGCATCCAATGCTGTCTCGTCGGTTTCCAACCCCAGGGCTTCAGCCAAAGCACGAGTTCGTGTTACACGAGCGCCCGACTCCGTGAGCATACGGGCCAGTGCCATTTGCGCATTCTTTTGTGCCTGCTCCAGCCAGGAGCGGCGCACACCTTGCGGTCGAGTCAATACACGGGTACGCACGCCCAATTGCTCCTGCAGCAATGCAACCAAATCGGTATCAGATAAAGCATGGGAACAAATCAACCAGGGGGGTAACGGACTATCAAGATAATGTTGCGCCACAAACGCTGACAAAATTTCACCCGGTTCATCGTCTTGGGTGTGCGTTGGGAAAAACGCTTTATCGCCTAAGTGACGTCCGCCGCGCACCATAGCCAGATTCACGCAGACCCGCCCTCCGGCAATGGCCACGGCAATGATATCGGCATCCTCATCGCCGATTTTCTCCATGGTTTGTTGCTGCAGCACACTGGCCAACGCCGCCATTTGGTCGCGCAAAACGGCGGCCTCTTCAAACGCCAGGCGCTCGGACGCCTCTTGCATGCGTCCTTCCATGTCGCGCATCACCTCGCCGGCTTGCCCATCAAGAAAACGCACTGCACGCTCAACATCGTGCTGATAGTCTTTAATGGAAATCACGCCCACGCACGGTGCCGAACACCGACCAATTTGATGCAACAAACATGGGCGCGACCGATGCGCATACACGCTGTCTTCACAAGTGCGTAAACGGAACACCCGCTGCAGGATCTGAATGGTCTCGCGCACAGCCCAAGAGTTCGGATAAGGCCCGAAATACCGCCCCTTTCGGCTTGTGGTGCCCCTGTAGTAAGCAATGCGGGGCGCTTCATGCCCGGTAATTTGCAAATAGGGATACGATTTGTCATCGCGAAAAAGAATGTTATAGCGGGGCCGCAAACGTTTGATTAAATTGTTTTCCAACAACAACGCTTCGGCTTCCGTGCGCGTAACTGTGACTTCAATACGTTTAACCCGCGCCACCATGTGGGCGATACGCGGACTCGACAGATTTTTCTGAAAATAAGACGAAACCCGCTTTTTTAGATCGCGCGCCTTACCCACATACAAGACCTCGTC
>NZ_JAJUWR010000162.1 GCF_021390545.1 Algoriphagus sp. AGSA1 | reverse complement strand
CTATATCGGTATGGGGTGGGCCAGCGTTTCGCAGGACATGGCGCACTACAAGCAACGGGCTGGAAGGCGCGGCCAAGATGCACACCGGCACCATGCTTGCCTTGGATGAGGTGGGCGAGGTCAACCCCAAAGACCTGTACGAATCGGCTTATGCCCTGGTCAACGGCCACGGCAAGACACGGGCCAATGTAAGAGGTGAAGCGCGGCAAGTATCGCGCTGGCGTGTATTTGTTCTATCAACTGGCGAGGTAACCATTGCATCGAGAATGGCGGCGGGCGGTTATGAGGCCAAGGCAGGCCAAGCCTTGCGGCTGCTGGACGTGCCCATTACCGGCACCTACGGCGCATGGGATGAACTGCACGGGTTTGCATCGGGGGCGGTCCTGTCTGACGCCATACGCGACGCAGCAACCCAGCACTACGGCCATGCGGGGCGAGCCTTTGTCGAGGTGCTGATAAAGCACTTTGCCGACGGACTGGAACTGTCGGGCAAGCTTGAAGCGATCATAAAGAAGTTTGCTGCAGCCGATGGGCAGGAAACCCGAGGGGCACGAGTCTTTGCCTTGTGTGCGTTGGCGGGCGAGTTGGCAACAGGGGCGGGTATCGTGCCATGGCATCCGGGGCAGGCCGCCAATGCAGCTATGCGGGCATTTAACTTATGGTGTGAGCAACGGGCTACAGGCGGGCGTAATGCTGAAGATGTGGCAATACTGCGGGCAATTACTGACTTTATCAATAAGCACGGTGACAGCCGATTTTCCGATATTGCTAAGGATGACGTGGCGCGGCTTGTTATTAATCGGGCGGGCTACCTGGATAAATCGGGGGCGTCCACTATATATCTGTTTACTTCGGGCGGATTGCGAGAAGCCACGGCAGGGTATGACCAAAAACGAGTCATTAAGGCGTTGGATGATGCGGGCGCATTTGCCAGGAAGGGTAACAGCAAAACGGCGTTATCAACCCGTACACCAGATGGGCGTACACCCCGTCTCTATCACATCGACCCAGAAAAGCTAATTGAAGGGGGCGGGGAATGATAAATATTTGTTCTGACCCTGTAAAAGCAGGTGCCACAAGTGCCACACGTGCCACGGCCTTATTTGG
>NZ_JAJUWR010000161.1 GCF_021390545.1 Algoriphagus sp. AGSA1 | reverse complement strand
CACAAAAGCCCAACTGCTGGCAAAGGAAATGGCCAAACAAGGCCTTGCCGATGCCTGGCATTGCCCCCAACTGCCGGCCGGTCCGCAAGAAGCCATCGATTTATGTAACAATCTCATTTCGTCTCACGCAAACACACCATCCGGTCGCGATCGTGCTCCGGTCATCATTGGCTCGTCACTTGGCGGCTTTTATGCTCAGTACCTGGCGCAAAAATGGTCTTGCCGTGCTGTTTTATTAAATCCGGTTATTGATGCAGCACGTGATCTGGCGAATCATACGGGCAAGCAAACGCACTATCACAGTAACGAGCCATTCGAATTCCACGATCATTATCTGCAAGAGCTGGCTGCATTGAAAATCGGTCCGCCGACCGAGCCGCAGCGCTTTTTCCTGATGGCAACAACGGGGGATGAGGTACTCGACTGGCAGGAGATGGCGGCGTGGTATGCAGGCTGCCCCAGCCGGATTATCAGTGGCAGCGACCATGGCATAAGCGATTTTGCGCGTTGGATGCCTGAAGTCACCTCTTTTATTCTCGACTCTGGTTTGAGTCATCAAAAAACAGATTAAAACAACGTTTATGTACGTTCTTTACGAAGATAGCGGAAGCTTCAAAGCCGAAAAAATTTTTTCCGAAAGCGATTCAACCATGCAGGTTGAGTCGGAAAGCGGAAAACGAAGCAAGATAAAGAACGCCACGGTGCTGTTCCGATTCGATTCGCCTGCGCCGGCCGAACTATTGCAAAGTGCGCAAGATTTGGCCCAAACCTTCGAGATCGATTTCCTGTGGGAATGCGCGCCGCAAGAGGAATTTAGCGCGGCGGATTTCGCCCAGGATTATTTTGGCCACCCGCCCACTTCCGTGGAAAAAGCGGCTTTGATATTTGCACTGAACAGCGCACCGGCCTATTTTCATCGGCGCGGAAAAGGCAGTTATCGGCCCGCACCCCCCGATATTCTTGAAGCCGCCCTGGCCGCAATTGAAAAGAAAAAGCGCCAGGCCGAACAGCAACAGGAATGGACGGAACAACTGGTAGCCGGGCAACTACCGGAACGCATCGGCGAAGTCGCGTCCACCTTCCTGGTTAAGCCCGACAAGAACACGCT
>NZ_JAJUWR010000160.1 GCF_021390545.1 Algoriphagus sp. AGSA1 | reverse complement strand
AACAAAAATAAAAACACCCCTAACATCAAACTGACATTACGGGTGCCGTACGAAACCGGGGCTGCGTGCAGCTTACTTAACCAGCTTCCACTGCCCATCTT
Source organism: Algoriphagus sp. AGSA1 (assembly GCF_021390545.1). Classification (GTDB taxonomy): domain Bacteria; phylum Bacteroidota; class Bacteroidia; order Cytophagales; family Cyclobacteriaceae; genus Algoriphagus. Next base: position 1,009 of record NZ_JAJUWR010000160.1, on the reverse strand, counting down.
TCACCTGCACCAGTGTACTGGCGCGTTGGTCCAGTCCGGTGTGGTCCGTGGGGGTCATGTTGTAAACGCCGTGAGTACCGACGACTTCCTTGGCGTTTTCCAGCGCGTCACGCAGAGTGGCACGAAATTCCGGCGCGCCTGGCTTGGCGTTCTTAACAGCGGCTGCAATCGCCTGGTCGGCCAGCAGGTAGGCATCCCATGCATAGGCCGCAAAGGCATTGCGCGAGCCTTCACCATATTCGTCTTCGTAGGTCTTGGTAAACTCAAGCGCGACCTTCTTGATGGGGTTGCTATCCGACAGTTGCTCGGCCACCATCACCGGGCCGGTTGGGGCATAAGCGCCCTCCAGGCTCTTGCCGCCTATCCGCAGGAAATCCTTGTTGATCACCCCATGATTATGATAGATGGGCCCCTTGTAGCCCCGCTTGACCAGCTCCCCCTGAGGCAAGGCGCCGGGCGTACCTGAACCTCCCAGCACAATGGCATCGGGCTTGGCGGCGATCAGCTTAAGCACCTGACCCGACACGCTGGTGTCCACGCGCCCATAACGCTCACTGGCAACTAGCTTGATGCCTTCGCGATCCATATTGTGCTGCAAGCCCGCGCTCACCATCTCGCCCCAAGCATCGGCGAACCCAAGGTACCCAACCGTCTTGACGTCGTGCTCTATCATGTTGGCGACCACTGCACCCATCATGATGTTGATAGGCTGCGGCACAGAAAAGGTCCAAAGGTTCTTATCTGGCGTGATGGACGTCGGTGCCAGCGCGATCTGGGGCGTTTCCAGTTCCTGCGCAATTCCCGCCACCGAAATCGACATAGGCACAACAGACGAGCCGATGATCAAATCGACTTTGTCCTGGACGATCAGCTTACGCGCCATCTTCACAGCAGTTGTGGCATCGGTGGCGTCGTCAACAATAATATACTCCACCGGTTCGCCGCCCAGAGTATGGGGCAATATAGCAAACGTGTTCTTCTGGGGAATGCCAAGGGAGGCGCCCGGCCC
>NZ_JAJUWR010000159.1 GCF_021390545.1 Algoriphagus sp. AGSA1 | reverse complement strand
AATAAAGCATATAAATGCGGCGCCTCAGCCCGTTCTTCGGGAGACAAATAACGGTTGCGTGACGATAAAGCCAGCCCGTCGGCATCGCGAACCGTTTCATGCGCAATAATTTTTACCGGTAACTGAAACTGCCGGCACATATTCCGTACCACCATTAACTGCTGGTAATCTTTCTTGCCGAAAACGGCGACACGCGGCTGTACACAGGAAAACAGTTTAAGCACCACTGTGCTGACGCCCATGAAAAAACCGGGCCTGAACTCCCCTTCCAGAATCCCGCCAAGATCCGGCGGCGGCAAAATTTGATAACTTTGCGGCTCGGGATACATTTCGCTTTCATTCGGCGCAAACAACACATAAACATCGCGCTCGCGTTCGAGCTTTTCAATGTCGTCCTGCAACGTACGCGGGTAACTGTCGAAGTCTTCATTCGGGCCGAACTGCAGACGATTCACAAAAATACTGGCTACGACCGGATCACCATGCTGACGCGCCATTCGCATAAGAGACAAATGCCCCTCGTGCAAATTTCCCATTGTGGGAACAAAAGAAGCGCGAAGCTGGCCGCGCATTTGATCACGCAAAGCCTCAATAGTGTGAACGACTTTCAAAAAAATCTCCGTAGATAACAATCCGGAAAATGGCCGCAGGACGGCTTAACCTTAATTTGTAGCTTGCGTTGTGTAGGTGAGCCGCACGTATATGGGCGCATAAGGCGCGGCCTGGGTCACCTCCAGCAAAGACTCGCGTGCCAATTCGAGCATGGCCAGAAAATGCACCACAATCACCGGCACAGTATGCCCATTGTCGACTGATTCACCGAACAGCTCGGTAAACTCCATGAATCGCACATCGGCCAAGCGGCGCAATATACGTGTCATGTGCTCACGCACCGACAATTGTTCACGCGTAATTTTGTGATGTGCATTCAATTTTGCCCGACGCATTATATCGGCCCATGCCTGCCGCAAGTCATCTGCGCTGACGTCGGGCAACATTCTCTCAACGCGAATATCCATCAACGCGTGCGCGCGCTGAAAATCGCGCCCCAATTGCGGTAATTCATTCAGCTTTTGAGCCGCCAGCTTCATGCGCTCGTACTCGAGTAGCC
>NZ_JAJUWR010000158.1 GCF_021390545.1 Algoriphagus sp. AGSA1 | reverse complement strand
TCCATATTCTGATCGAATGTGGGGTCATATTTCACCAGACCCGGCGGAAAGGTTTGTAACTGAGGCTCAAGCGTTTGCTCTCCCACTGCAAACTGAAAGCGATCGCGATACATATAGTATTCAGGCGCGATACGGTAATGCACCTGCACTTGCCCGTTTTGCTGGGCAACTGACAACGAAAAGGCTTCGTCGGGCGGGAGAAAATCTTCGGGCGATTGCGCCAGGCTGGAGCCCAACAACCCCAACCACACAAAAAAGGCGGCCACCAAAGCCACCATAAACCTCGTACTGATCTGCTGCATTATTCTTCGTTCCCTGATGCAAGCCCGGTCGCTTGCTCCCGAACCCAATCCACATAAGGCTGGAGCCCGCCAACGACAGGTAACACCAGCGCTTCGGGCACCTCGTAAGGATGCAGCTCGCGAATCCGATCAATCACCCGCGCGGCCATATCGCGCGTAGTTTTAATCGTTAAGGGAACTTCTTCCGCCCCCTCGAGCCGCCCCTGCCACATATACATAGACAAGCTTGGCGGCCCAAGGTTCACGCACGCGGCCAATTGTTCCTCAACCAGCATATGAGCAATGCGTTTGGCCAGTAATGAATCGGGCGCATTGCTTAGAATGACAACCAGTTCAGACATAGCAACTCGCTAAAAAAGAATCTGAACCAGTTTAACCGAACGGAGCAGGCGCTTTAAAATCGCATGCTTGCGCTTAAGCTAACGGTTGTGGGGTCACCCGCCTTGATGTAGTCGGAATATTGATACATCCAGTACTTTTTGTTGAACACGTTATTCACCGCTAACCGGAACGTGGTGTCGTAACCATGGATCCGAGTATCGTAATTGGCACCAATATTAACCAACGTATAGGAATCCACACTAATCTCGTTATTGGGTCGCAAAGGTGTGCTGGACGTATATTTGGCATCGACATAAAGCTGCAACCCAGGCACTTGGGGCACGTTATAACCCACCTGTGCCGCCGCAATAAAGCGCGGCGCACCCGCCACCCGCTTGCCGATATTGGCCACCCCTTTCTTGTATTCGGTATCCAACGCCATCGCGGTACCACCCAGGAACCAGTCACCCAAAGTGGTCGATGCCCCAAGCT
>NZ_JAJUWR010000157.1 GCF_021390545.1 Algoriphagus sp. AGSA1 | reverse complement strand
ATATCAAGCAATTCGGAAATAGAATCAGCAATTTCTTTTCGTGCTGCAGCGGGCCCCTGAATGGAAAATGACTGCAAGCCGCGATCGGCGGCCAACCGGGGATCGGACTTGACTTCGCTTATCCCCCGCATTTGATCAAGAAGCGCTTGTGCAAGGCCCGTACCTGTTTCGGCCAGATTGGAAGCCATTTGCTCATCGGCCATGCTTTGGGCCAGGCGTGTTTGATTGCTTTCAAGCAACCCTTCCAACCCAACATCACCGGCCCTGGCCTGCTTCATGATTTGCTGCAAAAAAAGCGCCTCGAATTGCTTGGCAATCTCTTTTTGAGCTGTTGGATCCTGGCCATTGGAATGGCGGGCCGTATAACCCAGCCGGTTTAAATGGCTGAAATCCATTGCACTGGCGCCGGCATCGGGGCGGGGTAAAAAATAGGGCATTGCCGTCATGAGTGCCGCCTATTAAATAATTTCCAGATCGGCGCGCAAAGCGCCCGCACTTTTCAGGGTTTGCAGGATCGACAACAAGTCCTGCGGTGTTGCACCCAATGCATTTAACGCCTGAACAACATCGGCCAGATTTGCGCTGGTTTGCACACGCTTGATACTGCCGGTATCCGTTCTTAATGCAATTTCGGTGTTCTCGGTTACGACCGTTTCACCGCCGGCAAACGGTGTATCCGGTTGATTCACCTGTTCCTGGCGACTGATGGAAACCGATAAATTGCCATAAGCGACAGCCGCTTCATCGATGGTGACAGTGCGATTCATCACGACCGACCCGGTACGGGCATTAATAATGACTTTGGCTCGAACCGGAGGCAATTTAACCTGCAGATTCTCAACTTCCGACAAAAACGCCGCCTGTCGCGACGGATCAAGTGGACCCCGCAGCTGAACCAGACGCCCGTCGAGCACCGAGGCCGTACTCGGACCAAACTTTCTGTTCAGCGCCGCAGCAACATTCTGCGCAATCCCGAAATCGGTTGTATTCATTTCAAGGTTAATAAAGCCATCGCGAATGTAAGTAGTGGGAACGGATTGCTCGACAATTGCGCCGTCGGGAATAATACCGCCATTCAACTGATTAACCTGCACACTGGAGCCGCCGGCCTGGGC
>NZ_JAJUWR010000156.1 GCF_021390545.1 Algoriphagus sp. AGSA1 | reverse complement strand
ATTCGAGAGTCTGGTATCGCGACGATAATCGTTGACAAGAATTTTGAGGCGATTACAGAAATCAGTACACGAAACCTGATTATGGTCAAAGGTATGATTGTTTTTGAGGGTTCAAGTTCAGAGTTATTGTCTGACGCCGACAGGCTTAAAACCCTTCTTGGTGTGTAAGATACTTATTAGATCAACGATGCAACCATCCACCGTGCTCTTTCAAGTTCGGGCAGCAGGTTTTCGATCATGTTCTCAAGGCTTCGTCTTGACGTCGAGCTGACGATGCTGATTGATCCAATGGTTTGGCCTTTTTGGTCTCTAATCGGTACAGCAAGTGATCGGACACCCAGCTCCAGTTCTTCATCACTGATCGCGTAGCCGACTCTTCGTACTTCATTCAAGTATGACATTAACGTGGGGATGTCGATGCGCGTATTGGGCGTGAGCTTCTGACGAGGCTTTCGCTCGAGGCGGGTTTTTGCTTCGTCGGGGTCAAGGTCTGCTAGCAATACCCTACCAGTTGCCGCACAATAGGCAGGCAGTCTCGAACCAAGTCCCAATCCGTTTGAAAGGCTTCTGCGGGTTGCTGCTCTTGCCACGAACACGGCGTCGGAACCATCCAGAACGGCAAAGGAGCTCGACTCATTCGTCCGTTCGCTAATTGCTTCAAGTGTGGGCTGAATTGTGCGTGCTAAAGCGGTTGATGTTAAATAAGCATGGCCGAGCCGAAGTACCCGGGGTGCAAGACGGAACAGCTTGTCGTCGCATTCCACATAACCTAGTGTTTGTAGGGTTAATAGAGACCTTCTGGCCGAGGCACGTGAATGGCCAGTAATCTCGGCAGCTTCACTCAACGTAAGGGGCGTGTTTTTAATACCGAATGCCTCGATGATTGAAAGGCCTTTTTCGAGCCCGGCGACGTACTCTTTATCTTCATTTGATCTGTCTTTTGGGAGATGGGTATCTTGTTGGGTGTTTACGTCGTTGTGATGAGTTGACTTAGCCACGTCCTCGCCTTTATTCGCTATGCGCACAAAATGATCGATTTCTTTGACGGCAAGTATATCCTTCCCTAAACTTGTGCGCAATAAATAGGCAATGGTAGTGCGAGTGCTTAACGCAAAGTGCTGCGG
>NZ_JAJUWR010000155.1 GCF_021390545.1 Algoriphagus sp. AGSA1 | reverse complement strand
GGCTGGTACCCCGACGTGATGAACAAGAGTTGAATGGCAACCGCCAATTGCAACGCAATCGAGGCGAACGACAGCGCCAGTCGGAAATGGCGATGCGTGTCTTTAATAACAATCAGCAATCCCCCTACAACCAGGGGAATAACGACCGGCAAAATAGGGAAGTGGGTCAGCAGGGCGTTCACAGATCCGCCTCCCGCCCATCGACATGGTCATTTCCGGCCAAGCCGCGCGATGCCAGCAGAACGACCAGGAACAATGCCGTGGTGGCGAAACTAATGACAATGGCAGTGAGCACCAGTGCCTGGGGAACCGGGTCGGCGTAAAGTGCCGGGTCTAGCCCTTTTGCTTCATCGATAACCGGTGGCGCGCCGATCGTAAGCCGCCCCATAGAAAAGATGAATAAATTGACGGCGTAGGACAGTAACGTGAGCCCCATGATGACCTGAAAAGTGCGAGGGCGCAAAATAAGCCAGATACCGGAGCCGGTTAATACACCGATGGCCAATGCCAGAACAATTTCCATTAGCCGGCCTCCTCTGGGCTGGGGGTCGGGCGTGCCGGGGCAGGTTTACGCCGGAAGCGCAGCGACTGGTGAGCAAGCGCCACTAAAATCAGCACGGTTGAACCGATGACCAGCATATAAACGCCAATATCGAAAATCAGCACGGTTGAAATAGGCATGATGCCGACCCCCGGGATGGCCACTTCAAGCTTGAAGGCGGAAAGAAAGGGGCGCATGCTCCACCAGGCCGATAGCGCGGCGCCGGCTGAAACTAAAAGACCGATTCCCATCCAGTACTGGGGTTTCAGGTTTTGCCTGGCCTCGACCCACAGCACACCGCCCACAACATATTGCAAAATGATGGCGGTGGCAAAAATAAGGCCGGCAATAAAGCCGCCGCCGGGCAGGTTATGGCCTCGCAAAAGGAAAAACAATGAAACCAACGCCGCCATGGGTAGCAGAAGGCGGGCCAGAACGGCTGGTATTTTAAGCGGGCCACTGGGCGTTAATACGTCTTTCGGTTCCGGCTTTTCCACTTCTGCGGGAATATTGGGGCCTGTTCCTTTTTGCCGACGTAACGGGCCGTCTTTAATGGTTTCCGGTGGCGGACGGAAGCGACGCAGCAACGCATAGACAA
>NZ_JAJUWR010000154.1 GCF_021390545.1 Algoriphagus sp. AGSA1 | reverse complement strand
TTCATTCATTCGTCTGGCCGACAAGCTTCTCAGCCAGGATGAACGTTCCGACTTAATCAGCTATCTTGCTGAACACCCCAAAGCGGGCGACTTGATGCAGGGCACGGGCGGCGTACGCAAGCTTCGTTGGCGCCGAGGCGGTCAGGGCAAGAGTGGTGGCGTACGAGTCATCTACTATTTTCATGATGATGTCATGCCGCTTTACCTGTTGACCTTGTTCGCCAAAGGTGACAAGGAAAACCTTAGTAAAGCTGAGCGCAACGAATTGGCCGGCTTGGTCGATTTGTTGGTACAGATTTGGAAAGGATGATAATGATGAGCAAAGCATTCGACAGCATTAAGCAGGGCCTGCAAGAGGCCATTGAGCATGCGCGTGGCAAAGAGATCGGTGTCAGGGTGCATCGGCCCAGATCCGTGGATGTGAAGGCCGTGCGCGCCAAAGAGGGTATGACGCAAGAGCAGTTTGCGGCGCGGTTTGGTTTTTCCACGGCAACGCTGCGGCATTGGGAACGCGGTGACAGGACGCCACGCGGACCAGCACTGGTGCTTTTGAACGTGATTGAGCGTAATCCAGATGCGGTGATAGAAGCGCTTGGGTGATTGCATCCTGGGCCTCGATACCCCGTGGAAATTTAACCAGAAAGCAAAAACGCCACCCGGTTAAAGGTGGCGTAAGTGCTTGATATTCTTGGTGGCGCATCCCTGATTCGAACAGGGGACCTGCGGATTATGATTCCGTCGCTCTAACCAGCTGAGCTAATGCGCCGCTCGGAAGACCGCTACTATACCATAAGTTTTTTCGTTGTTACGTGAGTCGCAGCAAAAAATTTTATTGGCGCTATGGGGGTGCTTTACTTGACGCAGATTCTTTGACGGCCATCCAATGAAAAGGCCTCACCTTCTGGTGAGGCCTTACTGCCCTTGCGGCAGTTGACACACGGCTTTACGGGCCGGTGTGGTGGCACCGCTTCGGAGAGCGGTGGAACCGCCCCTATGGGGCAGTAAGTTCAATTTAACGCTACCGCTGCCTGTCTTCAACCTAGTGTTTCTACTAGGTTTATGCTGCTCGCGCATCAATTTCCGACATGGCTTCGCTTAGGCTGTATAAGGGTTCAAATGATTCCGCCTGCGCCATGGGCC
>NZ_JAJUWR010000153.1 GCF_021390545.1 Algoriphagus sp. AGSA1 | reverse complement strand
GGCATTAATTTGCTGGCGGTGTCGCGCCAGGGGCAACGCTTGATGTCCCGGCTTAGGGCGATCAAGTTACGACCGGGCGACCTTTTGCTTTTGCAGGGGCCGCCCGACGCTTTATCCAGTTTTGGTTCGAACATGGGCGCAGTGCCTCTGGCCGAACGCAAGGTGCGTATTCCCGATCAGCGCAATGTTATTTTGTCTGCCGGCATTATGTTGGGGGCTGTTTTGCTGGCAGCCTCTGGCTGGGTGTCGGCGGCGGTGGCGTTTGCCGCCGGCGTGTTGGCGTCTATGGCATTGCGAACCGTGAATTTAAGGTCGGTTTATGAACAGGTCGACTGGCCGGTAATTGTGTTGTTGGCGATGTTGCTGCCGGTGGCAGGTGTGATGCAGTCAACCGGAGCGGCGGGGTTGGTGGCCGGTTTCCTGCTCGACTATTTTGCGCAGGGTAATGCGGTGATCGCGTTAGTGGTTATTTTGTTAACCACCATGATACTGACCGACCTAATGAATAACGCCGCCACGGCGGCGGTACTGGCTCCCATTGCATTGGGGGTGGCGAATCAGCTCGATGTGAACCCCGATACTTTCCTGATGGCGGTGGCGATTGGCGCGTCGTGCGCGTTTTTGACGCCTATCGGGCATCAGAACAATACGCTTATTTTAGGGCCGGGCGGATTTCGCTTCGGAGATTATTGGCGGATGGGCCTGCCGTTGGATGTGCTGGTTATCGCCACTGCGATACCCATGTTGCTCTGGGTGTGGCCGTTGAACGGGTAGTGTGCAGACATGGACGCCGATAATGATGTCGACACCGTCGAACACCCCAATGCTCCCACGACTTGGTGGACAAAGACGGTTGCGTGGATTCCCGGCTTGAGTGTTGCGCGACATTATCCAATACATTGGCTTAAAGACGATATTATTGCCGGCATTGTATTGGTCACCATTCTGGTGCCGGTAGGCATTGCTTATTCAGTGGCCGCTGGTCTGCCGCCCGTCTATGGTTTGTACGCCACCATCATTCCGCTGTTTGCTTACGCCTTGTTTGGGCCCAGCCGTATTATGGTGTTGGGGCCCGATTCGGCGTTGGCAGCGGTGATCTTCGCGGTTGTCGTGCCTTTGTCGGGCGGCAATCCCGAAAAA
>NZ_JAJUWR010000152.1 GCF_021390545.1 Algoriphagus sp. AGSA1 | reverse complement strand
CCTCCAGCATGATCCCCACCAAAACCGGTGCTGCGTCGGCTGTGGGTTTGGTGCTACCTGAATTGAACGGCAAGCTCGACGGCTTTGCCATGCGCGTGCCGACCATTAACGTTTCCATTGTTGACCTGTCCTTTGTTGCCTCGCGCGATACATCGGTTGAAGAAGTGAACGCCCTTTTGAAGGAAGCGGCTGCGTCGGCGGAATTGAAAGGTATTCTGGATTACAGCGAAGAGCCTTTGGTGTCGGTAGACTACAACCACACCTCGGCATCCAGCACGGTTGACGCCGGCTTAACCAAAGTTTCGGGTCGTCTGGTCAAGGTGTGTTCCTGGTACGACAACGAGTGGGGTTTCTCGAACCGTATGCTTGATACGACAGTTGCTTTAATGTCGGCCAAATAATTTGTTTTAGTCCACACAAGGGCGGGGGTTCCCGCCCTTGTTCCATTTTCCCGCTCTCTCGCTCTTCTTTTGCTATGTCTAATGTTAAAACCCTTACGGCACTAGCCGGTACCCAAGCCCTAAAAGACAAACGCGTATTTATTCGCTCCGATTTGAATGTGCCGTTCAATGATGCAGGGGAAATTTCCGAAGACACGCGCGTTCGCGCTTCCGTACCAGCCATTCGCCTGGCACTGGATGCCGGCGCAGCGGTAATGGTGACTTCGCATTTGGGGCGCCCAAAAGAAGGGGCGCTGACTGAGGCCGATTCGCTGGCACCGGTGGCTAAGCGCCTGGGCGAATTATTGGGGATGAATGTTTCGCTGGTGAGCAACTGGTTGGACGGCGTGAATGTTCAGCCAGGCCAGGTGGTATTGCTAGAGAACGCGCGCGGAAACGTAGGCGAGAAAAAGAACGATGAAGAGTTGGCTCGCAAAATGGCCGCCTTGTGTGACGTCTACGTGAACGATGCGTTTGGCACGGCGCATCGTGCTGAAGCCACAACGCATGGTATTGCGCAGTTTGCGCCTGTTGCATGCGCGGGCCCCCTGCTGGAGGCTGAATTAGAAGCTTTGGGTAAAGCGTTGAAGGCGCCGCGCCGGCCAATGGTGGCCATTGTGGCAGGCTCAAAAGTATCTACCAAGCTTTCAATTCTGCGCGCGTTGGCCGACAAGGTCGATCAATTGATTGTGGGCGGTGGCA
>NZ_JAJUWR010000151.1 GCF_021390545.1 Algoriphagus sp. AGSA1 | reverse complement strand
CCGTGATCGGCCACCTGTTTGACCGCTGCAATCTTGAATTCTTCTGTAAATCGAGCCCTGCTCATAATGATCTCCATCAGTCGATATTATGAGGCAAAAATGTGTCTAGTAAACCCTGGTCGATTCATTTGAGCACTGCGCATAAAGCAGCGGCGGTCTCATGCGGTATGAGGGCCGCAATGGCCTGCTCCAAATCGACGATACGTTGGGCATGATTCCGATAATGGTGCGTGTTCTTGACGGTTCGACCCTTCTCGGAACACAGTTCATGGACGGCAATCGCATCGCCCGTTTCCAGGTCCGTAATAGTCAGATCATTGCCGTGCTCAGCGACGCCAACATTGGCCTGCTGCCAAGCCATGGGCACGGAATACTTGTTGGACTTCCAGGAGATGAGCCCCGTCTTATCGGCGCGCCGAGTCTGGGCACGGGTGCCCTGGTCGGTCAGGCTGGCCGGGGCCAGATATGACCGTAAGTGCTGACGTTCGTCTTGTTCGAAGTGTTCCCGTGGCACCCGCCCCGTCGTCCCATGAACCCGTGCATTAGCAACCGTCTCGAGCCAGTGCTGCATGTGCTGACGCAAGTCCTGCTCGCTGGCAAACTCTTCGCCGTATAGACCGTCTTGCTTGACGTATTTGACGCAGGCATGGATGCGGAAACCCGCTGTCGTGGCGAACTCATGGAAACGCGGGTTGAGGGTCAGTTCCCGGTACTGCTCGCTGAGCACCACCAACTTGGTTTGATCGTACACACATTCCTCGGGTATGCCGCCGAAATAACGAAACGCCTCGTCGTGCAATTGAATAAAGGCAGCGGTATCCAATGGCTTGAAGGCGAGGCCCACATACATCAAGCGTGAGCACGACAGTACGAACACGACGAAGTGAACGGTACGTTCTTGTCCTCCAATGAGTACGCCGCGCAGTTCGCCTGGATCAACCTGGCATTGAATTCCGGGCACGGACTGAGGCACGGGTTCGTAATAGCGTAGCTGGCCTGTAGCGACCTGTTCCTTTAATGTCTGCACATAGCGACGAATGCTGCGCGAGGACACCTCAAGCTCTCCGCCGCGCTCCTGGAGCCGACGTGCCAGCTTGACGGCACTTAACTTCGGGAAGCGCTTAAGCTGATGAATCAGGAAAT
>NZ_JAJUWR010000150.1 GCF_021390545.1 Algoriphagus sp. AGSA1 | reverse complement strand
TAGTCTTGATTCAACCAATGAAACTGTACTGTCTCACGGAGCATGTAGCCCGCCTCAAGCAATGCCGTTCGGTCATCATCGTTTGGAAAGAGAACATGCACCGACGACAGGTTGTTTTGTTGTGTGATGGATTGCGCAGCGATAGCCAGTTTGACGCGGTCTTCGTGCGAAGTGGCCAGGAGCCTGGGTCCGGGAACGGGGGTAAAAGGGATGGCGCTTAGTAGTTTTGGGTAATACTCCAGGCCATGCTGCATGAATGCCCGAGCCCATGCGTAATCGAATACGTACTCGCCGCGCGAGTGCGACTTAACATACATTGGCATGGCGGCAGCCAATTCACCCTGTCGTTCCAGTATAAGGAAGTGGGGCGCCCATCCTGTTTGTTCGCAGGCACATCGTGTTTGAGTGAGTAATTGCAGAAACTCAAGCTGTAGCATGGGTTGATTCCCTGCTAATTTATTCCAGCTTTGACGGTTCAGCTTTGACAGGTCGCGAATTAAAGTGTATTGTTCAGACAATAGTTGGCTCGGTTGGCAAATAGTAAAAAGACGGGTCTATTTTAGAATGGTGCGCCGGCCTGCAAAGTGCCTGCCTCTTGTTTTTTGGGTGTAAGTGTAATGAAGCGAATAAAGGTGCACGTGTTGGTTGCCCAGAGCGACGGCCAGGCACGCGCTGATCCGCTTTGGCAATGGTTTGAAAATGATGATGCGCATTCGGCTATCTTGTTGTCTTGCTCGGAGTCGCTGGTTGATGTTTCTTTGGCACGAGCGCTGGTGCTGGACCCATTTTTGGCCGATAGATATGAATATGGTGAAGCCGGTCAAACTCCTTCCGCTTGTGTGGGAGTAATGGGGGCTGCACTTGCCAAAGCGCAGGCGCTTGAGCGGCAGGGGCCTGGCGCGCCGTCTGATTTATAAGTTTTTATTAGTCAATGAACCGTGCGTTGCTTGTATCGGTAACGCTGCAAACAAAAAAGCCTGCTTTCAAGCAGGCTTTAGTGCTGATTTTTGGTTGCGGGGGCAGGATTCGAACCTACGACCTTCGGGTTATGAGCCCGACGAGCTGCCAGACTGCTCCACCCCGCGTCTGGGAAAACATAATATTAACGTACTATTACGGTCATAGCAAGTCGCGTGGTAAATAG
>NZ_JAJUWR010000149.1 GCF_021390545.1 Algoriphagus sp. AGSA1 | reverse complement strand
ACATTTAAGGCGGCAATCAGTCCGAATTGCCCCCACACCCACTCAAGATCAGCTTTGGGAATACTGGCAGCCCAGTTATTCTGAATATAAGCAGTTTCAACCTCGCGGTCGTTGCGCGCGAGGCGCGATAAAGCCAACGTGACCAGCGCGATGTCGGCCGTTGTTTTTGGCGCTTGTTGCCCGGCCAGCCATTGCCGCGGGTTTTTCATGAACGCGGCATACGACTTCATCTGACCCGCATCGAACATCAGTGCCGCCAAACGTCGTGCATTACCGGTTTTACTGGTTTCCAGCGTTGCCCTAAGCATGGTTTCAAGCTGCTTCCAACCGACAATGTTTTTATCGACCAGCTCATCGAGCATCATCCAGCAAAGACTCACGGGCTCAAAAATATCAACCGCCACTTGGCCGTTAACCCGTTCACCCAGCATATGTCGCGACAATAAAACGGCACAATCCACCTGAGAGTTACTGGCAACCACAGGGGCCAACTCAACTGCTTTTGCATAGTCGCCCGACCGGGCCGCCGCAACAATCCAATCGGAGCGAATACGGTCGGCAAGATAAGCGTCTTCGTTGGTGGCCATGAAGCGCTCAAGACGCTGGGTTGGTACCGGCGTTGCCGGATTGGTGAGGTCGCGGCGCAATAGCCAATACTCCGCATAAGAACCCAGAAGCGGCGCCTGCGAGGCCTGCGGCACCAAAGCCTCAAGCTCATCCCAACGCTTTCTCTGCATCGCTTCGCGAGCCTGGATCACAGCCTGAAGAGAAGGGTCGGGCCGGATCGTGATGTTAATGACCTCGACATCTTCCTGTGCCGCCGCCGGTTCCAAACCAGCAGAACCAAGCACGCCGGCCACAAGCAAACCAAGACCGGCACGCCGCCATAATTTCTGATACCGTTGACACTGCTTGAACACCATCTTTGTTTCAACCTTGCAGAATTTCCAACATGACTGACAGTATAGAGAATAATCCCGACGCTATTCGTGATCGTCTCAAAGCCGCTCGCGCAGCGCAAGACCCCATTGAAACCCGTCGCGGAGGATTATTGATTCGGGGCAGGCTCTATACCTGGCTGGCCACCACCCGCGCCGAACAGGAAGAGCGGGGCGAACCGACCTACCAGAACGTCGCCGCTTTTTGGT
>NZ_JAJUWR010000148.1 GCF_021390545.1 Algoriphagus sp. AGSA1 | reverse complement strand
GCTGGAGCCGGTTCAGGGCGAGGCCGGCGTTATACCCGCTAATGCGCAGTTCATGAAGGATTTGCGTGAACTCACGCGCCGGCACGATATGCTTTTCATTGTGGACGAAGTGCACACCGGTATGGGTCGCACGGGCAAACTTTTTGCTTACCCGCATTTCGATATCGAGCCGGACATCATGACGCTGGCACAAGGTCTTGGGGGCGGTGTGCCGCTGGCGGCTTTATGCGCGCGTGCGGCGGTTTCCTGCTTTGAGCACGGAGACCAGGGCGGCACTTATAACGGGAATCCGCTGATGGCCGCTGCTGGCATTGCAGTGTTCGATACGGTGTCCTCGCCAGGTTTTCTTGAAGCCGCGAACGCGCGCGCAGAGCAGCTTTCCACCGGTCTGATGACCTTGTCTGAAAAATGGGGCATGCAGGGCGAGCGGGGTCTTGGTTTGCTGCGGGCACTGCGTTTGGGTAAAGGAGACGGGCCGGCCATTGTGGCGGCGGCCCGCGATCGTGCGCCGGAAGGCTTGTTATTGAATGCGCCGCGCCCGGAGCTGTTGCGATTTATGCCGGCACTGAATATTGCGGCGGATGAAATCGACCTGATGCTGTCATGGCTTGATGAGCTTGTCGGGTTGATCCGCAAGTGATCTCACTTGTTTGATGCCATGCATCAACGAATTAACCAGCGCTATCTGATCCCGGCGAGTTTACAAATGAATGGAACAACCCCGACCATCTTGCGGTGCGATGTCGATTAATGGAAAAACTGGCCAGGGCGGAAATTGAACATATTGATCGTGTGCCGTTACCCACCAGTCTTGCCTAGGTTTAGGGGCATGGAGGTGTCATCGTGGCAAGCGTGATCAAGCAATCTGTGCTGCAAGCGTATCGCCAGGCCGAGTACACAATTTACTCTACGCCCTCTTGTGTCTTGAAAATAGGTCAGGCCAGCACTTGCCTTCTCCAAATTTACACGCAGTACGGTGTCGATTGTGCCGCATTTATGACTGCCTTCAATCCATTGGGCCGGCAGTTTTCGTTGGCCGAAAACGCGGGCTTTCAGGAACGACTGCTTGATCAATTGCAGCGGTGTGGCAAGCCCGTTCTGCACGCTGGTGGAATTGATCCCGACCATGTCTGGCCGGTTGAGGATAGTGT
>NZ_JAJUWR010000147.1 GCF_021390545.1 Algoriphagus sp. AGSA1 | reverse complement strand
AGTAAAGGCAGCCGTTAGGGCGGCTGCCTTTACTTCCCAAGTGTCACCTTCACTTTGAAAAATGGTCTCAACACGCTACAATACGCCGTAAGTTGAATTACCATCCGCAAGCGACTTGGCGGGCTTACGCCCCAAGTCGCTTTTTGTTTGTTTAACGCCATACCCAGGGTCATCAGAGCGCTAAAAAATGTCGAAATGGTTATTGCCGGAAAATCTGGCAGATATCCTTCCTGCAGAAGCACGTCGTATCGAAGAGTTGCGCCGCGAATTACTTGATTTATACCGTTCCCACGGCTTCGAGTTAGTGGCGCCGCCGCTCGTTGAATATCTTGACTCTCTTTTGTCCGGCTCAGGTTCCGATTTAAATTTGCGCACATGCAAGTTGGTTGATCAGTTATCGGGCCGTACATTAGGGGTTCGAGCCGATATCACCCCTCAGGTTTCCCGCATAGATGCGCATTTACTGAATCGCACCGGCGTGACGCGATTGTGCTACTGCGGTACCGTATTGCATGCGCGTCCGGCAGATCTTCTGTCTGATCGCGAGCTTTTGCAAATTGGTGCTGAAGTGTTTGGTCATGAGGGTGTCGAGGCCGATATCCAGATCATTCAAATGGCACTTGAAAGCGTGCAGCGTGCGGGTGTGCCGCGTCCGCGACTCGACCTTGGGCATCCAGGCATTTTTCGCGCTATTGTGGCGGCCGACCCCGCCTTGGCTGAAATCGAGGCAGAGTTGTCGGAATGCGTGGCAGCAAAAGATCAGTCCGGCATTCAAGCGTTATGTGCACAGGCCGGGAAAGTTCGGGGCGACTTGGTTGAGGCGCTGCTTACGTTGCCGGGCCTGTATGGTGGTGTGTCGGTGCTTGAGCGGGCGTTACGCAGCCTGCCGTCATTGCCCGCTATCCAGAAAGCAGTGCACGATATGCAAACGCTTATTCAGGCGTTACCCGATTATGATTTTAGTGTCGACCTGGCTGACATCGGCACCGGTTATGCGTATCACACCGGGGTGGTATTCGCTGTTTATGCCCAGGGTTGGCATAACGCGGTGGTGCGTGGTGGCCGCTATGACGGCGTAGGTAAAGCTTTCGGTCGGGCGCGCCCGGCAACGGGTTTTAGTCTGGACTTACGTAAGCTGTCGTCAGGATTAGAGC
>NZ_JAJUWR010000146.1 GCF_021390545.1 Algoriphagus sp. AGSA1 | reverse complement strand
ATATTTTCTCGCAATCAACCATGCAACTCATGAAGCATCTGGACACCAAATTGGCCAGCCGGCTTGCTCAAGAGCCCGATGCAACGTTGCAAAACCGCATAGATGCCACTATGCACTGGCTATCCGCCGACAACCATCATCTGCTCACTCTGGCCGACCCAACGTACCCACCTCAATTATTGGAAATGCATGACCCGCCTTTGGTGTTGTACGTTAACGGGCGCCCGGAATTACTTAGCCAACCTTCATTGGCCATTGTGGGCGCCCGCAGTGCCACACCGGCAGGTGAAACCAACGCGCATGACTTCGCCCAATTTCTGGCCGAACACGGCTGGTGCATCGCCAGTGGCCTTGCGTCGGGCATTGACGCCGCCGCGCATCAAGGCGCACTGAAGGCAGGGCCCCAAGGCGCCGGCACCATTGCCGTGCTTGCCACCGGCATCGACCTCGTTTACCCGGCACGCAACCGAAATTTGGCCCACACTCTTGCAGAACACGGTGCCCTGGTCTCCGAATTTCCACTCGGCCAAAAAGCCATGCCCTACCATTTTCCAAAACGGAACCGCATTGTTGCGGGCTTATCACGCGGGGTGGTTGTCGTCGAAGCTGCGCTACAAAGCGGCTCGCTCATCACAGCCAGGCTCGCTTCCGAACTGGGGCGCGAAGTATTTGCCATCCCCGGCTCTATTCACTCGCCGCTGTCGAAAGGCTGTCATGCCCTGATCCGCCAAGGCGCAAAGCTGGTGGAATCGGGCGAACATATCCTTGAAGAGTTGAGTCCGTCGGCCCATAACGGATCCACCACGACTCACACACGCACAAAAACCAAAGCGCAACACCCGAGCAATAGGGGTCACGCGCCGAACAATCAGACGCCTAAGGAACAGGGAAGTCTGATCACGCCCTTGTTCGAAACAGCCACCCATCAGAAAGATATTGATGCGGTGCTGGAAGCCATGGGTTACGACCCGATTTCGTTCGACTTATTGCAACAACGTTGTCGAATCGCCGTTTCAAACCTTAATCAAACCCTTTCCGTACTGGAGCTACAGGGGCACGTTGCACGCCTGCCCAGCGGGCAATATCAACGGCAACCGGCCTGACTGCGTTTCTTCGACGCGCTATGATTAGGTTTTAACATTCATTCAGAACAAACC
>NZ_JAJUWR010000145.1 GCF_021390545.1 Algoriphagus sp. AGSA1 | reverse complement strand
TACCAATACGGGCAAGAATAGTGGGATTGGCAATTTTGTACCCGTTCAGATGCAAAATAGGCAGAACGGCACCATCACGGGCGGGATTCAGAAACTTATTGCTGTGCCAGGCCGTGGCAAGCGGCCCGGTTTCCGCCTCGCCATCGCCAACCACTGCGGTAACAATAAGGTCGGGGTTATCAAAGGCTGCGCCAAATGCATGAGACAGCACATAGCCCAACTCACCGCCTTCATGGATCGACCCAGGAATTTCCGGCGTGCAATGGCTGCCCAATTTCCCCGGAAATGAAAATGAACGGAAGAGTTCCAACATACCGCTTGCGTCTAGCGACACCTCGGGATGAATGGCACTAAAGCTCCCCTCAAGGTAGGCATTCGCAAGCACCGCCGGTGCTCCATGCCCCGGGCCGGACAGATAAATCATATTGAGTTGATTCAGTTGAATAACCCTGTTCAGGTGCGCCCAGATAAAAGTTTGCCCGGGGCTGGAACCCCAATGACCCAATAATCGCTTTTTTATGTGGTCTGGTTGCAACGGTTCTTGCAGTAAGGGGTTATCCCGTAAATAGATCATTCCCGCGCAAAGATAATTGCAAGCGCGCCAAAAGGCGTCTATTCGGCGAATTTCGCCTGGTGCAAGGCTGTTATCGTATGTTTTTGTCTTTGCCATGGAATTTTCCGGGTCGCCCATGACTGTCCCCTTATGAATTAAAGTGCGGGAAAAAAAGTGCACCCATAGCAGATGTCGGGTAACACAGTATTGCCATCATATTCACATTTCTTTATGATATTTGAAACTGATTTTTACTTTTGCATACATAGTTTTAATTACTTGCCCATTAACGTTGTCGTAGCCAGAACACAGGCGTAAAGGAGTTTCTCATCACTACCATCGCCGTGGTGTCCCGCAACACCTTGCTTCGGGCCGGCGTGATACAAATTTTGGCCGACGTGGTTCCCAACGTTCGCCTAATGGGCTTTTCCTATCACGATCTCGACCGATATCCCGACCCTGCTCAGTCAATCGACCTGCTACTCATTTCCATTGCATCGCCGGAGCGGCTTACGTCATTGGTGACGGCTGGCTTACGCGCTTTCCTGCCGCAGAAAGTGGTTTTGTTGAGTGAAAGCACACCAGACTATTCGGCGATCAGTGCTTTAC
>NZ_JAJUWR010000144.1 GCF_021390545.1 Algoriphagus sp. AGSA1 | reverse complement strand
GGGTCGCAGCACCGGCCCTGTTTCGCGCGCTGGGATGTGAAGTAATCGAATTATTCTGCGAGGTGGATGGCCGGTTCCCCAATCATCACCCTGACCCCGCCGACCCGGAAAACCTTCAGGACCTGATTCGCACTGTGCAAGACACCGGATGCGAACTGGGGCTGGCCTTCGATGGCGACGCCGACCGTTTAGGCGTTGTGACAAAGTCCGGGGAAATCATTTGGCCGGATCGTCAATTGATTTTATACGCCCGTGATGTTTTATCCCGCGAACCCGGGGCAACCATTATTTTCGACGTGAAATGCAGTCGCCATGTCGGTAAGGCCATTATTGACGCAGGCGGCACCCCTTTGATGTGGCAAACCGGGCATTCAATGATCAAGGCAAAACTGCAGGAAACGGGGGCTCCGCTGGCCGGCGAAATGAGCGGCCACACGTTCTTCAAAGAGCGTTGGTTCGGCTTTGACGATGGCCTTTACACAGGGGCACGTTTACTGGAAATTGTGTCCGCATCACACAACCCTTCTGAAGTGCTCGAAGCGCTTCCAAAAGGCGTATCCACGCCGGAACTAAAGCTGCACATGCAGGAAGGTGAACCACACACTCTGATTGCAAAACTGCAAGCCCAAGGGCAGTTTGACACCGCAACTGAAATCATCAAAATCGACGGCGTTCGCGCCGAATACAAAGATGGCTTCGGTTTGGCAAGGGCATCCAATACCACGCCCGTGGTTGTACTGCGGTTTGAAGGCGACAATGAACAGGCACTGGAACGCATTCAGGCAGAGTTTCGCCGCGCATTGCAAAAACTGGCCCCCGCTGCGCAACTCCCGTTCTGACTATTTCTGCCGATCGCGCTGCTATTCCGAATCAGGCAAACGGGGCTCGATGCGTTTGGGCTGCGTATGCCGCTTACGCGCAAGCAGCGCCGCATAAGTCTCCAAATGAAGACGTTGCACTTCGCGAATATCAAATACACGCTCGGCAAACCGCCGGCCGGCCTGACCCATGGCTTGTCGTAACACGTCATTTTCAGCCAACCTGTGCACGGCAGCGGCAAGCGCCGGAGCATCTTGCACCGGTACCAAAAGCCCAGTTTCGTTCGGCACGATCGCGTCGCGACAACCGGGAACATCGGTTGTGACAACCGCCCGCCCGGAAGC
>NZ_JAJUWR010000143.1 GCF_021390545.1 Algoriphagus sp. AGSA1 | reverse complement strand
AAATAAAAGCGTCTTCCGAACTTGAGCGCATTTACGCGCTGGAGGTGGAAGCGTCGGCTGTGCTCACGACAATCGAGCGCAACGGCGTTCTAATCGATGCGAAATTGCTGGGTGAGCAAAGTGGTGAGATTGGCCGGAAAATGGCCGAGTTCGAGGCAACGGCCCATGAATTGGCGGGACAGCCGTTTAATTTGAACTCTCCCAAGCAACTGGGCGAAATTTTGTTCAACACGATGAAATTGCCCGTGGTGCGTAAAACAGCCGGTGGAGCCCCTTCTACCGACGAGGAAGTTTTGACCCGGTTGGCGCACGACTATCCTTTGCCGCAGGTCATTCTGGAATACCGCGGCCTGGCCAAGCTTAAATCTACCTACACCGATAAACTGCCCAAGATGATTAACCCGGATACCGGCCGGGTGCATACGCGTTATTCTCAGGCGGCGGTCATTACAGGGCGTTTGGCATCATCCGACCCCAATCTGCAAAATATCCCGGTTCGTACACCGGAAGGGCGTCGGGTCCGCGCGGCGTTCATATCCAGAAGCGGGAAAATTGTGTCGGCCGACTATTCGCAAATTGAATTGCGGGTAATGGCGCATGTGTCCGGCGATAAAAGCTTGCAGAAAGCGTTTGCCGATGGCCTGGATATTCACCGTGCAACCGCTGCCGAAATTTTTGGCGTGGCACTCGACGATGTTACATCGGAACAGCGGCGGTCAGCCAAAGCGATTAATTTTGGTTTGATTTACGGTATGGGCGAGTTTGGCCTGGCGAATGCACTGGGCATTACCCGCGACGCCGCACGTTCTTATATCGACCGCTACTTTGCGCGTTATCCTGGCGTAGCCCAGTATATGGAAGACACCAAGGCATGTGCCCATGAGCAGGGTTATGTTGAAACTGTGTTTGGCCGCCGCCTTTGGCTGCCGGATATTAAAGGGTCGAAAGGGCCGCGGCGGGCAGGTGCGGAGCGCGCAGCCATTAATGCGCCTATGCAAGGTACGGCGGCCGATCTTATTAAAATGGCCATGGTCGCTGTGCAGAAATGGATTTATGAACAGAAGCTTGAGACATTAATGGTGATGCAGGTGCATGACGAGCTGGTGTTTGAAGTGCCTGAAAAAGAAGTGGATACGGTAACCAAGTCGTTGCCGGATCTAATGT
>NZ_JAJUWR010000142.1 GCF_021390545.1 Algoriphagus sp. AGSA1 | reverse complement strand
GTATCGACGCTTCTAAGGGCTGCCATAGTTGTCTCTCGTCTGTTTCTTGTAGTGTCTTGTTTTTATACTATACGCGTCACGACAATTCTAGGGAACTTGGTGTTACTTATACTTTTGTATTTGCCAGACTAAGCGCACGAAGCCCTTGGCTCATTAATTATTGAAGCATTAAAAGTCGATAAGTTTGCGCGATGCCATCCAATCGGTAAGGATCGTTGCAACCTGATTCAAATGTTCGGGCTGCTCCTTGTAATAATGGGTGGCGCCCGCTATGACATGCATGGTTTTATCTTGCGATCCCAGGGCATTGAACATCATTGCGGGATGGGGTTGGGGAACAGCGTCATCCGCCTCATTTTCAACTACCAATGCCGGTTTCGAAATATGTGCGGCGCAGTTAAGGCCATCGGCATTGGAGTCGTCAATAGACCATTGCGACAACCATGACCGCAGCGTGGAAAAGCGACCCAACCCGATCGGGCCATTGTTGGCGGTTTCGGGATGGCCCATGTAGCACCAGCCCGGACGACGACCATTCGGATCCAGAGTGGGATCAAGGAATCGGGGCTCGGCCATTGTGCGATGCGTCACAAAGCCACGTTCCATTTCCAAGGTCTACCGGCGCTTTAAATCATCAAGTGTTTCCAGCACCCACTGACGAATCTTTCGGATACGTTTTAATTGATTCGTACGATATTCTTCAATAAAAGCTTGTGAGTACGGCGGTTGATGTGGATTACGTGGGTCGTAGATATCCATTTCAAGCACCCGGTCGTCTGGGTCATTTTCATTCTTTACCGATGGATCAATCATTTCAGAAAGCATGCGCGCACGAGACAAGTGGGCGGCCTGGAACACAACTGCATCTGCGGGAATCAGACCTGCGCCTGCGATATCGACCTGATCGCCTGCGGGCGTATGGGTAATGCTGGGGTGTTCTGCCTGAGCCTGATAAAACGCAGAAAGGGCGCCCCCACCACTCCAGCCCATAAGAACGACTTTTTCATATCCCCTGTTTTGCTTGGCTTCTTTAATATAGGCACCAAGATCAAGCACGACTTTTCCCATGATTAGCGCGGTGTCGTTCTTCGCGAACCGGCTGCCGGCACATAAAACATGAAACCCCATTTGCGCCAGTTTCCGGGGCATTGGAAGTAATTGCAGTGTAGAGG
>NZ_JAJUWR010000141.1 GCF_021390545.1 Algoriphagus sp. AGSA1 | reverse complement strand
CGGATTACACGGAGCCCGGCATTGAGCTGGGTCAACAGTATAAAAATCAGCAAGGTTGGGTGCGCGCACAACCCAATGCTGCGGCGCTCCGCGCCGATTGGTGGACGCTTTTCGATGACCCGGTACTGAACGGGTTGATGGATGAGGTACTGGTCAATAATCAAACGATTGCCCAGTTCGAAGCGCAGTATCAACAAGCACAGGCCTTATTGCGTGAAAGCGAAGCCCAGTTTTTTCCTTCGGTGAATGCCAATGCAGGCTTTACCCGATCGGGTTCCGGTGCGGAGGGGGTGTCGCAACAGTATCGTGTGGCGGGTACGGTAAGTTGGGAGCCGGACTTATGGGGGCGCATTCGACGTACGGTAGAGGCGGAATCAGCGCAACTGCAGGCCAGCGAAGCAGAGTTGGCGGGTACCCGGTTAAGCGTGCAGTCCACTTTGGCCCAAACCTATTTCCGTTTACGTTCGTTCGATGCCGAGTTGCGGTTATACGAGCAAACGGTTGAGGCTTATCGTCGTTCCCTGCAAACAACCGAGAACCGGCTGAACGCCGGAGTCGCAGCCCAACTTGATGTTGAGTCGGCGCGTGTGCAATTGAATAACGCATTAACCCAGCAACAAGCCCTGCGGCGTCAGCGGGCGCAGCTGGAAAATGCAATGGCGGTTTTACTTGGCAAGCCACCCTCACAATTTTCGTTGCCGTCCGAGCCGGTATCGGTTGCCGTTCCGAGCATTCCTGCGGGCTTGCCGTCCGAGCTCTTGCAGCGTCGACCTGATATTGCGTCGGCTGAGCGGCAAGTGGCTGCGGCCAATGCGCAGATTGGCGTGGCGCAGTCGGCCTGGTTCCCCAACTTAACCTTGACGGCCGAGGGGGGTTATAGAGCGGGCCAATGGGCGCAGTGGTTGAGTGCGCCTTTTAGTTTTTGGTCGCTCGGCCCGGCGTTGGCGATGACAATTTTTGATGGCGGAGCGCGCGAAGCCCGAATAGAGCAAGCGCGTGCGGGTTACGAGGCCCAGGTTGCTGTGTACAGGCAGACTGTGTTGACTGCATTACGGGAAGTTGAGGACTATCTGGTTGATCTGAATAGTTTGGCCCGCGAACAGCAGAGCCAGCAGCGGGCGCTGGATGCGGCAAGAGCGTCATTGCGCTTAACGCTGAACCAGTACAACGCAGGCC
>NZ_JAJUWR010000140.1 GCF_021390545.1 Algoriphagus sp. AGSA1 | reverse complement strand
CCCTCTTGCCGCCAGGCTTTCAGTTGCTCGCACGCCAAACGCAGTACCTCTTCACCCATTTCGATTATCAGCCCGCTGCGTTCGGCGATTGTGATGAATCGGTCGGGATAGATCATGCCGTGGTCCGGATGCTGCCATCGAACGAGCCCTTCATAGCCTACGATGTGCATTGTGTCCAGGTCGATCATCGGCTGATAATGCAATACCAACTCGTGCTTTTTTAGCCCTTCAATAAGTGACTGTTCAATTTGAAAGGCTTCCAGACTACTTGTATTCAATGACGGGTCGTAGAATCGATATTGCCCGCGTCCGGATTGTTTTGCTGAATACATGGCGTGGTCAGCGCTGCGTATCAATTCGTCGATGTTTTGGGCGTCGCGTGGACATATTGATACGCCTACGCTTGGGCTGGTATTGAGTTCAGTACCATCAAGTGCATAGGTGTCGGAAAGGCGCGCAACTAATGTTTGCACCCAGCTTGTAATCGTATTCTCGGTGCGATCCCCGGCCAGCAAGATCACGAATTCGTCGCCTCCGAACCTTGCTGCATAATCGCCGGGCTCCAAAAGCCGCTTAATACGTCCGGCTACCGCCTGTAGAAGTAGGTCGCCTGTTTTGTGGCCTAAGGTGTCGTTGATTGATTTGAAGCGATCAAGATCAATAAACAGCACGGCGAGTAATTTTCGACAGGCACGCTGTTGGGTAATGACGCGTGTGCCGATCTCCATAAGTTGACGGCGGTTGAAAAGGCCACTCAGGTGGTCGGTCGACGCTGCGAGGCTGCTGCGTCGATGTGCGGTTTCAAGTCGTTCAATGAGTGCCTGATTCTCGTCTTGTGCATGGTGCAGCGCGCTAATGGTTTTCTGTTGCTCGCTGATCATTTTCAATAACCAGGCCAGAACGCCGACCACGACACTGGTTAGTAATAGGTAAATCCATTTTTGTTGTTGCTCACGCGCCTCGATGGGTGCCAGAATATCGCGGTATTGCTGGCTAACGGCCACCGTCCAGCCAAGTTCGGGTTTGCTGCTCAACAGGCTTTGATAACTCTCGGAATTCAATTCCGGTCCTGATGCCAACACGCCACTATGATTGGCGCGGAGTCGTTCCACATTGTCGCGGTCCAGTAATTGAATAATGCCGCTTTGGCCCAAATGAATATCCTGATACAGACGCGTGAGG
>NZ_JAJUWR010000139.1 GCF_021390545.1 Algoriphagus sp. AGSA1 | reverse complement strand
CAATGACGACGGCACTTGGGCTGATTTTGGCAATGACCGTTGCCTTTTCCTTCGCCAGCCGCAGAGCAAGCTCAACCGGGCTTTCGTTTTCCAGGGGAGTTTCGTCGATGTCGGGTGCAATGGTTTCGAATGGCAACCGCAGTCTTTCAAGCAGTGCGCGGCGGTAAGGTGAGCTTGATGCCAGAATCAGACGCATAGGCCGGGGTTCTTCCAGAAGGTTTGACGCAAGAGTGGTGAAAGCGGTATTATCTAATGTTTTCTTTAATAGGCAAAGAGCAACCCGTGAGTGATTCACTTATCGACGCCCTTGGTTTTGCGCGGGCGGGGTCGTTTTTGCAGGGTCAGGCGCCTTTAGGGTTGTTTACCCGTATGCTGGATGGCCAGCTTGCCCAGCCTGATGCACAGCGTAAAAGCTTTGTGAACTGGACGCTGGAAGGTGAAAACACTGCTTCCGGTCGGTACTTTTTGCACGTTACCGCGCACGCAGAACCCATGCTTGAATGCCAGCGTTGCCTGCGTCCGTTTATTTGCAATATCAACGTCGATAACCGGGTTGAGCTGGTGCGAACACCGGCTGAGCAGGAGACCGACGATCTTGATGATGACGGTATCGAGCGTATTGTTGGGTCAAAACGGTTTAGCGTGCTAGGCTTTGTTGAAGACGAACTGATCCTGGCGATGCCTTATGTGCCAAAGCATCACGAGTGCCCGTCGGATAACGGAATTCAGGCAGATCGGTCTGCCTCTTCCCAGGAACAGGAAACCAGGCGTCAATCACCATTCTCGGTGCTTGAGCAGCTTAAAAAGAATTGATTATTTTGAATTAACCCCGGGGGTAAAACACCCCTTTACCAGGAGTCATCATGGCTGTTCAACAAAATAAAAAGAGTTCGTCCAAGCGCGGAATGCATCGTGCGCACGATTCTCTTACCACGCCTCCCACAGCGATCGAGCCAAACACAGGCGAATTGCATCTTCGTCATCACATCAGCCCCAACGGTTTCTATCGTGGCCGTAAAGTGCTGAAAACAAAGAACGACGAATAAACCGGTATTTCAGCAATCTGCTGTCAGGTTGCCTAATTAATGCCACATAAGAAGATTCGAATCGCCGTAGACTGTATGGGCGGTGATGTAGGGGTTTCCGTTACGGTTACCGCTTCATACCAGTTTGCGCAACGTTTTCC
>NZ_JAJUWR010000138.1 GCF_021390545.1 Algoriphagus sp. AGSA1 | reverse complement strand
TATATATGGTTTTTTCCCTCGGCTCGAAGAACGTAAATCGAACCTGGGTAGTCAGTTGTCGGGCGGAGAGCAGCAAATGCTGGCAATAGGTCGCGCCCTGATGACCAACCCGCGTCTTTTGGTGCTGGACGAGGCGACCGAAGGGCTGGCGCCTATTGTTCGTGCCGAAATCTGGCAGGCGTTGACCGCGCTCAAGAAAGAGGGCGTGTCGCAAATTGTGGTGGATAAAAACGTCAGTGCCCTAACTACATTCTCCGATCGACACTATATTCTGGAGAAAGGCCGGGTTGTGTGGAGCGGCACGAATGCCGATTTGAAGCAAAACCCCGACATCGTGCATCAATACATGGGGGTTTAAAGTCTCGATGAAAGACCTGAATCTGCTCTACATTTTTGAAGCGATGTGGCGCGACAGGTCTGTGACTCAAGCCGCCGACAACCTGGGTGTTACCCAGGCGGCGGTTAGTAGTGCTCTGAAGCGTTTGCGGCTTGAGTACGGCGACAAGCTTTTTACTCAGGTAGGGCGACGTATGGAGCCGACTCCTTACGCCGTAGAGCTTGCCCAGCCCCTAATGGGGGCGTTGGCAATGGTGCGCAAGGCGTCGAATGTCCATACCCCATTCGATCCTACCGCAGCACGTCGTCAATTCACGATTCGTACACGGGATATCGGTGAGGTCGTGTACTTCCCTCGTATTCTGCAAGAAGTGACCAAAGTTGCTCCTGGCGTGCGAATCCGCACTACATTCCAACCGATTGACGACACGCTGAGCGGTTTGGCTACGGGGCGTATTGACCTGGCCTTGGGTTTCTTGCCGTCTCTTGAAACAGCCATCCACCGAAAAGTATTGTTTAAACAATATTATGTTTGCGTCATGCGCAAGGGTCATCCGCTGGCTAAAAAGAAGCTCACTCACGACCTGTTTCGACGGCAGCACCATTTATTGGTGGAGTATTCCGGTAGCGGCCATCTGGTGATTGAGAAGGCTTTGATTGAGGCGGGCGCGCGCAACAACATTAAATTAAGACTGCCTCAATACCTGTCTGCGCCCCATTTTATTATTTCGTCGGATATGGTGTGGTGTGCGCCGGTACTTTTGGCGGAAACGCTGGCGCAGCATTACGACTTGGTGATCAAGCCGGTGCCGCTGGAGTTGCCTACTTTTGAGATTGCACTTTATTGGCATG
>NZ_JAJUWR010000137.1 GCF_021390545.1 Algoriphagus sp. AGSA1 | reverse complement strand
CATCTATAGTCAACTCGGCGAGGCATCCGTCTTGAACGGGTACGTCGCCACCATAAAAGAACTCCCAATGAGCATCCACCCGTTTAACGGGTAATGTGATTTTCTCTGTCCAATTTGGGGCGAAGTAGTTGTGAGACACCGGGTAAGACTCTTTATGGTTCCTACTTTATTGCGGAATACAGTCTTCGTTCTGGCGATGACATCGCTGTAGCGCAATTTTGCTTCAGGCTCATGTGCCTTCTGTCTATATTCGATTGCGTTTGTTCCTAATTATGCGTATTGCATCGTAAATTAGTCTTTATCATCAATGCTGGGGTATAAGCGAAGACATCCGACAGCGGCTAGTTGGTTGCTGGATTGAAGGTTGATAAGGCATTCTTCTTGGTATTTATACCCGAATAGCTTGGGATACATCGTGGGGCTAATGAAAAAGCCGAATAAAAATGAAACGATAACAAAAACTAAAGTTTTTAATTTGTTGTCCATATCTCTGTCATCCCTTGAAGAATTCACCACGCCAACGGACAGCACGCTCGGGCTTTCTTCAGTGGCTGTCATGATCGGATTGACCGGGCCTATCACTATGCCATAGAGCGACATAGCCATTGGAATTAAAAAAATTAACAAAATATAAAGAATGGGAGTGCTGATGCAGGCAAGCATTGTATGCATTAGCTTTGGTTCTTCATTCATACTTTATTTACCATTTTATTGAGATATAAAAACAGTAGAGTTACATACTGTAGTAGATTATGCAGTAGTCCGCCACTCTTCGTGCATGAGCACGAACACTGTTTCCAAACAAAATGCAGCGCGTAATCGAATAGCTGCGAATTTGAAGCGATTGCGTATCGAACGAGGCCTCAGCCAGGAACGTATGGCTGAGTTGGCTGATTTTCATCGAACGTATGTTTCTCAGCTTGAGCGGTGCGTTACCAATATCAGTATTGATGGTCTTGAACGAATCGCCCATGCATTGGGTGTGGATGTTCTGGATTTGTTGACCCCCGTTCTCGATAAGGAAGATGACAGGGCCATCAGCGGTGATGGTGGATCTTGAACTGTAATGAGTTTGTTGCGCAAAACTAGTTGCTTAATGATGTAGCTACCGGGAATGGGTGGTGTGTTGTAAAAGCTTTATGGCTTATCGATGGGTAATAGTCTTTGGTGTTATAGCGGGGGCTACCAGA
>NZ_JAJUWR010000136.1 GCF_021390545.1 Algoriphagus sp. AGSA1 | reverse complement strand
ATTATCATCAGGACTGCGATAAACAGTACGCTTACCAAAGTGGCCGCAACCACATGCCCCAGCGCCACCATACCCAACACCACCATCGCAACGCCCAGCGCAACAAACCAACCCCAACGATCACTCAATGAGGCCAGCATCTTCTGAACCTGCGGATTCGTGCCGCTCGGGGAACTCACCGGTTCATTTTCATTTGGTTTGTCGCTCATGCGTGGCCCCCGTTAGCTCGTTAAGTTAGCTCGTTAATGTAATGCCCACTATGGTAATGAACTACGCGCATTTCAACAATGTTATGCGCTGAACAAAATCGAAGGCCAAATGTCGGCTAAAACGCGTGGCTGTATGTAAGCTGAATCACGTCGAGCCCATCATTCGGGCGTGTATTTGCCGCATTAGAGTAATGGGAGTAACGCAACCCCAGGCGACCGGCTGAAGACAAGTTCACACCTGCTCCTATGTGTGTACCAAACTGAAACTGGGTCGATAAAGTCTTGTCGGCAAAACGCGTATGAG
Source organism: Algoriphagus sp. AGSA1 (assembly GCF_021390545.1). GTDB lineage: Bacteria > Bacteroidota > Bacteroidia > Cytophagales > Cyclobacteriaceae > Algoriphagus. The sequence goes on along the minus strand of NZ_JAJUWR010000136.1, from coordinate 702 downwards.
AAAAACGATTGATGCCAACTCCAGCCTCAAGATACATATTGTTGGGAAACGTCCAGCGCAAGAATGGCGTCAACCCGATTTGCCACACACTGGCACGATCTCGATTGCCACTGGCCTTCCAGAAAGCCGCTCCAGCCTCAGCCACCAAATCGAGCCGGCTACCGGAAACCATTGAAAGTAGGCATTATCGGCGGCGGCATTGGTGGTGTCGCAACCGCAGTGGCATTAAGTCAACGCGGTATCGACTACCACTTGTTCGAACGAGCCGCTGAGTTCGGCGAGGTAGGGGCCGGCATACAAATGACACCCAACGCCGTCAAAGTCATTAAAGCCTTCGGAGCGTGGGACGCCTTGAATAAGATTGGCTTCCTGCCGGAAGCTTTGGTTGGACGAAACTGGGATACGGCCGAAGAAACATTTCGCATGCCCCTGAAAAGTGATTGCCCACGCTTGTACGGTGCCGAATTCTTCCACGTGCATCGGGCCGATCTGCATCATCTCCTTGCAGACATGGTCGATCGCAATAAAGTCACGTTTTCAATTCGTTGTACCGGTGTTTCGCAAACCAGCGACAAAGCAGTGGCGCATTTTGACGACGGCAGCAGCTTTGAAGCCGATCTGATTATCGGTGCCGACGGCGTACGATCGGTTGTTCGCCATGCCCTGTTCGGCGACGACGATCCTAAATTTACCGGTCATATG
>NZ_JAJUWR010000135.1 GCF_021390545.1 Algoriphagus sp. AGSA1 | reverse complement strand
CCTGACTTCGACACTGGGACACCCAAAATCAAAAACCGAACATTTTTGCCAGTTTTCGCTGACTTTGGTTCAGAAGCAAGGTCTTTCTTAGCTTTTTGCCGGAAGATTTGAGTTGGATCTCAACAGTATAAATTCCCTTTGCTATTTCTATTGCTTTCTGTGGGGAGAGTGTTGATTCTTTTTCGAGCAATTGCCTTTCAAGCTCTTTATACACTTTGTAAGCAACGAATGCGATGCTGATATGCGCTTCGATCCTACGTTGTTTATAATGAAAAACCGGTCTGACTTTGATTTCATTTTTGGTTATCCTGAACGCTTTTTCAATTTTCCATAGGTTTTTGTAGTTTTCAATGACCCCGTCTTTGTCGAGGTTTGTGTTGGTAATATATCCTTTGAGACCATCCCATTTTCCGTCCTGTTCAAACTTGCCCATATCCAAGGCAATCTTTACCTCGCCTTCCATTTTAAGATACTTATTGTAGCCCCTGTTGTTGATGTGGGTTTTGTTGAGCTTTCCGCTTTTAAGTTGTTTTTCGAGCCTTTTGAGCCCCTTCTCCCTGTTGATTCTGTCCTTTTTGGCTCTCCTGTCCGAATAACTGACAACCACTCTGAGCCCATCTTCCCAGTCCAGGGATTTGCTCTCCCCGTTTTCAAGCCCAAGAGCCAGTACCTTCTCTTTCTTTTTATCCGGGGAGGATTTTAGTCTTGCCCCCAGAATAAACCCATATCCATTATCACGCAATTCTTGAACATTGCCCCTGGACAGTAATCCTGAATCAGCAACAACTATCGGAGCCGGTAAGCCATATTTCCTTCTAAAAGTCTCTATGACAGGAATCATGGTGTGCCCTTCAAACTTATTGCCCTCAAAAACCTCGTAAGCCAGCGGGTATCCTTCCTGTCCAACCAACAGACCCAAAACGATCTGTGGATTCTGATGCTTGCCTTCCTTGGAAAACCCGGTCTTTCTCAGGTCGTCCTCCTGATCCACTTCAAAATAAAGAGTGGTGACATCGTAAAAAACAATGTTGATACTGCCCCCCAGTATGCGCTTGGTGTGTTCAAAGCTGATCAGCTGGACAGTTTCCTTATAATTGTTGTAAAGCTTGTCCATGTACCTGTACAGGTCCTGAACCTGGAATTCAAGCCCGTGATAGGTGAGCAGGTAATCACAGGTCTTCAGTTTGCTGGCAGGAAAACAGATCCTGGAATAGACG
>NZ_JAJUWR010000134.1 GCF_021390545.1 Algoriphagus sp. AGSA1 | reverse complement strand
CGGCGCGGGCGCCACCCTGGGAGGCTGCCACGCGGGCGCGGCACCCTGACCCGTCTGGGTCAGGTCCTCCGACTGAGCAATAGGTTCCTTATCCATGAGCGCTCCTGCTTGAAAACGCGACGATATACGGCCTGGTTAACGCGGTGAATTTGATCGCCCCCATACCCAGGCCGCCAACATACGAATCTGTTCAGGAGTCAGCACTCCCTCTTGAGCCGGCATCTGGTTATCGCGACCATTCAGAATAGTGTTCACAATGACATCCGCCGAACTACCATAAAGCCAGACGTCGTCGGTAAGATTTGGCGCACCCAGCGCCTGGTTACCCTTGCCGTCAACACCGTGGCAGGCCACGCAATTATTCTCAAAACCTTTCTTTCCTCTTACGACCTGCAACGGATCGCTGGCCAGGCCGGAAAGTGAACGAACATATTGCGCAATATCCGCAGCCTGATTCGCACTGACTTGTGCGTTCATGGGCGGCATCACACCGTGACGCCCTTTGGTAATGGAAGTCATAATTTGGTCGGGGGAACCACCATAAAGCCAATCTTTATCGGTTAGGTTCGGAAAACTGACCGACCCGCGCGCATCCGACCCATGACATTGCGCACAGTTATTCAAGAATAGACGCTCGCCAATCTGCCGGGCCTGCGGGTCGGCCGCAACCTGCTCAATAGGCATGGCCTCGTAACGCGCGTAGAACGGACGAATACGTTCAGACAACGCTTCCTGCGACTGCTTAACCTCCTGAGCCGTTGAGTAATTCAAAATCCCGTTAAAAATGCCCAGGCCGGGATACAGAACCAAATAACCCACGCTAAAAACACATAAGGCCAGATAAAACACGGTCCACCAGCGCGGCACGGGATTGTTCAACTCCATGAGATTGCCATCCCACACGTGCCCGGTGTTCTTGGTTTCTTTCACTTCCTTGCCCAGCCAGCGACGCTGGGTAAACAGCAACCAGACACAGAAAATAATTCCCGCCGCCGTCATGATGGCAATGAAATAAGCCCAAAAACTGCTCACGAAATCAGTCATGAGAATCCCCTTTTTCTTGCGTGCCAGGTGTCTTTTTCTTGTCGTTGCTCAGGTTGTCTTCATCCGGCTGCATAAACGGAAGCATGGAAGCGTCTTTGTTCGCTTTCTTGCGGCCTTTTGAGAAAGCCCACACCACAATGGCAAGAAAGGTGACCAACGCGACTAGCGTGACAATAC
>NZ_JAJUWR010000133.1 GCF_021390545.1 Algoriphagus sp. AGSA1 | reverse complement strand
CCCTCAAACGGTGGATGTTCTGCAAACACGTGCGCGCTATTACGGCTTCGACGTGGTGGTGGATCATGCCGCCAATATTGATCAATACGATGTCTTTGGCGTGTTGTTGCAATATCCCGGCACCTATGGCGATGTGCCTGAGCTGGAACCGTTCATCGCAGCGGCAAAATCACAGCAGGCGCTCGTTTCTGTAGCCAGTGATCTTATGGCTTTGGTTTTGCTGCGTCCCCCCGGCGCTATGGGGGCGGATATTGTGTTTGGTTCGTCTCAGCGGTTTGGCGTGCCCATGGGGTTTGGGGGTCCGCACGCCGCTTTCTTTGCCACAACCGACGCCTTGCGCAGAATGGTGCCTGGGCGTGTGATTGGCGTGTCGGTCGACCAGCGCGGAAAAACGGCCCTGCGTATGGCCATGCAAACGCGGGAGCAACACATTCGGCGTGAGAAGGCCACATCGAATATTTGTACCGCCCAGGCTTTGCTTGCCAATATGGCAAGTTTATATGCGGTTTATCATGGCGCCACGGGCTTGAAGAAAATTGCCGAGCGCATTCACCGTTTAACGCGTTTGCTGGCGGCAGCCTTGGCACAGAATGGTTTTTCGACGAACGCATCTTATTTTGACACCTTGTGCGTTACGGTTGGCGATCAACAGGCCGGAATCTATCAACGCGCGCTGGATCACGACATGAATTTGCGCCGGGTCGGCGCCGGCGGTTTGGGGATTAGCCTGGACGAAACCACGACCCTAAGTGATGTGGCGGATTTGTTATGCGTTTTTACCGGTAAAGTCTGCAACGTGGATTTCAAAGCGCTGGACCAGCAAGTGGCTCAGAACGATGAAACCGGAATTAAGGCGCAATGGCGCCGTACGGATGCATTTTTGAGCCACCCGGTGTTTAACCGCTACCATTCTGAAACCGAGATGTTGCGCTATTTGAAGCGCCTTGAAAATAAAGACTACTCTTTGGTGCATGGCATGATCCCATTGGGTTCATGCACCATGAAGTTGAATGCCGTGGCTGAAATGATGCCGGTGAGCTGGCCTGAGTTCGCACAGATTCATCCCTTTGCGCCCGAAGATCAAACCCGGGGATACCGCTTGCTTTTGGCCGACCTTGAACACCAACTGGCCGAAATTACCGGGTACGATGCCGTGTCGCTTCAGCCTAACTCCGGAGCGCAAGGCGAATATGCAGGCCTGTTGGCGATTCGTAAATATCATG
>NZ_JAJUWR010000132.1 GCF_021390545.1 Algoriphagus sp. AGSA1 | reverse complement strand
GAGACTGTAATCTAAACTCTGTCTAAGACTTTGAAAATTAGTTAAAGTTTTTAAGATAGAGCAGTATGAAAGAACAAGAATCAGCATTCAAGAAAAAAGTATTAAAACAGTTTTTGTCAGGAGAGAACCTTTTCGGCAAGCAAGGTGCTTTAGCCCCCATTCTCAAAGAGTTTTTGGAAGAGGCTCTTCAGGCAGAGATGGAAGATCATCTCCGGGATGAAGAAAATGGTTGGTCATCAGGAAACAAGCGAAACGGCATAGGCAGGAAGACTGTCAAGAGTGGCCTTGGTGAAGTGAAGCTAGATACACCTCAAGACCGTGACAGTAGCTTTGCACCGAAGATCATAGAGAAGAGGCAACGGATATTGGCAGACAGCCTTGAAGACCAGATTATAGCCCTCTATGGAATGGGTAGCAGCATGCGTGATATATCTGCCCATATCAAGGAGATGTATGATACCGAGGTGTCCACGGAGGTTATCAGCGAGATTACCGACAGGGTCGTTCCCAAAGTCAAAGAGTGGCAAAATCGCCCTCTGGAGGATGTTTACTGTATCGTATGGCTTGACGCGATGCATTTCAAGGTACGGGAAGAAGGTAAAGTCAGGCATAAAGCCCTTTACAACGTGTTGGGGATCAACAAGGAAGGCAGAAAGGAGATCCTGGGGATGTACCTTTCAGAAAGCGAGGGAGCCAACTTTTGGCTCCAAGTGCTCAGCGATCTTCAGCACCGTGGGGTAAAAGACATTCTGATAGCCTGTACGGACAACCTAACGGGTTTTCCAGAGGCAATCCAGTCTATATTCCCGAAAGCAGAGGTGCAGCTCTGTATCGTCCACCAAATCCGCAATAGCCTAAAGTACGTGGCCAGCAAAGAGCAAAAGGAGTTTGCACGTGACCTTAAAGGTATCTACGGGGCAGACACCAAAGATCAGGCAGAGTCTGAGTTGTTGGAACTGGAAGAGAAATGGGGGAAGAAGTATCCAGTGGTAATCCGCTCCTGGAACAGCAACTGGGAGCGTCTGAGTACCTTCTTTGCCTATACCAAACCAATAAGAAAAATGATCTATACCACAAATGCTGTAGAAGGGTACCACAGACAGATCAGAAAAGTGACCAAGACCAAGGGAGCTTTTCCCAACGATATGGCCCTTCTGAAACTGGTTTATCTCGCCACCAGAAGAATCGAAAAGAAATGGTCATCCCCTCTTCATAACTGGGGC
>NZ_JAJUWR010000131.1 GCF_021390545.1 Algoriphagus sp. AGSA1 | reverse complement strand
GCACACCCGAGCCGGCCGGGCCGTCGGTGCCCAGAATGACACGGTGCAAACAGCCCAGTTCATGGGCATGACGCGCCGTCAGAATGGCAATGCGCTCATTACCGTTATGCACAATTTCAATGCCGCGCGTGGAACGCTCACACAATTCACACACATGTTTATAGGGCAACGCCGTGTGACCGCCGTTAATGTGGCCGATAATGTCGGCGTCGGCTTCCAACACCACATCTTTGTCGATGAGACCCGAACCTGGAATGGACGGGCCGCCGGTGTGAATCGTGCTTTGAATACCGTATTTGCGCGCCCACTTCACCATTTCAGCGGCTTCGTCACCCGCCTTCACGCTACCCAGGCCGATCTCACCCAGCAGCTTCACACCCGCATCGGCCAGGTCTTTGAAGTCGGACTCGACCATGCCCTTTTCAATCACCGGCGCACCGGCCAAGACTTTCACACCACCTGGGCGGGCATTTTCAAAGGCACGCTGCGAGGTGATCGCCAACGCCTTCAAGCCCACAATATCTTTTGGGCGACCGGGGTAATGCACTTCGCCGGCCGATATCATGGTGGTCACCCCACCGTTCAGGGTTGAGTCGATCCAGCCGATTTGACCCTGGCGCGGCGTCCAGTCGCCCGCTACGGGGTGAACGTGCGAGTCGATTAGGCCAGGCGCCAACGCAGTACCCCGGCAATCAATCACGCGATCGGCCCCTTCCACATCGCAATCTTTGTATTTACCTACCGCCGCAATGCGGCCGTCGTTCACCACAATGGTGTCGGCCTCAAGAATGGGGTTGTCGAGGTCACCCGACAATAGCAAACCAATATTTTTTATGACTACTTTGCCGGATTTGGCTTCGGGAGCTGCTGCTGCCATGTTGTTCCTCCTGTTATATGCCGCGCCCTTTAATTAAGCGCGCGGTGCACATGATTTTTAACGCAAACCGTCTTCGCCTTTGATTTCATCCTTGGTAAGCCCACCTACGCGCGGCAAGGGGCGGCCGGAATCAGTGACGGCCACAGCCACCACAATTTCATTGGCGCGCGGTGCGTCGGATACGCGTGCTTCTACCGCGTCGAAGTGGGTACGCACATAGGCCGCATCTTTATGGCCCAGGGGCACGTCGATTGCAGCACCCACACCCCCCATTTTCTTGGACGACGGCACCAGCGCCGCGCCTTTTTCAATGGCTTTACGCAATGGGGCGCCCAACTTGGGGTGCAATAT
>NZ_JAJUWR010000130.1 GCF_021390545.1 Algoriphagus sp. AGSA1 | reverse complement strand
GCTGAAGCCTTCTTCGGCTGGCTGGAAAATAACATATATGGTGCCGTCGAAATCGCGGTTTTCAGCCAGGTAGCGTGCGGCAGTCAACAACATCGCGGTGTGGCCGTCGTGTCCGCAGGCGTGCATTTTGCCTTCATGTTTGCTGGCATGTTCGAATGTATTCGTTTCCTGCATGGGAAGTGCGTCCATGTCGGCACGTAATCCCACTGCCTTCCCGTTCTCGTTGCGACCCTTAATGGTTCCCACAATGCCGGTAATACCAAGGCCGCGATGCACAGGGATACCCCATGACTCAAGGTTTTTGGCGACAACATCGGATGTTCGCACTTCTTCGTAGGCCAGCTCCGGGTGCGCATGAATGTCCCGGCGTAAAGCCGTCATTTCATCCTTCCAGGCAATAAGCGGTTCGATTAATTTCATGATAAGGACTCGTTTGAATGCGCACAAGTATATCTATGTTAAATGGGCGGCAGCCATAGTGTGAAGCGCCGGCGCCAGGTTCTTGTTGGCGGCATAAACATAACCGCCTATAGGCCAGGGTTCTTGATGATGCAGGTCTTCCGCAACGCCACCAGCCTCACGTACCAGTAATGTGCCCGCAGCGACATCCCACGAGGCCAAACCCATTTCCCAGTAGCCGTCAAAGCGACCGCATGCCGTCCAGGCCAAATCGAGTGCTGCAGAACCGAAACGCCGCACGCCGCGGCTTGTGTGTATCGCGTCATGCAACGTCGGCATATAGTTGTCGGCGAAGCTAAAGTCTCGAAATGGAAGCCCGGTGGCCAGTAGTGCCTCAGCCAGCGACTCTGTTTGCGAACACTGGATGCGATGATCGTTCAGCCAGGCGCCGGTGTTGTATAACGCCGAAAATATTTCCTCTTGGTTGGGGTCGTAAACGACAGCAACAACGGGGGTGTCGTGTTCAAGCGGTGCACCGTTCACGATCGCACCGCGATGGGCGACCAGTGCAATGGACACGGCATAATGCGGCACTCCGTGCAGGAAATTGGTGGTGCCGTCCAGCGGATCAATGTACCATGTTGCGGTTTCCCGGGTCGTGCCGCCTGACTCTTCCGCGATAATGCCAAACGTGTTGGTACTTGAGTTCAGGACGTCGATAATGGCGGCTTCAGCCTCGTGGTCTGCCTGCGAAACCAGGTCGTTTCGCGCTTTTTTGTCAATCAGCAGGTCGGCGCGACGGTGTGCGTACGATTGCAACACAGCCGCGCC
>NZ_JAJUWR010000129.1 GCF_021390545.1 Algoriphagus sp. AGSA1 | reverse complement strand
TTTGCGTAGTGGTCGTTTGGTCTGTGATGGTTTCGAGGGCTTCGGCGTTCATGTTGTGATGTCTCCAATATCAGGATGTTGTGCGCGTCACACGGTGGGGTGGGCGCTGCAGTACTTCGCGTTTTCATACAACAACGGGCAGGTTTGATCTGAAACGAACGCGTCGGTGACCTGCCCGATGAAAAGGGTGTGCGTGCCGTACGGAACGGCGACGGTGCGTTTGCATATCACTCTGGCGTGCGCGCCATGCAGGGTCATCAGCCCTGACGCATGCTTAACCCAGTGCCCCGCCTCGAACCTTTTTTCCGGGCTGACTTTGCCGCTGAACGCGTCCGACAGTTCAACCTGACCTTTGGCCAGGACGTTGACCGCAAAGTGAGGCTGATGCTGAAGCATTTCATGCAAATAAGTGCGGTTGTTCAGACACACCAGTAGTGACGGCGGGTCCATTGAGACGGACGTGACCGCGGTTGCCGTCATGCCGTGATCAACCCCATTCATGTGGCTGGTAATGATGGTGACGGTTGCCGGGTATTGCCGCATCATGGCGCGAAAGTTATCGCGGACGGCCTCTTGGGGATTAGCGACGGTATCCATGTTGTCTCCTGTGTTCTTATGTGTGAATATTATAATTGCATAAGCAACTATTGCAAATGCAATTATTACATCAGCAGATCCACGCCGAATTGCGATATGCCGGGAAGATAGGTAACCGCAAGCAAGGCAATGAAATACAAGATCAGGAAGGGCGTAATGCCGCGATAGATGGTGGTAAGCGGCGTATTAAAAAGTGACTGCATGACAAAAATGTTGATGCCGAACGGCGGCGTAAATAATCCGATGGCCAGGTTAAGCGTTAGGATCATGCCGAAATGGATGGGGTCGATGCCTGCAGCGACGGTGATGGGCACGAGCAATGGGCTGAGCAGCAAAATGGCCGAGAGCGGATCGAGCACGCAACCGATCAGCAATAGCAACAGGTTAATGACCATGAGTAATTGCCAGGTTGCCAAATCGGCTTCGGTAATCCATTGCACGAGTTGGGTGGGGATTTGATTAACCGTAATCATCCACGAGAAAACACCGGCGCAGGCCACGATAATGAGTATTTGGGCACTGAAGCGAACCGTGCTGATGGCTGCGTCCAGCAACCCTTTTAAGGTGAGGTCGCGCAGGGCGACAACGGTGACGAGGGCTGCATATAAACAGGCAACGGCCGCGGCTTCAGTG
>NZ_JAJUWR010000128.1 GCF_021390545.1 Algoriphagus sp. AGSA1 | reverse complement strand
GAACATGTGTTATTGCAGGCGGAGATCCTTGAGCTTAAGGCACCTGTAGAGGCGCCTGCCAAGGGTATCGTCATTGAGGCGCGACTCGATAAGGGCCGAGGACCGGTTGCGACTGTATTGGTTCAAAGCGGCACATTAACCCGTGGCGATTCCATTTTGGCGGGTGCCAGCTATGGTCGGGTTCGCGCGATGTTGAATGAGAACGGTAAGCCGGTAAACACCGCAGGCCCGTCCATTCCAGTTGAAATTCAGGGCTTAACGGAAGTGCCGGCCGCCGGTGATGAAGTGATTGCGATGGCCGATGAACGCAAGGCACGTGAAATCGCCTTGTTCCGTCAGGGCAAGTTCCGTGATGTCAAGCTGGCACGTCAACAGGCAGCCAAGCTTGAATCCATGTTTGAAAACATGGGCGAAGGCAGCCAAACGTTAGCGCTTATCGTTAAAACCGACGTTCAAGGTTCGCAGGAAGCATTGGTGCAGTCATTGCTTAAACTTTCAACCGAAGAGGTTCGGGTTCAGGTTGTGCATGCTGCTGTGGGTGGTATCTCTGAAAGTGACGTGAACCTGGCGATCGCTTCGAATGCCGTCATCATCGGTTTCAATGTGCGCGCGGAACAAAGTGCGAAGAAGCTGGCTGAAAACAACGGCATCGATTTGCGCTACTACAACATCATTTACGACGCTATCGACGATGTTCGTAAAGCCATGTCGGGCATGCTTGCTCCTGAGCAGCGTGAAGAAGTGATCGGCTCGGTCGACATTCGTGAAGTGTTTACTATTTCCAAGGTCGGCAATATTGCCGGTTGTATGGTTACCGATGGTGTCGTTCGCCGCGACGCGCAAGTACGCTTGTTGCGCAACAATGTCGTCATCTGGACAGGTGCAATCGATTCCTTGCGTCGCTTCAAAGACGACGTTAAAGAAGTTAAAGCCGGCTTTGATTGCGGTATTACTTTGAAGAGTAGTATTGATCTTGAGGTGGGCGATCAGCTTGAAGTATTTGAAATCAAGGAAGTCGCTCGGACGCTGTAAATATGGGACGTCACAAGTCAAAACCCGCCACCAGCCGCAACACGCGGTTGGCTGACCAGATACAAAAAGACCTTGCGATTCTGATCCAACGCGAGGTTGATGTATCGCGGGCGGGGCTTATTACGCTAACTGGCGTTGAGTTGTCTGCCGATTACGCTCATGCAAAGGTATATTTTACCGTGATGGGTGCCGAGCCTGAGGCGGCTAAAGC
>NZ_JAJUWR010000127.1 GCF_021390545.1 Algoriphagus sp. AGSA1 | reverse complement strand
CTGTTGGGAGCAAGAAATACACAACTGTTTCAACAAGACCCGAAGACGCAAACCTGGCAGGTTTTTCTGTTCCAAATGAAAACCGTGTGTGCGCTAAACCTGCCAGGTTTTTCTGTTGGGAGCAAGAAATACACAGCTGTTTCAACAAAACCCAAGGACACAAACCTGGCAGGTTTTTCTGTTCCAAATGAAAACCGTGTGTGCGCTAAACCTGCCAGGTTTTTCTGTTGGGAGCAAGAAATACACAGCTGTTTCAACAAGACCCGAAGATGCAAACCTGGCAGGTTTTTCTGTTCCAAATGAAAACCGTGTGTGCGCTAAACCTGCCAGGTTTTTCTGTTGGGAGCAAGAAATACACAGCTGTTTCAACAATACCCAAGGACACAAACCTGGCAGGTTTTTCTGTTCCAAATGAAAACCGTGTGTGCGCTAAACCTGCCAGGTTTTTCTGTTGGGGCAAGAAATACACAGCTGTTTCAACAATACCCAAGGACACAAACCTGGCAGGTTTTTATGTTCCAAATGAAAACCGTGTGTGCGCTAAACCTGCCAGGTTTTCCTGTTGGGAATGAGGAATATATAGCTGTTTTACAAGACCCGAAGACGCAAACCTGGCAGGTTTTTCTGTTCCAAATGAAAACCGTGTGTGCGCTAAACCTACCAGGTTTTCCTGTTGGGAGCAAGAAATATACAGCTGTTTCAACAAAACCCAAGGACACAAACCTGGCAGGTTTTTCTGTTCCAAATGAAAACCGTGTGTGCACTAAACCTGCCAGGTTTTCCTGTTGGGAGCAAGAAATACACAGCTGTTTCAACAAGACCCGAAGACGCAAACCTGGCAGGTTTTTCTGTTCCAAATGAAAACCGTGTGTGTACCAAACCTACCAGGTTTTCCTGTTGGGAGCAAGAAATACACAGCTGTTTCAACAATACCCAAAGATACAAACCTGGCAGGTTTCTCTGTTCCAAATGAAAACCGTGTGTGTACCAAACCTGCCAGGTTTTCCTGTTGGGAGCAAGAAATATACAGCTGTTTCAACAATACCCGAAGACGCAAACCTGGCAGGTTTTTCTGTTCCAAAAGAAAACCGTGGGTGCGCTAAACCTGCCAGGTTTTCCTGTTGGGAGCAAGAAATACACAACTGTTTCAACAAGACCCGAAGACGCAAACCTGGCAGGTTTTTCTGTTCCAAATGAAAACCGTGTGTGCGCTAAACCTGCCAGGTTTTTCTGTTGGGAGCAAGA
>NZ_JAJUWR010000126.1 GCF_021390545.1 Algoriphagus sp. AGSA1 | reverse complement strand
GTCTGAGCGCGGCCTGGGGACGCCGGCAACCCGCGCCGCCATTATTGAAGGTTTGTTGAACGAAGGCTATTTACGGCGCGAAGGCAGGGAAATGGTGCCCAGTGCGAAAGCACGCCAGCTCATGACACTCCTTTCCGGCCTTGGGGTCAGTGAACTGACCTCGCCGGAGCTTACCGGCGACTGGGAGCGACGCCTGAAGCAGATCGAACAACGTCAACTGGACCGCGAAGCCTTCATGCGTGAAATTGCGCAAATGACGCAAATCATTGTGAAGCGGGCCAAAGAATACGAACGCGATACCGTTCCGGGCGACTATGCCACCCTGCAAACGCCCTGCCCCAAATGCGGCGGTGTCGTGAAAGAAAACTATCGACGCTATGCCTGCACGGCATGCGACTTCTCAATCGGCAAACACCCGGGCGGGCGCACCTTCGAAATTGACGAAGTTGAAACGCTGCTGCAAGAAAAAACACTGGGCCCGCTGCCGGGGTTTATCAGCAAAATGGGGCGTCCATTCGCCGCTTTGCTGCGTATTACCGATGAGTACAAACTGGAGTTCGATTTCGGCCAAAACGATGAAGACGACAAAGAACCGGTCGACTTCTCCGACCAAACCTCTTTGGGCGACTGCCCCAAATGTGGGGCACGGGTGTTCGAACATGGCATGAATTACGTGTGCGAAAAATCGGTCGGCCCGGAAAAATCCTGCGACTTCCGTACCGGCAAAATGATCCTGCAACAGGAAGTGTCGCCCGAACAGGTGCGCAAGTTGCTAAGTGAAGGCAAAACCGACTTGCTCGACGGATTTGTTTCCAGCCGCACCAACCGCAAATTCAAGGCGTTCCTGGTGAAACAGGCTAACGGTAAAGTGGGCTTCGAATTTGAAGCACGCGCACCCGGCAAGGGTGGTGCGGCCAAAAAAGCCGCCGGCAAGAAAACCGCAACAAAAGCCGCCACTAAAACAGCTGCCAAAAAGACGGCGGCGAAGAAGGCAACAAGCAAAACAGCGGCGCAGAAAGCCACAGCCAAGAAAGCGGCCGCCAAAAAAACAACCGTCAAAAAGGCCGTTAGCTCATCAGACGACGACGCGCCGTTCTAAAACAGCAGTCGGCGCGCAAGCCTGCGCCGACTGTATTGCAGGTTTAGCCGGGTATTCAAACCCGGCACTCAAAAGGTTAGGCTTTCAGAATCCTGGCGGCATCCATGGCAAAGTACGTGAGAATGCCGTCGGCACCTGCCCGTTTGA
>NZ_JAJUWR010000125.1 GCF_021390545.1 Algoriphagus sp. AGSA1 | reverse complement strand
TATGAAAACTATTAAGACTCTCCCCCAAAGAAGCTCCCCCAGCCAATAATTGTGGCGTTGGAACTCCATAGCGAAAAAAATAATATATTGGATGGAGTAACACCAATACTGTAGCGCCAATAGCCCAAAACACCTCCTGCCATGTAAATGGTTTATATCTTAACCATACCACCCGATAAAAAAACGGGACAAAAGCGACGAGTGAAAAAGAGGGGTTCTGTGCTGACGCTACTGCCAAGCAAAAAGAGCTTGCAAGATAGCGACATTGGGAAAATAGAACAACAGCAAGTAAGGTAAAGACGTACGTATAAAGCTCTGTGTGTACCTTATTTAAATACCAAAGCACGGGGGAAAAAAAAGTCATGATGGCTACTACAAGTACACCACGCCAGCCGGTAAAGCGAAATACAATAGAAAAAAGAACCGCTAGCAGTATGTGATGAAGTAGTAGAAAACCATGGTGCGCATCGATAGCAACATCCACCAGATACAAGGGCAAAGCAACACAAAACGCTAAAAAGCTATATAACCAAAAATGATTAAAATCTGCTGTCTCTCCAACACGTAGCGACGGAAAGGAACTGGCCAGCCGATCCGCAGAAACATGGCCCAAAATTTCACTTTGATTTACAAAAACTTCATACGCCTCGAAAGAAGACGCTGTCATCCAGGGCCGTAGCGTCTCAACCCAGGCGTAGTAGAGCGCATAGTACTCTCCGCCATCCCCAACTCTATAAGTGGCAGAGTTCAAGAAACTGTAGAAAATGACCCCTAAAACCAACACAAATGAAATATAGGGAAGCAGCAAGCGAAAAAGCCTCATCTGCACTCCACCATATGCTTAGCTACCGCAAGCCCTTCTCGTATAGCATAATTTGTACCGCGATCCTCCGGGTAGATATGTGCCATTGTAGAAACAAAAGCATTTTCAAAAGGTGTGCTTCTGCCCGGCAAGTAACTCGAATAACCTCGCTCCGTAACCGGCTGGGCATATTCAGCCCGCCACACTTTATAGTCAACCACCCACGAATCATCCAACTGTGGAAACATTCGCTTCAAATGCTTCATAGCAAAGTCAAAATACTGCTCATCCGAGTAATCCCAAACAGGATCTTCAACGGCAAGATAACGCGAAAGATACGCAATGTGCGACCCATTGTAATGATCGGGCGAATCGAAATTTGTATGCTCAATAACACCCACAAATGGAAAGCCAGGGTCGTTCACGTTAAGCCAATACGTCTGCGA
>NZ_JAJUWR010000124.1 GCF_021390545.1 Algoriphagus sp. AGSA1 | reverse complement strand
GGCATAGATATTGTGTGGCTCAGCAAAGCTGCCACAACTCCGCCGGCCCCTCCTCGAGCCAACTCTTGCTGCAAAACAATCGCGTAAAGCCGATCCCCTGGGAACCCTCCCCACTCCTCTGGAAAACCTAATCCAAGAACACCTGCTTGAGCTGCCTTTTTGTAGACCAATCGCGGGACTCGGCCGGCCTCCTCCCAGTCCTCAACGTTCGGAACAATCTCTCGCCGAACAAATTTCTGTAGTTGCTCGCGATACATTTCATGTTCGGCAGTCAAAACTGGAGAAGTATTTTGCATATAGTCCAGCCACCACAAGGAAACAGTACTCACTATATTTTGTTTAATCCCGTTAAAAAATAGGCGTAAACACCTATAAAATGTTAATAAATATACATATTTTATTAATGAGCGCAGTTTTCTAAAACTCAAATTTCGCGATGTTAGGCGTTGTAACGAGGTGCCGCTCAGCACACCTGATCGCGAACACTCGCATGCGCAAGAGTAAAATTTGATGATAAATAATGGTGGAGAGACAGGCACTTGCTGGCCAACTTACGCAACGTTAAGTTGCTGGGAAATGCGGAAACGAACAAGGGAACCGACAGTCAGAGGTTTTCTAACGGCTCAGGCATATGCAAACCATAACCTTGAGCATAGTTAATGCCCAATTCAGTTAACGCGTCGGCCAGCGCGGCGGATTCTACAAATTCACCTACAGTCGAAATTTCCATAGTGCGCGCTACCTTGGCCATCGATTCCACCATGACACGACTAACCGGATCGTCGTGAATATGCGCAATGAATTCGCCATCTATTTTCAAATAATGAACCGGTAGCTTGCGCAGATACGCAAACGACGACATGCCACTGCCGAAATCGTCTAGCGCGAACTGGAACCCTAAGTCGATAAGACGCTGCATGGCCACCTGCGAGGCACCTCGATTCGAAAGTGCCGCCGTTTCCGTTATTTCAAAACATACCGTGCGCGGATCAAAGCCCGGCAACGCAGACATCATGCGCTCAATGTCGCCGGCCAACGACTCATCTCCCAATGTAACCCCTGAAATATTTATAAAATACAACGTTTTTCCGCGCTGTTCGGCAGGCAGATTATGCAAGTGGTTGAAGGCTTTGTTAATAATGTGGCGGTCGAGCACAGGCATTAGTCCGTAGCGTTCCGCGGCGGGAATGAACACCGAAGGCAAAACAAGTTGCCCATCGGGCCCCAAAAGTCGAGCAAGAATTTCGCAACGGTCAAT
>NZ_JAJUWR010000123.1 GCF_021390545.1 Algoriphagus sp. AGSA1 | reverse complement strand
TCTTTACCCGGTTTGCCCGAGGCGCCTTATGTGTTCATGGGAGACATTGCACACTTGAATCAGGCGGAGTTTGAAACGGTGCAGGCCTATGCCATTGGCGATGCGGCGGTGCTGAATGTGTATAACGGCGCAAGCGCACGGCTGGCCGGGTCTTTGAGTAATGCAATGGGTTCCATGGAGGGCGTAACCAAGCTGGGGGCCGGCACGCTTGCTTTGGCGGCGGCCAATACATACCGGGGCACCACGCGTTTGCTGCAGGGGCGCTTGGTGCTGGAACACAATTCGGCGGCCGGGTGGGGCATGGTGCATGCCAATACGGGAACAGAGCTGGAGTACGCGCCGGGGGTGCGCGTGGCCTCGGCGGTGCAGGCGCTCGAGGTGGACTTGGCGGCGACCTTGCCGGCTTCCTGGTATACGCCGGGTATTCATGTGGTGCCCAATACCGAGGTGCATTGGCGCGTGGCAAGCGGGCAGGCCGAGCATGCCGGTTTGTTGTTGGGTAATGCGCGGGTGGTGAAGCAGGGTGCGGGGCGTTTGAACTTAACGGGTGATGCCGCACCGTTTGCCGGGCAGTGGGTGGTGAACGAAGGGGCGTTGGCGGTGAATACCGCGTTGCCCGGTGCGGTGCAGGTGAATGCGTCGGCCCGGTTGGAAGGGGTGGGTAGTGTGGGTTCGTTCCAGTTGGCGTCCGGGGGGGTGTTGGCACCGGGCAATAGTATCGGCACGCTGACCGTGCAGGGCGATGCGGTGTTCAATAGTGGTTCGGTGTTCGAGGTAGAGGCGCAGGCCAACGGGCAGGCCGATTCGTTAAACGTAGGGGGTACGGCTTACCTGGCCGGCACGGTGCGTACCCTGGCGGCCAACGGCGCTTGGCAACCCGAAACGCAGTTCACCATTTTGTCGGCCGGCGGTGGGTTGGCGGGTACCCGTTTCGATAATGTGACCAGCAACCTGGCGTTTCTTGATTCTTCTTTAAGCTACGACGCGAATAACGTGACGCTAACGTTAACGCGTAACGACACGCCGTTAACCGACCCGGCTGAAACACCGAATGAAGAGGCGGTGGCCGAAGAAATTGACGATGGCGGGCCGGGTGGTGAGTCGGCAAACCCCGATTTGTTCGATAGGGTGGTGGGGCTGGATGCCCCCACGGCACGCCGTGCTTATCAGCAACTGGGCGGCGCCTGGCTGGCGTCGGTGCAGTCTGGGTTGCTGGAAGACAGCCGCTTTGTGCGTGAGGCGGTGTTGAATGAGTTAGCG
>NZ_JAJUWR010000122.1 GCF_021390545.1 Algoriphagus sp. AGSA1 | reverse complement strand
AAAGTTGTCACAATTTGTTGTTGTTCACAACTCCAATGAGGATGAAAAATGATTATCAAATTAAGCAAAAGCGTTCCTTTAGTGAAGGGTTACGCAAACAGATTGTGGGTCAAATCGAGCGCAAAGAATTAAGCATTGCGGAGGTTTCTCGGGAGTACAATGTTTCAAAGGCAGCGATTTACAATTGGCTCTACAGATATTCGATTACCTTGAAGAAAGGAATACGAATGGTTATGGAAAAAGACAGTCAAGAAACGACCACCGAAGAACTCAAAAGCCGGATTAAGGAGCTAGAGGCAGCTTTAGGGCGCAAATCTCTGGAAGCTGATTTATTTCGGGTGATAGTGGATTTAGCCTCCGATGAGTATAAAACGGATCTAAAAAAAACTTTTGGCGATCAAGTGTCCAAATCACGGGAGAAATGAGGCATTCTTATGTATTTACAGTAGGTGCGGCTTGTGAACTTCTGGGGGTTACCCGCCAGGCGTACTACAAGAATCCGATCCCTAAGCCTGAGCTGGAAGATCAAGTGATCCGTCTGATCAGTGAGAACGTGATCAAATTGCGTAAAAAATGGCCTACTCAAGGATGTCGGAGGATGTATGATGACTTTGGAGAGCTATTGCCGATTGGTCGAGACAAAAGTATCCAGGTTTTTATGGGTATGGGTTTTCGGGTAAAATACCCCAAGCGATATGGCAGAGCCACACAGTCGGGTACCAGAGAGTTTTCAAATCTGTTGAACCATAAAGATGTAAATGGGATAAATCAGGTCTGGCAGGCTGATATGGCTCATTATCTATATGGAGACACGAAGCTTTATACCATCTATATCACCGATGTCTATAGCCAGGAAATCGTCGGTTACGGGGCTTATGAATCCAATCTGGCGGAGAATTATGTACAGGTATTGGAGCAAGCCATTCAAAAAACCAAGCGCAGTCAAAGTTTAAATGGATTGATTCACCACAGTGATGGAGGTAAACAATATGAAAGCAACCTGTATAAGGCTGTTTGTAAGCGAAATAAAATGGATCAAAGTATGTGTATGTATTCCTATGAAAACCCCTATGCCGAGAAGACCAATGATCTGATCAACAACGGTTATCTGAATTCATGGAGACCTAAAACACTTAAGGAGTTAAAGGAATGCCAATTAAAGGCAATCAAAGATCATAACACCCGAAGAAAAAAGAAGGCTCTGGGAAATATCTCCCCGGTCCAGTTCCGAACATTGCTGAAAAAAGACAAGATTTCCAC
>NZ_JAJUWR010000121.1 GCF_021390545.1 Algoriphagus sp. AGSA1 | reverse complement strand
GTGGCCGTAGAAAACGTGAAGGTGTGGCCTGCGAGTCAGGGGGTGTATAACTACGCTGCGACGGATCACGATGCGCTGGATGAGCGTGCGCGGGTTTTAGTTGTGGTGAAAGACGGGGCTTGGAGGTATTTGTCGGACTAAAGTCGCACAATTCTTTGCCTCTAAAGAGTGGAGATCGCGGTCTAGGCTATTGCGTAAACAGGTTAATACGTGTTGGGATCTACGATCAAACTTTGTTCCTGCGTATGCGCATGTTCGCGAAATAAAAACTCGGCGCGGTCGCCCTGGCCGGCTTCAATGGCATCCACAATGGCGTGGTGCTGCCGATGGGCATAAAACAGAAAGTCGAACATGCGCTCTTTATTGGTATTTGAAAAGGCAACGCTTAAGGGTGCAGTGAACGGCACCACATTGCAGCGTTCGGTCAGGTTTTCAAGAAGCGGCATGTTGGCCGCTTCCGTTATCAGCGCATGGAACCGTGCATTCATTTGTGCATAACGCAGTTCGTCGTTGTCTTGCAGTTGCCGTTGCGTGAATAAAGCATCGCCTTCGGCCAGGCAGGCTTTAAGGGCCGACAGCACGGTGGCCGATACGCCTTTTTCTGCTACATGACGGGCTGCGAAGCCTTCAAGCAGGGCGCGAACACGTACCGCTTCAATGCTGTTCTGGGTGGTGAAGGCGCGAACGGAGTAGCCTCGTTTGCCTGCGGACACCAGCAATCCCTCTTGCGCTAAAGCAGGCAGAGCCTGGCGAACTGGCGTGCGGGAGACGCCCAGGCGGGTTGCCAGCTCGGCCTCGGTTACGCGCTCGCCGGGAGGCAACTCGCCGCTAAGCACCATTTCCCGTAGTTGAACAACAACGGTTGAGTGAGTATTCATGATCCGATATAAATAACGAAAAACAGGGGTCTAAGGGGGCAGTTGAATTATTATATGGAATCCAATTTGGGATCCCAAATTAGTATTAATACCAAATTTTCAAAAAATAATTGCTAATTTTGGATCCCAAAAGTAGAATGAATTTTTAGGAAAAACTCTTTTTCGGCAGGAATGGTCATGGCGAAGATTATTGGTTGTATTGGTACATCGCACGTACCCACTATTGGCGTTGCTTACGACAAGGGCAAGCAGGAAGATCCTGCCTGGAAACCGTTGTTCGATGGTTATAAACCCGTTGCCAAATGGCTTGAAGATAACAAGGCCGACGTCTTGGTATTCATCTACAACGATCACGCCACCACGTTTTTCTTCGACATGTATCC
>NZ_JAJUWR010000120.1 GCF_021390545.1 Algoriphagus sp. AGSA1 | reverse complement strand
GAACTGGGCCGCCGCGCACTCCCCCGAAGTTGAACCGCCGGACGACATTGGAGAATCGCCACCACTACCCAAACCACCCGAACTCTGGCAAGCTGCCAATATAACGGCCAAAGGGGCCAAAAAAAGCAAACGCATTTTTCCTCCTTATGTAACGCCATACTTATATCATGACAGAGAATTCGCCTCCCAGCCCTAACCTGATCCAAGCCCGTGCGCATGAACTAAGCCCTGGGTTTTCCATTCGCCGCGCCCTTCCAACACGCGAACAACGCATGATCGGCGCATGGTGTTTTCTCGACCATATTGGCCCTGTCGAATTCGATGCTGATCAGGGCATGCATGTTGGTGCGCATCCACACATTGGCCTACAAACATACACCTGGATGGTAGAAGGGCAAATTCGTCATCGCGATAGTCTTGGTTACAACCAGGTTATCCGCTCTGGGCAAGTTAATTTAATGACCGCCGGAAAAGGTGTTTCGCACACTGAAGACTCACTACCGGGAGAAAAGAGGTTGCATGGCGCTCAATTGTGGATCGCATTGCCACCGGAAAAAGAAGCCATCGAACCGGCGTTTCATCACTATAGCCACTTGCCGGAATGGCGTTTTGGCGGTTTGCACTACACCTTGTTGGCGGGACAGTTCCAAAACCAAACTTCACCGGTGGCTGTCCACACGCCATTGTTGGGGCTCGACATTTTTGCACCAAACGGGGGCGCCTCAGCGATTCTGCAATTGAACCGCGCATTTGAGCACGGAATGATGGTGTTAAATGGCGAAGTGCAGTTGCCGTGTGGTGAATCGATAAAGCCGGGCGTTCTGGCTTATTGGCCACCGGGGGTATCAACCCTTAATGTATACCTAACCGCAGGCACACGCCTCTTGTTTATTGGCGGTGAACCTTTCCCGGAGCCGGTCAGGATATGGTGGAATTTCGTCAGTGGCGCATCAGACAACCTACGCCAGGCCGTGCTCGACTGGAATCGGTTCCACACACGTTTTGGGGTGGTGCCGGGGCAAAATCACCGTCGGCTGACTTCCCCGGCATACCCCACATGATTGAATCCTGGCGCGACATCGGCCAATAAACCGAACGTGCCGACAGGATCCGTTAACATCGCCAAATGACCCGTGTTCAATGTATGAACAGACCACCCCGGATCATGATTGAATTTATCGTAAAACTGTTGAAACGGCGTTCCATCATAAGCAGCGGCCATCACATAGGAATGCGGGATAGCCGGGCGCTCAGCCAAAGCC
>NZ_JAJUWR010000119.1 GCF_021390545.1 Algoriphagus sp. AGSA1 | reverse complement strand
CAATAAGAACGATGAGCCACAAAATGATGGAAAGCAGCGTTCTCATAAGTTGGCCGCCTCGCGGAAGTTCTGAACGGCGTAGGTCAGCTCAGTATGCAGAATAAAGGCAACGACCAACACGATAATGGGGGGCAGGATAAATATGAGAGCGCGACGCAATGAGATTTTCCTGGTAAGCGCAGGTTTTCTTTGTTTTGCCGGCCGCGTGTTGCCGGCCATTGTGTAGGCTTTGGGAAACAAAGCGGTTTTCTCGGCGGCTTTATAACGGTCGTCGGCCTTTTGCAGCAGTTTGTATTGTTCCACCCGAATATTGGCAAGCTCAGCGGAATTAGGCGAAATGCTGTAACGCCCCATGAAGCCCAGGCAAAGGCAAAGCAGGTATACCTCGCGTACAGCGGCCTCTCCCGGGGGAAGTTTTTCGAGCCGTTCAAAAAACTCTCGGCCCGCCAACCCGGTTTTGAAATAGCGTCTTTGTAAAAGATGGCGTTGCCACGCGTGTTCCGAGTCCCATTGGTGACGACGGGAAATATGTTCGTCGGCCCAGGCCAGCACAGGGAACAGGGCCTCCTGAAAGGCGTTCAGCTCGACACCCTCTTGCAGTGCCTGGCTTTGCGCCTGTTGAATCAGGTTGTCAATTTGCCCGGCCAGCGCTTCGGGCGTATCGGTGGCGGTCGTGTCGAAACTTTTTACCAGCGCGGTGAGTGGAATGAAGTAGTCGCACAGTTTCATCTTAGCCTCGGAGCACGATAAGCTGAACATGCAGATCGGCCGGGGCATCGGACCAGAAAAGTCCAAGCTCCGCAGTTTGTTCAACTGTTTCCCATTCCGCACTCATTTGTTCGATACGGTAGTACCGCGCATTGGCGCGTTTGGGCAGGCCTTGCGGGGGCGTGGCCACTTCTATGAGATCAATGCCTGGTAGCGCGTGATCAATCATGGTCGGTAGCGATTGCGGGGCGGCAAGACGCGCAAGCCGCAGGAAGTCTTCGCTGGAGTAATCGTTTTTTGAGGCGGTTTGGGTTACTAGGTAGAAACGGTTACGGGCGGCGAAATAGTCGCGCGGAACACTGGCGATCAAATAATCTTCATGGGGCTCCAGGGTGACACGGAATTCCGGCCCTACCGAGATCTCGGCAAGCAACTGGTTAATTACGCGGCGCGCCGTGCTGAAGCAAGTAAACAACTTAAGATGGTCGTATGGGGGTAGCCCTTCGTCCTGGCTGTCGCGCCGTCGGCCGGCGGCGTCGAACGAATCGGTGAAGGT
>NZ_JAJUWR010000118.1 GCF_021390545.1 Algoriphagus sp. AGSA1 | reverse complement strand
AGTAGAAACCCTGCTTGGTGACCCCGGCAAAGCGAAAGCGCTGTTGGGTTGGGAACCCGAGATTACAGTCCAAGAGATGTGCGCAGAGATGGTTCAAGAAGACCTTAAAGTAGCGCAGCGCCATGCCCTTCTGAAACAACACGGCCATCACGTACCCGTTGCAGTGGAGAACTAAGTCCAATGGCTTCAAGAAACCAAACCGTTTTTGTCGCCGGGCATCGCGGCATGGTTGGCTCAGCGATTGTGCGGCGCTTAACTGCGCTAGGTCACAAAAATATCGTTGTGGCCGACCGTGCAGAGCTCGACCTGCTGAATCAGGCCGCTACTACCCGTTTTTTTGCGCAGCAAAAAATTGACGAAGTTTATATTGCCGCGGCAAAGGTAGGAGGCATTCACGCGAACAACAGCTATCCCGCCGAGTTCATTTACGAGAACTTGATGGTTGAGGCAAATGTTATTCACGCTGCCCATAGTACCGACGTTCAAAAGATTCTATTCCTGGGCTCTTCCTGTATTTACCCGAAACACGCCAGCCAGCCCATGAAAGAAAGTGCCCTGCTAACGGGCATGCTAGAGCCCACAAACGAACCCTACGCGATTGCCAAAATAGCAGGCATCAAACTATGCGAAAGCTATAACCGGCAGTATGGGCGCGACTACCGTAGCGTAATGCCCACTAACTTATATGGTCCCCACGACAACTACCACCCAGAAAATAGTCACGTTATTCCCGCGTTGCTACGCCGGTTCCACGAAGCCGTTCTACGTAATGATGATGAAGTGGTGATTTGGGGCAGTGGCAAGCCTATGCGTGAATTCTTGCATGTTGACGATATGGCCGCAGCGTGTGTGCACATCATGGCGCTGGACAAGGCTCTGTACGATCAACACACCGAGCCAATGCTTTCCCATATTAACGTGGGCACTGGCATTGACTGCACAATCAAAGAACTTGCGCAAACTATTGCTAAAGTCACTGGTTTCAAAGGCACCTTAAGCTTTGACTCCAGCAAGCCCGACGGCACTCCTCGTAAATTAATGGATGTAACACGTTTAGCCAGCCTGGGATGGGTCGCATCAATTGGTTTGGAAGATGGCTTGCGCAGCGCCTATCAATGGTTTTTACAAAATCAAAATAGCTACCGCACTTAAAATACCTGTCAGCACCTTATAAAAACGGCACCGCTGTGAAAATATCAATTATTACTGTTAGCTACAACAGCGAAGCCACCATACGAGACACCATTGAGTCTGTGCTAGGTCAAACCTACCACAACATCGAATAT
>NZ_JAJUWR010000117.1 GCF_021390545.1 Algoriphagus sp. AGSA1 | reverse complement strand
ATTCGTGGGCTTGCCTGGTGGTATCGACGGTCTGGTGCATTTGTCCGACCTGTCCTGGTCCGATACAGGTGAAGAAGCCGTTCGCAACTTCAAGAAGGGCGATGAGATCGAAGCCGTTGTCTTGGGTATCGATACCGATAAAGAGCGTATTTCCCTGGGCATCAAGCAACTTGAGGGCGACCCCTTCAACAACTTCGTTGCTACTTACGACAAGGGTGCAGTTGTTCCCGGCGTGATCAAATCAGTTGAAGCGAAAGGGGCTGTTATCAATCTGTCGCTCGACGTCGATGGCTATCTGCGTGCTTCTGAAATTTCCAGTGGTCGTGTTGAAGACGCCACAACGGTATTGAAAGAAGGCGAAAGCGTTGAAGCCATGATCATTAACGTTGATCGCAAGGCGCGTTCCATTCAGTTGTCCATCAAGGCTCGTGATAACGCTGAAACCGCTGAAACACTGCAGCGTATGACTGAGGCAAGTGCATCGTCCGGTACAACGAATCTGGGTGCATTGCTGAAAGCCAAGCTCGACCAGCAACGCGACGACGGTTAATTGGTGTGACTAAGTCAGAACTGATCGCCTTATTGGCCACCCGGTATCCGCAACTTGCGTTGCGTGATACCGATCTGGCCGTGAAAACGGTGCTTGAAGCCATGACTCAAGCATTGAAATCCGTGGCTTCGGCAGTTTCTCTTTATCGAAGCGGGCGCCTCGTGTGGGGCGTAATCCCAAATCAGGAGAAAAAGTCATGGTACCGGGTAAACAGGTTCCTCATTTCAAGGCCGGCAAAGAGCTGCGTGAGCGGGTTGACGCGGCATTTGAGCAGGAACAGGCTGGAAACAAGGCAGAGAAAGCTGAACTTTTTCCAACGTCGTACGACACGAAAATTGCGCATGGCTAGCTAACGCACGCCAAAGCAAATTTGCTGTATCGAAGAAGCCGGAACCCGCAATGGTTCCGGTTTTTTCATTTCAGATGTGTCCGGGCGGCTGCCCTCGATAAATTCCCTTTACAATTGTCATCACTGAAATATTTGCGGAGCCATTGTCATGCGCTATATCGTATGGGCATTGCGACTGATTATCTTTGTCGTTGTTTTATTGTTTGCCTTGAAGAACACGAATCCGGTTGAGGTCGGCTTCTATGGTGACCATGTTGTGTCGGGTGTGCCACTTATTGTCGTCATGCTGGTGGCGTTTGTTGTTGGTATTGCGTTTGCGCTGCTTGCTGTCGTGCCGGCCACGCTGCGCCGCAGGCGGGAATTGAAAAAAACCCAACGTGAGGTTCAACGCTTGCAAGACAGCCTTGCAA
>NZ_JAJUWR010000116.1 GCF_021390545.1 Algoriphagus sp. AGSA1 | reverse complement strand
CGCAAAAGCCTCTACCATGGGAAGCAGGGAATGGGTTGCCAGAGCAGGTGCCTCGTCGGTCAGGGTATAGATAATCTTAGAAGTCATAGTTTCCTCGTAAACCTGGGTTGGGCTTTTAAATCTTATATAAGATACAAGACAATGATCGTATTATAACGACCACATCACTGCAACGACATTCCTTCAACAATTTCACGGCCAAAGCCCGAGCACGATACTTGACTGGCACCCGGCATCAGACGGGCAAAATCATAGGTAACCACCTTCCGCTCAATCGCGGCCTCAAGCCCCTTCAGAATAAGATCGGCTGCTTCAAACCAGCCCATATGACGCAACATCATCTCGGCTGAAAGAATAGCTGAGCTTGGGTTGACATAGTCTTTTCCTGCATATTGGGGGGAAGAACCATGGGTTACCTCGAATAACGCAACGGTATCCGAAAGGTTCGCGCCTGGCGCAATCCCGGTGCCCCCAATTTGCGCCGCCAGTGCTGAAGAAAAATAGTCGCCATTCAGATTCGACGTCGCAATGACATCGAACTCCATCGGTCGCAACAGCGATTGAGCCAAGAAAGCATCAGCCAACGTATCTTTCACAACGATGTCCCGACCGGTGCGGGGATTACGAATGCGGCACCGAGGGCCGCCGTCGACCAGTTGTGCATCAAATTCCGTGCGCGCCAACTCGTATCCCCAATCACGAAATGCCCCTTCGGTAAATTTCATAATATTGCCCTTATGTACCAGCGTGACCGAATGACGATCGTGATCAATGGCGTATTGAATCGCTTTTCGCACGAGTCGTTGGGTCCCTTCGCGAGAGATGGGCTTAATGCCGATAGCGGTTGTGTCGGGGAATCGGATCTGGCTGCTTTGCAATTCATCCTGAAGAAACTGAATGAGTGCGTGTGCTTGTTTCGACTCGGCCGGGTATTCAATTCCCGCATACACGTCTTCGGCGTTCTCCCTGAAAAGCACCATATTGGTTCTTTCCGGATGACACACCGGTGAAGGCACGCCTTTGATGTAGCGCAACGGCCGCAACGAGACATATAAATCGAGCTGCTGGCGTAAAGCCACATTGAACGAACGAATCCCGCTGCTTACCGGGGTGGTAAGCGGGCCTTTAATGGCGACGCTGAAGTCCTTGATTGCTTGCACCGTTTCTTTCGGCAAACCTTCTTCGCCATAGATCTGCGCTGCCTTGGCTCCGGCGTACACCTCCATCCAATGAATGGCACGGCGCCCGGTATAGGCCTTATCAACCGCGGCATCAGTCACGCTGCGCATCACCGGCATAATATCCGCTCCGGTACCG
>NZ_JAJUWR010000115.1 GCF_021390545.1 Algoriphagus sp. AGSA1 | reverse complement strand
GACCCAAGCTAAACAAGGAGCAGGATCGTGCTTGAGATCAGAAACCTGGATCTGCATTTCGGTGCTTTGCATGTTACGCGAGACATTAATCTAACGCTTCCGCGCGGTGCCAGACATGCGCTTATCGGTCCGAACGGTGCCGGCAAAACAACGCTCGTCAATTTGCTAACCGGGCAACTAAAGCCCGATTCGGGCAAGATTTTGCTCGACGAGCAAGAGATCACCCGTTTGCCGCCGCATCAACGGGCCCGACGCGGGCTGGGGCGGACATACCAAATTAACGCGTTGTTTCGGTCCATGACGCCCGTTGAAGCGGTTTCGTTGGCGATCGCTCAGCGCGACGGTAACGCTTTACGCGTGTTTGGTACGGCCGCGCTTGGGCGTCGCACCGGTGAGGAAGCCCGTGAACTCTTGCAGGCGGTCGGCTTGGGTCAATATATGAACCACATGACGCGAGAGTTGCCTTACGGGGTACAGCGCTTGCTGGAGGTGGCCCTGGCTTTGGCGGGAAAGCCCAAGGTATTGCTGCTGGATGAGCCCGCAGCCGGTGTTTCCACCCAAGCGGGTGACCAGCTTTTCCGTTTAATCGATTCTCTGCCTTCCGATTTGGCCATCTTGCTGATTGAGCACGATATGAGATTGGTGTTTCGTTTTGCCAAGCGCATTACGGTGTTGGTGGGAGGTGGGGTGCTCGTGGAAGGTACACCGGAAGAAATTGGGGCCGACCAAAGGGTTCGCGACGTCTATTTGGGGCATAAACATGCTGCTTGAAATCGAAAAGTTGTCGGCCGGGCATGGCGATGCGATTGCCTTGCATGATATCTCTTTACAGGTGGAAGAAGGGCGAAGCGTTGCCGTATTGGGTCGCAACGGTGCGGGTAAAACCACCTTGCTGGAAACCATAATGGGTTTAACGACACATTACTCAGGTAACCTCCGATTTCAGGGTGAAATTTTGAACCGGCGTTCGCCGGTACAACGCGCCCACGCGGGCCTGGGCTGGGTGCCGCAGGAACGGGAGGCCTTCCCTTCGCTAACCGTGACTGAGAATTTAATGGTGGTGCATCAAGACGAGGGGCCGTGGAACCTTGCCAAGGTCTTCGCGCTTTTTCCCAGGCTTGAAGAGCGCCAGGCGAATCTGGGCTCGCAGTTATCCGGGGGCGAGCAGCAAATGCTGGCGATTGGCCGGGCATTGGTGCTGAACCCCAAGTTGTTGCTGCTTGATGAGCCCACCGAAGGTTTGGCTCCGATTCTGGTTGAAGAGGTTATCCAGGGTATTCGTCGGGTCACGCGCGACGAGGGGCTGAGCGCGATTATTGTGGAACA
>NZ_JAJUWR010000114.1 GCF_021390545.1 Algoriphagus sp. AGSA1 | reverse complement strand
AGTTGGAAGACTCCAAACCGTTTCTGAAATTACTGAGCGATAAAAAAACACTTGTCGACATGCTGGCCAGTGGAGACCCAGGAAAAGAGATTTTGCATATGGATCGCTACGTCGTCAGCCCGGACAAACGCACTATCTTGAATATAGACCGCGTTCAAAACGCAAAATTTATAGGCATCGTGGCCGGCTATTACGACTTCGATCCCACCCGGGCCGCCCGCCTGTTTCGCATACCGCTGAACATTCAAACCGAAGGGCTTGTTTCCACGACCTACAAAGCGGAGCCGGCTAATTTGGCGTTGCGGCTTTATCTGGGGCGTCAGCAAATAACAAACGCGCAAAGCCTTACGTTCGACCCCGACAAAAAACCCGATGTTGAAACCATTCCTCTGGAGCAAGGCAATCCAGAGATCAAGCTTGACGAAAAAACACTCCAACAAGCAGACGATGCAGCCGGCGCTGCGCGCAAACTAAGGCAATAAAGGAACGCTTCATGGACTTCAGGACCGGCACCTACTGGCATCAGGGATTGTTTCTTCAACCCCAGCATTTTCAACGGCAAGAACTGAATCAACACTTCCTGAAGAAACCACTTTATGAAATGGTCACGCCGCATTTCTGGGGCGCCGGGAAAATAGAATTTGCCCCTGAGTCACTTTCCGCCCGCTCTGTTGAAATTCGCAGCGCTCGCCTGGTTTTCCGTGACAACACCTATGTAGAGTATCCGGGCAACGCTATTATCGGGCCACGTTCTTTCGATAAAGTCTGGACCGACAGTGACCAGCCGCTGGATGTTTTTCTGGGATTGCGAAAGCTCTCTCAGAGTGCGCCGAACGTCACGCAGGTCGACTCATTCGATCAAGCCGCGTCGGCGCCAACGCGCTATGCTTCGCAAACAGACGGCGAGGCCATGCGCGATCTGTATACCGATGGCCCGGTCGCCACCGTGCCTGTCATGATGCATGTTGTGCGTATTTTCTTTGGCCCGGAAGTAGCATCACTCGACGATTACGATCTGATCCCAATCGGCAGCCTTGCGAGAGATAACGATGTGGTGAAACTCACCGCCGACAGCGTCCCCCCCTGCTATGCGCTAACGGGCTCTCATGTATTGCAGGATTTGCTGCGTGATATTCGCGACGACATGTCGGGCAGAATGCGGCAACTGGCAGAATATAAAGCGCCGCGCGACATTCAGCGCGAAGAGCTTGATCCGGAATATTTTATGCTGATGCAGTCGTTGCAATCACTGAACCGGGCGGTGCCGCAAATTGCACACTACACCGAAACCGCCCAGGTACACCCGTGGGAAGTGTATGGTTTTCTGCGCACCTGCGTTGGTGAAATGTGTA
>NZ_JAJUWR010000113.1 GCF_021390545.1 Algoriphagus sp. AGSA1 | reverse complement strand
GGGAGTGTTAGCTAAACTCTGTCCTTCCCTTCCCTTGGGGTACCCCAAGGGAAGGGAACTAAATAATTAATTCAATCTACGTCCAAAACCAATCTCCCTTCAAATCTAATGGCAAACTGTTGGACTGTCAAGCCCCAGTTATGGATCGGAGCCGTCCATTTCCGTTCGATCCGCTTTGCAGCAAGATACACGAGTTTCAGCAGGGCCATATCACTTGTGAAAGCCCCTTTTGTTTTGGTGACTTTCCTTACCTGCCGGTGATACCCTTCAACCGCATTGGTGGTATAAATGATTTTTCTGATGGGTTGAGTATAGGCAAAATAGGCACTGAGACGTTCCCAGTTACTGTTCCATGAACGGATTACTACCGGATATTTCTTCCCCCATTTCTCCTCAAGGTCCAACAAGGCGGACTCTGCCTGGTCTTTGGTATCTGCCCCGTAGATAAGTTTCAGGTCAGCGGCAAACTCCTTCTGCTCCTTACTGGCCACATACTTCAGACTGTTGCGGATCTGGTGGACAATACAGAGCTGCACCTCTGCTTTCGGGAATATAGACTGGATGGCCTCTGGAAAACCCGTTAGGTTGTCAGTGCAGGCTATCAGAATGTCTTTTACCCCACGGTGCTGTAGATCGCTAAGTACCTGGAGCCAGAAGTTGGCCCCCTCACTTTCAGATAGATACATGCCTAACAGTTCTTTCTTGCCTTTCTTGTTGATACCCAGAACATTGTACAGAGCCTTATGCTTCACCTTACCCTCTTCCCGAACCTTGAAGTGCATGGCGTCTAACCATACGATACAGTAAACCTCCTCCAGCGGGCGGTTCTGCCATTCTTTTACCTTCGGGATGATCCGGTCGGTAATATCACTGATCACCTGGGTGGAGACCTCGGTGTCATACATCTCCCGGATATGGGCAGATATATCCCGCATACTGCTCCCCATCCCGTAAAGGGCGATGATCTGGTCCTCTAGGTTGTCTGCCAGGATACGTTGGCGCTTCTCTATGAGCTTGGGCTCAAAGCTGCTCTGACGGTCCTCTGGAGTCTCTATAGTCACCTCCCCAACGTTGCTCTTCACTGTTTTGCCGCCTTTCCCGTTGCGCTTGTTGCCCGAGGCCCATCCTTTCTGATCATCACGAAGATGATCCTCCATCTCTGCTTGTAAGGATTCTTCCAGAAATTCCTTCAGTAGTGGTGCTAACGCGCCATCCTTTCCGAATAGGTTCTCTCCTGATAAAAACTGTTTTAATACTTTCTTCTTGAATGCTGTTTCTTCTTCTTTCATACTGCTCTATCTTATAAACTTTAACTAAAATTCAAAGTCTTAGACAGAGTTTAGATTACAGTCTC
>NZ_JAJUWR010000112.1 GCF_021390545.1 Algoriphagus sp. AGSA1 | reverse complement strand
GGGCGATTACTGCGCCGGGCCGAACCACGTTTTACCCACTTCCCGCACCGCGCGTTTCTCTTCACCGCTGGGGGTGTATGATTTCCAGAAACGCAGCAGCATTATCCAGGTTTCGCACAACGGCGCCCAAACGTTAGGCACCATTGCCGCGCACCTGGCTTATGGTGAAGGCCTGCAAGCTCACGCGGCCAGCGCGGAATACCGCCTGGATACGCCGCCAAAGCGCTAAGCAAGCCCTTACCCGAACACATGGCCGCCTTAACCCGGCCCTTTTGCACAGAAAGACCTTAAACCATGCGTACCGCTGAAATTTCACGTAATACCAACGAAACCCGTATTCGTGTGGCCATTAATTTAGACGGCACCGGCCGCCAAACCATTAACACGGGCGTCCCTTTCTTAGACCACATGCTCGACCAAATCGCGCGCCACGGTTTAATTGATCTGGACATCCACTGCGACGGCGACACCCATATCGACGACCACCACACCGTGGAAGACGTGGGCATTACGCTGGGCCAGGCCGTGGCCGCCGCCGTAGGCGACAAAAAAGGCCTGCGCCGCTACGGCCACGCCTACGTGCCGCTCGACGAAGCGCTGTCACGCGTGGTGATTGATTTTTCAGGCCGCCCCGGGCTGGAGTTTCATGTGCCGTTCACCCGCTCGCACATCGGCACGTTCGACGTCGACCTTACCCAGGAATTTTTCCAGGGTTTTGTGAACCACGCTTTAATGACGCTGCACATCGACAACCTGCGCGGCACCAACTCGCATCACCAGTGTGAAACCGTGTTCAAGGCCTTTGGCCGCGCACTGCGCATGGCCGCTGAAATCGACCCGCGCGCCGGCGACACCATACCTTCCACCAACGGCTCGCTGTAAGGCTTTATTGTGAACACCATTGCCATTGTTGATTACGGTATGGGCAACTTTCACTCGGTTGCCCGCGCCCTTCACGCTGCCGCGCCCAACGCCGACATCCGTCTCTGCCGCGACGCCCAATCCATTCGCGACGCCTCGCGCGTGGTGTTCCCGGGCCAGGGCGCCATGCCCGACTGCATGCGCACCCTGAACGAATCAGGCCTGCGCGAAGCCGTGGAAGAGGCCGCACGCAGCAAGCCCCTACTGGGCGTGTGCGTGGGCGAACAAATGTTGTTCACCACCAGCGAAGAAGGCAACACCCCTTGCCTGAACATTTTCCCCGGCAAAGTAAAGTTGTTTGCCGGCCCGGAATTCGCTTCATCGAAACAACACGGCGACAACGAACACGAACTGCTGAAAGTACCGCACATGGGTTGGAACCGCGTGTGGCAAACCCAGGCTCACCCCTTGTGGAGCGGCATTGAAGACGGTACCCACTTTTATTT
>NZ_JAJUWR010000111.1 GCF_021390545.1 Algoriphagus sp. AGSA1 | reverse complement strand
GATTACGGCAACCCCATTGCCAACATGATCTATCACCGTGGGTTTTCCCATTCGGTGTTTGTCCTTACCCTGTTTTCCTTATTGCTGACCTGGCTGTTTCGGCTTTGGCCGCCGACGCATCAATACAGCAAAGGACGCCTGTTTTTAACCCTTTGGTTAATCTTCATGACGCACGTCCTTCTGGATGCGCTCACCAGCTACGGCACCCAACTGTTCTGGCCCTGGCACCCCACCCCCACCAGTGTGTCCAGCATATTTATTATCGACCCTTTCTTTACGCTGCCTCTGCTGATTGCCGCTATTGCGGGCATTGCGGCGGGCGCACGACCCGGTGTGCAGCGTTTCAATGGTTGGGTTCTGGGTTATTGCGCGCTTTATTTAGCTGCGTCGGTGGTCGCCAAAAACGTCACTGAAGCCCGCGTGCGCGCCGAATTCGCAGAATCGAATATTGAAATCACCGACATATTCTCAACACCCGCGCCCTTCAATATTCTGCTTTGGCGCGTAATGGCGAAAACCCCCGATGATCATTACTATGAGGTGATTACGGGCTTTCTTGACGACAAGCCCGGGGAACGAATTCGTTTACCGTTGAATAGCACGCCCGCTCACGCGTTAACGGACAATCCCATGCTTGATGGTTTACGCTGGTTCAGCGGCGATTGGTTGCGTTACGATGAAATTGACAACCAACTTGTTGCTACTGATTTACGCATGGGCCTGGGCACCGGCTATTACTCCTTCCGCTTCAAGGTCGCGCAACGCGACCCGATTACCAGGCAATGGCGCTCCACCCCGCCGGAAAGATGGCGTTCAGAGCGCGGCGTTAAGGCACTGGGTAACGTGCTTACCCGCATCATTCATCAGAACCCTCCCTTACCCCTTGCCAGTTGGGAAACGCGCATGACGCGCTGAAGCAAAGGATGTGCATCACTGCGACGGTGGCGAATGGCATAAATATCCTCATGCACGCCAGTGCATTGCCCCAAACGGCGTAGCCGGGGTAATAGATCCCA
The DNA here is from genome assembly GCF_021390545.1 of Algoriphagus sp. AGSA1. GTDB lineage: Bacteria > Bacteroidota > Bacteroidia > Cytophagales > Cyclobacteriaceae > Algoriphagus. The sequence continues at coordinate 358 of NZ_JAJUWR010000111.1, read as the reverse complement.
ATCCGACGCCCCCAACCTGCTTGTTGGAAAGACGCCCATTCCTTTCGCGCCGAACACCGCCATTAATGCACTGTCTTCGAACTCGCCCACAATGTTGGGTTTAATGGCGCATGCATCGAACCAACGATCCAGCGACAAACGCAACATCGAGTGCCGAGTCGGCAACAAGACGGGAAGCGTGGCCAGAATATCGGGGAATGCCTCTTGCGCCTCTTTACTAACCCATTTCCTGGGACCAAACCAATCAATCTCACTGGAAGCAATCCGATCGGACAACAGGCGCAGATTAGGGTTCGGTGGCGCGGGCTGACTGGCCAACACAACATCAAGCCGATATTGCGCCAGCTCAGACAGCAAC
>NZ_JAJUWR010000110.1 GCF_021390545.1 Algoriphagus sp. AGSA1 | reverse complement strand
GTGTGGCCGGTTTGCAGGCCATTGCCACCGCCCGCAGGCTCGGCGCCGTGGTGTGGGCCTCCGATGTGCGGCCGTCTGCCAAAGAGCAAGTGGAGTCGCTGGGCGGCAAGTTTATCGACGTGCCCTTCGAGACCGATGAAGAACGCGAGATTGCTGAAGGCGTGGGCGGTTACGCCCGGCCCATGCCGCAAGCGTGGATGGAACGCCAGGCGGCCTTAACGGCACAGCGCTGCGCACAGGCCAATATCGTCATTACCACCGCGTTGATTCCCGGTCGTCCTGCGCCCACGCTTATTACCGAAGACACCGTGCGTGCCATGGCACCCGGTTCGGTGATTGTGGATCTGGCCATTGAACGCGGCGGCAACTGCCCCCTTACCGTGGCAGGCGAAGTGGTGGAAAAGCACGGCGTGAAAATTGTGGGTTTAACCAACCTGCCTTCCATGCTGGCCACCGATGCCTCGGCGTTATATGCCCGCAACCTGCTCGACTTCATGAAGCTGATTGTGGACGAAAACGGCAAGCTCGCCATTCAAAAAGACGACGACATCGTCAAAGCCTGCCTGATATGTGAAAACGGGCAAATTTTGTGGGGGAAGGAATAAATGGAAGCGATTAACCCAACCATTATCAACTTGGTCATTTTTGTGCTGGCCATTTATGTGGGTTACCACGTGGTGTGGAACGTGACACCTGCACTGCACACCCCGCTCATGGCGGTTACCAATGCCATTTCCGCCATTGTGATTGTGGGCGCCATGTTGGCCAGCGCCTTAACCGTTGACCCGCTGGCCAAAGGCATGGGCGTTTTCGCGGTGGCGCTGGCTTCCGTGAATGTCTTCGGCGGTTTCCTGGTTACCAAGCGCATGCTGGCCATGTTCAAGAAGAAAGAGAAAAAAGCCAAAGGGGGCCAATCATGATTTCAATGGATATTGTGGTACTGCTGTATCTGATTGCCTCGGTGTGCTTTATTCAATCGCTGAAAGGCTTATCGCACCCCACCACTTCAATTATCGGCAACACATTCGGCATGGCGGGTATGGCCATTGCCGTGCTTACCACCGGCGCCTTAATCTGGTCGCAAGCGCAGGAAAACGCCGTGGGCGGTTTGGCGTGGGTGCTGCTTGGGCTGGTAATCGGCGGCTTTGTGGGCGCCACCATGGCGCGCCGGGTGGAAATGACCAAAATGCCGGAACTCGTCGCCTTCATGCACAGCATGATCGGCCTGGCGGCCGTGGCCATTGCCGGGGCCATTGTGGTTGAACCCATTGCCTTCGGTATTGTAGACGCCGCCGGCGCCATTCCCACCGGCAACCGTGTTGAACTGTTCCTGGGTGCGGCCATTGGTGCCATTACGTTTTCCGGTTCCGTGATTGCG
>NZ_JAJUWR010000109.1 GCF_021390545.1 Algoriphagus sp. AGSA1 | reverse complement strand
CGCGGACATCAGCACAGTAGTAAATTATTAAGACTTGAGCGCGGTGAGGCACGTGATGCACAAATAATGCAATTTGAAGTTGAGCCCGGACATTTGTTATTTCATTCGATAATTGTGCATTTCGATAATCAGGTTCCCATTCAATACGAGGATCGTTGGGTTAACGCTAAGGTGGCGCCTGGTTACATGGATCTGGATTTCTCGGTATCGACACCAAATGAGTACTTAATGCGGGTCGCGCCTTTGCAGGGGGTTAAATACAGTATTGAGGCGGTGAATGCACCGTCAGAAATTGCCCGTTATTTGGCCGTTCCAGAAGACGAGGCATGTTTGGTGCTTTATCGAACGACCTACGCATTAGATCAGGTCGCATCAGTTGCAACAATGTGGTATCCAGGGAGCCGATATCAGTTTGAAGGCAGGATCTAAGGGGTGTAAGAATGGGACGACCCATGCAAGCTTGGTCAGAACGCGCTATAACATTGGCATCTTTTTGTAGATGACTATTATCTTGGGAGTTGCAATGCAGTATCGCAAGCTAGGGCACACAAATGTTGAAGTGAGTGCGATTGGTCTGGGCACCATGACCTGGGGTGAACAAAACACCGAGGCGCAGGCGCACGAGCAAATGGATTACGCGTTCGAGCAGGGCGTGAACTTGTTCGATACAGCGGAAATGTATCCTGTACCGCCCAAAGCCGAAACGCAAGGGAGCACCGAACGCTATATTGGCACTTGGTTAAAGAAAACAGGCTTACGCGACAAAATTTTCCTGGCAACCAAAATTGCCGGGCCGTCGCGTCAGGCCGGGCGTCCCAGCCATATTCGCGGTGCGACTAACCAGTTCGATCGCCCCAACTTAACCGAGGCGCTGAACGATAGTTTGCAGCGCTTGCAAACAGATTACGTCGACTTGTATCAGTTGCATTGGCCTGATCGCAGCACCATTACCTTCGGCCGTCATACGTATCCTTGGGAGGATGAGCCCCATACCGTCCCCATTGAGGAAACCCTTGAGGTGCTCAGTGATTTTGTGAAACAAGGCAAGGTTCGCCATATTGGGGTATCCAACGAAACGCCTTGGGGCGTGGCACGGTTTTTAAATGCGGCTGAACGACTTGGTTTGGAACGCATCGTGTCCATTCAGAACCCCTATAACCTGCTGAATCGTACTTTTGAAGTGGGGCTGGCCGAATTTGCGCATCGCGACAAAGTGGGGCTACTGGCGTATTCTCGTTTGGGCTTTGGTACGCTAACCGGCAAGTATGAGGGTGGGGCACGCCCGGAAGGGGCCCGTATTACTTTGTTCGAGCGTTTTGTTCGCTACACCAATCCGCAAGCAGTTGCAGCGACCTCGGCGTATGTTGCGTTGGCCAAGAAG
>NZ_JAJUWR010000108.1 GCF_021390545.1 Algoriphagus sp. AGSA1 | reverse complement strand
GCGCCATAGCTAACCGCAATACTGTCGATACCCGCGTTATGCGCCATGACAACGTCGTGCGTTGTGTCACCTACCATCACCACCCGATCCGGATCCAGACCCAAACCATGAATAATGTCGAACAACATGGTTGGATCCGGCTTTCCTTTTGCCTCATCGGCACACCGAGTCATGTCAAAATAATGCTGCAGGTTCGAAGCCTGCAACACCCGATCAAGCCCGACCCGGCCTTTCCCGGTCGCCACGGCAAGACTGACCCGTTCCTCTTTTAAGCCCGAGAGCATCTCGTGAATCCCTTCAAACAACGGAATCGTATGATCATTTTGGAAAAAATGATGCTTGTAACGGTCCACAAATGCAGAAAGCTGGTCAGCCGGCAAATCGGGCGCCACGTGATACAGCGCGCTTTCCAACGACAAACCGATCACCCAGGCGGCCCGCTCACGAGGCGGCACCGGCAGTTGCATATCGGCGCATGCCAACTGAATCGCACTTACAATAGACTGGGTGGAATCCATTATGGTTCCGTCCCAATCAAAAATAACGGCATCATACTGTTTCAAGACATCTGCTCCAGCTCTTTAAGAAGGGCCTGACATGCAGGCGGAAGTGCGGCCTCGAGTTTCAGTATTTCACCGCCGACCGGATGAGGAATATCCAGTTTCCAGGCGTGCAGAAACATACGATTGAAACCATGCCGCGAAAAGCGGGCCCTGACTTCATCGTGGCCGTATTTGTCGTCCCCCACAATGGGATATCCACTGGCCGCCAGATGTACGCGGATCTGATGTGTCCGCCCGGTTTTCAATTCCGCCTCGACTAACGAAAAGCGACCCCCGTAACGGTGCATCAAATTAATAATCGTGTGTGCCGGCTTTCCCAGGGCATCCACCTTGACTCGCCGTTCACCCGATGCGGTCAACCATTTCAACAAAGGTTGACGCAAATGCTGTCGGTCATTCTGCCAGTCTCCCTCCACCAAAGCCAGATAACGTTTGCGCCCCTTCCCTTCACGCATCATTTCATGCAAAGCCACCAGCGCAACCCGCTTTTTCGCAATAATAAGCAAACCGGACGTCTCACGATCGAGACGATGAGCAAGCTCGAGAAACTTGGCTGCCGGGCGGGCGGCACGCAACTGCTCTATGACCCCGAAGGAAACGCCGCTACCGCCATGCACGGCAACACCGGCAGGCTTGTCGATAACCAATAGGGCATCATCTTCGTAAACAACCGGAAAGCTGGCTGCCGGCGCAGGCGGCCGGGCGTTTGGATCGGCCATGCGAAACGGCGGAACGCGAACCGCATCCCCCTCCAATAGCCGATATTCTGCTTGGCACCGCCCTTTGTTCACTCGAACCTGCCCAGAGCGGATGGCTTTGTAAATATGAC
>NZ_JAJUWR010000107.1 GCF_021390545.1 Algoriphagus sp. AGSA1 | reverse complement strand
CGATATCCGCGTGCGCGAATACCTGAAGAAGAAATTGAAATCCGCTTCGGTCGGTCGAGTCGTTATCGAACGTCCCGCCAAGAATGCCCGTATTACCGTCTACTCAGCTCGTCCGGGTGTGGTAATTGGCAAGCGCGGCGAAGACATCGAGAACCTCAAGGCCGATTTGCAGCGCCTCATGGGCGTGCCTGTGCACGTGAACATCGAGGAAATCCGCAAGCCTGAAACAGACGCTCAACTCATTGCCGACTCCATCGCGCAACAGCTGGAAAAACGTATCCAGTTCCGTCGCGCCATGAAGCGGGCCATGCAAAATGCCATGCGCCTCGGTGCGCAAGGCGTGAAAATCATGAGCTCGGGCCGTTTGAACGGTATTGAAATTGCCCGTACCGAATGGTATCGCGAAGGCCGTGTGCCCCTGCACACCCTGCGCGCCAACATCGACTACGGCACTTCCGAAGCCGCGACAACATACGGCATCATCGGTATCAAGGTCTGGGTCTATAAGGGCGACATGTTGCCTAACGGCGAGATGCCTCCTGAAGCAGCCGCACCGCGCGATGAAGAACGTCGTTCACGTCGTCCTCGCGGCGAGCGTCCTGAGGGTCGTCGTCCGGCGCGTGGTCGCGGGCCTCGCAAGTCTGATGCTGCTACTGCAGCACCAGCTGAACCGTCACGCAGGAAATACCGCAAAGAGCAGAAAGGCCGTAATACCGGTCTGGCTACGCGCGGTGCACAGGTGTCGTTTGGTGAGTTCGGCCTTAAAGCAACAGGCCGTGGCCGTTTAACGGCTCGCCAAATCGAAGCCGCTCGTCGTGCGATCAACCGTCGTATTAAACGTGGTGGCCGTATCTGGATTCGTGTATTCCCCGACAAACCCATTTCCCGCAAGCCTGCTGAAGTGCGTATGGGTAATGGTAAGGGTAATCCGGAATACTGGGTCGCTGAAATTCAACCCGGCAAGGTGATTTACGAAATGGAAGGTGTCAGCGAAGAGTTGGCGCGTGAAGCGTTCCGCCTGGCCGCGGCCAAGTTGCCGATTTCCACGACGTTCGTCAGCCGTCGTATCGGTGCTTAAGGAGAAACGTTATGAAAGCCAGCGAACTCCGTTCCAAGGAAAAAGATGAGCTCCAGACAGAGCTCGAGAGCCTGCTCAAGGCACAGTTTGGTCTGCGCATGCAGCGTGCTACTCAGCAACTCTCCAACACCAGTCAGTTGGGCAAAGTACGTCGCGACATCGCGCGTGTTCGTACCGTCATGACTGAGAAGGCAGGAAAGTAATATGAGCGAAACTCAAAACACCACAGCCAAGCGCCAGCGTACTCTGTTTGGCAAAGTTGTCAGGAACAAGATGGATAAAACCGTTGTCGTTCGCGTAGAGCGTCGCGTTAAGC
>NZ_JAJUWR010000106.1 GCF_021390545.1 Algoriphagus sp. AGSA1 | reverse complement strand
GGCAGATCTGACTCGACACCAGGAATTATTGCGGCACAACGCAGTGAGCAAACAAGCGGCCGAACAGGCGGAATTAATGTTGCGCGAAGCACGTGCGCGACGCGAAGTGGCGCAAACACAACTGACCCAGGCTAAAAATGCGCTGGATTACGCGCAACTCAATGCACCAGCCAACGGCGTATTAATTGAAGTCAGCGCAGACGAAGGGCAAGTCGTGGCGTCGGGCTATACCGTGGCCCGCTTGGCCCACGCCGGCAAGCGAGAAGTCGAAGTGTATTTCCCCGAAAGCACGACACCGCCTGAAAAGGGCGCGCTGCTGCTTAACGAACAATCGCTTGCGTTATCGCTGCGGGAAACCGCCGGCGCGGTCGACCCGCAAAGCCGCACACTGCGTGCGCGCTACGCCCTCGTTGAACAAGATAGCAATAATTCTGACCTGCAGTTAGGCAGTGTGGTGCGTACCCGATTTAGCGCCCCCCCATCAAATGAAACGTCTTTTGTCGTGCCGCTGGGCGCAATCAACGAGCGGGGTAACGGCCCCCACGTGTGGCGGATTCAAGAGGGAAAAGTCAACCCGGTACCCGTCTCCATCATCAGCATTGAAACGGAAACCGCTCACGTGAACGGGCCGCTTGAAAGCGGCGAACAGATTGTTGCCGTCGGCACACACCTTTTGCAAAACGACATGTCCGTTCGGGTGCAAGGAGAATGAGCTTTCCAAACCTGTCGGCGCTGGCGGTTAAGGAACGCGCCATTACCCTGTTTTTTCTTATTCTGGCGGTTATTGCGGGCATTTATGCTTTTTTGTCGTTGGGCCGCGCCGAAGACCCTCCCTTTACGGTTCGGGCGCTCGTGGTGTCGGCCAACTGGCCCGGCGCCACGCCGCAGGAAATGCAAGAACAGGTGGCGAACCGACTGGAAAAACGCATTCAGGAAGTGCCACACCTGCACGAAATTGAAACCACCGTGCGTCCCGGGCAGGCCAATCTGCTGGTGGAATTTCAAGACAACACACCTAAAGAAATCGTACCGGACCTGTTTTACGAAGTGCGCAAACGCATGCAGGAAGAGGCCGGCAGCCTGCCTGAAGGCGTCATCGGCCCCATTGTGAATGATGATTTTGCCGACGTTTACTTCAACCTGATTGCCCTGACTGCGCCCGGCCTGCCCATGCGTCTGGTGACACGAGACGCGGAAAACATTCGCGACCGTATCCACCAAGTACCGGGCGTGCGTAAAGCGTTGATACTGGGCGAACGCAGCGAACGTGTGTTCATCGAGTTCGATCCGATACGCCTGAATAACCTGGGGCTCTCGCCCACGGCAATTTTCGAAGCCATCGACGCGCATAACCGGCTGGTGCCGGCCGGGCGCATTGAAACCGAGGGACCGCGTTTGTAC
>NZ_JAJUWR010000105.1 GCF_021390545.1 Algoriphagus sp. AGSA1 | reverse complement strand
AATTTACAGTTAGTAGTAAAGTGACGCAGTTGGTTGCATTACTAAAACAGTGCCGCCAAACGGCATAATTTTCATCAACGTTGGAGAACTAACCAATGAAGTTAAAAGCACTTACAGTGGGCCTGGCCCTCTCGTTCCCGATGCTGGCATCCGCCCAGGGAACTAGCGTTACCCTTTACGGTAACATCGACACAGCTGTTGAATACGTCAACAACATCGCCGACGGCACCGGCGGCAGCAACAGCTCCGTTCACTTCACAACAGTCACTTCCACCTGGCCTTCATACTGGGGTCTGCGTGGTACGGAAAAGCTCTCCGACAACCTTAGCGCCGTTTTCACTTTGGAATCTGGTTTCGGTCAAGCGACTGGCATGTCCGGCCAAGGTGGCCGTTTGTTCGGTCGTCAGGCTTGGGTTGGTCTGAAGGGTGACTGGGGTCAATTTGCATTAGGCCGCCAGTACAGCATGTTCTTCTGGGCGAACATCCATGGTGACATCATGGGCCCCAACGCCTATGGCCTGGCTACACTCGACAACTACTTCCCCAATGCCCGTATGGACAACTCCGTTACATATCGTGGCTCGTTTGACAACTTCACATTCGGTGCCGCTTGGGCACGTGGTCGTGATACATCAAGTGCTGGTGGCCCTGGTGGTTCGAACTGTGGTGTTGACTACAACAACAACGGTGATTGCGGCGCATACTCGTTCATGTTGGGCTACAACACCGCTGGTTGGGGTGTAAACGCTGCTTATGACGTGCTCAAAGGTGAAGGTACAGGCGCAAACAACTACTATGGTTTGGGCTCCGGCGACAAAGACCGTCGTATCCTGGCTAACGCCTATGTTAAGTTCGACGCACTGAAAGTCGCTCTTACCTACTTGAACCGTAAGAATGACGGCGTAAACGGTGTTGGTAACAACGTGCCTGGCTTGGGCGACCGTTCCGACTTGTGGTCATTGGGTGCCTCCTACGGTGTAACACCTGCTGTTACGCTTGATGGTTCAGTTAACTACATGCGTTACAAAAACGCCACAGCTGGTAGCCAGAAAGTATGGTACTACGTTGCTCGTGTGAAATACGCACTGTCCAAGCGCACGTCCGTATACGCATCTGCTTCATACATGGACAACGACGATGCAACCCGTCTGTCGGCTGCTGGTGGTACTCCCGGACCAAACATTCTCCCCAATGCCGGTCAAAGCCAAACTGCTGTAATGGCAGGTCTGCGTCACAGCTTCTAATCGAAGCATGATGCTTTAACAGATCGGGCTTTAAGCCCGATCTGTTTATCTGAAGTCGTTAGTAGTAACTTCTACGCTAGCGCAGAAATGCAATACGTAGATTTGAGTTTAAACCGGGCTATGTGCAAACAAGCCCGGTTTTTTTACGTCTCTATAC
>NZ_JAJUWR010000104.1 GCF_021390545.1 Algoriphagus sp. AGSA1 | reverse complement strand
AGCTCATAGTATTCAGCATGCTCGCCGGTGGTGGATGTAATCAACATACGCAAGCCCGGCCAGGCCACGTCGGGGTTGAAACCTTCAATAATGGCGAGCGGGTCGGAAATATCGGTACCGCCCCAACCATTACCGGGGTTGGCAACCTGAAAGTAACGGCCCGGCGTGGATTTACGCCCTTTCATTTTGATGCCGGTGGGGGGAATATCCAGACAACGACCGGCCTGGTGCTCGCTGAGCACCCCGGTAATGTGGTCGTCGACCACCACGACTTCGTCGGTGTGGCCGAACCATTGTTTGGCAAAAATACCGATCGCCGCCGAACCACAGCCCACGCGCATGCGCTTTTCTTCCACGCCGTCGACAATGGGGGCCTTGCCCGCCTGAACCACCAGTTGGGCACCGCCGTCGATTGACAACTCTACCGCTTCCTTATTCCCCAGCGCCATCATCATGTCGCAGGTCATACGGCCTTCTTTCTTGCTGCCACCCGTCAAGTGGTGCACGCCACCCAATGACAGCATTTGCGAGCCATATTCCGCAGTTGTAACGTGGCCCACAATTTCGCCTTTGAAACGAATATTCGATTGCTCCGGGCCCAGATAACGATCAGTATCGATTTTGACCTTGAAGCTGCAATAACTGAAGATACCTTCGGTGACCACAGTAACCATATCCACGTCGTTCGCCTTCGACGAGACAATGAACGGTGCAGGTTTGTAATCGGGGTAGGTGGTACCTGAACCAATGCCGCTTACGAACAAATCGTTCGGGTCGGAAACGGCATTCGCCTCAACATCGCGCGTGCGGGCATTCACCAGGCCCTCGGGGGCGTCGCCCGCAACGGGTTCGTGGCGCGTGGCCAGCCCCGTATCGTCGAGCCGGCGCATCAGGATAACGGGGTCGATACGAACCAAGTTGCCGTCTTCATTACCCCAACGATCACAGGCACCCGTGCGGCCATCCGTAATTTGGCACAGCACCGGACAGGCGTTGCACTCTACCTTGTTTGAAGCCATTTTCTCGCTTCGCGGCTTGGATTTTTCCAATACCGTTGGTCCCGAGGTACTGGACGTGGTGTCGTCCAGGTTATCCATGCTGTGATCGATTTTTGTGTGTTCAGTCATTTCTGACAACTCCTTGTGCTGTGTGCACGCCACCCACTTACCACGTGTTAGTTACATTTATATTTTATAAACACTATATTTGATAATAGCTTAAAAGATTTTTGACGACAATAATTGTAGTGTATACGTGCAAATTTCGTTCGCTGACCCTACGGCCACAAATGTGGCACATCGTCGACCATCAGCACATCACCAAACAAAGTTTGTACGTTATTCAGGGTAGCGTTGTGCTCTTCATCCGTTAACGTCGCGTTGGCGTCCGCCAGAAACACCACCTGGTAATTCA
>NZ_JAJUWR010000103.1 GCF_021390545.1 Algoriphagus sp. AGSA1 | reverse complement strand
ATAACTTCGACTCCCCTCAAAGGCCTTGTACCGTCTACACACCTCTTGACGCCATGCATCCCCTTTCTTGCTAGCCTTGTCACGTTGTGCATTACGATTGTTTCGTCCAACCGTGATATCTATAGCATCCCTTTCTCGCTGTGCGTAGGACAATAATTCCTTAGCACGTGAAGCAAGACGCTGCGCCTTCTGACCTGCGATACGCGGATAAACACCTAATCCTATTGGTTCCTTCTTGAGCACATCAACTGCTTGCCTCGACCAAAGCAATGCCGCAGCCACAACAAGCTCCCATTTTTCTACACGCAGTCTCATTAATATTGGGTCACTAACGGCAATAACCGCCAGTCTCCAAACTCCCTCTCCGTGTAATTGCCAATTAAGCCCCGGTCGCGGAGGTCGATACGCCACAAAATCTATTACTCCGTCAGACTCTGAAAGGTGCTTATTCATTACATCCAGCATAGACTCAATATCCGAAACTGGGCGATGCGCCAATAACATGCAAGCTTCGACAGATGTGGTTACCAGTCCAAGTGCTTTTCCATGGTCAGGCACACGCCCCACCCACCGAAGAAGTGCTTTGTAATAATCTGTATTTGGCGTCATAGTCATCATGTTCGCCTCATCGCCACCACATTAGCTACGCGCAGCGCATCCAGATGGTCGGCCCAGGCCTGCATCATCTTGGCCCGCTGGGGCAAACACTGCGCATGGTTATACGCCGCTGATACGTCGTCGCGTTCCTGGTGTGCGAGCTGTAGTTCGATATGCTCGTGGGGCCAACCCTGCTCGTGCAAGATAGTGGACGCCACGCCTCTGAAACCGTGGCCGGTCATTCGCCCCCTATAACCCATGCGATACAGCGCGTACAAAATGGTGTTATTGCTCATGTGCGTAGGCTTGCCGGTATCGGCAGGAAAGACAAATTCCCGACCACAGGATAGGGCTCGCAGCTTTTGCAAGACGGCCAGCGCCTGCTTGCTAAGGGGTACGATATGGGGGGTACGCATCTTCATGCGCTCTGCCGGGATATTCCAACGGCCTGCATCAAAATCAAACTCATCCCATTTCGCACAGATCAATTCACTGGTACGAACAAAGACCAGCGCCATCAGTTGCAGGGCAAGCCGAGTATGTTCGCCGCCCACATAGGCGTCTATCTCACGTAATAGCTGGGGTAACTCTTTGGCGTCAATGCGAGGATAGTTGCGCTTCTTTCTGGCGGGCAGGATGTCAGACGGTTTTACGTCCGCAACCGGATTGCGCTCGACTAGGTCGTGTGCCACTGCATAGCGCATTATCTGGCTGCACTTCTGTAATTGGCGCTTGGCAATATCCAACGCTCCCCGCGCCTCAATTGCTTTAATGCAGTCGCGCACCTGAGAGGCTGTCACCTCATTCACTGGAATAGCCCCCAGTT
>NZ_JAJUWR010000102.1 GCF_021390545.1 Algoriphagus sp. AGSA1 | reverse complement strand
GCCCCACCGTGAGTCAGGGCCAGGCATTGGTTCTGTATCTTTTGCCTGAAGGCAAAATCGAATTCACCCGCTCATAGGCTATGGGCCCACTGGGCCGCCTGTTTGCAAGGTGCCCGGCACAATTGCCGCTACACGGCGGCCCCCATCACAGTACGGCACCTGTTTCTACGAGAAAAAGACACGTTATGACAAAACTCGCAAACTATCTTGAAGGACGCTGGCAAGAAGGAAGCGGCAACGGCAGCCCGGTTCTCGACCCCATCACGGGTGAGACGTTGGCCACCGTTAGTGCCGATGGCCTGGATATGCATGCCGCCTACGATTACGCCAGGCAACAAGCCGGGCCCGCCTTGCGCAAATTAAGCTATGCCGAACGCGCTGCCTTGCTGAGCGAAATTGTGAAAGTGCTTCAGGCAAATCGCGACAAATACTTTGATATCTCGCTGCGCAATTCCGGCACGGTACAAAATGACAGCTCGGTCGATGTCGACGGCGCCATTTACACGCTATCCTTCTATGCCAAAGCCGGTTCCAAAATGGTGGAAAAAGCCTTGCGCCTCGACGGTGAGTCGGCACCGCTGGCAAAAGACAACGTCTTTGCCAGCCAACACATTTATGTCCCCATTCAGGGGCTGGCCCTCTTCATCAACGCATTCAACTTCCCGGCATGGGGCCTGTGGGAAAAAGCCGCGGCCGCGCTGCTATCCGGCGTTCCCGTTGTCATCAAACCCGCCACCTCCACCGCCTGGTTAACCCACGAAATGGTGAAAGATGTCGTCGACGCCAACATCCTGCCGGCCGGCGCCTTGAATATCGTTTGCGGCCGCCCCGACGCTTTGCTCGACGCGTTAAACGGTCTTGATGTCGTGTCTTTCACCGGTTCGGCCGACACCGCCGCATCGTTGCGCGACCATCCTCGCATCAAACATGACGGCGTGCGTTTCAACGCGGAAACCGACAGCATTAACAGTGCGGTTCTGGGCCCGGACACCGACGATGACGCCACCGGGCTGCTGGTGCGCGAAGTGGTGCGCGAACTCACCATCAAATCAGGCCAGAAATGCACCGCGATACGCCGTATTTTTGTCCCCGAATCGAAATACGATGCAGTGGCGCAGGCTATTTCCAACAAACTTAAAACCATTACGGTGGGTGATCCTCGCAAAGAAGGCGTTCGAATGGGCAGCCTGGTGAATCTCTCACAACGCGACGCCATTCTCGAGGGCATTGAAAAACTGGCGGAATGCAGCGATATCCTGTTTGATGGCCGCACGGAAAGCACTATTGATCTCGACAACGAAAATACAGCGGTCGTCCCACCCGTACTATTCGGGGTACGCAACCCCGACGATCATCCCCTGGTTCACGAAATGGAAGTGTTTGGCCCGGTCGCCACGCTCATCCCTTATCGCAACACAGAACACGCCTTCACGCTAACA
>NZ_JAJUWR010000101.1 GCF_021390545.1 Algoriphagus sp. AGSA1 | reverse complement strand
ACCGTTAACCCCTCGTGCAGGATCTTGATCGCAATACGCTTTAAACCAGGATCAGTGTAAATGTCCTGCAATGTGGCTCGCGCCACCACAGACAGTGGGTTGGACGTTAAATTGGCAATCATTTTGGCCCACAGCGGGTCGCGGATTTGGTCGGTTACCCGCGCTTCAATCCCACTGGCCTCGAACACTGTTTTTATCCGATCAAGTCGTGCTGAATACGTATTGTTCGGTTCACCAAAAATCAGCAGATGCGGCGTGGACGACTTCACCACCCCGGGCGCCATCACTTCCGAAGTAATAAATACTACACATCCCACCACATGCTCGAACGGAACCAACTTCGCCAGTTGGTCGCTTGAGTCGAGCGCCTGCACCGTGCGGCCATCGAATCGCCCCCCAATGCCGTGAAAGTACCACCACGGTACGCCATTCACCATAGGAACCACGACGGTATCCGGCCCGATAATAGGCTGCAAGTCGGGTAGAATTCGGGCCAACGACTGCGCTTTCGTACAAACAAAAATAATATCTTGCACGCCAAACTCGCCTGCTTGGCTGCTTGCCCGCACCGGAACGCGGTGTTCGCCTTCAAGATCGGCAAGCGTAATCCCATTTGCAGTAATTGCCTTCAAGGCGGCGCCACGCGCCAATACATTCACAGAGACTCCGGCCATGGCCAGCCGCGCAGCAACCGTACAACCAATCGCGCCCGCACCGGCAACACATACCTTTAACGTTCCTGCATTTGCCATTTAACCTCCTTGGGCGTCGAACCGTTATTGTTCTAAAAATATTTTACTCTTGAAATATTCCGCCGGACCAGCAAGATCGCGTAAACTTTTGACTTTAGGCGCATCACTTTGGATACACTTCCCGAAGGCTTTCTAAACGACCTGGAAACACACGGCTGGGCCTATTGCGACACCCTTGTTTGCGACTCATTACGTGCGCAGTTACTGGACATTGCGGGCCTGTTTTGGAAACGGGGCCTTTTCCACGCCGCCCATATCGGCCATCTGGCCACAAAAAAGGCCGACCCGGTAATACGGGGCGACCAGATATGCTGGCTTGACGCACACATGCCACAGGCGGCCATACAGGATTTTCTGGCTTTCTCCACCCACCTGCAGAACACACTGAATGCGACTTACTTTCTGGGTTTACGTAGCCAGGAATTTCACTTTGCCCATTACGAACCGGGCTTTGGCTATAAAAAACACCTGGACCAGCATCGTAACAACCCACACCGAAAGATCTCAGTCGTTTTATACCTGAACGAAAACTGGACGGACGACGAGGGCGGAGAGTTGTGCCAGTATGGACCCGAAAACACCCCGATTGCACACGCCACCCGGCTTATTCCGGCGCCGGGCAGGCTTGTTGTCTTCCGCAGTGATTTGGTCTGGCATGAGGTCTTGCCGGGGCGTAAACCCCGTTGGAGCCTGACCGGCGCCGGAATAAGCC
>NZ_JAJUWR010000100.1 GCF_021390545.1 Algoriphagus sp. AGSA1 | reverse complement strand
TATCTACCACCTCATCGGAAATTTCAACATACTGAATGGTCGTGGCTTCCGGCAAGGAAAGCTCGGATTGCTGCTCGGACGAGAACCAAATGGTGGCAGCCAATACTGCATGAACGCCGAGCATGCCCGCAAGGGCAAAAAGCTTGACGCCATAAGATGGCTGGCCAGGGCCGGAGGAATGAAACGACATGAACCAAACGACTTAAGTGAAAGTGGCAAGACCACGCTTGCCGCCGTAGATAACGGAAAACGCAACAATAACAGAAATGCGAATTATTCGCAATATTAAAACAAGTTTTCTATTATTCAGGCTTTTTTAGCACTCGCACCAGCGTTCGCAATTGGGCATGCATCGACCAGAACGAGTCCTCTCCAAGCTCGGCAAGAATGTGTGACTCCACCTGCGCTACGGCCTTGTCGCAATCGTCCAGCAAAACCTGCCCTTTGCGCGTTCACACAATGGGAATAACCCTGCCCTGCGCCGCTTCCAAACGCCGTGAAATCAGGCCTTTACGCTCCATTAAATTCACCATTTCATTCGCCGATTGCGGTGAAATCAAAGAGCGTTCGGCCAATTTGGCGTTCGACATATGAGCATGGGTTCGAAATACGGAAAGAAACGTATATTGGGCTACCGTTAGTCCGTACGGAGCCAAACGCACCCTCAGTTGTTTATTAAGCTTTCTGTCGAGCCTGCCAATAAGATAAGCAAACCCGGTGGGATGATCAGGCAAGGCTTGACGTGAATCAATTTGCTTTTTTACTGAGCTCATAATGTAGTTGCCTGTCGTTTGAACTGGAGGTAGTATAAGCCTATGTCAGGTAATCTGATATACACAGAAAATAATCATTGGGTAAAAATGTTGCCGTAAGTGTGCAATACGTTAGCCCGGCCAGCAACACATTTTGCCTGTTGTTGTGCATTACATCCTGGAGACAAGCATGAAACGTTTATTCAAAACGACTATTCTCGCAGCCGCATTGGGCCTCACCGTTTCAACGGCTTCCGCTGAAGAGCTGGATATCGGTGTGGTGTTGTCGTTAACCGGCCCCGCATCGGGTCTGGGTATTCCAACCAATACGGGCTTCAAATTATGGCCCGATACAGTCGGCGGCCTGAATTACAACCTAATTGTGCTCGACGATTCCAGTAACCCTGCACAGGCTCAGAAAAACGCACAAAATCTGGTGACTGAAGACAAGGTCTACGTCAACCTGGGCTCCAGCACCACCACCCCGGCCATTGCCATGGGCGAAACCGCCGCTAGCAGCAAAACAGTCCAGTTGGCGATTTCCCCGGCCGAATTTCCCGACGGCAAAGGCACCTGGACATTCCGTTTGCCGCAATCTACCGGCGTGATGGCCGGCGGTATTATTAATCATATGAAGGCCAACGATATTAAAAGCTTTGCCTTCATCGGCTATAACGACGCTTATGGCGACAGTTGGTTTCGCGACCTTAAAGAACAGGCCGAAGC
>NZ_JAJUWR010000099.1 GCF_021390545.1 Algoriphagus sp. AGSA1 | reverse complement strand
AACATGAATGCAAAACAAGCCGGCGGCATAGGCACCCAAACCAAAGAAGGCAGCGTGGCCCAACGACATAATGCCGGTGTAGCCCAGAATCAGATCGAGCGAAATGGCATACAGCGCCATAATCGCCATTTGATTAATTAGAAACGACTGCCCTGGAAACAGCGCCAAAACCACAAACGGGACAACCCAGAAGAACGGCTCCCAGACTCTAAAGCGCGTATTACGCAACAACGTAGATTGAACGTCACTCATGGCTATTTACTCCCTCTGGTCGCAAACAACCCTTGAGGACGCCACAAGAGCATGACAATCATTACGATATACACAATGAAAGACCCTAGTTCCGGAATGTAGTATTTGCCTGCCACGTCGGCGATACCCAGCAAGAGCGACGCCAGCAGCGGACCGGTAAGAGACGACGTTCCGCCGATCGCCACCACAATAAGGAAATAGATCATGAATTTGAATGGGAAGGTGGGGTCAAGACCCAATACCTGCGCACCCAGTGCGCCACCCAGCCCAGCGAGACCGGAGCCAAATGCGAACGTGGAAAAGAACACCACATTCACATTGATACCCAGACCGTCTGCCACGCGCTGGTCATCAACGGCCGCGCGCAAGCGGCTGCCAAAACGTGTTTTGTTCAATATGTATTGCAGCACGAACGCCAGCGCCACGCAGATAGCAATAATAAGAATCCGGTAATGGCCCATGGCCAGAATCTGATCGCCAATCGCAATTTCACTGCGCCCACGCAACCATTCGGGTAATTGAATAATTTGCTCGCTTGAGCCAATACTGTAATCAACCGCCGTCACGGCAATAAACGCCAGGCCAATTGAAAACAACACTTGATCAAGCGGCGGTTTGTTATACATGGGGCGATATAACGTGCGTTCCAGCACGGCACCCAACACCGCCGCCACAATAAATGCGATGGGCATGCACCACAGGAAGGGCACATCATAGTTCCGCATCAGCAGAACCGTGGTGTACCCCCCTGCCATGGCAAAGGCGCCGTGCGCCAGGTTGATGAAGTTCATCAACCCAAGCGTCACGGACAAACCAATAGCCAGTACAAACAACAGCATCCCATACGCGACGCCGTCAAAAAGTATGGTCAACATTACTTGGCTTCGCCTACAGCGTTAACGTTTTCAACAACATCGAACTCAACGTTGTGGTATTCATCGCCCACTTTTTTGACTTCGCGCATGTAAATGTTCTGAATGAAATCGCGATACTCAGGATCCAACGTAACCGGACCGCGTGGGCTTTCAAAGGAAAGACCTTTCATTGCATCAACCAGCGCCATGCCCTCTGCCTTACCATCGCTCTTCTTCAGCGCTTCGTAAATAAGCTGCATGCCATCGTAGCCGGCAACACCAAAGAAGTTGGCACGACTGGTGGGGTCAAACTTCTTGTAGGTTTCCTTGAACTTGCGATTCAATTCCGAATCATGGTTGTTTGAGTAGTAATCGGA
>NZ_JAJUWR010000098.1 GCF_021390545.1 Algoriphagus sp. AGSA1 | reverse complement strand
ATAAAGCCCGGTATAAATCGTGGGTTCAGGATCTTTGGTTTTACGGTGCTGATACAGCGCCTGCATGTCCCACGTAAGCTTTTCGGTAATGCGCGCATCCAGCGCCAGCGAAACTGCATTGCGGTTTAATTTACTTTTGTTGAATCCTTCGCCTTCTTCGTGCGTGACATTCAACCGATAGCCGAACCAGTCATTGTGGCCCGCCCGTCCGCCAATATCGGCGCTTTCGCGAAAAATACTGTCGGAATGATAGCCCAGGCTCACCTCGCGCACCGGTTCATCGGTGGGGCGCTTGGTTACATAGTTAATGATACCGCCCGGCGACCCGAACCCGTACATGAAACCGCTGGCACCTTTGAGCAACTCAACACGCTCCAATTGCTCATAAGGCAACACGGTGACATAACTCAGAAACGGCTTGCCATCGATGCGATAACCATTTTGCCAATCAAGCTGAAGCCCCCGAACCGTAAGATAGTTCGCCCAGGCGCCGTCCTGGGCGCTATTGTCTGATACGGCCGCATCCAGCGTGAATACATCTCCCAGCTTCGTCACCTGACGACGCTCAAGGTCTTCACCTGTCACAACCGTCGTGGAAAATGGGGTCTCCAGTTGGGTTTTCGACCCCAACGCGCCGCCATCCACCGATTCATTCAATTGCTGGATCGACGTATCGAGCCTGATGCCCTGCACTGTTACCTGCGGAAGGGTTGCCACAGGCGCCTGTGCGGCGTCACCTTCCGACCCGTTTGTTTGTGCCTGCACCGGCATAGTCAATAAGCCCGCTACGGCCAATACGCCTGCCACAGCCTTTAAACGCGCCCCTGGCATGGAATGCGCCGCGCAGGCGGCAAATCGCTTCTCGTGTTGCATTACAACTCCCGTCATATTTTTGTCATAACGGACGATTGTATATGTTAATACAAACGACATCAATTCTCATTTGTATTAATGCAACGGTACCGCTCTCTTGTTAACATTGAATTGAAATGAGTAAATTGAATCCATTCACAACCCGGTTGGGTATTCATCATCCCATTATTCAGGCACCGATGGCCGGCGTAGCCACGCCTATGTTGGCCGCAGCAGTATCGAATGCGGGAGGCCTGGGATCTTTAGGTATTGCCACAAGCAGCGCATCCCAGGCCAGGCAAATGATTGAGCAAACCCAGGCGCTCACTTCACGCCCCTTCAACGTCAATGTTTTCTGCCACGAACCTCCCCTCAGAGATGAAAAAAGGGAAGCAGCCTGGCTTGAACATTTAAAGCCTTTGTTCACGGAGTGCGGAGCGAACTTACCAACGTCATTGAACGAAATGTACAAAAGCTTTATTGGCGACGATGAAGCGTTCAATATGCTGCTTGACACTCGGCCGGCGGTGGTGAGTTTCCATTTCGGTTTACCACCGCCAGAACAAATAAAAGCGCTTCGCGATCTAGGTATTTATACGCTGGCAACAGCAACCAACCTTGAGGACGCACGTCGAATTCAAG
>NZ_JAJUWR010000097.1 GCF_021390545.1 Algoriphagus sp. AGSA1 | reverse complement strand
TATATGTCTCGCTGGCGTGCCCTTGGGCGCATCGCACGCTGATCTTCCGCAAGCTCAAGGGCCTGGAAAACATGATCGACATTTCGATTGTGCACTTTTTCATGGGGCGCCAAGGTTGGTCGTTCGAACCGGGTGAGGGCGTTGTGCCGGATACGGTTAATCATTGCGATTACGTGCATCAGTTATATACGTTAACGCAGCCCGACTATACCGGACGGGTCACCATTCCCATTCTTTGGGATAAAGAAAGGAAAGTTATTGTCAGTAATGAGTCCTCTGAAATCATCCGTATGTTCAATTCAGCATTCGATGATATTGGTGCGAAGGAAGGGGATTACTATCCAGTTGATCTGCATCAGGAAATCAATGCGGTTAACGAGTTGGTATACAACAGTGTGAACAATGGTGTCTATCGGTCGGGGTTTGCCACCACCCAAGATGCCTACGACGAGGCTGTCACGGAATTGTTCGATGCGCTTGCACGCGCCAACACGATTGTGCTTGATTTGAATCGTGAGGTTTGGGGTTAGATTGCTCTGGGCTATTTCAAGCAAAAGCTTAAAGAGGGCGAAGTGGGTTCTTCGACCATGCCTCATAAAGTTAATCCAATCGATTTCGAAAACTCCGAAGGTAATATCGGGCTGGCAAACGCTACCTTGCGTCATTTGTCTGAAAAGCTTCCGGTGTCGCGCTGGCAGCGAGACCTTACCGACTCAACAGTATTGCGTAATTTGGGTGTGGCTTTTGGCTATTGCATCATTGCCTGGGAGGCATGCTTGCGGGGTTTGAACAAATTGGAGCTAAACGCTGCAGCGATCGATGCCGATATTGATGCGTGTTGGGAAGTTTTGGCTGAGCCGGTACAAACCGTCATGCGTCGTTACGGCTTGCCTCAGCCGTACGAACAATTGTAAGCGCTGACGCGGGGTAAGGGTATTACCCAAGAAGCATTAACGGAATTTATTAAGGCGCTCGACCTGCCCGAGGAGGCCCGCCGGCGCTTGTTGGCACTGACTCCCAGAAACTATATCGGGCTGGCGGCCGAACTCGCGCGCAAGATTTAGTTAACTGTAGGCGGCGTTTGCATTTGTGCTTGCGCCGCCAGAATGCGCTCTTCAAGTTGTGGTGACGTGTGCAGTGCCAGAATCGGCGCCTCATCAGCGTCGGTTTCTTCAAGTTGCAACGTAATGTGTTGCCCTTCGAAAGCGTCCGGGTTGGCCTGAATTTGCTGATATTGCTTCAGCAGACGATCTACCGCTTTTTGCGCTTCATAAAGTTGGACTTCAGGGGCTGATTGGGCATGCAGATGAAACTGTTGCTCAATGGTTTGTGCCAGGTCCCAGCTAAAAAACAGCAATGCTTTCTGGCCGAAACATTCTGGATGCAAAAAGCCCCACGATTCGTTTGGTGTCGGATTCAAAATAAAACCATTCTCTTTGTATGTACGTAGGCTTATTGTAAAACTTCGACGCCCTTCGTGTCTTTTAACCGGTAACCGACAAATAGATAACCGCGAGCAAGAGC
>NZ_JAJUWR010000095.1 GCF_021390545.1 Algoriphagus sp. AGSA1 | reverse complement strand
GTGCCGACACGGTTGTCATGCAGGAAGACACCACGGAAACCGACAACGCCATTGTCATCAACACGCCGCCGGCTGCGGGTGCGCATGTGCGCAAAAAAGGCGAAGATGTTGAAAAAGACCAGGAATTACTGCAACCCGGTACCGTACTTGGGCCGGCTCAAATCGGTTTACTGGCCTCCCAGGGAATTAATCAGGTTGAAGTATGGGCACGTCTGAAAGTGGGTATTCTTACCACCGGCGATGAACTGGTTAGCCCTGGTCAAGCACTTGGCCCGGCGCAACTGTACAACTCCAACGGCGCCATGCTGGCCGCCCTGGTGGCAAAACTGGGCGTCATGGTGGTGCACCAGCTACATGCCATCGATACGCACGAGTCAATTGAATCGGCATTCAAAACACTGCTGCAGGATTGCGATCTGGTCCTGACAGTCGGCGGGGTTTCCGTTGGCGAGAAAGACCTGGTAAAACCCACGATTGAATTATTGGGCGGCAAACTGGATTTGTGGAAAGTCGCCATGAAACCCGGCAAGCCGGTGGCAATGGCCCAGGCACAGGGCACGCCTATTGTGTGTCTGCCCGGCAACCCCGTATCGGCCTTTGTGGTTTGCGCTTTGCTGGTCTCGCCCCTGATCCGGGCCATGCAAGGTCGCACCGAAACACGCCCGCGTGTCATGTATGGCCGTTTGCGTTCGAACCGTCAGTTCAATGAAACGCGCGAAGAGTTTTTGCGCGTGCAAACCAAATCGAATAACAACGGTGAGTTGTCGCTGGTTCCCTACGAGTTGCAGGGCTCGGCCATTATCAGCTCGCTGCCATGGGCTTCGGGGCTGGCACGCATCCCGGCCAATACCGTCGTGAAAGACGAGGATATCGTTCGGTACTACGCATTCGCCGATTGGTTGGTGTAGTTACTCTAGGTACTCCCCCAGACGGCGTCGCGCCCAGGCCAAATCTTCTGGCGTATTCAAATTGGCAAACAGCGCTTCGTCGCCGTTGAACGTCACCGGCACGGCCTGTTGCGCATGAAGCCACAGTAATACTTTGCGATCGCCACCCAGCAAATAGTGGTGTAAGGAAGCCGCCAGGCTTTGATGAACCAGCATGCACAAGGGGTGGTCTCTGTCTTTCGTGCGGGCATACGCCACTTTTGCCGGCGTTAACCGCACCGCCTCGGCAAGGCGAACGTGCAAATCGTTAGGCAACCAGGGAATATCAACCGGCAACGTTAACAGCCATGGTGTGGTTATCGCTGCCAGCGCCGTAGCCACACCTGCCAAAGGCCCCGCCTGGGCGCCGTAAACCGGGTCATCGGCCAACACTTGTGCAAACAAATGCCCTTGCTGGGTTTGGTTTGCACTTAACCAAACCTGGCTCGTACGCGCAGCAAGGTAACGCTGCGCACGGGCAGTAAGTGTTTCACCCCCCAGTTCCAACGCCGCCTTATCTGCCCCCATGCGGCTGCCCTGCCCGCCTGCCAGAACCAAGCCGGTAATGTGGTCAGCAGAAATGACCTGCGTACTCATGCATTAAC
>NZ_JAJUWR010000094.1 GCF_021390545.1 Algoriphagus sp. AGSA1 | reverse complement strand
GTACGCGGTAGGAGAGCGTTCTGTAAGCCTGTGAAGGTAGCTTGTAAAGGCTGCTGGAGGTATCAGAAGTGCGAATGCTGACATGAGTAGCGATAAAGGGGGTGAAAAGCCCCCTCGCCGTAAGTCCAAGGTTTCCTGCGCAACGTTCATCGGCGCAGGGTGAGTCGGCCCCTAAGGCGAGGCAGAGATGCGTAGCTGATGGGAAGCTGGTTAATATTCCAGCACCGTCGTACAGTGCGATGGGGGGACGGATTGCGAAAGGTCATCGGGGTGTTGGAAGTCCCCGTTGCTGCACTATAGAAGGCGCTTTAGGCAAATCCGGGCGCGTAATTCAAGGGTGTGGCTGGATAAGACTACGGTCTTAAACTGATTGGAAGTGGTCCCAAGAAAAGCCTCTAAGCTCTAGCTGTACGAGACCGTACCGCAAACCGACACAGGTGGACGGGATGAATATTCCAAGGCGCTTGAGAGAACTCAGGAGAAGGAACTCGGCAAATTGATACCGTAACTTCGGGAGAAGGTATACCCTGGTAGTGTGAGGCGCCTGCGCGCTGAGCATGACGGGGTCGCAGAGAATCGGTGGCTGCGACTGTTTATTAAAAACACAGCACTCTGCTAACACGAAAGTGGACGTATAGGGTGTGACGCCTGCCCGGTGCCGGAAGGTTAAGTGATGGGGTGCAAGCTCTTGATCGAAGCCCCGGTAAACGGCGGCCGTAACTATAACGGTCCTAAGGTAGCGAAATTCCTTGTCGGGTAAGTTCCGACCTGCACGAATGGCGTAACGATGGCCACACTGTCTCCTCCTGAGACTCAGCGAAGTTGAAGTGTTTGTGATGATGCAATCTACCCGCGGCTAGACGGAAAGACCCCATGAACCTTTACTGTAGCTTTGCATTGAACTGTGAACCGGCTTGTGTAGGATAGGTGGGAGGCGCAGAAGAGTGGTCGCTAGACTGCTTGGAGCCGACCTTGAAATACCACCCTGGTCTGTTTGCGGTTCTAACCTTGGCCCGTTATCCGGGTTGGGGACAGTGCATGGTGGGCAGTTTGACTGGGGCGGTCTCCTCCCAAAGCGTAACGGAGGAGTTCGAAGGTACGCTAGGCACGGTCGGAAATCGTGCTGATAGTGCAATGGCATAAGCGTGCTTGACTGTGAGACTGACACGTCGAACAGGTGCGAAAGCAGGACATAGTGATCCGGTGGTTCTGAATGGAAGGGCCATCGCTCAACGGATAAAAGGTACTCTGGGGATAACAGGCTGATACCGCCCAAGAGTTCATATCGACGGCGGTGTTTGGCACCTCGATGTCGGCTCATCTCATCCTGGGGCTGTAGCCGGTCCCAAGGGTATGGCTGTTCGCCATTTAAAGAGGTACGTGAGCTGGGTTTAAAACGTCGTGAGACAGTTTGGTCCCTATCTGCCGTGGGCGTTGGATACTTGACGGAGCCTGCTCCTAGTACGAGAGGACCGGAGTGGACGTACCGCTGGTGTATCGGTTGTCATGCCAATGGCATTGCCGAGTAGCTAAGTACGGAAGAGATAACCGCTGAAGGCATCTA
>NZ_JAJUWR010000093.1 GCF_021390545.1 Algoriphagus sp. AGSA1 | reverse complement strand
CTTAAACCTTCATTGGTATAGTTGTACACAATGTTGTCGAGCGACTTGCGAATCATCTCGGACTTCTTGGCAATTTATTGTTCGAACTGATCGTTCGTCCAATAGGTATCCAGCGCCTCGGCGGCCGTCACAAAGGCCAGATTGTTACCGCGGAAAGTACCGCTGTGCGAACCGGGAGCCCAGATATCGAGCTCGGGCTTCATTAACACCAACGACATCGGCAACCCATAGCCAGACAACGACTTCGATAGCGTGACGATGTCGGGACTAATACCGTATTTATCGAAACTGAAGAACGAGCCGGTACGACCACAACCCACCTGGATGTCATCCACAATGAGCAACATATCGTATTTGCGGCAAAGCTTTTCAAGGCTCAGCAACCAACGTTTGGTTGCCACATTTACACCACCCTCACCCTGCACCGTTTCCACGATCACTGCAGCAGGTTGGTCAAGGCCGCTGCTGGGATCTTCCAGCAAACGCTCGAAATACTCGATAGTGTCAATGTTATCGCCCATGTAACCGCAATAGGGGATAAACGTGGTGTTATCAAGCCCTACACCCGCGGCATCGCGAAACTTGCTATTTGCCGTGGTGGCAAGCGAACCGCCACTTACACCGTGAAAGCCATGAGTAAATGACACTACGTTCTCGCGCCCTTTCACCAAGCGAGCCAGCTTTAACGCGGCTTCAACAGCATTGGTACCCGTGGGCCCGGTAAATTGCAGTTTGTAATTCATGCCACGCGGCTTAAGCAACACCCGCTCGAACGTTTCCATGAAGTGTTTCTTCGCTTCAGTGGCCATATCGAGACCATGCACTACGCCGTCGCTGTTTATATACTCAATGAGCTTTTCTTTCAGCTTGGGGTTGTTGTGCCCGTAGTTAAGTGTTCCGGCACCTGCGAAGAAGTCGATATACTCACGACCGGTTTGATCGAACAGGGTCGAACCCTGCGCCTTGCTAAAAATAACTGGGAAAGACCGAATGTAGCCGCGAACTTCAGACTCCATCCGATCAAAAATATTCAAGTCCATGATTTGGTTCCTCTCGTTAAAATTAAAATTTGATGATCTAAGTAACTTAACCGGCCGGTAACCCGACTCTTTTTACTGACCACACGGCACAATTACTTTTCAGTAAACGGGCCAATTCGCAGCAAACGCTCATCTTCATGCGCCTGCTCACCAAAATGATGCCCTTCAAACAAGGCAGTTTCATTAATTTCGGTGCCAGCCTTGCGCGCCAACGAAGCAAACATGCCACGAGACGCTGCGTTATCAGGGCCGACGGTTGTCTCTACAAACCGAATATTTTGTAAACCCGGCCGTTGCAAGATTTCTTGCAACATTGATTTACCCAAACCGAAGCCCCGGCCACGCTCGTGCACGGCCACCTGCCAAACAAAAAGCACATCCGGCGTTTTGGGCGGTACATAGGCGGAAACAAACCCCACAATTTCATTATCGAGCTCGGCTACGACACAGGTATCAGTAAAGTGATGCGATAAAAGCAAGTACACATACACTGAATTGACATCGAGGGGGGGGCTTGCCGTAATAAGCGCATGAA
>NZ_JAJUWR010000092.1 GCF_021390545.1 Algoriphagus sp. AGSA1 | reverse complement strand
AACCCTACGAAAGCACGCAACACATTGGGCTGGGAGCCGACCGTTAGTTTCGGTGAAATGGTAAAAAAAATGGTAGAAGCGCAAATAGCCCGACTGGAGTCTGGTTCGCACCAGTGCGCCTATCTTAGTTAAAAAAGCCAGTGATCACGAAACATGCGCGTTGCATTTGACTACCAAATTTTCTGTTTGCAGGCCTATGGGGGCATTTCCCGCTACATTACGCGGCTTGCCGACCACCTTTACCTTCTCGAACAGCAAGTCAAAATATTTGCACCCTTACATTGCAACGAGTATTTGGCGCAAATTTCTCCGTCCTTGCGGCAAGGCTGTCGAATCAGCGCAAGGACTCATAAAGCTATGCGTTTGACTATCCCCTACAACCATCTTGTTGGGCATTATCAGCAACGCAAGTGGAGGCCAGACGTCGTGCACGAAACTTATTTTTCAGCCTTCAACACCAAACCAAAAGCCCCAACGTGCCTGACCGTCTACGATATGGTCCACGAACGGTTTCCCGATAGTTTCTCCCGCCTTAATACACTATCAACCCATAAAGCCCACGCCATCAAGCGCGCCGATCATATTATTTGTATCTCACACAGTACTCGCAACGACTTGTTAGCGCATATTGATATCACCCCAGAAAAAGTATCAGTTGTACATCTCGGGTTCGAACCCTTTTCGCAAATAACGTTCCCAGCGCCTAAGGAGATCACGAATAGATCACGCCCTTACTTGCTATTTGTAGGTAACCGTAGCGGCTACAAGAATTTTAGCGGCCTATTGCGCGCTGTCTCGATTTCTCGTCGGCTGAAAGCGGAATTTGATATTATCGCAGTTGGGGGCGGGGCTTTAACCAGCAAAGAAGAGGCATTGATTGCTTCAATGGGTTACGAAGCTCGCCAGATACGCCAAGTAACATCAAGTGATGCCGATCTTGGTAAGCTTTATCAAGGTGCAGCCGCGTTGGTATATCCATCATTTTACGAAGGTTTCGGCTTACCACCTCTAGAGGCGATGGCGCAAGGTTGCCCCGTAGTGGTCAGCAATCGCAGTGCCATCCCCGAAGTAGTTGGCGAAGCGGGTAGCTATTTCGACCCGACCTCTGCTGAAGATATGTCCTCTGCAATTGAAAAGGTTGTATTTTCGCCGGAAATGGCGAATCAGTTCATTGCCAAGGGATACCAACGCTTAAAGCATTTCTCGTGGGAAAAATGTGCCCAGAAAACCTTAGATATATACCAGAATCTTGCTCACTGACCACGCCCAGGTCAGTGAAATCGAACATGAACGAAAGTATAGCTATACGGAGATTATTCAGTGTCTAACAAAAAGGCTCTTATTACGGGTGTTACCGGCCAAGATGGTTCTTATTTAGCTGAACTGCTACTTGAAAAAGGGTATCAGGTTCACGGCATAAAACGTCGCGCGTCGTCGTTCAATACGCAGCGGGTTGATCATATTTATGAAGACCCTCATGTCGATAACCAGCATTTCATTATGCATTATGGTGACTTAACCGATTCATCGAACCTGACACGTATCATTCAAGAAGTTCAGCCCGATGAGGTCTATAACTTGGGCGCACAGTCGCACGTGGCAGTTAG
>NZ_JAJUWR010000091.1 GCF_021390545.1 Algoriphagus sp. AGSA1 | reverse complement strand
AGACCTGAAGGCAGTAACCGTCAAGGAGCTGTTTAGGGTAGAACCGGTAACTGGGGCTAAGTCGTAACAAGGTAGCCGTACCGGAAGGTGCGGCTGGAACACCTCCTTTCTGGAAAAGTCCCTGTCATCAGGAGTCTTACAATCACTTCAAACACGTACTATAAGCGTAGTAACAAAGTTCATTGACATGTTGAGCAGAAATTGTAACAGACGTGGTACTGGAGTACCACAAAAGTAGAGTAAGTGAACAAGGGCGCACGGGGGATGCCTAGGCTCTCAGAGGCGAGGAAGGACGTGATAAGCTGCGAAAAGCCACGGGGATCGGCCAATACGAATTGATCCGTGGATGTCCGAATGGGGCAACCCAGCCGATTTATCGGCTATTCCGCAAGGAAGGCGAACGTGGGGAACTGAAACATCTAAGTACCCATAGGAGGAGAAAATAACAATGATTCCGTGAGTAGTGGCGAGCGAAAGCGGAAGAGCCCAAACCGTTTATGTCACGGCATAGGCGGGGTTGTAGGACCTGTACAATCAAAGACGATCCGACGAGAACAGCGTGGGAAAGCTGACCGTAGGGGGTGAGAGTCCCGTATTGGAAGGATCGTCCGCGAGACGGGTATCCTGAGTAGGTCGGGACCGGAGAAATCCCGATTGAAACTGCCGGCACCATCCGGTAAGGCTAAATACTCCTGAGAGACCGATAGTGAACCAGTACCGTGAGGGAAAGGTGAAAAGTACCGTGAATAACGGGGTGAAACAGAACCTGAAACCGTGCGCTTACAAGCGGTCGGAGCCACTTTGTGTGGTGACGGCGTGCCTTTTGCATAATGAGCCTACGAGTTACTCCTCACCGGCAAGGGTAAGGCATTCAGTGCCGCACCCGGAGCGAAAGCGAGTCTGAAAGGGCGATTGAGTCGGTGGGGGTAGACGCGAAACCTAGTGATCTACCCATGGCCAGGTTGAAGTTGTGGTAACACACAATGGAGGACCGAACCGATAAACGTTGAAAAGTTTCCGGATGAGCTGTGGGTAGGGGTGAAAGGCTAATCAAACTGGGAAATAGCTCGTACTCCCCGAAATGTTTTTAGGAACAGCGTCGTGGATTGTATGACGGAGGTAGAGCTACCGATAGGACTAGGGGGAGTCAAATCCTACCAAATCCTGACGAACTCCGAATGCCGTCATACAGAAGCGGCAGTGAGGGCTTGGGTGCTAAGGTCCAAGTCCGAGAGGGAAAGAACCCAGACCTTCCGCTAAGGTCCCCAAATCCATGTTAAGTTGAACAAAGGTGGTCCAGTTGCAGAGACAGCCAGGAGGTTAGCTTGGAAGCAGCTATTCCTTTAAAGAGTGCGTAACAGCTCACTGGTCGAGCGACAGGGCGTCGATAATAATCGGGCATCAAACATGGTACCGAAGCGAAGGATTATATCCCGATTTATCGGGAATAGTGGTAGGGGAGCATTCCAACGGCGGTGAATGTGGGGCGTCAGCCCTGCTGGAGCCTTTGGAAAAGCAAATGTAGGCATAAGTAACGATAATGCGGGCGAGAAACCCGCACACCGCAAGACCCAGGTTTCCTGATCAACGCTAATCGGATCAGGGTTAGTCGGGACCTAACGCGAACCCGAGA
>NZ_JAJUWR010000090.1 GCF_021390545.1 Algoriphagus sp. AGSA1 | reverse complement strand
TCTGCTTCAGCGGCGTTAATCACATCATCACCAGCAATGGTGTCGATCGCGATCGTCGCAGACACTTCCGTATCTACGCTGTAAGTGTGTTCGGCTGTCGCAGTCGCAGTATTACCAGCAGCATCCGTGGTCGTGACCGACACATCAACTGCGGAGTCCGCTGCCAGATCGGCACCAGCCACATCCACCGACCAGGCACCATCCGCAACCTGCGTCGTGTAAGTCTGGCCATTTACTGTGACGGTAACGGTGTCACCATCCTGGACGTCGCCGCCCACAGAACCAGAGACGGTCACGTCTGTATCTGCTTCCGCAGCATTGACGATGTTGTCGGAGGTAATGTCATCCACCGTGATCGAGGCATCAATCTCGGTATCAACTGTGTAGCCCTGAGATGTAGACGCACTGGTGCTGTTGCCCGCGGCATCCGTTGTAGAGACAGCTGCGCTGACGTTGGAATTAGTTGCCAGAACCGAACCCGGTACCGACACAGACCAGACACCGTCAGAGACCGTCGCCTCGTAGCTGTTCTCACCTACGGTGATCGTTACCGTATCACCGTCTTGAACATCACCACCGACCGTGCCGGTCAGGGTCACATCGCTGTCAGCCTCAGCCGCATTCACGATGTTGTCACCCGCAATCGTATCGATCGCGATCGTGGCAGACACCTCGGTGTCCACACTGTAAGTATGTTCGGCTGTCGCAGTGGCACTGTTGCCCGCCGCATCAGTAGTCGTCACAGAGACGTTTACTGCACTGTCGGCGGCCAAGTCAGCACCGGCCACATCCACCGACCAGGCGCCATCAGCGACCTGCGCCGTGTAAGTCTGACCATTGACGGTCACGGTGACCGTGTCACCATCCTGTACATCACCACCGACACTGCCGGAGACTGTCACGTCTGTATCTGCTTCCGCAGCATTGACGATGTTGTCCGACGTAATATCGTTGACCGTGATCGAGGCATCAATCTCGGTATCAACCGTGTAACCCTGGGAGGTAGACGCACTGGTGCTGTTGCCGGCTGCGTCGGTTGTCGTCACCGAAGCAGATACGTTGGAATTGGCGGCCAGCACCGAACCCGGTACCGACACAGACCACGTACCGCCGGAGACGGTCGCTTCGTAGCTGTTCTCACCTACGGTCACAGTCACCGTATCACCGTCCTGAACATCACCACCAACCGTGCCGGTCAGCGTGACGTCACCTTCGGCTTCAGCCGCGTTGATCACGTCGTCACCGGCAATCGTATCGATCGCGATCGTGGCAGACACCTCGGTGTCCACACTGTAAGTATGTTCCGCTGTCGCAGTGGCACTGTTGCCAGCGGCATCGGTCGTCGTGACCGAGACGTCAACTGTGGAGTCCGCAGCCAAATCAGCACCGGCTACATCCACCGACCAGGCGCCATCAGCCACCTGCGTTGTGTAAGTCTGACCATTTACGGTCACAGTGACGGTATCACCATCCTGTACATCACCGCCGACGCTGCCAGAGACGGTCACATCACCACCAGACTCAGCGGCGTTGATGACGTTGTCAGACGTAATGTCGTTAACCGTGATCGACGCATCGATCTCGGTATCAACTGTGTAACCTTGAGAAGTCGAAGCGTTCGCAGTATTGCCAGCGGCGTCCGTTGTAGACACAGCTGCACTCACGTTGCTGTTATCAGCAAGGACTGAACCGGGGACGG
>NZ_JAJUWR010000089.1 GCF_021390545.1 Algoriphagus sp. AGSA1 | reverse complement strand
CATTAAAGCGCCCATGCACATCACACACGGTTCAAGCGTTACATATACACGTAGCCCCGGCAAACGGTAGTTTTCCTGTTCCGTTGCGGCCTCGCGCAAGGCGACGATTTCAGCGTGGGCAGTGGGGTCGTGGTTAATAATGGTGCGGTTATGCCCTGCTCCCAACACACGACCTTGTTCATCGAGCACCACCGCCCCAACGGGAATTTCGCCCAGTTCAATCGCCCGTTTGGCCTGATCGAGCGCCAGTGCCATCGCAGCCGCGTCGCGCGCCGCTAAAGCTGTTCCAAGGGGAGCAGATTCAGTCATGCTGATATTGCCTTAGCCGACATACATACGCGACTGCAGCGCAATTCGACCGGCCAGGCTTTCAACCGCCTCTTCCAGCCATTGATACAGCTCGGCGTCTTCGTCGTAACGCGCCTGATTCAGGTTCGAGACCCGCCCTTCCTGAATAAACCCCCAGGCCCGGCTGCGCTTCTCGCGGTGGGCGCGGTCCCACACCCCGAACGCGACGCCACCGGCCTGGCGTACAAGTGAGAAACACGGCACATCGGTGTAGCCGTCGCCGATAAAAATCATTTGTTGAAAAGGCACGCGCAGTTTGTCGGACTCTACCTTGCGATTAACTTCGAAAGGTTTATTACGCGACGAGGCGCCGATAATACCTTTCTGAATATGAAACAAATAACGTGTTTTATCGGTAAAACTAACCACCCGGCGGGGAAAGTCGATTCCGCCATCGGCGCCATATTTGAATTCCGATGCCCAAATATCGGTAAATTCTTTCGCAATGGAGGTATGACGCACGACATCGCCTATACCACTGGAAATCAGATAAAACTCCAGTTGTACTTGCGGATGATCTTTGCGGACATGCCGACGCAAACGCTCGAACAGGGTTTCCACCCCTTGATGCAAAGGCAATCGGGCGCCCCACTCCTGCAACCGCTCCCGGGTAATTAAGCCGTACTCACGCGAGCGCGAAAGCGCAATCATTTCATGCAAATACGCGGGAATCGGATCCCAATCGTGCTCATTTAGCAACGGCCCCACTTTTTCAGACCAGAATTGCCCGGCATCGACACCGATATCGTTTAAAAACCCGGTGGTACTGTCCGGGGCAAGGGTGTCGTCGAAATCGAACACGAGGGCAATGACATCGGACATATCGGCTCTTTAAGAATATCTTGCGTTAAATCAAATAGTCGGCTTGGTGATCTTACTAGAATGAAAGAGACACCATACGTTATTAGGGGAAAATTATGCTGGGACGCATTGCTATTGATCTTACCAAAGATGGAAATCACATACGCCGACTGGACACTACCCTGCGTCTGGCCAAAAAACATGAAGCCGAGGTTGTGGGGGTGTACCCTCGGCCTGAACCGACAGAATATTTGCGTGGCAATAATTTAATGCCGCCTGAGGTGTCTAAAATGGTTAGCAGCCAATTGGCTGAGGAACGCACGGAGATGCATGAGCTCTTCAAAACGCGTACTCAAGAAGCAGGAGTCAAGGCCACTTGGCGTGAGCCGCAAGTCTTCGCTGAAGAAGTACTGGCGATTCATGCACGCTATTGCGATTTACTGGTTATGAGCCAAAGTGAAAAACAGACCGCATCTATGCGCTCCAGCCCGGCCGAAACAGTTATTACCACTGCCGGGCGACCCATACTGATGGTGCCCTTTATTGGTGAAATGAACCCCGTTGGCAAACGCATTCTGTTTTGCTGGGAC
>NZ_JAJUWR010000088.1 GCF_021390545.1 Algoriphagus sp. AGSA1 | reverse complement strand
CGGTGGCGTCTGTGCGGCAAATTCAACCGCAAGTTATTGTTAACGCAGCTGCTTACACCGCTGTCGATCAGGCTCAGAGGCATTCTGAGGTCGCACGCCAGGTGAATGCCATCGCGCCGGAGGCTCTGGCCTACGAAGCGGCGGTACTGGATGCATGGTTGGTTCACTATTCGACTGATTACGTTTTCAGTGGTGAAGGTTCACGGCCATGGTTTGAAACTGACCTTGCTGAACCGTTGTGTACGTATGGTCAAACCAAGTTGGAAGGTGACTTGGCTATTCAAGCGTCGGGGTGCAAGCACTTAATTCTTCGCACCAGTTGGCTGTATGGAAAACACGGTAAAAACTTTGTTCGCACAATTTTGCAACGTGCGCAAACGCAAGATCACTTAGCCGTTGTAAACGACCAATTCGGCGCCCCCACCAGCGCAAGCCTTATTGCGAGCTTAACAGCGCACACGCTTAAAAAAGTTATACAACGCCCCGAATTGGGCGGCCTGTACCATGTGGCGGCGCAAGGCGAAACCAGCTGGTTTGATTATGCCAAGTTTGTGTTGGAACAAGCGCACCTGCGCGGTATACCATTACGCGTTATGCCGGATGAAATTCAACCGGTTTCCAGTCAAAGTTACGGTGCCCTGGCTCCACGCCCTGCCAATTCTCGCCTGAATACCGACAAATTTTGCACGACGTTTGGTGTAACCCAGGCGTTTTACTAATTGAACCGCGTGTTTTCGAAGATACGCGGGGCTGGTTTCTTGAAAGCTTTAACGCTCGGCAATTTGAGAAGGCTGTAGGCGCTAACGTGCAGTTTGTGCAAGACAACTTGTCGCACTCGAAACGCCACGTGTTGCGCGGTCTGCATTATCAAACACCGCAGGCCCAGGGCAAATTGGTGCAAGTTATATCGGGCGAAATTTTTGATATTGCCGTCGATTTACGGCGCAGTTCACCTACATTCGGGCTGTGGGTGGGGCACCGGCTAAGCGCTGAAAATCACCACCAGGTATGGATTCCTGAAGGATTCGCACACGGGTTTCTTACCCTTTCTGACACGGCCAACGTACTTTATAAGGTCACGAACCACTATGCGCCGGAATGTGAGCATACACTGGCGTGGAACGACCCCGCATTGGATATTCAATGGCCGCTGCAAGGCAAACCAGTGCTATCGGAAAAAGACAAACAAGGTTTAAGCCTTCAGATGGCGCCGGTTTTCGATTAAGCTTTACTCGTTTATCAAGCTAGGCAACCTTTATTTATGCACACCCCCTACCCTGAAACATCTGGCCTAAACAATCTGGAATCATGGCAACAGTTCACCCAAGCAGCCCAAAGTACACCGGTCGACCCCGAGCGGCTATGTGTTCTAAAAGCCGCAGGCTTACTCGTCGACACCAGCGCCCAACGCGCCTCACCTGAACTGGCCCAGGCTACCGAGGCCCTGCTGCAAGCGAGGCAGTTCGAAGCCTGGCGCGAACGCCTGTTAACAGGCCAGGTAGCCAACGTAACGGAAAACCGCGCCGCTTGGCACACTGCTTTACGCACAACCGTCACTTCGCCACAGGTGGCCAACCAGCGTGAGCACATGTTGGACTTCGTACGCCTGGCCGATGCCGAACGTAAGTGGCGCAATGTGGTGCACATTGGCATTGGCGGTAGCGACTGGGGGGTGCGTTTAACGGTTGCCGCGTTTGGCTATGCGGGTACCTGGCGCAACGTGCGCTTTGTGTCGAACATCGATGG
>NZ_JAJUWR010000087.1 GCF_021390545.1 Algoriphagus sp. AGSA1 | reverse complement strand
GCAAAAGCGGAGCCGAACCCGACACAAATAACCGCATGCTCTTGCAATGCTCACGCCCGAACTCTGGCTGGGCCAACAAGCGAACATAATAGGTGGGCACCCCCATCATGACCGTACAACGCGGCAAATAATGCAGGGCTTGCTCAATATCCAGCTTGGGCAACCAAATCATTCGCGCACCGGCCAACAAAGCACCATGCGCCGCCACGAACAAACCGTGCACATGAAAGATGGGCAGCATATGCAACAAAACATCACTCGATTGCCAGCCCCAATATTGGTGCAATACCTGGGCATTCGACGCCATGTTCCGATGCGACAACATGGCGCCCTTGCTGCGGCCCGTGGTACCCGACGTATACAGAATCACACCCAGGTCATCGTTCCGCGTGTCAACCGTGGTGAATGCCGGCTCGAAATCCTGGGCGGCATCGAATAATGTGCCTGAGCCGTCCGCATTCAACGTTTCAACCCGAACGCCCCCGCCCTCATGCGCCAACCCATATATCCAGGCGCGGCTTGATTCATCGCATACGATTAGCGAAGGTCGGGCATCCCCCAGAAAATAAGCCACTTCGGCTTCCCGATAGGCACTGTTAAGCGGTACGTAAACAAAGCCGGCGCGCAAAACACCCAAATAAAATATCAGCGCTTCAGGAGATTTTTCCACCTGAACCAACACGCGTTCGCCGGGGGCCATCCCCAGACTGGTTAAATAGGCCGCCAAACGTGCCGACGTTTGTTCAATATCACCATAGCTATACTGCCGGCTGGGTGTCTCTATGGCAACGGTGTTCCGGTCAGTCGGAAAGCCCGAGG
The DNA here is from genome assembly GCF_021390545.1 of Algoriphagus sp. AGSA1. GTDB lineage: Bacteria > Bacteroidota > Bacteroidia > Cytophagales > Cyclobacteriaceae > Algoriphagus. Next base: position 929 of record NZ_JAJUWR010000087.1, on the reverse strand, counting down.
CCAAAATAGCGTAAAGGTTGGCATTGTGGGACATGAGTGTATTCTGCACTTGTAAAAAATGTCATTCTACGGGCAGAATAAGCGATCTATTACGATGAGCTTAAATGTAGTATGACCGCTACGGAGCAATAAAAGCACCGGCATTAATAAGGCTCCGCATTAAATATGGAAAATTTCTTGAATCCTCCCGATACATTGCGGTCTCTCTTGCGGGCTCATGTGTGGCCATTACACCAGCAGCTCGATCAAAGCCCCACCCTTCAAGCCTTAACGCAGCCCAATCTCGACGCGCCTACCTATGCACTTGCGTAAGCTAATTTTCACCTTGCGTATCAACATATTGAACCCGGTCTGGCTGCACTTGAACAAAGCATTCAACAACCTGTTCTGCCGGCTTATGAACCACGCCTGCCGCATATCAGAAAAGAATATGTCATGTTCAACAATTCTGATTCAGATTTGGCGGAACCCGGTGCTGCCCTGCCCCCCATGCCGGCATTTTTATGCCCTCTGTCGGCTTATCTGGGTGGCCGTTACGTTCTGGAAGGCGCTTCACAGGGCACACCCTATGTCATTCGGGCCCTCCGGAACCACCACCCAGCCTGGCCGCTGCATCCCGAAGGCTATTGGCACACCCTGCTGACCCAAGTACCTGCATGGCGTCAACTTTGTCATCTACTCGATACACCGCAAAACGACAGGCCTGTTTCATTGTCGGAATTAAAACGTGGGGCGACCTGGGTTTTTGAATCTTTCATCGCGTCATTGACCCCTTCAACACACCATTAAATGACGCCTATCTATTTCAGCGACTGCCTGACTGCGCAACTCGAGTTCCTGGGCAAAACCCAGGATCACGGCACCTTGTTGGTTGCCGACGAGGACGATGTCATCGTGGCGGCAGCGGAGAACGCGGGAGATTGGCTGGG
>NZ_JAJUWR010000086.1 GCF_021390545.1 Algoriphagus sp. AGSA1 | reverse complement strand
GGTGAAAGCGTCCTGGTCGCAAATGCTGAACCAGTACGAGCGGCGTGCCGACCTGGTACCGCAATTGGTGTCGTCGGTGAACGCCTACATGGTGAACGAGCGAACCGTGTTAACGGAAGTGACTGAAGCCCGCAGCAGGGTGGCGAATTTGCAGATTAATGTCGACGACCTGAACGATCCGGCCTTGGTGCAGCGCTTCGAGCAGGCGCAGTCGCAGCTATCTTCGGCCTTGTCGCGTTTGATTGCCGTTTCCGAAAATTATCCTCAATTAAAAAGCGATGGTTTGTTTCGCGATTTGATGACCCAGCTTGAAGGGACGGAAAACCGCATTGCCACCGAGCGTGGGCGTTATGTGCGGGCGGTGCAGGAATATAACGTGGCGATTCGCCAGTTCCCCACGGTGATTACGGCAAAGCTGTTTGGTTATTCGGTTAAAGAAAATTACGGCATGGATCGGCAGGAAGAGCTCATGCGTCGACCTGATTCAGGCGCTCCGCCATTTCGCGCCGCTCGGTTACGTCGCGGAAATAAACGGCGATACTGTCGTATGTGGGATAAATATTGGTTTCAAACCAGCACTCGAATTGCTCGGAATAGTGTGTGAACTCCATCGACTTTTGTTCGGCCAGGGCTTTGTCGATTTGGCGGGCGATTTCGGTGTGTTTTGTACGCGGGAAAGCATCGAACAAAAACTGGCCCACAACGGCATCGCGCGAGCAACGCAGCAGTTTTTCGGCTTGGGGGTTCAGGTAAACAAAAATCAGGTCTTTGTCGAGCAGGTAAAAGGCATCGCTCATGTTGTCCAGAGTTTGGGCCAAACGTTGGGCCAAAGCTGTGGATTCTTCCTGGATTTTGACCTGGTCGGTGATGTCTTGAAAAGCGCCCTGGGCACCCACAATGTCGCCTTGCTCATTTCTCAAGGGTTCGCCAATCGCACGAACCCACGCCCGCTCGCCGCTAACGGCCTTGATAATTTGCAATACTTCATCGAACGGCCGCCCTCCTGTGATGCAGGCTGAAAATACTTTCTGAATACGCATTCGATACTCCGGCGCATAAAACGAGATGGCTTCTTCCAAAGACGGCCGCACCGTTTCCGGGCGTTCGTGAATGCGGGCGGTTTGTGCCGACCAACGCACAAAGTTCTCATGTAAATTCACCCGCCAGCCGCCCAACTTGGCCGCCTTGTCGGCAATACGTTGCATGCCGGCGGCGGCGTCCAGACGCAACTTAGTTTCCACTTCTTGTGTGACGTCGAGAATGATGCCGGTGAGAATGGGGTCGCCGCTTTCGCCGGTTTGCATTTCCGCCAGCCCACGGAAATGGACAATGGATTGGTCACCAGGACGCACAAAACGGTGGGCGAACTCCATGGGCCCGTTAGGATTGCGCTGATAGTCTTCCAGTAATTGTCGGGTGCGCGCCCGGTCGTCCGGGTGGATCAGTTCATTGATTAAGTAATCCACCGAATGGTCGATTTCGGCGGGTGATACGCCACATAGGGTGTAAAGGTTGTCTGACCAGTACATTTGCCCGCTGCGTAAATTGATATTCCACACGGCCAAAGAAAGCAGGCGCTGCGCCAGGCGCAAATGGGCCTCTTGTTCCTGTAGGCGCTGGTTGGTGTCTTTCAGCTCTTGGGCACGTAAAAGAATTTCCGTAGCCAACTGAGCTTCCCGGCTTTCTTGCGCTAAGGGAGACAGCGCATTGTTCGAGCCGGCCATTTTGACGAAATCGGTCACGTCTTCAACGCGGTGAATAATAT
>NZ_JAJUWR010000085.1 GCF_021390545.1 Algoriphagus sp. AGSA1 | reverse complement strand
TGTTAAGAGCGCACGAGCGCCGGTTATTACCGGTGCGTTAAGAATGGTAGAAGGCCAACTGTTAGCGTACGACCTGCGCTACGGCGAACAAGCGCAGTTGCGTTGCAACTACATGGCGTTCTGGCCGGATTCGGAACAATAAATTATAATAGCGCCCGGCGCGAACTCTACCTTTCTTCTTTATGGCATTTCTTCTTTATGGCGACCAACGTTGTTTTCCTTCGCAGCATGCAGTTTTTGGGTGGTCATCTTGTTACCTACCCGTTGCTGTATCAACTAAGGCAACTTTTTCCGAACGACAAACTCCATGTGGTGGGTACCGACCCGGTGGGGGCGCATTACGAAGGTACGCCGTGGGTGGATTCCTACATTCAGGCTGAATGTACGCGCACGAAGCTGGCGGCGCTTAAAGGGGCAAGCCGTTCTTTTGTGTTGCATTATTCCAGCGAGCAATATGCAGTTGGCGCGTCAGCTGAAGGATTTTTGCCCGGAAACGGCGGCGCGCGGCGCCATGGCGGCGTTGGCTGAAAGTGCTGACCCAAGCTTGCCGCTTGCCCAGGTGGTGTTCATACCTGGTGGTGGGGCGGGTGCGTACAAGCGCTGGCATATTGGGTCGTATGTGGCCCTGGCCGATGCCCTGAAAGCACAGTTCGGCCTGCAGTCTTTCTGCTTTATTACCGGGCCGGGCGAAGCGCAAGAGGCGGACTACATTGCGGGTTTGGGCCGGGCCGATTTTCACGTGGCGCGCAACCGCAGCATGGCCGACATTGCCCGCCTGTGCCTGCACGCCCGTTTAATGGTGGCGAACGATTGCGGGCCGTCGCACATTGCGCAGAATGTGGCGGGCAAGTATGTGGGACTTTTTCATGACCATGAACCGCAATGGTTCTGGCACCGCAGCGGGGCGGTGGAGCTGACGCCCGATAACGGTACTTGTGATATTCAAAGCATTACGGTGGAACGCGTGGCTCAGGCGTGTGGCCTGTTGCTGGATTTCGTACTTATACGTAAATAGCGATACTTAACGATTTTTAACTGCTATTTTGAAGGGAATGGTTCAGGCCGAGGTCAGTGAGGCTTGCGTTTTATACCCGAACGGATATAATTAATGGCAGATAAACGGAAGGTGTTGTATTGGGAGTACACGGAAGAGTCCGTTACGGGCTGAGCGGGAGAAAATGATGACGCGCAAAGATTATCCGCAAGGTACTGATAATGTGTTGCTGGATCTGGGGTTCGACAATGCCGAAGAGCTGTCAGTCAAGGCGGCACTTGCGTTCAAACTCAATGAACTGGTCAGTCAACGCAGCTTGACGCAGGCTGAAGTGGCATCGATTACGGGTATGACCCAACCGAAGGTGTCTCAAGTGCGGCGCTATAAGCTTCAGAACATCTCTTTGGAGCGACTGATGCAAGCACTTGTTTCGCTTGGCCAGCACGTGGAGATCAATGTAGAGCCTGCGAGCAATGCGAATGCGACAGGCATTACCGTTGCTGCGTAAGTAAGCCAAGAGGAATACTCTTTTGGCACTGGTAAAGGTAAGCCCTGTTTGCATTGACCTCACACACCCACGTTCCTGCAAGCCGCGTTTCACTGTTCACAAGCGCGTGTGGGTTCAACACGCCCATGTCGGGGGCGTCCATCGAGTCGGCCGCAGGGTAGGTAAATACCGCAACTTTGTAGGCGCGCAGGATTTGGGCGGTGGTGTGGGTTTGTTCCACCGGCAGTTCAATGGCTCGCAGGCTTAAGCCGTTGGGGGTGTTGAATGTCATGGAATACAGGTTGTGGGCGCTGTGTAAGTA
>NZ_JAJUWR010000084.1 GCF_021390545.1 Algoriphagus sp. AGSA1 | reverse complement strand
CAGGTGATCGGATAAGCTTTCTACCAGGCGCTTGATATCGCCGGTTTTCGTATTTTGAGTCGCTGTCGGCTTGGGTGCGATATCTTCAGTTTCACGCAGCGCTTTTCCAACCAGTTTTTCAGCTTCGCGAACCGACAAACGACGCGTGATAATTTCATTGGCCAACAAAATTTGCTGGGCCGCTTCTACAGCAAGCAAAGCACGCGCATGACCCATGTCGATATCACCAGCCAGCAACATGGTTTGCACTGGTTCCGTTAAATTAAGAAGCCTGAGCAGATTACTGGTTGCCGAGCGGGATCGCCCGATAGCCGTGGCGGCTTGTTCATGCGTTAATCCGAAATCATCCAATAAACGCTTAACGCCATGCGCTTCTTCCAGCGGATTCAAATCTTCACGCTGAATATTTTCGATAAGCGCCATAATGGCGGCGTTCTCGTCTTCGACTTCGCGCACCAGCACAGGCACTTCTTTCAGACCCGCCAGTTTGGCCGCCCGGTAACGCCGTTCCCCGGCAATAATTTCGTACTGGCCTTTCTTGTTTGCAGCAAGTACCCGCACCAAAATAGGCTGCATAATGCCTTGCGTGCGAATTGATTCAGCCAGTTCGTTCAACGCCCCTTCATCCAGACGGGTACGCGGCTGATATTTGCCTGCAACAAGTTTGTTTAATGGCAAAACTGAAGGATGAGTTTCAATTGCTTCGGCTTTTTTACCCAACTGATTCATTGCATCGGTGTCGGCGCCCAACAGCGCATCAAGACCTCGCCCCAACCCTTTTTTCCTCGTTGCCATAACATCTGTTCCTGTTTGTTTTACGGATTATTTGTTGCGCCTTCCAGGGCGTCTTGTTTGACCCGCTTAATAAGTTCTTTTGCAAATTCAATATAGGCTTTTGCGCCTCTTGAACTTTTATCGTATACCGTACCCGGCATGCCATGACTTGGCGCTTCCGCCAAACGTACATTACGCGGGACCACTGTTTTGAATACGCGGTCACCAAAATGGTTTTCTATTTGTGTTGACACTTGCTGCTGAAGCGTAACGCGTGTGTCGAACATAACCCGAAGCAGCCCAATAAGCTGGAGATCAGGGTTAATGTTTCTGTGAACACGTTTAACGGTATTAACCAGGTCTGACAGACCTTCCAAAGCGAAATATTCGCATTGCATTGGAATAATAACGCCCTGAGCGCCGGCTAGCCCATTTAAGGTCAATAGAGACAACGTGGGCGGGCAATCGATCAGGATGAAATCATAATCATTAATGACTTCCGCAATTGCGAACTTTAGTTGCTTTTCGCGTTGCTCCATTTGGACAAGATCGATTTCAGCACCGGATAATTCCCTATTTGCGGGCAGTACGTCGTATCCCCCGGTTGGCGAAACAACTTTGGCGCTGTTAATGTCTGCATCGCCAATCAAGACGTGGTAAAGATTCTGTTCAATTTCGTTTTTATTGATGCCGCTACCCATTGTGGCGTTGCCTTGCGGATCCAAATCGATAAGCAAAACTTTTTTCTTGTGCATTACCAAGGCTGCAGCCAGATTAATCGCTGTTGTGGTTTTTCCCACCCCGCCTTTTTGATTGGCAATACAAAATACTTTCGCCAATTCGGTGTTTTGATAAGCACTCATTCATTTTCCTTAACTACGAATCCATACCAGGCAACGTTGCGCGTTCAAATCCGGCACCTCAAGCGTGTCAATGTGCCATATTTTCCAGTCGGTGTGTAGGGTTAAATCCTGGATTTCTTTTTCCGGCGTCAGGCCTTTCATTGCAATGAAGACACCCTGTGGTTTTAAATGCTTTGACGATAGC
>NZ_JAJUWR010000083.1 GCF_021390545.1 Algoriphagus sp. AGSA1 | reverse complement strand
AGCGCCACCCCGATCCCACGCACATTGGCCATGACACTGTTTGCCGATCTCGACGTTTCGGTTCTCGACGAGTTGCCGCCTGGGCGCCGGGCGGTTGTAACGAAGTTGGTTGCCGACAGCCGTCGGCAGGAACTCATTGCGCATATCCATTCCGAGATACAAAAAGGGCGGCAAGTGTACTGGGTGTGCCCACTGGTTGAAGAAAGTGAGGCGCTGCAGTTGCAAACCGCCGTGGATACCCATGCTTATTTACAGCAAACGTTGCCCGATTTAAGCATTGGCCTGGTTCATGGCCGCCTGAAGTCCGTCGAGAAAACCGAGGTAATGGACGCGTTTCGCAGCGGTGAAATATCCCTGCTGGTTGCCACAACGGTGATCGAAGTCGGGGTCGATGTACCGAATGCAACTTTAATGGTGATCGAACATGCCGAGCGATTTGGCTTGGCGCAGTTGCATCAGCTGCGTGGTCGCGTCGGCCGTGGTGCCGAGCAATCAGTTTGTGTTTTGCTTTATCAGCCGCCTTTGTCGGCTATTGCGCGTCAACGCTTGCGCACTATGTACGAAACAACAGATGGTTTCGAGGTTGCCCGCCGTGACCTGGCGCTGAGGGGGCCGGGCGAGTTTCTTGGTTTAAGGCAATCGGGCGTGCCGCTTTTGCGTTTTGCCGACATCGAAACGGATACCGCTCTTGTCGAACAAGCCCAGTCGCTTGCCACCGAACTATTGTCGAACGCACGCGACATTGCGCAGGTGCATCTTGATCGATGGATGAAAGGAAAACATGTTTATTTACGCAGTTAACAACGGGATCAGGAGTTGCCATGACGCTGACTGAGTTGAAGTATATTGTCGCCGTTGCCCGTGAGCGGCATTTTGGCCGCGCGGCTGATGCCTGTTTTGTCAGCCAACCGACATTGTCCGTTGCGATTCGCAAGCTCGAAGAGGAACTGGGTGTGACGCTGTTTGAGCGAGGCGGGAATGAAATTGCCGTTACACCCATTGGGTTGCGTGTGGTGGCTCAAGCCCAGAAGGTTTTGGAAGAGGCGGGTAACTTAAAGGAAATAGCACGGGAGGGGCATGACCCGCTTGCGGGCCCGTTGAGGGTGGGAATTATTTATACGATTGGGCCATACCTGTTACCTCGTTTGGTTCCGGCTCAAATTGAAATCACGCCTCAAATGCCGCTGATTCTTCAGGAAAACTTCACGACACGGCTCATTGAGTTGCTCCGACAGGGCGAGATTGACTGCGCGATCTTGGCATTGCCGTTACCCGATGCGGGACTTGAAGTGTATCCGCTATACGATGAGCCTTTTGTGATTGCGGTACCGCGTCGACACCCTTGGGCCAAACGCAAGGAAATCAGCGCTTCGGAGCTTAAAGACGAAACCATGTTGTTACTGGGTGTTGGTCACTGCTTTCGCGATCAGGTATTGGAGGTGTGTCCCGAGCTTTCGCGTTTTTCAGCGTCCAGCGAAGGGATTCAGCGAACCTTCGAAGGCTCATCGTTGGAAACGATACGTCATATGGTTGCGGCAGGAATTGGCATTACCGTTTTGCCGGCCAGCGCGACTCCAGGGGCGCCTAACGATTTGTTGGCTTATATTCCGTTCAAGAAGCCCATCCCCAGCCGCCGAGTGGTTTTGGCGTGGCGGGTTTCGTGGTGGCCATTGTATTTTCGGTATGGGTTGCAACGCCGCGGATTGCGCTGGCTTCCGGGGTTGCATTTTTATTCGCCCAACTGCTTGATATATACGTATTCGATCGTTTGCGGCAACAACAATGGTGGCGCGCTCCACTTATCGGCGGAGTGGCGGGTGCCACGCTTGATACC
>NZ_JAJUWR010000082.1 GCF_021390545.1 Algoriphagus sp. AGSA1 | reverse complement strand
TACTTGTGTTGTGCGTCACAACGTCTTCGCTTTCCGCCTCTTTTTCTTCTTCCAAACGCTTCACCAGCTCAATAAAAGCCGCACACAACTCCGGATCATATAAACGCCCGGCATATTTGGGCATTTTTTCTACCATTTCCTCATGCGGCACTTTACGCGCAAAAACCATGCCCATTTTCATTTCAACGAAATCAACCACCAGCTTAAGAACCCGTGCCCCGAACGGGATGGCATTACCCACCAGACCGTCGGGAAATCCCGCCCCGTCCCAGCGTTCTTGATGATGCCGGATAATGAGGGCGGCATCATGTGCCGGCTCAAGGGCGATCAGCAGGCGCTCACCCGTTGTTGGGTAGTTTTTATAATTCTCGCGCTGAACACGATCCATAGATTCCGGCGGCAAGGCGATCAGGGCGTCGTTCCAGGTGAGTTTGCCCAAGTTATATAAGGCCGCGGCCATTGAAAGGTCGTCGGTCAGTTGCTGGGAATATTCTTGCGCCTTGCAAAAAGCGCGCATCAACTCAATGACTTCTTTATTGGTTTGTCGGCTGCGCGGCAACCGTTGGGCCAGCAGTGCCGAGAAAACCTCAGTTGCCGTTACATACGCTTGTTTCAGTTCTTCATTGGCGGCCGACAGCATTTCAGCCGCCCGCATGAGCTCGGTGGTTCGCGACTCAACCCGGCTTTCCAGTTCACTATTTACTTGCTGAAGTGCAATATTCTGTTCTTGCGTTAATATTTGCAGGCGGTTTCGATCACGTTCTATATGCTGATGCTCCAAAGCCTGCTTGATGGCAAATAACAAAAGCCGGTCGTCCCACGGTTTGCTTATGTAACGAAAAATACGCCCTTCGTTAATAGCCCGGATGGTTTGGTCGATGTCTTCATATCCGGTTAAAAGAATACGCATGCAGTCAGGTCGACGCGCCTCAATGGTCCGCAACAAAGTTGGGCCGTCCATGCCCGGCATACGGGCGTCGCAGATAACCAGGTCGGCGCCCTCTTCGTCAAGCAATTGCAAAGCACTTTCGCCATTGGTGGCCCCCAATAACTTGAAAGGCTGTGCGTGCAAGGCACGTTTGAGGCTGCTGATGACGTTGGGTTCGTCATCAACAATTAAAATGGTTGCCGATTGTGAGGCGTCAGACATGATCACACCCAGGTTTAGACGTTGGGTTGGTGAACCGGCAACCAGACACGAATGCGGGTGCCGTGTCCCACCCTACTGAATACGTCGATTCTGCCATTATGTTTTTGAACAATGCCGTAAGAGAGGGCCAAACCCATGCCAGTGCCCTGCCCAACGGGCTTGGTTGTATAAAAAGGCTCAAAAATGCGCTGTTGTACTTCTGGAGTCATACCGCACCCCGTGTCTTCAACTTCGAACCAGACCCAGGCGCCGTCCTGATCGGTACGCAATGTAATCATGCCTGAATTTTCAATCGATTGTGCTGCATTGATTAATAAATTCATCACAACCTGATTGATTTGAGACACATTGAATTGAACATGCGGCAAAACACCGAATTGCTTGATAACTTGCGCGCGATACTTAATTTCGTTGCCCGCCACCGTTAAAGTCGACTCAATGCTTTGATGAAGGTCAGCCAAGCGGAAACTGTCGTCGTCGGTATGGGAAAAATACTTCAACGCCGAAATAATGTGCTTAATGCGATCCATTCCCTCTTCGGATTCGCGCAACAACGCCGGCACATCTTGCCGAATGTAGTCGTAATCCAGGGCTTTTTTTAATTGATGCAATTCACTCATAGAGTCAACATGATCGGTGGCATCGATGATTTTCAGCATGTCTTGCATATAACCGGCCAGGGTTTTCAGATTTGAAAACACATAACCTACCGGATTATTG
>NZ_JAJUWR010000081.1 GCF_021390545.1 Algoriphagus sp. AGSA1 | reverse complement strand
TGGCTTGGAGGCTTTGTTGCGCATGCCGTTCGGGCGCATGACTGTAGCTATCAAAGCTAATGAAGACCGGGTTCCATTTCTTGGCTTTAGTGCCCAACGCTACAAGCTTATGGTTTTTGTCGTTGCTGCCAATGTGGCGGCGCTGTCGGGTGCTGTGTATCCGATGCTGCGAGGCTTCGTCTCGCCTGAGCTGCTCTTTTTCCATACTTCGGGTAACGCGGTCATTACCGTTATTCTGGGCGGTATAGGCACTTTGGTGGGGCCGCTGTACGGTAGCGTGATTCTTACTACACTGAAATCTGTCATCGGCTCGTTTACGGAGCATCACCTTATTGTCATCGGTGTGTTGTTCATGATTTCCGTTATTTTCTTTCCCGCAGGACTTATTGGGTACTTGAAAGCGCGTATTCAGAGTCGCCATGAGCGCAATCGGAGGGCAGCATGAGCGCAATCGTTTCTATGGCGTCGTCTGATAACGATATTATTCTTGATGTAAGCGAATTGTCGGTTTCGTTTGGCGCTCTCAAGGCTGTTGACCAAGTAAGCTTTACGGTGCGTCGCGGAGACATCGTATCGCTGATAGGTCCAAACGGCGCAGGCAAGAGTACGCTTTTCAATTTGGTCAGCGGTGCAATTTCTCCTACTCATGGTACGGTTTTTTTCAATGGCGAGCATGTAACTGGTATGTCGCCCAACCAATTGTTGCATAGAGGGTTGTCACGCTCCTTCCAGATTACCAAACTTTTTTTTGAGCTATCAGTTATTGAAAATCTACGTTTGGCGGCGCAGGCGCTTGAGCCGGCTCGACATGCTTTTCTGCCCCTGTCTCGTAGTTTAAAGGCTGGTCGTCGTATTGAAGAGCTTATTGACCAGTTTGGCTTGGAAGACAAGGTCTACGAATTGGCAGGTTATTTGTCGCATGGTGAGCAGCGGCGCCTCGAGATTGCGTTAGCCATGGCGTCGTATCCAAAACTGCTTCTTTTGGATGAGCCAACCCAAGGTATGTCACATGCGGATACTGAGGAGACCGGTAAGTTGATTAAATCTTTGGCGGGCGACGTTTCGGTGTTGCTGGTTGAGCACGATGTGAGTTTGGTTATGAGCCTTTCCGATCACGTGGTCGTAATGGCTCAAGGCAAAAAACTGACCGAGGGAGCACCACAAGCAGTGAGAGCCAATTCTGCAGTACAGACGGCTTATTTTGGAGAGCGGCGAGATGCTTGAGTTGCATGATGTACATACTTACTATGGCTTGAGCCATGTCTTGCAAGGGGTCTCGCTGTCAGTCGCGCCTGGTGAGGTTGTATTGCTATGTGGTTGGCAAAACAACCACGATCAAAACCGTCGCTGGTTGGGTAAAGCCTTCGAGTGGCACTATTCGATTCGACGGCAGTGATTTAAATGGAATGGCTTCTGATCGTATTTGTCGGTTGGGCATCGGGCTGGTACCAGAAGACAGACGCATTTTCCCAGGTTTGACCGTTGATGAAAATTTGCGATTAGGTTTGTTGCAGTCGCCGCGACGGTCAGCTAGTGAAAGCCGCAAAATCATGGCTCGGGTATATGACCAGTTCCCTCAGTTGCAAGTGCGCAGTCAGCAAATGGGCACATCGTTATCGGGGGGGGAGCAGCAAATGCTGGCCATTGCTAGGGTCTTGGTTGGAGCGCCGCGACTTTTATTGATCGATGAGCCCACAGAAGGTTTGGCTCCCATTATTGTGGATGAAATCTTTGCCATTATTGAGCGCCTCAAAGCTGATGGTATGCCTATTTTGCTCGTTGAGCAGAATGTCCATCGGGCCCTGACGGTGGCAACCAGATTTTATGCGCTTGAACGCGGTCAGGTTGTTATGCATGGTAATGCTGGTTCAGTCCAGGACCGGGAGGCGCTGGAT
>NZ_JAJUWR010000080.1 GCF_021390545.1 Algoriphagus sp. AGSA1 | reverse complement strand
ACGTTATTGGCACCAGCCAGGAAAACGGGGTGCGCCCCTTATATGGTTGGAATGACTTGCAGCCTATTGTTTTGGCGCGTTAACCTATTGTTAAGCAAGCATATAATTTGCTGCTTGAGCTAGGTTTAGAGCCAAGAATGACGGGTTCCGGGGCTTGTTTGTTTGTTGAATTTGTAACAACCAGGCACGCCCAGGCATTTCAACAAAAAATTGTCGCTAAAATAGCGTGCTATGGAAACGACAGTACAAAGGTCGTTAGCAACACCCGGGTTTGCTCGGGTTTGCAGGAACATCCTTTGTATCACTGGTTAAACAGTTAGGTGGGGAATCGCCAAGTTGGTTAAGGCACTGGATTTTGATTCCAGCATGCGAAGGTTCGAATCCTTCTTCCCCAGCCAGCCTTCTTGTATGAAGCCTATGCAAGGCTTGCAATAAATGCCAAGCTGTTGAGTCGACCCCGAATAGGGCGTACGGGTCAACAGCTTTTCTTATTTAACGCTTCGGAATCTATACCATTCATCATGGCACAAGACAGATTCATGATCTTTACCGGCACAGCCAACCCCCGACTGGCCGTTGACGTTGTCAATCATCTCGATATGTCGCTTGGCAAAATGACGGTAGGTCGTTTCTCAGACGGCGAAGTGATGGTTGAGATCAACGAGAACGTGCGTGGCAAAGACGTCTTTGTGTTGCAGCCAACCTGTGCGCCCACGAACGACAATCTCATGGAAATCATGGTAATGGTCGATGCGCTGCGTCGCGCATCCGCAGGCCGCATTACAGCGGCCTTGCCTTATTTTGGCTACGCACGCCAAGACCGTCGCCCGCGTTCCGCGCGTGTTTCCATCTCCGCCAAAGTGGTTGCCAATATGCTGCAGGTGGTGGGTGTGGATCGCGTCATGACGATGGATCTGCACGCCGATCAAATTCAGGGCTTCTTCGACATTCCCGTTGATAACGTCTACGCCGGGCCCATTTTGCTCGGTGATATCTGGCGCCGTAACTATAAAGATGTTGTCGTTGTATCGCCGGATATCGGCGGTGTGGTGCGTGCCCGCGCATTGGCAAAACAACTGGAAGCCGACCTGGCGATTATCGATAAACGTCGCCCGCGCGCCAACGTGTCGGAAGAGATGAATATTATTGGTGAAATCGAGGGGCGCACGTGCATCATTATGGATGACATGGTCGATACCGCCGGCACCCTTTGCAAGGCAGCGCAGGCGTTGAAGGAGCGCGGTGCGTTGGGTGTGTACGCCTACTGTACGCATCCGGTTCTGTCGGGTCAGGCGGTTGAGCGAATCACCACCTCCGATCTCGACGAGCTCGTTGTAACCGATACTATTCCGCTCTCGGAACCGGCTAAAGAATGTGGGAAGATTCGCCAGCTTTCGTGTGCCTCGTTGTTAGGCGAGACAATGTTGCGTATTTCGAATGCCGAGTCGGTAAGTTCGTTGTTTGTCGATTGATTTTTTTGGCTGCGGGTTGCGCTGGTCGCGGCCTCCCGCAGGTGTTTGCAGCAATTTAGCTGTGTTTTTTTCTGGGTCTAAAGCCCGATTTGGAGTTTTCCATGAAATTTAATGCCACTTTGCGTAGCGTACAAGGTACGAGTGCGAGCCGCCGCCTGCGCCACGCAGGCCGTGTTCCCGCCATTGTTTACGGCGGTGAAGAAAAGCCGTTGAACATTGAGCTTGATCACAATGAAATTTTCCATGCCTTGCGCAAGGAAGAGTTCCATGCCTCTATTCTCGACATGAATGTCGATGGCAAAGAGCAGAAAGTATTGTTGCGTGCGGTTCAATGGCACCCTTACAAGCAGCTCGTTTTGCACATCGACTTTCAACGTGTAGACGCATCGCATGTTATTACTACCAAGATACCGCTGCATTTCGTG
>NZ_JAJUWR010000079.1 GCF_021390545.1 Algoriphagus sp. AGSA1 | reverse complement strand
TCCAGCACCCTGCACTTCGTCCAGGGTCAATCGGGTAGGAAGCGGCTTTCACCGCTGTCCCCCCACACCACCCGGCATACGTCTATCGTACCAAGGCGGTTTCTATAGATTAGAACCTGTTCATGCGTGGACGGATTGAGTGAAGCCCTTGTTGAGCGAACCATTCATTGCCCATAGCCTTAGCTACTGCAACCTTAGAAGACATTTTCCACCAGCCCTGAGAGTACATGACTACGTACCAGCTGGTGTTTATTGGGATATCAAAACTTCGTAGGAACTTGAAGATAGTGTATTTCCTCCCGCATTGTTTAAGACGATAGCATCGCACTTTTCTGCGTATCCAGCCATCTATATCACGGAAGGTTTCCAGCCATCTATTGGCAAGTCTGAAGTAATTCGTCCAACCGATGATTACCTGATTTAACTCACGTATTATCCGCATGAACTGTACTCCCCTGTTCCGTTTGGTGATTTCCCTGATTTTGTCCTTTAACCGAGTAACAGAGGTATCCGATACTCGGATATTTCCCCCCGGCAGCAAAGTATAACCTAAAAACTTCACTTCTGAGCAATAACGTACACCGCTCTTTTTGCGATTTACTTTTAATTTTAGCTTGCCCTCTATGAAGTTGATTAGGCTTGCCATGACACGCTCCCCTGCCTTTTTGCTCTTGACATAAATATTGCAGTCGTCGGCATATCGGCAGAAGGCATGCCCCCGCTTTTCTAATTCTTTGTCCAATTCATCTAAGACGATGTTGGACAACAGCGGGGATAATGGCCCACCTTGTGGAGCACCTGAAGTACGTTGGCTCAGCAATCCGTCAGACATCAGCCCAGCTTTTAGGTAGGAGTTGATTAAACGCAAAAGACGTTTGTCCCCTATCCCTTTCCCGAGTCGTTGCATAAGTCGATCGTGGTTGATCTTGTCGAAGAACTTCTCCAAGTCTATGTCCACTACCCATTCCTTGCCTGATCCGATGAACCGTGCTGCCTGCTCTACGGCTTGGTGAGCACTCCTTCCTGGACGAAAACCAAAACTGCCTTCGCTGAATCCAGGATCGTAGTAAATCATTAACTCTTGGCTGATCGCCTGTTGGATCATGCGGTCTTTTACCGTAGGTATTCCCAACATGCGTGTACCTCCGTCGGGTTTGCGGATGTCTTTTTGACGAACAGGCCCGACTTGATAATGCTCTTCCACAATGGAGCGACGGAAGCCGTCCATGTGGTCTCCAAGCCATACGTTTAGCTCCCCCACGCTCATCCCGTCAACTCCGCTGACCCCTCCGTTTTTCCTTACCTGCTGGTAGGCTCTCGTCAGGTTCTCATACCTTACAATCTCTTCCAACGCATTGGTGGTCAAGGATCGCTGGTTCTCTGATCGCGAAGACAGTTCAACTCCATGGCGGACAGCCCTTTCGGTACTGCCGTCAGTTTGTCCGCATGGGGTGCTGATAAACAGATTTAACTGTTTATATACTCCCTTTTTCTGTTGCTCTCTGTCTTTACGCATCTTTGAGGCGTTCCTTTAATCTATAAATTTGAGCCTTCCTTCGGGGTATGTCCGAAGTACTATGCTCGCTGCTGACTTCTCTATACACATACCTGTGGGTTACCCCACCTGTCCCCAACGATTTTAACCATTGGATGAATAGAGATCTCCCGGGGTAAGCACCAATACCTTCGAATTAACGCACCTGATTTACCTCTCCAGATTCCGAATGATTATCGGGCTTATTGATCCACAGCTCAATTACCCATCTGGACAGGCCTTATATCAGGTTTCTGTTCGTTACGTCAACTCTTTGCCTTCAGCTTCCTTCAGATTCCATCTCGCAATAGACACCCTTGCTTTCGACTATAGGATTCCGATCATTACGGCTCCTTAGGGACTCTCACCCTTTGGCACTGGCACATGCCCGGCACACTGAATAGTTT
>NZ_JAJUWR010000078.1 GCF_021390545.1 Algoriphagus sp. AGSA1 | reverse complement strand
TTGATTCTACAGCCGGATTTCCAGCGACAGTATGTGTGGGACGCTAAGAAGGCAAGCAAGCTGATTGAGTCTGCAATTTTTCATATTCCTTTACCAATTATTTACTTGTCAGAAGAAAAAGACGGTAAGCGTCCGACCAATACCGTCTAGCTTTCCCACATAAATCTCATCAAACTAAATGTCCATTAATTTTAAATGGACATTTAGTTTAATGAGCAACTCATCTATCTCTGTTGTTGAGCCATCGAGCCAACCACGCCGCCGTTATACCGTTCAATTCAAACGCCAGGTTGTACAGGAGTCGATGGCCAGAGGCGCCTCAATTGCCCGCGTTGCCCTGACGCACGGGCTAAATGCCAACCAACTGCATAACTGGCGTTGGCAATATCGTCGGGGTGACTTTGGGCCGGTTAGTCAGGACGCTACGTTAGTACCAATACATATTAATGCGCTGCCCACAGGGCGACAAGCAGAACATTATGCCTCAACGACTCGAGGTGTTGAAGCTGACGCTGCTGACACGACGGGGCGACTTGAACTGCATCTTGGCCATGCAAAAATTGTCGTACACGGTGCCGCCGATCCGCGCGCATTGCAATGCATGATTGAGCTGTTGCGCACATGATTGGTCTGCCGGCAGGAACGAAGGTCTGGCTGGTTGCAGGGGTAACCGATATGCGCCGCGGTTTCGATGGCTTAGCGTCCAATGTGCAATCCAAGTTAGCCGAAGATCCGTTTAGTGGTCATGTGTTTGTCTTCCGGGGCCGCAAGGGGGATCGCTTAAAAGTCTTGTGGTGGAGCGGCGATGGAATGTGTCTGTTGGCGAAACGTCTGGAGCATGGGCACTTCGTGTGGCCCAGTGCAGAATCGGGTGCCGTTTACTTAACCCAGGCGCAGTTGTCGATGCTGCTTGAAGGGATTGATTGGCGTCGACCTCAGCGCACGCATCGCCCACTGCGGGTTTAAATGATTCAATGCTTTGAAATGCGCATTTTTATTAGGATTTTAGGCGTTTAAATGCATTAGACATGGTCGATATTTGGTAAAATATCGGCTATGCAAAACGCACTCACTGCCTCTTCTGATCCGGCTGCTTTATGGGCAGTAATCAAGGCATTGCAGCAAGAAAATGACTATTTGCGTTTGCAGTTAGCCAAGGCCCGGCACGAACGCTTCGGGCGCAGCAGTGAGCGTAGCGGTGATCTTCTGGCGCAATTAACGCTGGGGTTAAACGATGAACCCGATACGCCCAGTCAAGCCAATAGTATTGGCGTTAATAAACCCATTGCTCTAAAGCGTGCGCGTACACCTGCGCGTCAAAGTCTGCCCGACTTCTTGCCGCGTGAAGAGCAGGTACTGGCGGCAAACGATACCTGCGACTGCCCGGCCTGTGGCGGCACACTCAAATTCCTGGGCCAGGACGTAAGTGAAACGTTGGAGTTCGTACCCGCCAGCTTCAAGGTGATTCGTACAGTTAGACCCAAACTGGCTTGTGGGCGCTGCGACACCATTGTGCAGGCGGCGGCGCCATCACGCCCGATTGCCCGAGGGCTGGCCGGCCCCGGGTTACTGGCCCAAGTGCTGGTAGCCAAATATTGCGATCACCAACCTCTTTACCGGCAAAGCGCTATTTATGCCCGTCACGGTGTGACACTACCTCGCTCTACGCTGGCCGATTGGGTGGCTGGCAGCAGCCAATTACTGCGCCCCTTGGTGCAAGCGTTGCATCGTTACGTAATGGGTGGCGATAAGGTACATGCTGACGATACACCCATACCGGTGTTGGCCCCAGGGCGCGGAAGAACACGTACCGCCCGTTTGTGGACCTACGTGCGTGATGATCGCGCATTCGGATCCGCGCTGCCTGGCGCTGTATGGTTTGCTTATTCGCCGAATCGCAAGGGTGAGCACCCACAGAAACATTTAAAACCCTTCCAGGGCATTGTGCAGGC
>NZ_JAJUWR010000077.1 GCF_021390545.1 Algoriphagus sp. AGSA1 | reverse complement strand
CCTTAAATGTCGTACCGCCCATATCGGTGGCGATCACATCGGGTTGTTTTAACAACTCGCCCAACGAACGACTGCCAATCACGCCCGCAGCCGGACCGCATTCCAGCATGCCCACCGAACGATCGGCCGCTTCGTTGGCCGGCAGCAGGCCACCGTAGCCTTGCATCACCATGATCTGGCCCCGATACGCCGTCTGCGCCAGCTTCTGTTCCAGGTCGGCCAGATAGCTTTGTGTAATTCTCCCGGCATAAGCGTTAATCACCGAGGTGGAGGTGCGCTCGTATTCGCCCGGTAGTGGCGCAATGCTGCTGGAAAGCGTGCAGTACACGTTAGGTGCGACCTTGGCGGCGATTTCTTTCACCATCCGTTCGTTGGTTTCGTTAATGAACGACCAAAGGAATGCAACGGCAATGGCATCCACGCCTTCTTCTTCAACCAAATGGCGAATAGCCTTTTCAACCTCCTGCGGATCCAGCTCTTTCAGAATCTGGCCTTCGGCATCCGTGCGTTCGGAAATACCGATAATCCGTTCGGCCGGCACCAAAGGTGCGGCGCGTTCCGTCTTGGCAATGTGCTTGATTTTGTCTTCTGTAAGGCCACCCCAACGCCCATAGGCGCCACGCGTAACCAGAATCGTGTCCTCGAACCCCTTGGTTGTCAGCAACCCCACCTTCGCGCCGTCACGGGTCAGGATGCAGTTATCAACCACTGTTGATCCGTGGATGAACAAGTATGTGTCCGCCAGAAGGCTATCAAGGGTTTCACCCATGCTTTCCGCTGCCGATCGGATTGAATCCAGAATACCGGTGGCAAAATCCGGGGGAGTCGACAATGCCTTGCCAATGCGAATTGGCTCACCTGCCGCGAATACTACCGTATCCGTGCATGTGCCCCCAACATCTGTCGCGATGACATATTTGCGTCCTGCTGCTTCTTCCATGCCTGTTCAGCCTCCATAGAATGTGTAAAAACACATGTAATGTTAAGTGTTATAACAGCTAACATTACACATAAAACATGGGGGTTTACGCTGTCAGGGGTTTTACGGATGACATGAAAAAACCCCGCCACCTTGCGGTAAGCGGGGTTCTAAAGGCCGGAAAAAGCCGGCAAGTACTAACGAAATTATTCTTCGTTAGTGTCTTGCGACCCTTCCGTATCGGCCGAGGGCTCAGACTCAGATGACGAATCCACCGTAACCGGCGCGTCCTCGAATGGGTTCTCCATTTCGCGGGCGGCCAGACGTTCGGCTTCCTCGTGCTTCTCTTTTGTCTTGCGTGCTGTGTGATATGCCAGACCGGTACCGGCTGGAATCAAACGACCCACAATGACGTTCTCTTTCAAACCACGCAACTCGTCGCGCTTGCCCATAATGGCGGCTTCGGTTAGCACGCGAGTGGTTTCCTGGAAAGAAGCGGCCGAGATGAATGAGTCGGTAGACAGCGAGGCCTTGGTAATACCCAGCAGCACGTTGTCATACGTAGCTGGAATCTTGCCTTCCGCGTCAACGCGGTCATTCTCGTTCAGAAGCTCTGAACGCTCAACCTGTTCACCTGTGATGAAGCTGGTATCGCCCGCATCGGTCACAATGACACGGCGCAACATCTGACGCACAATCACTTCAATGTGCTTGTCGTTGATCTTCACACCCTGCAAACGGTATACGTCCTGAACCTCATTGACGACATACGTCGCCAACTTTTCGATACCCTGCAAACGCAGAATATCGTGCGGATCGGACGGCCCGTCGACAATCATTTCACCCTTGTTCACGACTTGGCCATCGTGCACCAGTACCTGCTTCTCTTTCGGAATCAGGAACTCGTGACTCACGCCGTCCATGTCGGTGATAACAAGACGCTGTTTACCCTTCGTGTCTTTACCGAATGAAACCGTACCCGTAATTTCAGCCAGCATGCCGGCATCTTTGGGAGAACGAGCATCGAACAGTTCGGCCACGCGTGGCAGACCGCCGGT
>NZ_JAJUWR010000076.1 GCF_021390545.1 Algoriphagus sp. AGSA1 | reverse complement strand
TGACTGTATTCTCGCTGGTGTCCAGAAACGTCTAGATACGCAAATACAGCTTGATCCATGTGAAGCACAGCTAGGCCTGCCAACGTTGTCGGCACAGACCTGCAATCAAAGTGGGTTCGAGCACGAAATGGTTGATCGAGAACATGATGCGCTTTCTGGTCTCGTCCTTGACTACGGCGCGATGCAGCGGCGCTGGATAGTCTTTGCTGAAGTAAAAAGCCGTCAGCACGCCAATTTGATCGCACACGATATGGGCGTTGATTCCATCGACAGGCCGGGAATACCGACACTTGGCTCGGGTGACGAGAAAAGCGGTGGGCTGATAAATCAGGAGCAGCCGCCCAGAATCGAGATTAGACTTAAAAGCTAGGAAACCAAAGTAAATCATTAACTTATCAGGCCCTAGTATGAAAGCGTTAGGACACTATTGTTACTTACTAGCTAATGCTCGCTCCATTTACCTCTCCTTTGCCTTGGGAAGGAGCGTGTCCTGTTACTAGGTTAGACCTTCGATCGCCTTACTTCCAAAATTTAATGAAACCAACTAAAAATGAGGGTAATAGTCCCTCCAATAACGAATTTCGATTGAGGACCTGGCGCAATGCACGGTTCGCCGTATTGGGAAATAAGTTAACTCGCTCCCTTGAGGATCTATATAGAAAGGAATTTGATCTTTCACAGACGGCGTGGCGGATTATTGCGACCTTGGCCGAAAATGCACCCATGTCCGCAAAGGATCTCGCCGAGCTTATCGCTATTGATAGTATTACAATTACTCGCGCCACATCTGATCTAGTAAAAAGAGGTTTGTTGATACGGCGTATAAATAAGCAAGACAGACGGAAGATTGAATTAAGACTTTCGGCACGAGGGCGCAAAGTATACGATCGGATTGTGCCAGTTGCGCTCGAAATAGAGCAAACTGTGTTTAGTGTTTTGACGGAGAATGAAGGCGATCAACTTGACTTTCTTCTTTCAAAGATTGAAGGACATATTGACAAGGTGCTCACCCGTGATCGGGTTTGGGGGTCGTTCCGAGCTAAGGCGAAGCCTTAGGTTGTGAATGGTTGCATGAATTGAATTGATTAGACCTTCTTGCAATGCTTACTGGCGCTACGCATTGGACACCTATTTCGACAGCGTGGACTCGATCGACATCAACGCCGGCGGCCATGGTCACTACTTTGGCACCAATTTCGATCCGGAAGTCAACTTCCGCGAGTTCACTTCGACGGTATGGTCGTGAGAGCGCGGAACCAATGGAAGGCCAACGCCATGTTCGAACACCGTAAGGACTGGGACATGCCGGTCGTGAGTATAATCTGAAGTAGTTTCGATTTGATCTGACAGTAGAGCCTTGCCAAAGGTGAGGTTGCCCGGTTTGATAGAGGTGCGAATCTTTATCAACCAGCGCGAATGCGCCAAGGAGTAACCTCATGAACAGTGTTCCTCATAACGTGATCAAACACAAGGTGGGCCTGCTGAGCCTGGCCACCGAGTTGGGTAATGTGTCGCGGGCCTCTGCAAGGTGAGGGGCTTTTCTCGGGATACGTTTTACCGTTACCAGTCTGCCCTGTAGGCCGATGGTGTCGAGGCGTTACTCGACGCCAACTGGGAAAAACCGAACTTACGCAATCGTGTAGACGAGGCTGCAGAAGCCGCCAGAGCCTTCTTTGCCATAGAGCCACCGGCGTTCGGCCAAGTGTATGTCTCCAATGAGCTGCGTAAACGCGGCATCTTCATTTTCCCTTCCGGAGTGCGTTCGGGGTGTGGTTGCATCGAATCTTGGAGTCGTTCAAGAAGCGCCTGATTGCGCTAGAGCGGCATGTGGCGTAAACCGGTGATGCGCTCACCGAAGCGCAAGTTGCTGCCCTGGAAAAGAAGCAGGAAGACGATATCGTCTACGGAGAAATCAAAACGGAGCACCCAGGGTATCTGGGCAGTCAGGATACATTCTACGTGGGCACCATCAAAGGCGTGGGCCGATTTTACCAACAGACCTTTGTTGACACATACTCGAAGTGGGCCACCGCCAAGCTGTATACGACCAAGACGCCATACCTG
>NZ_JAJUWR010000075.1 GCF_021390545.1 Algoriphagus sp. AGSA1 | reverse complement strand
CCCGTACAACGACACAGGTTGCCGCTCATGGCGTAACGAATGTCTTGCTCGGTGGCATGGGGCATACGCATTACGACATCGTGCGCGGAAGCCAGCATGCCCGGCGTGCAAAAGCCGCACTGCAAGCCGTGCTCTTGGGAAAAAGCCGTACGCAATGCTTCCATGACCTCATCGTTCATGCCTTCGATGGTGACCACTTCGGCGTTGTCGCAAGCCGCCGCCAGCGAAATGCAGGAGCGTGTGGGCACGCCGTCGACAAACACCGTGCACGCACCGCACACGCCATGTTCGCAACCCAAATGGGTGCCCGTCAGGCTTAGCGATTCACGCAAAACGTCACCCAAATGCGTTCTGGGTTCGATTTGAACGTTGTCGTACTTTTTTCCGTTAACCGTAAGAGAAATCGTATTCATAGTTGAGCTCGCTGAACTGCACGCGTAAGCGCAGTCATATGAATTTTGTTGGCGATGGGGTCTTTCAGCCCCGACTCGGCAAATAACGTTTCAATTTTGTCGGTGTTCAACTGACCGGCCGAATCGAAATAAGCCGAGGCGTCGGTAATGACGATGGGTTTGGCTTCAATCGCGCCAATCACAAGACGACACACATTTCTGGCCGGATCTTTTAACAAAACAGCCATCGCGTGGGCGAACTCGCCGGTTTTACGCGTGATCTTGTAATGCCCCCAACGTGCATCCGCCGAAAAACGCGGAATGTGCACCGAAGCCAATATTTCGCCCGGTTCGAGCGAGGTTTCAAACACACTGACCATGAGGTCTTCCACCGGGACCCGGCGCGTGCCTGAAGGGCCGGCAATGGTAACCGTTGCGCCTACGGCGGCCAGGGTGCTCACCCAATCGGCGGCCGGGTCGGCATGCACCAGACTTCCACCCACCGTGCCGCGATTGCGCACCGCGCGGTAGGCAATCCCCCGGGCCACGGCGGGCAGTGCGCCGCGCGTCACGTCGGGCACACGCAGGTCTTCTATGTCGGCGTGAGTTACACAGGCGCCGAACGTAATGCCTTCATCGTTTTCATCAATTTGAGTCAGCTCGGGAATGTGCGTGATATCAACCAGCAAATCGGGCTGTACCAAACGCAAATTCAACATGGGGCCCAGCGATTGACTGCCTGCCAGAAACTTCACGACCACATCGTCTTGCTGCGCCAGCTTAACCGCCGACTGAACATCGGATGCACGCTCGTACGCTAAAGGTGCCGGCTTCATACTTCCTCCATAGCCATCTTGGAACCTGAACCCGTGCCGGTGCCGTCACCACCACGGGCATTCATGATTGCTTCAAGAACGCGATGCGGCGTCACAGGCGACACATACAGCGTTGCCCCTAATGGGCGTAACGCATCGTTGACCGCGTTCACAATGGTGGCGGGCGGCGCAATGGCCCCGCTCTCACCAATTCCCTTGACACCAAACTCGGTGTAAGGCGATAGCGTTTCCATATGTATTAAGCGCGGCTCGGGCACCTCGGTTGGCCCGGGCAGCAGGTAGTCGGCAAAGGTGGAGGCCAAAGGCTGACCCGAGGCGTCGAACGGCATTTCCTCATACAGCGCCGTGCCGATACCCTGGGCAGTGCCGCCATAGATCTGGCCGTCGACCACCATGGGGTTCACCAGTTTGCCGCCGTCTTCCACAATTACGTAATCAAGAATTTCAACGTTGCCGCACTCAGGATCGACCGCTACCAGGGCAACGTGGGCGCCGTAACCGAATGTACCTGTATCGCGGCCGGGCTTATAACCCACGGTAACTTCAAGACCGCCTGAATTGGCTTCGGGCGGTAAATCTTGCGGACGGCGATACCACACGTGCGCCACCTGGCTGATGGACACACTCTTGTCGCCCGCATGCACCATGCCGTCGGAAACAGTGACTTTGTCGGGCTCGGTGCCCAGCATGAACGCACCAATATGACCCAGCCGTTTCACCAACTCATCGCCGCCGCGCGCCACGGCGCCGCCCGACATCACCATGCTGCGCGAGCCCCAGGTGCCGGTGGAATAAGGGGTGTATTCAGTATCGCCGTGAATGAGTTTGATGCGATCGATATCGATGCCCAGCTTTTC
>NZ_JAJUWR010000074.1 GCF_021390545.1 Algoriphagus sp. AGSA1 | reverse complement strand
GCGTATACGCCGCCGAACCCGGCTCCGACAACAATGGCGTCGAACTGCCGGACAGCGGGATCCTGCTGTTTTTCCTGCATCTAAGAGTCTCCTCTGCCTACCGCGACGGGCAGGCAGTTACTTCTATAATAATTTGCTTAAATAGTACTGATAACTGCAACAAATAGTACGGTTAACTGACGATTTAGATTAACGCAGGTATGAGAGGGCGTCAACTACGTGTTTTCCTTGATAACGCCCTTGGTATTAAGGTTACGACTTGGGCGTATTCCAGGAGTCTTGTGCTTCGATACCGTTCGGTGTGAAGGTTTCGATGATGGTTTCATACGTAAAGGAGACGTCTTCCATGTGCCCCATGCTTTTGTTGACTGGGTCCAGGCAATTGGGCACATACTTATGCATCGACGTGATGACCGCGTTTTTGATTTCAACGGTGTAATAAAGCTCTTCTTTGCCCTGCGGTGAAATGCGGTAGTACTCAAGCTTGGCATCGGTAAGTTGCTCGCCCGATGTCAAAGCCTGAAATAGTTTGGGAGAAGCCTTGTCAATTTCTTTCGTAATGGTTAACGGCCCATGAATACGGCGCCCGGTGGGAAGGCCGGTTTGAATGGATTTGGGGATTTCAATGGTGTGGTCGACCCCCTGAACCAGAATGGTTCCTTCGTGGCCTTTAATCGTACAACCACCTTCAATTTTTCCTTGAGTCTGACCACTGAGCGTCAGGTAGCCTGGCATCGGCATGTTGCGTGTACTCCTAATGTCTATAAAAAAGATTAATGAAAACGTAAGGTCAAAAAAGTAATTGGCTGTTTAACGCTATCGCGAAAAACGGCTCGCTGCGGGAAAGTCGATGCGGGCAAGTTGCTGCAAAGTCTCTTGTTGCAGTCGCTGGTAGTTTTCGCGCCGCGGCGTGTCATCGAACACAGCGGGGTTTGACAACGCTTGTTTGCAGGCTTTTAAAACGGTTTGCAAAGCATTGCCCGCAAGTATTGGCTCCCACTGAAATAAGTTCATCGTTTTGCAATCTTGGAAAATGGGTTGGGCTAACGGCATGGGGTCGGCGCTGCCGTTTGCACTCATGAACAAATCCAACAGGGCAATACGGGCGCGGAACTGGTCGCGTCCGCTAAAGGTTGACTGAAGCAGATCTTGATAAAGCTGCATCGCCTGGTCGTGTTGCCCGTTGTTTGTGGCAGCGCGCGCCTCTTGCTGTGTTTTTTCGAATGGGTCGGTCGCCGCCGCGCCGCTATTAAGCGCACGACAGTCGCGGAGCCACTGCTGCGTGTCATTGCTTGCGAAAGGTGTACCGTCGGAAAACGTCAGGTGTTCCAGTTCAGGCAGCCGCTCGGTGAAGGTGAGCGTGTTCTTGATGACAGCCTGTCGCATCCGGGCGCCTTGTTCGCCCATCATTTCATAGCCCCGGGCCGATTGGTAATCCAGGTCGAGCCAGAACGGGAAGGTTAGAATGCGCGACTCACAAAATTCGATTATGCCATCGGCATTGCCTGCGCCGCATATGGTTTGAAAAGCGTCCATGATGGGGGCGGGCGGTGGATTTAAAGAGGTGGCGCCACTTACCGCAGGCGGTGCCGACAACAAAGCGGCACGTGCGGCAAAGCGATTGATTTCGATAATGAGAGGTTGGAAACGATCGATGTTGATCAGTGCGGTACTGATATGGCCCAAAGCGTCTGCAATGGGGTGCAACGCGTGCACGATATCATCGAGCGTTGACAACTGGTCGGGCAGGGCGGGGGTGGAAACAGGCGGCGCGGTGGCGGGATGTTGAGAAGCGGTTGCCGGGGCTGCGCCCGCGCCCGTGTTGCCCGCGTTGCCTGACGATGTATTGTCTGCCGGGTTCGTTTCAACGGTTGCCGTGCCGTTCGCCTTATCGTCGGTGCCCGCCTCGGGTATGACGTCGAGCCTTTTTATTTGCTGAACGAAGGTGAGCAATGGAGGGGCATCCGGATCGCGCTCCGCTAAAGCGCCATCCATACGAGTCGCTGCATCCACCATTTTTGTATGTAGGGCCGAATCAATAGCCGGTAGTTCGTTGTTCTCCAACCAGCTGGATGCACGCTCGGTCCACCACGACAAGGCATTGCGTCGTCCTCTTA
>NZ_JAJUWR010000073.1 GCF_021390545.1 Algoriphagus sp. AGSA1 | reverse complement strand
CAGCTGGCCGATGACTGTGCGACCGAATCGTATAAGCGATTAACCCACATGTCAGCCGCCCATACGGCCAACAATGTTGAGATCAAGGCGGCAACAATCAGTTCCAGCAACGCAAATCCGCGATGATCAGTTTCACGCTGCAATGCCTTAGCATTGGACCTAACCTGCGATGAACACAAAATCATTAACATCGCCATGTTCGCACTCCGACTCAGTTTCAATAGCGCTATACGGGGTAGACGCATCTTTAATCGTGACTCCGGCAACAGTCATCGTCTTGGACACTCTTTGCATAATCGAAGCAATCGACGGGCAAGCCACGTGACTGACATTCGACAAAGAAATTGAAAACGCCGCCCCCAGATCTTCCGCCTGCACACTTACTACACCATCTGTGCCCAGGCCGTGAGCGACAACCGTAGTCGCGTCCGCCCCGGAAACAGAAAACAGCCCTGAGTCTCCGACCATCCTGGCAAAACTGGCTGTGGTAATCGCGTTATATGGTTCGGCGCTTCCTGAGGAAGCATTCACCTGGGTATGTAAAACGAAACGCGCCAGTTCCTCTCCCACCTTGGGAACTTTGTTCTCAACTAAATAATTGCCTATGGCCGGAATACCGATAATGGCCAGCAACAGAACAATAGCGGTGACAACCGCAACTTCCACCAGAGAAAAACCACGTTGAAAACGCAGTCCCGGCGGCGTTAAACCGTCTGCCTTCGTTGATGATCTCGAGCAGAAAAGAGAAACAAACATTGCATTCGACATAAAATCACTCCTGTAAGAATAAAGCCGCCAATTGATTAGGCACTACGAAAAAAACTCAATGGGCTGAGTAATAAACCATCAGCGCCCGGCGCAAGTCATCGATTACGGCGTAATGCCAAAGACCCAGCGCCAACAACCCGATTGCGCACGCCAAAAGCACCAACCAGCGCAAACCTGCGATCTGAAGACGAACCGTTCCCAGCATTTGCTGTTCAAGCCTTTGCCGCGTCAAAATCAACGCTTGCGCCAGGCTGCGCGCCATGGTCATGTCTTCCAGATACCAAAGCAGCTCTCGATCGAGCAACCCGGTATCGAGCGATCGGGCGCCCACGACCCCCGCATCAATCCGGGCCAGCATCCGGCACAGATGATCTTCCATCCATCGCGTCGAGCCGGCTCGCAGGGCCTCAATGGCCGTGCGCAACTGCACCGAGCCTTTCCCATCTGCCTCAAGCAAAACGACCAATACGGCCAAAAAACGCATGGTTTGCACCAAGCGATACAATCGCCACAACAAACTGGCGTCCAAGATCACCCTAAACGACCCGACCAGGTTGGAAAGTGACCAAACAACGAGCCACGCGAAAACACACAGGAAAACGGGCACAAGCCACCAAAACTGCTCGACGTATTCCGCGAATCTGAACAAGGCACGTGCAGTCGCCCCGTAGTACTCGCGGGGCAAGCTACTGAAAACCTGCTGCAACCTCGGCACCGTAAACAGCGGCATGGCAATAGTCATGCCAAGCAGCACTAATACGGCAATCAACGCGGGCAACACCCCTGCCCACATCATGCGACGTATCGATTCAATTAATCGGCATGCGTGTGCCAGATCACTCAAACTGTTGATTAGCGGACGGTTCCCGGAACGTTGCGCAGCACGCAGTACCACACACTCCGAAGGTGGAAAGTGTGCTTGCCACGTTTCCGATACGTCTCCGCCTGTAAGCGGGTAACGTTGTGCCCAATGAGCAGACAAACATCCACGAGCCGTTCTCAAACCATAACGATCCGCATCTCGTTCAAAAATTTCTTTTAGCGTCACGCGGCCTTGCGCACCCGTTAACAAGCACGACAAGTACTCGTAATAATCGGCACGCTGATGATGAAAACGCCACGCCATGAATTTCAACATGCTGTTATGTGCAAACCTCATGAATTGCACCTACGTATCTGTCGTAATCGGCGCTCTGTTTCAAATGCATGAAAACGCGTTTCGATGTCACGAGGATCTACCAACCCCTGAAATACTTTTTGCATAGCGATGGCAAACGCGCCATCTGCCTGAGATATTTGCAAAGTGCCATAATTCGCCGACCTCAATGCCTGGTAGTACCCACTAGTCAGCGCAG
>NZ_JAJUWR010000072.1 GCF_021390545.1 Algoriphagus sp. AGSA1 | reverse complement strand
TGGGAATGTGGTCGAGCCAGCGCGGGCTCATGCCGATATGCTGGCACAGCCCCACGGCCGTGTCGGGGGCTAAGGTGAAACTGGACACGCACAGGCCGTCGATATCGGTTTTGCCAACGCCGGCCGACTTCACCAGTTCGCCCAATACGCGCCCTAACCACCAGTGCGCAGCATGAATGGAATAACGCACGTAGGGGATGGTGACGGGGGCGGTAACCACGATGCCG
This sequence comes from Algoriphagus sp. AGSA1, assembly GCF_021390545.1. Classification (GTDB taxonomy): domain Bacteria; phylum Bacteroidota; class Bacteroidia; order Cytophagales; family Cyclobacteriaceae; genus Algoriphagus. The sequence continues at coordinate 2,140 of NZ_JAJUWR010000072.1, read as the reverse complement.
TCGTAGCCCAGGCGCTGCGTGCTCATGCGGGCTCCTGGCGTTTTTTCATGTGGCAGGTGTTCACGCATTCGGGGGCATCGGGCAGCGTGGGCGCCAGTTTTTTCAGCTCACCACGCTGGATTTTATTGGTGGCGGTGAGCGGCAAGGCATCCACAAACGCCACGTAACCTGGCGCTTTGTAATAAGCCAGTTGCGACAGCGCCCATTTCACAATGTCATGTGCAGTTTTTTCGCGGGCGTCGGCGGTATCGACTTGAATGCCTTCAGCAGTCACAATGCACGCCAATACTTCGTCGCCCCGCACCGCGTCGGGTACGGCGGCCACAGCAGCCGCTTTCACGGCCGGGTGCTGCAACAGCACGGCTTCCACTTCCACGGCGGCAATGTTCTCACCGCTGCGGCGAATAAGGCTTTTCTTGCGGTCGATAAAATGCAGGTAGCCGTCGGCATCGCGCCGCACCACGTCGCCGGTTTGAAACCAGCCGTCGGCCCAGGCTTCCTGCGTGGCGGCTTCGTCTTTCGGATAGCCGGCAAAAAAACCATAGCGCGGGTTGGCCCCGGCATGGCGCACCAGCAGTTCGGCGTGTTCATCCACGCCGGCATCCTGGCCTGCGTCATTGACCAGTTTTACTTCCACTTCAGGTTGTTCTTTGCCGAAACAGCTTGTGCCGATGTGGCGCGGCTCGTGGTTGGCAATAATCACCGCACCGGAGCCTGTTTCGGTCATGGCCCAGGCTTCCAGTAATGGAAAGCCAAAGCGCTTTTCGAATGGTTCATGTAAGCTGCGGTCGATGCCCGCGCCGAAACCAAAGCGTACACTGTGTTGCGTGTCTTGCTCCGAGGGCTCCGCTTTCATGAGGATGGCCGGCATCACGCCCAGGTAATGAATGACCGTGGCTTTCGATTCGCGCACCGTGTCCCACCAGGAACGGGGATGGAAGCGGTCGAGCACGATAAGGCAGCCGCCGGTGGTCACCATGGCCAGGGTGGAGCACGCCATGGCATTCATGTGCACCAGCGGTAGGGGTGTAAGCATGCGTTCTTTGCCCGGCTGCAAAGAGGCCATGCCGCCTACTGTGGCATACCATTGACCGCAATGCAGATAGTATTCATTGGGCAGAATGCAGCCCTTTGGGCGCCCGGTGGTGCCCGAGGTATACAGGAGACCGCATTCCGTTTGTGAATTGATTTCCCGGCCTTGCAGGGGGGCCGCGCAGTTGGCCGCAGGAATGGCATCATCGGGACCGATCAGTGCCAATGGCCGGCTGGCTTGTTGGGCCGCTTCAGCCAGGCCGGCGTGTCGCTGTGGCAGCGCCACGGCCAGGCAAATTTCCGAATGGCCGATTAAATAGGTAAGCTCGGCGGCCCGCATGTCGGCGTTAATGGGTACGACCGACACGCCTAATGCGTTCAAAGCAAACCAATGCAGAAAAAATGCGGGCCGGTTTTCCAATAGCAAACCCACGCGGTGGCCGTGCCCGTAACCGGCGTTTTGGTATGCCTGCTTCAGTGCTTCAATGCTCTTGCGGGCCGCTTGGTAAGTTATTTCGCCGGCCGGGATGTCGTAATGCTGGGCGGTTTCCGGCATTACGCATAGAAACGCATTGTTGGGCCATTGCGCGGCCGTTTGGCAAAACGCGTCGTAAACCGTTTTTGTCGACACGAGGGCTCCTACATGAAAAGTTGAATACTGCTCAGCGCCGACTCGCAGTTAAGCAGGTCGACACGCTTGCGCCGGATGCGCAATGCATTGTCTTCAACGCGCAGTTCGTGGGTGGCCCAACCGGCGTAAATGGTTTGGGTGTCCTGGCGCACTTCAACGTAGTGAAATGCGGTGCGCACTACGTATTGGCCCTGATCGGGTTGGTGCGAAGTGTGCTGCGTTTCAATTTCCGGGCGCGCCAGTAAATGGTGGCAGCGGCTGCGGGGTTGTTGCGAATACGTGCGCTGGCCCTTCAGGCGCTCCACCCGAACGCGCAGCAACAGCTTGTCTTCATCCATGAGCGACGTATGCAGGCGCGGGTCGGTTTGATCGTGTGCCAGCGGCATCCAGTAATGGCCGTCGTCGGTGAACAGATTCAGCCAGTCTTCAAAGCGTTGCTCGTCGAGCATGCGCGCTTCGGCGTACACAAAGTCAATG
>NZ_JAJUWR010000071.1 GCF_021390545.1 Algoriphagus sp. AGSA1 | reverse complement strand
TTGCACTAAACCTGCGGTAGTTTCAAGAGCAGCCAGAAAGAGGTAACTTTTTAGATCATTTATTAACTCTTATCAATCATGAAAAAAAAAGGAAAACCTCATCCAGACTGCCTGTTCTAATGTAGCAGGTTTTGCCGAACTACTGGCCAAGTTTGAACAAAAAGTTGTCGTTGCAGGCAAAAGCAAAAGCACGCTTTCCAACTATGCCAGACATCTGGCCAAACTTGCTATCCACTTCAATGAACTGCCTACCGAAGTTGACCCGGAACGGATCAACGATTACCTGCATCTGGTCAAGCGCAGTCATAATACCCCTTCGGATTCCTACTTTAAGTTCACCGTCTATGCCCTTCGCTTCGCCTATCGCATCGAAGGGATGAAGGACAAACAGATCGAATTACCAACCATAAAACGGAGTAAGAAGCTTCCGGTCGTGCTCAGCCAGGAGGAGATGCGCAAACTCCTTAAAGCCCCCAAACTACTCAAACACCGCATCCTGATAGCCTTGCTTTACGGCTGTGGACTCCGCTGCTTTGAGGTCAGGAATCTCAGGATTGCCGATCTGGATTTTGACAGAAAGATGCTTCACGTAAAGGATGGCAAAGGAAAGAAAGACCGCTACGTTCCGCTGGCAGATATCCTGATCCGCGGGATTAAGACTTACCTGGAAGCAGAGCAACCCGTTGAGTGGCTGTTCAACAGTAAAGGCGGGCAGATCATCGGCCGTGCCGGAGGAGACTTTGACGGACGTTACTCCCAACGTGGTGTGCAATGGGCGGTGGATGAGGCCAAAAAGAAAGCCGGTATTCTCAAGCCGATGAATGTGCATACCCTACGCCATACCTATGCTACCCACCTGCTGGAAGAGGGACTGGATATTCTCACCATTAAAGATCTACTGGGGCACGAATGCATTGACACTACCATGGTCTATTTACATGTTGCCCAGACTGAAAAATGCCGTGCCTTCAGTCCGCTGGATCGGCTCTATCTGTCCAGAAAGTGAAAGCCCCCTTCGAGGTGGCACAGGTACTCAGACAGCACTGGATAGAAGTAGAACAGCATCCCCAGATCAACCGCTGGCAGCTGCGGGCCCTGTCCGCACTGAAACGCTGCCGTACTGCAGATCTCGGTGGACACGTCGATGCATGCACAGAATGTGGTACAGTCAGAATCAGCTATAACAGCTGTAGAAACAGGCATTGTCCGAAGTGCCAGGGCAAAAACCGGGAGGATTGGATTGCCAAACGGGAAGCGGAGTTACTTCCGGTTCCTTACTTCCATGTCGTGTTTACTTTACCGGACACCCTGAACCGACTGGCAATGTATCAACCCAGAGCGGTGTATGACAGCCTGTTTGAGGCGGCATGGAAGACGGTGGCATGCTTTGCCAAAGACCCAAAGCATCTAGGTGCGAAGCCAGGAATGATCGCCATTCTCCATACTTGGGGACAGACGTTGTCACTTCATCCCCATCTGCACTGCATCGTACCGGGAGGAGGGCTGGCCAAAAACCAAAAGTGGAAGACTGCCAAAACCCAGGGTAAGTATCTATTCCCGGTCAAAGCGATGAGCAAAGTGTTCAGGGCAAAGTATGTACGGGCACTCAAATCCAGGCTTCAACCCGCAAAGGAATTAGTCGACGAATTATTCCAAAAGGACTGGGTGGTGTACGCCAAGCGGCCCTTTGGCCATCCCAAAGCGGTGCTGGAATATCTGGGCAGATACACGCACAAGGTGGCCATCTCCAACCATAGGATCTTGGATATAGACGAACAAAAAATCACCTTCCGTTACAAAGATTACCGTCAGGGAGCCCAGAAGCTGGAGATGACTCTGGACAATCTGGAGTTTATCCGGCGATTTTCCCTGCATATCCTGCCCAAAGGATTGGTGAGGATTAGGCACTTCGGTATTTTGGGAAGCTCTGCTAAGCAGGTCACGATCTCGCTGATCCACCGGGGAATTGGCCTAACCATTCCCGAACCGGAACCCAGAGTGTTGGAAACATATAATCCCCGGTACTGTGCCTGCTGCCAGAAGGAAACTATGGTGAGCATTCAGCGCCTGCCCAAAAGAGGGCCACCCAACACAGCCTTTTCTTCTGTCCCAAACCAATTGTAATTCCTGAATTTTTATCAGGCATGGAAACCTATGTCCAAGCCACAAAAAAAGCCCTTCCAAAGAATTACTGGAAGGGCAAAGAAATTATTCAAACACCGCTTTTTTGAGGCCAATCAGATATGCCTCTGATTTTTTGGGGTAATAGCTCCTTTATAAAACTCCTGAAAACCTAACTCAATCCCCATAAGAACCTCACCGGTTCCGTGCAACATCGGTTTCATCGTTCGTGCTTCGCACGCAACGGAAACCTAGTTGTT
>NZ_JAJUWR010000070.1 GCF_021390545.1 Algoriphagus sp. AGSA1 | reverse complement strand
TGTAGTCGGTAACTGACAATGCACCAAAAATGGAAAACAGGAATGCGCCACTAATGGCAACAAGGGTGCACCAGTTAGTAAATATAGTTTAGCTATTTCTGATGTTCAAAGAAAGACTGTCTATTTTTCATTCTATAACTTTTCCCAGATAAATTTATAATATCGCAACAGAATAGTAACCTGTCCAGGAGAGCAGTTGCGAGTACCTCATCATCGAGCATTTTAGCCCATTCCGTAGGCATTTTATTAGTGGTGATGATAAAGGAAGTCTGTTCGTAAACCTGGTTTACAAAGTTGAACAAAGAGACAGCGACGCTTTTTTCAACCGGAAAGAGCATAATGTCATCCAAAATGATCAGATCGGCTTTCAACATTCTTTTGTATTCAGCTGCTGCAGTCCGGGTCACGTCTTTGAGTTTGAGAATACCAGTCAGGTCTTCCATGGTTTTAAAGTAGGCTTTGTACCCCTTGTCCACTGCATCAGCTGCCAGCCCTGCTGCCAGGAATGTCTTCCCTGTTCCTGAAGGCCCAAGCAACATCAGGTTAAAGCCCTGATCCAGCCAGTTCAGCTCCCTGAGCTGGTTAATCCGTGTGGGCGTCAATCCGTTTTCAGCCTTTTTATCATAAGACCCTAGGTCATTTTTGAGTGGCAGACGGGCTGCTTTTCTGCGTCTGGCGATTTCATTTTTCAATCTCAGTTCAGCTTCCTGTTTTAATAGGGCCAGAAAAAAATCACGATAGCCGGAGCTTAGTTTCTCCGAGTCGGCAATGACCTGTGGAAGGCAGGAAGCCATTGCGGTGATTTTAAATTGCCTGCATAGGGCATTGATCTGTTCGTTTGTTTCCATGTTGGATTGGTTATGCCCCGGACGTATTTCATGACTGCCCGGGGCGGTTAATAATCAGTTGTTGCTTTCCTTGTTTACCAGATCCTCATAGTCGCCGATTTTACTGGTCTGGGGCTGTATGTGGGCGTTGACAGGCAATTTACCGCTGAGCGGATTCAGGAGCCTGATATTGGATTCTTCCTGGTGCTTGATGTGCTGCAGATCCAGGATGGCCTTAAAATCCGATGCAGTTGCGATTGCGTTCTCAAGGCAATAGGTGAGTGTCAGGTCCACTGAGTCCGGATCGATTCCCTGAATTGCTTTTTCAACCATCTCCAGCTGATCCCTGACATAGCGCGGTTTTTCCTTTTTGATCAACTCAATCCAGCGGAGTGCTTTTTGCGGATCGGCAAACAGAGCGGCCAGATTGGAAACCCGTTGTGCAAGAGATGCGGCCTTATCTCTTTTGTGGTCTGTATTCTGGATTTTCTGGCCGGTTAACCCCACTGGGATCCGGTGTCGACAGATTTCTGTCGGCTTCTCCGGTTGGCTGATTACCAGGTCGGTCCCTTCTGTTCTGAGCGCCACCTGGCTCCCTTTTCCCTGATAGGTACCCAGAGGCAATGAATAGAAGTTTCCTTTGTAGGAAACAGAATTGTCTTTCCTGACCGCATAGAGATCCGGGACCGCAGTCTGTGAAGAGCAGGGGGTATAGGGAGTCAGGTATGCTTCTTCGATCAGGTACTCGGAGAAAGGTTCTTTTTTGGTTACCGCATGGGGCAGGAGATTTGCCGTACGACCCATCCAGCCCATGACTTCATCGTTGAGGGTATCGATATTGTGGTAAGTCCGGTTATATAGAAAATTTCTTTTCACATAGCCTACCACATTTTCTACTTTGCCTTTGGTTTCAGGGTCGGCCTTTCTGCAGAAAAACAGACTGAAAGACTGCTCCCTCATGTAGGATCTAAAGGTGTCGGTGAGAATGAAATCCCCCCTGTTTTCACTGACCATAAACACCTTGTCCTGATCATAGACGATTTCCGAGGGAATCCCCCTGAAGTAAGCAAAGGCTCTTTCATGGCCCTCAACCGCTGTAAGTGAGGTAAAATACCGGTCAATAAACCAGACATATTTGTAGCGGGAACGGGAAAGGATCATGATGAAGAAAAACACCTTGACCCGGTTACCCAGTGAGGAACGCATGGTGTACTCTCCAAAATCCACCTGTGCCTGTTTTCCATAAGGGAGTTCTTCCACCATCTGGTATTGACGGGGCACTTTGACAAGCGGAAGGTTGTGCTTACGCCTGATCCAGGAAACAAAATTGAAAACAGTTTTGGGAGAGACTTTGGGCAAGTCTTCAAAATGCTCCTTCAGCCAATCATGCATCTGGGCCGAAGGAGTGTCCCGGAACAGCTCCAGACGGTTTTTGACAAAGTCCTCATAGGGAAGGAGTACCTTGTTACGCTGGGATTGTTGCTCCAGCAACAGCTCATATCCCTGCTCAGTCAGCGAAAGATATTTGCTGACGGTACGACGGTTGATGACCAGCTCTTCGCTGATCTGGCGCATGGAATACCCTTCCCTGCTCAGGCGGTGAATTTCAAAATAAACCATAAATTTGTTCAAGTACACATTCATAAAATGCTAGTTTTGGTAGACTAGCAAAATAGTCCGAATCCCTGTGGGGCATGCCCCACAGGGATTACTTTTGGTGCACTCTTGTTGCCAATTATGGTGTATTCTTATTTACCGAAAGTGGTGCATTGTTATTTACCGATCACA
>NZ_JAJUWR010000069.1 GCF_021390545.1 Algoriphagus sp. AGSA1 | reverse complement strand
TGCCAATTAAAGGCAATCAAAGATCATAACACCCGAAGAAAAAAGAAGGCTCTGGGAAATATCTCCCCGGTCCAGTTCCGAACATTGCTGAAAAAAGACAAGATTTCCACTAATTATAACTTAAAACCCAAACCAAGAATACCCGAGCAACCGAGGAAAAGGAATGAAATCAAAATACAAATTATAACTTGACACTTGACAGATAAGTGACAACCATTTTCAGGCAAAGTCATATTAAAAAGTAGCAAGTATCTAGAAGCAAGTATCAAGTTTCGGAGAATGAGACCATTCAAATTCGGGACACACTGAATCCCGAGCTTAACACGTGAATTTCTACTGAAAAATTAAAATTTATATAATAATATACCCTTACACCTATACATATGAAGAAAACACTGATTTTTGGCGCATACCTGTTTTTGGCGCAGCACTTTGCCACAGCCCAAACCACCCCTTACAAACCAGTGGAAGGCAAAATCATGACTGAGTGGGCCACTCAGGTCACCCCTGAAAATGTCCACCAGGAATATCCCCGACCCCAGCTGACCCGGGAAAACTGGGTAAATCTGAATGGCCTGTGGGACTATGCCATTAAGCCAAAAGGGCAGGCAATCCCGACCAGCTTTGATGGAGAAATTCTTGTTCCTTTCGCTGTGGAATCTGCACTTTCAGGGGTAGGTAAAACTGTAGGCAAAGACAATGAGTTGTGGTACAATACGACTTTTGCTACCCCAAAGAAATCAAGCAAAGACAAAGTATTGTTGCATTTCGGTGCATCTGATTGGGAAACGGAGGTTTTTATCAACGGTAAAAGTGTAGGAACGCATCAGGGAGGCTATGATCCATTTGATTTTGATATTTCCGATCATCTAAAACCCGGGAAATCTCAGACTTTGCAGGTGCGTGTTTGGGATCCCAGCGATGACGGGCCGCAGCCCCGGGGCAAGCAGATCAAGAACCCACATGCGATTTGGTACACGCCAGTAACTGGGATATGGCAGACTGTTTGGCTAGAAACTGTGCCCACGGCACATATTTCAGGCTTGAGAAATACTTCAACTATTCAAACCAGTCAGATTTTGGTCACACCAGAAGTGACTGGAGCTACCGAAGGACAGCAAGTGAAAGTAACCGCCTGGAAAGACGGGGCTATGCTGGACGAGCAGACGATAAAACCCTCCGAGACAGCTAAATTGTCCATAGCAAATGCCCAGCTTTGGGAACCGGGAAACCCGGTGCTGTATGATCTAAAGGTAGAATTGCTGGATGGTAAAAAAGTACTGGATGCCGTGGGAAGTTATGCGGCATTGAGAGAAATCTCCATGGCTCCTGATGAGAATGGCATTCAACGAATGATGCTGAATGGCAAGTTTTTGTTCCAATACGGGCCTCTTGATCAAGGTTGGTGGCCTGACGGTCTATATACTGCTCCGAGCCATGAAGCGATGGTGTTTGATATCCAAAAGACCCAGGACATGGGCTTCAACATGATCCGAAAGCATGTGAAAGTGGAACCAGCCACCTGGTATCATGCCTGTGATAAAATGGGCTTACTCGTATGGCAGGATATGCCAAGCGGAGATATGGGCAATGGCTGGGAGATGAAATTAGCCGTACTTGGGGAGCAGACGGATAGGGATAGAACTCCGGAATCCGAAGCGATTTTCAGGGAAGAATGGAAAGAGATTATGAATGATTTTTATAATTTCCCTTCTATTGTAGTGTGGGTGCCTTTCAATGAAGCTTGGGGTCAATTCAAAACCCAGGAAATCACTGCATGGACTAAGGAGCATGATCCGTCCAGATTGGTAAACTCCGCCAGTGGAGGCAATTTTGAAATGGAAGGGACAAAGATCGCCGGCGACATCATCGATCTGCACAATTATCCAGATGCCAAAATGCCTGACCCAAAAATCTATGGAAAAGATAATATTCTAGTGCTGGGCGAATTTGGAGGTTTGGGACTTCCTGTAGATGGGCATGTCTGGCAGCAAAAAGACAACTGGGGCTATCAAAGTTTTAAGAACCAGGATGAGCTGTTTGACCGATATGCTGGTTTGATCAAAAGACTTGGAGAATTGGTAGAAGCAGGTCTTTCGGCGGCAGTTTATACCCAGACCACTGATGTGGAAGTGGAGACAAACGGCCTGATGACCTATGACAGAAAAGTCATCAAATTTGATGTTTCCAAAATGAAAAGCATACATTCCCCTTTATATAAAAAGTAAGCGCTATGAAATCGAGCATGTCGCAGGTGACACACAGAGAGATGATTATCTACTATGCGAGATTCCATGTGACCTATAAAAATCAAAATATAAACACATGAAACATCATTTCAGAAACATCCTTGGAGCAGCTACGCTGGGGATATTACTTTACAGTTGCGACAACAAACCTAAACAAGAAACTGAAGAACCTGCACAAGAACAGGTCTTTGGCAAAACCTATCAAAACAAGAACGTGGAAACATACGAGATCAAAAATGCCAACGGCATCAAAATGAAAGTCACCAATTTCGGTGCAAGAGTTACCCACCTGTGGGTGCCGGACAAAGACGGTAATCCGGTGGATGTAGTTCTTGGATTTGAAACCTTAGATGAATATCTGAAAAGCAGCGAAAAGTATTTCGGTGCGGCTATCGGAAGATACGGAAACCGGATCGCCAACGGAAAATTCACTTTGGACGGTGAAGAATATACTTTGCCACAAAACAACAACGGTCAGACCCTACACGGTGGGCCGGGAGGTATGGACTATGTGATTTGGGATGTGGAAAAGTCCGGAGAAAATGCGCTGATCTTCACTTATACATCTCCTGATGGGGAAGAGGGTTTTCCGGGTGAACTCAAAGTGAAAATGGTCTATTCGCTTACAGATGACAATGAGTTCAAGGTGACTTACGAAGCAGAAACTGATAAAGCCACACCGGTCAACCTGACGCACCACTCCTTTTTCAACCTGAGTGGCGCCGGAAACGGGAATGTGCTGGATCATACTTTAAAACTGAATGCCAGCAACTATACCCCGGTGAATGATGTCCTCATCCCAACTGGAAAAATAGAGTCAGTAAAAGGAACACCTTTTGATTTCACTACAGCTACTCAGATCGGTGAGCGAATTGATCAGGAAAATGAACAGTTGAAATTCGGTGGCGGATACGACCACAACTGGGTACTGGACAAATCAGGTAGCGAACTGACTCAAGCCGCGGTTATTTCTTCTCCGCAAACGGGAATCGAAATGGAAGTGTGGACAACTGAGCCGGCGATCCAGTTTTATAGCGGAAATTTTCTGGATGGAACTATCAAAGGAAAAGGAAGCAAAGTATATGAACTGAGATCAGCATTTTGTCTGGAAACCCAGCATTATCCTGATTCCCCCAATCAGCCTAATTTCCCTTCCACTATTTTGGAGCCGGGCGACAAATACGAACAGACTTGTATTTATAAGTTTGGGACGAAATAAAAAAGAAAAGCCATCCTGATTGCTAAGGATGGCTTTTTTTAACCACAAAGTTTCGTAAAGAAAGTGTTGGGTACGGCTGATGATATTGTGGAGTCAATACTTGCCCATTAAAGACTTAAAGACAGC
>NZ_JAJUWR010000068.1 GCF_021390545.1 Algoriphagus sp. AGSA1 | reverse complement strand
AGAATCCCGATTCCTATAAAATTAAACGGTATTCAAAAAAATAGAGGCCGAAATCAGGAAATCGGCCTCTATTGAATAAAAAAGGCTGTCTTCAATTATCAAACATCAATATGAGACAGCCTCTTTCAAAGCTCAATTCAATATATAATTACTTCACCTTACCTTCAGTATCTGTAAAGTCACCAGTGATCGAAGATCCGCTTTGTTGGCTCACAGATCCAAATACAGTAAGTGTATTGCCTGAGCCGACAAATTCAATTTTACCTCCACTGTTTAAGTTAAGGTTGCCGTAGATCACTACAGAACCAGAAAGCTTTAAAGTGGAGTTGACATGCATGGTGTTATTTGCGTTCATTCTGCCAAAAGCCAATGAACCGTATATTTCTGTTACAGAGCCTCCGTTCATATTGAATTGATCAAGGACGGCAAGGGAACCGCAGAACAGGAAGTTTGAATTGTTGTTAAGGCCAGCTATTGACGCTGAACCACCATAGGCTTTAGTCTCTCCTCCGTTTATGTTTAGCCAGGAGTCTCCCCGATATGCGGGAAGGCCTGCGCAAACTGCTTCTGTGGGATCCGTTGAGGCTTTGTTTATTTTCAGGATTTGCAGCCCGCCGAAACCGGTGGCAACGAATACAAATTCTTCCTCATTTCTAACGAAATTAGAAGACCCATCCAAATCCAACACGCCATATTCTTTAATAGCCGTAAGTTCAGTGACGTCTGAGATAGAAATGCCGGCAGCGCCATTTGCCATGAATAGCAAATTGTTATCTACTGAAACCGCATTAGTCACAATATCAGCTTCGTCCACGTCCTCTGGACGGATGGGAATTGCCAATTTGGTTATGAGGCTGCCATCTGTCATCTTATAAATACCTGCGCCATTGGCTCCTTCAGATACATAAAGAGTACCATTGTCGATGTCCATAGTTCTCTTTGCGCCAGCCACATCTGCTGTCAGAGGAATGGTGAACACTTCTGATAAGCTGTTAGGATCCAAAATATGCACTCCTGATGTCCCGCTAAGTACTGCCAGTTTATCACTTCCAAAAGCCACAGCTCTTAGGTCTTCCATTTCCGTTGAGTTTCCCGGAGTTTGTGCAGCGTCAAAAAGACCGATAATACCGTCATTTCCACTTGTTACCGCAGTGTTGGAATTAGTGTTGGCAACATCAGTTGCCACAAAACCTGGCAATGAAGTATATACAAAGCCCGAGGTGAATCTACCTCCTGCCACAGATACGGTGATCAGGTTTGCAGGAGATGTCACCTCAGAACTTGCGTCAATGTTAACCGCGGCAGCTAGGTAAAGTTTGCCGTTTTTATATTCCAGTGAACTAATATCAGTATCAGAGAAAATTGCCTGCTCAGTGATCTTTGGGCTGTATGGATTGGAGATATCGAAAATATCCACTGCACCCAAGTAAGTGTCACCTTCCATGTTGTAAGAGACATAAGCATAATCCCCATCTATATCCACGTGGGTGGCACGTAAGGTTTGGCTGCCTACCTGAGGTGCATCAACTTGGGAGACAAGAACTAGAGGAAGGTCTGAGGATTCTTTCTGGATTCTGCCGGCTGGAGCAGTTGGGTCAATTATGCCGATCACCCCTGCTTTATCCATTTTCATCCGGGCAGTGAGTGCTTCACTGTCTGAGTTGATGGTTATCGGGTCAACCCTGATTGGATCGGTTGAGTCATTACAGGAGTAAAATCCCAATACAATTGCTATGCCGAGTAAGTAATGTTTTTTCATAGTGTTGGTGTTAATTTCTTGAAATATCTTGAAGTATGGAAAATGCGGTTTAAATAATGTTGTTTAAAATTTAATTCCGATTTATCCGTTTATTAGTAATTTATTGCCTGTATTACAGTGTTATATATTTATTTTTGGAATTTTATTTTGATTTTACCTATATTTTAAGTTGGTCTCTGTATTCAGTGCGCAAATGTATAATTAGTTTTGGGACCTCGTTCCAGTAAACCAATACTTTATCAGAAATATTTTGATTTTTTTAGCTCAAAACCTTCGGATTGCAAGGTGTTTTCAGAAATAGGCCTTTTAGTTTCTTAATAGTTTGATCTGCTGGGAATTTGTCCCCCAGTGAATGTCGAGGATATATAATCCGGCTTTTTTGGGGAGAAGCCATCCGGACACCACTTGGGAAATATCTTCGGGTGTGGTAAGTATAGCTGATTCTCCTTCGCCCAGCAGATTTATCAGTCGCAGGGAAATCAGTTCGTCCTGGTATTGATTAAGCTGTAGGAGATCCACGGATATTTTTGATCCATGGGTACTTGGGTTGGGGTAGGCTACCCAGACCGTCTTGCTGTTTATGGCATCCACTTGGAGGGACCTGGTCATGCTGTAGCTAGATTTATCGGAGAAATCAACCTGCTTCAGTCGATAGAATATATTTCCTCCTGATGTTGGAAGTTCGGTATCTGTAAAACTGTACTTCTCAGGTCTTTCGGAGTATCCGTTTCCCTCCACTTGTCCTATGGTTTCCCATTCTTTTACCGAATTTACCGCACGCTCGATCTCGAAGTGGGAGTTTTCCCATTCCTTGGCTGTGGACCAGTGGAGTAGGGCAGAGTGGTCTTGGGGACGGTATGAGGTATTGAAGTAGAGGAGATCAACAGGGAGTATGCGGCAACCTCCGTAGTATGCAGGAGATGGGGCTATGCTCATGTTAGAATAGGTTATTGGTGGATATAATCCTGAATTTCCCCCTAAGCGATTACTGCAAATGACAAGTTGCCCCTTATTTTGAACTCTAATGGCAGAGCTATATTGGGGCTTCTCCAAATTTTTAGTAATCAGGACATCCCCATTGTCTATGACTGCAAGGGAGGTGTTCCCTAGAAGGGCTACCGTTCCGTTTATCGTTGAGAAGCCGGAAAATTCCAAGGCTGAGCTTCCTTTAGTAGTCACATCTCCTTCAATGATTGTGAGGCCTTTCGAGACAAGATGCGTATTCCCCTCCAAATCCAGGTTTCCATTAAGCGTTGTCTTGCCCTCTAGGGTAAATGAAGCGCTTCCTTTGAGGATTGTGTTGCCCATAACAGTAAAATCTGCAGTAGGACTCAGTTGTGCAGACGAAGCGTATCCTTCAATTTCAAACGTGTCTTCAATAATTGTCAAGCCTTGAAAACTTATTGAAGATGCACCGGTGATTTTAACCGTCAATGCCCTAACTTTTGAGTTGGCTCCAAAATTTATTTTATTGTCATTTCCCCCTTCGGTAATGATGCTTTTAGCAGAAATTGTCCCGTTGATGGTGGCACTGGCATTACTTCCCCCAAGCTTTATCTGGTTTTCGATTTCCAATGTGGAACTCTCGTCAACTTCAATAGAAGAAGCGTTTCCGCCGGTTGTCAAATCGTTTCTGATTTTTAACTTGCCACCATTGATTATTTTCAGTTTGGCTCCATTTGTCAGGTGTAAGTTATAAAGTTCAAGTGAGCCACCATCAATAGTGATCTCTATAGCCCCATATGCATTATTTGTGGCAGAAATTATTGTGTTTCCAGTAAAGATTAGATTTCCAGTACTATTTAATTTTAATGATCTGAATCTTTGGGCAAAAGTGTTGTTTCCAGTTTTGGTAATTGAATGATTTATTATAACATCAATCGCACAAGATATATTAGATGGGTTTGTAGGAGGGGGGCTGGCATATTGTGTAGCGCATGAACTAGGATTTGTTCTTATCCATCGTATGGTAGAGCTGTTTGCCCAATCTCCATTTGAATTGGTGGTAAATGTTTGCCCCCACACTTCTCCGCTCCATAAAATCTGGGCACAGTAAAAAATCAGGAAAACGAACAGGGTTCTATTCTTCATGGAATGAAACTTGAAATTTCAGGCTGGGGTGTGCCCTACTGTTTATTGATTAAGCTTAGGGTCTCACAAAGGTAAGGTAGCACTAGGAGTATTGCAAATCATATATATAAAAATGTATTTTAGATACACAAAAAACAATTTTATATTTATTCTAATATGTTTTTGATACGGGACAATCTTTTACGGATCAGTCCTAAAAGTTGGGGGAATTGACTGAATCGATTTTCTTTGTTGAAAAAAAGAATTGGAAGAAAAGGATTACCTCAGCTTGCTTTTGCCGCATGGCCTGCTTGAATTTTTCAAGGTTA
>NZ_JAJUWR010000067.1 GCF_021390545.1 Algoriphagus sp. AGSA1 | reverse complement strand
GGCACACACTTCAAAAATCAATTTCTCCGACTTCGTAAACATCCAGAAAAAAATGCAAACCCTCAAAAAATCAGATAATCCTATCCTCTCCGCATTGTTTCATGCTAGAAATTAGCCAAACTTGAGTGTCCCTGAAAGGGACTGCCCAGTAATACTTTGGCAATGAATCAAACATAAAAAAATTAATACCAATGAAAATACTATCCTCTTAGAAGGGAGGGTAGCATTTTTATCAATCCTACCCTCTCTTTTAAACACAATTCTCACCAGGCCATCCATCCAAAATGTGTACAACTTGAAATGTTATGACCGTTATTTTGGGCAGCATCATAATATTCAGCCCCATTATAGGCCCCACCTCCTGGTCTTGTAGCGCAACTACCTTCAGCCCATCCGGAAGTCCATCCTCCACATCCATATTCGGTATTACAACTCCTTATAACGTAAAGACTCACACAATATGCGGAAGGCCCACTTCCTGAACCTCCAAAAATATTAGTCAACTCATTTCTGTCCAGAAATTCTTCTGAAGTAAGTTCCAATTTTCCCAATTTTAACTTTTTCATTTTTTTTGATTTGTTTAAAGGATTATACTTTTTCTCTTGCCATGGCAACACTTAAGGATTGTAATTATTCACCGCAACCACATAAATTTCTACAAATCACCAAGAAATCCCTATACCTTCTTTACTAATTTTCAGTAAATTTTTACTAATAAATCTACCCTCAAGGGGGCCTCAATCAAAAGTAACTATTGAAAGAATCCAAAACAGCTTCATTTGTTCCTCCAATTTTTAACATGCATTTCCAATTCTTCCTTGGACATTGCCACAGACCTGTAAATTTCAGCCATTTTTCGACTGTCCTGGTTGGGGCTATGAAAGGTACTGTTCACCCCCCGTTCATGCGTAAGGTGATATAACACTCCTTCAATATGCTCATGTTTGTGACCCAATATCTTCCACCGATTTATCCGATCCCCATCTTCCCTGCCCCATCCATAGAATTTTTCGTTTTCCATTCCTGCATCTATATAGGTTTTCCTATGGGCTAGAAATGCCCCTCCTACAGGATTTGGATTATACAATGCCTTCATTTTTCCTTGATGCATTTCCATAAGGTCAATATCACGTGATTGAATATAAAGATCCCTAAGTATATCGGATGTATCCAGAAACTTATCCTTAAAAGGTGTGACAAAATCAACTTCTCTTTTTCTCAATAAATCAACAGCTTGGCTAAGCTGCTTAATTGGAATTATGATATCCGTGTCCCACACAATGATGTACTCCGTGTCAACAGATTTGACCAATTGATTGATGTATCTGGTTCGATGAAAAATAGCATCCATATCTTCTACAAAGACATAGTTTACCTCTATGGGCAGCAACTTGTTCAGCAACCTGGTATTTCTTTCTGAAGCCTCCAACACGCTTACCTGAGTATCAAAATTAGCCCGTATATACTCAATGGTTACCAGAGTATTCTCCAGGCGGTTGACTGTGTCAATCCGCAATGGTATTAAAAATGTAAAATCCTGTAAGTTTATCTTTTCCATAGTATTAAACTTTTACGATATCAGATTTTTTCTCTAATTTCAAATTGGCCACTTCGGACAGGTTCTCCAATAGAGTCAAAGCTATTCCAGATAACCCGGAAACCAGCCCAATGCTTTTTTTAAAAGGATCGTGAAAATCATTCTTGCCCCAGCATACTGACTTATTGATTTTATTGACAACTAGATCATCTGACTGAATAAAGAAGCTATCACCGGTAATTTCTCCCAGCTTCTCCACAATTAGCCACAAACCGCTCACGCCATCAAAAACATGAATATTAAGACTTTTACACTCCGAGTTAAAGATCGTCTCCCTATCGATACAACTCTTTAAAAACTCAGCATGCTTTCTTAAAACAGTATTATCAATCTCCTTCAACACCGTTTCGATTCCCAGTAGCAGATACAATCTATTGCTATGGAGAATGGGCAAAATGGAAAGCAAGGTTGGAAGCAAGTATTCTAAAATTCGCTCTACCTTATTCGGGTTGACCTGTAATCTCTTTGCTTTTGCCAACACCATCAATGCTAGAGGTAAATCCCAAAAGATGTTGAACAGTTGTGGTTCCCTGTCCTGAAGTTTTTCTTCCTCAATCAATTGTCCCAGTTGATTGAGCAGTCCGGCCGCTAGTTTTTGAAAAATATAGGTATTTGAAATATGACCCGATTTCAGAGAACTCTCCAGCCGATCAAGACTATAAAACAGATACCCGATAAGCCCATTCCTTAAATTCGCCGGCAGCTTATCTTTCTGATCTTCCAAGAACTTAAAAATCCTATCGTCTAGGTCACCCAAGGTATCGTCCAGATCCGCTTCCACAAAATCCGCATTGACCAAGTAGCTGATACCATAAGCTATTCCTGCCAGGCCATTTTCAAAATCTGTAGGAAGCTTGGCTTCACTTAGCTTTTCGAAAATCTCACCTACGAGACCGTCTGCTATCTCCAGAAACTTTTGGTCTTCGGTCTTCCTTGCCAAGTGGTAGAAATAGATGCTCAATCCTAGCTTTCCATTTAGTAGCCCCAACCCATGTTCCTCTTTGGTATTTTCCAACAGATATCCGTTGATTTCATGAAGTTTTTCCAATGCTTGTTTCATAGTTATTTCCTTTAGTTTTATCCAAAATCCGCAGTAAATCTTCCGCCATGTGAGTGTCCCACTCACATCCTTTTCCCTATTTTTCTGCCTACCTGATCGTCTTCATTCACGTTTTATACCATCGATCCATGAACCCGCTGCGATAACCATGGGCCGGAGAGCATGCCGTCCGCGGAGACACGAACGGCGGCGACTGTAAATCCATAGGATCAATTGATCTGTCTGAGCCGGACAAAACCTTCCAGGTTTCACCCCCTTGATTTCAACAACGAGCTGATTATCATCAAAACCTGGAAGGTTTGTGAGTTCTAGTCTTTAACTTCAATACTCAGTCACCGATTTCAACTTGAAAAACAGCCTTTCAGCCACACTCAGGTCTTCTGTAATGATCTCCGCCGTACCCAGCAGTTCTTGCGTTAGCTGAATTTCCTTTCCGTAGGAAGTTTTGGTTCCCTCCGGAAGAGAACAATACACCAGATAATTCCCTTCCTCATCGGGAGAAACAGAAATACTCCCTACTTCTCCTCTAAGGGTTCCAAATTGCTGAAAAGGGAAATTATCCAATTTGATCAATACCCGCTGTCCCATGGAAATTTTGCCCGTATTTTGCGAAGAGACAATCATTTTCCCTAGGAGTTCCGAGCGCTGCTCAGGCAGGATGGAAAAGACTTGCTCTCCTGCCTGTACAAATTGATGCTCTCCCCACACTCCCTGGAAACTGATCTCCCCATCGGTAGAGGAGACCAACATATAGTTACGCTCCCATTCCTTTACCGCCCGTTTCAAACCATGATAGGTCTGGATCAGGTTAATCAAAGCCCTGGACTCATCCTGTTCTTTGGACACTTGTGTACTTTTAAGCGTTTGCCCCGCATTGACCAACGCTTCCTGGAGTTGGGAAATGCTTATGGTCATTCCATTGACCTGTTCCTGCATTTGAAGGTATTCCATTTCCCTGTTCTCAAAATCTTTGGCTGCGATTACCCCGCCCTCAAAGAGGATCTTGTTTCGTTTGAAATCTGTCTCTACCAGACTAACCTTTCTCTCCAGGAGCTCCTTTTGAGCCAGTTGGCTTGTAAGTCGCTCATGGATTTCCTGAATGGACTGTCGGTTCCCTTCCAGCTGGACCAGGGATGGCTGAAGCCTTTCGAGCAGTCTGAATTCCATATAGCTACGTTCAAACTCCACAAATGCCGGTTCTATTTCTCCCAAGACCGCATCTGAAAGAGAATCCAACGGGAAGAAAAAGCTATTGTTCTTACCAAGAGGAATCCTATCCAGTAGCTTTTTTAGTAGTGCTACACTGTTCACATCAGCGGTGCTTTTTATACTGGCCAATGGCTGACCGGCCTGTACTTTTTCGCCATTGCCCACCCATAGCCTATCGATTTGTCCTGAGGTTCTCGCTATTGTCTTTTCGGTGGGCTCGACTGTGGTAACCATTACCCGGGACATAATAAAGTCCGGGTATTTGATGAAAAAGGACAAAAAAATCACCCCACAAGTAATTATAAATACCAGTGTGATCCCCCACCTGATCAGCCAGGCAGGAGGAGTCGTAATAATCTCTTGGACCTCCTCGGATCTGAGCTGTAAATTGTCAATGCTTGGGGGACTTTCTGGCATACCTAGTTTTCTCTGATTTTTTCCAGTTCCAATTGATTTTTCACCAGATTATAATACACTCCTGCTTGTAACACCAATTCATCATGGGTTCCTGTCTCCTTAATTTCACCTTCATCCATCACGATGATCTGGTCAGCATTTCTTACTGTACTGAGCCGATGGGCGATAATGAAAACTGTCTTCCCTTTCATAAAACGGTTTAAGTTTTCCATTACAATCCGTTCATTTTTGGCATCCAAGGCAGAGGTTGCCTCGTCAAAAAAGAGAATCTCCGGATTTTTATATACTGCACGGGCAATAAAAAGACGTTGCTTTTGCCCAGTACTGATCCCTATTCCCTCATTCCCAATTTTAGTATTGAATCTAAGGGGAAGGGATTGGATAAAGTCATAGATATTTGCAGTCTGGGAAGCCATGACTAGTCGATCGAGGTCAATTACTTCTTCTCCCACTGCAATATTTGAGGCAATGGTATCATTGAATACATAGCCTTCCTGCATTACGACGCCACAATGGTCTCTCCAGCTCCGGGGGGAGATGGAATCAAAGCCATGTCTGCCATATCGGATTTCACCCTTAGTCGGTTCATAAAATTTTAGGAAGAGTTTCATTAGGGTGGTTTTCCCGCATCCACTGGCCCCCACTACTGCCGTGATTTTTTGAGAAGGAATACACAGGCTGATTTCTTGTAGAACATTTTCATCAGCTCCCAAATACCGGAAACTGAGCTTGTCAACACTTAAATCCTCTCCGGGTATGATGTCATGGACCAGATGCCTGTCCCTGCTTTCCTCATCTTCTTTGTCGTGGATCTCGTTGAGCCGTTCCAGGCTAATCTTTGCATCTTGATAGGTGCGCACAAAGCTCACGATGCCCATAATCGGACTATTCAACTGGCCAATGATATACTGGAGAGACAGCATCATACCTAAAGTAAGCTGGCCCTCTATCACCAAAAGCGCTGAGGCAAAGGTCACCAAAATGTTTTTCAGCTCATTGATTACTGAAGATCCGACTCCTTGGGTCTGCTCCAAAGCTAGTGTCTTAATGGAAACATTGAAAAGACTGGCCTGGACAAACTCCCATTTCCAGCGTTTTTGGGTTTCGGCATTGTGCAGCTTGATCTCCTGCATGCCATTGATCAGTTCGATCACCGTACTTTGCTCCTGGCTGAGCTGTCCAAAGCGCATGTAATCCAGCTCTTTCCTGCGTTTTAGGAAATAAAGTATCCATAGGATATAGACCGCGCTTCCTCCCATAAATATCAGGAAGATCATGGGGCTATAATAAATCAATACCGCACCGAATACAAAAAGGTTAAAAAAGGAAAAGAAGGTGCTCAATGCCGTACCAGTAAGCAAGTTCTCTATTCTCCTATGGTCTCCGATCCGCTGCATGATATCCCCTGTCATCCGCGTATCAAAGAAGGAAATTGGCAGGCTCATCAGCTTGATAAAAAAATCGGATACCAGGGAAATATTGATTCGGGTACTAAGGTGGAGCAGAATCCAACTCCTAAAAACTTCAACACTCGTCCTTCCAAAAAACAACATCACTTGCGCGATTAAAACCAGGTAGATAAACCCAATATCCTGGTTTTGAATCCCAATATCAACGATACTCTGGGTCAAAAATGGAAAAATCAACTGGAGAAGGCTACCCACTAACAAACCAATACCTAGTTGGACGATCAAGCTTTTATACTTGAACAGGTACTGGAAAAGAAAACCCAATGAGCGCTTATCGGTGCTCTCCCACTTCATTTTTTTGAATCTTGGGGTGGGTTCAAGAAGCAAGGTAACCCCTTCCTTACTCTCTTCCGTGGCATTGTTACCTATCCACCGGGAGATAAACTCTTCTTTTGTAAGTTGAATTAACCCATACGCCGGATCTGAAAGATAAACCTTCCGCTTATTGATTTTATATACTACGACAAAGTGGTTCTTATCCCAATGCGCAATCAGGGGCATTTGGGAATGCTTCAATCTTTTGAAACTTAGTTTAGCACCTATAGTCTTAAATCTGATGGTCTCCGCTGCATCACTAAGTTTAAGCAGATTGCTGCCTGAGCGAGTTGTTTCTGATAGCTTTCTGATTTCCTGAAGAGAAATCAACTTGCCATAGTGCTTGGATATGATCCGTAGACAAGTAGGACCACAGTCTTTGGAGTCGGATTGTTTGTAAAAAGGAAATGATTGTTTCAGATTCACTTTAATTCAACTATTCCAATTGTTGGATTTAACTCTTCAACCCCCATGTTTTGAAATTCTCCCTCTTTTATATAATAAAAAACATCATTTTCTAAATCCAGAGGTCTTAGAACTACTGGTTGATCATCTTCGTCCAAGATTCCAACTTCAAGGTTATAGCCCTTGGATTCCTTCTTGCTGTATATAAACAACTTCTTATCCTTATTCCGGGCGTATTCACAAATTATGTAAGAAGAAGAATACATAATATTATAGATATCAACTGCCTTCTCGCCATTCTCATCAAAATGAGGTTCTTCAAAATCAAGCTTTACAAATGGGATTATCGAATCTCCCTCAAATTTGTAAAGGGTATCTCTAAGTATATTTTCTTGTGTCAATACTGGAGCGTACAAAAATGCATCATCAATAGTATTGCTTAAAAAGTGCTTACTAGTATATCTAATTCCATTAGCTTTTTTAAGTATTGTATTTCTAAAAAGAATGCTGTCAGTAATATCGAGCATACGGTTCAATTTAAATAATATAGTTTGGTTAGAATACCCACCTTCAACAGGAATCCAATCTCTATTGAAAATTAGAATTGGCTTTTGATCAACTATGCTTATATAATGGATAAAATCAGAAAACTTCTTTTCTTTTAAGAATTCATAATTCTTGTCATACACTAACAGCTTCCGAACTCCTCCTAAATAAATTAAACCTAATTCTTGATCAATTTCAATTGAATATGCGCTACTATACTCACCTGGGCCTTCTCCTCTAACTCCAAATTTCCCAATAAAATTTCCTTTGGAATCAAAAATAAATACCCTACCGCTGGTATCACGAATAAGTAAATTCCTGTTAAAAATCTTTACCTCTAAAATAGATGTTAAGTAAGAACCATTTTTAGTCTCCATCTGCACTAAATCTAATGACTTAGCTATATCTGATAAGTGTAAATTTGAATCCGTTGTTCTTGGAATTTCTATCGAATTAATCCCTGATTTTGGAGATTTAGAGCATCCTGTACAAATACATGATATTGATAAGAAGAGTCCATATAGGATTAAAATATTTATGCGAGGTACATATTTGCTTTCAATTAAAACTCTATTTATTGAATGATACATGTTTATAATCATGACTTTATGTTACTAAATAATTTAATTAGCTAAAAAATTATTACCCAACACATTAAGAAAACAGGAATAATGCTTTAAAAAAAATATTAAAATTAATCCCAAGCTACTCCACAATCTGTTTGACATCCTTAAGCACAACCTGCGTCTGTATATGGATCACCATCTGTCTGAACTATAAATAGAACTCCATCTCCATAGTGACCTTCTGCGTTTTTCTCAATTGCTTCCTCAATACACTTTTCAAAATACTCCCGATTGTAATACGCACTGAATTGATGATCATCTTGACATATTAAAATATATTCCAATCCCATTTCCGAAGCATTAGACATGATTTTTTTTCATTGTTTCCAAAATATTTATGACGTTAGTAGGAATTGCCTTTATCATATTTTAGATTACTGTTTTGGTGGTGGTGGCGGCAATGGAATTCCGGAGTTCTTGTTATTTTTCCTTGTCGAAAAATCAGATATATTGTTTTCCTCAAACATGGATAGGGGTCTAGCTCTCTTATCTATTATTTCCCCCTCATTGGCAAAAAGGAAATAGTGGGGAAATTCCCCTTCCCAGTCAAACAACAAAGCGAACTGCTTCTTTAATATGGGGCCTGACTCACCCACCACCAAAAAGCAGTTTTCCTTTTTTAAATTGTATCTCTCTACAATATTGAGCCATTTTGTTTTATCATTTTCGAAAAACAACCAAATAGGTCGTACTTTTTTAGAGTTGTCCAAATGTCTTGTTTTTGCATAGACAGACATTTCTTCCAGACAGGGCTTGCACCAGGATCCTGAAAAATCAAATAATAGATAGGGCTGCTCAGTTCTCTCAAACAGATCTTCAAAAACAAGCTCTTTATCATTTACATCAAACAATCGGGCGCCTCTAATTTCATTGTTTATATATCCCGATTTATCAGTTCCGCGATTGGGATTCTGATTTAGTTGAATTGCATAATTCTTAAAAGCAGGATAGGTTAGTTTGTCAATAATTCCTGACTTTTCTTGTTCGCTTAACATTCCGTCTTTATAAAGATTTAGCAATGCATACTGTTTAACGGTATCATTACAGCCATTGAACTTTTTAATAATAGATTGTGAGTCTAGATCCATTTCCTTGAAAAAGCGATAGATGGCTTCATATTTTCCCCACGTCATGATGTTATCAAAATCATCTTCTTGCACGCAAGAGTATTGAAGGATATTTAGCACACTTTTTTCAATTGCATTTCTTAAAGATTCCTCTTTGGTGTAGGTATAAAGATGCATTATCCTGTACATTAATTGCCGTTCAAACTGTTCTGCACCAAATTTTTTTACAGTTTTAAAAATAGGACTGTCATGTTTCAGGTTTGGGTGCTCTTTGTAAATCAGTTCCGTCCATTTATCGGCCATCGCGCCAAGACGTTCTATAGACAGGGATTCAACCATTCCATCAGCAGATTTTATCTTTTTGAGAGAATCGTAAATATTGGACAAATATTTATTGAACGAGGGCAGGATACCAACATTTCTTTGTTTAAAGAATACATTTCCGTGATTAATGTGTAAGGTGTCCTTATAGCGCTCCTTAGTTTGTAATAATACCTCAAAGTCCATGTTTAAGCTATCTCCCGGCTCTATATATAAAAAACTGAAACCTAGGGACAAATAAGTCGGCTTTTCTATAGCTACTCTTATTACTGTCTTCAGATTGGTTAAGGTATCAATTGAATTGGAGGGGGGAGCAATATACCTAGGACTAAAAAACAGAGGATTATGCTGTGCAAGCGACAAAGATTCCCTGTCAGCATTCTTTTTGAGGTTTATTACAATTGTGGTGTTATATACTTCCTCCTTTCGGTCAGTCAGGACTTCTGTAGTCTGCGCATAACAACTAGGTTTCCGTTGCGTGCGAAGCACGAACGATGAAACCGATGTTGCACGGAACCGGTGAGGTTCTTATGGGGATTGAGTTAGGTTTTCAGGAGTTTTATAAAGGAGCTATTACCCCAAAA
>NZ_JAJUWR010000066.1 GCF_021390545.1 Algoriphagus sp. AGSA1 | reverse complement strand
GGGAGAATCCCGATTCCTATAAAATTAAACGGTATTCAAAAAAATAGAGGCCGAAATCAGGAAATCGGCCTCTATTGAATAAAAAAGGCTGTCTTCAATTATCAAACATCAATATGAGACAGCCTCCCTATAAATTGTGCACTGCCCATTGAACATTGACAATTGTTCACTCTGTTTTCAGGCTCAGCACAGGATTGATATATGCCACCCGAAGAACCTGATATCCCACGGTCAATGCTGCGATAAGTAGTGAGGCTCCTATTGCCGTAACAAAAGTCCACATGTCCAGTTGGATTTTAAATTCAAAATCCTGAAGCCAACCATTCATAAACCACCAGCCAATCGGTGCTGCGACCAAAAATGCTATCAAAATCAGACGGATAAATTCCTGGCCAAATAGCCAGATGATATGCATCACCCCTCCTCCCATCACTTTGCGTATTCCAACCTCTTTGGTCTTCTGGGAAATCATAAAAGAAACCAACCCATAAAGCCCCATGCATCCAATAAAAACGGCAATGGCAGAAAAGAACTGAATCCCACGGAGTAGGGTGTCTTCGGCATCATAGAACTGGGCGATGTTGTCATCCAGAAATGAATATTCGAAGAGTTTGTTGGGGTATTGTTCTTCCCAGAGCTGTTGTATTTTTTCCAAGGTTGCCTTAACGGAATTCCCGTTAATCTTGATGGCGAAATTGGAGTACATTCCACTTGCAGTAGTGATAATCGTAGCAGAAATGCCCTGATGCAAAGATCTATCATGGAAATTTCTGACCACCCCCACTATAGGCCCTTTCATATTTCCTCCATTGGCATAGACCATTTCACCCAACGCCTCTTCATATGAAGTGAAACCTAAACTTTGGAGCATGGCCTCATTGACCACCATCTCCCTTACCGTATCTGAGGGTGTAAGATTTCTTCCAGCCAACAATTCCAGATCAAATGTGGGGATGTAATCAGAGTCAGCCAGTTTCATGTTGGTAAGAAAATTAACTTCTTCCGTGTCGGAACCAAATCGGATAGAATTGTTCCATGAATTACCTGATGCGGGAGCTTGATAACAGAGGGAGACTTTTTCTATACCCGGTAAACGTAAGAACTCATTTTTCAGCGCATTCATGGTTTTCAGCGAATCACCTCCCAGCGATACCATCACAATAGATTCCTTGTCAAAACCAAGCTCAGCTTGTCTGGTAAATCGCAGTTGGTTCATGATCACAATCACTCCGATGATCAATACCTGGGATATGGCAAACTGCGCCACAATCAAAGAGCGACGGGTATTAAAACCTCCCATTTGTTGCATAGAAAGTTTTCCTTTAAGCGCTTGCACGGGTTTGAAACCTGTCAAAATCAAAGCTGGATAACACCCGGCGAGAAGTGTAACCAGGATATTCAGACCAAAGATAAATAGTAGCAGTGTGCTATCGGCAAAGAAGTTGTCTGGAATACGGACGCTGAAGAAGTCATTCACATAAGGCACCAGCGCTAAAGAGGTGACAAATGCAATCAGGATACTAATCGTAGAGATAATCGCGGTTTCAAATATAAATTGCCAGAATAACTGTCCCCGGAAACTTCCCAATACCTTTCTGACTCCCACTTCTTTAGATCTTTTCAGTGCATGTGCGGTGGCAAGATTCACAAAATTCACACAAGCGGTAAGAAGCAAAAATATGCCAATGGAAGTTAGGATTCCTATATCAGACTTTTCCATTGCTCCACCATATTTTCCATTGAAGTGGATGTCTGAAAGCGCCTGCAATTTATAATGATGGACATTTTTACTCTCCGGACGAAATTGCTTCACATAGGGCTTCAATGCCTCCTCTACTTCAGCAGGACTCACTTCAGGTCTGAGCAACGTGTAGCAGTACATTCCTGAACTGATTCCTCCCCATGCATGATCACTTGCCAGCCAAGGGTTAAAATCTTTCAGGGTACTGTAAGAAACAAAAATTTCAGGCTTTATATCAGTCTTTTCCGGCAGGTCCCCCAAAACACCAGTGATGGTGAAAGGCAGAAAATTGTCATACGAAATGACCTGCCCGACAGGATCCTGCTCTCCAAAATATTTTTTTGCAAGCCTTTCGGTGATAATAGCTGTATTTGGCTCACTCAATGCCGTCTTAATAGAACCCTTTATTAAAGGGAAATTAAATATTTCGAAAAAAGCGGACTCTGTAAAAGCAAAGCCGTTAGGCTCTTTGATTAGCTGTAATGCTCCATTCCGCTCAAAAGTGATCACTGCATTGGACTCATGATACATTCGGGCGACTTGCTCTCCATAGGTGTGGTTCTCTCTTAGTACCTCCCCAAGCGGAGATGGAACACTGTTTACAAAAGATACCGTTTCCCGGTGCTGCTCCGTAACCACACGGTAGATTCTGTCCTTATTCTCATGAAAATCATCAAAACTTAAGTGATGCTTCACCAGTGCGAAAATCAAGATACAGCAGGTGACACTTAGTGCCAACCCGGCGATATTGATGAAGGTATATTCCTTGTTTCTTAAAATAGTCCTCCAGCCGATTTTGAAATAACTTCTGTACATACCATAGGGGGTTAAGTTTTGATAAGGTTTTCTTGGGCGAATAATGCCTGGGCGAAAAAGCAACAGTACATCTAGGATGAATCTCCAGTCTGCTTTACCCTTTCCCAGAGTTTTGAAATTTCGCTCATAAACTTCGATAAGATCACCTTCAATGTAATCCAGCATTCTTGGATGGCAGAACCATCGGAAGAAACGGAGGAAAAGTTTTGGTGGGGCGGGTTGTCGCTTACTCATGGTTTAAATCCCTGCAAGATTAGACTGCCAAATCGTTTTAGGGATGGCGGCCCATAGTTCATCCCGGGTATCTTTGGAATATTGGATAGCTTTTTTCCCCAAGGCGGTTATTTCAAAATACCGTCTGGGTCTGCCAGCTCTTTCCTCAGTCACCTCACCTGAAAATGATTTCAAATAGCCCTTGTCCTCCATCCTATTTAAGGCGGTGTGCAAAGCGCCCATACTTACGGTTCGCTTAAGCCGTGATTCAATTTCATCCTTGATGGCAACGCTGTAAGCAGAATTATTCAGGATGCCCACAGTGAGAATTACTATTTCTTCAAACTCACCTAACTGAAAGCTCTTCATATAAATAAAATATATTATCTAAATGTAGGATTAATATTCATGCCAAGAAAAAATGACTATCTAGGCTTCATAAAGGGGTGTTTTATGAAAACAATTGTCCATAACAGTACAGAGATGGTCGCTGACGGACTTTTTGCGAACTGGGTATCTCCATTCATTGAAAGCTTTAAATCAAATGAACAAAACCGTTGCTTGGTCATGAAATCCAACCTATTTTAAGGCAATGAAATCCCAACCTGAAGTTTGGCTAAGAGGCCCGATTCCTGAATATCCTGCTGCATTACAGCCTATAGCCCATGCTATTCTCCAAGCTCAGGAGGAGATTCATGGGTTGATGAAGGATTTTCCTTCTACTTTACTTTGGGAAAAACCTGTGGGCTTGGCTTCCCCAGCTTTTCACTTGCAGCATATAGCCGGGGTTCTGGATCGTATGGCTACTTATGCTAAAGCAGAGGCACTGAATGAAGATCAGTTCGATTACCTAAGCAATGAAGGTGTGCCAAATGCAGGACTTACTACAGAGGAGTTGTTGAAGAATTTGGATCAATACATTACTGGGTTTTTGGGATTCCTGTCACTTACTGATCCCAATACCTTAGCTGATTATAGAGGAGTGGGGAGAGCACAACTCCCATCCACTGTGGGAGGTTTATTGTTTCATGCCGCAGAGCACATGCAGCGACATTCCGGTCAGCTACTGGTTACTGTGAAGGTCTTGCAGATAAATTCAGCTTCTGGATAAGGGGTGAAAAAAACACATAATGTTCATACGGAAAAAGGCCCTTATTTTCATAAAAGCCTTTTGGTTATATGGTACTGATACTTTTTTTCACCCGGCATTTTCTTGTAGAGCTTTGAGGTTATTATCAGCATAGAATTTATCCCGGTAGGCCTGGAATTCTTCTTCAAGAGAAGTGACCAATCCCAAATTACTATCGACATTCTGCCACATATCAGGTAACTTTTTTTCCAAAAGTCCCACTCCTAAGTTAATATTATCAGCCTCTATTTTGGATATTTTTTTCAAAACGGAGGTCTGGCTATTTCTCAGATCTTCAAACTCCCTCAGGATTTTATCCATCATTTCCAATTTTTCTAATTTATCCATGGTTTGGTTTTTTTAAGGTTTATTAATGACTTGCTCCAATTAATGCGGAAACTGTACGTCCCTAGCCTTAACGGGCTAAAGAGCTATTGAGTTATAAATGGGGTTGTTCAACGAAAACAGATAAATTATTTTTTCGGTACCTCCATTGACCTTGAAAACCTATATTTTGTAAATTCTTTTGGACTATTAAAAATAAACCTATTCATATCATTTCAAATGAGAACCCTAACTATACTAGTAAGTGCATGTTGTATTTTACTGGCCGTTTTACCTAGCTGCACACCTGAAAAATCCCCTTTTGATGTCTCCCCGGCTGAAGCTATGGATCCAGCACGATTGGAGCAGCCCTACCCTTCCATCCCTATTCCGGAAGATGCGGATATGGAATCTCCCGTTTGGAAAGGAATAGACCTCAGTCCTGCTCCTCCGGTTGTTCCGGTATCAGCCAATGAGCAGTTGAAATCTTTTGTTTTGCAACCTGGATATAAATTGGAGCCAATATTGTCCGAGCCACAGATCAGGGAACCAGCGGCCATTCAGTTTGATGGAAACGGACGCATGTATGTCCTAGAACTGCGAACCTACATGCAGGATATAGACGCCAATGGAGAATTATTACCAACTTCGAGAATCTCCCGATGGGAGGATACTGACAATGATGGCGTGTATGATACCAGTGTCATATTTCTAGATAGCTTGGTATTTCCCCGCTTTGTTGTCCCATTTGGCAAAAACACAATTTTATCCATGGAATCCAATGAGGATAATGTGTATAAATATACTGATACCGATGGGGATGGAAAGGCTGATAAAAAAGAACTATTTGCTTCTGGACTAGGAAGATCTGGTAATGTAGAGCATCAAACCAGTTTCCTTACCTGGACCATGGACAATTGGATGTACAGTACTTATAATTCGAGAAGAATCCGATGGACACCCGATGGGGTCATTCAAGAACCTGCGGGAAATCCCTGGGGCCAATGGGGTGTTACACAGGATAATTATGGGCAGACCTGGTTTCAGGACGGTGCCGGAGGAGTGCCTCAGAGCTTCCAGTTTCCATTGGTTTATGGCAACTTCTCTGTAAAAGGTCAGTACAAAGATGGTTTTAGAGAACCTTTCAGTCTAGTAAAATTGGCTGATTTCCAGCCTGGGATGCGGGAAACCAAACCTGATGGTTCTCTAAACAATGTAACAGGAGCGGCTGGAAATGATGTTTTCCGTGGGGATAGATTGCCCAAAGAAATCCAAAATCAATATTTCTACGGAGAGCCTGTAGGGCGTATTGTCCGTCAGGTGAATTCAGAGAAAATTGAAGGGTTGACTTATATTCAAAATAATTACAGAGAGGCACAATCTGAATTTATCCAATCCACTGACCCGCTTTTCCGTCCAGTGGATATGGCCACAGCTCCAGACGGCACTATGTATATTGTGGATATGTACCGGGGAATAATCCAGCAGGGAAACTGGACTCAGGAAGGCAGCTACCTACGAGCTAAAATCCAACAATACCAGATGGATGATATTGTAGGGAATGGACGGATCTGGCGAGTGACTTTCGAAGGCCTAGAAAGAAACCTAGAAAAGCCAAGGATGTATGATGAGAGTTCTGCTGAGCTTGTCCGGCATCTCAGTCATCCAAATGGCTGGTGGAGGGATCAAGCACAGCAATTGATTATTCTGAATCAGGACAAATCTGTTGTAAAGGATTTGGAAAATCTCATAGCCAGCTCTGACAATGAACTTGCACGTGTCCACGCTCTCTGGACGCTGGAAGGGTTAAATTCTTTAAAATTGGAGTTAGTAAAACAACTAATGAAAGATAGCAGCCCCCACATGCGAATTCAGGCGCTTCGGGCAAGTGAAAGTCTGTACAAGTACGGTGAGAAAAGTTTGGCAGGTGATTATACTGCCATGATCAAGGATCCTTCCATCGATGTGGCTATACAAGCACTGCTCAGTGCATATATCCTTAATATTGACAATGTGGAGGATTTGATCAAGGTTACATTGCAGGAAAATCAAACAAGAGGAATGCAACTTGTAGGCAGTCAGCTACAGGAGCGGATGGAAAAGGAAAAAGTATTGACAGCTACCAAGTTCACACCAAAGGAACAAGCCTTGTTCACTAAAGGACGGACTATTTTCGACAGCTATTGCTCCACTTGTCATGGGCCGAAAGGTCTGGGATCTCCAGCTGGGGACGGACAGCTTATTGCTCCTGCTTTCTCAGGCTCACCAAGGGTAATGGGACATCCTGAATATTCTGTAAAAACACTCCTTCATGGGCTCACCGGAGCACTGGATGGCAAGGAATATGAAGGTTTAATGATTGCCATGGACTCCAATGACGACGAATGGATTGCTTCAGTGATTTCATATATACGAAATGACTTTGGCAACTCAGGAAGTTTTGTCAGCCCAGAGTATGTAGCTGAACTAAGAAATGAAACATCAGGGAGATCCGGTACCTATGAATTTGACGAGTTGATCAGCGAAATCCCGAAATCTCTTACCTATCAGGACAATTGGAAGGTAACTGCAAGTAGCACAGCTTTACAGGGCGTGGGATCTACCAAAGATCCTGCTTATGCCTTCAGCTTTAAGGGATGGAAAACCGAAGAACCCCAGAAATCCGGAGATTGGTTTCAGGTAGAATTGCCAAAGGATGTAAACTTCGCGGAGGTAGAGTTCGACTCCGGTGAAAAAGGATTTCCTGAACGTTACACCGTTTCTATTTCCAAAGATGGAAAAAGCTGGGAAAAGGTAGCTACAGGATCAGGTGTAAAAGGTATGAACACGATCAGTTGGAAAAGCGGAGATGTGAGCAGATTCTTGAAAATTGAGAGTTTGGACAATGGAAATGAAGCTTGGGCAATGAAACAGTTGGTTCTTTATGCCAGATAGTAATGGACATCTTTTTGGGGCATTTCACGTACTTCCATTCTGAACCCACCCTGTAGATTCTTATGTACAAATTTATAATTGGATTCATGGCAGCCTTACTGACCGTCGGGGGCATCTGGCTATTAGTTGATCGTAAAACTCAACAGCAAGAACTTATTGCCAATACTGCAATGATCCAACAACAGATCGAGCAGGTGGGGAAACTCATCGTGACTGAGGCACATTACTCCCAGGTATTTACTTATAAAAACTCCCAAAAACTATTTCTCAACCTGGTCAGCGCCAATAAAAAAGCAATGATCCTAGCAAAGGCCAAAGCCACGGTAGAGTATGACCTGAGGCAGATGGAAACTAAGATTGATGAAAAAAGTAAAACGGTCACAATAGTTTCTATCCCGGAACCTGTGGTAAATATCTATCCGGAATTTGAATATTATGACGTGACTCAGGATTATCTAAATCCATTTGAAGGAAAGGATTATAACGTCATCAAGAGTAGCATTACATCGCAATTCCGGAAAAAAATAGATGAATCTGATCTCAAGAAGGACGCAAATGAGCGGCTCATAAGTGAACTCCTCAATATATACATCTTAACCAAATCCATGGGCTGGACGCTGGTGTACGATGAAATGGAAATTGAGAACCAAGAGCAACTAGAAAATTTAAAGAAATAAGCTATAGTCAAATCAGATAGAAGGAATCTCGCTGAAGGATATAGGAGTATTTTAAAATTTGAAGAGAGGGGTAGTATTGCTCGTACAGGTTCAAGAATTTTAAGCCCATGTTTCTAACTCGTGAAAGTCCTTAAAAAAACAGCCTCTATTTTTAAATCCGAAATAGAGGCTGCTTCCAACTAATATTGCATTACTTTCTATAATTGGCCTGACGCTCGACCATCCAGCCTGGATATTGCATAGAAAGAGGACTGATTTTGTCAATTTTCCTCAAATCATCTTCGGTCAGCAGCAGCTGAGTGGAATCAATATTGGCATTCAATTGCTCTAGCGTCTTAGCTCCTATAATGGTACTCGTCACCCCTTTCTGCTGTCGTACCCATGCCAGTGCTACCTGAGCTATGGTGGAATCGTGGATTCTTGCCAAATCACCCATTGCATCTACCAGATCATAGGCTTTGTCTTTATCTATTGGAGGAAAATCGAAGTTGGCTCTTCTGGCCCCTGTTTCCTCCCCTGTTCTGGTAAATTTCCCGGTTAAGAAGCCACCTGCAAGTGGACTCCAAGGGAAAATAGCCAAGTCATGATCTAAGGCCATAGGTACCAATTCATGCTCTATGTCCCGGCTTACCGCCGAATAATAATACTGCAGGCCTATAAACTTGTGCCATCCTCTGTAATGGGCGATCGCCTGGGCTTTGGCCACCATCCAGGCAGGCCAGTTACAGATGGCGATATACCTTACCTTTCCTGTCTCCACTATGTCATTCAGTGAGCGGACAGTCTCTTCCAAAGAAGTCATAGGATCTACGCCGTGTACATACAATATGTCCACATAGTCCAGCTGAAGCCTTTTCAAGCTTGCATCTACTGAATTGAAAATATTGTAGCGGGAAAGCCCTGCGCTATTGGGCTTATCTTTCATCTTTGCGAGCAATTTAGTCGCAATCACTACCTCATCTCTAGCAACATTCAGATCGAGGAGACTTTGTCCTAGAAGCTGTTCAGATTGCCCAAATGAATAAACATTGGCTGTGTCTATGAAATTAATGCCCGATGCTATCACAGCCTCCATCATTTCATTGACTTCTTTCTGCTGCAGTTTGCCGATTTTTCCCCACATATCATCCTGCTGTCCACCAAAGGTCATAGTGCCAAAGCAGAGTTCGGATACTAAGAGGCCGGTATTTCCGATTGAATTGTATTTCATAAATCTGTAGTGGTTTTGGCTTTTAAAAAAGGATTTTAAGTCTCAACAGAGGTCTGTTTGAAACAGTTCTGTACCCCAAAAATATGCTTATCTTTTTTCCCAGAATTTCAACTTGCCTTTATTACTGGAACGAACTAAAGCAAAACTGTAGGGGATCTCAGCGCATTCGCCGCAGTAGGTCACTATCCGTGTATTTGGAGGGGTTTGCTCAAATTTCCGCCTAAGTAATTGGATGTGGGTTTGATGTGTGATTTCATCAAGTTCTTTAGACTTATCCACCCTGTCTTTAAAGTTGATCAACTCTTCGAAAGCATTGAAAAAATAAAACGAATCGTATTGGCTAAAATCCAGATCAAGTAGATCTGAGTGAACGAAGGTCAGGTTTTCCAGTTGAAGCCCAGCAGCTATCTTTCGTGAGAGATGGACTAAATTCTCCTGCTGCTCCACTCCTATCAGCTGAGCATCTTTACAGAGCGAAGCGGCAACAAGACAGAATTTTCCTGAGCCTGATCCCAAATCCAACACACGTAGCCTCTCGCCTTCTGTCAGGAATGAAATTGCTTTTTTTGCTACTTCGACTGGTGTCCAATGTGTACCTGAAAGCTTCTGTAGTTTTATGGGGTAAAGCTGGTCTATCCACTCATCGCTAATGGTCTGCTGGTCAAACAAAATCGGATTAGTAGAAGGCTGCATTGGAGATATGGTTCTTTTTGGCTGTAATTGATAAATCTATTTCTCAATGAGCCGATAGAAATATGCGGAAATATAAAAATTCAAATGAATAAATAGGTTCTTAATCATTTTGAAAATCAGCAAGTTGAATCATCATAAAATTATAAATCCAACCCGCATGGAAATTAAGCGTTTGTAAAAGATAATTTTTCCAAATCAATGTAGTAATACCACTGCCTGTCAGCTTTCGGAAAGTTATAGTATTTTATGCATTATTGCCTCAAAAAATATGAATGTTACCCTTCAGTCAGACGACTTACAGATAGCCATCAATCCCATCGGCATGGAACTCAGTTCTATCCGGTCCAGATCAACAAATCTTGAATACATATGGCAAGGTGACCCTGCCATATGGAAAGGACAGGCTCCTGTCCTATTTCCTATAATCGGTGCCCTTAAGGATGGTTTTGCTTATTTCGATGGCAATAAATACGAGATACCAAAGCACGGTTTTGTCCGGCATTCTGATAAGCCGAAATTGATAGGGCAAACTGAAAATTCTCTCAAATTCCGTCTAATTTGGGATAATGAGACGCTGCGGATTTATCCATTTGAATTTCAGTTGGATATTACTTTCACACTTTCAGAGAAAGTGCTGGAAGTGACCCATGAAGTAAGTAATCTGGGAAAGGAAACTATGCCTTATAGTCTTGGTGCCCATCCTGCTTTTAACTGTCCTCTTCGTATCGGGGAAACATATGAGGATTATCGCATAGAATTTCCCCAATCAGAAACAGATGCTACCTGGCTGATCGATCAGCAGGGACTGATTAAAGACCAGACCAAGCCTTTCTTGAATAACAGTACTATTATCCCTCTTTCAAAGGATTTATTTGATAATGATGCTTTGATTTTCAAACATTTAAAATCACGTGAAGCAAGCCTCTCACATCGTGAAAAAGGAGCTGTGTTGACCGTAAAGTTTGAGGATTTTGATTATTTGGGAATTTGGGCAAAACCTGCAGCTCCTTTTGTTTGCATAGAGCCATGGATGGGGATTGCTGATAGCACTACCTCTTCCCATGAGTTTATCCAGAAAGAAGGAATTTCATTTCTGGCACCCAATAGCAGCGAAACCAAAAGCTATACTATTACTGTTGCATAGGAAATTCACCACTAAGTAAACAGAACCTTTGTCGAAAAGAGCCCTTAATACACTTACGGACGCTTTGTGACAGATAAATTGGGATTAAACTACGAAAATATGCTGAACTGGAACAATATTATCAAATTCACTACTAATGGAAATCCTACACCCCCGAGGCGGGTAGAAAAACCTGATGCGGAATGGAAGGAAATTTTAAGTCCTGAAGAATATTATGTGACACGTCAAAAAGGTACTGAGCGGGCACACAGCTCGGAGCTTTGCAGCTTATTCGAACCTGGTCTATATGCCTGTAAATGCTGCGGAACCCCCTTGTTCGATTCACAGGAGAAATTTGAAAGTGGTACAGGTTGGCCGTCCTTTACGCAGCCTATAGCTGTGGAAAATGTGGCTTATCACAAAGATATCAGCTTTGGTATGATAAGGGTGGAAGCACTCTGCAATGTTTGCGATGCTCATCTTGGTCATGTGTTTCCCGATGGGCCTGCTCCCAGTGGCTTGCGGTATTGCATGAACGCAGTATCTCTAGAGAAGATCCGGGAAGAATAAGGACGCTTTCTGCTGCTACATTAGCACCTTTTGAAAAACAACTTATCCTCCTTACTTAGTAGGGAGACGTGATCCTTATAAGTTTTGACCGTGTAAAGATGAGCTTAATCCACAGCAATAATGATTTAAATAAAATGTCTATTGAATATAAGCGTTTGATTTATATGGTTTTATCTATTCTTTTTTA
>NZ_JAJUWR010000065.1 GCF_021390545.1 Algoriphagus sp. AGSA1 | reverse complement strand
CGCATGAACAGGTTCTAATCTATAGAAACCGCCTTGGTACGATAGACGTATGCCGGGTGGTGTGGGGGGACAGCGGTGAAAGCCGCTTCCTACCCGATTGACCCTGGACGAAGTGCAGGGTGCTGGAGATAAACCAGTTGGATAGCCCTGAAAGGGCGATACTTTTAAGAGGTACTTTTTGAAACAGAAGCTAGTTGCGCCCCGCCGGGGCTGTAAAGTTTGTTGTTATCTGCCTACCCCCGGCTTTGCCGAGGGTTATGGATAGTTGTAACCCTTCGGGTTTTCATCGTTTTGGTCGCAATAATGTGCATCGTGAATACATAATGCGGGTTTAAGCCAGCCTCAGTCATACCATCTTCTGCGTTGGATAAGCATAGGTCTTCACTCGGTCGCCTTGGACCTACCTTGTCGGCAGGTCTGGCATACCTGAGGCTTTTTCAGCAAGCCTTACATAGATTTTTTTAAAATAATGGGATCTCTGTGGGGTCATTTTTCCTGGTTAGTTCTCTATATAGATTGTAAGCGGCAACAAAGTCGCAAAAATAGCCTTTCGAGTATGAATTTTAATCCTGTGGATGAGACCGATTTTTTAAAGAATCCCCTTTTTATAAAGTGGGTAACCAATCCCAATGCCGAGCTAGATCGCTATTGGCAGGACTGGGCCAGTAAGAATGTTGATAAAAAAGATACCATGTTTCGGGCCATCGAGCTTTCTAAATCCATGGCATGGAAAAATCAATATAAGATGGATGAAGGTGATTTCGCACAGATGAGGGACAGGCTCTTGGAGTTCAATGCGAAATGGGAAGGCCAATCTCCTCCAAGCTTATATTCGGATCGGTACAAAAAGAAGTTTGCATGGCTCTGGCCGGTGGCAGCCTCCATTTTAATAGCGGGTTTTCTGCTGTTTAATCACATCGGTTCAGCTGATGAGGAGCAAGTAACGGTAGAAGAAGCTCAGGTGTGGCTCACCAAATCTGTGCCTAAGGGCGTCAAGAAAGTATTCCATCTGCCGGACGGTTCTATGGTCATGCTTAATTCGGATAGCGAGATAAAATATCTGTCTTCTTTCGAAAATGAGCGGGTAGTGGAGCTGATTGGCCAAGCATTCTTTGAAGTGCAGAAGAATGAAGAACTGCCGTTTACAGTAATCAGCGGGGAATTGAAAACCAAGGTGCTGGGAACCTCATTTGATGTGAGTGCCTACCCTGAAGAGTCACGGATGCATGTGGCTGTAGTCACTGGCAAAGTCTTGGTCAATACCGAATCGGGGGTTTCCACTACTATCCTGCCTATGGAAGCATCCTATTACGATCCCGACACCAAATCACTGAAGAAGGACAGCTATGACTACAACCATTTGGTGGGCTGGAGGCACCGCATCCTAAAGTTTCGGGAAGAGAGTTACGGACATGTGTTTGACCGACTGTCGAAATGGTACAACGTCAGTTTTGAGTTTGCTCCGGAAGTAGTGCTGAAGGGAAAATACAGTGGGGAGTTTCAGAATGAAAGTTTGGAAAATGTCCTCAACGGCATGAAATACTCACTTGGGATTTCCTATGAGATTCAGGAAGGAATAGTAAAAATCAGAAAGAATTAACCGGTCAAAAGACCACTCATAATAAACCTAAAACAACCCCAAAATAATGAAACACAAATTACAGATCAAAGGAGGAAAGCTGTGCATCCGATACCTACTCTGCTTATTTTTTATGGCAGGGGGATTTTTCGGAGGGGGACAGATTTCTGCTGGTCAGCAGAATGACTTGAAAGATGTCATTTTAAGTATCAGCCTGAAGGATGCCAGTGTGGAGAAGTTGCTGAAGATCATAGAAAACAAGACCGAATTCAGATTCGCTTATGATCTTGGGTTAATCCAAAGCAGTCCACGGATAACTATGGATGCCCAGAATCAAAACCTGCTCTCCATATTGGAGGAACTCTCCGCTAAGTCCAGGTTGTCATTCAAGCAAATCAATTCTACCATCCATGTTTCGAAAACTGCAGTGGCGGTGGTCCAGTCGGCGCCCAAAGCACAAAGGGCGTTTATTCAGCTGACAGGAGTCGTCAAGGATGAAACAGGAGAGCCGCTTCCGGGAGCCTCAGTTACCATAGAGGGGCGGTCAGGGGTAGGCACTGTCACGGATTTGGACGGGAATTATGCGCTCGAAGCTACAGAAGGAGATATTTTGGTTTTTTCATTTTTGGGCTATGAAACCCAAAAGATCACAGTAGGATCCCAAAGTATAATAAACGTAACTATGAGTGTAAACCTCTCCACCTTGGAAGAAGTCATCGTAGTGGGTTATGGGACACGTAAAAAAGTAAGCGTGGTAGGAGCTGTGGACCAGGTAGGGCAGGAAGCATTTGAGGGCAGACCTGTGGCTACCATGAGCCAGGCACTGCAGGGTGTATCTGCCAATCTCATTGTGCAGCAGCGTAATTCCGAACCTGGGGCGGGAGTAAATCTTAACATCAGAGGGATCAGTACCCTAGGCGATAATTCTCCCCTAGTGGTAATTGATGGAGTCATAGGTGGGGACATTAATCTCCTTAATCCTTCAGATATAGAAAGTGTCTCTGTATTGAAAGATGCGGGAAGTGCCGCCATTTATGGTTCCCGGGCCAACAATGGCGTGGTGTTGATCACTACCAAACAAGGCCAAAAAAATTCCCGTCCTGTAGTCACATACAATGGGCTGGTAGGTGTAAATACCCCGCAGTTTTTTACCGCTCCGGTGCATGGATATCAAAATGCCATGCTCCGTAACGAGGCAGCATTCAATGCAGGCAGAAGTGAGGCTATATTCAGTCCCGAAGAGATCCGTCAGATCCAGGAAAATGGCGATACGGAATGGTTTGCCAAGGAAATCTTTGACAATGCTCTACAGCAAAATCACAATATTACTGTTTCCGGTGGCGGTGAAAATAGCACCTATTTGGTGTCTGCTGGCTATACTGACCAGCAAAATAACTATGTGGGCCCTGCAAAAGGCTACAAGCGATTTAATTATAGAATGAACCTCACCAATGAATTTGGAAGGTTCAAACTCAGCTCTAGACTGGCATACACCCGGAGATTGATCACAGATCACTCCTCTTCCAGTGGCACGCTGATGGCCGATGCCAACAGGGTTCCTCTATATTATACCCAAAAAGACTCCTTGGGAAGATACCTGACCAATGATGTTTTACAGGAGTTCAATCCACTGGGGATTTTGGAGCAGGGCGGTTTCAGACAGCACATTGATGACAATGTGTTTGGAAATCTCAGCGGGGAATTTCGTCTTACAGACCATTTTAAGCTTAGAGGGGTGTTTGGGTTTAACATGTACTCGAATAACCAATATGGCCGTGTAATGCAGGTGGATTTCTACCCAAGGGGAGTATATGGAGGAAACCGTAATACGAACGATGAGAACCGAAAGGGAATGGATCTCAATACCCAGATAATGCTGGATTACGCCAAAGTGTTTTCCGAAGTTCATGATGTGAGTTTCCTCTTGGGAGCATCCAATGAGAATCATGAGGACAGGGGCATTGGTATCTATAAGACATTTACTGATCCTGATCTGGGAACTCCTGTGACCGAGACAGTTATCAGTCCTGATTCCTATAACTCCAACCAAAGCTCTTCGGAAAACAGCCTTTATTCTTTATTCGGTGCTGTTTATTACGATTATAGCAAAAAGTATTTTGCTGAGCTCAGCTTTCGATATGATGGTTCATCCAAATTCCGGGAAAGCAAAAGATGGGGTTTTTTTCCTTCCGCTTCTGTGGGGTATAGGCTGTCCGAGGAATCATTTATGAATGGTTATAAGGAAAGGTTTGGAGATTTGAAAATCCGGTCATCTTATGGTGTGCTGGGCAATCAGAACGTGGGCAATTACCAGTATCAAACCACATTCTTTACCTTCCAGAATGCTTATGGATTTAATAATTCACCGGTGGGTGGCACAGGATTCAATTACGCCAACCCAAATATCCAATGGGAGAGGGCAGCTACTTTCAATATAGGGGCAGACCTTGACTTTATGGACGGAGCCTTGACTTTGAGCCTGGATTATTTTGATAAAGTGACTTCCGATATCCTTGTGCCACCGGCCGTTCCGGGAGTATTTGGTACTTCCTTGCCAGACTTCAACAGCGGAAAAGTGAGCAACAAAGGTTGGGAAATTACCACCACCTATAGACATAGAGGACAGCTGTTCAATCATTCCTTCACGTTTAACCTCGGAGATTCCAGAAATGTAGTGCTGGATTTTCAGGGTGAAGAGCGTCTGACAGGTCTGGAGGAATTGCAGGTGTTGCTTAAAGAAGGCTATCCTTTTAATTCCTATGTGGGCTTAAAGCGTGATGGATATTTCCAGAATATGGACGAAGTAGAGGCTGGTCCTAAACCTGAAGGCTTAAACGTTCAGCCGGGTGACAATAGGTATGTGGACGTGGATGGAAACGGCATAATCAACGATGATGATAATTACGTCTTTGGTAATCCATTCCCTAGGATGACCTTCGGTCTTACCTATAATGTACAGGTAAAAGGCTTTGACCTGAACATTTTTGCACAGGGAGTAGGACGCAGAACGATGATGATCCGTGGGGAAAGCGTTGAGCCTTTTCACTTCAACTACGGCATGACCATGTACACGCATCAATTGGACTATTGGACTCCCCAAAATCCTAATGCCCGCTACCCTATTCTTGCGGAGAATGGCAGCCAGTCCAATACCAACAACTTCCGAAGGGGTTCGGACATGTATCTTTTTGACGGGGCTTACCTCCGTCTGAAAAATATACAGGTGGGCTATACCCTGCCTCAGGCTCTGGCACAGCGGGTCGGTATGCAAACCTGCCGTGCATATTTATCGGGACAAAACCTGTTCACCTTGTCAAAAGTGGATTTTGTGGATCCTGAATTGTCAGAATTTGACAACAGCATGAGAAGTGGTGGTGCCAATAGTGCCAGGGCATATCCCACCATGGTGTATTACGGATTTGGCCTGGACATCACCTTTTAATCCCCCTTTCAAATGACAAAATTCAATAATTATATAATCATACTTCTTGCATTCACCTCCCTTTGCTGGACGGGGTGTAAGGAACTGGACTTGGCTCCGGAAAATACCTTTACGGATCTCACCTATTGGGATTCAGAGGCCAAAGCACAAAGTGTATTGAATACTGCGTATTCCCAGATGTATGGAAGTAGCCGTTTTTTTTACAATGAGGCAACTTCCGACAATGCCTTTAATGGTCGAGGGGATACAGAAGGAGCTGCTTCCTTGGCAGCAGGTACTTATGATCCCTCGTTGGGACGCCTTCAAGGCGAATGGAACAGTAATTATACAGGCATAAAAACCTGTAATATTCTTCTGGAAAATATTGACAGAGTGCCGAATATGGATGAAGGAAATAAAGCCAGAATGATGGCAGAAGCCCGTTTCATCAGAGCATTTTTGCATTTTCAGTTGATGACCTGGTTTGGGGATGTTCCGCTTTTGTCTAAGGATATCACTATAGAAGAAGCACAGGAAGTCGTCCGAACCCCAAAAGCACAGGTATTGGAATTTATTCTGGAGGAATTGGATCAGGTCAGCCTAACTCTGCCAACCCAACAAGATCTTACTGATTCTGAGCGGGGTAGGATCACTGCGGGCGCGGCCATGGCACTGAAGGCTAGAGTGCATCTGTATGAAGGACAGTGGCAGGAAGTAGTTCTGGCCACGGAGAATCTGATCAATGGTGATGCTTATGGCAGGTATGGCTTATTTCCTTCCTATGAAGGACTGTTTTTGCCAGAAAATGAATACAGTCAGGAAGATATCCTTAGTCTGCAATATGTGCCTCAGTTTCGGACTTGGGGGCAGTTTTTTGATATGGCCCCTTTATCCGCTGGGGCTAGACTCAATGCGCTGGCGCCAACTCAAGAATTGGTAGACAGCTACATGACAGAAGAGGGATTGGCAATTGATCATCCAGATTCCGGTTACGATGAAGAAAATCCGTATGTAAACAGGGATCCGCGCCTAAGCGCCACGGTAGTATATCATGAGTATGAATGGGAAGAAAATGGTGCCACCCGGACTATCTACATCAAGCCTGGCTCAGATCCGGATTCTTCGGCTCCGGATGAATATGTGCCGGGATCATCCAGCACTACTACGGGGTATTATACACGGAAGTATTTTGATCCTACTCACCTCGTCCAGTTTGCTTCCGGACTCAACCTGATGCTGATCCGCTATGCCGATGTGCTATTAATGTATGCTGAGGCCAAAAATGAATTGGGGCAGTTGGATGAAAGCACTTGGGACCTTACCATTAGAGCGCTGAGAGAACGAGCGGGTTTTGATGCTGCAACGGCTTTGCAGTTTACTTCTGGTCTCGGTCAGGAGGAATATAGAGAGATTATCCGTACCGAGCGAAGGGTAGAGTTGGCGATGGAAGGCCTTAGGATTTTCGATATCAGAAGATGGAGAATAGCTGAAGATGTACTGAATGGCTGGGCTCATGGTGCCAAATTCGGACCTCCTTCCGAAGACGATGGCTATTTACGTGTTAATCTACGATCTTTTGACCCGTCCAAACATTATTTATGGCCAATCCCCCGTGACGAGCGAAACCTTAATCCAAATTTGACCCAAAATCCGGGTTGGAACTAATTTCAGCCTAAACCTAAATTCTATAAAAATGAAAGATTTCCTATATAAAACACTTAGTGTAGCGGCCGTTATGATCTCCCTGTTTTCCTGTCAGGAGGATGCGGAGCTACACACTGAAGTCACGCCAGTAAATGCACTTTACTCACCTGAAAACAATGCCTTCATGAACCTAGGGGCGCAGAGTTCTGCGATTTTCGAATGGGAGGCAGCCAAAGCAGCAGATAATGGCGTAGTGCTGTATGATGTGGTATTTGATACAGAAGATGGGGATTTCTCGGATCCGGTTTATCTCCTACCGTCTGATGGAAGGGGGCTGCAGCGCAGACTTTCCCTTCCTTTTTCAGAATTGAACAAAATAGCCCAAATGGCAGGGATTCAGCCTGATGCTGTAGGAAAACTTCAATGGTCTGTACAATCATCCAAAGGAGTAAACGTACAACCCTTGATAGATATCCGGACCATAGAAGTAGCGCGTCCTGCAGGCTTTCCTTCTCCTGATGAATTGTATCTATTGGGATCAGCTACAGAAGCCGGTGAGGTGCTATCAGATGCTATTCTGATGAAAAAAACCAGTGCAAATACCTTTGAGGCTTATACTTCACTGAGTGAAGGAGCATATCATTTTGCCTCAAGAAATACCGGAGATCCGGATACCTTTTACATTGATGAGGAAAAGCTGAGAGCTGATGGAGAAACGGAGTATTCAGGGGATCAAAAGGTAGTTAGAATCAGAGTGGATTTTTCAAATGGAACTACCGAAATCACTGAAATAAGTAAAGTAGAATTATGGTTTGCACCGAATGATGTATTCCTCACCGATCTTCCATATGAAGCGAATGGCACTTGGTCTGTTACAGATTTGCCTATTGAATTCAGACAAGAGGATTGGGGACGTGATGAACGCTATAAGTTTAGGTTCACAACCAAGGATGCAGAAGGTAATGAGACGGAAGAGTGGTTTGGAAGTACAAACGGAGATAATCAGCGCCCTACTGAGTCCACCGGGCCTGCTTACTGGTACATGGTTCCGGTGTCTAATGACCGTTGGAGCAACAGCTATAAATTTGCTACAGAAGTGGATAATGCCAGTGCGGATATAAGTGTGATCTTCAATGCAGAGGTGTCGAATTATACACATACTGTTTCAGTAGATTAAAGATAAAAACCATGAAAAAATTTCTAATAGTACTTAGTGTACTCTCTGGAATGGCTTTTACTTCTTGCATTGACAAGGATCTGGGCCCGCTGAGAAATAACTTCGAAGAAGTGGAGGAAATTGTATATGATTATGCAGCTACCGCAGACTCCATGCAGTCCTCCACTTACTCACTTTACATTGCCGCTGACGGTTCTTTTAATTTCAATCCCGGCGGTTCATTTGGAGGCTACTGGCCTAATGCACACGCATTGCATGTTTATGTAGATGCCTATACGCGTACCGGAAACGGGATATACCTGGACAGGATGAAGAAGCTCCTCAATGGGATCAAATCCAATAACGGAGGTACTTTCACCAATGTGTTCAATGATGATATGCTTTGGCTGGGCAATTCCTGTGTACGTGCCTATGAGGCCACCGGGGATGAG
Source organism: Algoriphagus sp. AGSA1 (assembly GCF_021390545.1). Classification (GTDB taxonomy): domain Bacteria; phylum Bacteroidota; class Bacteroidia; order Cytophagales; family Cyclobacteriaceae; genus Algoriphagus. The sequence goes on along the minus strand of NZ_JAJUWR010000065.1, from coordinate 3,478 downwards.
GAGTACCTTGATGTGGCGGAATTCCTTTGGCATGATATCCTGGAGAGCTATAGTGAGGTGTTCGGTGGAGGTATCACCTGGAAAAAAGATACCCCAAACCTGAAAAATGCAGTTTCCAATGGACCAACCATCGTATTGGCGACCAGGCTTTACCATGTGACCAATGATGATTATTATCTGGATTGGGCCAAAGACTTATATGTGTGGCAAAAGGAAAATTTGGTAGATCCTGAGACGGGGCTGGTCTGGGATAATATAGAACTGATCGAAGGAGTCCCTACTGTGAAGAAAGATTGGATATTCACGTATAATGCGGGCACTTGGATTGGCTCGGGACTTCGTTTATTTCAGATTACCGGCGAGAATGGTTACCTTTTGGACGCAATCAAGACAGCGAAGTCCTCTATGACCCGTTCGGAAATATCCACTGAAGGTGTCTTAAATAATGAAGGTCAAGGGGATGGAGGACTATTCAAAGGGGTTTTTGTCCGATATTTCACAGAACTGATTCAGGAGCCTTCCTTAAATGAAACTGACCGCAAAGCTATGATTGATTTTATGAAGTTTAATGCGGATACATTTTATAAGTCGGGCTTGAAAAGACCGGAGATGCTCTCCGGACCCAACTGGAGGGAAATGCCAACCGGTCAAACGGACTTGACTACCCAATTATCAGGCATGATGCTCATAGAAGCAGCTGCATTATTGCAAGAGGAAGGCATTTTCGAGTAACTTATTTTATTGCAGTTTGATTAAGACGAATCATAAGCAGTCTTAATCAGACTGCAGTTCTTTCCATGTCACTATTTTCCGGTACCATTATCACTTGCCTCTTGTGCTTGAACGGGATTATCCTATTCTATCAAGCGGGGGGCATATAAATCAGTAACAGATGCGAAAAATCAATTTATTGCTTACTTTATCCACAGTCTTTGTTTTTTCTTTTTGCGGGAGCAAAAGCCAGACTAAGAATGACTTGGATTCTAATGAAAACACCTCACAACTGAATAATAACCTACCGGACAAAGGGCAGGCTTATTGGGAAGACTTGGCTGAGGGGATGAATCGAGCGTTGATCCGTCATTTCTGGGGAGCAAACTTTGAAGGACATGAAGACCGGTATTATTTTAATTACGGAAGTGATATGTCTAATATGACGACCAATCATTATTGGCCACAGGCTCACGCAATGGATGTAGTAGTGGATGGGTATAAGCGTACATCAGATCAGTTTTACCTAGACTTATATCCATTATGGTGGGATGGGGCACCAAGGTATAATTTCTCAGGTAGAGAAGAAGATGCCTGGTGGAATGAGTTCGTGGATGATATGGAATGGATAGTGCTGGCGCAGTTAAGAATGTACGAATCCACAGGCGAAGAGCAATATTTTGCGAAAGCAACCCAGATGTACAACGACTGGATATGGACCAACTGGGGACCGGAGGATGAAGCTCCGTGGTATGGTGGGATTACTTGGAAAACCGATGTGGAGAAAACAAAAAATGCATGTTCCAATGGGCCGGGTGCTTTGGTCGCCACGAGGATTTATACCCTATATGATCAGGTGAGTACACCTGGAGATAAAGCTAAGCAAGCCTATCTGGATGAAGCGGTGAAAATATACTCTTGGTTGAGAAATAATCTATATGAACCAAGTGAAGGAAAAGTATTCGATAACATGAATAGGGAAGGGAAGATAGACCGGGCTATCTATACTTATAATCAGGGGACATTTATAGGTGCAGCACATGAATTGTATAAGATTACCGGGGAAAGTCAATACCTGGAAGATGCCATTCAGGCCTCCAATTATGTCATAGACCATATGTCCAGGAATAACGGTGTTCTTCCAAATTCCACTTCCGGTGATGGGGGGCTTTTCAATGGCATCTTCTTCCGTTATTTTGTGAACTTAGTCAATGAGCCTGACTTAGATGCTGTCAGCCATGAAAAATTCCACAACTACATCACCAAATGTGCAACAGTGATGGCTGAAAATGGAGTGAATAAAAATAACATGCTGTATGGCGGAGATTGGTGGAATGCTCCGGCAGATGACGCTCCTGTGTCCTTAACGCCCATGTTGAGTGGGTGTATGTTGGCAGAAGCTATGTGTGTGCTAAAACCTCTTAATTAGACGGCAAGAATGTCTAGTGTATAGCTAAGCTTTCGCACTGTTTGTGTCCATGCAGATCCATTTTTTTATGGTGGATCGGGATTTTCCGACTTGCATATCCATGGATTTTAAATCTTATAATAACTTATTCCTATTTCACCGAACTTTGGCCTAACACATAACGTCTCAAAAAAGTCCTACTAATCAGCTTCAATTTAAACGCTTCCTTCTAATTACCTTCTTCAGTATGTAAAAAAATGACCTGCCATTACCCACACTTGGTTATATCGGATTATTGATTGGAGATGTTCGGCCAAATATTACCTAAGGAAATTTACTTTAATTTAATATTACCTTTTTATTACAGATGGTGTTGCCGCTTTGATGGAGGGATCCAAGTAAGTTACTTTGAGTTGCTAAAATCCACTGCAGCCTTGGAACAACCAGATCCCTTTTCTTTACAAAACCTCGTAAGAAACCTTGCTCAGGGAGATGAGTTTGCCTTTAAGAAATTATTTGAGTTGTTTTTTAAAAAAACCTACCATATTTCCCGAAAAATGAGACTGTCCCACGAAGAGGCAGAAGAAGTAGTGCAGGAAGTTTTTTTACAAATCTGGATGCACAGGGCGAAGCTTGACCCGGATCTTTCCATCAATGCTTATATTATCGCGATAGTTAAGTCTCTGGTCATTAAGAAAAACAGAAAGGATGCCCGGTTTTTCGCATTTCAGCAGTACCAAATTCCCCTAAAAGAGCCGATTTCTGCCCAAAATCCAGACGATGAAATGATTTACTCAGAATTTCATGGGATTTCTATGGAAATAATAGAAAAGCTACCTCCGGCACAAAAAGAAGTTTTTAAAATGAAACATCTGGAAAATAGATCTTATGAAGAGATAGCTGGCCTATTGAATGTGTCCCAGCGCACAGTAGAGAATCAGGCATTTCGAGCCACTAACTGGGTGAAAAAAAGACTATCGCAGCTGGAAATAGTATCGGTAAGTATTATGTTTTATATATATCCGTTTTTCTTCCAGTAAGGAGATAAAAGCAACATAGGATGGTAAAGCTAAGATTGAGGGCGTATAGGTCTTCAGAGTAGATAGGTTTTGCTGAAAAAGTCCCAGGCAGGCCAGGCCTGATATGCCTGGGCTAGCTTAAAAATCCCGATTTTGGTTTTTTCTGATGCATGGATAAAGACCTATTGTCGTCAAAAAGCTTGCACTTGCTGAAAAAAGCTCGCCTTAAAAAATGGGCTAATCATTCAAAATGATAGCTTTTGATCTATTACTGGCGTTTTTCAGCATAGGCTAGATAAGGAATGACTTTAAGTGAATTGGCTGATAAGAGGGGGGTAAA
>NZ_JAJUWR010000064.1 GCF_021390545.1 Algoriphagus sp. AGSA1 | reverse complement strand
ATGCAAACGCTCCACTGGCGCTTGTGCACATCAATACCAATGAATAACTTAGGAGAAACTTCGGTGTCCATGATATATTCTTTTTGGTTCTGTCCTTAAAACGAACCAGATTATATCATGGGAACTAAGAGTAAGCGGGGGGAAATACTAAATTTAAAGTGATTAATTTTATTAATATGAATTGGTGCTGGCGGTCAGTAAATCGAAACTTAATTCCCTTTGCACTGACTGTTGGCACTAATTAAATTAAGATGAATACGATTTTAAAAGAACTGAAAATTAAAGGATGGACTGAAGTTGAAGGTGTGACTTCAGACTCAGACCTTTTAAAGATTGCTGGTAACATTGGTCAAATAAGACCACATGCAAATAATGAAATAATTTTTTCTTTAAAGCCTAGCAATGGAGCTAATAAATTAAAGGAAACATTAAGTAACAAGTTTGGCTTTAATGATTTCCCATTGCATACTGATACTGCATTTTGGACTAAACCAGTCCGATTTATTCTTTTAAGTTCTTATAAGAGCAGTAAGAGTCCGACAATAATTTCTTCATTTGATAGCATTTTTAGGCATTTAAGTTTAAATGATTTTAAATCTGCTGAAAGAGCAATTTTTAAAGTTCGAACGCTTCATATTCAATTTTATACCTCTCTAATTTTTAAAGAAAATGGAATTACTGGGTTTAAATATGATCCGAATTGCATGGAGCCAGCTAATTATCATGGAAAACGAATTGTTGAAATTTTTAATGATATTAGCGCAGAAACCATAAAGGTGAATTGGTGTGGAAATAAAGCTGTATTAATTGACAATTGGAAGATGTTACATGGAAGAAATTCAGTGGATCCTAGTGAAAATCGTGAATTAAAAAGAATATACATAGACTAAAAAAAAACATTTATGAGCTGGGAAAGAGAACCACTATTCACTAAAGCCAAACTATTTTTTGAAAAGGCATTCAATGAAGATAAAGAGGAGCCATATTTTGGCTTGTGGTGTGCAATGGGGCTTGAACTATTAGCAAGATCTGCGATATCCAAAGTTAGTCCCACATTGCTTGCAGAACCTGATCGAGACCATCAGAACTTGCTTCATGCGTTAAATTTAGGCTCATCCAAGAGTCAGCGAAAATCAATTGTTACAATACATGTTATTTCATTATGCCAAACATTAATCACCCAATTTACGGATGCTGAATATAAAATAGCATCTGCAATTATCAATAGAAGGAACGAAGAACTACATTCAGGTGGAGCTGCATTCGAGGAATACCCGACACAGCAATGGATTTCTGGTTTTTATAAATGCTGTAAAATACTTTGTGAATTTCAGGAGGAATCTCTTAACTCCCTATTTGGAGATGCAATTCAAAAAGAAGCAGATATAATTTTGGCAGAGGTAGCAGAAGAAGTAATTGGGAAGACAAAATCATTAGTTGCCGCGCATAAAAAAGTCTTCGAAAATAAGGATCAAAAAGAACAAAAAAAGCTGCGAGAAGAAGTACAGAAATCTGGTGATCTTTTAGCATATAAAGGATTCCACAGAATGGAATGTCCTGCATGTGGGTGTGTTGGAACTATTACTGGTGAACCTTACGGTAAAGATAATATTGAGCATGGAGAAGGGGAAATAATAGTTAGGCAATCAATACTTCCCACAAAATTTAACTGTAAAGCTTGTGAGTTGAAACTGAGTGGTTACAATGTTCTTTCAGCGGCAGGGATAGGTAATCATTACACAAAAAGAACCACATACATGCCAGAAGAATATTATGAAATGATAAATCCCGATGACTTTGATTCCATCGCGCAACGATTTGACGAATTAAGTCTCCCATCTCCATATGAAGAATATGATAACGAATAACTTATGCCAATCAAGTAGATGACCTTCCCAACGAATAGGTTAGCTAGGTCTGCGTATATGGATCTCGTATAAGGCAGTTCTTAAATCATAAGCTACTGCCCTTTTCACAAAGCTTCTTTCTTCTACTTTTAAGATAAGGCAACACAACGGCTCTTTATCGAATTTTCATTGATGGTGAATTATTTAAAAGAAGCAAACGGAGAGGGTTAAGACCTTCTTAACTTAATGGAAGCAGGAGCGTAATATTCTTAATTTCCCTCTCCTGCTTTCATCCAATAAGTGACTACTTAAACTTAAAGTAGTGCGACCAAGGCTGTTACTAAGATAAATACCTTCCATAACTTCCGGGTGGCCCTTGTTAACGTTCTTACGAACCGTGAGGATATCTTCACTTCAACTTTGATTTTCATAGAATTTCAAGTTAAGATGTGGTTGATACCTCTCCGTTTGAAAGCCAAATGCCCCTGTCTTTCAAAAAGTTCAAAATGAGATGTTTTTATATATTAATGACTTTTACTCTCATTTACCTCTATTTGTTAGTTTCAAAATAAAACACCTTGGAGGGCTAGAATTTAGAGGTCGACATTTGAGAGAGATATATCAGGATAATAAATTTGTATGAGAAAGGTGGAGACCCATCGAATGCATCTAAAATTTTAAAACTGACTTTGCCTGACCCGATTACCAGTAATTTTAAAACGACACCTACAGAGATGATTACAGACAGACCATTCATATTTTATTCACTTCCAAAAAGCAGGACAACACAACAACTTATTGGTGGACGAAAAATTGAAAAAGCGTGGAACATCATTTGTAATTTCTTGATTAATTGCACAACTACTTCGCCTGACGAACCAACAAGATTTTCTTTGACTGCTTACACAGCTTGATATTCCGGAGCATGCTGACCCCTCCAGTCCGGAGAGTTTTTAAGTAGTGAAAGTGCCTTTACAGGCTGGATTCGACTGACATTCCTGCGAATGTTGACCCCCTAAGGTTGATATTCCGGTGCATATTGCCCCCTCTGATCAATAATTTTGATTTTTCAGCTGACATTTTCGACAACCGTTAACTATATTCCCACGGCTGAAAAATCTGATTCGATATTTCAGATAATGCGGACGATACCACTTCACAGATAGAAAAGGGAATCCAAACCCCTCGCCCGCATCACAAATCCAGAACAGGATCCAATGCTCCACTTTCTGTTTTTATCTGCAAAATGACACAGCAGAATGCAGAAAATTCTGCTGATCCACCGAAAAACACTGCGTTTTCTTCACTTTTTCTCCCATTTCCCCAAAAAATACCCTGTACAGGGTATGTGCTGGTATCATTTTTTTTCGTTTCTTGCTCATGCCTTTTAATTATTGAAATCGAAGATCCCAAGAGCAAAGCGATTCGGGAACAACCAACCTACTTCTTATCTCTGAATAACCTCTGGAGCAGAGCCGATCACCCTCTCTCTTCAGGAGAGGGCAGGGGGTGAGGTAGAACAGCCAACTTTTATCACACCCACCCGGGCTTAAATCCGGAACCCACTTTATTCTGAATCAGCTAGTAAAATGATAGCATAGCCGATCGCTCACGATAGCGCAGCGTATCGGGAGAGGGGTGAGGTAGAAAAGCCAAATGCAAATTGGTAAGTATATTTGGGTAGGACAAGGCGTCAATAAATCATTCTGAGAATGATTTTAGCCTTGGGCCAGCTTGTAGGAGGACTGAGCGCTTAGGACTAGTCCGGTGGACTAATCTAGCGAAGGGCCAGATTGTAGCGTCGGCAAACTTCACCCAGTGTCCAATTTAACTTCAGAACTGAGAAGAAACTACACCCAGATGGGGTATTATCTGAAATTGGTAACTTCTAATTAATCAGATTGATTATTTAAGTAAAAAATATGACTTGGATCAAAGATTTTATGGAGTTCTTAAAAGAAAGGTTAAGTAACCCTTTCTTAATAACATTTCTGTTTTTTTGGATTATTTGGAACTGGCAAGGATTGGTGTTTTTCATTTATTCTGAGGATGATATTATCTATAAAATTCAATACATCAATGCTCACTATGTGGATTTAAATAAAAACCTAATTTGGCCATTGGTTTTTGCAATAGGTTCAATTCTATTATCGAACATCTTTTATTTTGGTCTTGAGTATCTTACAAACAGTTTTGTATTAAAAAGAAAGCAAAGTCTGTTCAAAAGGTTAACAGAAGAGTTCCAGTCCAAAGAAGAATTGGCAAGAGCTGAAGCTAATTATAATATTGCCAAGTCTGAGGCAAGAACAATTGATGAACTAAATAACAGGATAGAAGAAAGTGAGCAGGAAATAGAAAGTTATAGGATATTAGTTGATGAAATTGAAAAACAAAGAAGTGAATTATCATCAAATTTAAATTCTGAGAAACAATCCCATTTAGAAACTAAAAATGTGCTAGCCCAGAAAAAAGAAATTGAATTAAAAATAAAAAGATTTATTAATGATTGGCTTGAAATTTTGATAGAAATTGATGAACAAGAGTATATTTATCATCAAAGACATTTCAATATTATTGACAATGATTTAGTTAAAAAAGTATTTAAGGAAAGTATGTACTCTGGTGAATTGAAGAAAATAATTGACGAGTATTTGGATAAATCTGATTTGTCAAATTTTGATTTTGATAAAAATAAATTTGCTCTAATGTTGCTTGAAAAATTTCTTACAACTAATAAATAAAAAAGTATCATTTAAATTGCCAAAAAGTATGTTTCCTAAAAAGCAAAGATACATAGCTTACCGCAGGCGATTTTAGCGAAAACCTTTCGTGGGGAGTTGGTCGCACAGGAAGTAATGGAGTAAGTGAGAGAGGCTTGGAAGATGATGATGGTGGCGCATTAGATGTAAGTTTATGAGAATAAATGAAATACTATTGTAGTCTAATGATTTTATGACATTTAGTGTCAATTCTAAAGGCATATCTATAACTAGGCAAAGTGCCCTGGAAAATTTCTCTTAATTTAGTGTCATTCAATTCAATAATTCAAACTAAGAAAATGGAAAATTCTTATGTTATAGCAATGCCCTACGAGTTCTTTATTAGGAGAGCATTTAATTGTGGTTATAACGAGCATCAATCAAAAAATGCATATTTCAAAAACCTCATCGATACTGAAAGAGGTGCTGATTTGAGGTCAACTGTTGGTAGTTATGATAAACAACTAAAAGAAATTAAGAAGAATATCGAAAAAGCTATTCTGAAGTTCCTTAAATCTAAGCCAACAATTGAGGAAAAAGCAGGTCTTGAAAAAATGCTGACCCAATTACCATTTTTATACTCTACAAATGAAATCTTATCTCTTTTAGAATTTGGATTAGAAATAACCAATAGATATAAATGAAGTCAATAGGTGTTTATCATCCCGATAATATTGAAAATTTCAAAATTATCCTTATTAAGTTAACGGCTGTAATAGATAGTTTTGCAAAAGATATGCTGAATGGAAAACCAAAGTTAACTAAACCTCAAGGAGTAGCAAATAAACTTCTTAATAGGACCAGAACAAACCTCGAAGGGATAATTTTTCTTTTAGATCCGTTCAAAGAGCAGCCTTTTATTTTTCATTCTATTTCGCATATCTATAGAGCACTGACCGTGGACTTTTTAAATTATTGTTATTTGATGTGTTTCTACGATGAGAGCGAGCCTAATTTTAATTCATTTAGAAATGAATATGATTTCTTTAACCGAGACTATTTAAAGACATTAATAGATTGGAATGAAATTGAAAAGAAGATTCCAGAAAGCTGCCCAGCATATTCGAATATAAATTCACAAACTCAGCCTAGAGACGAAAATCTCGTTACTCTAAAATCCTATTTTAACGGATTATTTCAAAACAATGACATAAATAAAAAAATTAAAACTGCCGAGGAAATTAGAGAAAGTTCTAAGGATCTCTATTTCCCTGATAAAAAGGATAAAATTGAACCAAAAACAAGTATGCTTAGTGAAAGCTATAAGTTTAGAAGAATTTTGAAATCTGATTTTGCTCAATACTCAGATATTTTTCTTTTTTACAAATATTTTAGCCAGCAGTATCATTTTTCTGCGCATTCCAATTTACACGCAGGGTCGAATAGCAAAGATGAAAATTATCATTATTTAGTCTGGACTACGGTTCGACTGATGGATATTATTGCGTTACAATTTGAGTTATTGAGCCAAGACGGCGAATCGTCCAGGCCAATAAAAGTTCTTCAACTACAAATAGATAATTGCTTAAAACCTTTGAGTGATCTATAAGTTTGTTTTTAATGCCAGAAGGTATATTAATAAGGCGATTTCTGAGAATCTGTGTATTTCTTTATAGCCTTCCAAAAAACTTCCTCCATCATCCAATCCCAAATCTCTATTTCTTGTGCTCAGCTCTTTAAGCTCCCTCTCTAATAGACCTATAGAAACAAAACTATTTATTGTTCTTTTGGGTAGTGTCTGATTTTCTCCGGCATTATCCCAATATCGAAGTGGGATGGTCTGATACATGTAATTCCTATACCAATGACTCTCTCTACTCGAATACCGTTCATTTACTCTTTCGGATAGTCCATCTTTGAAGATTTTCTGGAGTAGAATGATATCTCCGGGCATTGAGTTATTTATCGCAAACACTGAAAGATCAAATTGCTCCAATGTGATTTTATTTTTTGCCAAACCGATTGCCATTTTGCCAATCCAGATTGCTCTGTCCTTTTCGTATATAGATTCCAAATAGAATAGAAGTTTTTCAGTAAATTCTTTGTATTCTTCATTTGATTGGAGTCGATATGCAAATTCCATTTTTTCCTCCATGTTTAAAGAGTCAAAATTTTCAAAAAAGTGAGCGATCATCTTCAATCTCCGGTACTCCCGAAATTCAATAATATCATTTGAAATGGAGGACACAAAATCAAATATTGGGACAGAAGTGATAACATCTATGCTTTTTCCTAATATTGAAAATCCGGCGGCGATGATTTTCTTGGAGTCAGAAGATAACTCTATTGATTTTAGACTTTTCGATAAAATGTCATTTTTCATTTTTGCTGATTAGTTGTAAGCAACTTGATACAAATACTTTATAGAATCTTCTACTCTAGTTTTTAATTTCAGAAGTTGATCATAGGAATATTTTCCAGCTGAACCATGTGTGCCATTATTGAAATCTCTAAAAAGGTTGAGAACATCTGCTATGTTTGAATCTGTGAAATCGACCATTTCTTCTCTATGCTTTAGAGTGAGGAGGTATTCGATTTTTGATCTTCTAGTTGGCTCTCCTCTGTCAGTTAATTGTACTAGGCTATATCCATTTTTCACTAATTCATCAGGAGCCTTCAAATCAATCATCTGTAAAATCACTTCTCTTGAACTGGTACAAAAATGACGTGCTGCATCTGGGTTATTGGGGTTCAAGGAGAAAATGGCGCCTTTCCATCTATTATCCAAGTCAACTGATATCAATTTCAGTTCAGATCCGATTGATGTTGTTATTACTGGTCCGAAGTAGTCTGTGTTCGATGAGTTTGACTGAAGGGAATTGGAAAGTTCAGCACTGTTGGCAGCCTCCTTTTCTGCTAAATCTACCCATTCTCCATAACTGTCGTTTAAATAGCCAGACTCATAGCGATTATCCAGTTGCTGATAACTTTGATAAAGTCTATATGAAGATGTGGTGGTGACTGAATACCGGGTAGATGCTTGAGAATTTAATCTAGCTATGGCAGAGGTGAGTCTTTGCCGATTGGCTTTTACTCTGGCATTATGTTGCCTGACTGCTTGATTATATTGACTTATTGCAGTGTTAGCTTTTCGAACTTGTTGCTTGTACTTATTGATCGCATTCCTCTGCTGACTTTGCAACTGGTTTAACTTGCTTCTAAGTTGAGAGGCATTGAATTTCTTGGCCATTTTATTTTGAGTTAGTGGTTAACTAGAGAATAAAAGAAGGGGCTATTACCCCTTCGGTGGAAATGGATCGTTTCCAAAAGAATCCCGTTCGCGTATCTGACCATTTCTTCCGTGGATCAATAGCTCAGATTGTTGATTCTGTGCGATTTGGCGAGCAATCTGGATTGACTCTCTTTGGGTATCGGTAACTCTTGTTACTCGTTCATTTCCTGCACCTCTGACTGCCCAGCCATCTGCGTGCCTTACTACATGTTGATTTTTACCTTTTGACATGATTATGTTTGTTGTGGTTTAATTGACAAACTATCAAATTTTAGTCCAATTCGTCAATTAGGTGAGATTGTGTAAAGATATTTACATAAAATATTAATAATCAGAGATTATGCTGTCATTGTGTCTGAACTTTGATGTTTACCTGTCAGTGACCGTTTGTCATATTTAGTTGTCATCTGTATAATTTTGTATTGTTTTGTAAACTACTGCTGTATCTTTGCGTTTACTTTTACAAACCCTCATTTACACTGGTATGAACTATTTTGCGGAACGCCTTAAGTCAGCACGCTTGATGAATGGACTTTCATTGCAAGGCTTGGCTGACAAAATTGATAACCGTGTCACCAAACAATCCCTTAGCAAATACGAGCAAGGACAGGTGGTGCCTGATAGTACTATGATCGGTATCTTATCGGATGCATTGCAGGTAAGACCCGATTACTTCTATACTTCTACTGCTGTTGAGTTTGGAGAGATAGAGTTCCGTAAGCTTCAGGACTACCCGGCCAAAGAGCGGGTTCGGATAGTGGAGATTGCCAAAGATGAGTTACGGAGATACTTGGAACTGGAAGAAATCCTGGGAATAGAAACTGCCTTTCATAATCCCCTCGCAGAGATGACTATTAGTTCTCAAGAAGATATTGAGCATGCGGCAGAAAAGCTAAGAGATGAATGGAAGCTCGGTAGGGGAGCTATAGCCAATGTGATAGAGCTGTTGGAAGATCACCATATTAAGGTGCTGGAACTGGAATCCTCAGAAGAATTTGATGGGTTCTGTACTTGGGTAAATGATAACCGCATTCCGCTGATCGTATTGAACAAAGCAAAATTCAAAGAAAAGTTGGATAGAAAGCGCTTTACTGCCTTTCATGAACTGGCGCATTTGCTTTTGAATGTCAATCATCTGCCGGAAAAGCAAAAGGAAAAGTTTTGTCATGCTTTTGCCACCGCCATGCTGATCTCAAGGGAAACCTTGCAGAAAGAACTTGGCGGAAAAAGAAGCAAATTGTCCATCCAGGAATTAACCGCGATAAAGCAGCAATACGGAATCTCTATGCAGGCTTTAGTGTACCGTGCAAAAGATCTCGGACTGATCTCCGATAATTACTTGAGGCAGTTTTATGTGACCTTTACCCAGTTGGGCTATAGAGTCAATGAGCCGGTGGAATACGAAGGGGCAGAGCATTCCAACCGTTTTTCACAACTCTTGTTTAGAGCACTTGCCGAGAACTTCATTTCAGTAAGTAAAGCGGCATCCTTAAAAAATCAGAAGCTGGCCCAGTTCAGGAAAGAGAATCTTGTTTTCTAATGAAAGTTGCTGTCACGGATGCCTGTATTTTTATAGATCTGATTGAATTGGATCTGGTAGCGTCATTTTTTAAACTTGATATACAGCTACATACTACGGTGGATGTGGTGAATGAGCTGTTTCCAGAGCAAAAACAACTTTTAAAGGCATACGAATCTGGTAAACTTCTAACCATCCATAATCTGGGAGAAAAGGATTTAATGGAGATTAGTAAAATCCCTTTTCCCAAAGGACTCTCTCAACAAGATAAGAGCGTCATCTATCTGGCCTTATTTCTAGATAAAGCCATGGTCATTAGCAGTGATAAATTGGTAAGAAATTTTGCTGCCAATCAAGCACTGGAATGTCATGGCTTGGTTTGGATTTTTGATGAGCTGGTCAGGCAGGAAGTCATTTCAAAGGAAGTGGCCGCAAGTATGCTTAGAAACCTTCTTTCCCTCAACCAAATGTACAATGGAGTGTTGATCAAAAAGGAAGTGGATAAAAGAATCCGAAAATGGACTGAAGAGTAGGATTTGATTTCCAGTAGCAGGAGGGGCAGTGACCGACTCAAAACCACCGCAATTCCCCTCAATTTCCTCCCATTTCCTCAAAAAATACCCTGTATAGGGTATGTGCTGGTATCATTTTTTTCCGTTTCTTGCAGAAGACCTTTAGTTTTTGAGAACAACCAACCAAGGTTACTTTATCCTTCATCTCATCGGGAGTAGAGCCGATCGCCCTCTCTTCAAGGAGAGGGAGGGGTGAGGTAGAACACCCATCCGGGCTTAAATCCGGAAACCCACTTTATTCTGAATCAGCTAATAAAATGATAGCAGAGCCGATCGCTCCCGATAGCGCAGCGTATCGGGAGAGGGGTGAGGTAGGAAAGACAATTGCAAATTGGTAAGAATATTAGGGTGAAGTTACAAGTTTCACCCGGTCTAGACGAGCATTTGACTACCCCTAGAGGGGGAGATTAATGACTAAAGTGTGCCTTTTAAATAGATTTGATGCTTGTGAATTAAAAATTTAATATGATAGAAGATTGTTCAATTATCACTTATGACATTATGGAAAACATTGATAAATTAATTACAATAGTTGAAAAGTTAGAAAATGATTTTTCTGTTCTTGATAAGAATAACGCGACTTCAGTTGATTTGATGAAAGACAGAGCATTTATGTTATTACCTTTAATATTGGTAAGTAAAAATGAACCTAAGAATGTATCTTCAAGATTAATTTATGAAGATTTGGAGGATAGAGTGGCAAAAATTATTTCTCAATTTTAATTCAACTTAGAAATCCACCTGCTTTGCAGGTGGTCATGTGCAAGCCTTTTAATTATTGAAAACAACCAACCCACTTCTTATCCTTAATCTCCATCTGGAGCAGAGCCGATCACCCTCTCTTTAAGGAGAGGGAGGGGTGAGGTAAATAAGCCAATTGCAAATTGGTAAGGATAGTAGGGTGGAATTACAAATTCAACCCAGTGCCACGAGCAATGTGACTATGCCGAGGGGGGCACACACACGTGAATATAACTAATGCGGAGTAATTGGATAAAATTTAAGATATTGCAAGCAATAAACTACGCATCCGACAGACAAGAACGGAGATTCTAAATCCGCACTAGTCATAGCCCTGTAAGTTACCAACAATATTTATGGACCCACATACAATTAATGAATACTTGGAAAAGATGATGCCACCTACAATAGCATTATTGATTACTGCTTTAATTAGTGTGATAATAGGCTTATATCTTGAGAAGTTTAGAGCAAGACTTGTCTTTTTAAAGTACAAACTCCTTTTCAATTCATTAGGAACAACTATTCAAAATGAGTTTTGGGGAAACATAGAAGTTAGTTACAGGGGAAGACAGACAAATCATTTGAGCTTTGTAACCGTAGAGATGACTAATGACAGCAATGTTGACTTAGAAAATGTAAACATCGATGTATGGGTAGATGCAGATAGCCAAATGCTAGGCCATGATGGTTATTATAATGAAAGTGGAAACATTATACTTCTTGAACAAGGATACTATAATTATTACACACAAATAATTCAAAGAAATCAAGAAGATATGGATTCTCGAAATGCTGATCCAGCTCATGTGACTCCACTTCAACTCACTAATGAAATCAATTGGATATTAACAAATAAAAAATTCCATTTACCAATTTTCAATAGACATACTTCAATTCGTATAAATCTACTTACTGAAAATTTCAAAGGGCAAACACCTCAAATAAAAGTTAGTGTTCTGCACAAATCAGTTAAGCTTATCACACAAAGAGACAAGGCTGAAGAAGATAAGAGACTTGGGATAAATATGATTGTTTGGGGA
This sequence comes from Algoriphagus sp. AGSA1, assembly GCF_021390545.1. Classification (GTDB taxonomy): domain Bacteria; phylum Bacteroidota; class Bacteroidia; order Cytophagales; family Cyclobacteriaceae; genus Algoriphagus. The sequence goes on along the minus strand of NZ_JAJUWR010000064.1, from coordinate 2,344 downwards.
TTAATTGTATTTATCGTAGCTAGTTTTGCTATTCAAAGATTCTACATTGATGCTACTATCCCAATAATAATAATTGGTATTATCGGAGTTTTGCAGTTGTTTATTGGACTACTTATCTATCGCTTGATAAGATTTATTAAGCAAATGCTATCCTAATACTGCAATCGAGTAGACGGCCTCGCTAACCTTTAAGTTAGCGAGGTGCGCCTCTAACACCACAGTACGTACGAGTCTTACCGATGAATCGGGACAGGCAGTGTACGGCGGCTAACTGAATCCCAGAATTTGATTTAGAATATTCGTCAGGCATACTTTGATAGCCTTTTCTTTTCAGCCTTGAGAGTGTCATTGTTGTTCCAGGTATGGGACTTTGATCCGAAGCGGAAAACTATCCTCCATTTCTGATCCTACTCCATGCAATCACCCGCATCACAGATCTGGAACCGAATCCCATAACTCACTTTCTGTTTTTATCTGCAAAAAGGCACAGAGCGATGCAGATAATTCTGCTGACCAACCGAAAAACACAGCATTTCTTTCACTTTCCCTCCCATTTCACCAAAAAATACCCTGTACAGGAGGACCGAGCGCAAAGAAAATGTCCTGTGGACATTTTTAGCGAAGGGGCCGGGCTGCGGGCTGGGATGGTATCATTTTTTTTCCTTTCTTGCTCATGCCTTTTAATTATTGAGAACAACCAACCTACTTCTTACCCTTCATGCCCATCTGGAGCAGGATCAAGCTCCTCCTCCTAAAGGGGGAGGTTGGGAGGGGGTAGAACAACCAACTTTTACCACCCATCCGGACTTAAATCCAGAAACCCACTTAATTCTGAAGCAGATAGTAAAATGATAGCAGAGCCGATCGCCCTCTCCTAAAGGAGAGGGCGGGGGGAGAGGTAGTTCCAGATGCCCAAGGAAATCTGCTACCGGAAATAGTTATTACTGGCAGCATGGGAATTAAGCAGGACCACGTAGAAAAAAGGCCAAAAGGCAGTAAACCGTAAAAAACGATAGTAAATATTTGTAAGCGACTAATGTCGGATAACCCTCAAAATAAAAGAATAGAGACAGGTTTAATGAAATATTGTCTTTAAGGATATAGAGGAAATAACCGCAATTGCGGTTATAACACGTTGGCATTAATTTAAAATGACAGATAACACACCAAAAACAATTTACTCATTAGACAATAGAATCCTATTTTATAAATTGGAACATTTTATTAGTGATATAGTCAATGGTAAGTGTTGTTTTATTTGTGGAGCCTTACCAGATTCAAAGGAATTTAATGATGAGCATATAATACCAGATTGGATTTTAAGAAAGTTCAATTTACACAGCCAAAAAATTACACTTCCGAATCTTTCTAAGATTCAATACTCTAAATATAAAGTACCTTGTTGTAAAGAATGTAATTCTGAATTAGGTAAACATTTTGAAGAACCGATTAGCGAATTATTATCTAAATCATATGATGAAATTTCGTCTGAACTAAATGCATCAGTTGAAAAACGAGATTTATTATTTAGATGGTTATGCCTTATTTATTTTAAAACACATTTAAAAGACAAATCTTTGCGTGATAACTTAGATAAACGAGCAGATGATAAAAAAATTGGAGATATTCATTGGTGGGAAGATTTTCATCATATTCATTGTATAGTTAGAAGTCATCATACTGGTGCTCAATTACATCCAGAAGTTTATGGCTCAATTTATGTCAACCAAATAATTTCAGAAACTGAGAATGTAAAATTCGATTATATTGATAACCCTTGGAGCAAGGGAGTTCTTCTTCAATTAGGTGATTTTTGTGTTGCAAGTATTTTAGATGATTCTTCAGCATCGATTGCAATGTATCACGACCAAATATCTTCTATCAAAGGAAACTTAACTGCATATCAATTTTATGAGGTTTTTTCTCACTTAAATTTCATTAGATTACACTTAAAAGAAAGACCAGAATTCCAATCATCAATAAATAGTAAAACAGGTTATAATATAGTTGCAAAGCGACCTGAAAAAATAGAATTAATAGATGAAAAAGAATGGATAGGTACTTATGGTGATTTTTTAAGACTCTATGTAGAACGTACTCTAGGAGAAGTTGAAAATAGAGATGAAATATTAAAGGGAATAGAAGAAGGAAAACGAAGTTTTTTATGGGACGAAAAAGGAAACTTTAACAATATGTCAGAAGAAAAAAACTAATGCCAACAACTAGGTTTCCGTTGCGTGCGAAGCACGAACGATGAAACCGATGTTGCACGGAACCGGTGAGGTTCTTATGGGGATTGAGTTAGGTTTTCAGGAGTTTTATAAAGGAGCTATTACCCCAAAAA
>NZ_JAJUWR010000063.1 GCF_021390545.1 Algoriphagus sp. AGSA1 | reverse complement strand
ACTGCCCTTCTCTCCACTAGAATAGTTCAAAAGTATAACTGCTCCTGCAATCAAGGATATAATATAAGCTCAGACTTGCCTCTTTTGCAATCGGGAGACTGCATTATGATTAGTCCAAGTCCGAAGAACTAGTACAGCAAATGGGCTAAGCTTTTTTGTAACCATCAAAGGACAAGACAGACATATAAAAGCCCAGTCCGCTAAGACTGGGACTTGCAATCTCATACTCTCTCTCGTTTATCTCAAAACTTATACATCGCTGTCACGCCAAAAGTAGCCGGATTTCCCAAGTGAGACGGGCCAAAATTGTAGGCGTAATCAATATAGGTGGTATCAAAGATATTCTTGCCCCAAACGGTCAGTTCCATGGAATCAGATACTACTCCAAACTTCACATTGGCAATCTGAAAAGCATCCTGGCTGATTGTGTTCTCCAGATTGAAAAACTGCTCACCGAAGTACAACCACTCCCCTCTCAGCATCCAATCAAGGGAGTTGGAATTGAAAAACCGGGGTGTCCACTGTGCCGCAACCATGGAGGTAATTTCTGGTGTGAAGATCTGCCTGTTTCCTGAGTAATCCACCTCACCGGATTCACCTGGAAGATTCAACTTATCAAAAGTTGCCCGGGTATATCCGAAGCTCCAGTCAAGACTCAAACTGTTTGTAGGTATAGCATTGATTTCCCATTCTACTCCGGTACTGGTCAGGTCTCCCGCATTCTGGGTGACTACGATGGCATCCGGCAAAATCAAACCCGGTACCTGCACATCAGTAATAGTAGTCACGAAAGCGGCTACATTCACCCGCATCTTTCGGTTGAAGAAGTAGTTCTTGCTACCGATTTCCAAATTGTTTGAAAACTCAGGTTCATAGGCAAACAGAGGCGGGTTGCTCGGATCGGAACCGATCTGGGTCAAGCCTCCCGGTCTGAAACCACGGCTGTAGCTTCCGTAGATTTCATTGGTATTGCCCAGCTGATAAGCCAATGCCAGCTTTGGGGAAATGGCATTGTAATCTACTCTCCCGGTAGTATCCGGCTGTGTCACCATGGGATCACCTTGCCCAAAATCCATTTCCTGAGAGACAGTCAGCTTTTTCCTCTCATAATCCGAGCGTAGACCTCCAGTCAGTTTCAACCTTTCCGTCAAACTATAGCTGGCCTGCCCAAAAAACGCCAACCCATAACCTGTCTCCACATTTGTATTTATAGTGGTAAAGTTGGAGATAGGTGAGCCTATCATCGCCGCATCATCACCAAAATAAATCCCTTGCCTGGTAGGAGCCTCGGAATTGAAGCCAAAGAAACCAACCTGCCAATTCAATCGCTGTCCTGTATTAGCTGAAGCCAGCCGGAATTCCTGAGTCCACACCGAAACCGTATTCCAGTTTTTCCCATAATCATTGATTATAGACACCCCATCATTGGGCGAGAAATCACCGTCTATCGGAGTCTTGTAGTAGCGGTAATTGTGCTGATAGGCAGTCTGAGAAGAAAAGTTGAACCTTGGGCCGGAATTCTTCACTACCAACGAGAGGTTTTGGCTATTGTCCACCATTTCTGTAATGGCATTTTGATTGACCTCGAAAGGATTCTCCAATGCGGAGACTGGATCAGGGGCCAAGGTAAAGGGACCATTGTTTCTGCCCGTGTTGCTTTTAAAGTTTAAGATAGCTTCCCAATTTTCAGCAAAAAGGTAATTTAAGTTACCGGCAATCAGCAGGTTTTTTTGTTTATCAAAATTACTGTCGTCGTAAAGATTGGTATAATATCCCCCTAATCTGTCTGACAAAACAGATATACCTCCATACAACTTCTGAGGGATAAGCATGCTTTTTACTCCCGCGGCAAATCTGGTGAATCCGTAATTTCCCACATCGGCACGGACGAAACCCGAAAGCTCATCTGATTTTGGTTTGGTGATGATATTCATCACACCACCCATGGCATTTCTGCCATATAGCGTCCCTTGGGGACCACGAAGCACCTCTATTCTTTCCACATCATTCAGCAGGAAAAAATAGGTGTCCAGTCCAAATTGGTTGACCCCATCCACATACGTCGCCACGGCCGGCTCGTAAGAAGTGGTGGTGATACCACGGATAGACATCACGTTTCGATTATCTCCGGGATTGGAGGTGTAGAGATTGGGAATATAACCTCTGAGGTCCTTTGTCTGCCAAAGGTTCATTTCTTCGACTTTACGGTCATCGATTGCTGACACGCTGAAGGGTACTTTTTGAAGATTTTCGGTCTCCTTCTGGGCAGTTACCATGACTTCCCCTAGCTGTGTTTCAGGCAGGGTATCGTTGGTTTGGGCAAAAGAAATATGTGAAGCAAGGTTGAATCCGGCAGTAAGAACCAGCATTGCCATATTCCGGGTATTGATCATTGACATTAAAGTATTGGGTAGTTTTCATGCGAATTTAAGGATCAAAGCCCTATATCAGATATGTTTTTGGATAAAAACCCTTACACTTACTATAGAAATAAGCGAACAAAAAGGGAAGAAACAGCTGGTATATTTACTAATTTCTCTCCTGATACTAAAACCCATGAGGATATTCATCACCTATTATAAAAGCTGGGCTAAGCAAAAATGATTGTTTGTAGCTGATTTATTAACCAAATTCAAAGCCGGATTAATTATTAGTATTCGTCCATATTTCTGCATTTCGCTACTATACATGCTAACCCTAGAATATCTCCCATTCCTTTTTTTCATCATTGCATTGTTTTACAGCTCGGTTGGATTTGGCGGGGGATCTAGCTACCTGGCACTCATGAGCTTGTTCCTGACAGATTTCCATGAGATCAGGTCAACCGCTTTGCTCTTGAACATTTGCGTAGTCAGTATAGGAACGTTTCTTTTTATCCGGAACAAAGTATTTGATATCAAACTGTTTTGGCCATTTCTGGTATCCAGTATTCCGGTAGCCTACTTGGGAGCCCAATTAAGGCTATCCCAACAGGCCTTCTTTTTGGTTCTGGGCTCAGCACTGATCTTATCCGGAATCGCCATGCTCTTACGCTATATCAAAACCAGACCAGTGTCCAGGGAATTTAGTTTTCCTGCAAAAATAGGGCTTGGAGGAAGTGTAGGACTGCTAGCAGGAGTTTCTGGAATAGGGGGAGGAATTTTCCTTAGTCCTACCTTAAATCTATTGAACTGGGCTAGCCCCCGAACGATAGCCGCCTTAGCCTCCGTTTTCATTTTGGTCAATTCCATTGCAGGATTGGTAGGACTTACTGTTGCGGGCACATTTATGGTTGACCTGAATCTTACCTGGAAATTAATACTTGCAGTGGTTTTAGGTGGAAGTATAGGTTCCTACTTGTCCAATAAGAAATTCAACCTGAGAATACTCGGTGGGCTAACTGCTGTGCTGGTGATCTATGTAGGGCTGAGATTAGTGCTGATGCACGGGTTTGAGATAAATATTTAGCCATTGGTCTATATCCTTACGGCCACCTCATTTTCTTTTGCTCTCTGGGCTAAAAGACCGATGAGGGGCGATGTATTCGAAATAGGTGACCCCAACAAAACCAGCCAACAAATACAAGGAGCTCCCAATTCCTATATAGTTGCCGACGGGGTCAAAACTGGCGGAGGAAACAAAATTCCACTTTGGCTTTTTGGCTTTTTGTATTGAAGTAAGTGTATTCAGAAAATAGTTGAATTTCTTAATCCATTGTTTGTTTTTATTAATTCCGGCATATTTCAATTCACAAACTTCACCTTCTAAAACCTCAAGAAGATAAAATCAGGTGCCCTGTGGTAATAACAGAAAAAGAAGTAAATTAAACTATGGAAAAATACTCTCTTCGGATCAACAACAAGGTTCATGAAATCTCCGCCGAAAGCGAAATGCCTTTACTGTGGGCGATACGGGACTTGGTCGGGCTCAAAGGAACCAAATTTGGTTGCGGGCAGGGACTTTGCGGTGCCTGCACAGTACTGCTGGACGGCTCTCCTATACGCTCCTGCAGTTTTCAGATTTCAGAGGTTGACATCAACGCCAATATTACGACCATCGAGGGACTTTCAGACAACGGAGACCATCCTGTTCAGCAAGCTTGGGTACAGCACGTTGTCCCCCAGTGTGGCTACTGTCAGTCAGGGCAGATCCTAAGTGCTGTTGCGCTTTTAAGCTCAAATCCCAGTCCTTCTGATGAGGAAATAGATACGGCCATGAATGGAAACATATGCCGATGCGGCACCTACAACCGTATTAAAGAAGCCATACACACTGCATCCAACTCATTGAAATAACCACAGATGTTCACAAAATTTCTTTCCCGCAAAAAACAGGATCCAGAGAATTTAAGCAAGGTCTATATCCCTTCCCGAAGGGAATTCCTGAAAATCGGTGGCTTGGCCACCGGTGGTTTCCTTTTAGGAGTGAATTTTCAATGCAGCAGCCCTAAAGGTGATCCCATTACCTTTGCCCCTAATGCTTACCTGATCCTTGATTCCGACAATCAGGTAACCTTGATTGCCCATAGATCAGAAATGGGTACAGGTATCCGTACCTCTCTTCCGATGATTATCGCAGATGAATTGGGAGCCGACTGGGCTAAGGTAAAAATCATCCAGGCCGAGGGAGACAACGAAAAATACGGAGATCAAAATACCGATGGATCCTATTCCGTCCGCATGTTTTTTGAACCGATGCGGCAAGCAGGTGCCACTGCCAGATTGATGCTTATCAGTGCTGCCGCCGGAAAATGGGGAGTAGATCCATCCGAATGCCGCACTGAAAAGGGCCAAGTCATTCATTCGGGCGGAAAAAAGGTTGATTTCGGAGAGTTGATTGAAGAGCTGAAAAACCAAGAAATCCCTAACCCAGAGGACGTCAAACTAAAAAACCTGAAGGATTATAAGCTCATAGGAAAGGATGTGCCGATATATGATGCCAAAAATATTGCCATAGGAAAGGCCGTTTTCGGAGCTGACGTAGATATCCCGGGATTGAAAATCGCAGTGATCCGGAGAAGTCCCGTGATCGGAGCAAAAGTTGTTTTATTTTCGGATGAAAAAGCGTTGGCTGTCCCCGGGGTAAGCCACGTGATAAAAATAGATGGACAAGGAATTCCCACCGGTTTGGATAAGGCACTGGAAGGTGTCGCAGTACTTGCAGACAATACCTGGGCTGCTATGCAGGGAAGAAAAGCACTGGAAGTAGAATGGGACTTAGGGCCAAATCAAAATTACAGCTCAGCCAAACAACTGGAGGAGATGGTCAAAAGTACATTGACCAATGGACAGATCCGCCGGGAAAAAGGCGATTTTTCCAGTGCTCAACGAAAAGCAACAACTGTATTGGAAAGAAGTTTTGTGGCTCCCTATTATGCCCATGCTACTATGGAACCTCCTGTGGCAATTGCCAACTGGAAAGCGGACTTCTGTGAAATATGGGCTCCTACCCAACACCCGCAATGGGCGAGAACAGCCGTGGCTACCGCATTGGGTATGCCTGAAGAACAGGTGAGGGTAAATGTGACTCTTCTGGGAGGAGGTTTTGGCAGAAAATCAAAACCGGACTTTATAGTGGAAGCAGCCCTGCTCTCCAAAGCCGCCCAAGCTCCTGTGAGAGTTCAGTGGACAAGAGAGGATGATATTCACCATGATTTTTACCACTCTTTGAGTGCTCAGCGCATAAAAGTCACATTGGATAGCGAAGGTAAGTTCAGTGGATGGAACCACCATACCGTATTCCCGGCCATCGGAGCGACCGGCAATCCGGATGAACTGCATCCCTCAGATGGAGAACTGGGGCTGGGTTGCATAGATTTCCCTTTTGAAGTACCTAATATTCGAATTGAAACCCATGAATCCAAAGCGCACACCCGCATAGGGTGGTTAAGATCCGTAAGTAATATCCATCACTCTTTTGCTGTAAACGGAATGCTCGATGAAGTGGCCGAAGCGCGGGGCATGGATCCGGTAGATATGCTGTTGGATTTACTCGGGGAAGACAGAAATATTTCTTTTGAAGAAGAGATAAAAGGTACTTTCGGCAATTATGGAGAACCTATTGAGAAATTTCCCTGGAACACCGGCCGTCTAAAAAATGTAATTCGCAGAGTGGCACAAGAGGCAAATTGGAAGGAATTACTGGCGCAGGGAAAAAACGTTGGATTTGCGGCTCATAAAAGCTTCCTGACCTATGTTGCCTGTATCGTCGAAGTAGATAAAGACGCTAATGGTGAATTGCTGATACCTAACGTTCATTACGTGGTAGATTGTGGAGTGCCTGTAAATACAGATAGAATCCGTTCTCAATTTGAAGGCGGAGCCCAATTTGCCACCAGCTTAGCCACTACTTCAGCCATATCATTCGAAAACGGACAGGTTCAACAAAATAATTTTGATGGGTATCAAGTCATCCGAATGTCCCAGTCTCCTAAAAAAATCCATGTACATATCATTGAAAGCACAGAAAAGCCCACGGGTGTAGGCGAACCACCTGTACCTCCATTTATCCCTGCATTGTGCAATGCAGTATATAAAATGACAGGGAAGCGGATTTATGAATTACCGTTTAAGATTTGACATAATTAAGGCCGGACAATCCGGCCTTAATTATTATTTGTCGGCATCTTATCTCTTAGAAATATAAGGAAATCCGGAAAGGGAGGTCGTGTTAATCGCTTCTTTGCTCCGTCATCTACGGGTTGCACCCGTGGCTACGCCACTGAGAAGTTTGATCCTCGCGGATCTGCTTTATGCGTGCTGCGGCTTTCATATATTTTAGTGGGTTAATGATTATTGTTCTAGAAAATTATTTTCGATTCTTATCACATTCTTCCCCGATGACTTCTTTGAAAATATTGAGGTATTTAATGTTATCGTTCTGTAACTCGATGATTTTTGGAAGAAATGCTGAGCTTTCTGTAACTCCCGATTCCATTATGATATGTAATAGTTGGTTAATAGCTTCATTTCTTTGATCTTGTTCCTGAATGAATTTTTTTAAGAGTATGAGCCATTCCTGACCTAATCCAGAATAAATCATATTGCTATTATCGGATACTGTACAGTTTCGGATGAAATTGATTGTGTTGAATTGAGTTGCCATATTGTTTGGATTTGCGGTTTTAAGCCTTAAGAGTTTAAACTACCTGTAGTTCTAGTGCTTTTTGCTGTTCGATTAAGATTTGAATTTCCCGGTAGAGTTCTTCTTCATTTTCCCATTGATGGGTGAATCCAGCAATCAGTTTGCGGTTGATTTCCAGCGATTGGAGTAATAAGTCCATCACTTTGGATGCAGATTCAGGAAGATGTAAATGAATATCTCTACCTCTGTTGACAGGTGAATCGCAAAGATTGCCTAGTTGAATCACGATTGGTTGCATGGCTTTTTCGATTTGTTTAAAGCCAATTTCCACGATATCAAAGGGATAGTCTATTCCTAAAAAGGATGAATTAGAAAGGGTTTAGGAATAAATTATTCTGAAAATATTCTGCTTGAGGCCCGTGATTTGGCTAAAGCCAGAGACTGGAGAGAATTCTTTATTGGGATGGGCTAAAGCCATATTCCTATTGATTATTGATCAATTCCAGCATTTAAATTGCCTCCTGCTTTAGCTGGGAGGCAAAAAGGCAAAAACGAGTTGGTGGGCTTTAGCCCAATCAATCAGTTTCATCAGACAAAAAGTGTCGGGCAAATTTGACCTTTTCTTGGATCATACTCTCCAATGGAATAATTTAGTTTATTCCCTTTCGGGAGAAATCCTTATTTTTCCATTGTACTTTACAGACTATGAACGAAAAAATCCACCACGGCAGAAATATCAAGCGATTCCGTGAAATGATGGGCATCAAGCAGGAAGCCTTGGCCCATGAACTCGGGGATGATTGGTCACAAAAAAAGATCAGTCTACTTGAGCAAAAAGAAGAAGTCGAAGAAGAACTTCTGCGTCAAGTCGGTGAGATTCTCAGAATTCCAGTTGAGGCCTTCCAGAATTTTGATGAGGAACAGGCGATTACAGTAATCTCAAGCACATTCAATGACAATTCTTCTGTAGTTAATAACAATCCGACATTCCATCCAATCGACAAACTTATCCAACTCCACGAAGAGAAAATCGCACTTTACGAGCGAATGCTTAAAGAAAAGGATGAGATGATGGCGAGATTGGAGAAGTTGTTGAATAAATAAGGATCTTAATCCTACAATCTAGAAGCCTTTCTGTTATTCAGATGGGCTTTTTGGTTTTGGATCAGTTCGACACCCTCCGGGGTCGTAAGGATTTTGTAGTTATTTCCTTATCCACGGGTTTCACCCGCGGTTATTTAGAAGTTTGACCCCCTTCGGGGTCGGGAATTGAAATATCAATTATTGGGAATAATGACCACGGAGTGGTCAAACCTTTCAATAACCCTAGGTTGCACCTAGGGAAATGAAGGTCAAGATGGAGGTGGGCAACCCCGAAGGGTGTTGAACTTTTTGAAAATGGAATTTTTAAACCCAAGGAGAAGATGTAATAAAACAGCCAAATCAACAGCTTAAAGCTTCTTTGATTTGGCTTCAGATTAGTATCAATTTGTTTATTTATAAGCTTCTACTCATCATAGCAAACAGTGGTTTACAGTTATATTATACAAGAGTTATTCCTGGTAGAATATTCAGCTTTACAGTCTTTTATCCTGTAAAAACCCAAGTATCAATCCTATTTATAGGGAGAAACAATCGCTAACACCGAAAATATTTTCCCACTTTAAAGCTCACTAAACCAGTCCATTAGTCATAAAAAAGCATCCGTGTCACCTATAACAATTTCCTATCTCCCAACTTCTTAAAAAACTCGTCTCTATAATTCCGACTGATCGGATATAAATCTTTTCCAATCAAGATTTCATTGGACTGGACTTCATCGATATGTCGCATATTAATAATGAAGGAACGGTGAATGCGTACAAATTCCGCTGGCAACGCATTGGCAATCCCGGTGAGGGAGACCAACGACATCACTTTTCTAGTTGGTGTGATGATCTTGATATATTCCCGCTGAGCTTCGATTGCCTCCACTTCTGCAAAGAGAAATTTCACAATTCTCGTATCAGTCTTAATGAAAAAGTAATCGGGCTTATCAAAAATTTCCTCACCCACTACTTGTACCGAAAGGTATTCCATAGCTTTATCAATTGCCTTTCTGAATCGGTCAAAAGAAACCGGTTTCATCAGGTAGTCAATCACATCCAGCTCATAGCCCTTCACCGCATATTCTTCATAGGCTGTTACGAATATGGTGAGTGGTTTATCCGTCAATTCACTCAGCAAATCCAACCCTGTCATCAGAGGCATGCGGATATCCAGCAAAAGGATATCCACAGGATTTTCCCTCAGAAACGCCATCGCTTCCTCCCCATTACCGCACACAGCCGCCAATTCCAGATTTGCAACTTTGGACACGTAGTCCGAAAGCAATTTCCTTGCTGGTGGCTCATCGTCGACAATTAGTATTCGGTACTTCATTTTAAGTCTATGGTTAGTTTCACTTCAAAGGAAGTAGCGTTCTGTTCCATAAGCAGCTCATGCTTTCCCGGATAGATCAGATTCAACCTCTTCTTCACATTTGTCAGCCCTACCCCACTCTCTTCTTCCGCCGTTTTCCGGGCATCGATTACATCATTTTTGATATAGAAAAACAGCTGGTCACCGGCGTTGATATGCAGATTTATCTCTATGGATCCATCGATGGTGTTGCCGTGTTTAAAGGCATTTTCCAGGAAAACAAGAAAGATCAAATGGGCAATTTCATGGCTTTCCCGTACCCCTTTATGTTTGAAAATTATAACAGGATTTTCATCTAGCTTGAGTCTCCAAAGCTCTATGAAATTTTCCATAAAGGAGATTTCTTTGGAAAGCGAAACAAACATACCCTGATCTTCATAGAGCATATGGCGCATCATTCCGGACAGCTTCATGATCGCCGGTGCGGTGTTGCTATCGCTGAAATAAGCCATGGAATAAATATTATTCAGGGTATTAAAGAGAAAATGCGGACTGAGTTGAAGTTTCAGAAACTTCAGCTCAGACGCCAACTGGTTGTTTCTTAGTTCCATTTCATTTCTCTGTGCTTTGATGAGATTGGCAAAAAACCAGATCACTGTAGAGATCAGGTAAAAACCAATAGCCGGTACCGATCTGATAAAATAAGTATAGGTAACAGACATATGGCTCATCCCGAGAAAATAGACCCTCAAAAACACAATAATGACCACCAAGGCGATAGATGCCAAAATGTAGGCTGAATATCTACTTTTTTTATAAAGCCGTGGCAGGAGTAAATAATAATTGATATATGCTATAGATGAAGAAGTCAGCACATCAGAGATCACGGCCTTCCACACAGCATCGGGAGATCTGGTCCAGTTACTAAGTGAGGCAAATAATATCACCCCATAGCAAATCCAGAAAAGGACATGCAGCGCATAGAATGCCGGACGCGATATTACATTGTTTTTCATACTCGAAATTTAGACTTTTAAATAACACCAAATCCCAGAGATCATCCAACTGACAATTGTGATCTATAGAATACCTCTTTTATCCAATAAGTGTTAAAAAAAGTCTATATAAAAAACCTCCTTTTTCATTCGTAGATCAAATCTGTTATCTGGATGAGAGAACCTGGCTGTCTATAGATTTCATCCAAACCCCAGGATATTTTTCCGTCTATTTAGTATAATCAATTCATATAGACTATGAAGTATTTCCTCTTATTCCTATTCCTTTTTAGCTCTTTAAGTTGTGTCAGCAACACACATATCGCCTAAAAATATAAAGCGAGATCAGAAAACCTTATGATCCAAACTGTAACCAAGATACACCGAAAAATCAAAACTGAAGTACCGTCAAGTTCCGCAGCGAAGAGAATCAGTACGGATTTTCTGAAGCTGCTGGAAAGTCAATTTCCTATAACTGATCTGCGTACCAATTTAAAGCTAAGATCAGCCTCGGATTTTGCGGAAAAACTATGCGTTCATGTAAACCATCTCAATAGAACCGTAAACGCAATCTTTAACAAACCAACGTCAGTCATCATACGGGACAGAATTCTTGTCGAATCCAAGCGGCTGTTGGAGCAAAGCGACTGGAATGTCTCTGAAATATCCTATGCATTGGGATTCACAGAAGTGACACATTTCAATAACTTTTTCAAGAAAGCCATGAATATGAATCCAACTCAATACCGAAAATCACTAACAGAAACTAAAACATAGATAGATTAGGTAACCAGAAAGACCAAGTCCAGGTGGGCTTGGCTTTTTTAAAGCTAACCTCATACATCATCTTGTGAGCCCTATAGCATGTACGTTAAACAAAACCTTTGATAGATAACTCACTTGAGGTAACTTTTAGGAATCACAACATCAACCCAAAATAAACACTGAATGAAAAATGCACTTATAGCTTTTCTGTTTCTTTGCCTTGGCACAACCCCTAGTTTTTCCCAAAGCAATCGCGTAATCAATCTTTTCCCGGAAGGAACCGTGCTTCATGGCAACATCGCCTACCAAAATGACACTTTAAAAAAACACTTGTTGGACATTTATTTACCGGGAAATGCCATTGAAAAAGTTCCTTTGGTGGTATTCATCCATGGGGGAGCCTGGCTGAGCAACGACAAATATGCGGACATGGGCTATATGAAAGAAACCATTTCGGAAATCATCGAAAGTGGCTATGCCTTGGCCTCCATCGATTATCGTTTTAGCACACAAGCAGTTTTCCCGGCTCAAATGCGGGACTGCAATGCGGCCATTTCTTATTTGGTTGACAATGCTGATACCTACGGATTTGATATTGAGCGCATGGTGGTCATGGGCTTTTCTGCCGGAGGGCATCTGGCCTCCATGGTGGGATTGGCCAAGAACAACAATGTGGATGCTTTTTTCTTACCGGAAAGCAACAAGGATTTCCACTTTAAAGGTGTGGTGGATTTCTATGGTCCGGCAGATTTGACCCTTTTCCCGGGTGCAAATGATGCCGGCTCTCCCGAAGGAATCTTGATCGGAGCAGCTCCGCTCGATAGGCCGGACTTGGCAAAAGCCGCAAGTCCTGTTAGTTATGTAGATGAAAATGATCCTCCTTTTCTGATTATTCATGGAGAGAAAGACGATATGGTCTCCCCCAGGCAATCTCATTTGTTAAGTTCTTGGCTCACTGTGAAAGGCGTCCCCAATGAACTGATTATTGTCAAAGATGCTCCCCACTTCGGGCCTATGTTTGACGCAGAGGAAATCAGAACGAAAGTGATGGCCTTTTTGCGAAAAAGTCTGGATTGAAAATCCGTGAACCGAAATTTTGGTGTGTTGGAAAATGCTGTTTCCAAAGCGATGGAAGCCCAATACCAATCAACCCTTTGTCAATCTGCTGAATAGCTAGTTGAACCCGAAATATACATTAGCAATTCTATTACAGCCATTAATTGCTTCAAAATCAGTCATTATATTGCTGTTTTCAACTTCACCATATCCGCCGCGGCGGACTCAGTTTCCAAACAGCCTGATTTTCTTGCAATTAATACCTTCATAACGAAACCTAATGCATAATCCGGGTTGAAATTAGAATCCATTTAAATAGTCCAATTCAGCGGAAGAAAATGCGCTTCGTTTGATTTTCGTAAGCATCATTCCTTGTAAATAACTAATTTAGAGACAAATACAACACTTATGGCACAGTATAATTTAAATATCAACGGAAAATCCATGAATGTAGATGTAGATCCCAATACTCCTTTGTTATGGGTTTTGCGAGATCATCTGGATCTAGTGGGTACCAAATTCGGCTGCGGTATAGCACAATGCGGTGCATGTACAGTCCATGTAGAAGGAGAGGCAGTTAGGTCATGTTCCTATCCTGTCAGTGTGGTTGAAGATAAAAAAGTGGTTACCATAGAAGGTTTGTCAGAAACCGGTGATCATCCTGTACAAAAAGCATGGCTAGCCCATGATGTGCCCCAATGCGGTTATTGTCAGACAGGGCAAATCATGTCAGCAGCAGCACTGCTTAAGAAAAATCCAACACCTAGTGATGGGGATATAGATAATGCCATGGACGGGAATATCTGTCGCTGCGGAACATACACACGAATCAAAGCTGCGATCAAAACAGCATCCCAAAACATCTAATCTGCCACAATCATGACATTACTTGATAAAAAAATAAATAGAAGATCTTTCTTGAAAGTCTCTACACTGGCCAGTGGGGGAATGATGCTGAGCTTTAGTTGGCTGGCCGGGTGTAAACCTACTGCTGAAGAAGTGCTGACTATGCCTGATGAGTGGTTTGAGATCAACAGCTATATCAAAATCGGTGAAAATGGAGCTGTTACCTTATTTAACCCAAATCCTGAATTCGGTTCAAATGTAAAAACTTCCCTCCCTATGCTTCTTGCGGAAGAGCTGGATGTTGATTGGAAAAACGTCTTTGTGGAACAGGCAGACTTCTACCCTAAGCGCTTCGAACGACAATTTACCGGAGGAAGTCAGGGAGTTAGGTCAGGGTGGATACCACTTCGTACAGCTGGAGCCACAGCAAGACATCTCTTAGTCGCTGCCGCTGCCCAAACCTGGAAGGTACCTGCCGCTGAAATCACCACCAATGCCGGAACAATCGAACATAAATCCTCAGGGAAAAAAGCCGGATACGGTGAAATGGCTTCTCTAGCAGGAACCTTGGAAGCTCCGGATCCTGAAACTGTGAAGCTGAAGGAAATTAAGGATTTCAAGATAATCGGCAACTCCAAAAAGAATGTGGATGGCTCCAAGATCGTGACAGGTAAGCCTATGTTTGCCTTAGACCACAAAGTAGAAGGAATGAAATATGCGGCCATAGTTCATCCTCCTGCTTTTGGAATGAAGCTCAAATCCTTTGAAAAAAGCTCTGTGACAGAAATGTCAGGAATTCAAGACGTTTTTGTAATCAACGTCTTCAAGGATGATTATGCCAGACATAATTTTGACACGACCACTTTCCCGGAGATTATCGCCATCGTGGGAAATTCTACATGGGAGGTACTCCAAGCTAAGAAAAATCTCAAAGCCGACTGGGAAAAGGCGCCAGAAAGCACTTTCCCTATGGCCGGAAGAGATGGTCAAACTACTAAAATCAATGTGCCGGCAGGCTTGGAAAATTCCAGTACACACAAAGAAAAAATGGCTGAGTACATTACTAAGCCAGGAAATGTACTTCGAAAAGACGGGGATCCGGAAGGCGCTTTCAAAGTGGCGGCCAGAGTTCTTGAGAGAACCTACACTGCCCCTTTCCTGGCACATAATACCATGGAACCTGTAAATTGCTTTGCGGATGTCAAAGGCAATAAAGCAGTTATTTACGGCCCTTCTCAAATACCTGACTTTATCATGGGCGCCCTTGTCAGTAGTTTGGGGATCGAAAAAGAAAACATCCAGATCAATCTCGCCCGTATGGGTGGTGGTTTTGGACGTAGGGCATACAGCCATCATATGGTGGAAACAGCATTGATCTCGCAAAAAATCCAAGCCCCAGTCAAAATGATCTATACCCGGGAAGATGATATGACTTCCGGCGTTTACAGGCCAACTTACTCGGCCACTTACCGTGCTGCTCTGGATGAAGACAATATGCTACTTGCACTTCATGTGAAGGCTGGCGGGATCCCAGAATCTCCAATCCACGCAAATAGATTTCCTGCCGGAGCTATTGACAATTACCTGGCTGAAGGATGGCAGATCGAATCAAATATCACCATCGGTGCTTTCCGTGCGCCACGATCCAACTTTATTGCAGGGGCAGAGCAGAGTTTTCTGGATGAACTCGCAGAAGAAATGGGGAAAGATCCGATTGATTTCCGGCTAGAGTTACTGAAAAGAGCTGAAACCAATCCTGTGGGAACAGATAACGATTACGATCCTAAACGCTATGCAGGAGTATTGGAATTGGTGAGGGAAAAATCAGGTTGGGATACTGTCAAATCAAATTTTTACCGAGGTGTTTCTGCCTATTTCTGTCACAATTCTTATGTCGCAGAGGTAATAGATATTACTATCAAAGACAATCAACCGGTGGTAGAAAATGTGTATGCGGCGGTAGATTGTGGCATTGTGGTCAATCCTGATGCCGCAGCAAATATGGGGGAAGGGGCGATTGTAGATGGAATAGGTAATGCTTTCTATGGGGAAATGACTTTTGAAAACGGAGCGCCGACCAAGACAAACTTTGACAAGTATCGAATGATCCGACACAGTGAAGCACCGAAGAAAATCGAGGTGCATTTTGTGCAAAACAATGAAGATCCTACCGGATTAGGTGAACCACTCTTCCCTCCTGTTTTCGCTGCTTTGGGCAATTCTCTCTACAAGGCAACCGGCAAGCGACTTTACGAGCAGCCGTTCCAGCCACAAATCATGCAGATGGAAAATCTGAGAATGTAACTCGTTTGCACATTAAATGGCTCGCGACTATGTCAATTATTTGTCTTTTAAAGCCCACCTGCCGACAGGCTCGATTTCATCGCAAAGGATGTAAAACCCGGAGGGTTGCAACCATTCATAACCCTCGGCAAAGCCGGGGGTAGGCAGATAACAACAAACTTTACAGCCTTGGGAGGGTCGAAACCAGGTGCTATTTCAAAAAGTCTTTCTTAATAAATATATCGCCCTTTCAGGGCTGGCCAACTGCTTTATTTCCAGCACCCTGCACTTCGTCCAGGGTCAATCGGGTAGGAAGCGGCTTTCACCGCTGTCCCCCCACACCACCCGGCATACGTCTATCGTACCAAGGCGGTTTCTATAGATTAGAACCTGTTCATGCG
>NZ_JAJUWR010000062.1 GCF_021390545.1 Algoriphagus sp. AGSA1 | reverse complement strand
ATAACATCAGCTAAGAAAGCATGGGGTGAACAGTGTTTTCCGCAAGGTTTGTTCTCCGTAGCAACTTTTCGTTTCGGTTGACAGGTAATCGCTCCGAAATACCCCACGCTTCTTAGCTGCGGCACGTCAGACTGTCTAAAAACCCCTTCAAAATTTCACTAAAAACACCCACTAAACCGGTGGGACTTATGGGGATATTTTTGTATCTTTTTATATGAAATTTATTCAAGGAACTGACCGCACCCAGCTCGCACTTTTCCCCACCTGCCTGGATGATTCCCTTGACTTTGACAACGAAACCCGCCTGATCGACCTGTTTGTCAACTCCCTTGACCTAAGGTCTTTGGGGTTTGAGATGGACTTTATTGACAACGGAAGGCCTGCCTACCATCCCGGTGACCTGCTCAGACTTTTCATTTATGGGTATCTCAACAGAATCAGGTCTTCCAGGGCGCTGGAAAGGGAATGTAGGAGAAACATCGAGCTGATGTGGCTTATGAAAGGACTGGTGCCTGATCATAATACCATCTCCAATTTTCGCAAGGGTAATCCCGCCGCGATCAAAAAAGTGTTCCGTGCCACCGTGCAGATGGCCAAACATTTTGAACTGATCGGCGGTACGCTCCTCGCAGGAGACAGCACCAAGCTCCGCGCCCAGAACAGCAAGAAAAACAACTTCAACACCAAAAAGATCGAGCGGCATCTGGCCTACATTGAAGAAAAGCTCGCCAAGTATCAGGCAGAACTTGCAAAAGAGGACGGAGACGTCGGGCAACAGGAAATCTTGGCGGCGGAAATCAAAAAACAGTCCGCACGAAATGCAAAATACGAATCACTTGGTGAGCGGCTGGACAACAGCGATCAGGAACAGATCTCCACCTCCGACCCCGACAGTAGGCAGATGATCATACGAAACAACATCACCGAAGTCGCCTACAACATCCAGTCCACCACCGATGCCATACACCACATTCCCATCGACTTCAAAGTAACGAACAACAACGATTCCAAGGCCATGGGAAACATGGTCAGAAGAGCCAAGTCCATCCTTCGCACCAACCACTTCACCGCCCTGTTTGACAAGGGCTACCATACCGGCAGCGAGATCAAAACAACGGTCGAATTGGGAGTTGAACCCATCGTGGCCATTCCTGCAGTCAGCGGTGCAAGTATGGCTCCCGATCCGGCCTTCAACGTGTCGGAATTCACCTACGACCCCCAAACCCGGACCTATACCTGTCCGCAAGGGTCAGTCCTGTCCACCAACGGAACCTGGTACAAAAAAGACCGGGGCGGTTCTTCCCGAAAAAGCGCAAGCCCCATCCGGGTACAACACTTCAAGACCAAAGACTGCAAAGGATGCCCGGTTCTGGACCGGTGTACCAAAAACACCCGTGGAAGAGGCAGAGTCATCGAACGCACCGAACATCAGGACTACATCGACATCAACAGAAAGAATGTCGGAGAAAAAGAACATCTCTACAAACGCAGGCAGGCAATCATCGAGCACAACTACGGGACGATGAAACGACAGTGGAACTTCCACTACATCATCACCAAAAAAGGAATGGACAGAGCAAGTTCAGACGTAGGTCTGATCTTCACTGCCTACAATCTGCGTAGAATCTTTAACTTGGTAGGGCCGGAAGTACTCAAAGCGTATCTGAAAGCACTTTGGTGCTGTTTTTTGGCTCTGATGGACCTTTTAGATGCCCAAAAGACACCGGAATACAAAACAAGGATTTTTGACTGGCATTCAAGCAGTTTTAAAAGAGCGGCCTAAAATCAAGCAAAATAACCAACAAAAAGGCGGTAGTTTAAACCAAATGAAGGTTTTTAGACGAACTGACGTTGAGCGTTATTTTCGAAAACCAAACAGTAACTGACATACAACCAAACAGATAAGAAAGTAAATACTCAATTTTGGCAAACTTAAAGACAACAAAATGGAAAAAGTAAACCTTGGACAGAAATTTCAACTTTTTACTGAACATTGGTCGCCCAAAATAGTAGGCGAACTCAATGGACAGCACGTAAAACTTGCCAAACTCAAAGGCGAGTTTGTTTGGCACAAACACGACCACGAAGACGAACTCTTTTTTGTCGTAAAGGGGAATTTCAAAATGGAGTATAGAGATAGAACAGTAATTGTAAATGAAAATGAATTTTTGATAGTGCCAAAAGGTGTAGAACACAAACCCGTAGCAGACAAAGAAGTATGGGTTATGCTTTTTGAACCTGCAACAACTTTGAACACAGGCGACACAGAAAACGAATTGACAAAACACATATTGGACAGAATATAAAAACAAACGCATAGTGAGTAGGTAAAGGGGAATCCCACTCCTAAACCTCTCACAGAACTCCCGATAGCTATCGGGATGAACCTCTCAATTCCTTTGGGAGCGCTCTACCATAAGTAATTCATTAAAAATAGTAATCAGAAATCTGTTTGTAATAACCCCATCTATCACTACCTGTTTTATGAATATATTCATGTCTGTTTAATTCATTTTCCAGTTCCTTTCTGGTGTCCGAAAGACAATCTAAAATCATTTGAATTGGTAGCTCAAAATATTCATGTCTTCCCAAAACCACCCACCGCCTCAATCTCCATTTTACAACTTGCTCGATTAATTCTGCATGCCACCTGCATTCAAATGGAT
Organism: Algoriphagus sp. AGSA1; assembly: GCF_021390545.1. GTDB lineage: Bacteria > Bacteroidota > Bacteroidia > Cytophagales > Cyclobacteriaceae > Algoriphagus. Next base: position 14,469 of record NZ_JAJUWR010000062.1, on the reverse strand, counting down.
AAGATTTGATTTTTAGGAATTCAATCTCTTGAAATTCTTTCTTATAAGTTTTCTCCCTGTTGTTCCAATTGGAAGTAATACCGATTTTCACAAATGAATTGACAGTTAAAATGTAAAATTCAGTAGGCTGATACCAGTTGATATTTTCTGTTTTCATGTGTAGAATTACTGCTAAATTTTAACCTGAAGTTTCGAGTTTATCTCACATTTTTTATTACTTAAAATCTGCCTCCGGTCGTATTTTATTTCTTACACTCGTCACCTATGCAGCGGCAGAAACTCCATTGATAAAGGTCTCTACAAAATCCATGATTTTAGACTTCACACGTTCGGCAATGGTCTTGCGCTCCTTTAGTCCTGGACGCGAATTAAGCATACCGATAATATCATCCCGTAGCGGTTCTTTCTCGGTGTAGATAAAGTCACCGATCACTTGCTCCAATTTATCCGTATCCAAACCTTCTTCCGCACTGAGCTTTTTCAAGGCCTCGATCCGTTCCTTTGTCCAGAAATTCAGGAATTCCTCCGGAATGTCTTCAGAATCCTCAATTACCGGCAGGGTCTGATTAATAAATTTCTCTATCAGTTCACGCTTACTTCTGAGTTGGGATTCTCCTACAATTAATTCTACAATGGCTTTCTTCTGCTTTTCTTGGTCTTCCGGTGCTGCATCCTTCAAATTGGCCAGTAGTTTCAGAATGTAGCTGACATTGATCTCGTCGCGGTGGATCAGTTCAAGCTCAAAGTCCACATCATTCAATATGGAGACTTTTTCCTTGCCCGGTTTTTTGCTGCTATCATAGATATCCAGGTACTTGCTTTTGTAGTCCTCGAAATCCTGCTCTGACATCACCAGATCGTCAAACTCAAATTCTGTAAAGGTGCCCATCACATTCTTCAGCCGCATCAGCTCCCGGAATGCCTTGATAAACTCCAGTTTCTCCATCTCACTAGGCAACTCGTTAACGCAGTCCACCGTGGGTACTATCTCGAGCAGTTTGCTTACCGCTACCTGAAATTTCTCCACGTAGTCTTCGTAGGGCTGCATGATGATTTCATCCTTTGCCGTGATGTTGGAGAAAAGAGTAATGGCATCGTCAGTGGCAGGTTTCAGGTTTCTGAAGCAAACGATATTTCCCTGGGATTTCAATTCATCCAGAATCCGGTTGGTACGGGAGTAGGCCTGAATCAGTCCGTGGAATTTCAGATTCTTGTCCACATACAGCGTGTTCAATGCCTTACTGTCAAATCCTGTGAGAAACATATTCACGACCAAAAGGATGTCGATCTGCTTTTTCTTTACCCGGTCAGCAATGTCATTATAATACTGGTAGAAAAGCCTGCTGTCTCTGGTATTGTAGTTGGTGCTATGGGTAGCATTGTAGTCAGCCATGAATTCATCCAGGTATTCGCGGGGATGCTTCCTGCCCATCGGAATATAGTGTTCACGGCCTACGTCTGCTGCCATGTCCAGTCCACCTTCTTCCCAGTCATCCTCAAATTCCTCCCCGCTGTCAATCAGGTCCACATTTGCTCCATAAGAGAAGATAGTAGCCACTTTTAGCTGATGTTCTCCGGCTTCCTTCTTCTGTTGGAATAACTGATAGTATTCGATCAGAGTCGGTACACTGGATACGCAGAAGATCGAAGTGAAGAAACGGCTATGGGTCTTTCTGCCATGGTTGGCAAGGATGTAATCGACTACATTATTCAATCGCTGAGGGGCATTCATTACCTCTTCCTCATCGATCGCCTCTACATTGATGTCTAGGATATTTTCCTTCTTTTTGAATGTACTGATGTATTCCACTGAGAACTTAAGCACATTCTCATCACGGATCGCATCGGTGATCACATACTTGTGCAGACACTCCTCAAAGAGCATGTCGGTCGTACGCTTGCCGTACGCATTTGTTCCGGCATTTTCCGGAAATATCGGTGTTCCTGTAAAACCAAACAGCTGCGCACCTTCAAAAAACTCCTTGATATCCGCGTGTGTTTTGCCAAACTGGCTACGGTGGCACTCATCAAAAATGAAAATAATCCGTTGATTCTTTAGTTTTTCAAGCTTTGACAGGTGACGCACCTTGGTGATGGCGGTATTGAGCTTCTGTATAGTGGTGACGATAAGTTTATTATCTCCAGCCAGTTGCCTGACTAGGGTATTGGTGTCGTTGGTGCCGTCTATGCTTCCCTTGCTGAAAGAATTGAATTCCTTGGTAGTCTGGTAGTCCAAATCTTTTCGGTCCACCACAAATACCACCTTGTGAACCTGTGGTAGATTGGTGAGAATCTGGGCGGTTTTGAATGAGGTCAGGGTCTTCCCGGATCCAGTCGTGTGCCAGATATATCCGAACTTGGGCGTAGTCTTTACCTGCTCGATAATTGCCTCTACCGCATAGAACTGGTAGGGGCGGAGTACCATCAGGGTCTTCTGGGATTCATTCAGCACCACGTACTTGGTGATCATTTTGCTGACATGGCAGGGCTCCAGAAAAATATCTGCAAATTCCGATAGCTGGGTAATCAGTTTATTCTTAGTGTCCGACCAATAGAAGGTTTGCTTGAAGGAACGGTCTTTCAGCGGTGCATTGGCATAGTACTTTGTATTTACACCATTGCTGATCACAAAGAGCTGGATAAACTGGAACAACCCTTGTCCTGCGCCATAGGAATGGATGGAGTAGCGGTCGGTTTGCTTAAAGGCTTCTTTGAGTTCCAACCCTCTACGCTTCAATTCTATCTGGACCAGTGGAAGTCCGTTGATCAGAATGGTGACATCGTATCGGTTCTTGTATTTTCCTTCGACGGAGATCTGCTGGGTCACCTGAAATTGGTTCTGGCACCAGTGGATCTGGTTGATCAGTTCTATCGTGCGGTGTTCTCCACTTTTATCCACATAGGGAACCCGGTCTCTGAGGATTTTGGCACGTTCGAATACATTACCCTTGTTGATGAAATTCAGAATCTGCCTGAAGTCATTGTCGCTGAGCGTTGCTTTATTATGCAGTTCCAGCTGTGATTTGAGATTAAGCAGCAGCGTGGTTTCATCTTTAATGATGACCTGCTTATAGCCTAGCTTTGAGAGCTGGATCAGCAGGTTGTTTTCTAACGCCTGTTCGGGTTGTATCGTCATGAACTGGTAAAAAAAATGACCCGAGAGCAGATCTTATGGTATGCTACTCAGGTACTGTTACTGCTAAGATGTGGATTTAGTTGATGTGAAGCAAATCCTTTTGAGTTCAAACCGTTTGTAAACATTCGCACCCACGTTTCATTCGTCAAGTTGTTATGCTGTCAAACCCATCCAGCCATTGGACTGATTTCTCCAGACCACATTTCTCCAATGTTTCCAAAACCTGGCCCATATTCTGAGGTGGTTTTTTAAGACTTTTAACAAGGTATATGAAGCTGTCATAAACTGCATTTGGAGATGCCTCTCTCAGCAACAAAACGAATTCATCGGGGTGTATTGGTTCAATCCGATGTTTTAGGCAAATTTCAAATGGGAAGTCTTTGAGATTTGATGTTACTAGGTAGTTTACATTGCTTGAAATTGCTGCCGCAAGCACGTGTCTATCATCTGGATCTGGTAATTCAACGGTCGTTATACCGGACTCGTAATCTTCCACCAGTGCATCGGGAAAAGCTCCGTCCATCAGTTCAACTGTTCGCTTGATTCTTTCAGGTTTTAAATCAGGTCGTTTGGCAATAAGGTTTCTAGTCCACTCCTGGTGGATTTTACTTGTCCACTTTGGTTTGAATAAACCTGCTTCGGCAAGGTTCAAAAGGAAATCCCGGATAGGGGCTGGGTAGAGTACACAGGCATCTAGGAGAGCAACTATCTTCATTAATAGCCCAGCTTCATTTCCTGTGCTTCCTGAGCTAAGAGATCTAGATTTTTTCGTCGGATTGCTTTCAAGTCCGATTCATATTTCAACACATTTTTTCGTTCGACGCGTCTATGTGACCCTACTTTTTTGGAAGGAATCTTATTCGTGTCGAGCAACTTCACCAGGTGGGGTCTAGATACCTGGAGCAAATCAGCGGCTTCCTGTGTGGTCAGTTCCTCATTTACTAAAGTGATTTGTACGGATCTTCCGCCTGCCATTTCATCCAAAATTTTCTCAAATAGCATCACAGCCTTTCTTGGGACAGCTATTGTTTTTCCACCTACTTCAAAAACCACAGAATTATTTGTCTTTGAAGAGGTAGTTATCTGCCTTAATGCTTCAACAGATTGCTTGGCTGCGGTCTGTTCCTTGATTGTAGGTTTTTTAATAAGGGTGGGCATAGTGTTGGAGATGTTAGTCAGGATGTTAATTTAGCAAACGCAACAAACGAAACAAAGTTCATTAGAAAAAAAAATATCCAAGTGTGTGACCAGTGCCTTTTAGAATTCTTGGCATTTAATCCAAGCAGTATTTTTTTTCAACAAAATTATTTGGTCTGTTGGGATTGTTAGTCCCCTAAAAAGCAAAAGACACGCCCTGGGACGCTGTTCAAGTGGGTAGCGTGGCGTGTACTGTCAATGCAAAGACAGGGATTTTAATAAAAAGCACACTAACTTTGTCTAGCGTTCATCCTACCGATCGGCCAAAGAAAATCGGAAATCGTCAGGTCTCAATCCTTGGCGTTTTCTGTTTTGAAATTGATCGCTTTGATCCATCCGAAGCCCTACGTGCTATGTAGGTGGTGTAGTAGGATGGATCGGGGTGATTTTTTTAGTTTTTTCTTATTTCCAGAGATCCTGCTTTTCCCAGTCATTAAAGAAACCAAGTTTGTAGATGGGCATTTCTGGGTGTTGCTTAAAAAGATCGAGGATTTTAGTTTTTATGTGATGGTTAGGAGTGATCTTGTTGCAAAGAAAGAGCATGCAGGAGATAATTAGAAATGGTTTCTTCTGTTGGGCTTCCTCCAGAGGAAGATTTAACCACAATCCTGAAGGGTTTCTTATTGAACGTATTGGACGCTTCACCATATCCCTACTCCATAGTCTGGAATGATGAGCAACTATATTTCTTACATATCCAATTGCCTCCAGCCAGCTTGAAAGCTCGGTATGTAAGTTAAGCCCCATCCCTTTTGCAATTGCTGATTTCTCGGGGAGGTTATGCTTTAAGTTTTTGTAGTATTTGGATAAAGTACCCATCGAAGCAACCTCCATAATTTTCCAAGATTCGGGATAATCATGTGGATATCGATTTTTGTGATCAACGATAAAGATTTCCTGACTTCTGTGAAACTCGGTCATTAAAGTATCCAAGTGTCTAGCTAACCACACAGAGTTGTTGAAGATGTTGAAATCCTGATACCAACACGGTCCATAACGTAAGGATAAGTGATAAATCATTTGAGTTCTCAGAGCTATCTCTATTCGTTCTACAACATCAAAAAGAATGAGCCTGAGATGTCTGTCGAAGTTGTAACGGTCAATTACATCCTCAAAGTAACTGTTAGGTTCAAAACTGTGGCTAGTAGAGTCGGCTTGCATATCCCACCAATACCCTTTCAATCTGTAGTAGCTGATGTTTGCTAAAAAATGCGGAGCTGTTGACTCATCTCTAAATTGCATTCCCCTTGACTTCAGGAGCTCTAGCTGTTGCGAAATTGTATGTGCTGGCTTTTGCATTGACCAATATAAAAAAAATGACCCGAGAGCAGATCTTACGGTATGCAACTCAGGTACTGTTGATACAAATTTCGTAAGACCGTTTCATTTATGCAACGTTTTTGTTTCTTTTTGTTACGTTTACTATAGATTTCGATACTTTTTGTTTCTTTTCTCAAGAAAGAAAAGAAAATTCCTCTTTATTAAACGTCACATTGATCCTGCCGTTCGGCCAAAGAAAATCTGAAATCGTCAGGTCTCAATCCTTGGCGTTTTCTGTTTTGAAATTGATCGCTTTGATTCATCTGAAGGCCTACGTGCGATGTAGGTGGTGTGTAGAATGGATCGGGGTGATTTCTCTAACCTGACAAAAAAACAGTTTCTAAGTGTTTATGAGTTGGTATCTAGGAAGGTAAAAGTTTTGATATTCGGTCGAGTATGGCATCTCTCTGGGGCTCCCATTTTTCGTAGGGTAAAGGGTCAATATCAAAAAGCTGTTCGAGGTCTTTCTTTAATGTGGACCATTTCAATTTATCCGTGATCATAAATCCCTGGGTAGCGTTGATCACCTCATTAACGGATTTGAAATTTAGCGGGGGGATCAAAATAGGGATATGAAGCTTTGATAAAACCCAGGTCGCTCCCATTTCCAGAAGACAAATTTGGCTGGTGAAGTAGTTGTCGGAGAGTAATGATATCACAATTCCCTCAGCGCTTACTTCAGTTTTTAAGGTTTCAACCCAATCTTTTCCGAGTGGTATTCCATAACCAGTTGCAGAAGTGTAAAATATCTGGTTGTGCTTGACTCCGATCAGCTGAAGCAAGTTGATTACTTCTTTTCCGATTTCGTCATCTTTTGAAGAATGGCTGATGAATATCTTTTTCCCTCCCTGACTTTTGGGGTCCGAAGTATCACTTTTACCCTCACCGAATAAAGTATGTTCCTCCACAAATGAGTGAAGGAGTTTTTGAAATCGATCAACAGTTGTTTCATATTGATTAACAGAAGCGGCACTGAAAGGCCCTCTCGAGTATGCGCTGGGACGAACAAATCTTGCTTGTTCCAAAGACCTTTCCTGAGAAGATTGCTTTCCAAAAATTGCGACGGTCATTCGTAGTGCTTTAGATCTCCAGTCAATAAAGTTTTGGTTATACTCGGTGGGATCTTTTAATACTTCAGCTTCTTTGGTGAGATTTTGATAAATCTGCTTTACCTTTTCGTTTTCCATAATTTCTTATCACACAAACATCTTTTGAAGCAGCCCCTTCTTCCAGGTCTGTGTATGGTTTATCTGCTTTTTAAGATTCTCAATACTGTTATCTAAGCTAACTAGATACCGGACGATTTTTTCCTGCTCTTCCAAGCTAGGGATTTCAATGTTAAGATTTTCCAATTGACTATTATACAGGTGGACTACGGAGATACCTTGTGCCATTTGAGCTATTTGATATTTTCGTCTGTGGTTTAAATAAAATGATAAAAAGACCCCATTTAATGATGACCTGATAATGTTTAAATCTCCACCAAGTGCAACCCCAGATCTCAATACGCATGCTGCTCTGGCTATATCAAGTTGGGTTTCTCCAGAAGAAGGGATAATCACATCGTTAGCCTGGCTCAAAACCAATGTTTTCTTGTCAATTTTTGTCCTAGACTTTACTTCATCTATGACTTCTGCATATTCCGTGTAGAGTTCACCATATCGAATACATTCTAGATTTCCCTCTGCTGAAATGTCAACTTTCGATATTCCTTTGCCCTTTGAAAACTTTGCAACCTCCCCCAACTTCTTCTCTTCCCAATCCGGAAAGTCCGAACCATCCTCTTGTTTAAAGCGGAGGTTCTGAGCAAAAATCTGCTGCATCACCCCCTTCTTGTATCGCTCCAACTTTTCCTTCTTTTGCGCCAGCAACTCAATCCTTCTGTCCACCGCTGTCAGAAAACTGGCGATCTTCTGCTGCTCGGGGAGGGAGGGAAATAATAATCTAAATGTCGATAGGTCATTCGGGGAAAGATTTGGAGGGTCAGTTCCAGCAATATTATTTTCAATTCGACCTATCAAAGATCTCCGTTGAAACAATTGGTATGCATAATCGAGGCTTCCTAATGAAATCAGCTTGCCAACTCGCTGATTCAATAGAGAGTTTTTTGAATCATGATCGATTTTTGCGATTTTAAGTTTTCCAGCTAGGATAGGTCTAGTTAAAGCAACAACTACATCGCCTTCTTGAAGTACGAATTTTTTATACTTATTAGTGAAAGAGGGAGGGAGGTACGATTTGTTTGAGTTGAGGATTTTGTTAATTCCAACATCAGCGATTTTGACCCATCTACTACCATTATTTTGCGATAGTTTACTCGGAAAGGCATATCCATTAAAAATTTGGATTTCCTCGCCTAGATTTTTCACTACCCAATATTTTTCAAACCCATCAAACCTCAACTCAGGCACATTTCTTTTTTCTCCCATCATCAAAAAGGTGTCTTAATTCCCAATTCCCTGCAAAATCCGATCAGCGATACCTCATTAGTCTTCAGCTCAGCGTCCAGCTGTACCAGTTCTTCTGCCACGGCATCCAGGTCTATGGCTTCCTCCTCCTCGAAGGTGTCCACATAGCGTGGGATATTCAGGTTGTAGTCGTTTTCGGCGATTTCTGCCAGCGTGGCCACATAGCTGTATTTATCCTTGGTTTCCCGCTTCCGGTAGGTCTCAATGATCAGTTCCACATCCATATCGCGCAACTCATTCTGATTGCCAACCTTCATAAAGTGATCTGGGCCACTTGCATCGATAAAGACCACATTGTCATCCTGCTCCCGGCATTTTTTCAGCACCACAATGCAAGTCGGGATGGAGGTGCCGTAGAAGATATTCGCCGGCAACCCGATCACCGCATCCAGCACATTCATATCCTTGATCATATACTCCCGGATCACGCCTTCCGCTCCGCTACGGAACAGCACCCCATGGGGGAATACGCTGGCCATAATCCCATTGTCAGCCAACTGAAACAGCATATGCTGTAAGAAGGCAAAATCAGCCTTGGTCTTGGGGGCCAGTCTTCCAAACTGGCTAAACCGGGGATCGTTGCTATTCAGGGGATTCTCATCTCCCTTCCAATGGGCGGAGAAGGGCGGATTGGCCACAATAGCCTCAAATCTCAAGTCCTGATGCTGGGGATTCTCCAGCGTATCCTCCTGCTGTATATTGAAGTCCCGGTAGTGCACGTCGTGGAGGATCATATTCATCCGCGCCAGGTTATAGGTGGTGCGATTAAGTTCCTGACCATAGAATTCCGCAATCTCGGCTTCCTTGGCTACCCGGAGTAGGAGGGAACCCGAACCGCAGGTAGGATCATAGACGGACTTGATTTTTGTTTTGCCGGTGGTTACCAGCTTGGCGAGGATTTTTGAAACCTGCTGAGGGGTGTAGAATTCCCCCGCAGACTTACCTGCCCCGGCGGCAAACTTGCCGATCAGGTATTCATAGGCATCACCCAGTACATCGGAAGCGATATCTTCCAGCTTGAAATCGATCTTATTGAGATGATTCAGAATCTGCACAATCACTGCATTTCTGGCGGCTACCGTTCTGCCGATCTTGGTAGAGTTCAGATCCAGGTCCTCAAAGAGTGCATTGAAGTCCTCTTCCGAATCCGTCCCCATGGTACTTTGCTCGATATGGTTTAGCACCGCCTTGAGATCTTCGAGGATGTAATTGCTCTCTGTCTCGGTATCTGCATTTCCCCGGGCAGCAAGAGTGGAGAAGAGTTCGCCGGGCTGCAGGAAATAGCCCAGCTTTTCCAGAGATTCCTCTTTGACGGCTTCCAGCAGTTCTGGATCAGTCAGTTTGGTGTACTCTTTGATTTTCTCCGTTTCCAGGAGGTTATTGGCGAAGATATTCTGTTTCTCAGAGAGGTACTTGTAGAAAATAAATCCCAGGATATAATCCCGGTAATCGTCAGCGGATATTTTACCCCGGAGTAGATTGGCTATACCCCAGAGCTGGGTTTCCAGCTGGCGTTTTTGACCTTCAGACATTGAAGTGCTTGAGTTTAATGCGATAGAAAAACTTAATTGGGGAGCGGAAGCCATGGGATTCAGTGACTTACCATCTCAGGCCGTTTTGGCTCTCTAAAAATAGGAGTTTAGCCGGGAAGCAGGGCACTTGAGATCGAAAAAATAGAAAAGGGATATGGAATTTGTCCGAAAATCTCCTTTCTTGCAATAACAATTTAGTGGAAAATGAATAGCCAACTTTTATCTTGTTTTTCTGGACATATCCCCAGAACTCATATCTGACCTTTATAGGTTCGCGGCACCTATGAAGATTACCTTTTGCTAATGGAGTAAGCCTGTCCTAATATTTCAATTCCTATTGCGATGAAATTATGAGGGCACATACGCTGCGAAAGTGTGAGATAGTAAACTATTATCAGCTTCAACGGTATTGGGTAAATAGCACAAACAGTAAAATAACAGCCTTTAACGATTGCGTGAATTCATTATGCACAATACTACTTATAAATCTATGGGAGTAATAGAAAGATCAGACAGACTGGAGTTCCATTATTTTTTTAAGGATGAAAGCCATACGATTGACTCAATTTTAAGAAATGAATGCGAAAAGGAAATGCTTTTTATATTTAATGAAATCTCTGAAACTTTAAGATTGGATCTTAGATTAGAGACTTCTCCTCCTGAAGATGGTGGTTTTAAAGAAATATGGAGTTTCATTGGTCAAAACTCTGCTCAAATAACTCTGTTAGTTAGTGTAGCTGCCATAACCATATCCCGTTTTCCAGCAGAAAACAGGGAACTAACTAAGCTTCAAATCGAAAATTTGAAGTTGGATAATGAGCTAAAGAAGAAGGAATTAGAAAAACTCAACTTAGAGTTTTTACAGGAAGAGGATGAATTAAGCGAGGACAAATTGGTGGGGTCGGTTGAGTTAATTAATAAGAACTACAAAATTGCATGGCGTAAATCCAATTTGTATAAAAAACTGTCTGGATACAGAAAAATTGATTCTATAGAAATTTTAAGATTTAAAGCGAAAGAACCTGTTGGTAAACCGAGGAAGGTATTAAGAACTGAGTTCAATAAATATATTTTGGAGAGCGATGATTTGCCACCCCTATCAGTTGAAAAAGCTGTCATTGACGTAATATCACCAGCGATAAAACGAGGGAAATTCAAGTGGAAAGGTTTTTATAATAATGAGATTATAAGTTTTGATATGAATGACTCCATATTCAGACATCAGGTCTTAAAGGGTGATGTTCACTTCTCCAATAAGTTTTCGATTGAGGTGGAGATGACTCAAGAAAGAAAGATAAATCAAGATGGCGGAATCAAAATAATAAACACCTCAATTGCTAAAGTTTGGGCTTCCGTCGAAGATGGAAAGAGAATTGAGTATGAATAGGAAAACCGAGCTACAACTCAACGATCAGTTCATAGGAGCCCAAAAGATTACAGTTTCCCCGCAAGCATCCACGCCAAATCCCAGCAATTCCTTGGCTATCCAACCTAAAATGTGGATAACTTTCTCTCTATCGCACTAAATATACCCTGTACTGGGTATGGATTTTTAAGTCTAGATTACTTTTCTTGCAATAACCTTTTAGTAGAAGACGAACAGCCAACTTTTATCTCACCCATCCGGGCTTAAATCCGGAACCCATTTAATTCTGAATTAGCTAGTAAAATGATAGCAGAGCCGATCGCTCCCGATAGCGCAGCGTATCGGGAGAGGGGTGAGGTTAAAAGCCAATTGCAAATTGGTAAGGATATTAGGGTAGGACATGGCGTTAATAAATCATTCTGAGAATGATTTTAGCCTTGGGCCAGTTTGTAGGGCAGGCAAACTTCACCCAGCGTCCAGAGAGTATCGTAAGTTTATCCACTGCGTCCGGCTATTGATCTTGCTGTTTATTGACCAAAGAGCTTTTATTAAAAGCAGACGCCAATACGCCACGGCTCACAAGTCTTTTCAATTATATTAGTCTTACTAAAGGTAATGAGATGCGGTATTTTCTGAAAGATCAAAGATTTGATCACCTTAATATGAGCGATTGAATAATTTTTATGCAGTTATGACTAATGAAACCTATCGGATAATGGTTTGACTATGGAAAATTTAGAGATATATAGTCCAGAATTATATAGTGATGTTTGCCAACTGATTGATGGAACCCGCAGCCGTTTGGCTTCAGTTGTGAATGAAGAAGTATGCCTGATGAATTGGCTTATAGGCAAACGGATCAAGGAAGATGTACTTTACAGCAAACGCGCGGAATACGGGAAAGAAATCATTAAAAATTTGGCAACCCAACTTACAGAACGCTACGGCAAAGGATGGAGCGACCGCAAACTTTTACATTGTATACGCGCCGCGTATACTTTTACTGAAGATGAGATTGTATACGCGGTGCGTATACAATTGACATGGACACATTTGCGATCCCTGATGTTTATCGATGACGATTTGAAGAGGTCTTTTTATCTGGAAATGGCTCACCTAGAGCACTGGGACACCCGAACCCTCGACCGGAAAATTGACGGTATGTTGTATGAGCGAACTGCACTGAGCCGTAAACCCAAAGAACTCATCAGACAGGAATTGGACAAAATAAAAACTACCCATTCACTCACTCCCGATGCAGTTTTTCGAAGCAGTTATTTTTTGGATATACTGGGACTTGCCGATACCTATTCTGAGAGAGATCTGGAAGATGCCATTTTGTTAAATCTGCAGTCCTTTATAAAGGAAATGGGCAATGATTTTGCTTTTTTGGACCGCCAAAAAAGGATAACTGTTGATGCTGTCGACTACAGGATAGACTTGTTGTTTTATCACAGAAGCCTGCGACGTTTGGTAGCTATTGACTTGAAGCTTGGCAAATTTAAACCTGAACACGAGGGACAAATGCTGCTCTATTTGAGATACCTTAATAAAAATGAGCGGAAAGAAGGTGAAGAATCACCGATAGGATTGATTCTGTGCAGCGAAGGCAATACGGAACACATCGAATATTTGATGTTGGAAGATGGAGATATTAAGGTAGCACAATACTTTACCCAGCTTCCGGACAAAAAGATACTAAGTGAGAAGCTTCATAGGGCGATAGCTGTAGCTAGGGAAAACCAGTCAAAAGAATAGGTACTACATTTAATGTAACAAAAGAATCGCTATAGCTGGTCAAAACGTTTTGGGGATGAAATGAATCCAATCCTGTCCAGTAAAGCGAAGCGTATAGGGAGGCTAGCCAATCCAATGACCCGCATTCCATCCCCCAAATACCCGAAACTCCTTGCCACAGCCTAAAATGTGGATAACTTCCCGTTTTTCACCAAAAAATATACCCTAGGATCGACTGTTAAGAAAATGTCCCTTTGGACATTTTTAAGGAGAGGCCAGCCTGTAGGGGAGGAGGGACAAGCGTCTAGAAACAGTCTGGGAGGACTGAGCGTGAAGGATTAATCCAGTGGATTAATCTAGCGAAGGGCCAGCTTGTAGGGTTGGTTTTAGCGAGATCCTGTCCCGCATAGCGAAGCGTATCGGGAAGCCAGCCTGCAGGGTTGCTTTTTAAATCTAAATCCCTTTTCTTGCAATAACCTTTTAGTAGAAAACGAATAACCAACTTTTAGCACCCATCCGGGCTTAAATCCGGAATCCATCAAACACCTTTTGCCCCTGACATCTGGATGATAGTACTAAACAAGTGCCTAATTCTATATAGCCTGTACCGATAGCGCAGCATATCGGGAAGAAGGATGGGATGAGCTAGTTTATTAATTTGCTCTCGGCAGAACCCCGAAACCCTGTGGACAATGGGATATTGACGCAATAAAGAAGTGAGAATCCTATAACCACAAGTGTTGTGCAGCAGCATGAAAATACAAATAGTCAATTAACATGAAAACGAAAGAAGATATTGCAAAATTAGCTCTGGAAGTAGCAGAAACCTCAAATTTCATACTTGAGTCATTAAGTCAAAGAATCAAACCTGACTTTAAAGATTCATATCTATTGGGGATGCTATCTAGGTCAGCAGTTATTAACTACGACATCAATCAATTACTCTCAAAAAGCAAACATAATTTACACACGTCTGTATTTATTTTGTTTAGGTGCTTGCTTGACGACTTTATTCATATCCTTCATTTATTACATAGTAATTTTGAAGACGAAGAAATAGTTAAAATTACTGCTTCTGCTCATAAACAAAGATTTAAAACTTATGAAGAATCTAGAAAGATAAATGATAAATTTTTTGGTGGTGAAAATAGTCAACTCCACACACAATCCAGAGAAAATGAATTGAAAGAAGAATTTAAAAGTAATCCTAACAATGATATTTTTTTTCATGAAAAATCAGAATTTAAGCTTAAAAAATTTAGAACTATACAACAGTTAGTTGATGACCTTCCTCAAACAGAAATAGGCCAAGCTAATGTACACGCATTTATATTATGGAAGTTTTTATCACAATACATCCACTTTTCGAACCTCACATTTTACATGGAAAATCAAGAAGAAACAAGGGCAATAGAAATAGCCCAGCTAGAAGAAGTTTTATTCTATTGTTATAAACTATTGTTTGTGCATTTAATGAATTAAAAAAGAAGCATGAGTTTTTAGTATGGAAAGATCCACATAATTTAAATGTATATTTTACCAGTTTATCAGTATGAATAATAAATTGCCGACTGCACAACATTGGTTTCCATGAATAATCAAAAGTTCATTTTCTAGCATTTTTTCTTTGTTTTGGCTTTTTTGAGTTGATTGCCTGTTTTTTGGACTGATTGGAAGAAGTCAAGAATGGACAAAGCGCTGCCTTGCGGGTGG
>NZ_JAJUWR010000061.1 GCF_021390545.1 Algoriphagus sp. AGSA1 | reverse complement strand
AAAGTTTATTGAGTCTCTGATCAATTCAGCTCGGTAGAGCATCCCGATCTTAATCGGGAGGGGCCTGGGTTCGAGCCCCAGCGGGATCACAAGAGAGCAGTCCAAACGGGCTGCTTTTCTTATTTTTAGCCAACCCTACTCTTATGGCTACAATGTATATTCTATATTCCGAAAAACTTGCCAAGTATTATGTGGGCGCATGTATTGATCTTCAACGCAGATTGTATGAACATAACATCGGCCATTCCAAATTCACCTCCACAGGAATCCCGTGGAAGCTGGTTTACCGGGAGGATTTTGACGAACTGATTACAGCCAAACGGAGAGAGCTCCAGATCAAAAAGATGAAAAGCAAAAAGTTTATTGAGTCTCTGATCAATTCAGCTCGGTAGAGCATCCCGATCTTAATCGGGAGGGGCCTGGGTTCGAGCCCCAGCGGGATCACAAGAGAGCAGTCCAAACGGGCTGCTTTTCTTATTTTTGGTATATTTCAAGGTCAAAAAGATTATTGTGCTCATCCAATAATTCTTGCTAATCTTCCAAAAGATGTTGATTGTTGAACCATGAAAAACCTCTTGCTGCTTTTTGGTATTGCATTGCTGTTCGCCTCCTGCGAGAAAACTGTTTCGGACGAGCATTTCTATGACTCAGGAATCTCTGCCGAATTAGCCCAGTTCAGAAAAAAGCAAGTCTCGAACATTCATTACAATTTGTCTTTTGAAATTCCTGCAGAAAAGTCGGAGAAAATAAATTCCCACTTGCTGCTGGAAGTAGAGATTTCCGATCTATCCCATCCCTTGATTTTAGATTTTCATGAAGAAGCATCACATCTGCTTTCTCTGAATGTAAATGGAAAGGAAACTGAGATCGATCACAGAGATCAACATTTGATTATCCCAAAGGAAGTACTGACTAAGGGAAGTAACTCTATAGCCATAGAATTTATAGCTGGTGAACTTTCTCTCAATCGAAACAAGGACTTCCTATATACCCTGCTGGTTCCTGATCGGGCAAGCACGCTTTTCCCGTGTTTTGATCAGCCAAATCTGAAGGCAAACTATACGCTGAATATCTCAGCGCCCAAAGACTGGAAAGTCTTAGCAGGTGCACCAGAAATAGCTTCTGGGGAAAATGGTGATTTCATTACTCATCGCTTTGCCAAATCAGACTTGATGAGCACTTATTTATTCTCTTTTGTGGCGGGGAAATTTGAACAAGCTGAGTCAGCTTCCGATTTCGACCAAACCATGCTTTATCGTGAAATTAATGCTGAGAAAATTGAAGCAAGCATTCCAGAAGTATTTTCCCTGCATCAAAAAGCAAAGGAATTTTTAGAAGAATATACCGCCTTTCCTTTCCCCTTTCAAAAGCTTGATTTTGCCACCATCCCTATTTTTCAATACGGCGGTATGGAGCATGTTGGTACGATCCAATACCGGGAATCCTCTCTTTTTCTAGATGAAAATGCTACTGATTCGGAAATGTTAGGTAGGGCAAAATTGATCGGTCATGAGACGGCTCACATGTGGTTTGGAGATTTGGTGACGATGGATTGGTTTGAGGATGTTTGGATGAAAGAAGTTTTTGCGAATTTCATGGCAGGCAAGCTCGTCAACCCCACCTACCCTAACATTAATCACGAGCTTTCATTTCTTACCAACCATTACCCTTCCGCCTATGGGGAAGACCGTACGAAAGGCACCAACCCTATTCGGCAAAAACTAGCCAACCTGAAGGACGCTGGCTCACTTTATGGAAGCATCATCTACGACAAAGCTCCAATCATGATGCGGCAACTGGAAACAGCTATGGGTGAAGAAGCTTTTCAGAAAGGCATACAAAAATACATCAAGACATACGCACATGGAAATGCGGACTGGAATGCACTTGTGAAGATTTTGGATGAAAAGACGGAAATGGATCTCCAGCAATGGAGTGAAGTCTGGGTAAATCAATCCGGAAGACCTATTCTTTCAGACAAAATCGAATTTGACAAAGACGGAACAATTAGCTCATTTGTAATTAGCCAAAAAGCCGAAGATGGCTCAGATAAAATCTGGCCCCAGCTTTTTGATATTACCTTTTTCTACCCTGAAGAAAGCAAGACATTCTCAGTATCTATCGCTAAAAAAACACTGGATCTGAAAGAAGCTATTGGTGAACGACAACCGTCAGCTATACTGTACAACAGCAATGGCCTTGGCTATGGTGTTTTCCCTATGGATAAAGCTTCACTAGCTAACATTCCATCGCTAACGGATGAAGTGATGCGTGGGCAATCCTACATCAACCTATTTGAAAACACGCTTTCTGGGAACATCCCACCATTACTTGCTTTTGAAACTTTCCAAAAAGGAATAGCACAGGAAGAAAATGAAATCTTGGCAAGACTGATTTCCGGAGAACTCAGCAGTATTTTCTGGAACTACCTCAGAGAAGACCAACGGGAACACATTCTCCCAAGCCTGGAAAGCCAACTTTGGGATCAATTGCAAAAAGACCTTCCTACCAATCTGAAGAAAACCATCTTTTCCCTTTACAGCGGAATCGCTTATGCGAAAGCTGGACAGGATCGTTTGTATTCCGTCTGGAAAAAAGATTTTGAAATCAAAGACCTAAAGCTCAACCCGGATAATTTCACGAGTTTGGCGATGGCTTTAGCACTATATGGTCACTCAAAAGCAGATGAAATACTCACTGAGGAAAGAACCAGAATTAGTAATCCTGACAAACTTGACCGATTTGACTTCCTGAAGCCAGCCCTATCCCAAAATGAGGCTGAGCGAGACGCACTCTTCGAATCATTTAGCGAAGCTGTCAACCGTGAAAAAGAATCCTGGGTCTTGTCAGCTTGTGGCTACATTCACCATCCACTGAATCAGAATTCAGCTATCAAGCACCTTCCGCTCGCTTTAGACTTATTAGACGATATTCAGAAGACCGGGGACATCTTTTTTCCAAAGAGATGGATGTCGGTGACGGCTGGGCAATACACGTCCCCTGAGGCAGCTAAAACCGTCTCAAACTTTCTTAAAGAAAACCCAGACTACAATCCAATCCTGAACAACAAAATCTTGCAGGCAACTGATGACCTGATGCGCGCTCAAGCGATACAGCAGTAATCAAAAATCTAAGGGATCAAGGTGTTTAAAGTGTCCATTTTGTTTGATTTTCTCTTTGGCTTCTTCAGCTGCTTGTAGGGCTGGGATAATCCGCTTGAGATGCTTGATGAGGTAGTCAGTTCTTGAGGCCTCAGAGGGAATTTTGATCAGCTCTAATTCCTCGTCCAGTTTAAGGCCAATTTTATGGGAGAAAGAAAAGGAATCTACGTCAGCGGGATCGAAACTCACATCGTAATGTAGTAAATGAAGCATTTCCCGGAGATAAAAAATATATTCATGATGTAAATAATCTGGGACTGTGGGATCATCTTCCAGCAACTCTATAGCACCAGCCGCATATTCTTTACCGACTGCCGGATTATCAAAAGTGGCAATTTTGAAAACCCGTTTCCCAGTTGTCTTTATATCCATTCTTCCATCGTCATATCTGGTATGAATATCTCTTAGCACCACCTCAGTGCCATATCCAGTCAGCTGATCAGTATAGGTACAAATACCAAAAGTCAAGCCCCCTACTTCTACATCTTTGATCAACTCTTTGTATCTGGGCTCAAATATATGGAGGTTAAGTTCTTCTCCTGGGAACACTACAAGTTTCAACGGAAAAAACGGAAGGATCATAGGTAAGCTTTTTTATTATATAACGTGCCTAACCCCGGTTTTTGTTTTCAGTCAAACTAAAAAAGCCGATCCTAAGACCGGCTTTCAAGCATATTCAAAGAAATACTTCTCTTATTTGCTAGCAATAAAGCTCACCAAATCGATTACTTTATTAGAATAACCCCACTCGTTGTCATACCAAGAAACTACTTTCAAGAATGTATCAGAAAGTTGGATACCTGCACCTGCATCGAAGATGGAAGTTCTGGCATCTCCTAGGAAATCATTAGAAACAACCTGATCTTCAGTGTATCCAAGAACACCTTTCATAGTGGTTTCAGATACTTCTTTCATTTTCGCACAAACTTCTTCGTAAGTAGCAGGCTTTTTCAATCTTACCGTCAAATCCACAACAGAAACATCCGGGGTAGGAACTCTGAAGGCCATACCGGTCAATTTACCGTTAAGCTCAGGAATTACTTTACCTACAGCCTTTGCAGCACCAGTAGATGAAGGAATGATGTTTTGACCAGCGCCACGTCCACCTCTCCAGTCCTTAGCAGATGGTCCGTCTACGGTTTTCTGAGTCGCAGTAGTTGCATGCACTGTAGTCATCAAGCCTTCCTCGATTCCCCAGTTGTCATTCAATACTTTGGCGATTGGAGCCAGGCAGTTAGTAGTACAAGAAGCGTTGGATACGAAAACCATGTCAGGAGTGTAGGCATCTTCATTTACACCCATTACAAACATCGGGGTATCATCCTTAGATGGTGCGGACATTACCACCTTCTTGGCACCTGCATCGATGTGTCCCTGCGCAGTTTCCTTGGTCAAGAAAATACCTGTTGATTCGATGATGTAATCAGCACCTACTTCACCCCACTTCAGGTTTGCCGGGCTTTTCTCAGAAGTGACACGAATGCTATTTCCATTCACTACCAATGATCCGTCTTTTACCTCTACAGTGCCTTTAAAGATGCCGTGAGTAGAATCGTATTTAAGCATATATGCCATGTAGTCCACATCGATCAAATCGTTGATCGCTACTACTTGGATATCTTCTCTTTCTTGTGCTACTCTGAACGCTAAACGTCCGATTCTTCCGAATCCGTTGATTCCAACTTTAATTTTGCTCATATTTATTTTGATTTGAGTATAGGTTTGATTCCTAAATCCCCCAATGAAGGGTATGCCACTTTTGGCGAAAAATCCCTGCGGGATGGCTAAGTTATTACATTTATTTGGCTAGCCCAAACTATCTGTACAGCCACTTGAATTCTTCTTATCCTCAATCGATTTCGGAGAAGAATAGTTTCTGAAAAAAATTGAAAAAAATCATTTTACAATGCATTTGACTATTTTAAGGTCTCATCTAAACAATTTTTGATGTTTGAAAAGGCAATTCTCGAAACAGCCGGATTCACACGGGCAATACATTCCATATCCAGAAATTTTGGCAGTAGCCACATACAGCGAGGGGCCGCCACCCTATTTTTTGTCAATCAGGAGGGCTATGCTATGACTTGCAAGCATGTGGCTCAGTGGCTTTCCCAAGCGGATCAAATCAACAAGAAGTATCATGCTTTTCTTCATCAAGGTAAGGACCTGAGCGGAGGACAAAGAGCAGCCTTGGCTAAAAAGCTCGGTCTAAAACCAGATGTGACTTCAGAGATGCGGATCACCTTTGTCGATTGTGTGGACCAGATCAAAAACATAAAGTTCTTTCTCCATCCGGAATACGATCTGGCATTGATCAAATTCGAAGGTTTTGAAAAGACTCTGTTTACTAATATTCCTAAGTTCAGAAAAGATCACAGCGATATTCATCCCGGGGTTATGCTATGCCGTCTGGGCTTTCCCTTTCCCGAGTTTTCAAACTACAAGTTAAATCCTCAAAACCAATGTTTGGAATGGGCCGAAACAGGAAGCAAGCGATCTCCAAGATTTCCTATCGAAGGTATGTTGACGCGTTTTCTGGGAGATAAAAATGGGAAAGTTTATGGAATGGAAATGAGCACACCAGGTCTGAGAGGCCAAAGCGGAGGGCCACTATTCGATGCCGCAGGAAAAGTATGTGGCATGCAGAGTCGGACCAAGCATCTTCACCTGGGCTTTGACATCGAGGAAAAAGCAATTATCGCACACGGTAAGGCAAAAAAAGTCAATGACTACGCGTTTATACATTTGGGTGAATGCATTCACGTATCCGTGATCAAGGAATTCATGCAGGCAAATAATGTCAGTTTTGAGGAGGGGTGATTGGATTGTTGATTTCGGAATTCGGATTTTAATCATTGAAACAAAGAGGATCATATGCCGCACCCCATTGTTCACCCTTTGCGAACTTCACACCATTCGTGGTTAAAAAAAAAACCATCCGATTCTCCCGGATGGCTTCTTTATATTTATATGATTCTCTTACACCAATGTAGCTAAAATCCCGTTCAATGTCCCACTTGGCCTCATCGCCTGAGAAGCCAATGCCGCATCTGGTCGGAAGTAACCGCCGATATCCTGTGGGGTTCCTTGTGAACCGTTCAATTCGTCAACAATCGTCGCCTCTTGAGCTTCCAGTGCTTGAGCCAAAGGAGTAAATTTCGCTTTCAATTCCACATCCTTATTTTGCGCAGCAAGTGCCTGAGCCCAGTAAAGTGCCAAATAGAAGTGACTCCCTCTGTTATCTAATTTACCTACGACTCTAGCTGGAGATTTATCATTTTCCAGGAATTTACCTGTTGCCAGATCCAAGGTCTCACCAAGAAGCAAGGCTTTATCGTTATGGAATGTTCTTCCCAAATGCTCTAATGAAACAGCAAGAGCAAGGAATTCTCCTAAGGAATCCCAACGTAAATGCCCTTCTGTCACGAACTGCTCCACGTGTTTAGGCGCAGATCCTCCAGCCCCGGTTTCAAACAATCCTCCTCCATTCATCAAAGGAACGATGGAAAGCATTTTTGCAGAAGTGCCCAATTCCAGAATCGGGAACAAATCCGTAAGGTAATCCCTCAATACATTACCCGTGACAGAGATTGTATCCATGCCTTCTTTTATCCTGGCCAAGGAGAAATTAGTGGCTTCTACAGGAGAAAGTATGGATATTTCAAGGCCTGTCTGATCGTGATCCAGCAGGTATTTATTCACTTTCTTGATCAATTCAGTATCGTGAGCTCTATTCGGATCCAACCAGAAAATCGCAGGAGTAGCGGATAATCTTGCTCTTGTCACGGCAAGTTTCACCCAATCCTGAATCGCCGCATCTTTAGTTTGGCACATTCTCCAGATATCACCTGCTTCCACATCATGTGAGAATATCTCATGTCCGTGTTGGTCAAGCACTTTTACAGTGCCTGCGTAAGGGATTTCGAAAGTCTTATCATGAGAACCGTACTCTTCAGCTTTCTGGGCCATCAAGCCTACGTTAGGCACAGATCCCATAGTAGATGGATCAAAAGCTCCGTGCGTGCGGCAAAAATCAATCGTTGCCTGGTAAACGCCTGCATAAGATCTATCTGGAATAATCGCCTTAGTATCCTGAAGTTTACCGGCTTTGTTCCACATCTGACCGGAAGTCCGGATCATCGCAGGCATGGAAGCATCGATAATCACATCACTTGGCACATGAAGATTGGTGATCCCCTTATCAGAATTCACCATAGCCAAGTCCGGGCTATCCGCCAGGCAAGCTGCAATATCCGCCTCTACCTCGGTTCTTTTCGGAATAGAAAGTTTATCTAGGTTGGAAACCAAATCTCCAAATCCATTATTCACATCGATCCCAACTTCATTGAAGGAAGCGGCATGCTTAGCAAAAACCGGTTCAAAGAACACTTTCACCGCATGACCGAAGATGATAGGATCAGAAACCTTCATCATGGTAGCCTTCATATGCAAGGAAAAGAGCACACCTTGCCTTTTGGCATCATCTTTTGCCTTTCTCAAAAATGCAGTCAGTGCGGAAATACTCATGGTGGAGGCATCTATTACTTCACCTGCCTGAATCTTCAGTCCAGATTTAAGAATCTCTTTTCTACCGTCCGTACCTTGTAACTCAATTGAAATGACAGCTTCTTCAGCCATGGTATGTGATCTCTCGCTTCCATAAAAATCCCCTTCCGTCATACTATCCACATGAGACTTGGAGTCTGCCGACCATTTACCCATAGAATGTGGGTGTTTTTTAGCGTAGGCTTTCACAGCTTGTGGTGCTCTTCGGTCAGAGTTTCCTTCACGGAGAACAGGGTTCACCGCAGAACCTTTGATCTTGTCGTATTTACTTTTGACTGTTTTCTCCTCTTCAGTTTTTGGCTCTTCAGGATATTCAGGGAGTGCATAGCCTTGCGCTTGAAGTTCTTTGATCGCAGCTTTAAGCTGAGGAATCGATGCGGAAATGTTCGGAAGCTTTACAATGTTTGCCTCAGGGGTTTTGGCAATAGTTCCCAGCTCAGCCAGAGCATCAGGAATCTGCTGCTCAGGAGTCAGGTATTCAGGGAAATTGGAGATGATCCTGCCGGACAGTGAAATGTCCCGGGTTTCCACTGATACTCCAGCGGATTTAGTAAATGCTTCTACTATTGGTAATAGGGAATACGTAGCCAAAGCCGGAGCTTCATCGGTCAGCGTATATAAGATTTTGGGAGTCTGGTTACTCATGGTTTTTAGGTATTCAAAAAGGCTAGTTATACCCTGAATCTTCAGTTGACCTTTTTTTGGCCATTACCATCTTCTCTTAAATGGTTTGTAAAAGGAGGTACAGGGTCTTAAAATTTCGGGGCTAAAAT
Source organism: Algoriphagus sp. AGSA1 (assembly GCF_021390545.1). Taxonomy (GTDB): domain Bacteria; phylum Bacteroidota; class Bacteroidia; order Cytophagales; family Cyclobacteriaceae; genus Algoriphagus. The sequence goes on along the minus strand of NZ_JAJUWR010000061.1, from coordinate 9,212 downwards.
ACGCAAAATATCCTTGTTTCAAATTCCGCCTACGTAAAGTACTGATTGTCTGAAAAAAGGATTATCTGATCACAAAACCATCAGCATCCATCCACGCAGGGAATTTTTCCCGAAAGGACTCCAATGATTTTGAGTCCAGAGTCACTAGGCTAATCTGCTCCCTTTCCTCCAAAAATCGTAATTGGGTACCTTTGTAATCGTACGCAGCTGAGTGGCCGTTGTAAGGTATGCCATTCCCATCTTCCCCTATCCGGTTCACACCTATGGAATAAGCCAGATTCTCAATAGCCCTTGCCGGTAAAAGGGCATCCCATGCAGAAACTCTCGCCGCCGGCCAAGATGCTATGTAAAAAATCAGATCATACCCAATTTCACCATTGACCATCCTGTTTCTGGACCAGACCGGAAATCTCAAATCATAACAAACCTGGGGACAGATTTTCCAACCGTTCAATTCAAATATTGGCAATCTGTCTCCTGCTGTAAACGTTTGATCTTCCTGGGCCATCCTGAAAAGATGCCGCTTATCGTAATGCTGTATCATCCCATCAGGACTTACCCACAAGAGACGGTTATAAAATTTGCCATCTAGCTGAATAATTGCACTCCCGGCAATTGTCGCCTTTTTTTGTAAAGCCATCTGCCGCATCCATTTACACACGTCTAGATTCATCGGCTCAGCCAATTCCTCTGCATCCATGCTGAATCCTGTTGGGAACATTTCAGGCAGGATAATTAGATCAACCCCGTTTTCTATCTGCCATAGCTTCTCTTCCAGCATTGCAAGGTTCGCCACTTTATCTTTCCAATAAAGTGCTGTTTGAACAAGCGCTATGGAGAGTTGTGGGGATTTAATCATTTCAAAGGATAGATCATTCGGTAATCCGTAGAGATTTTGCCTTTACTGACATCGATAAGTTTCGACTTCACCAGACGCTTTTTAAGCCCTTTTAGATAATCAATAAAAAGAATTCCTTCGAGGTGATCATATTCGTGTTGTATCACACGGGCAGTCATACCTGAGAATTCTTCTTCTTTGAGATTCCAGTTTTCATCATAATACTCGATGGTAAGGGTCTCTGGGCGTGTGATCTCGGCGCGCACTTCAGGAATACTCAGACAACCTTCTTCGAAACTAAAACTATCCCCATATTCATCCACTATAATAGGATTGATAAATGCTCGACGGATCCCCACTTCATCATCCTCTTCGTCCAGCATCAGACTGCTATCTATGACAAAAAGGCTGATCCCTTGATTGATTTGGGGCGCGGCCAGACCTACTCCATTGGCATTGTCCATGGTGGCAAACATACTCTTGATCAACTCGTCAAGTTCAGTCCCTTCGGTAATTTCCTCTGCCTCTTTTTTCAAAATCGGGTTACCGTAAGCTACTATTGGGTAAATCATTGTCTCTCTAAATAGGATTGTAGAATAATAGCCGCGCTCACCTTATCCAGGTTTCCGGCCTTTTCTTTTCTGTCTTTCTTTTTACTTCCCATGGAAATCATGCTTTGCATGGCCATTTTGGAAGTGAACCGTTCATCGACGAACTCTATTTTTTTATCGGGAAAAGCTTTGGAAAGCCTGTCCTTCATGGTGATCACTTTGGGGGTCATTTCATTATCCCGTCCATTTAAACGGGTAGGGTAACCCAGAACCAGCGTATCTACATCCTCTCTGTCGCAGTAGCTTTTCAGATAATCGAGCAGTGCGGAAGTTTCTATGGTTTCCAGCGGATTGGCCAGCATTTTCAATGGATCGGTAACAGCCAAGCCGGTTCTTTTGGTTCCCAGGTCAATCGCAAGAATTCTGGGCATCAGATTTTTCTGGTTTTTTTGCGTATTTGGCGCAAAGCCTCCTTCTCAAGTTCTACTGCTTTTGGGAAAAGAAGTTCATCTTCTATTTTGGCATGAATTCTCAGTTCCCGCTCAAAGTTCTGCAATTCATGATAAAGAACTTTCATTGTGAGTGGCGCTTCCGCACCCAGAGAATAATCAGCGGTAAGTTTCCTGATTCCTTCCATCTCATCGTCGTGAATCTCATGCTGATCCGCCAATAAGTGTATAGGGTTTCTTTCCAAAATTGTAATCGCATCTTCCAGAGAAAATCTGTTCTCCTCAATATCTTGGAGCAGCTCTATCCTTTTGAACAAGGTACTTTCTTCCTCGTGGATGTGATGGATAAAATCCTCCACAAAGAGCGGAAACATGATCCGAAGATCAGCCATCAGGTTAGCGTATTGAAGTTCCGGGGTAATACCAGTGATGATATTTGAGAGAAAAGGAAGTTCTTGACGGACAAAATAATAATGTTTCTTTTTGAGGTATGCCACCAGGATTTCTATTGGATTGAGATAGAGCTCCTCGGTGGTAGGATCTTTGCGCTGTGCCCAGGACTCAAGCTCTGTGATCAACTGGCTGGAGTGGACTTTATGTTTTTTGCACACGATTTCCAGTGACTCGGTAGGATATTGGTAAAAGCTGATCCCGAAATAATGTAATACAGAAGCAAAGACATAGTTTTCGGAAACTAAATCGCCTAGGATAGCCTTTTCGAAATCATCTACAGATCGCATCTTGCAAAAATAATTTTTTTTAACAGAAAAAAGGGGAATAAATTGAGCCATTATACCTTCCCCTCGTATAAACATTTATTAGCTTTATCAAAAGACTGTTCATAAACAGAGCGTTTTTGGGTAATTTACAACATAAAAAAAGAGATAACCAACTGAAAGAGAAAGCTGTGAGCGAGACGAAAAACACTAAATCCCAAATCAGACTTCCAATAATATTGGCACTTGCCATTTCCGCAGGGATTTGGATTGGGGCTACTTTTGCGGAGCCAAAAGGAAATCAAAATGATCTTAGAGCTGCACTCTACAAGCTCCAAGAGATTATGACATACGTCAACAGAGACTATGTGGACAGTGTCAACACCAACGAGCTTGTGGAATTTGGCATAAATAAAATGCTGGAGCACCTGGATCCACATTCCAGTTATATTCCCGCAAAGGATGCTTCAATTGTACAATCGCAGCTTGATGGGGAGTTTGATGGAATAGGCGTGGAATTTGGTATAATCCGGGACACTATCTATGTAGTAGCCCCACTGACTGGAGGTCCCTCTGAGGCACTGGGAATACAGTCAGGTGATCAGATTATACGGGTGGATGGAGAAAACATGGCCGGTGTGGGCGTGACCAACCGTGATGTCTTCGAAAAACTACGCGGCCCGAAAGGCTCTGTGGTCGTGGTGGACATGAAACGCAAAAACCAAAAAGATCTGATCGAATACAAAATCACCCGGGACAAAATCCCTCAGTACAGTATCATTGCATCGTACATGGTCAACAATGAGATCGGATATATCAAGGTATCACGATTTGCCGCCACTACTTATGATGAATTCAAACAATCCCTCACTGATCTCAAAAGTAAAGGGATGAAGAAATTGGTGATTGACCTTCAGGGAAATCCAGGTGGATATATGGGGGCAGCCATCAACATGGCGGATGAACTGCTGGGCGATAGAGCCTTGATCGTGTCGCAGGAAGGAAAAGTAGAGCAATACAACCAAAAAGCCTTTGCGTTTAAACCAGGAATGTTTGAGGAGGGATCGGTGATAGTTCTGGTGAATGAGGGTTCTGCATCGGCATCGGAAATCCTTGCAGGTGCCATTCAGGATAATGATCGTGGTCTGATAGTGGGCAGAAGATCCTTCGGCAAAGGCTTGGTCCAGATGCCTATTGACCTGTCTGATGGCGCAGAATTGAGACTGACCATTGCAAGATACTACACCCCATCCGGAAGATCTATTCAGAAGCCTTACGACGCAAACTATGAAGCTTATGAAAGAGACTGGGTGAATCGTTTCGAACATGGGGAATTCTTCTCCGCAGACAGCATCAAGTTTAACGACAGCCTAAAATATGAGACAGTTAAAGGCCGCACAGTGTATGGTGGTGGTGGAATTATGCCTGACTTCTTTGTCCCCTTGGACACTACCATGTCTTCCGCCTATGTAAACAAGTTATTCAACTCTGATTCGGCACGGGAATTCGTACTTGACTTTGCCAATGAAAACAAATCCAAATTCGAAAATATGACCGCAACCCAGTACTACAAAGACTATACTGTGAGCGATGTCATGCTGAATGAATTGGTTGAGTACGGAAAGAAAAACAAGGTGGAGTTTGATTCCAAAGACTTTGCTAAGTCCAAAGAATACCTCAAAGTCCTAATAAAAGCCCATTTAGGTAAACAGCTTTATGATGACAGTACTTTCTACAAAGTGGTCAATGATATCAACGAAGTCTATCTTCAAGCCTTAAGGTTATTTGATGAAGCAGAAAAAATCGCTTTGGCAACTGATCTTCACGAAGAAGAAGAAGAAGAATAACATCTAAATTCATTCATAGGTGAATTCGCGAAAGCACCCGTAAAGGCGGGTGCTTTTGTGCTTATTCTCTGTTTTACTTTCAATCTATTTCCAAAACCATTTACATTAGGCCATTCATCCAACCCATGATACCAATGAAATCGCTGTTAACATTTATAATATTAGTAGGAATCACAATGAGCACTTTTGCCCAAATCAAAGTCAACCACCTTGCTGTGCATGTAAGCAACCTAGCTGAAAGCAAGGAATTCTATCAAAAAATTGTAGGTTTGGTGGAAATCGACGAACCCTTTAAAGACGGACTGCACGCATGGTATGACATCGGAGGAGGCGCTGCACTTCATATCATAGAAGCACCTAATATCCCCACACAAATCTCCAAAGTGAATCATCTCTGCTTCAGCATGAAAGACATGGATGCATTTATGACAACACTGAAAAATGCGGATTACCCCTTCGAAAGCTGGCAAGGAGAAAAAGGGAAAGTCACCATACGGGTAGATGGTATCCGCCAGATTTACATCCAGGATCCTGATGGCCTCTGGCTGGAGATCAATGATGATTACTGATGTTTTATTTTTTTTAAACCAGAATGCCCGGACTCACATCCGGGCATTCTTCTCTTAGTCGTTACTTATCATCATACAAAGCTTGTGGCCAACTGTCATTTCCCAGATTCACATCTGGAAGCAGCTTATCCGGATCTATGACCACAGACTTGACCTTCTTATCGGTTTTCAGCAGGTAGTTCCATGTATCACCCCGCTGCCAGATTTCCACAGGAAGCATTTTACGCTCACTAGCACCGTCTTCATAAGCAATCTCCAACAGAACAGGCATAGGTATTTCTCCCTTATTTGCCAATACAACCACATAATTTCCTGCATAAGGAATCACGGCGTTGATACCAAGATCAATGTTTCCGGTTCCATAGAACCATCCATTCCAGAACCAAGACAGATTTTCACCAGCCACATTTTCCATATGGTTGAAAAAATCCGTTGGCTGGGGATGCTTGTACGCCCATGTTTTTATGTAGGATCTGAATGCATGGTCAAAACGCTCGTGTCCTAATATATATTCCCTAAGCATTAAAAGCCCCATTGCGGGCTTATTGTATGCCAGCATCCCAAGATTACTGATGTTTACCACATCAGGATAAGTATCGATCCCCTCTCTGGTTTCACTGGTGAAGAAATTAACGTACCTACGGGTCTCATTTAGGTTTGAAGGATACTCTCCATCATTGAATGCCAGAGAGCTGTAATGGTTTATGAACGTATTGAACCCTTCGTCCATCCAGGCGTAGCGGCGCTCATTTGTACCGACGATCATTGGGAACCAGTTGTGACCAAACTCATGGTCTGTAACTCCCCAAAGCCCTTCACCTTTAGATTTGTAGCTACAGAAATTCAAACCAGGATATTCCATTCCTCCGATATCAGCCGCTACGTTAGTCGCAGTCGCATACGGGAATTCAAACCATTTTTCAGAATAATGCTCAACCGACGCTTTACTATATTCCGTAGATCTTGACCATGCTTCCTGACCATCTGATTCCTTAGGATATACTGACTGGGCCAGAATTTCCTTCCCGCTAGGCAAGTTGATTTTCGCAGCATCCCAGATAAATGCTTTTGAGGAAGCAAAAGCTACGTCCCTGCTATTTTCGATGGCAAAGTGCCACGTAACAGTACCATCTTGCTTAGGCCGGGTCAATTCAGTGTTTCCTATCTCATCAGCCGTGATCAGCATTACCGTAGAATCACTGTCTTTTGCTTTGGCATAGCGATTCTGAAGTTCCTTGCTCAATACTTCTTTGGGATTCAAAAGCTCACCTGAGCCTACCACGATGTGGTCATAGGGAACAGTCACTTTATAATCAAAATCACCGTACTCCAAGTAAAACTCCCCAGCCCCTAAGTATGGCTCCACATTCCAGCCTTCTATATCATCGAAAACAGCTACTTTAGGGTACCATTGGGCAAAAGCATAGATCCATCCATCCTCTACTTCAAGCCTTCCCATTCTATCCATACCTTCTATAGGTACTTTGAACGAGAAGTCCATGGAAACTGTCGCCTTTCCTCCTTTTGCCGGAACAGGTTCGTTAAACCATACCTGCATTCTGGTATCAGAATCGATGTATTTTGTGGAAACTGATCCTTTAGAACCCACTTTGGCCTGAAGATTAGTAATCTCAAACCCACCATCTGTATCGCCGTTATAGCGATTCCCTTGGATGGGGGTAGTCAACGTACCCCTGGATTCTTCAGTAAACCGGTTTTGCTCCATCTGCATCCAGATAAAGTCTAGCGTTTCCGGACTGTTGTTGGTATAAGTGAGGGTAATGTTGCCAGTAAGTGTATGGGCCTCATCATCCAAAGTCACCGCAATCTGATAATCAGCTTTGTTTTGCCAATATCCGATATTTGGCTTCCCGGAGGCCGACCTGGTGTAGGTACCTTTCCTATCAATAAATTCCCCAAATTCTTTCTGGTTATTTTCCTTTACTTCTTGAGCAAAAGAGTTGCTGATCCCGGTAAGCAATGCCCCCGCAAAAAACAGCTTAGCGATTATTTTCCTGCGCATATTATTTTTTTGATTTAGCCATAAAAGTAAGAATTGCCACTTTAAGCTCAAGCATAATTTATATAAGAGAATTGCCTTTAGTGAATTTTTAGAACACTTACCTTATTGGATAAAGGATATTTTCACCCCACTTTTGGCCTACTATTTACTATTTTACCTATGAAAAATTTATTCCTACTAGCGACAGCCGCATCCTTTTCATTGTCTGTCCATGCCCAATCGGACACCACAATGCAAGATTTAGGAGAAGTGATTATCCAGGAAAACAGGATACAGCTGCCGTTTTCAAAGCAGAGTAGAAATATTGCTCTCGTAAACAAACTCCAAATCGAAACCACTCCCGCTAGAAGCCTGTCCGAAGTGCTTTCATTTGTTCCCGGAGTGGATATCCGTCAGCGTGGGGTAACAGGGGTTCAGGCTGATGTGAGTATCAGGGGAGGCTCCTTTGAGCAGACCCTCATGTTATTAAATGGGATCAAACTAAGTGACCCCCAGACTGGCCATCACATGATGAACATCCCTGTACCATTGGTCAATATAGACAGAGTAGAAGTACTTAAAGGCCCGGCCTCAAGGGTTTTCGGCCAGAACGCCTATGCCGGGGCCATCAACGTAATCACCGAGCTAAGTGATAAGAGATACGCCAGAATACAGGGATATGCGGGTGATTTTGGCATGAAGGGGATCAACTTTGCAGGCTCACTGCCAGTAGGGAAGTACAGACAGAATCTGGCAATCTCCTATGATGACTCAGATGGCCATTGGCACAACTCTGACTATCGGGTAAGCAATCTCTTCTACGAAGGTGGGATAGACATCAACGATAAAAACAAACTAAAGGGAATGATTGCCTATACAGATAGAAGTTTTGGGGCAAATGGTTTCTATTCAAGTACTTTTCCTGACCAATGGGAAAGTGTACAGACCACCTTAGCCTCGATAAGCCATACGTTGACTCAGGAAAACTTCTTTCTAAACACCCGGGGGTACTTCCGAAGAAATATGGATGAGTATGTACTCAAAAGAAATGAACCGGAATTCTATCAAAACAATCATACCACAGATGTTTTCGCATTAGAGGCAAACGGGAATTTTGAAAGTAAGCTTGGTAAAACAGGCTTTGGGGTAGAAACCAGGAAAGAAGCCATAGAAAGTACGAACTTAGGGGATCACGATCGCGTGCTGACCGGAATCTTTTTAGAACAGATGGTCAATTTTGGCCAGAAAGTAGATTTACGGGCCGGAGTATATTCAAACTATTACTCTGAATATGGCTGGAAATATTTCCCAGGGGCAGAAGTAGGCTATCAGGCGACCAATGAACTAAGGCTTTACTCTGGCTATGGGATCAGCTTTAGAATCCCTACCTACAACGATCTCTACTATCAAGGCCCTACCAATATAGGAAATGACCAACTCGTTCCCGAACAGGCTCAGAATTTTGAGGTTGGGGCGAAATGGTCAAGATCAGGATTTTTTGCAGAGCTGGTTTACTTCAATAGAAGTACTGACAATCTGATCGAGTGGACAAGACCGGATGAAAATACGCCATGGCAACCACAGAATTTCAGTAAAGTCAAATTCAATGGAATAGAAGCTTCCATGAACTACCGGGTAAGCCCCAACGGGAACTCAGTCCAAATCAAAGAATTTATGCTGTCCTATAATTATATAGCGGCGGATCTTATCGACCAGCCTGGAGTGGAAAGCAGATATGCATTCTCAGCACTGAAAAATCAAGTGATAGGAGGAGTGTTAGTAGGTATTGGCCAAAAATTCGAATGGAACACGAAATTGAGATATCTGGAGAGAATGAGCCAAGATCCGTATTTTGTACTGGATATGCGGACAGATTATAACAGAACAGGAAAACTTGGTTTTTTTGCGGAAGCTTCCAATATCACTAACACAGACTACAGGGAAGCAGGGACAGTGCAAATGCCGGGAAGATGGTTCAGGGCTGGGTTTATGTTGAATCTGGAGTAAAAAACACATATCCCATACAAAAAGAGACTGTTTTATGATTAAGACAGTCTCTCCTGACTTCGACAGTCGTCAGTCCCATTTCATTATAATTAACTGACAAACAGTTCTTTAGTATTTTAGACTTGTCGTTTTGGGTGTCCTGGGGGTGTTTTTGATTACTTTTAGACATGTTTGTCCGCAAGAAACCTAATAAAAGTGGCAAGATCAGTGTACAGGTAATTGAGAAAATCAAG
>NZ_JAJUWR010000060.1 GCF_021390545.1 Algoriphagus sp. AGSA1 | reverse complement strand
TAGTCCTTAAAGGCTACATTTAAGTCTTGTTTTTGCACACCTCAAAATACATGTTTTGAGTTAAAACAGGAAAGGCTAGCCGAGAAATCGACTAGCCTTTTAAACTAGCTACTTTTGAGACAGCCTCATAGGTGCTTTTTTTAAAAAGCGAATGAAACTTTGAAATTGACCCTCGTCCCTGGCGAAAGACTGCTGAATATCTGATCCTGTGCTTCGTAAGATCTAAAGACATACTCTCTTTTGGCATTCAGTATATTTTGCACTCCGAATCCAGCCTGGATACGCTCATCAGCGCCAAAAGATTTGTTGATGTTCAAATTCAGGCTGTTGAATGGTACTGAGTAAGTATCAGTTCGGTTACCGAAACCTACATATTGGAGGGATGATCCTTGCACGTTATAGAAAACGCCTGCTTCCCAACCTGTGGTGAAGGAATTGTAGCTAAGTCCTGTATTGATCAGATAAGGAGCCTGCCCGGCCATATCTCTTTTATCATCGATTACCTGCCCTTCCCTGGCGCTTAGTTCTCTTGATCTAAATTCCGATTCAGACATTTGGATCTCTGATTTTGTGAGGGTCACATTGGTGTTCCAGCTGAAGTTATCCAACGCTGGAGCGATGAATTTCAAGGATTTTCTGAATTCAAATTCCAACCCGGCCACGGTTCCATTTCCTACGTTTCGTGGCTGGAATGTACCTGGATCGGCGAGGAACTGAACCATTTCTATCGGTTTTTCAAAGGTCTTGTAGAATGCACTTACTGACAGCATCTGACCCTTCTCCTGAAAAGCTTCCCATCTCAGGTCAAAGTTGTTTACCCTGGTAGAGACCAGGTTGCCATCCCAAAGAACTTCAGTCCCTCCATTGGTGGTTTCTGGATAAAGCCCTCCTATAAACGTCCTACCTGTAATAGGATCAAGAATCTCAGCATAAGAGAGCTCTTTGAAAGAAGGTCTGGCAATAGTCCTTGATGCGGAAGCACGGAGGTTTTGATTCTCCTTCAGGTTGAAGATCAAGTTGATCGTAGGAAAGAAATCGAGGTCGTCCAAAACCGTCACCAAGTCGTAATCAATTGTACCTGTCTGATTAGTACCTGTGTAGTATTGGTTGAATTTTTCCACTCTCAGTCCCACAATTGCCTTCAATTTATCCGCAGGATTTGCTTCAAGGGACGCATAACCGGCCATATTGGTGGCTATAGAATTGTAAGCATTTGGGTTGATCGGAATAAAGTCAGCATTATATCTCACCCCATTTCTGTTCTCTGCCGAGAATAGATTTTCATCCAACAAGATCTCATTTGGATCTCCGGTGAACTGGGTATTTCCTGTGGCAAACTGAAAACTCTGTATAGTAAAGTCCCGCTGTTTGAACACATAATTACCGCCAAACTTCACTTTGCCCTGTCTGGAAAAAAGCGAGATGTTTTTGACAATATCACCCTTTCCCACTATGCTATATTCTTCCAGATCTCTCCAGATCCTGGCGGGAAGACCAACTTCGGTGGAAACGGTATTGGTTGGTTCTCTGAATCTTGTAAACCTTATGTCCGGGTCGGTTATCGTGGATCTGGTGGGAGCCACTTTCCAGTTGATTTCCCATTCATTGCCTTTTAAAAAATGGGTTCCTGCAAGCAATATGCTAGTCAATCCTCTTTGGCTATACTCCAGGTTATATTGAGAGGCTTCGAAATTTGCCCCCAAATTGGTGTTGATGAAATAAAATTGCCCGGCTTTGGATTCACCATTTTGCAGGTGCATCAGGTTCAATTTGAATTTGGAATTTGTTGTTTTATAGGCAATACCCGCAAGTCCACCTAGCAGAACATTGTTCACCCCAAAGTCACCGCGCTGTCTTTCGAGAGGCTCAAGCTCAGTTAAATTTGCCTCACGGGGCTTGGCGTATAAATTATATTCCGCATCCTGATAGAATTCAGTTTCGTTTTTGTAAGTCAATGCGAAATTGTATCCCCATGTTCCTCTGGATTTGACAAACTGGTTTCCCAATGAGAAGCTGACCCCAAAATCCATAAGGCTGTTTGACCTATATCCGCCTAGTGTCTTGTTGAAATTGCCCAAGATTTGTTGGTATTCAAGCCCTTTTGTCCCATTGGGATTTCCTACTGCATCTCCGTACTGCGGTATGTCTGTTCTTCCGTCTGTGGGAATAGCTCTCGTGCCGTCATCAAATCCCAAAAAATCCGTGTTTCCACCATCGTATTTCAGGTAGTTGGAATTGAAGTGCATAGATGGATTGATACCTCCGCTGAGACTCAGGCGCATGGTTTTTTCCTCCGGAAAATCCTTGGTCTCTATATCTACAACACCTCCGGTAAAATCTGCCGGTAAGTCAGCGGTGAAGGATTTGGAAACAATTATATTATCAATCACATTGGTGGGAAAGATGTCCATCTGTATGGTATTTCTATCTGGATCAAGTCCCGGTATATCCACTCCGTTCAATACTGTTTTGGTATATCTGTCTCCCAATCCTCTTACAAATATGTATTTGCCACCTTCTATGGATACTCCCGTCACACGCTTGATGGCAGATGCTGCATCCCCGTCCCCGATCTGCCGGAAAGTACTTGCGGAGATTCCGTCGATGAGATTGGCTGCATTTCGTTTTACTGACAACAATGCAGACTCTGTAGTACGTATGGCCGAAGCAGAAACAGTTACAGTTTCCAAATCTGAGGCCTCTTCTGTCATCAATAGATCACTGATGACATTGACCTGTCCGGCCTTCACTTCCACTTCGGTTAGGTTGATAGAGGAATAGGATATATAAGAAACCTGAAGGGTATATATCCCCGGCGCAACTTTTATTTCATATTTGCCATCAAAGTCAGTAACTGCCCCTGTGGAGGTTTCTTTGACTAAGACAGAGACACCGTACAAGGGTTCTCCTGTGGCTTCTTCAAATATAGTACCGCGAATAGTACCGTTTTGGGCAAAGGCAAAGCCTGCAAAAACCTGTGAAAGTACCAGCAGAACTAAAACCAGAAGTCCTTTCATAAATGTATTGGTAGATTGATTTTTCATACAGCAATTAGGTTGGAAACTTAAAAAGAAGGAAGAAAGTAACCTTGCAAGTCCTTCCTTCCTTCTGTTAAAGTGAGTGATGATTACAGATCAGCTATTGCTCCAGCTGCGGCAGCCCAAGACCAAGAGCTGGCGAAAGCGCTCTTGTCAGCACCTACCGTATTTGCACCGGCTGCGACGCTTGTCGCATGAGCAGCAGTTCCGTTTTTGAATACATCAGCAAGTGTGACGCCTTCAGCAAGAGTGATTTCAAGATTTGCAAATTTCAAAGCACCATCAGCGAATGTTGCCAAGGTCTTATCACCGCTAAGTGAGAAATCACCCCTGCCATCGGTTGTTGCGGGATTTGGGAACCCAGTGAAGTAAATGTTTTCAAAAGTACCTCTTGCCCCATCACGGAAGTCGCCAAGCTCAGCGACAGAACTTCCTAGTACTGTACCGTTTATCAAAGTATGACCTGCATTGAAGGATCCTTCAGGGCCATCTATTTCAAGTGCGTGATCAGTTTCACCGCCGCAGATTACTATAAAATTGTCCATAGTCCCAGACCAAGCCTGATCAGTATCGAGTCCGTCATCACCTGCATTCCATACGATTGCGTTTTTCACGTTCACAGACCCACCAAACCATTCGATACCATCATCTTGGTTGGCGATCACCTCTACGTTCTCGATTACGGTACCAGAACCTACACCACCCAAGGTGAGGCCATTGATTTCGTTTCCTTCGCCTATATTGGCACCACCATGACGGATAGATATATACTTGATGATACCTGAATTATCCTCATCATCAGACCCACCGTAAAGACCATTTGTATCGGAAGGGGGAATACCTTCGATTTGGGTTTCTGTTACATCACCTGCAAGAGAAGCTTTGGCGTTTCCTAGAACAATCAAACCGCCCCAAAGACCCGAAAGATCCGACTCCAAATTAGGAGAAGCAATCTGGCCTGGAGTGATTTCATCAGCTACAGTAGTGAAAATGATAGGGGAGGAAGCAGTACCCTGCGCATCGATTTTAGCTCCTCTGGCAATGATCAATGCTGTGGCATTTGATCCTGAACCAACTTCTCCTTTAACAATTACGCCAGGTTGAATAGTTAGTGTGTTTCCAGAGGTTACGGCGATTCTTCCACCAAGTACATAAGTCTTACCTGTTTCCCAAGTAGTATTGGAAGTAATGTTGGAATCCACTCGTAAAACATCATCATCCGGTGTAGGCACTGGATCAGGATCATTTCCATCTACGCAGCTAGTGAAACCAATTGCTAGGGCAGCAAACATGGTTAATAGAGAGTTGAACTTTTTCATTGAGATTTATAATTGATTAGGATTTGCCTTATTTGACGTTGCAAATCTGTCTCAATTTTTCACCTCGAAAGAATTATCCGAATTATCCTTTTTTTAATAAAAAAAGCGGAATTTAATATTGGAATAACAAAATACGCATAAAAAAAGGCTTCTCTTCCGAAAAGCCTACTGTGACTGAATTATCTGTTATTTCAATGTTACCGATTTGTTAATAGGAACTTTCTCCATCAGGATTTTTACAAGATCTCTTGTATTAATCCCATCTGCCTCAGCCTCATAGTTGAGAATGATCCGGTGGTTCAGTACATCTTCTGCTATTTCCTTGATGTCTTCCGGCAATACATAATCCCGGCCATCCATGAACGCAACTGCCTTGGAGGCGAGATTCAAATTGATACTAGCCCGTGGAGATACACCAAATTGAATGTACTTTGCCTCATCCTTTAACCCATACTGGGCGGGGAATCTGGTGGCGAATACCAGTTCTATAATATAGTGCTCTAGAGGCTCTGCCATTTTCACGTAATTGATCTGGTCACGGATCTCAAAGATGTCCTGCTTGGACAGCATGGCATTCACCTCAGAGCTGAATGACATATTGGCCATTCTCCGCATTACTTCCATTTCGTCGGCCTTGCTAGGATAATCTATATGCACTTTCATCATAAATCTATCCACCTGTGCTTCAGGAAGAGGATAGGTTCCTTCCTGATCTACCGGGTTTTGAGTGGCTAAAACCAAAAATGGACGGTCAAGCTGGTAGGTGGTTTCACCTATGGTCACCTGTTTCTCCTGCATCGCTTCCAACAGCGCCGACTGTACTTTGGCGGGAGACCGGTTCACTTCATCCGCAAGAATGAGATTGGAAAAGATCGGCCCCTTCTTCACTTCGAAATTGGCCGCCTGCTGATTGTAGATCATTGTTCCGATCAGATCGGCAGGAAGCAGATCGGGTGTAAACTGAATCCTGTTGAAATCCAAGTGTAGCACTTTGGCCAGGGTGTTCACTGTCAAGGTCTTTGCCAACCCCGGTACCCCTTCCAAAAGAATGTGTCCATTAGTAAAAAGTCCGATTAACAATCGGTTGACCATACGGTCCTGGCCAACTACTATTTTTCTTACTTCCTGTATTACGTCTGCTATTTTTTCCTGATGCATGGAATTGAATCTTTGAGTACTGTTTACCGGAGACTAAAATAGAGCTTTTTGTCCCAAAGGACAATCTTAAATCTTAGAAGCGGTAATGCATAGCCAAGAAAGGGAATTTAGGATATTTTAAGAAGGTGTTTCTTTTCAAGGCAGCAATTCTGATACCTACATACTGTAAAGGGGAATTTGTTCAATATATTTAAGGAAGTTCCCTATACTCTGAGTGGAATTTTTATTTACCGCAAAGCCGCAAAAATCGCAAAGGATGTCGCTGAGAAAATTATCCTTTACATACTAAAGATTATTAACAACTCTTTTTAAGCCATCCGTCATTTTACCCACGTTAAAATTCAAAAGGAGCCATAAAAGCGTAGAGGTAATCAGCGTCCAGATTTACTTGCTCTTCCCCCAGTCTTCTTAAAGCCAGTCAAGCCAAGCCTGTGATATATGGTTTGCTCATCTATCTCCTGCACTTCTCCTACTTTAAAGTCACTGATTGTCAGCTTCTCCATAGACCAACGTACCAGTCGAAGGGTAGGGTGGCCTATAGCCGCTGTCATCTTCCGCACCTGTCGGTTTTTTCCTTCGATCAGGGTCAATGAAACCCAGGTATCCGGAATAGAAGCCCTGTATCGTATCGGGGGATCGCGGTCAGGAAGCGAAGGGGCAGGATCCAGAACTTTTGCAATTGCTGGCTTGGTTTTATAGTCCAGTCCATCCACGTTGATGACCACCCCCTTCATCAGCCCTTTCAAAGAAGCTGCTTCGGGGCGCCCTTCTACCTGGGCATAATATGTCCGCTGGTGCCCAAATCTGGGATTCAACAAATGATGGTTAAGTGATTTGTCATCGGTGATTATCAGAAGGCCCTCAGAGTCCTTGTCCAGTCTTCCTACTGGATAGACCTCCTTTGGAAAATCAAAAAGAGAGGCAAGCGTCTGCCCCTCTCCTGAAAATTGACTTAAAACCCCGAAAGGCTTATAAATGATAAAGTATCTTGCCACGGTCAGTTTCTTAACTTCCGCAGCCGACACAGTCAATGCTGGAATCGGTAGGCTTTACCCCGTCACGTTCCATCTTCAGGTTATGGATTTTATCCCTGATTTCCATGTCCGCAAACATATCTCCAGTGATTTGTGCTTCCAGAGTTTGGATTTGCTCGTTGTAGTTTTGAATTTGTGCTTCGCTCATAAAAGTTATAGTTCAAGGGTTGAATTGATATCCTAAAATAGTCAACGATCCTGAAAAGTTCCTGACCATGATTTCATTTTTTTCCTCAAAAATGATTCCAATTGGACTTCAGAAACTTACCTTCCAGAATAAAATTAAAATAAATGCCTGCTTCAGAACTAGTAAAATTGCGCCGACTTCTACATCAAAATCCTGAACTGGCAGGTGAAGAAGCCAACACAGCCAAAGAAATTATGGCTTTTTTCGAACCTCTCAGACCAGACAAAACTTTACAAAGGGTAGGAGGATATGGGCTTGCATTTGTTTTTAAAGGGGAAGAACCGGGGAAAAGAAGCCTGTTCAGAGCGGAGCTGGATGCTCTTCCCATCCAGGAAACAGGTAAGGCTAAGTACAAAAGCCGGACTGAAGGCAAAGCCCATCTCTGCGGACACGACGGCCACATGGCAATTATCTGTGGCCTTGGAGAAAAACTAGCTTCCCAAAGACCTAAAAGCGGTGAAGTAGTGCTCTTATTTCAGCCGGCCGAAGAAACCGGAGAGGGGGCACGGTGGATTTTGGAGGATCCTAAATTCCGGCAGGTCACACCTGATTTTGCTTTTGCCCTACATAATCTACCCGGATTTCCCTTGCATCGGGCAGTTATCCGAAAAGGCACCTTTGCTGCGGGAAGTACCGGTCTTACGATCTCGCTGACAGGGAAAACTTCCCATGCGGCCCATCCGGATGCTGGAATCAACCCGGCCCACGCTATTGCGAAATTGATCCAAACACTTCCAAAGCTTACTGAAAACCTGCAAACTTTCGCCTTGGTGACGGTTATCCATGCAGAAATTGGGAGTCTGGCTTTTGGGACAAGCGCCGGAAAAGGAAGTCTGAGTCTGACCATTCGGGCATTTGATCAGGGAGATCTGGAGAAACTCATCGAAACCATCACTGAGGAAACCAAAAGAATCGCTTCGGCAGAAAATCTTGGATGTGAGCTCCGTTTTGTGGAATCATTTGCAGTTTCCTTCAATGATCCCATCGCAGCTGAAATAGTAGAAAATACAATGGGAGCCATGAATATAGATCTCATTGAAAAGCCCGAACCTTTCCGTTGGTCGGAGGACTTCGGATTGTTCAGCCAAAGCTGTCCCTCTTATCTTTTTGGATTAGGCGCAGGAGAAAAGAGTCCCCAGCTTCACGAACCTACTTATGATTTTCCTGATGAACTGATTGGGACCGGGGTTAAAATTTTCGAGGGGATTGTCAGAAAAGTCAACGGGTGAAAGATTAAAAAACCAAGCCCGGCTTCTGGTTAACCAGACAATGAAGAAACTAACGCGTCCTCTGCGTAATACGCTGTGCTCTGTGGTTAAAAACAAAAAGCCGACTTACGCCGGCTTTTGAAAGAGTTACAAATCTGAATATTCCGTCGGGTAAAGCAACTTGGTGTCATTCCGGGAAACTGTGTTGGCGTATTCTGGAAGATCTTTCATTCCAGCCCAGTCAGGATCTGCCCCGAATTGCTTCCAATGTTCATTTCTGATTTCCATATTTTCGTGCGTGGTCATATACACCAGATTAGGCATATTGGCTCCGGCAATAGTCTCTCCGTAGAAGATCGGACTGCAGTTCAACTTTTCGAAAATATCCATTTCCCCAGAATTGAACATTTTCACTTTCTGCTTATAAAGGCGCTCTGTTGCTGCTTCATAGCTTCTCAGTTCGTACACCCTGTCCTTTTTGGCATTGGTCAATTTCGATTCCGCAAACTTTGGCTGTCCGCTCATTGCCTGAAGTAAGGAGGTTTCGATCCGTTTGTAGGGAGGCTTGGTATGTGAAGCATTGATATAAGCATCTCCTGCCGTCTGATAAGCTTGGTCTTTTGCCAGTTTGGCTTCCAAGTCCACATATTGATCGAGTGACTTGAATGGGAGGAAAAGATAGACCGCTTTTCCTGCATTGGGCTGGGAGTCTATAGGTTTGAAGACCCCGACTTTTGCTATACCATGTTTATGAGCGGCGGGGATAAAAGCATTGGCCAGGTAGTCATCCAGTATGGCCTCCTGTTCAGCATTTTCTATATGATAGGTTCTCAATTCATAGAAATCTCTCTTTTGGGCCATGAGATTTGTACCCATTAAAAAACACAAGGCTATGGCACCAAGGGAAATCAGTTTTTTTACTTTCATTTTAAGGTTAGGTTTTAGGTTTAATTGTTTGGAATAGCGTGTATTCCATCGACTAAAGTACTGCTTAGGGGGCAAGGATAAAAACCGTTCGTGGATTAGAAAGGAATGGGTAATTCTCTCTCACCAAGTACGGACTTGAACTCAGTAAAAACAGCTGTAGCCCCTGTGGTTAATTAACTAGAAAAGCCGACTTGCGCCGGCTTTTTTACTATTGGTTAGTCTGTGCTTTTTTCATTGGATTGCTACCTGTAGAGGTGCCTCGGGCTGCACCGGACCCTTTGAACAATTCGAATCTAGTCGGCTGATACTGTCTAGGCCAGTAGTTACTGGATTCGTCGATATCTGCTGTTTCTCTATTAGGATCCAGGACGATCTGGGTGACTTCCTTTTCTTTCACGAATACTTTCGTGACCTGGGACTCATTTTTCCTCCATATTTCCACCGGGATACGATCGATTTCTGATGTGCCATCAGCATATTGGAATTCTAAAATGATCGGCATAACCAAGCCACCAACATTCTTGAAAGTAATTTCATAGAAATTTAAATCACTTTCCATCAACTCCTTTTCCTTTGGGGAAAGGCTTGCCATAAACTGCTTATAGCTTTCCTCATCTGCAGGGGTTACCGTGAACGGATTATAGCTGGTGTAGAAATCATGCGTTTCAGGATCTGCCTCAATGACCGTTTCTTTGACGTCATTTCTGTTAAACTCTTTGGATACATAATCCTCTTCCCGCTCAGCCTCTGCCTTCATGTCCGCCATCTTTTCAGAAGGTGTACGATTATCCATCTTGTAAAGCGAGACATTTTCGATAGCAATGTCCACAGGGTCAGTGCCATAGAACCATCCTCTCCAGAACCAGTCTAAATCCACTGCCGAGGCGTCTTCCATGGTACGGAAAAAGTCATCCGGAGTCGGGTGTTTGAACATCCATCGACGGGAATACTCTTTGAACGCGAAATCAAACAATTCCCTTCCCATGACAGTCTCGCGGAGGATGTTCAATGCGGTAGCCGGTTTAGCGTAAGCATTAGGTCCGAACTGGATAATATTCTCCGAGTTGGTCATGATAGGCTCCAATGTGTTTTTGGCACTCCTCATATAAGGTACGATCTTATGGGCTGGGCCACGGCGAGAAGGGAAGTTGCGGTCCCATTCTTGTTCGGCCATGAACTGCATGAAGGTATTTAAACCCTCATCCATCCAAGTCCACTGTCTTTCGTCGGAATTCACAATCATAGGGAAAAAGTTGTGTCCTACTTCGTGGATAATTACTCCGATCATTCCGTTTTTGATTGCTTCAGAATACGTCCCGTCAGGATCAGGCCGTCCGTAGTTAAAGCAGATCATAGGGTACTCCATGCCATTGGCCGCTTCTACAGAGATGGCAGTGGGGTAAGGA
The DNA here is from genome assembly GCF_021390545.1 of Algoriphagus sp. AGSA1. Lineage (GTDB taxonomy): Bacteria > Bacteroidota > Bacteroidia > Cytophagales > Cyclobacteriaceae > Algoriphagus. The sequence continues at coordinate 8,314 of NZ_JAJUWR010000060.1, read as the reverse complement.
TAGTCAAAGGTATGAGAAGAATAGGATTTGATCGTGTGTGCGACTACCCGGGTAGAGTATTGACCATAGAGTGGATTTGCCTCCTTGGCATAGTATGACATAGCCATTACATCTTTACTGCCTTGCTTCACGGCCATAGCGTCCCAGATGAATTTACGTGAAGATGTCCAAGCAAAATCCCGCACATTTTGCGCCTTAAACTTCCAAGTTTTTTTAGCCGTGGATTTGCCTTTTTCTAATTCAATCGCTTCGTCCTGGGTACGGATCACTACTGGGGCATCGTACGTTTTCTTGGCAGTGTTCCATCTGTTCAATTCCGTAGCGGATAGCACCTGGCTGGCATTCTGAAGTTCACCTGTGGCGCCGACCATATGGTCTGCCGGCACCGTGATATTCACTTCATAGTTGCCAAATACCAAAGCAAATTCACCGGAACCCATAAACTGCTTGTTTTGCCAGCCTTCAAAATCGGAATAAACGGCCATTCTAGGAAACCACTCCGCCATAGTGTAGAGGTAATTGTCATCTCCCTCGAAATATTCATAGCCTGGACGTCCTCCTATGTAACCAACCCTATTGGTGATGTTAAAGGTCCAGTCCACGCCAAAAGTAAAACTATCCCCAGCTTTCAATGGTGTAGGAAGATCAATACGCATCATAGTCTTATTCACGGTCACCGGAAGAGGATTTCCTTTGGCGTCTTTCACTTCAAGGACTTTATAGCCAAAATCTTCATTGGCCCAGATTAGACCTTCAAGGTTTCGTAGGGTCATCCTGGAACCGATGGAGCTTTCGGCTGCCTTTGGAGTATCTGAATCCTCCCCTCTTTGGTTTTCCTCCAGTTGAATCCAGAGGTATGTCAGCTGATCAGGAGAGTTGTTGATATAAGTAACTTTCTCAGATCCCTTGATGGATTGGTTGGTGTCATCAAGCTCTACATTGATCACATAGTTAGCCTGCTGCTGCCAATACATATGGCCAGGTGCGCCAGAGGCAGTTCTATATACGTTTGGGGAACGGAGCATGGGGCCGAGCTGCTCAAAACGCTCCGCATGATTTTGCTCTGAGTGTTGCGCAAAAGCAGGAAAAATCCCTGTGACTGCCAATGCCGCAAGTGCTAGTAGTTTTTTCATATCAGGTTGTTTAATTCTCTAATCTATAGTTAGGCTTACTCTATTTTCTACCAAAATTTCGTCTCCAACATCAGCATCAGTGCAACACCGAAGACCATGGATGCGACTACCAATGTCCACTCCTTCCTACTCACCCCTGCTAGACCTACCAATATGGAGGTAAGCAATAAGAACACTGCGACTATCACCAATTGACCAACTTCAAGGCCTAGATTAAATGCCAGCAGTGGTTGCCAGATACTCGCCTCTTTGCCCAAAAGGCTCCTTAGGTAATTGGAAAATCCCAGTCCATGGATTAACCCAAAGATAAGTGCGAAGATATAGTTGATAGAAATACCTTTACCTGAGGAAGGCTTTGGTCGGAGTATGGTAATAAATGCCGTGATCGCTATTGTAACCGGAATCAGAAATTCTATTAAATCAGAGTTTATGTTGACAACTTTGAAGGTGGCCAGAGCTAATGTAACCGAGTGCCCTATGGTGAAGGCAGTTACTAAAATAACAACTTTCCGCCAATCCCGAGGGATAAATACCGCGCAAAGCGCAAGGACAAATAAAATATGGTCATAGCCGTTGATATCGAGGATATGCTGCAGACCTAGACGGAAATATAATTGAAATGAGTTCATAGAAAGGGTGGATTACTCCTAAAGGAAGTAAATTGCGCAATAATACGTTTTAATTAGGAGAAAAGACAGTCCGTATAACACCAAATGCAACAGTATTACATATTAATGCTCAACCTGGGATGGTTGGTATTCGCACATCCCTTCCACCTTAGTTTGACTGAGATTAAGTATAATAGAACCTCTGAACGGCTGGAAATCTCGCAGAAGATCTTCTGGGATGATCTGGAAATTGCGCTAAGTGCTTTCCATGAAACCCCCATTGACTTCTTGAATCCCGTGAAGCAAGAAAAGCTCAATAAGCAGATTGAAAACTATTTAAAAGAGAAAACAAAAATCTGGGTTAGGGGGGAAATCATCTCTATGGATTTCCTTGGCTATGAGATAGAGGAGGATGCCGCATGGTTTTATCTGGAATCAGAGAAAGTGCAGGAGACAACATCCATCAAAGTTCAAAACGCGGTGTTGACTGATGACTTTTCAGATCAGAAGAATGTGGTGCAGTTTTTTTCACAAGAAGGGAGGCCTAAGAGCATCATACTAAGCAGGGATTCTGACACAGGACTTCTTGATTTTTAGAATTTCCGCGGGACTCAGAGCAAAATATAGAGACATGTTCCACCTTGATTTTTCAATATTTCATAGATAGCCTACGTTTTTCCTAAGAATTTAGATTAAGTTGAAACTATAACTTAAAAAAAATGAAATATTATCATAAACAGATGGTTTACAGATTTTTATATGGTACCTAAATAATTTATCAGAATCCTATTAAGATTTCAATATTATTTCTACATTCATAGTCAGATTCTGATTTTCAGAATTTTTACAATTTACCCATCTCAAACCTGACAGGTTAAACGAACCTGTTAAAAATTTACTAAAACTTATGTGTAACCTGATTTACCCAAAATCTCGGGCACTATTTCCGTGGAAATATTTTCACGGCTCGGTGCTGACACTTGTCCTGCTGATTTTTGTAGCAGGAAGCTCCTACGCCCAAAGCAGAAATGTGAGCGGCGTGATCAAATCTTCAACCGGCGAGACTATGCCCGGTGTGAATGTCCTGGTTAAAGGTACCACCATCGGTACGGCCTCAGATATTGACGGCAACTTTAGCCTAACTGTCCCCTCCGACGAATCCATCTTGGTTTTCTCATTTATTGGCTACTCCTCCAAAGAGGTCATGGTAGGCAATGCCAGTGAGTTGGATGTAACCCTGGAAGAGGATCTGTCTTCACTTTCTGAAGTAGTGGTGGTAGGCTATGGTACCCAAGAACGGGCCAAGGTCACCGGTGCCATCTCCTCAGTAGGATCCGAAGAAATCCGCGCATTACCTGTAGCCAGCTTAGCCTCAGCTATACAAGGCAGGGCAGCTGGAGTCAACGTAACCAATACCGGCTCACCCGGTACCAATCCTATCGTTAGGATCAGGGGTATAGGTACTGTGGGAAACAATGATCCCCTGTATGTGATCGACGGGATGCCGGCAGGAGGATTAAATGAGATCAATCCTGCGGATATAGAATCTATAGAGGTGCTTAAAGATGCTTCTACAGCTGCCATTTATGGCTCTAGAGGAGCAAACGGCGTGATCCTGGTGACTACCAAAAAAGGTAAAAAAGGAAAGCCGCTAGTGACCATGGATGCCTATTATGGATCTCAGCAAGCCTGGAAAACCCTAGATCTACTCAATAGAGATCAATATATCGCCTTTGGTAGGGAGTTATTGGGGAATGCGGGTGATGATGCCCCTGCACGCTTTGACAATCTGGGAGAATTTGCCAACAATGATATTGATTATCAAGACGAGATGTTCCGTACCGCCCCTATCCAGGACTATAACCTGGGAATATCCGGAGGTACCGATAATGTTCTCTACAATTTTTCCCTAGGCTATTTCGCTCAGGAAGGCATCATGAGAGGCACGGATTTCGAGCGGGTATCTTTGCGTTCGAATACTGAATACAAAGTCAACAACAGGGTGAAAATAGGTCAGACTCTTACTATCGCCTACTCCAATAGAAATATTGAGCCTTTTTCCGGGGGTAGGAGTCAGCTGGAGCATATTGTAAAAGCCGTTCCATACATCCCAGTAAGAGATGCCTCTCGCCCAGGTGGATTCAGGGCCTCCGATAGAGTGGATGGTTCAGATCCTGAGAATCCGGTATTAAATGCCGAACTGAGGGAAAACAACAGTCAGGAATACAAAATTCTAGGCTCAGCTTATGTAAGTGTTAATATCCTAAAAGGACTAGACTACAAGTTTCTCGTGGGTTTGGATGTGGGAATGGGAGATAATTTCCAATACGCCCCAAGTTTCGACGCAGGTGACTTTAGTGTCCAGCCATTTGCGACAATTTCCAAGACCAAGACAAATTTTGTGTCCCCGCTTTTCAGTAACCAGCTGACCTATGAGAAAGATTTTGGCAACCACCACATTGATCTTTTGGGAGTGATCGAAAGACAGACCTCCACATTTACCAGTCTAAATGGACAAGGACAAAACTCGCTGACCAATGATGTAAGAGAACTGCAAGGTGTTGAAAACCAGACGACTAACAGCACCAGAACAGAATATGCGTTAATATCTTATGTAGGAAGGGTTAATTATGATTATGCACAGAAATACCTGGTAAGTGCAAGCATCAGGAGAGATGGAGGATCAAGATTTGGTCCTGAAAACAAATGGGGTACATTCCCTTCCGTATCCTTAGGATGGAGAATAAGCGAGGAGGGATTTATGAAAAGCCTGGCGGCTGTAAGTGATCTTAAACTCCGTGCCAGTTATGGTGAGACCGGAAATGACAGAATAGGCGACTATGTTTATCAGGCCACGATCAACTCCAACTTGTTTTACAATTTTGACGATAATCTGCTTACAGGAAGTACGATTTCGGCACTTGCCAATGCAGATCTGAAATGGGAAACCACGATCATGAAAAACCTCGGTTTGGATTTAGGTCTATTCAATGACCAGTTCAATTTATCCTTGGAATTTTATGAGAACACCACAGAAGGCATGATTCTCGGAGTGCCTATCCCACCGTCATTGGGATATGATGGTGCGCCGGTAGCCAACGTAGGAACAGTGAAAAATACCGGTTTTGAGATAACAGCCGGGTACGATTTACGTAAAGGCGATTTTCAAATGGGGATCAACGGTAACATGGGATTTGTAACCAACGAATTGACTTCCCTGGGAACCGGAAACACCATCTTTGGCCCGGATTTCCAAGGGGATGCAATGACCCTTACGGAAGAAGGCCAGCCTATTGCCTACTTCTATGGATGGATAGCGGACGGTATATTCCAGAGTAATGAAGAGGCACAATCTGCCCCAAGACAAAACCTGCCGGATGATCTTGGTGAGTATGACCCTACTATCCATACAGCCGCAGGGGACATCCGGTTTAGAGACATCAATAACGACGGAGTCATCGATGCAAACGATAGAGTGAACTTAGGCCACTATCTACCAGACTTCACCTATGGATTGAATGTGAATGCTTCCTATAAGGGATTTGACTTTACCATGTTCTGGCAGGGAGTCTCCGGGAACGAAATTTTCAACAATCTTCGCTTCCATACTGAGGGTATGACTCGTCTGTTTGGTGCGAGTGATGTGGTTCTTGACCGATGGACACCTAGCAATACCAACACCGATGTACCGCGTGCGGTTTCCGGCGATCCAAACAGAAATGCTAGGGCAAGCTCCAGATTCGTGGAGGATGGCTCTTATCTCCGTTTGAAAAACATCTCTTTGGGATACAGTATCCCAAATTCAGTATTGCAGGCGTGGAGCAAAGGGACTATCTCAAAACTTCGGGTATATGTATCAGCCCAAAATCTGCTGACATTTACTCAGTACACTGGATATGATCCGGAAATCGGAGTAAGAACAGGCATCAATTCATCGCTGGGCTCTGGGATTGATTATGGGCAGTTTCCGGCAGCGCGTACGATCATGGGAGGAATTCAACTTGCATTTTAATTTAAAAAAGGAAAAATCATGAAAACAAGATCCACACTTTTGGCAATTATCATGTCTGTTGGTATGATAGCCTGTGATGAGGAGGTATTAAATCCGGTTAATCCCAATCAATTGGGAACGGAGACATTTTACCGTACAGGCCCTCAACTTGTAGCGGCAGTGAATGCTGTATATGCCACACTTCAGGGGAATAATTTATATAACAGAGAGTATTTCTTTCTTCACGATCTATTATCCGACGATGTGGAAAGCGGGGGCGCACAGCTTGAAGCTCAGCGAGCACAAGTACTCAACCACGGTTTTGATGGCTCCAATCCTCTGATAGAAGCAAATTGGAGAGGGTGGTATCGTTTGATCCACCGCGCCAACCTAGTCATAGAAAACGCAGATAATGCAACGGAAAACATTACTGATGCACTACGGTCGAGGATTGTAGGGGAGGCTTATTTCTTAAGAGGTCTAGCGTACTATGAGTTATCTACTTTATGGGGAGGCGTTCCATTGATGGTGACTTCTGCCACCTCACCAGAAGGACTTCCGCGAGCTACCCAAGAACAATCCTATGCACAATCATTGAGTGATCTAAATGAGGCGATCTCACGGCTCCCGCTTAGCTCCACCTATTCAGGCACTGATGTGGGAAGGGCAAGCAAGGGTGCGGCTCAGGCAGTGGCTGCCAAGCTTTTGCTATTCCAAGGTGATTTTGCAGGGGCAAAACCATTCCTGACAGAGATTATCAATTCAAATGTATATTCATTGACTGACCGATATCTGGATAATTTTGAGGAGGAAAATGAAAACAATTCTGAATCAATTTGGGAAATCCAGTTTTCTGAATCCTTTGGTAACGAGGGTGGGTGGAATGCTGATGGCACAGGGATAGCTGAGGTTACCTTCAGGGGGCAAGAGTATGGGCCTAATGCCTGGAGAAACCTGATTCCAAACACGGCACTGGTGGCTGAATTTGAAAAACCGTCCAATGGAGCTCCAAAAGAAGATCCGCGGATGAGCTACAATTTCTACCGCCTAGGCGACACCTTCAATGGAGGGGCAAGTGTATTGGACGAATCTACCGTACAGGGTGATTTCAGCAAGCCTAGCTGGAGGAAATACCAGACGATCTACAAGAGAGCAAATGAAAACACGCAATCCGGCATCAATTTCCGGGCTATACGATATGCAGATGTATTGCTGATGATGGCAGAGGTAGAAAATGAACTCACGGGCCCTGCAGCTGCATTGCCTTACCTCAATATGACAAGAAACAGGGCGGATGTAAAAATGCCGGAATACCCGACCGCGCAATACCCTACTGGTACCAAGGAACAGACAAGAATCGCCATCCAGCATGAAAGAAGGGTAGAAATGCCAGGAGAACAGGTGAGAAACCGGGATATCCGTAGATGGAGACGATTGGGCTTTTTGGAAGGTGAACCTATTTTCGGTTACCAGTCCAGAAATGACCTGCTTCCTATCCCTACTGTGGAACTGGATAATAATTCGGCGTTAAGCAATGCGGATCAGAATCCAGGGTATTAAAAATTAAAATATAATTCTAACCTATAATCTGAATAGCCGGGGAAACCCGGCTGTTTTTATTGAAAGACCACTATAACCATAAGCACTGTAGTTCGACTGGCTCACCAATCGAGGTTTTCACTAAAAACACAAAAAGGGGAAAACTTTACTTATTTTTAATTACCCACGCAACCAATTTTAGATGTCTCTTGTATGGGCTAAAGCAAGCTTGGGAATGTGAAATCTGAAATTCTGGACAAAAAAATCTGGCAAGGTCTGGTGGAGAAAAACCGTAAAGACCAAGAGGTACTGTATAGACTCTATTACAGTTATGGGATGAGTATATGCCTTAGATATACCTCCAATCGTGAAGGGGCGAAGGAAGTTCTGCATGACGGATTCATGGTGCTGTTTGCCGACCCTAAAAAATACAACCCCGATCAACCCTTCAAACCATGGTTTAGAAAAGTGTTGGTAAATCTCTGTATCAATTATTACAAAAAACATCAAAAGCAATCTCATGAAACAGGTCTCGAATTTATTCCCGAATCAGAGGATGCCCAGCCAAGCGCTTTGGATGACATGCAGTACAATGAATTGGTCAGATTGATCCAGAGATTGCCCACAGCTTATCGCACGGTATTCAATCTCTATATTCTGGATGGATATACCCACGAAGAAATAGCAGGAATGATGGATACCAGTATCGGAACCTCCAAATCCAATCTTTCCCGCGCAAGAGAAAAAATAAGAGAGCTGTTAAAACCCAGAAGCCATGAGAAAGAAATCCTACGATAGGAGCGACAAGGAGCTGGATGAAGCTCTGAGGAAAATAGCTGACTCGGCTGAGATCCCTTTCTCTGAGGAAGACTGGGAGGACATGCAGGCGCGCCTTGACCAAGTTTCCCCTCCCTCAGGATCAGTCCTAAAAGTTGGGGGAATTGACTGAATCGATTTTCTTTGTTGAAAAAAAGAATTGGAAGAAAAGGATTACCTCAGCTTGCTTTTGCCGCATGGCCTGCTTGAATTTTTCAAGGTTACTT
>NZ_JAJUWR010000059.1 GCF_021390545.1 Algoriphagus sp. AGSA1 | reverse complement strand
AAGTAACCTTGAAAAATTCAAGCAGGCCATGCGGCAAAAGCAAGCTGAGGTAATCCTTTTCTTCCAATTCTTTTTTTCAACAAAGAAAATCGATTCAGTCAATTCCCCCAACTTTTAGGACTGATCCACATTTAACTCCGGGAATTAGACAACCTTAGCCGATTCAAATTATACTGATGGAACAGCTCAACAAATTTCTTAACTACTTATCCGACATCTCCCCGATTTCTGAAGAAGCAAAGGAGGGCATAAAGAACATGTGCTCGACCGTCGACATCAGAAAAAACGATAACCTTCAATCCATTGGCCAGACTTGCAGAACCATTTACTTTGTGGTAGAAGGAACTGCGAGGATAAATTATTTTAAAGAGGATAAGGACGTCACTGAATACTTTGCCTTCGCAAACGACATGATCATCAGGGCTGAAAGCCTCTTTACAGGGAAACCTAGCCACAAAGCCATTCAGGCTATAAGCGATACAACATTTATTGCCATACCGGCAAATCCACTTTTTGAATTATTTGAGAAATATCATGAGGTCGAAAGACTGTTTAGAAAGATCGTGGAGCGTTCTTATGTTGACACCATCAACAGGCTTGAAAGTCTGCAATTTCATACCGCAGAAGAAAGATATCAGGATCTTATTGAAAAATCACCTGCGGTGGTCAGGGAAATCCCCTTAAAGCATATCGCCTCCTATCTGGGAATAACCCAGGTTAGCCTTAGCCGCATCAGAGCAGCAATCTCCTGATTATTTAACAAATGTAAAAGAGATTGGTTTTAAGTACCCCGTCCTTTGTATCGATAAATCAAATACGATGGGACAAAAAGAAACCAAGACCAACACATTAAGAGCTTGGCTGGATGCAGTCAAAAAAATGACTGTCCTGGATGTCAGGCCAACCAGCGAAAGAGAGGAATGGATAATACCGGGCAGCATCCACTTAGACGCTTACTCTGCGCTGAAAAAGAACAATCCTGAGGCTTTAAAGTCGGTAAACTTTGATAAATCCATTCCTGTGGTCACTGGCTGTGCAGGGGAAAAAACCAGTTCCATAACAGCTAATCGTTCTGCCATATCGTAAAAATCATGGAAGTTAGATTAGGACTAAAAGAGAACTGGAAGCAGTTCACATTACTGGTCATCATCAATGGCTTCGTTGGCGGCATGATAGGCTTGGAGCGAACCGTTCTGCCGGAGCTTGCAGAAGCCGATTTTGGCATAGCTGCCAAATCTGCTATTCTGTCCTTTATTGTGGTATTCGGAATATCCAAAGCCGTTACCAACTATTACACTGGTGTATTTGCCAATGGGATGGGGCGAAAGAACCTATTGGTGACCGGTTGGCTTATTGGACTTCCGGTTCCGATTATTCTGATCTATGCGGCCCACTGGAACTGGATAATAGGCGCCAATATTTTATTGGGAATAAACCAGGGATTGACATGGTCAAGTACTGTAGTGATGAAAATCGATTTGGTAGGAGATAGGAACAGGGGACTGGCCATGGGATTGAATGAATCAGCAGGTTACTTGGCCGTAGGTATAGTCGCTTTTCTCACCGGGTGGATTGCCTCAGAATATGGGGTTCGCCCCTACCCTTTCTATTTGGGGATAGGATTTGCCGTGACAGGTCTTTTAGCCAGTTATTTTCTTGTAAAGGACACGGGCCATCATGTCAATTCCGAGACCAAAGCAAGTCAGGTCAAAAAGCTAAACAATGTATTTCGTGAGACCACTTGGTCAAATCCTAACCTTGGCTCTATTACTCAGGCAGGATTGGTCAACAATCTGAATGATGGGATGATCTGGGGGCTTTTCCCCATACTCCTGGCAAGTAAAGGTTTTAGTCTGGCGGAGGTTGGAAAAATGGCAGCTATTTATCCGATAATTTGGGGATTAGGCCAATTGGTCACCGGTAAACTAGCAGATATCTGGGTGAAAAAATCCATGCTGTTTTGGGGTATGCTCATCCAAGGCATAGCCATCACCACCATGATATTTGCTACCTCATTTACCCATTTCGCAATTTTGAGTATCCTATTAGGGACGGGTACAGCGGTGGTCTATCCCACATTCCTTGCCGCAATCGCAGATTATACCCACCCCGAACAACGTGCCAACAGCATCGGTGTATTCAGATTATGGCGTGATTTGGGCTATGCATTTGGGGCAATTTTGACGGGCCTGATAGCCGACTTTTTTGGGGTTGACAATTCAATACTTAGTATTGGGCTAATCACCCTGATATCTTCTTTGGTGATAAAACTAAGAATGGACTGAATCCCCAGATATAGCGAGCCTGTTTTTGAAATAAAAACCTCCTTGCCGCTGACTTAAAACCACATTTTCCCAAGCCTCCACAATAAAGCCCGAAATCATCCGAAGACATTCATCCGGTAAATGATCCCAATCAGCCTTTTGGGAAATTTCAAATCATTCGCTACGCAAAGATCTGGTAGGATTAGTGGCGATTGTTTTCTGGCTTTGTATCCAGATAATCCCAAGGATCAATAGCACTGCCCCAACTATAATCAATAGAAAAGACACCCATGGCATTTCCGTTTTGTAGGCATAGGTATTCAACCATTTTAGCGATGCAAACCACGCTACTGGCACTGCTACAAGAAATGCCAGTAACAAGACCCATACAAATTCATTTACCAACACCAAAAGAGATTCAAACTGGGAGGCTCCAAACACTCGCCGCACACCAATCTCCTTGGTTTTCCGCAAGGTATTGAACGTAGCCAATCCCACTATTCCGATAATTGCAATAACTATAGATATCACTGAAAACGTCAGTACCAGATTAGAAGCAATGGATTCAGTTTTGTAAACATTGTCAAAGGTCTCATCCTGGAACCAATACTTGAGGGTGACATCGGGCTCGAAGAGCTTATAGGACTCAGAAATAGCCGCAAGTGCAGACTGGGCCTCTCCCGGCTTGTATTTAATGTATATTCCGGGGAGGTATTCAATTGGCATTCTATGAATAATCAGGGGCTGAATGGATTCTTTCAGGGAAGCCGTATGTAGATCATTTACAACCCCTACGATTTCACAATCCAGGTAATCATGAATTCTTATTTTTTCACCGATCGGATTTTCAAATCCAAGATAGGCAGCAGCTGTCTCTGTAATCAAAGCCTCCGTGGCAAGCGAGTCCTTTGTCTGCTTTTCGGCTAAAAAAGGTCTTCCTTCCAACACTTGCAGCCCGAATAATTCACTGAAATTGGCCAAGCCTCCAATGGTCTGAAAACTGATCTGGGAATCGGGTGATTTCCCTGCCCAATCCACGGCGATAGTATTGTTGCCTATAATCATGGGATTTGCATTCGCAGCAGTCATGTCCGTAACCGCATCGCTCCTAAGCGTCTCACTTTTGAAAGCATCATAGCTTTTGAGCAATCGATAGGTAGGCTCTAATCGGATCATATTCTCCCTGTCAAAACCCAGGTTCTTCTGGCGGATAAAATCCAACTGAAAGTAAATTACCGTACTGAATAAAGTGATGCCGATTGAGAGAAACAACTGAGTCGTCATCAGTACTTTACGGATATTCATAGAGCCGTTTAACATACCTGCTCCCGATCCTTTAAGGATTCTGGCAGATTGGAAGGAAGACATCACGAAGGAGGGATACAATCCCGCAAGGAGTGCAACCAAAACCAAGAAGGCAAGTAAGTAAAGCATATTCGCACCCCCTATCAGAGACAGGGACAGGGAATCGTCAATCAGATGGTTGAACTGGGGAAGGACAAGTACCGTCCAGGCAATCCCCAGCAGGAATGCAATAAAAACCAGCAGAAATGATTCACTCATAAACTGAGCGACCAAACTGCTTCTTGCTGCTCCAATTGCCTTTCTTACACCGATTTCTTTTGCTCTTAGGGTAGCCCGGGCGGTGGAAAGATTCACAAAATTGATGACAGCCATCGTCAACACAAGCAACGCAATTAGTATAAAGAGCCTCACGTAATCAATCCGTCCTCCTGCATTCTTCCCATTTTCATAGGTGTTGTTCAGATGCCAGTCAGTAAATGGAACCGCTTCATAGGAAATTTTTTTGGAGAGATATTCATCACCTATGACTGTCGGGTGATTGAGTTTCCCGGAAAGTTGCTTTGCCGGCACCTTGGAGAAAGTTTTCAGGTAAGCGCTGAAAAACTGAGCCTGAAGTGATTCGTCACCAATACCCCATTGCCGCTGCAAGAGAGAAAAAGGAAGCGCAAAATCAAATTTGATGGAAGACTGTGATGGGATATCCTGAAAGACCGCCGCAACAGCTACTTCTTTGGACCCGTCAATATTGATGATTTTCCCCAGGGGACTTTCTTCGCCATACAGAGTCTTGGCCATTTTCTCCGAAATAGCAATCTGCTCAACATTTTTCAGGGGATTTGGATCACCGCTCAGAACAGGGAAAGAGAATGTGGAAAAAAGACTTGGGCTTGCATACACCCCGTTAAAATAAACGCATTCCCCGTCTCCGTTTTCTGGCCAAAAACACAGTTCATGCGGCCATCTGGATCCCGTTGAAACATGTGTAACCTCTTCCACTTCGGGTATGCTTTCAGCATTCATATTGAAGCCCGCCGTAGATTCAGTCTGAAATGAACCGTTCGCTTCTACATGGGTGATTACCTTATAGAGCTTTTCTGAATCCTTGTGGAATTTATCAAAGGAAAATTCATTGATCACCCAGAGGCTTATAAGCAAGGTACAACTAAAGGCAATGGACAGGCCAAAAACCGACAGTAAAGAGTGGTTGGGATTCTTACGGAAATTTCTTATAAATACGGTGAGATTGTTTTTCAACATAGCGGCTGTAATGGTATTTGAATAAGTTTTTGAACTTTTCTTTTTAATGTTTTTTATCCTACAAAAACGGATGACATTCCACACAAACTGCCAATTGGCAGCCCTTTTATTCTCATTTCTCTCGTATAACTCGTAAATATCACCTTGTATCTCATCAAGGAGATCTTCCCTGCAATACCAGGTAAGGAACCTATCGGCCCATCTTGGGGGTTTTGGTCTCATATAGAATACGTTAACCTAGGTAAGTTTAAATTCAAACGCGGGTTTTGGAATCATGGCGTAAAGCTGATTTCTCAGAGACTGGCTTTCTTCAAGCACATTTTTACCCGCAGCGGTGATCGTGAAAATCCGCTTCCTTCTCCCCCCCCGCTCCACTGTGGGTTCACCCATATGTGATCTCAAATAACCTTTATCCTCCAGGCGAGTCAACACGGAATGGACGGCGCTGATATTCAAAGACCGGCCTGCCTGAACCTTAAGTTCATCCATCACAGAAACACCATAAGCTTCAGGGTATAATACCCCTACCGTCAACAGAATCAGTTCTTCCAATTCTCCTAAATATGATCCTTTCATCTATGCCTTAATTAGTCCTACGAAAGTAAAAGTAATAAATATCTTATACTTTTGTAGAATAAATAAGGATTTATTTTTCACCCACCTAAAAATTGGATAAGAGTCCATTGGAATTGGACAGATCATATTTGTGTCGAAGCCCTGCTCCGCCGGAACAAGGAAGTGGGCTGAGGCATCGGAGGAACTCTTCCAAACAATAGTAAACACCCCGGATTCACAGGATTTGAGCTTTCTTGTTATCCAATCTGTTTAATTATCAACTGGGAATACTTACCGAATTGAGGACTGATCGTAAAGTATAAGTATAAATGGGCCACCAGTGTGGTCGTGAGCTATTTGCTAATCCAGTTCACTTTTCAATAAAATTTCCGCCTTTTCCTGATCAATGATAAAGCAATGGTTTTTCATCGTTACAGAACCAATGATGCCTGAAATGGTCATCCCTGTTTTATTGCGAATAGAGGCGATTATACTGCTGCCTATATCCATTGAGATAAAATTGCCGTAAATGTGTTTTTCTCCAATCGACATGCCAAGACCATAGATATAATCAAACGTACGCTCCATACCCTTCACGCTAGCAAGCATTTCTTTGGATCCTATGTTTCATGTGTTGCTAATTTGCTTTTTATAGGTCACATGCCCGCCTGTCGTCGGGCAGGGAATCTCGCAGGTCTTATAATCATCCCGGTGTGTGTTCCCGTACGTACGTGATCATGCTCGATTTCTCGTATTGATTGAGACATTGTATCTCTTGGCCACTCCATGGCTGTTTAGCTGAAACCCCTTGTCCAAAAAGGGAAAAAGTATAGAATCCCAACTCCAACACCTCCGGCATCCATAGATAAATCCCACACATCAATCAGATCACTTATCGTCAAAAAACATACTGATTATAAATGACTTACATGGATTTTTCTTTAAATTTAAGTCGTATCAAACTCCAAATGATCATGATCTACCTAAGAAACACCGCTCTCTTGCTCCTATTTATTCTATGCGTCTCATTTGGATACCTGCATCATGGATGGTCTAATTATGATCAGACCAAAGTTCTGGACTTTGAATCCACCATTGAAGAATCCACTTTCGAGAATCCCCATACGATAGCCAAAGTAAGCTATCAAAATGAACCATGGACGGTCATTCTGGCTCCGGCAAGCCGTATGACAGCACGTGGCCTATCTGCGGAAATGATCAAAAAAGGAACTTCGGTAAGAATTATTGCATACCCGCATAAAAGAGAAAAGGGAGAGATGCGGGCTGAAACCATTTACGTGGACAAGAAAAAGTACGAGCTTAGATAATCGTGTCGGAATACCTTCACTGGCTTGAGCATTCAACTTGGGCGACGGCAATCCGTCAATCCCTATGGATGTATCCTGCTTTGGAGATTATCCATATTCTGGGTATTGTCCTTCTGGTAGGCGCTGCGATTTTATTTGATCTTCGTCTATTGGGTTTTTCCAAAAATCTGCCCTTGTCAGCTATGTCCCGCTTCCTCTTACCGTGGTCTCAGCGCGGGTTAATCCTGGTGATCCCTTCAGGATTACTGTTATTTATCACCAATGCGGAAACACTGGGTTTGGATCCGGTTTTCCGGTTAAAAATGGTATTGCTGATTGCGGCGGCACTAAACGCCCTTATATTTCACAAATTTGTTTTTAAAAGGCAGTTTGACTTGGAAAATCCTTCCGGACATTCACTGCACTTTAAAATACCCGCATTAGTCTCCATGGCCGTTTGGATTGCCGTAATCATCTGCGGGCGTTTATTGGCTTATTGAACTAAATGCTTGGATCATAATCCTGGAATTCCCTTTAAAGGATGAATGGGACTTTCCTGCTGGAATATGCCAGTGAGGACACTGGCATAGGCAAGACCCTACCTACAGATAGGAATCTGTCTTGTTTCTTGACTCTTGGCTCTTTGTTCTTGTCTCTTGATTCTAACATCTTAAATCCTATGTCTTAATACTTGCTACTAAATACTCTCTATTCGCTTTTCAGGCTCTCCACCGGGTTCATCAGCGCTGCTTTGATGGATTGGAAACTTACCGTAAGCAAGGCAATAACCATGGTCAATGCCCCAGCTCCTATAAAGTACCACCATTGTAGGTCAATTTTATAGTAAAACCCACCCAACCAATTAGAAGTCAAATAATAACTCAAGGGCAATGCAATGAAAATGGCGACCAAAACCATTTTGGCGAAATCACCCGACAACAGTTGTATGATTTTCCATTCACTGGAGCCCAAAACCTTACGGATGCCGATTTCTTTGACCCTTCTCTCAGCCGTATAAGCTGCCAAACCGAATAAGCCCAAGCAGGAAATCAGGATGGCTATTCCTGCAAAATACCGGGAAAGTACAGACACCCGTTGTTCTGCTATGTATTGTGCCTGATATTCTTGATCCAAAAACTTAAAGTCAAACGAAAACCCGGGATTATATATCTGATAAAAATCTTTCAATTTCCCAATCGTTTCCTGCTCCCTCCCTGCTTCTATTCTCGCCATTATTTTGTGCGTCCAGGTAGGGCGCAGGACAAAGAACAGGGGATCTATTTTCTCGTGGAGTGAAGCAAAATGAAAATCCTTTGTCACCCCGATGATTTCCAGTTGGGTGCCTTGGATTGAAATGGTTTTTCCGATAGGGTTTTCCAGCCCCATGACCTCGATTGCTGTTTCATTAAAGATAATTTTCGAATCTTCCGCTCCAAATTCCCTGGAAAAAGCTCTTCCTTCACTCATTTCCAACCCGAGCAATTCTATCATGCCGTAATTGACAGGTCTCGTTTCAAATGGAATCTGTACATCAGGATCTTTCCCTTCCCACTCATTGATCACAAAGGTATTCTGGCTCCCCCCTACCACACTCTGCCCAATGCTGGAGGCATCCACAATCCCATCAATCCGCTGCATCTCCGAAATAAAGGTTTCAAGATTCTCCTCGACTTTTCCTTCCATGTCAAAATACAGGATGTTTTCTTTGTCGTAACCCAGATTTTGTGACTGGACAAATTCAATCTGCTTATACACCACCACCACAGAAACAATCAAGATCAATGAAAGGGCAAATTGAAATATCACCAGCCCTTTTCTGGCCCATATTTCGCCCTTTGAACCATTGAGTTTGCCCTTCAATACGAGTACGGGTTTAAAATTGGATAGGTATAGGGCCGGATAACTGCCCGCAACTATTCCTGTCAACAATGTGACTCCAAATACAATCATCAGTAGCTCCCGATCGAAACTGAAAGAAAGAAGCTTACCGGTGATCGTATTGAACTGGGGCAAAAAGAGCTGAACCATAAGCAAAGCAATGCACAAGGACAAAAAAGCCATCATGACAGACTCCCCCAGATACTGAAGCACGAGCGTTTTTCTATCCGCGCCTATTGCCTTTTTTATCCCAACTTCTTTTAACCTACCTGAGGCTTTGGCCGTGGAAAGGTTCATGAAATTGATACAGGCTATGCCCAAGACAAAACAGCCTATAATGGAAAAAAGCCAGACATATTCTATTCTTCCACCATTAGGTTTGCCGTTTTCATACTGGGCATAGCTGTACAAATAGGCTTCAGAATAAGGACTGGTGGATAGGGTAAGATGGCCGGTATAGGCCTCATCTCTTTTACCCTCTAAAAAATGGGCGATTTTTTCATTAAACTCCCCCACATCAGTTCCCTGGTCCAATACCAGATAGGCATTGGCTATGTTGTAATTCCAATTCAGCGCATTGGGATTTACCTCTTTATATTCCTCAAAAGAAAGGATCACGTCAAATTGTGCGGTAGAATTGACCGGAGTCCCTTCAAAAACCCCTGAAATCCTAAAAGGCTTGTATTGGGGTATTTCAATCATTTTACCGATCACATTGTCTGTGGTGTTAAATAGCTTCCTTGCCATTTCCTCAGAGATCACGACAGAATTTTTATCGGCCAGCACCCGGTTTTTATCCCCTTGTACAAGATTGTAAGAAAATACGTTGAAAAAGTCTTTTCCCGCATACTGTACAATGGCCTTTACATAGCGGTTCTCTACCTGAATGGTTTTCTTGTCTGACAAGATTCTGGTTGGCACGGCATATTCTACTTCCGGCATTTCATCTGCCAATACTTCTGCCAACATCCCGGCCGTATAGTTATTCACTCCCGGTTTTTCCGGATCGGCGTAAATTTCAATTACCTCGACCAGACTATTTTCATTTTCATGGAATTTATCCACCCTTATTTCATCCCTTACCCAGAGAAAGATCAGCATGACGCTTGCAAGCCCGGTGGAAAGCCCGATAAGATTGATCAAAAAAGTACTTTTGTCTTTTCGGAGGTTTCTATAGACAAGAATAAGATGATGTTTTAGCATAGCATTCGAATAGAAGATAAACCTGTCACTTGTTTATCGACTTCCGTGCCAGTGAAAAAAGTGCTGAGAGCTACAATAATACTGTTTCATTTAATCCATTCTTTTCTTTCCGAACAAAAACGTTCGATGACGGGCAACTTTATAAATAGTAATAAGCTAAAAGATAATACAGCTAAAATGACCATTTCAACTATTAGATCTTTCTTATCCCAAAGAATTTATGGACTTGGGGAATGATTTTTTGGGACGGGGCATATCTTCTTTGCCCTGAAGCCCTGTTCCGCCGGAACAAGGAAGCGCACTTAGGCTTCTCAGGACGGCAGTAAATCGCTCCGTTCTCGAGATTAAAACATTGGGACAGGCAGGACATGATGCATCGTGATAAGGCGAAACATTGTCCCGAGGAGGTGTACAGCGTTTGTGAATCAATTATCGGATTAGAAATCCTGAACAACATAAACCCGACCAGAAAGGCCGTGAGTGGTACACTCACGGGGGCAAAGGAAGACTCCGCCAACTAGAGTAGGCAGGGCAGTCAGGAAGACTCGCCAACTAGGCCGCAGTGGGGTTTCCATGGAAACCCCACCCATCAATTTTCCAGGTCCTTCAGATAATACTCCACCTTTTCATTTCCCTTTTCCTCCAGTCCATCCAGCGGAACCAGCTCCTTCACTTCTTTCCTGAGCTTCCTGAAGGAACCTATCTCAAAGCCGATCTTCAGCTGCACCCTGCTTTTATGTAAACTGGATCTCTTGTCAAAAAAGGGATCAACGGAGCCCATCACCACTGAGCGTATGGTATTGCCCATAGGGATGGTTCTTCCCAACCCGAAACCGGTAGCCCAGGCTTTCCCGTCAAAATCCCTGGACTCATAGCCTGGCGGGTTGGTGACGGTGACCTCATTGTGGTTTACAGTCCCCTGGGCAAACCAGTTGCCCTTGCTGAAACGAACTCCCGCAAAGCCTCCAATCCCCTCTCTCCTCAACTCCTCCTTGTCGTCAAGCTGCTTTTTCCAGGTGCCACCGCCCAGCAGGGAGAACTGCTGGGAAAAGGAATACGACAGCCCAAAATCCAGCAGCAGCCCGTCACCAAAGGAGGTCAGCGGATCATACCACAGCAGCATGCCTATCCTGTGGACAGCTGGGACTCCTTTTAATCTGTTTGGCTCAAAAAATTCTTTCTTCTTGTTTTTCAGCTCAGATGGAACAGACTTTATATTCCCAAGGGAATCGATTTTCAATCTTGAAAAATCCTTTCCTGCCTTTTGGATGTATTCATTGGAAATATGCCCTGCCTTCTCCTTGGCAAGTTCCTTGGCCTGATCGAAAGGCACTTCAGAAGGCAATCCTTTTTTTGTCAGTTCAGCCAACGCGTCTTTACCGTAAAAGTCCAGGAGCTTTGCGCTTCTGGGATCAAATCCCTCTTTCACCACACCGGTAAGCTGTTCTTCTACTTTGGGCATAAGCCATTCATTGGTCAGTGCCTTAAGGTTTTCATTGTTCTGGTCCACCAGGGATTCCAGCTCATCCACTTGCCTGATATCCTCCAGTCTGGCCTTGGATTCATTCACCCGCTCCAGGGTGTTTCTTGCCGCATGCTTGATTTCCTCCCCGGGGATATCCTCGCTTTGGATCAGGCTTTCCAGGGTTTTGCTTTCCTGTTCCAGCACTTCCCTGCTCCGCTCTTTGGTCAGCGTAAAAAGGCTGTCCCGCTGGGTGCTGTCAGCGGTTATCTCCTTGAGTTCTTTGAGTTCTCTCTGCAGGGAATCGTAGGATTTCTTCAGCGACTGGATCTGTTTGAGTTCTTCCAAGTAGGGGATTTCGGGTTTGGTGGGAAGCTTGGGAAATGATCCGGAAACAGGTGAAACAGGAAATTTTGAATTTATGCCACCCGGTAAGTTTTGGGCTTTCAAAAAGTAGGATGATAGCATCAAACAAACAATGAAAATAATTTCTTTACGCATAACTATTTTGTCAAATCAAATACAACTATTCCGCTCATTTTAAAAGTTAATTTGAAACCTATTTTCCGGAAATCTACCCATTCTTTTTCCCACTAAGCTATCCGAATTACAAATTCTATTTTATAGAAAGGTGTAGATACAATCTACACCTAGTTCGTGCACCAAACTTCACCCAGAGGGGGGAGATTTCATTTGATTTATCTGACCCTAAATATTATCATATAAGCTAAAATCAATAGGAATAATAACTTCAGAAGAAATGTTTTCACCATTCTTCTTTGACGGCTTCCAATTAGGCATTGTCTTGACTAACCTCAAAGCTTCATTATCGCATTTCTCACATAGGCCCTTCTCCACTTTTGGACTTAGAATTTCACCATTCTCATTAATTGTGCATTTGATATAAACTATCCCCTTGTAATCCATTCGTTTAAAAGGCCACTTCATATTTTCTTTCACGAACTCATCAAGTTTTTCCCGACCTCCAATAAATTCAGCTGGAACTTCTTGAGCTGCACAACCTACCACCATTAACAGAAAAAACACTATTTTAGTTATTATCAACATAATTTTTCTTAGCTTCTTTTTGCCTTTCCTTAATTTGATTTTCCAATTCTTGATTATCCTTATTCCTATTCTGACCGTGATTTGGATCTTTTCCTACGACATAGAAATATGCATGTCCATATGCTTCGTGGGCTGTTGTTTCTGCTTCATCCTCTTTCTTTTGTCCTGCACCAATAATTACCATTATGTTTCCATTTGGAGAATCCTCACCCGGGAGCAATGTTATTCCAACCATTCCATTTCGACGCGTTTCATCTTTATATCCCATCTCCTTAAGTTGCTCTTTGGAATATGCCCCTCCATAGACTTGATACATTTCTTCTAATTCATTAATATAGCTTACTTTTGAATTACCTATCTTTATTTCTCCATTATCATCTTTATATTTATATTCTGATGCAACGGACACTTCAGTGGTTCTATCACTATTTACCAAAGTTTGTAAAGCTTGGAAATTACCACTTTCAGATTGTCTTTGGTTTATTAAATCCCGATTTAGCATTCCGTTTTTATCCAATTGAACATAAGCCTTGTCTCCAGCAGTAAGTGTATTTAAAATTGCTTTAAATGCCGCCGAATTAGTTGGTATAACTTCCTCTCCGTCTGGATCAATAAATGAAATTGGATTGTTTAGTGCGTAATTATAAGAGCTTATTGGGCTATATTTTTCCGCCAGCGGATCCACTACACCCCATCTCCCAATAGTAGCATCATACATCCTTGCACCAAAATCATAATACTGGATACCGTTGTCCTCAATCAGCTCCTTCCCGTTGTAGAGGTACTTGTTCGCCTTCATGCTCCCATGCTGAAAGCCCAACCCCGTCAGCTCCAATCCCCAAGGGTCATAATGCGTCTCCTGCACGATGGCCGAACTCACACTCATCACCATCATATTGTCAAACCAGACATCCTCCGAGGTCTCGTTCACCACAAAGGTCTCCATACCTGTGCGCCGTGGCGTATATCCGTCCCTGGAAATATACATATTCTCCTCCAAGACTTCATGCTGGTTTGCCGCGTTTTTGCTCAGGACTTTCTTGCCCACCTCATATCTGTTAGAATCCTGATCGTATAGTGCATACATGAGGTAGGCCTCCGGAGCTTCTTTCTTTTGAAGGTCTTTTGCCAATATATCAGCAAGGTTCAGCAAAGCTATAGGATTGGCACCGCCTGTACGCTGAGTACTAACCGCCAGCTCGTTCAGGTCAGTCACTAGTCTTTCCTTTCCCCCCGCTGCCATAAAGCTGGCCGCACTGGCTTTCTGTTGCTTGTCTTCTAGATACTTGCCGTGAACCTGCAGCTTCAGGCTGTCACCCGCAAAGATCACCTGGGTTCTTCCGGGGCCTACCATCCTTCCCCTGCCCGCATTCAGCCAGGCCACCTTGTTTCCTCCCTGCGTCACGTTATGTTCAGGTTCGGTTTGCCTGGATTCGGAAACCATGAAAAAATCCATCTCCTCTGTTTCCGCATTCTGTGTCTCCATGGTGGCCGTAAAGGACTGGACATTGGAGCTTATCCCAGGCTCCTTGAATTACAAATTCAGCAAGATATTTGGATATAGTCACAGACATACATCCAGCCCCACGCTTATTCTACGCTCAGACGGAGATATGGCAATTGTATTTCACCTACAAGTGATGTATTCTTGTGAATCACTATCATATAACTCTCAAAAACGAGGTATTTATGGCTTTTTCAGACAGATTGGCGTTCGCCCGCAAGCAGAAAAAAATCAGGCAGGCAGACCTGGGAAAGCTCGTCGGGACTTCAGGGGATATCATCGGCAAGTACGAACGGGGTGAAAACATCCCATCAATTGACGTGGCCGCAAAGATCGCCGATGCGCTCGGCGTTATACTGGATTACCTGGTCAAGGATGGGGAGTACGAGCGCATTGACAACGAAACGCTCAAAAAACTGAAGGAGATCCAAAATCTGGATCCGGAAAACAAGTCTCACGTTTTTGCCACTATCGATGCTTTCATCAAAGCATCCAAACTCCAAAGTATTGCTGCTTTGTAAATCACCAATTTAAAAATAAAAAAGTAGATCTTTCAAGAAAAAATCTGCAAGCTAAATTTCAAACTTATCTTATAATATATGCCTCTTCGCTAATCGAACCCATTAATTTATCACCCATGAAACAGATTCTATATTTAATCATTTTAAGCTTTATTCTGTCTAGTTGTACCAACGCAAGCTCTCAGTCGGAGGAAGCCCTAACTCCTGAAAAAATAAACGAGCGCTTTTTTGATCTTTATGACTCTAAAGGACCAAGCGAAGCTCTAGAGTTTGTTTTTTCGACAAACGATTGGATTGATCAAAACCAAACCTCGGAAGTAAAAAACAAACTAATTAAACTAATAAAACAGTTAGGGGATTATCAAGGACAAGAAGTTGTTTCCAAAAGAAGTATAAGCGAAGACTATCTCCTATATTCATTCCTAATAAAATATGACCGACAACCTATCCGGTATCTGTTCATTTATTATAAACCAAAGAACAAGTGGCAGTTACAGAATTTTCAATACGATGATAATTTAGAAACTGAATTAATAGAAGCCGCCAGTGCTTATAGGCTCACTGAAAACCTACCAGGCAATGAATAATAAGGAACATTTTCTATATGAAAGCAACCATGTCTACTCTCACCTGTTTAAATATTTATTTCTTTACATCTCTTTAATCTTGTCTTCTACTGCCATTTTAGGCTACTTTTGGCCAAATATCGTAACCATTAACAATAGCGATATATCAGTCTCAGGAGTGGGAATCTTACTTATTTTGTCCCTTTTAAGTCTCATGGTTTTCTTTTCCATAAAAAACAAGTTTGCACACATAAAAGTAAACAATAGAACAATCAGCGTATCCAACCCAAAAAGCAACAGACAGTATAATTGGGAGGAAGTCAAGTCCATCAATCTGATCCCGTTTATATTCCCCCCACTGTACAAAATAAGGATCAATGATGATTACTTTATATTCACTACTGACAATAAATATATTTTCATTTCTTTGGGAGTAATAAAGGATGTGAGTGAGATGGGGCAATTTATAAGCAAAAAAGCCAAGAACTAAATGCAGTCCTTGGCCTTTCACAACTTGTCCTAAGGTTTTTTAATAAAATATTGTTACCGTCTCTCTTCTGGAACCCTGACTTCTGGGTTAATAACCTCATTGACCATATCGCTTATTATTGTTGAAGCGATGTCAACAAAACTTGATATATAATTTCCCACAGCCTTTAAATTAGTTGAAACCTCTGCATTTAACACTCCAACTTTTGCCATTAGGCCAACGTTAGAGCTTCCACCTGCAGAAACTCCATGAGAGCCGTCCCCATCACCATATCCCGCTCCAAACCCTGCTCCATATTCGCCTTCAGCCAATTTGGCATCTCCTACCAATTGTCCACCAGAAGTACCCAAATTTGCTGTACCGATATCCAAATTCCCAGAAACCCCGGCAACTCCTAAAACCGAAGCTGAGCCCTCCAATTGCACAAGGGAAGCATCTACTCCTCCATCACCTGAACTTACAACGGAGCCGCTAACATTAGCTACACCAAAACCTGCCCCCAAATTCAATGGCCCTAATCGCACACCACCGCCGACACCAAAGGCTTGGACACCGACCGAAGCACTAAACATATTGGAACTATTGGAATTAGCAGCACTTACTTTGCCTTGTACTTTATCGCTTAACAAAGACCTCGAAAAAGAGTTACTCATTCCAGGGCAGCAATCTTTCGGAGCCATCCCATCCGGGTCAATAAACCTTATCGGATTGTCAAAGGCATAATTGTAAGGGGAATGCCTACGCATCTGTTCGGAAAGAGGGTCTATCACTCCCCACCTCCCTATCGCAGGATCGTACATCCTGGCCCCATAATCGTAGTACTGAAGCCCGTTGTCCTCAATCAGCTCCTTCCCGTTGTAAAAGTACTTATTTGCCTTGATCCCACCATATTGAAAACCAAGCCCGGTCAGTCTCGAAATTTGATTAATTTATCTAATCTTACAATTCTATAATCTTCAGTGTATCCAGAGACATACTCTTCTTTCAATAGTATGAAGCTAGCATCATAATACACGAGTGATTCGACCCCATCAATTCCCCCTTGTTCCTTTTTAAACTTATAGGCATCGTTATATTCTCTGTCTCCGATTACTATATCTTCAAGACCCAAAAAGCAAAGGGAGGTCGCCATCACATCATCCATTCCATTATCATAAGAAAATCCTATACACTCTCTATTTAATATTGTTAGATATGGCTTTCGAATTATAGAATCACCCTTTCTAATTACCTTATCTAATCCATCCTTTGTCAACACATACTTTTCCTTACCCACTTGTTGAAATGGCCCTTCTATATCCTCCGAAGAAAAGGTAAGATCAGTACGATAATCTTTTTCATACTGTAGCTTCCTTATTTGATAGCTTGATGGAATGCTATCTTTTCCATAATAATATGCGTAGGAATATTGTAGATTCTTATTAGAACATGAAAAGAACAAAATCAGCCCTAAACAAACAAAAATTCTAATTATTCTATTTAAGTCGATTGTCATGTTTCTGTATTTGTTTGTTCACCTCTGACGGATTTAAGAGATTTTTCAGTTGATTAACAAATCCTCTCATTCTTGCATATTCTTGCTTGTTCTCCATATATCCATCATGTTCAGGTCCGCCATTTCTATCATTCGCAATCTTTCTACGCTCTCCTTTTATTGCGCGGTAAGCTTTAGCGTCATTGTTCTGAACCGCCTTAATCAGATTTTCAGTATATTGATCTAAATGAATAAATGCTTCGTGTCCAGCAGTAATTGCATAGGATTCTGGGTTTTGGTCCTCATTACTTCTTGCTGTATTAAGTTTCATATAAAAGCCAATTCTTTTCCCATCATATGTATCTCCACTAGTACCATAAGCATACCCTGAAGCACTAAACTGGTCAAAACCCATTTCATGCTTCGAGAACTCCCCATCTGCTTTGAACTCAACGCTCCCTATTTTATCCCCCGCTTTCGCAAATTGACCCAAAAAAGCATTTCCCTCATTTGTTTTTGCAAATGACTCCAATGCTTTTTGAATATTTTTATCTAATTGATCAAAGCTTACTTCCTTCCTCTCCCATTCTTCTCCATTTTGAACCCAAGTATAGAAATTGATATCCATGCCATCAGGGTCGACATACAACATTGGATTATTCCCTGCCCAACTATACGGCGACAATGATAAATAATTCTCGGCATGGGGATCTTGCTGCAAAGTCCTACCTATGACGGGATCATATCCCCGGGCATGGAAATCATAGATATTGAGATTTTGGTCATCCATCATCTCTTTGCCCTGATAGAGGTACTTGTTCGCCTTCATGCTCCCATGCTGAAAGCCCAACCCCGTCAGTTCCAGCCCCCATGGGTCATAGTGTGTCTCCTGCACGATGGCCGAACTCACACTCATCACCATCATATTGTCAAACCAGACATCCTCTGCCGTTTCGTTTACCACAAAGGTCTCCATACCTGTGCGCCGTGGCGTATATCCGTCCTTGGAAATATACATATTCTCCTCCAAGACTTCATGCTGGTTTGCCGCGTTTTTAGAAAGGACTTTCTTGCCCACCTCATATCTGTTAGAATCCTGATCGTATAGTGCATATACGCCACCGGCGCACAGGCATCAGGTAGGCCTCCGGGGCTTCTTTCTTTTGAAGGTCTTTTGCCAAAATATCCGCCAGGTTCAGTAAAGCGATCGGGTTCGCACCACCCGCACGCAGGTTGCTTGCCGCCAGTTCGTTCAGGTCTGCCACCAGTCTTTCCCTGCCCCCGGCTGCCATAAAGCTTGCGGCATTGGCTTTTTGCCTTCCCGCAGCCTGGCCTCACCCTAAAACTGTCCACCGGACAGTTTCTTGACGGGATCGCCTCCTCCACATACTTCCCATGTACCTGCAGTTTCAAGCTGTCCCCCGCATAGATCTCCTGGGTCCTGCCAGGGCCTACCATCCCCTACAAGCTGGCCTCTCTGTTTGTTTTCAGCCAGGCCACCCTCCCCTGCAGGCCGGCCCCTCGCTAAATCAGTCCACTGGACTGATTCTTAACGCTCGGTCCTCACCCACAGTCACATTACGCTCCGGCTCGGTCTGTCTGCGGATACCATGGAAAACTCCATTTCCTCTGTTTCCGCATGCTGCGTCTCCATGGTGGCCATAAAAGTCTGTACAGTCGGGCTGCGCAATACCTGACGCACATTCCCCAGATGGTCCTTCACGTACCTACATTCAGAATTTTAAAACCAAACAGGCTTTCGCTAAATAGAAAAAGCCCGGACATCGCCGGGCTTTGCTATTTATTCCTGTTCGCTTTCACTTTGTCCTGACTTCGACAGTCGTCAGTCCCATTTCATTATAATTAACTGACAAACAGTGTTTTAGTATTTTAGACTTGTCGTTTTGGGTGTCCTGGGGGTGTTTTTGATTACTTTTAGACATGTTTGTCCG
>NZ_JAJUWR010000058.1 GCF_021390545.1 Algoriphagus sp. AGSA1 | reverse complement strand
TCAATGCAAAAATCAAGGCATTCAGGGCTCAGTTCAGAGGTGTCACCAACATTGAATTCTTCCTGTTCAGACTATCAAATATCTATGCTTAAAATAACCAGCTCCCCAGCTATTCCGGCTGATCCCTTAAATATCGTATGCAATTACAAACGTCGATTTGTGAATAACCCCGGATGTTTGTTGGAAGAGCTGTTTGACGGATATTATTATTCTTTTCCCTACTATTTTTCATTCCGTTTTTCATTTTTTGGAATATTGTTGCAGTTTTGCATTAAAGTCCATTTTGAATGTCTATTCTATTTAAAGGTCTCCGTCTTGTTAACTCTGAAGGTTTAGGTGAATCCGGGGATTATGTTTTTGATAAGGGAGAATTAACCCAAAGTATTACAAGTGAATCTTCTCGGTTTGATCAGGAAATTGATGCTTCTGACTGGCTATGTTCAGCAGGGTGGATTGATTTGAGGTGCGGTATGGGGGAGCCCGGACACGAGTATAAGGAATCCATAGAAAGCCTGGCCGATTCCTTAGTAGCCAGTGGTTTTTCTGCTGCCGTTATTCTTCCCAATACTGACCCTGTAATCCAATCCAAAGGTGACGTTGACTTTGTACTTAATCGCGCAAAAAAATACACGCCTCAGTTATTGATTCAAGGGGCGGTGACCAGAAATACAGACGGTGAAAATCTTACGGAAATTCTGGATATGCACCATCAATCGGGTGTGTCCGTCTTTGGCGAGGGAGTAAAGCCCCTGGCTAATGCAGATCGCTATATGAAGATTCTTCAATATCTGCAGAAATTCAATGGTGTACTTTTTGACCATGCTTACGATCCTTTGCTTGCAATATTTGGACATATGCATGAAGGTGAAAATTCAACTATGCTTGGGGTGAAGGGTATTCCGAATTTAGCTGAAGATGTAGCTATACAAAGAAATCTAGAAATAATCAGATATACCGGCGGACGAGTTCATTTTCAGACTATAAATACCGCCAAAGGCGTTGATCTTATCAGAAAGGCAAAAGCTGAGGGACTGGAAGTAACTGCTGATGTTTCTATTTACCAGTTATTGTTCTCAGATGAGGATTTAATGGATTTTGACCCTAATCTTAAAGTTAGGCCTCCTTTCAGAGGACAAAATGACAGAAAGGCACTCATTGAAGGATTAAAAGACGGGACAATAGACGCGCTTGTAAGTAACCACCAACCCGAAGACCTGGATTCAAAATTCATGGAATTCGACCTTGCTAATTTTGGGATGATTGGCCTACAGACCTTTCTCCCTGGTCTTGTTTTGCTTGAGAAAGAACTTGGATGGCCACTTTTGATAGAAAAAATCACTTCCAAGCCAAAGGGGATTTTACCTCATAGCTTATCGCCGACATGGACTATCTTCGATCCTAAAGCTGAATGGATATACAATGAGAAATCAAACAAATCCCTTTCTTCAAACTCGCCTTGGTATGGAAAAAAACTGACGGGACAAGTGAGGTATGTGATTCAGCAGGGACAACTGATAGAAGTAAATGTATAAATACTTTAGTACTGCGTATAAGTTTGGAGGTTTCGCGGGGGCTTTAAGTGTCCTTTCGTTCATTGTCCTATCTTTGTTATATCCTGACCCGACAAATTTGAATTTGATCTTTGGATATATAATCACACCAATTTCTATATTTTTGGCCATCAAATTTTTCAAAGAGTATAGTAATCATGGCTATCTTTCGTTCTCCGAAGGAATGTCGGTAGGATTTGTTACTTATATGCTCATAGCGCTGGTTTCTTTGGTAGGGATATGGTCAGTACTGATGATAAACACTGATCTTTTCAACCAAATAAGAGAGTCAAAACTTACGGTATTGGATACAAGTAAGGATTCTATAATCTCCCAAGTAGGCGAGAATTCATTCGATCTCACACTTGAAAGCATCAGTAAATTGGTGCCAATGGATATTGCTTTGAATGATGCATTATGGAAAATCATCCCTGGACTGTTTTTTACTATTATTATATCTATTATTTTAAGGAAAAATCCTAACTAACAAACTCATGGAAGAACAACAATCTCCTTTTCAGGCAGCGATTAAACCAGGCTTAATCATAGGGCTGGTATCCTTGGCTATAACTTATTTAGCCTATTTTATCAATTCTTCTTTATTGGCTTCGGGCTGGTTTAGCCTGGTTTCTCTAGCGATTGCCGTGGCCTTTGTTATCTATTTCGGGTCTCAGTTTCGAGCCGAAAGGGGAGGGTTTATGTCTTTTGGTACGGCATTTAATTTTAGCTTTATATCACTGGTGATTTCAGCAGTGGTGGGAACCATTGGGCTTATGGTCCTCTATCAAGTTGTGGATCCTTCTCTTCCGCAAGTATTGGCTGATGAAGCCTTCCAAACCACCTTGGAAACCATGGAAAAATTTGGTGCATCTGTCGATGCAATGCCTCCAGAGCAGTTGGAAGAAATGAGAACGGCTACGCTTGATGGATTTACTGTCACTGGACAGCTAAAAGGTTTTGGATTTATCTTGATATTTTATGCTATAGTTGCCTTAATTTTGGGAGCGATCCTAAAGAAAAGAGACAAGTCTCTCGATTATTAACTTATGCCTCAGATTTCAGTTGTAGTTCCCGTATTTAACGAAGAGGAATCTCTGCCTGAATTAACTCAATGGATTAGCCGGGTCATGCATGATCACGGCTTTTCTTATGAGTTGGTTTTTATTAATGATGGTAGTTCAGATAACTCCTGGGGAATTATCAATACGCTAGCCCAAAAAGGCGATGAAATAAAAGGGGTGAATTTTACCAGAAACTATGGGAAATCCGCAGCGCTGGATGCAGGTTTTAAGAAAGCTAGCGGGGATGTAGTAATAACCATGGATGCTGATTTACAGGATAGCCCGGACGAGATCCCTGGACTTTACGTGATGATTACTGAAGGAAAGTTTGATGTGGTGTCAGGTTGGAAAAAGGAGCGCCATGATCCCTTAACAAAAACAATTCCTTCTAGGTTTTTTAACGGAGTCACCAGGTGGATCTCAGGAATTAAGTTACATGACTTCAATTGTGGTCTCAAAGCCTATAAACTGAAAGTGGTCAAAAACATCCAGATTTATGGTGAAATGCACCGGTACATTCCCCTGCTTGCCAAATGGAATGGCTTTGGTAAAATAGGTGAAAAGGTAGTGCGGCATCAAGCTAGAAAATACGGCTACTCCAAGTTTGGGTTAGAGCGGTTCTTGAATGGATTTTTGGATTTGATATCTGTTTCGTTTGTGCACCGTTACAAAAAGAAGCCTATGCATTTTTTTGGGCTTTTAGGAAGTCTTTCATTTTTGACGGGGTTTATAATTACCTGCTGGTTGATTTTTGAGAAAGTTTATAGTCTGGGTAAAGGGCATAGGGTAAGAGAGATCACCGATCAGCCTTTGTTTTTTTTGGCTCTGGTGGCATTAATTATAGGTGTACAGTTGTTTGTGACCGGATTTATTGCTGAACTAATGACCTCCAATCAAGCCAAAGATGCCGAATATAAAATCGATGAGGAGATAAACTTCGACTATTGATGATGTTCTCGGTAATCATACCGGTTTACAATCGACCTGAAGAATTACACGAACTACTTCAAAGTCTCCTTAATCAAAGTTTTACTACTTTTGAAGTTGTAGTGATAGAGGATGGCTCGATGAAGGATTCTAGAGCTGTAATAGACTTTTTTAAAAATCAACTTCGTATTAATTATCTTGTCCAAGGCAATACAGGTCAGGGATTTGCCAGAAACAATGGGATGAAGGTTGCCCAGGGAGATTTTTTTATAATTCTGGATTCAGATGTGATTTTGCCTTCTGATTACTTGCTTAAATTGTCTCTGGCGATTAAAAACCGAAATCTTGATGCTTTTGGAGGTCCGGATGCGGCGGCAGAGGATTTTTCTGCCTTGCAAAAAGCTATGGACTTTGCCATGACTTCCTTTTGGACTACCGGAGGAATACGTGGTAAAGTGAAAGATCCCGCCAAGTATCAGGCTAGGGGATTCAACATGGGGGTATCCCGGAAAGTATATGAAGCAACCGGAGGTTTTCTGGATCCCAATCAAGGGGAGGATATCGAATGGGGTATCCGGATAAAAAAAGCCGGGTTTAAACTGGAATTGGTTTCAGAAGCCTATGTTTATCACAAACGTAAAAATACGCTGAGGACATTTGCCAAACAGGCTTTTTCATTTGGTAGAAACCGGGTGAATGTGTCTCGATTTCATCCTGGTGCCATACAGGCTGTTCATTGGCTTCCTTCCCTGTTTTTGTTATTTTCAATCAGTATACTTGTTTCCTTTTTTGCAAATAGGTCATTATTTCTGCTTGGGGCGTCCATATTTTCACTTTGGAGCTCAGGCGTGGTTATTACTTCAGCTATACAGAACAGCTCAATCAAGGTGGGGGTGCTGAGCTGGATTACGTCGGTTTCCCAACTTTGGTCCTATGGGCTTGGATTGCCACTGGAATTGATGAATAAAGTGAGAAAAGGTTAATTGCTTTTTTTACACACAAAGATAATTTCATCAGATGGAAGGGCATATTGCTTGACTTTAGCCGGAGAGATTTCTTTCACAAACCGGTTTTCATCGATAAGCAGTCCTGATTTTCTCAATCGCTCGGCATAATCTTCCCCATACTTCCTCACATGGTCCCGTTGGCCAAAGATCCGTTCCCGCTCAGAAGGGGCTTTTATGCTTTTGTCCTCTAGGGTGCATTTGATAGGGTAAACTGGGGATTGTAGTATTCCCCATCCATCCGGCTTCAATACCCGGTTAAATTCAGCACAAGCTCTTATATCATCTTCTACATGCTCCAAGACATGGTTGCAAAAGACCACATCAAAGCTGTTTTCAGGAAAGGGGATGTCGTGAACATCCATTTTCACTTTTGCCAGAGGTGATTCTATATCCGCAGTGATATAATCCAGATTTGGTAATGCCTCAAATCGCTCAATAAAACAATGCTCGGGAGCTACATGGAGCACTCTGAGTGGAGCTGAAAAAAAATCCGTCTTTTCCTTAAGAAAAAGCCACATCAGACGATGACGTTCTAAAGACAAACAATTAGGACAGAGTGCATTTGTCCGGGCGATACGTCCATAGGGAAGAAACTTTTTATAACTATGGTCACAAACCGGACAGGTGACTTCCTTACCGGAGTTCATCTTGGAAAAAACCTTCATCACAACTGGACTTATCCGCTGCAATAACGGTCTAGGGACATATCGAATAACGAAACTGATAATGGACTTCATGCTGATTTTAATCTGTCTGCAAGTTACGCAAAGGGTCAAAAGCAGCGTAACAAAAAACCAATGTTTTGCTTTTTTAGATTTTTTAGGATTTCAAACGCAATAAGTCTCTTGTTTGTAGGGAATCAATCAGTATTTTAGTTGATAAGTATGGTTTTCCTTTTTCAATCCTAACTATTGTCTATATGAAGTTCACCTATTTATTTTTTATCAAAAGCGTCATCGCTGTGGTTGTTTGTTGTGCGGTTCTCGATAAAGCACAAGCCCAGGAGGTTCTCACTTTTACCCTGCAGGAACTGGTTCAGCAGGCTAAGGACAACTCTCCCTCTGCGCTAAGAGCAAAAACCAGAAAGGAAAATCTGTACTGGAGGTATAGGCTCTTTAAATCAGATTATAATCCCCAACTTAGACTGAACGGCACAATTCCACGGTATTATCAGGAATTTAATAACATCACACAGCCAGACGGCTCTATAGAGTTTATTGAAGTGAAACAAAACTTGATGGACTTAGAATTAGGATTGGAACAGGTGATAGGTGCTACGGGTGGTGTAGTGTCTGTTAATACATCTACTAATAGATTTGATAATTTCTTGTCAAATCCAGGGGAACCTCAGACTAGATATTCGGGAGTCCCGGTAAGAGTTGCGTTGAACCAGCCAATATTTGCGTATAACTCATTTAAATGGAATAAAAGAATCGAGCCTTTGCTCTATGAGGAAAGTAAGCGGGCGTATGTGAAAGAAATGGAAGAAGTTTCCATATATGTCACAAGTCTTTACTTTGATTATTTGGCAGCCCAAGTGAATTATGAGATAGCCACTGCTAATCTGAAAAATACAGCACAGGTTTTCCAAATAGAGAAGAGAAGAAACAGATTAGGGGAAACACCGGAAGATGAATTGTTGCAGGTAGAGCTGCAGGTTTTAACAGCCCAACAACAAATGGCGGAGGCGCAGCTTTCACTTGAAAGCGCCTCTTTTGCGATGAACTCTTTTATAGGGCTAAATCAATATTCAAACTTAAACCTAGTCTCTCCCGTGGATATTCCGGATTTTGAAGTGGATGTTGACCGAGCCTTAGATCTTGCTTTTCAAAACAGGGAGGAAGTTATAGGATTTGACCGTCGGAAAATCGAAGCAGAAGCGGAAGTCGCCAGGGCGAGGGGAGATCGTTTTCAGGTGATGCTCAATGCGAGCTACGGATATAACAATGCTGCTTTTAATTTGCCCGATATATATCAAAATCCAAACACCCAAGCACTGGTCAGTTTGGGTCTTTCTGTTCCTGTTTTAGACTGGGGAAGAAACAAAGCCAGAATGTCCATGGCGAAGGCAAATCAGGAGCTAGTGCAAAACACCGTTGCACAGGAGTTGATTGATTTTGAGCAGGGGATTTTCACCAAGGTTAAAAACTTTCTTATGATCAAGGAGCGGCTAAACGTAACCAAAGTCTCTGCTGATGTGGCCCAGCGGAGGTATGATATAGCCCTGAAAAGATACCAGACCGGTAATGTCAATATTACCGATCTTAATATTGCCCAAAATGAAAAAGATGCTAACAAAAGAGCCTTTTATACATCATTGCGGGATTTTTGGATAGCTTATTATGAGTTGAGATCTCTTACCTTATATGACTTCGAAAAGGGAGAATTGCTATACGTCCCAGGTGCCGATCAGTGATGTGCCTGAGTTATGAATGCTCTCTGATGTACCGGTCGAGTTTAGCCATCTTTTTCTCCAATTTCTCTATAGACTTAGTCCGTTTATTGATTTTCTTGGTGATTTTGTCGATGTCGTTGGGAGACAGCTTTCCAGCTGACCTCTTCTTTTCAAAATCCGCTTGAAGACTTTGGCGCTTTTCGGTTACTTTTTGATGTTCTTCCGTGTACTTCTGGAGTTGTACTTTCGATTTTTCTACTTTCTCCTGGGTTTTGCTGTCTGAGCTTGAGATTATCACTTCTTGGGCAAAACTGATTGTTGGAGAGACTAGGCATAATCCAACGAATAGAGTCAAGGCTAATACAAGATTTTTCATACGTTTATATATTTGATTTTTCTTGGTTACGCCTGCCTCGGGCAGGTTTGACGATTAAAACAATCATTGTCCTGTGTGTTTTAATGATGATTTTAATCGCGTCGATTTCATATAGTGGTTGGTGGTAAGATAATTTTATATAAGATGAAACGGTAGCGTTTTGTTTAGGTTTTTATGGCATGTCCGTATTATCTGCCTCGCCTTTGGGCAATCTGCCTGATTTTTTAAGGGATTCCCTGATAATCCACTCCAACTGTCCATTGGTACTACGGAACTCATCTGCGGCCCATTTTTCGAGTGCCTTCATCATGTTTTCATCTAACCTAAGCGCAAATGCTTTCTTTTTTGGCATAACTTATTCCTCCATCCAGTTTTCAAGGAAGTCCCTGAGTTCTTTTGGCCTCATTGTTCCTATCATTATTCTTTTCTTTTCACCCACATCCAAAAGCAATCCTTCAGATCCCAAAACCGAATAGGCTTTGGTCGTCTTGTTTCCTTTGATTCCCCATCCTCCATAGTCAATTAGGGGCTGGTAATGGATGACTTCCCAGTTTTTAATCTGGGATTTATCATATTTTCTCCAACTTCTTATGAAAGGGAAATAACGAAAAGAGATCCCATAATCATCGATCCTGGTTTCCAGCTTGATTTTGAAAATTAGAATCAAAACCATCGCCATGATCCCCACTACTATGCCAAGTATAATGCCCATTTCCTCCTTGTCTTCTCCTGTAAAATAAAGTACAGTGAGCAAAATAATCGTAGGGATCTCTACACAGGCTATAAAGTACATCATCCAAGTACCAGTATAGCCTTGGCTTTCCTTATATACTCTGTTTGCCATTACTATTGGTGTAGTGTTCCCACATTTAATACTGGGGATGCGCTTTTATCAGAGCATAGAACTACCATCAGGTTGGACACCATCACTGCTTTTTTTTCATTGTCAAAATCCACGATTTCTTTGAGTTTGAGATCTTCCAAAGCCATCTCTACCATCCCTACCGCTCCTTCGACTATCTTTTGGCGCGCCGCTACTATGGCTGTCGCCTGTTGTCTTTGGAGCATGGCAGAGGCTATCTCCGAAGAATAAGCTAGATGCGATATCCTAGCTTCAATCACCTTGATCCCGGCATGATGGAGACGCTCACTGATTTCTTGCTCCAAGGAGTGATTGACTTCTTCGACTCCGGATCTCAAGGTGATTTCCGCCTCCTCTGCCTCAAAATTATCATAAGGATAGAGACCAGCCATCTTTCTGATAGCAGCATCAGATTGTAAATGGACGAAATTTTCATAGTCATTTACATCAAACGTCGCTTTGAAAGTGTCCTCTACCTGCCATACAACAATGGTTCCGATCATTACAGGATTGCCGATTTTGTCATTGACTTTTACAGGTTTGTTTTCAAAATTCCTCACTCTAAGTGATATTTTTTTCTTGGTCATAAAGGGGATGACCCAATAGAAACCGTTGGCTTTTACGCTGCCTTTGTATTCCCCGAACAGGAGAAGAACCATGGATTTGTTTGGCTCTACAATGAAAAAACCCGGGAAAGTCGCTGCCCCTAGAACACTTATGACAATCAAAGCGAGATGACTGGCACTTATGAGGGCAAAAGTAAATAGGACAATAATGAGCAGAATCATTGAATATCCTGAAACGGGCTTAGTTGTCTTTTCCATATTGTTTTGATGTTAAAATGATATCATATTGAATTACGGAAAAATTCTTTGCATGTTCAAAATTCCCCAAAAAAAATACCCCGAGGCTACCGGGGTATCTTTAGAAAAGGGGTATTTACTAGAGAAGGGGTGTTTACTTTTTCTTAGTGAAGAGAGAATCTACAAATTCTTTACGGTTAAAAATCTGTAGATCAGTCATTTTTTCACCTACGCCAATGTATTTGACGGGAATTTTGAATTGGTCAGAAATGCCTATAACTACCCCGCCCTTGGCAGTGCCATCCAGTTTGGTGATCGCAAGGGAAGTGATTTCAGTCACTTTTGTAAATTCTTTAGCTTGTATGAACGCATTCTGTCCTGTGGATCCATCGAGCACCAATAGGATTTCATGAGGTGCATCAGGAATGAATTTTTGCATTACCCTCTTGATTTTGCCCAGCTCATTCATCAAGTTTACTTTTGTATGCAAGCGGCCTGCGGTATCTATAATTACCACATCGGCATTGGTGTTCACGCCTTGTTTTACTGCATCGAATGCCACAGAAGCAGGGTCTGTATTCATGCCATGGGAAATAACGGGTACTCCTACACGGTTTCCCCATAAAATCAGTTGATCGACGGCGGCAGCCCTAAACGTATCAGCGGCTCCTAAGACTACAGACTTTCCTGCCGCTTTGAAAAGATTTGCAAGTTTGCCTATAGTAGTTGTCTTACCAACGCCGTTTACCCCGACAACCATAATCACATAGGGTTTTTTGCCTTCAGGCAGATCAAAGTCTCCTTCATTTTGACTGTTATTTTCCTTGAGGAGATTCTCAATCTCTTCCTTTAGGATCATGTCCAGTTCAGCGGCATTGACATACTTATCTCTAGCTACACGCTCCTCGATTCTTCGGATTACCTTGATGGTAGTATCTACACCCACATCGGAAGTGATGAGGATTTCTTCCAATTCATCCAAAACCTCATCGTCCACTTTGGACTTGCCTACGACGGCTTTACTGAGCTTTGTGAAGATGTTTTCGCTTGATTTCTGAAGGCCTTGATCGAGACTTTCTTTTTTGTCTTTTGAAAAAAAACCAAAGATTCCCATACTTATGCTTTTTAAAAGTGGAATATAACGAAAAAGTCCCTGCTGACCGTTGGACAGAGGGACTAGAATTCCTTATGTTGCGGTTTGCAACTTATTTTTTCAAGGTTTCCTGTACCAGTGGGGAAGGAACCATTTCTTCTCTGAAGGTGTAGGCGCCAGTCTTCTCAGATTTTACCGCTTTGATTACTTTGGCGTAAGACACGCCACCTTCTTTTTTAAGGGTTGCTACTACTTTCTTAGCCATGGTCTTGTCGTTTTAACGGAATCGCTTCCGAGCTAGATTACTTGATTTCTTTATGAACAGTCACTTTCTTCATGATTGGGTTGAATTTCTTCAATTCCAATCGTTCAGTAGTGTTTTTTCTATTCTTGGTAGTGATGTATCTTGAAGTACCTGGCAAGCCTGAAGCTTTGTGCTCCGTGCATTCCATAATCACTTGTACTCTATTGCCTTTCTTAGCCATCTTTGTATTGGTTTAAGGGTCGTGACCTTGATTATCTGATTACAATCATCCCGTTATCCTGAGCTTCTTTCAAAACCGCCGTGATACCTTTCTTATTGATAGTCTTCAATGCCTTAGTACAAACTTTCAAAGTGATCCATGCATCTTCTTCTGGAACGTAGAACGTCTTCTTGTGAAGATTTGGGTAGAACCTACGCTTAGTTTTGTTGTTTGCATGGGAGACGTTGTTACCTACTCGAGGTCTTTTTCCGGTGATGTCACAAACTTTTGCCATGGTAATGTATAGTAAATTGTATCCGTTTCTGTAATGAGTCTGCAAATATCGGAACTTTTTGGTGATTTACAACAATGGGTTTCAAAAATATTCCCTTTTATATCAGACTTTTGGGTAAGGACAGTGTTTGCAGCCACTTCCACAGCAATACCCACGTTTTAGATGGTATTTCTCTGTGAAAACCATCAGTCCCTGTTCATTAAAATAAAAGTCTTCCGAGCTTAATGCCGGAGTCGGAAGTGGCTTCTTGGGATCTTTCATGGTTCGGGCAGTGGCTTTTGCTATATTTGGACTTATCCAGTCCTTATTATATAGTACACAAATTTACGAAAAACATGCAGACTATCACTTCGAGTAAACAAGCAATAGATTTAGAAGATAAATATGGTGCGCATAATTATCATCCGCTTCCGGTGGTTCTGGCCAGGGGAGAAGGTGTTTTTCTTTGGGATGTGGAAGGTAAGCGTTACTATGATTTTTTATCAGCCTATTCTGCGGTCAACCAAGGGCATTGTCATCCTAGGATTAAAGATGCCTTGATCGGGCAGGCCAGTACCTTGACGTTGACTTCCCGTGCTTTTCATAATGATGTGTTGGGGCCATTTGAGAAATACATCTCTGAATATTTCGGTTTTGATAAGGTGCTCCCTATGAATACCGGGGCAGAGGGTGTGGAGACGGCGATCAAAATTGCCAGAAAATGGGGATACGAGAAAAAAGGGGTGGATGAAAACAGAGCAAAGATCGTAGTGGCAGAAAACAACTTCCATGGAAGGACCACTACTATTATTTCCTTCTCAAATGATGAGAACGCGCGTAAAAATTTCGGTCCTTATACTGCTGGATTTGTCAAGATCCCATTTGATGATATTTACGCCTTAAAGACTGTATTGGATGATCCGGACGTTGTGGCTTTCCTGGTGGAGCCTATTCAGGGTGAAGCCGGGGTATATGTTCCCAAGGCTGATTACTTTAAAGAAGCAAAAGCTGCCTGTGAGGCAAAGAATGTATTGTTGATTGCGGACGAAATTCAAACCGGGATAGCTCGAACAGGTAAGTTGTTGGCGGTTGATCATGAAGATGTGCGTCCGGATATTTTAATACTGGGAAAAGCCGTTTCCGGAGGGTTTTACCCGGTTTCATTGGTGTTGGCGGATGACGAAGTGATGAATGTGATCAAACCTGGGCAGCATGGTTCTACTTTTGGAGGAAACCCACTTGGGGCTAAGGTGGCAATGACTGCTCTGGAAGTAGTGAAAGATGAACGACTTGCTGAGAACGCTGAAAAGTTAGGGGAATTGTTCCGGTTAAGAATGCAGAAACTGGTGGAGAAATATGATGTGGTGAGACTTGTGAGAGGCAAAGGGTTGCTGAATGCGGTAGTGATCAATGATACTGAGGAAAGCAGTACTGCCTGGGATATTTGTGTGGCATTGAAAGATAATGGTCTCTTGGCCAAACCTACCCATGGTAATATTATCCGTTTTGCGCCGCCATTGGTGATGACCGAGGAGCAAATTCATGAGTGCTGCGATATTATAGAGAAGACTATAGCAGCTTTTGAAAAATAAATATTGCTGAGATTATGTCAAAACCTTCCCGGTATGGAACTTGGGAAGGTTTTTTAGTGTCTTAGACTTAATTTTAAATCATCATAAAACTTGACCAACACATGTTACAGGCTGTTATTTTTGATATGGATGGGGTAATCTGCCACACCAATCCATTTCATTCCATAGCATTCCAACAGTTTTTCG
The DNA here is from genome assembly GCF_021390545.1 of Algoriphagus sp. AGSA1. Classification (GTDB taxonomy): domain Bacteria; phylum Bacteroidota; class Bacteroidia; order Cytophagales; family Cyclobacteriaceae; genus Algoriphagus. The sequence continues at coordinate 7,832 of NZ_JAJUWR010000058.1, read as the reverse complement.
CAAAGCGAGACCTAAATCCTACAGAAGAAGAATATGCCGCGCACATGTATGGAAAAAACAATGGGTATATTCTGAGCCATTTTCTGGGAAGGAAGATAGAGGGGGAGGAACTGGCAATGCTTGAGGATGAAAAAGAAGGACTCTTCAGGGAAATATATAAGGATGAAGTGAATCCTATCACAGGTTTTATGGAGTTTTTCGAAAAGCTGAAATCTGAAGGGCTGCTTACTGCTGTGGCGACTTCTGCTCCAAGGGCAAATCTTGATTTAATAATAGGAACCTTGGGTATAGGCACGAAGATGCAATCTCAATTGGCTTCTGAGGATGTGGCGAAGCATAAGCCTGATCCGGAGGTTTATCTGAAAAGCGCTGCAAAATTAGGAGTAAAGCCTGAAAACTGCCTGGTATTTGAAGATTCTTTCTCAGGGGCGAGCGCTGGGATAAATGCCGGTATGAAGGTGGTGGGTGTACTTTCTAGCCATACAAAAGAGGAGCTTCCGGTTTGTGATTTGTATATTCAAGATTATAGGGAGCTTAGGGTTGACTATTTGGTTGAGCTATTTAAATAAGTGAAAAATCATGTATTAAAATTGATTCAAATAATACCTTTATATAAGATAGTTGAAAATGGCCATGAACAGACGCCCGAGAAGAAACCGAAAGTCCGAATCAATTAGGAATCTGGTAGAAGAAACCAGTCTTTCAGTGAAAGATCTGATCTTTCCTATGTTTCTGGTAGATGGAGCGAATAAAAAGATTGCGATTGATTCCATGCCTGGCATATACAGATATTCAATAGATACGATGTTGGGTGAAATAGAGAGCTGTCTGAATCTGGGAATTCTGGCGTTTGACATCTTCCCTGCTTATCCCGACAGTTTGAAAGATACTGTTGCTTCTGAGAGTTATAACCCGGAGACATTTTACCTAAAGGCGCTCCGCGAAATAAAAAAACAATTTCCAGAAGTCTGCCTGATGTCTGATGTCGCGATGGATCCATACAGTAGTGACGGGCATGATGGTTTGGTGAAGGATGGAAAAATCTTGAATGATGAGACCTTGGAGATATTGGCACGAATGTCTCTAGCCCAAGCTGATGCGGGTGTCGATATTATCGGCCCCTCAGATATGATGGACGGGAGAGTAGGTTATATTCGGGAACTTTTGGATAAAAGTGGGTTTACTGATACTTCCATTATGTCCTATACGGCCAAATATGCCAGCGTATTTTATGGGCCTTTTCGGGATGCCCTTGACTCTACTCCTAAATTCGGAGATAAAAAAACTTATCAAATGAATCCGGCCAATTCAAAAGAGGCACTGATAGAGGGGGAATTGGATACTGAAGAGGGTGCCGATTTTCTAATGGTGAAGCCGGCTCTTTCTTACCTGGATGTTATAAAACTCCTAAATGATAGATTTTCCCTGCCAATAGCGGCCTATAATGTGTCCGGTGAATATAGCATGGTGAAGGCTTCCGTAGAAAGAGGATGGATAGACAATGACCGGGCAATGCTGGAGATTTTATTGAGCATGAAACGTGCGGGGGCCAAGGTGATCCTGACTTATTTCGCCAAAGAGTATGCGGCTTATTGTAAAGGGAGATAGAAGGAGTATCCTGTTGTATTTTCACATGTATAAAAATCAATGGGATGAGTTTTTCATAAACTCTCCCTTTTTTTCATAAAATCGCATCACATTAAATTCAAGATTTTTTAACATTTGATTTTGACTTAACATTGGCGTAACATTGAAAAGCACACTTATCTATTGCTTTCCCAGGTTATTCAGCTGTTAAAGGCATTTTAGAGGCTGTTTTTCTTACCTAACAATATAGTATTGTTAATGGATAAATAACTTTGGGTTCACTATGTGTAAATCTTGGAGTTAGACCTTTGTGGCGCTGTACAATTTCTAATTTAAACTATTTCCTGTATGCGAATCCGTTTCGCTGCAGCGGTTGTCTTATTGATGATGATCTCACTCAGTGCTTTTGCAAGGGGCGCAGAGGGAGATTCGCTGCAGAACAAAATACCTGAGTCATCGACTCCGGTAAACTGGTATGACCGTATCCAACTGCGCGGTTATGTCCAGGTAAGGTACAATGGGCTGATTGAGACGAATCCTGATTTGGGGTGCTCCCAATGTGATAAGTCTTGGGGGAGTGGAGGTTTTTTTCTCCGTCGAATCCGGTTGGTATTGTCTGGGCAGATCCACGAGCGGATATACCTGTATATACAGCCTGATTTTGCTTCTGGGGGCCAAAACTTTGCGCAGATTCGAGATGCCTATTTCGATGTGGGGTTGGATGCCAAGCAGGAATTCAGGCTGAGGATTGGGCAGTCAAAGGTTCCTTTTGGATTTGAAAATCTACAGTCCAGCCAAAACCGTATTCCTTTGGATAGGAATGACGGGTTAAACTCTGCCGTATTGAATGAGCGAGATTTAGGTGTGTTCTTATATTATGCACCAAAGGAGATCCGAGAGCGATTCAGTTATCTGGTTTCCTCTGGATTAAAAGGATCTGGGGATTATGGGATGTTCGGTTTGGGCCTGTATAATGGGCAAACAGCAAACCTACCGGAAAAGAACGGAAATTTTCATGTGGTTTCAAGAGCCACTTACCCGATGAAGTTACCTTCCGGTCAGTTCGTCGAGGCTTCATTGCAAGGTTATGCAGGGAAATTTGTGATCAATAGAAATCCTCTGACAGATTTTGATCGGATTGAATTTCCAGAATATAGATTCGGGACCACCTTTATCATTTATCCGCAGCCATTTGGGCTTCAGGCAGAATTTAATTGGGGAAAAGGGCCAGAATTTAATCCTGACACAAATGATGTGGAATTGACTTCTCTTAAAGGTGGATATGCGATGCTGTCTTATATGAAAGATACCGCCAAGGGAGCCATCATTCCATTTTCAAGATATCATTATTACGCTGGTGGAAAGAAATTTGAGATGGATGCTGCCCGGCACAGAGTGAATGAACTCGAGGTGGGAGTGGAGTGGCAGATTAATAGAGCGTTGGAATTAGTGACTATGTACACTGTATCTGATCGCTCGGCCCAGAATTCACTGGATCCCTTGAATAGGGAGCGTGGAAGTCTTCTAAGGATTCAAGCTCAGGTAAATTTCTGATGCCAAAGGAGACGTAGAATCATTTTTAAGAGACGGGGTTATTGCCCAGACCCTCACCAAAAAAAAACTAATCAATAAGGTTTTTTTGGTGAGGGTTTGGTTTTTAATTGGTGAAAAAGGGGAGGGCTGTGCAAGATCTGATTTGTCGTTTTTTTGATTATCGTTACAGATCGGAAGTACAGGTTTTTTAAATCCAATTGCTCAGATGATCTTCCATATAGTATATGCAGTCCTACTCATCCCTTGTGGTTCGGGGGGGGGGGCGTTATATGCGATTTAAATTCTTCCTGGAAGCCCTGGTCAATTCGGATATGGCTTTGGGAGAAAAGGTCGTTTGATTTGATTCAGTAGATGTATTTCTGTTTGAAGAACCTGGAAGGTGTTTTTGGGTGTGAATTGACCTTCATGTCACCATATTTTTGTCTTTTTTTTAAAATACGGGTGTTAAAGCGATAGGTTTTTGCTTGAAAAACAATGGTTTTTAAAATGTGGATTAGAAAAAAAATCATTTTCATGAAAATTTATATTTTTCATAATTTAGAGGATGTTTCTTAAAAATCTGATTTTTTTATTTTTTCGATATATTATTTCATTTGTTATGGTTTTTTGGTGAAAAAATTCTGATAAGGGCTTTTGCTTTCAGGAGTGGGCGAATATTATAAGTATTTACCAAATAATATTTCATTTTAGTTAAGGTTTAAAAAAGAACCTATTTTTGGCAAATAATTATCAAATATTCAAAAATAGGGTATAATTTGATATAAAATATTGTGTTTTTATGTTCTTTGTTCAATTACTGATTTGTTTTTTTATCATTTTTATAATTACATTCGAATCTCATAAATCAATTGAAACCTATTGGAAATTTTGAATTTTGACCTTTTAACTAATTCTAACCTATGAAGTATTTCGCAACCTTGTTGGCCCAAGATCTGGCCACAACAGTGGATTTATCCGCTGAGATCTCGCAGAATGTCCTCTCGACAAACAATGTTTGGATGATGCTTGCCACGGCGCTTGTGTTTATTATGCATCTTGGCTTTGCTGGAGTTGAGGCAGGTTTTGGCCAGGCCAAAAACACGGTAAACATCCTGTTTAAAAATACCATTACCCCCATCATCGGAATCCTGTCTTATGCCTTTGTTGGGTTTTATCTCATGTATCCCGGCTTTGAAGTACCAGGATGGTTTGCTTTTGACGCCTCAGGCTGGGGTATGTTCTGGTTTTCACCCGAGGATGCTGATGTAAGTACCGGATATGCAGATGGAGGCTATACATATTGGACAGATTTTCTGTTTCAGGCCATGTTTGCAGCTACTGCGGCGACCATAGTTTCGGGTGCGATTGCAGAGCGGGTGAAATTGTGGGCTTATCTGGCATTCACTTTATTGTATGTGGGGATAGTGTATCCATTGATCGGCAGCTGGAAGTGGGGCGGAGGAGCGCTGGATGCTATGGGGTTCTATGACTTTGCTGGGAGTACTTTAGTTCACTCCGTAGGTGGATGGGGAGCCCTTGCCGGGGTGATATTAGTTGGGCCTCGAATCGGAAAATACGTCAATGGGAAAACCGTGGATAAGCCAGGGTCAAGTGTTCCACTGGCAGTAATCGGGGTTTTCTTGCTGTGGTTAGGCTGGTTTGGGTTTAATGGTGGATCAGTATTGTCCGCAGACCCGGGATTAGTGTCATTTGTTTTGGTGACTACTTGTCTGGCAGCTTGTGCAGGAGGTATCGGAGGGTTCCTTGCGGGTAATCTGGTGTTCAAAAGATTGGATTTAGGTATGGTTCTCAATGGAGTCCTTGCCGGGTTGGTAGGCATTACAGCTGGAGCGGATGTCATCAATCCTTTAGCTGCCGTTTTTGTGGGTTTTGTAGCGGGAATATTGGTGGTGTATTCTGCCGTACTTCTGGATCGCTTGCATCTGGATGATGTAGTTGGGGCCGTATCTGTTCACCTGACCTGTGGAATCTGGGGGACCTTGGCAGTGGGGATTTTTTCCACCAATCCAGAGCATACATTCTTAACCCAGCTCATAGGGGTTTTGATTTGTGGTGCGGCGGCTTTCTCAGCGGCCTTCCTGATTTTCTTTATCCTTAAAAAGACAATTGGAATCCGTGTCTCTGAAGAGCATGAGCGTAATGGCCTGGATTCCCACGAACATGGGATCAGGGGTTATACCATTGTTTACGACGAATAGTCTTTCCTATCCTGCCAAAGGATCGGAGGCTAGGTTCTTTGGTAGGGTTTTATTTCTAAAAACCAAGTTTAAACCTATACCTAATTAAAATCATGAAAAAAATTCAACTACTACTAATGGCATTCCTCGTTTTAGGTGCCGCTAACGTTTATGCCCAGGAGGTTGTTATAGTAGAGGAGGAGGAACCGTCTAAATTGACTTTCTCCGGTTCTGTCGATGCGTATTTCAGAACAAACTTTAATGGCCCTAACAAGGGCGAGAATATTCAGGCTCCAGCTTCATCATTTGGCAACCTTCCTGGCTTTTCTTTGGGCATGGCAAATATCATTGCGACTTACCAAGGTGAGAAAGTAGGAGCTGTAGCTGATTTGGTGTTTGGGCCAAGAGGAGAAGATGCTGTTTTTGGTTCTCCTATGTATGCGGGCGGAATGGCCGGCAGCTCTCAGATAGTGAATCAACTCTATGTGTACTGGAATGTGAACGATGTGGTGACTTTGACCATGGGGAACTTCAATACCTTTCTTGGGTACGAGGTGATTTCCCCGACCGCCAACTTCAATTACTCCACTTCATATATGTTCTCCTATGGCCCATTCTCCCACACTGGATTGAAAGCGGACTTTGCGCTTTCTGATAAGTGGTCACTAATGGCAGCAGTAATGAACCCTACAGATATGACGGAGTTTAACCTACTGGGAACTTATACTCTCGGAGCTCAATTGGGTTATTCTGCTGATGCCGGAAGTGCGTATTTAAACTTTGTGTATGGAGATCAGGACGGCAAGCTTGACATAGATAGTCCGGGGTTGGTTTCAGGGCAGTCATCTATGGGAAGTTTGTTTCAGGTAGATTTGACAGCTGGACTCGATTTGTCCGAGACGATCTATTTAGGGTTAAATACTACTTATAACACCACTTCTGCGGGAGAAATATATAACGGATCTACTATAGATGATCTGGATGGTGATGGTGCAGGATTCTTTGGTGTTGCGGGCTACTTGCAGGCAAAGACTTCAGATAAGTTCTCTATAGGACTTCGAGGAGAATACTTCAGTGTGTTTAATGGAGGTTTGGAAGATGTAGTGGGTGTTAATGCCGATGGCGATGGTAGTGTTTTTGCTACCACACTTTCAGGTAACGTAAGATTAGGCAAAAACCTAACGCTTATTCCTGAGTTAAGATTGGACTCTATGAGTGAGGACTTCTTTAAAGATAATGATCTGAATGATTCAAAGAGCCTAGCATCATTTATGTTGGCGGCAGTATTTGCTTTCTAAAAATATAAACAGGGTCTATTGTCAATCTTTAAAGCCGGGATGAATTTTATCCCGGTTTTTTATTTTCCTCGGTTTAAACTTTAAAGTAGGTTTTTTCCGAAGCTTATTTTTCCCAAAATGCTGTTGAAGATTGAGTTTTCAGATTGTTTTTACACTATATAAAATAAGTATATTCGATATTTAAAGAATATAATTTTACAAAATATCGAAAAAGATGTCTAAAATATCGAGTTGATGTAACCTTTTCATTCTCTACCAGTATAGTATTATAAGTTTCAAATAAACTATACATGTTATGAAGAGATCGGTATTATTACTTGCAATTATGATGGTATCGGCAGTGGGATTTTCACAATCAACCTTGAAAGGTCCAAAAGCTAAGAACGCAACTGCCGCTGAACGTGCAGCAAATGCTTCTCCATTAAAGTTCAAAATTGAGCCATTAGAACTCAAGGGGCCTGCAGCCAAAAATGAGAAGGTGTGGAAGCGGGAAGCTGTGCAAACTGAAACAGTATTTGTTCGAAGAGAACAACCGCTAAAAGGGCCTAAAGCTAAAAACAAAAAAGTGTGGAAGGATTAATCTTCCTTTTGATAAAATTAATTCAGATAGGTTAATTGATTAGGCCCGGGAGAGATCCCGGGCTTTTGTCGTTTACAGATCCTGCTCTCTTTCTAGCATCAAAATAGCTGCTTGGGAGACTATGTAATATTTCTCCCCTTCGTACACTACCTCATGGGATCCGGAAAGTAAGAATATGGCCAAGTCCCCTTCCTTGGCTTGAAGAGGAACGTATTTCACTTTTTCTTCACTGTCCATCCAAGGTTCATGATCATCGCTAGCTACCGGGATTGGATATCCTGGGCCGGCCTTGATAATGTATCCTTGCTGAACTTTTTCTTTTTCCTGAACGCCGGGAGGGAGATATAAGCCTGAGCCTGTTTTCTCGTCAGGCTTTTTTAAGCGGATAAGTACCCGGTCTCCAACTACAATGAGTTTCTTCAGTTTATTGTCAGATGTTAATTGCATGATTGTTTTTCTATAATCAAGAGTATAGAGTCAATTGTCTTCACGTCATTTGATCTTTAACTAAAAAAGAGGCTGTCTCAAAAGTAGCTAGTTTAAAAGGCTAGTCGATTTCTCGGCTAGCCTTTCCTGTTTTAACTCAAAACATGTATTTTGAGGTGTGCAAAAACAAGACTTAAATGTAGCCTTTAA
>NZ_JAJUWR010000057.1 GCF_021390545.1 Algoriphagus sp. AGSA1 | reverse complement strand
TGAGATCCAACTCAAATCTTCCGGCAAAAAGCTAAGAAAGACCTTGCTTCTGAACCAAAGTCAGCGAAAACTGGCAAAAATGTTCGGTTTTTGATTTTGGGTGTCCCAGTGTCGAAGTCAGGAAAAACACATATCCCATACAAAAAGAGACTGTTTTATGATTAAGACAGTCTCTTTTTTGGGCAAAAAAAATCCCGAATGATTATTCGGGATTAGGTGTGGGAGTTGAGGGATTCGAACCCCCGACCCTCTGCTTGTAAGGCAGATGCTCTGAACCAACTGAGCTAAACTCCCAGAGTGAGAAATGTTGACATCCACTTTAGGATAATCTTAGAAAGTGGGAGTTGAGGGATTCGAACCCCCGACCCTCTGCTTGTAAGGCAGATGCTCTGAACCAACTGAGCTAAACTCCCATTATGTCCCAAATGGATTGCAAAGGTAATTCCTAATTCTTAGTAAGCAAATACATTTAGGAACATAAACCCTAATTAATTGAAAATGAGAATGAATATTTCTAAAAAATTTTTCACCAAGACATTCCTTTTCAAAATCCAGTGGAGATTTACCTCAAATCTCAAATTTTATACCCTGTGCCAACGGCAAAGTTGTTGAATAATTGATCGTATTGGTTTGTCTGCGCATATAAGCTTTCCATGCATCAGAACCTGATTCCCTGCCTCCACCGGTTTCCTTTTCTCCCCCAAAAGCACCTCCGATCTCCGCTCCCGAAGTACCGATGTTCACATTGGCAATTCCGCAGTCAGATCCAGCGACAGAAAGGAAAGCCTCGGCTTCACGCATATTCGTGGTCATGATGGCAGAAGACAACCCTTGAGGTACGCTGTTCTGTATGGCTATTGCCTCCTCGAGAGACTTGTATTTGATAAGGTAAAGAATCGGGGCGAATGTCTCATGCTGGACAATCTCAAAGTGGTTTTCGGCTTCATATATGGCGGGCTTCACATAGCAGCCAGACTCAAAGCCTAACCCTTTCAGTACCTCTCCTGCTACTACGGTTTTACCTCCTTCCTCTTCTACTTTCTCCAAAGCTTCCAAATACATTTTCACTGCGTCTTTGTCTATCAATGGCCCCACATGGTTCTTCTCATCTAGAGGATTACCAATCACCAGTTTACTATAAGCGGCAGCAAGTCTGGATTTCACTTCTTCATACACACTTTCGTGGATTATTAGCCGTCTAGTACTGGTACATCGCTGCCCGGCAGTTCCCACAGCACCAAACAAAGCTCCCCGGATAGCCATATCCATATCCGCATTTTCAGATATAATGATCGCATTGTTTCCTCCCAGTTCCAAAAGAGATTTTCCTAGTCTTGCTCCTACTGTCCGCGCCACAATTTTACCCATCCGGGTCGATCCAGTAGCAGAAATCAAAGGTACCCGCACATCCTGACTTATCATCTCTCCCACTTGGTAATCACCATTTACCAGACAGCAAATCCCTTCGGGCATCCCGTGTCGGGCAAATACTTCGCTAGCTATCACTTGACAAGCAATGGCCGAAAGAGGAGCCTTCTCTGAAGGCTTCCATATACATACATCCCCGCAAACCCACGCAAGTGCGGCATTCCAAGACCATACTGCCACGGGAAAATTAAAAGCTGAAATAATCCCCACGATACCCAATGCATGCCATTGCTCATACATCCTATGTCCCGGTCTTTCCGAATGCATAGTCAACCCGTACAATTGTCTGGATAGCCCTACTGCAAAATCACAGATATCGATCATTTCCTGCACCTCACCAAGACCTTCCTGATAGGATTTCCCCATTTCGTAAGAGACCAACTTACCAAGGTCTGCTTTCTTTTTCCGAAGGGCATTTCCGATTTCCCGCACAATTTCGCCACGTTGGGGAGCTGGTACAGTTCGCCATTTTTTAAAGGCCTCTTGGGACTGGCGGATCACCACATCGTAACTTTTCGAATCTGTGGCCTGTACTTGGCCAATCAACGAGCCATCCACAGGTGATTGGGATGAAAAATACGCTTGCCCCGAATCTATCCATTCCGAACCTGTAGAGCATCCCGGGTTTTTAGTTTTAATGCCTAATGCCACTAAAGCTTGCTGTATTCCAAATTGATCTGACATATGTAGTTTTGTTTTTTAGCTTTCTAAGCTAGCTTTTTTTGAAATAGTTGACCAATCACTGCCTGGTCAATAGTTTAGAAAGTATGCTGAGCGGATTGACTTTCTTGAATCCTTTTTTGAACTTTTGGCTCGGTGTGATTTTATAAATCAGGTTTACACGATAGTTACCTGTATTCACTGCCTGATCATAGACGCCTACTTTCACCAGGTTAAGATTTTTGTAAACATAATTAACATTTACGGAAAACCTCTCCCCATTGTACCCGGCAAATCCCCTTAAATAATAGGTAGGAACAACTCCCCATCCCCTACTTTGAGTAAGACTCTCCCATTTTGAATATCCCACACTCAAATTAACCGCTGCTACTCCTGTGAGAAAAAAAAACTTCCTTATTACCAATGTGCCTGCCATCCCGGCATTTGGACCTGCCTGAAAATACCCAGCCTCCTGAAAATTCACAGAAGTAGGCACTTCGGCAGCGGGCAGCAACAAGGAATCTCCTTTCATTTTGCCCCCATAGACTTCAAACCCTACAAAGGGAGAATATGCTGACTTCTTTTGGATATCTGCCTGGGTAAAAGCGGCGGCAAGAGAAAGTCTTTCCCCGGAAAACAAGTAATTAAAGTTCACTCCGACAGCGGTCAAACGCATGTCTTCCCTGAGATAGTCCTCGGCATTCCTTGACAGATCTTCAGTCTCAATCCTATAGCCACCATAGAATTGCCCAAAAAAATCGACAATCACTTTCGGGGCATAGATATGGGACTGCAGATCAAGGCTGAAAGGCCAATTCTTCTGTCGGTCTGGATTCAAAAAACTCAAAGGAAAAGCTATATTGATAGAAAGATTCTGGTAAGTGAACCCCACTCCCGTATTCAAACCAGAGTTAGGTTTAAAAACATATGGGGTAGAGTGATCCGGAACCCGAACATTTAAATCCGTATATTTTTTGGAGAGATACAACCTTAATCCAAATTTATCAGGCTGAGCTTCCACATAAGCAGAATCATATCCCCCAAATTGGCAGAAGGCATTTTGTAAAACCAAGAACGAAAAACACACGAACAGTACCTGAAAGCGGATCATAAACAAAACTGGGATTCTTTGGGTGAAAGATTACCAAAAATTCGGCAAAAAAAAATCCGGATCGTAATCCGGATTTTTTTAAACAGGTTGAGCTTAAAAAACGGATTGACTCCAATCCTTTGCTTCAAAAAATTCTAATACTTGATAAAAGTTGTTTAATCACCATTCTAAAGTTAGAAAATCAGTGCTTTAAAACAAATTATTCTGCCATTTATTTCTCTGGTCTCCAAGTGAATACATATAAAAAGAAGTGCCTTTTGCAGAAGAAAGCAAATAAGAATTGAATTCCTCATAAGGCGCATTATCTTGCAATGTCAACAAAATAACCAACTTGACTTGAACCCTATCGTTTCCATTATCATCCCTTGTTACAATCAAGCGCATTTTCTTCCGGAAACCATAGAATCAGTATTCAAATCCACTTACTCAAACTTAGAAATCATTATTGTAAATGATGGTTCAACGGACAATACTCAAGAAATAGCAAAGGATTTCACTGAAAATCATCGCAATATTTATTTGTTGAACCAAAAGAATCACGGTGTCACCCATGCAAGAAACGCGGGAATAGAGTTCTCAAGGGGCAAATATATTTTACCCTTGGATGGAGATGATTTGATTTCTTCCAACTATGTGGGGGATGCGGTCGAAATTTTAGAAAGACGGCCAAAGGTAAAAGTCGTCTATTGTGAAGCGGTAAAATTTGATGGGAAAACCCAAAAACCCTGGAATTTAAAACCTTTCAGTCTGAATGCGCTGGCAAGGGACAACATGATATTTGTCAGCGGTATCTTCCGAAAAAGTGATTGTTTGGCGGCTGGAGGATATAGTGAAAACATGAAAATGGGAAGAGAAGACTGGGAATTTTGGATAAAAATGCTGAAAAATGGAGGGGAGGTTGTCAAATTGCCATACATCGGATTTTATTATAGACTACATGCTGCAAGCAAAAGAAAAAAAACAGGAACCTCTCAGAAAAAGAGGGAACGGATAGCCTATCTAAATGAGCACCACTCTGATTTTTTTAATAGAGAGCTCAATGGCCCCCTTCGATACCAGCGCTCCTTATCCAAACCCTTCAATGATTTTCTTAAGCTGATAAGAAAACTCTGATCAAATCTTATCCATTCCTTTCCAAAACTTCAGAAAATAGTATTTCAGAGGATTAGAGTATTTTAATTGCTTCCAGGGTCTGCTCGCATGAGGTCTGTGCCAGACAGGAGCATTCATCAGCACATGATTTTTGAAGCCAAGCTCCAAGGATTTTTTAGAAATAAAAGTATCATACCAGTCTTTGGCCTCGTCAAGGCCTATAAAATCATATTGTTCCAAAAATTCCCGGGAAAAAAGCGTGCAACAAAAACTCAAACTCCGGTTGGTCTCTATCACGGCTTCTTTCACACCTTTAAATTTCAGGTAAGGAAAATTAACAGCACCGTTTTCATCCACGGTCACCGATCCCACCAATCCTGATTTTTTGGCGGATTTCTGAAAGTCCAGTAATTCAGCTATGGTGTTGTGCGCCACCACCACATCAGATTCAACGACCAAAAGAGGCAACCCTGCACCCTTAGCCATCTTCTGTGCCATCTGCAGCACCAGCTTATAGTTAGGCGAAGGGTGATCTGTATGATCCTCCAGGTGGATCACCTCATAGCCGATTTCCGCTTCATTTGCCTCCAAGCCCGCCTTGGTTTCTCCTGAGCTAAAGTCATTGAAAATAATATGACGTACGGCCACAGAAGACCCGGCAATTGCTTTTGCCGTATCAAGGGTGGTTCCGAGAGAATTCTTTACTGGGGTGATAACTAGTAATTCTGCCATGGGGTGATTTTTCCCAAAAATACGCCTTTCTTCGTAGGCAAAAAACAACCCCGACTATTGCCGGGGCTGAGGAGTTACTCATTCTATTAAAATCAATAAAAATAAATTTATTGATAAAGGTCAAGATTGAAACCCGAAAAACACTCATAGGCATTATTTCGGATAATCAGGATTTTAAGCCAGTTCGCCAAGTGCTTTCTTCATTCTTCCCAGGGCATCCACCAGTTCCTCATCAGAGGCAGCATATGAGAGCCTAATGCAATCCGGTGCACCAAATGCTGCCCCGGTCACAAGAGAGACATGAGCTTCAGCCAAAAGATACAGGCAAAGATCATCCGCGTTTTTCACGTCATGTCCTTTGGCAGATTTGCCGAAGAATGCGGTCACATCAGGGAAGAAATAGAATGCACCCTCCGGTACATGGGTTTTAATACCAGGGATATCACGAAGCATATCCAGCACCAGACCTCTTCTTCTTAGGTAAGCATTTGCCATCTCAGTAGTAGGGGCTTGGTCTCCGGCTATTCCTGCCAGTGCGGCGCGCTGAGCTATACCTGTACCACCTGAAGTAAATTGTCCCTGTATTTTTTCCACAGCCTTAGCCATCCAAAGTGGGGCGCAGATGTATCCTACTCTCCAGCCAGTCATCGCATATCCTTTGGAAAATCCGTTCACAGTAATGGTTCTGTCAAACATTCCCGGGAAAGACGCAATGCTATAATTTCTGCCAGCAAAATTGATTTTCTCATAGATCTCATCGGCGATCACCATGACATTCTTGTGCTTCTTCACCACCTCGGCGATGGCTTCTAGCTCTTCCTTACTGAATACAGACCCAGTCGGATTACAAGGAGAAGAATAAATAACCCCCTTCGTTTTTGGAGTGATGGCGGCTTCCAGTTGGGCCGCGGTAGCTTTGAAGTTATTTTCCAACGTACCTTCGATCAACACAGGTACTCCACCTGCCAACTTGATGATCTCGGCATAGCTCACCCAGTAAGGGGAGAAGATAACAACTTCATCCCCTTCATTGATCATGCACATGAATACATTTGCAATGGAATGTTTGGCTCCGGTAGAAACTACGATGTTCTCAGCTTTCGCTTCAGCGATTTCATTTTCCTCGCGAAGCTTCTTTGCGATAGCTTCTCTCAGATCTTGATAACCCGCCACTGGAGGATATGAAAAGTACTTCCCTTCGTCGATCGCACTTTTTGCGGCTTCTTGGATATGCTTAGGTGTTTTGAAGTCAGGCTCACCTAGACTGAGACTGATGATGTCAATTCCTTGGGATTTCAGCTCTCTTGCTTTTTTGGCCATGGCAAGAGTGGCTGATTCCTCCATATTGATTATCCGATCTGATAAAATAGAGTTCATTGTTTGAGGGATTTTTTTACAAATTCCACAAAAATAGAGAGAAGATTATAAAATCTAAACAATCGACAGCTTTTGATCCCGAAATGTTATTTTTGGATAAAATACACCGAAGTTACTTGCGTTTTTATAAAAGAATGAGACGATTTTCTATCAGTTTTCTGTTTTTGCTACTTGTGAGCAACTCATCTTTTGGCCAAAATGCTGAATCAAACCTTAAATCCGACCCTGATTCCAGCGGGGTGGTCAACTCAGCTCTTCTTCCTACCACCATGCCTCTCATGCTCTTCGATGATGCCAAGGAGAAAGAAGCGAAAAAGAAAAAAAAGAAAAAGGCCAAGAAAAATGAATGGTTTGGTATCAAAACCAGAAAAGGATATACCCGGAAAGATATCCGTGGCCAACAAATTCTGGAATACTTTAATTATACCGATGTAGAAAGGAAACCGGATCCCTATATCCGGGATGTTTACTGGTTTGACACACAGGAAAGAGCGGTAAAATCAGAGGGATACGTTGCAGGTACAGGTTACCTCCTTCATGGCCCCTATGAGAGGATTATCAATGACGTCACCGTAGAAAGTGGGATGTTTTATTACGGCACCAAACACAAAACCTGGATGCTTTTTGATTCCAAAAATGTACTGCAGGACAAAAATCACTTTGATGCCGGCTGGCCACGGGAATCCCGAGTCAGATATTACGACCAGACTTCCAAAACCATCAAAGAAATAATCCCTATCCAGTACAACCTCGAGGAAGGGAATTACTTCCATTTCTATGAAGACAAACAAGTGGCAGTGACCGGAGAATACCAGTATGGTGAAAAGGTAGGTCTATGGACCGAATATTGGGACACTAATAATACAAGGGCGATCCGCAAAAGAGAAATCCAGTACCAGGAAACAGCTTACACAAAAAATTTCCGTCCCTATATCCGGGCTGAGTGGGATAAGGACGGAAATCTCGTTTACAGAAAAGACAATTGAATTATTTTTCCCGGAATTTAAACTGCTGCCCACCTACGGAAGCTTCATACATCAACCCACCTTTGGTACGGGTGAATACCGCTACCCCGTCCACGTATTTTGCATTGGCGGAGGCCCCGGATGCGGCAGCTACAGCGGAAACCTGGGCAGACATTTCAATATTATTGGCCTTAAAGCGATCAAAAGCTTCCTCATCTTCAAAAAACACCACTTCTGAATATGCCTGTCCGCCAGCCTGGAACCCGATAGTAACCTGGGTCATTTTGGCGTATCCTATATGATTGCCTCCTTGAAAGGCCACACCGCTACCCGCGGCCCCTCCAATACCTAAACCTCCTTTTCCTACATTGGGTAGGATGATGTATCCGTAAGATGAATCAAAGAGATTTTGCATACTGGGATCATCTTTCAGAAAGGCTTCTTTTGCATTTTGGCTATCTGCCTCGATCTGTTTATCCTTCTTATCACTTTGGGCGTATGCCATAATTCCCAATAGGGTCAAGAAGAGCGTTAATGTTGATTTTTTCATAAGTATCAGATTTTCTTTTTTAAAGGTGCGGCGCAAGCCGGCCGTTGGAAAGGTGAATTATGCATATGTCGGGCAAAGCCAAGTGCGACACTCATTCTTCTGGTGAGTCTTACGCCATGTTTGTTTCGTTTTCTTGAAAATTAAAATAATGCGCTTATTAGTAAAAAGCATCCTCAAAATGCCGGAAATTAATATTGCCGAAGCGATCTCTATAAACGCCGATAATATCAAAACGGATATCATTATGCCAATCTATTTCATAAATGTAATGATCCGCCGCTTTGATGATGAGCCGCCGCTTAGTAGCATCCACAAACTCTTCTGCAAAACCAAAGCCAGTACCTGATCTAAACTTGACTTCAACAAAAATTAACAGTCCTTTGTGTTTTAAAATCAAATCTATCTCAGCATGTCGGTGCCGGTAATTCATCTCTACAAGTTCATAGCCTTTTGCGATCAAAAAATCAGCAGCCATTTGCTCAGCCCGTTTGCCGGTCTCATTGTGTTCAGCCATCTTGGATAATTGTTTAAATTTGAAAAATCAATGAACGAACCTTTAGAGGATTCCGTTGAAAATCCGATCCCTTTGCACTTGCCGAATGAATGAAATTATCAATAAAAGAGTAGAATTCCGAGACTTGGGGTGTCTAGATTATCAAAAAGCCTGGGATTATCAGGAAAAACTGTTTGCTGATACAGTGGATTTGAAGATCAAAAACAGATCTCTGGACACTATTGAGCAATCTCCCACAGAAAACTACATCTTATTTGTAGAGCATCCGCATGTATATACGTTAGGTAAAAGTGGCAAGGAGGAAAACCTACTATTAGATGAAAGAAGTCTCAAAACCTATCAAGCACAGTACTTCAAAATCAACAGGGGGGGGGACATCACCTATCATGGACCGGGGCAATTGGTAGGGTACCCCATTCTGGATCTGGACAATTTCTTTACAGACATCCATAAGTATCTTAGACACTTGGAAGAAGCAATCATTCTAACCTTGGCTGGTTACGGAATAGAGGCAGGTAGAATTCCTGGCCTTACGGGAGTATGGGTCGATCATATAAATCAGCAAAACCCGAGGAAAATCTGTGCAATGGGTGTGAAGTCAAGCCGATGGGTGACCATGCACGGTTTTGCTTTTAACGTGAATACTGATATAAGCTACTTTGGACACATCATCCCCTGCGGCATAGATGATAAAGCCGTCACCTCACTTCACCTGGAATTGGGATATCCTGTAGAAATGCAAGAAGTAAAAGATCGAGTGAAGAAGCATTTGATCGACCTATTTGAAATGGAGAGCATAGAACCACTATGAAGAAAGACATAGATTTCAGTCCAGTCACAGGCGTAAAACTTGCGATTGCAAAAGAAGAAACACCTACTGGAACATCTTGGGCAGTATATATTATCAACTTGAACCTGATTGAGCTAAAAAATGTGATGATCACATCTAAGGGCTATGGAGAGCTAAATGGAGAAATGAAAAAAACCTCAACCTTACGACACATGATCAGTGAATTGGGAGAGCAGTCCGCAGCCAAAGTTGAGCCGATCGACCCTGCCGTTTTTGCGTTGAATAATGAGTTTTGGGTGAGTTACTATATTTTGGATCAAATTTTTGATAAAAAGTTTATCTTTACTTCAGGTAGTTTTGACCCCGGATTTATCAAGATGATTCCGGAAATCGGACTGGAAGGGGTCCTTCATAGTTAACGTTCGCTTATGGCAGATTTTTTTGATCAACTGAATGACATTCTGTTTCTGGATATAGAGACAGCCTCTTTGACTGAAAAATTCGAAGAACTGCCAGAGCGGGTTCAAGATGAATGGTTAAAGAAAGAACGGCTTATCCAATCTCCAGAAAATCTTCATGATCCAGGCACTTTATATTTTGATCGGGCAGGAATCCATGCCGAATTTGGACAAGTAGTCTGTATAGGCGTCGGCTACTTTCAATGGAAAAAGAAAGACAAAAAACTGGCGTTCAGATCGAAATGTTATGCTCATGAAGAGGAGCGGGAACTTCTTTTGGAGTTTAAGGCTTTGTTAGAGAAGAAAAAATGGATTCTTTGCGCCCATAATGGGAAAGAATTTGATTTTCCATACCTCTGTCGCAGAATGCTCATAAATGGAGTAGCTTTACCTGAACCTTTACAGATCGCAGGGAAAAAGCCCTGGGAAGTTCGCCATCTCGACACGATGGAGCTTTGGAAGTTTGGAGACTATAAGCATTACACCCGCCTGGAGCTTTTAGCTTCAGTTTTTGGAATCCCATCTTCAAAAGATGATCTTGACGGAAGTCAGGTCAACACTACTTTTCATCTGGAAAAAGACGTAGAAAAAATCAAAAAATACTGCCTGAGAGATGTGGAAGTCACAGCCCGGGTATATATGGCTATGCATCCGCAGTCGGATAGTTTAGAAATAGAGATAATCCATTGAGAAGAATCAAAAAAAGATCACAAAGATTAATGGGCGCAGGGACATAAATCTTTTTACCTTAACATTAATCAAGCACCCAAATCATGGGAAGAAAACCAAATAAGAAAAACAAAAATAGAGGGGGGAAACAAACCGACGCAGCCAGCTTGGCCCGTCGTGTCCTTCAATTTTTAGACGCACATTACGGAGAAGAATTCAATTCCAAACAGCTTATCAAAAAACTGGAAATACGGGATGCCCTGACGAAAGGAGGAGTAGAACCCGTGCTGAGCAAACTTGTAGAGGCAGGATCCATTTCCAGAAACCCTAGGAATTACTATTCATCCACCAAGGATCCTGAATTCATTGAGGGTAAAGTGGACTTTGTGAATCCACGATTTGCATTCATAGTCCCTACCGATCGTGAGAAGGTAGATGGAGATATTTTGGTCAAAGAGGCAGACCTCAAACAAGCTCTAGATGGAGATAAAGTCCGCGTAA
This sequence comes from Algoriphagus sp. AGSA1, assembly GCF_021390545.1. Lineage (GTDB taxonomy): Bacteria > Bacteroidota > Bacteroidia > Cytophagales > Cyclobacteriaceae > Algoriphagus. The sequence continues at coordinate 11,193 of NZ_JAJUWR010000057.1, read as the reverse complement.
TGATCTATCCACTTAAAGGAAAAACCGGACGCATAGAAGGTAAAGTCTTAGAAGTAGTGGAAAGAAGTAGGGACGAATTCGTCGGCCGAGTGGAAATATCACCGCGATTTGCCTTTGTGGTTCCGGATTTTAAGAAAATGCACAAAGACATCTTCGTCCACCGGGGTGGCCTGAATGGTGCTCAACACGGAGAAAAAGTCGTAGTCAAACTTACAGAATGGAGAGAGGGTGACAAAAACCCAACAGGGGAAGTGATCCGAGTACTTGGCAAAGCCGGCGAACATGAAGTGGAGATCCACTCAATCATGGCCGAATTCGGATTACCGTTTGAGTATCCTGATGAACCAGAAAAAGAAGCTGAGGTGATTTCCGAGAAAATAACGGCAAAAGAAATCAAGAAGCGTAAGGATTTCAGGGGTGTTTTGACCTTTACCATAGATCCTGCCGATGCGAAGGATTTTGACGATGCTATTTCATACAGAAAATTAGAAAATGGCAATCATGAAATCGGGGTTCACATCGCTGACGTAACACACTATGTACACCCAAAAACCGCCTTGGAGAAAGAAGCCTACAATCGGGCTACCTCTGTGTATTTGGTAGATAGGACCATCCCTATGCTTCCAGAGAGACTGAGCAATGGTCTTTGTTCACTTCGTCCTCATGAAGACAAGCTGACTTTTGCTTGCGTATTCGAATTAGATGATCAAGCCAACGTGAAAAAGCATTGGATTGGAAGAACTGTTATTCACTCTGATCGAAGATATGCCTACGAAGATGCCCAGGAAAATATTGACACCCAATCCGGTGACTACTTTGAGGAATTGACCTTGTTAAATGACCTGGCAAAGAAGATTCGTCAGCGTCGATTCAAACATGGAGCTGTTAACTTTGAGACGGTAGAAGTGAAATTCAAACTTGACGAAAAAGGCACACCTCTTGGCCTTATGATCAAGGAGCGAAGGGATATCCATAAACTTATTGAAGAATTCATGCTTTTGGCCAACAAACATGTTGCTGAATTTATTTTCAATAAGAACAAAGGAAAAGATACTTTTGTCTATCGAACACACGATTCGCCGGACATGGAGCGACTGGACACCTTTTCAGGCTTTGCAAAGCGATTTGGTCACCCTTTTGACATAGAAAACGAGAAGAACATTTCCACTGCGCTAAACAAGTTGATGGAGGACATTCAGGGCAAGCCCGAGCAAAATGTACTGGAGCAACTAGCAATCCGCAGTATGGCCAAAGCCAAATATACCACAGAGCCAAAAGGGCACTTTGGGCTGGCATTCCCTCATTATTCTCACTTCACCTCCCCTATCCGTAGATATCCGGACATGATGGTACACAGATTACTCGAACTGTATTTAGAGGGTGGCAAGTCACCAGATGCGGAAGCTTGGGAACAAAAATGTGTTCATTCTTCGGAGCGGGAAAAACGGGCCGCCGATGCTGAGAGAGCTTCAATCAAGTACAAGCAAGTGGAGTTTATGTCATTGGCTGAGGACAAAGATTATGAAGGGATTGTAGCCGGAGTGACCGAGTGGGGTGTATTCGTAGAAATCACTGAGACGAAGTGCGAAGGCATGATCAGGGTCCAGGATATGGATGATGACTACTACGACTTCGATCAGAAAAACATGAGGTTAGTTGGCTCGAAAACAAAAAAAATGATCACTTTGGGTGACAAAGTAAAGGTCAGGGTAGTTAATACTGATATTGACCGTAGAACGATAGATTTGGAATTTGCCGATAATGACAAGAAAAAACCACGCGCACGAGTTGTTAGGTAAGCTGGAGGACTTTATCCAAAACCTGCCGAGTGCTTTAGAGTTAGGAAAATCACCCCGAGAACTTTATGATCCCATCACCTATATTTTAAGCTTGGACGGAAAACGAATCCGTCCATTGTTGAGTTTATTATCCTATGGTATATATAAGTCGGATCCTGAAGCTATTTTAAGCCAGGCTGCGGCAGTTGAGGTTTTCCATAACTTCACCCTCATGCACGATGACATCATGGATGACGCTCCCTTACGGAGAGGAAGAGAAGCCGTACATGTAAAATGGAATAAGAACGTGGCCATACTTTCTGGGGATGTCATGCTCGTAAAAGCCTATGGCTTGCTATTGCCTACCCCCGCTGAAAAACTTGGGGAAGTAATTCGCCTTTTCAATAAAACGGCTTCTGAAGTCTGTGAAGGACAACAGTTCGATATGAATTTCGAATCCCTGGAAACTGTGAAAGAAGAGGAATACCTTACGATGATCCGTCTGAAAACGGCAGTGCTTCTTGGATTTGCCCTACAACTCGGCGCTTTGCTTGCCGGGGCAGAAAATGATGACGCTAAGAAGCTGTACGATTTTGGTGTAAATGTGGGTGTAGGTTTTCAGCTAAAAGATGACCTGCTAGATGTCTATGCGGATCAGTCAAAATTTGGTAAACAAGTCGGGGGGGATATTATTTCCAACAAAAAAACTTTTCTTTTGATCAAAGCTTTGGAACTCGCCAAGGGGGAGGATAAAAAACATTTGGATTATTGGCTGTCTCTTGACGGTTTTGATAAGGCTGAGAAAGTAAGAGCTGTGCGCGCGATCTATGACAAATTAGGGATTAAAGAGCTTACGGAGTTTAAGATGAACTCTTATTTCCAAACAGGTTTCGCCCAGTACGACAGGATCAATTTCCAAAACGAAGATTACTTCGACGAACTTAAAAAACTCACTCAGGACCTAATTCACAGAGAAAAATAAATGGACTTATCAATAACAGTTGTCCTGATTATAATTACCGCTATTTGCAGTTTTTTTGGGATAAATAATGCGGCATTTATGGATCGCTGCATGTTTATTCCTTATCAGATAAAACGGCAGCAGCAGTGGGACAGATTCATCACATCGGGGTTTATCCATAAAGATTACATTCATCTTTTGTTCAACATGTTCACCTTTTACTTTTTTGGAGGTGTGGTGGAGCAGTTGTTGATTTATAGTTTTGGTTTGATAGCCGGAGGATCCATTTATGTGGTTTTCTATATCCTGGGAATCATCATCTCTGATATCCCAACCTATCTGAAGAACAAAGACAACAGTTATTATAAGGCATTGGGAGCTTCAGGCGGTACAGCAGCGACAGTATTTGCCAGCATTATTATTTTGCCACTTTCAGATATCTGCTTGTTTGGAATAGTATGCTTACCTGGATTTGTGCTTGGAATTCTGTTTCTAATCTATTCCGCAGTCCAGGCCAGAAAGGATTCTGATGGGATAAATCATGACGCGCACTTTTATGGAGCTGTTTTCGGCATTGCGGTTATCTTGATTATTTTTCCACAAAGTGGGGCAAATTTTATTCAAGAAATCTTGAGCTATCGCCCTTTTTAAGCAATAGCTCATGATTGTTTGTTTTAGATTATTTTAGTTTCTGAAGCTGTCTGATATTCTTATCTGTCACTGATTTCAGCATACCTACCCATTTATCCCCGTTCTCATCCGCATAGATATCCGGCCCGGGTATCGCCACGCGCATGCCCAATTTGGAAATAGCGGCCCCACCATTCCCTTCTATATTGATATACAAGTTCACTTCATTGATGTTGTGGGCAAAACGGACAAGCTTATCTATACAAGATCTCAGTTCAATCTGAACTGTTTCATCCACATCAACATGCGGAGCTTGGACATCTACCTTGATCCCTCTATAGTTTTCGGTGTAATTCATAATAGTAAATTTTAATTGTTGATGTATAGCATGGCTTTCAGTTTGTACGAAAATAGCGTACCATTCTATCTAGGATAGTAATATAAGTTTAACCTAAAACCATAGCCATGAAAATTTTTGATCGCAAAAAGTTTGTGGAGCTTTCTCAAAAATCCGCAAAAATCTATGTTTCAATATTCGCTCCCACATCCAGACTAAGTACCAATGGATACAAGGAGGACAAAATCCATTTAAAAAATCAACTTTCCAACGTAGAAAAAGATCTGGAAAATAAATATCAACTCACCCCACGAGAGATAAAAGAACTAGTAGAACCCGCAGCGGATTTGCTGAAAGACTCGGAATTCTGGAAATACAACTCCGATTTGATGGCTATCTACCTGGCAAATGGAGAAATGGAGCTCATTCAAGTGCCTGTCCCCATTGAATACAGCTCTTATTTCATTGGGACGAAACCGTTTACACTACCATTAATCCCGGAAGTTTCAGGTAATGGGCACTATTATCTGCTTGTGCTGAATCTTGAAAAAATCCATCTTTATGAAGCTACACGTAATGTAATCCAGGAAATAATTCTTGATCCCGAGAAGGTTGCTGTTTCACTTGTTGCCGAGGAAGAAGATTTTGAAAAGCAACAATTTATTCAGGGGCAGGGAGGAATAGGTGCCGCGGGGGCAATGTTTCATGGTCATGGAGAGGGTTCAGATGAAGAAAAAAAGAAAACCATACTCAATTATTTCCATAGAATGACCAATATGCTTGAACCAATTCTGAACAAGAATCCAATGCCACTCTATTTAGCCGGGGTTGATTATTTGATCCCTTTGTATAGAGAAGCCAATAAATACAACCACTTGATGGAGGGCTACATTTCTGGTTCATTCACTGTCAAAGACATGGACTTACTCCACCAGGAATCTTGGGAACTGGCATCCCCAAATTTTGCTGAAGAGAAAGCCAGCCTTTTAGAATCCTTTGAATCTAAAAAGGTGGAAGACCTAGCCCTAGAAGAAACTGAAGAGATATTAAAAGCTGCATTTACTGGTGCTATTGACACCCTATTTGTATCTAAAAATCATGATCATCTGTGGGGGACATACGATAAGGAAGCACATAGTATAAACACTCACAAGACGCAAGAAAATGGGATTCACTGCCTGATAGATGAAGCGGCATCATGTGTAATCAGATCCAAGGGCAAAGTATTCTTATTGGATCCTGCAGAGATCCCTGGAGATTCTCCGATGGCAGGAATATTGCGCTATCCTATTGCCACGCAGACTAGTTAGGGCTTGCTGAAAAACCGTTCGCATGAAAAATGGGCTAATCATTAAAAATGGAAGCTTTTCATCTATTGCTGGCGTTTTTCAGCAGGCACTAGTTAACCAGGTTTGAAAAAAAAGAGGCTCTCGTGTAGAGAACCTCTTTTTATATTTATAGTAATGTATTAAAACAATCCTTATGCTTCTGCAGGCAATACGCTTACGTATGATTTGCCATCAAACTTCTTTCTGAAGGTTACCACTCCATTGGCAGTTGCAAACAAGGTATGATCTTTACCTAGTCCGACATTTTCACCTGGATGATGCTTAGTCCCTCTTTGTCTTACAATAATATTTCCGGCGATTACTGCTTCGCCACCAAATTTCTTCACGCCCAATCTCTTGGAATGTGATTCTCTACCGTTTTTGGAACTACCGACGCCTTTCTTATGTGCCATGGTTTGATTCTTTTATCGCTTTCTCAAAAGAAAACTTAGAGTGAAATAGTTTCTATCAATACTTTAGTGAAATCTTGTCTATGACCGTTCTTCTTTTTGTAGCCCTTACGGCGCTTCTTTTTGAAGACGATGACTTTATCACCTTTTACATGATCCAGGACCTTCCCAGATACCTTCGCTCCTGCCAAAAGGGGAGCCCCTACGGACACAGATCCATCAGCTTCTGCCAATAGTACCTGGTCGAATTCCACGGAAGCGCCAGTTTCTAAGTTTAGCTTTGGAGCATAAACGAACTGATCTTGTGTTACTTTGAACTGCTTTCCTGCGATGTTTACAATTGCGTACATAGTTCTTGATTCTTTTGAAATCGGAGTGCAAATATAAGGAAGTTATATAAAACAAAAAAACAGGCTTCTGAAATATTATTTGGGATTTAAAGTAAACCTTTGCAAATCGTCTTTTGAAGGGAAAATCGCCTTAATTAAATCCTCTTGAAAAGACAATTTTATTCAGAAATGATTTGAAATCTTTCATTGGATTTTTATTCAACACATTGACCGTCAAAATCTTGAAAAGCAAAATTATTTATACCAAATACTTGACCATGGTTCAATTTTTGTATTGAATTTTGGTTGAAAATCTTTTTTGAAATAATTTCAAAAATTTTCAAACCCCTAGAAATAGCCCATTCAATTAATCTAAAGCTATACTAAACTGTATTTAACCTACTGAACAATTGATAAATATACAACTATTGAACTCAAGTCAAATTATCCATTAAACTATCGCTTGACGGGTTTTATTTCCCGATTTTGATGCACATATTTGTTCAAAGGCTGTTCTAAAAAGGCAGCCTTTGCTATCTCCCAACTCCATAATTCAGTAAAAGGGCAATAGATTTAATTACGATTAAAACACATTTTAGCAATGCAGAACGAACCAATATTAGAGGAGAACAAGAATCGCTTTGTTTTATTCCCAATTCAGCACAATGATATTTGGCAATATTACAAAAAAGCTGAGGCAAGCTTTTGGACAGCCGAAGAAATAGATCTTGGCCAGGATATGGTGGACTGGAAAGGATTAAATGACGGAGAACGTCACTTTATATCCCACGTTTTGGCATTTTTTGCGGCAAGCGACGGAATCGTAAATGAAAATTTAGCAGAGCATTTTGTCTCGGAGGTCCAATACACAGAAGCTAAATTTTTCTATGGCTTCCAGATTGCCATGGAGAATATCCATTCGGAGACTTATAGTCTTCTTATTGATACCTATATCAAAGATGCCGCAGAGCGGGACAAGTTATTGCATGCCATAGAACATATTGATTGTGTCAAGAAAAAAGCAGATTGGGCATTGAGATGGATCGACAACGGGAACTTCCAGGAGCGTTTGATCGCTTTTGCAGCAGTAGAAGGTATTTTCTTTTCGGGATCATTTTGTTCTATTTTTTGGTTAAAGAAAAGAGGCTTGATGCCTGGACTTACTTTCTCCAACGAACTGATATCCCGTGATGAAGGTCTCCACTGCGACTTTGCCTGTCATCTTTATACCAAACACCTGAACAACCAGCTCCCAAAAGAGACAGTAAGAGAGATTATCAAAGATGCCGTGGAAATAGAAAAAGAGTTTGTTACCGATGCGTTGCCGGTAAGGCTCATCGGAATGAACGCAGACCTTATGTGTCAATATATTGAGTTTGTCGCTGACAGACTATTGGTGGAATTAGAATGTGAAAAAATCTGGAACAGTACAAATCCATTTGACTTCATGGATATGATTTCACTGCAGGGTAAAACCAATTTCTTCGAAAAAAGAGTTGGGGATTACCAAAAAGCCGGAGTAATGAAATCCAATGAAGGGTCAGACGATTCACCAAGATTTTCCATTGGTGAGGACTTCTGATTGACCCAAACTTTTCTATCAACCTAAAAATCCCAAAGAAATGCTAGTATTAAAAAGAGACGGAAGGCGAGAATCTGTAAGATTCGACAAAATCACAACAAGAATAGAAAATCTATGCTATGAATTGGATCCCAAATTCATCCAGCCTATTGATGTTGCCAAAAAGGTAATTGATGGGCTATATGACGGAGTGTCCACCACGGAGCTAGATAATCTGGCTGCAGAGGTATGCGCATCATTGACTGTAAAGCATCCTGATTATGCTATACTAGCGGCGAGAATCGCTATCTCCAATCTACACAAAACTACTAGCCAGTCCTTTTCCAATACTATGAAAAGGCTGTACACCCATGTCAACCCAAAGACTGAAGAAAATGCAGCCCTATTGGATCCTGAGGTTTATGGCATCATAAAAAACAACGCGGCCAAACTAGATGCCGCTATTGATTACAAAAGGGATTTTGGATATGATTATTTTGGGTTCAAGACTTTAGAAAGAAGTTATTTGATCCGGTTGAACGGAAAAGTAGTAGAACGTCCTCAGCACATGTTGATGAGAGTGGCTGTAGGGATCCACAAAGAGGACATAGAATCTGTGATCGAAACCTACAACCTGCTTTCAGAAAAGTGGTTTACTCATGCCACTCCCACTCTTTTCAATGCAGGGACTCCCAAGCCTCAGCTTTCGTCTTGCTTCCTGCTTACCATGAAAGATGACAGCATTGACGGCATCTATGACACCCTTAAGCAATGTGCTAAAATCTCCCAGTCAGCAGGAGGTATCGGCTTATCCATACACCATGTAAGAGCCAAAGGATCCTATATTAAAGGGACTAATGGCGTCTCTAACGGTATTGTACCAATGTTGAGAAACTTCGACATGACGGCTCGCTATGTGGATCAGGGCGGAGGAAAAAGGAAAGGAAGCTTTGCTATTTATCTTGAGCCTTGGCATGCCGATATCAAAGATTTCTTGGAGCTCAAAAGAAACCACGGAAAAGAGGAAATGAGAGCAAGGGATTTGTTCTATGCCCTTTGGATACCTGATTTATTTATGAAGCGGGTAGAGCAAAATCTGGAATGGTCTCTGTTCTGCCCACACGAGGCGCCTGGTCTATCTGAGTGTCATGGAGAAGAATTTGAAAGGTTGTATGAGAAATACGAGCGTGAAGGAAAAGCCCGTGAAACTATCAAAGCACAGGAACTTTGGTTTGAAGTATTGGAATCCCAAATCGAGACGGGAACTCCTTACATGCTTTATAAAGATGCCGCTAATGGCAAGTCTAACCAGAAGAACCTGGGGACCATCAAATCTTCCAACCTATGCACTGAGATCATTGAGTACACAGCACCCGACGAAGTTGCTGTTTGTAACTTAGCATCTATCGCTCTTCCTAAATTCGTAAGAAAAGGCCCTGATGGAAAGCTGTTCTTTGATCACCAGAAACTATACGAAATCACCAAAGTAGCCACCAAAAACCTGAACAAGGTAATTGATGTCAATTACTATCCTGTAGAGGAAGCTAGGAGGTCAAACTTCCGCCACCGCCCAATCGGCTTGGGGATACAAGGGCTTGCAGATGCATTCATCATGCTCCGTATGCCATTTGATTCCCCAGAGGCAAAAGGCTTGAACGAGGACATCTTCGAAACCATGTACTTTGCGGCCGTGGAAACTTCCATGGAGCTTGCCAAAGTCCAAGGGACTTATGAGACTTATGAAGGATCACCGGCATCTCAAGGATTGTTACAGTTTGACCTTTGGGGAGTAACACCAAAATCAGGAAGATGGAACTGGACTGGGGTAAAAGAGAAAATCAAGAAGTACGGCATGAGAAACTCCCTGTTGATGGCTCCAATGCCCACAGCTTCTACTTCTCAGATCTTGGGCAACAATGAGTGCTTTGAGCCCTATACCTCTAATATCTATACCAGAAGAACGCTATCAGGTGAGTTCATTATCGTAAACAAACATTTGATGAAAGATCTGATCGCACTTGGTCTATGGGACGACACCATGCGAAACAGACTCATCTCCACCAACGGTTCCGTGCAGAATGTACCGGGAATCCCTCAGCATATCAAGGACATCTATAAAACCGTATGGGAGATCTCCCAAAAAGTCATAATAGATATGGCCGCCGACCGTGGAGCATATATCTGCCAGTCACAGAGCATGAACGTATTCATGCAAGACCCTAACTTCGGAAAGTTAACGTCAATGCATTTCTATTCATGGAAGAAAGGCCTTAAAACAGGAATGTATTACTTAAGATCCCAGGCAGCTACAGCAGCTATCAAATTCACGTTGGACAAAACAGGGTTTGAGCCTAAGGTAGAGAAAGCCCAGCAAGGAATCCTAGAGGTGAAATCCCAAAAACAAGATGCCATAGCCTGCTCACTCGATGATCCGGATAATTGCGAAGCTTGCGGAAGTTAAAAGTCTTAAAGTTGATTTGATCATCAAGGCGCTTGAGTTTTTTCAAGCGCCTTTTTTATCTTTCAATAAATGGAAGATTCTATGGACAAGAAACTCATACAACTGAAGCTAAGCGAGCTGTCTGAGACTACCAAGGCTCAGTTTGGAACCATGACTCCCCAGCATATGGTAGAACACCTCTCGCTTACCGTGAAAATCGCTTACAAAATCAAGTGGCCAGAATTTGAGCCAAGCGAAAAGCAACTGAAACAAAAAGAAATGCTCCTCCATACTGATATGGATTTCCCCAAAGGCCTTCAGGCACCTGGAACCAATGGAACACTACTTCCTTTGAAATACGCTACTCTAACTGAGGCAAAAGAGCAGCTATTGAGAAGTGTGGAAGAATACAATGATTTTTTCAGATCCTCTCCCCGGCAGCTGACCGTCCATCCACGCCTGGGTTGGCTAAACTTTTCAGAGTGGGAAAAATTCCACTTGAAGCATTTCAAGCACCATTTCGAACAATTTGGACTGTAGGTGTTTTAAGCTCCCCTCGATCAGATATGTGATTCTTAATTCTGCTGTATCATTTCAGCACCTCTCCGTACTTCTGATTTTGTAGATATCAAGTAAATTTCCCCGTACAAAGAAAAAACTGCATTTTTTAGAGCCCTGGATATTTCAAAACTAGAAAAGCATGATAATCCGCTTATAGTAAAGTTCAAGCTTCCTTAGACTTGAACCATGAATGGAGCCCCAAAGTAGGAGCGATCCCTGATCCTTGATCTACAGACCATTCTGTTAGCATTTTTGGTGAATTCGTCCGGGTTCCTCAACCCCAAATGGTACTTTGCTTCATTCAATGCGGTCACCTGTTGTGCCTTTGACACAGACGCAAAACTTATCTAATTTCTAACCACAATTATAGGCCTTGCCAAAGGTAAGACCTGTAAATGCCCAGAATGCAATTCTGGGTCAACGATATAGTTGATATGTTTTTCAGAGTGCCAACGGTACGAACAGTAATGTAAAGTATTTGCAACCAGCCTTACGACACACATTGGTGATAGATCAGTTGCCTATCTTATAGGTTGCACAAGAAGCACTATTACAAAAAAAATGATTAAAACCAGTGTGAAAAAAATGGGGCACTAGGGAAAATCATGAGCTGATTCACATCAATCTTACAAAACGCTGTTGGAAGACTCCTGAACTGCCAGGACCAAAATATAAAAGATTGGGAGGATGTGGAAAAGCCCCAAACGCAAAAAAGCCTTCCGTTTTCACGAAAGGCCTTGAATAAATGAGGCGGCGACCTACTCTCCCGGGTGTAACCCCAGTACCATCGGCGCTGCAGGGCTTAACTTCTCTGTTCGGGATGGGAAGAGGTGGGACCCCTGCGCTAGGCCGCCTAAA
>NZ_JAJUWR010000056.1 GCF_021390545.1 Algoriphagus sp. AGSA1 | reverse complement strand
ACCCACAATCTGTTTGCGTAACCCTTCACTAAAGGAACGCTTTTGCTTAATTTGATAATCATTTTTCATCCTCATTGGAGTTGTGAACAACAACAAATTGTGACAACTTTATTCAGGTACTATCACTAAGCATTAATGGCCGGGCGATTTATTTGGATTGAAAAATTCAAAATTGGCATATTGAAATATTAGGAAAGCCTCAACCTCAATTCACAAGTCCTGATAACTGAGACTGATTACTGGCACTCCTCAATTTCCTCTTGGCTCTGGCTTCTTGGCTCTTGATACTTGATACTAGCTACTTGATACTATGCATTAATGGCCGGGCGATTTACTTGGATTCAAAATTCAAAAATTGGCATATTGAAATATTAGGAAGGTCTCAACCTCAAATCACAAGGCCTGACAACTGAGACTGATTACTGGCACTCCTCAATTTCCTCTTGGCTCTAACATCTTGATTCTTGGCTCTAGACTCTTGGCTCTCCAGCGCCCTCTGCAAAAAACTCCGTGTCCTTCGTGGTTAAAATCCTGATAAGAAAAGAGCCCGAAACTGCCGGGCTCTTTTTTGAACCCGAAATATGCATTAGCAATTCTACGCCGCGGCGCACAAGTTATTGCAGCCATTAATTGCTTCAAAATCAGCCATTACATTGCTGTTTTCGAGTTCACCATATCCGCCGCGGCGGACTCACTCTCCAAACAGCCTGATTTTCTTGCAATTAATGCCTTCATGACGAAACCTAATGCATAATCCGGGTTGAAGAAATCAACTCATCAACAATTCTATTATCTCCGCGGGAGCCTGTACCCCTGCCACCTTATCATCCTCAAGCTGCTTTCTCAATTCGTATTCAAGTTCGAATATCAAACCGGACACAAACACTTTATCCATCCTCAAATCGCTCTCAAAAGAAGCGTATTTTCTTTTTCCGGTAAGATCTATTCCATATTGATGGAAGACTTTGGAGATTTTCCGTAAATCAGTATAATTTTTCATTGACGTTGTAATTAATGCCACTAGCCCAAATGCATGAGAACTGAGCTAGTGGCTGTGTATCTATAAATTTGTCTAGACGTAGGCCGCCGCTTCGGATTCAAATTCCTCCACATCGGTATCTTCCAGTTCGATTTGCTTCTTCTCTCCTTTTCCGATTTTGACCATAAACCTATCAAAGAGATAATATATCACAGGAACTACGACCAAGGTCAGGAACATGGATGACAACAATCCACCGATGATTACCCAAGCTAGGCTGTTTTTCCATTCAGCACCGGCACCCGAAGCCAAAGCGATAGGCATCATACCAATCACCATGGCAATGGTAGTCATCAAGATGGGGCGGAACCTGATTTTCACTGCTTTCTCCAATGCCTCTTTCACCTCTACCCCAGCCTCTTTCAGCTGATTGGTGAAATCGACCAAAAGGATGGCATTTTTCGCCACTAGCCCCATCAACATGATCAGACCCATGATGGAGAAGATACTCAGTGTACCTTTGGTCAGTGCCAAAGCCAAGAGAGAACCGATCAAGGCCATGGGAAGTGAGAACATCACCACCAGCGGATAGATATATGAATCATACAATGCCACCATGATCAGGTAGATCAAAATGATGGAGGCCATAAGTGCCAATCCCAATGATCCGAAACCTTCAGACTGGTTTTTCATATCCCCGTCGTAATTGATTTTGACTTGCTGAGGGAGGTCCATCTGATCTATAGCGGCAGTCAACTCGGCGCCTACTGTACCTGACGGAACCCCGGCCACCTGGGAGGTGATTTTCACGGAAGACACCCTGTCCCTTCTTTCGAGCTTGGTGGGGCCTTCTGACTGATTCACTCGGGCAAATTGCTCCAGCTTCACCAGATTCCCGTTTCTGTTCAGGAAAGTCAGGTTCTGCACATCAGAGATGGACTTTCTGTCAAATTCATTGAGTTTGACCATGATATCATATTCATAGTCCCCGTCTGTATATTTGGAATCGTCGTTACCGTTGAATGCAACCTGGAGTGCTCCGCCCACCATGTCCATGGAAAGCCCTAGTTCGTTCATTTTGAAGCGATCTACTTCTATCCGGATTTCAGGGTTACCGTCTTCCAGTGAGCTTTCTATTTTACGGGTACCTTTCAGTCCGGCAAGAATCGCTTCTATCTTCTCCGAAACTACCCGGATGGAATCCTTGTCAGGCCCGGAGACGATGACTTGGATCGGTGCATCATTTGCGGTACCCATGATGGAGATAGGGACACCGGTATATTCAGCTCCTGTGATATTCTCCTCCAGGTAGTTCTCGAGCTTCCTCGCATAATCAGGCCCCGTCATAGACCTGTGCTCCGGCCCTACCAGTTTCACCAAAATCTCAGAAGTAAACGGTGAGGACTGCGAACCTGTAAACTGCCCACTGGCCACACCTACGGTAGTAAACACTTCAGTTACCTCAGGAAGAGTTCTCAGGTAATCCTCCACTTCGCGGGTTTTAAAGTTAGTCTGCTCCAGCGTGGCGTCTTTGGGAAGCTCGAGCCTAAGAAGGAATTCCCCTCTATCGCCCTCGGATACGAACTCTGAGCCGATAAATCCTTGGATCACCAAGAAGAAAGAAGATATAAAGAGTATGAAGGTAATTGCAAGTAAGGCTACTTTGTGCGCAAATCCCCATCTCAATATTTCTATCAACCAGTCCACAAACGCATCCAAGCCTGCTTCGAAACCATAGATGATTTTCCCGAAGAAAGAATTCTTATCCAGGTGCTCCAGCTTGGAAAACCGGGAGGTGAGCAGGGGGATCAGGGTAAATGCAACCAGCAAACTGATCAAGGTAGCCGTGGCCACTGTGATACTGAACTGAGCCAAAATACCCCCGATCAATCCTCCGGTCAATGCCAATGGCACGAACACCACGATAATCACCAAGGTTATCGAAACTACGGTAGCACCGATTTCACGGATACCGTCATAAGATGCCTGGGCTATGGTCTTTCCCATTTCCAGGTGACGATAGATGTTTTCGATGACCACAATCGCGTCATCGACCAGAATACCTACCACCAGAGAAAGTGCCAGAAGTGACATCAGGTTCAATGTGAAGCCTGCCAGAAACATCACCGTGAATGTAGCCACGATAGAAGCAGGAACTGCCACCATTACGATGACCGCATTCCGGATACTGTGCAGGAACAACAGCATGATCAAAGCCACCAACACAATGGCTATAATCAAGTCCTTGATCACGTCATTTGCAGCTTCCAGCGTAAATTCTGAAGTATTTTGGGAAATCTGGAAAGAAACCCCTTCAGCTGTGTAAGTCTGCTCCAAGGAATGAAGCTCATGCTCCAAAATCTCAGAAACTTCTACCGCGTTGGCATCGGATTGCTTCTGTACGGTAAGGCCTATGGCTGATTTGCCATTAAGTCTTGTCAGTATATCTTCATCTTTGAAGGAGTCCTGGATTTCGGCAACTTCTTTCAATTGTATAGGAGATTCATCCGTGCGGTAAGCAACCACAAGATTTTCTATGTCCTGCACGCTCTGGAATTTACCGGCAAGCCGGATCAAAACCTGTCCTTCTGTATCCTTCAATCTTCCGGTAGGGAAGTCAAGATTACTTGCATTGATCGTTTGGGCCACGGAAACAGGGGAAATACCATAGGCATCCAGTTTATTTCTATCCAGGTTTACTTTAATCTCCCGCTCGGTACCACCCAACATATTCACCTGCGCCACCCCTTTGATCTGTGCCAGGGAGGGCTGGATTTTATTTTTCACCAAATCATAGAAAGCTGAAGGATTCAACTCGGAATACACGGCCAGCTGCATGATAGGAAGGTCATCCAGGTCAAACTTACCCAAACTTGGCGGGTCAGCATCATCAGGCAGGTCTCCCAAAATCGCATTGATCTTACGCTGCGCATCCTGAAGGGAATAATCCACATCTTCCCCTGCTTCTAGTTCAATGGTAATGATGGACACGCTCTCCTGAGAGATCGAATTCATGGACTTGATCCCTTCCAAAGAGGCTACCGCATCCTCTATTTTTTTGGTCACTGAAGTTTCCACTTCTGAAGGCGCGGCACCTGGATAGATGGTGGATATGGTCACCACATTGGTTTCCATTTTGGGCAAAAGCTCATACGACAGCTGGGTGTAGGAAAAGATCCCAAGCAAAGTCAGAACAGTGAACAGCACGACCACCATGGTGGAACGCTGTATAGATATTTTGGTGATCTGCATAATTTATTGAACTTTCACTTTTGTACCTTCTTTCACATTGATGAGGCCCGAGGCAATCACCTTATCCCCTGCTTTCAACCCCTCCAATATCTCTACAGTACCATCGTCCAGCGGATTGATTTTGACCGGCTGGTAAACTGCCACCTCGTCTTTGATTAAGAATACTCCTGGGGATTTTAAGCTTCCTGCAATGGATTTTCTATCAATTTTCAGCACTTTCTCTTCCTGGGAAAATTTGAACTGGGCAGTACCGAACATCCCTGGCTTGATCTGGTCCTGGTTAGCACTGTTCATGACCAGCTCCACTTCATATTTGAAAGAGGCATCTGCCCTGTCTGAAATGAAGTGTACTTTACCGGTGAAGTCTTGGTTGGAAATAGCGTTCACCCGTACGGCTATCTCTTCCCCCAATTTCACCTTGGCTATTTCACTTTCGGTCACCTTTACAGATAGTTTTAAAGGGGTTTTGTTGATGATCTCTGCCAAAGGCATCCCCGGGCTTACCAAGGTTCCCATCTCATAGTGATCCTGGTTGATAAACCCTGATATGGGCGCTGTCACTTGGGTATCATCCAGTCTTTTCTTCAAAGCCGTCAGTTGTGCATCCGCAATTTTGAAGGCCTTTTCGTTTTCTTCCAGCTGCTTTTTGGTGATCGCATCCGTGGCGGCAAGATTCTCAAAGCGCTTCAGATCCTTTTCAGCCTGATCTCTATTAAGTTGGGCAATCGTATAATCAGCCCTGATCAGACGGTCGTCTATCTGCACAATGAGGTCTCCTTTACGGACATAGTCTCCCTTTCTTTTATGGATTTTCACGATGGATCCGGAGGTTTCAGACATGAGGTTCAATTCCTGGGAAGGTTGAAAGACGCCATTCGCCTCAAAATTCCGGTTGACGGTTTTTTCTTCCACATTCTCCACCGTAACAGAGATATATTCACTTGATTTCATCGCAAGTGTGGCCGCCTCGTTCATTTCCTGCTTGTTATTATAAAGCGTGAAGGCAACCGCCCCTACCCCTACCAGGAGTAATGCTATGATTATTGATTTCTTCATTGTTGGTATAAGTTTTCGGTTACAGTAAAAGATTAGTGATTTTTCCGGTTGAGTTCAGAATCTCCAGTTGGGCTATTCTGACCTGTATGAGCTGATTGTTGTAATTGGCCTGTGCCTGACGCTGTGTAGTCTCCGCGTCTAGCAAGTCAGTCAATGGACTCAGTCCTTCTTTATAAAGCAATGTGGTCTCGTTTAATACCTCGTCGGCCAGATCAAGATTGCCATCCAATGACTTAAGTGTACTTAAGGAGTTGTAATATTTATTGAGTGCGTTTTTGTATTCCAATTCAGCGGCATCTTCTGCCTGAAGACGGTCTAGGCTTAATTGATGCGCATTTACTTTGGATTGGGCCGCCTTAAATTTCGTCTGCATACCATCGAAAATCGGAATTTCAAGCTTCAAGCCAATCAGGAATCCCTGGTACCATACTTTATTTTGACTCAAAAAGTCAAAATCCTGAGAGAATGCATTCTTGTTGAAGTCCGCAAAACCCACTAATTGGGGCTGGTGCGCAGCCTTGATGTTTTTGTATTCGTATTCATATAACTGCTGCTGTACGCCTAGCACCTGAATATCTTTTCTATTCAAAATATTAAAATCTTGAATCTGGAATGTTTTTATGAACTGATCTGTATCGGCTACAGATTGATCCAGATTGATGTCTGTGTCCACCGGAATGCCCATCAACAGCTTCAGGTATCCCTCCTGCTGGTAAATAGTAATCTCCAGATTTTCCAGCTCACTTTTAATAGAGGTCAGATTGACTTTTACCCGGTTTAGATCCACTTTGCGGGCCAGATCATTTTCATATTGGGATTGGAGGATTTTCTCCAAGCTTTCCAACTGATCTATATTTGCCAGCAAATTCTCCTTCTGAAGCTCCAGTTGAATTACTCCCAAGTAATTCATTGATATTTCGAGAATTACATCCTCCTCCGTCTGCTGTGCCAATATGCGGTAAAACTCCTCACCGGTCTTTGCGGCCTTTAACCCAATCAAATAGGAATTGCTGAAGATCAATTGGTTCAATTGCGCTCCTGCCTGCACAGACTGGGGCACACCCAGTGCAATCACATCAATATCATTTGGGCCACTTGGGCCAAACAAGCCTCCTGGCACGGCTTGGGGATATACATCCAAGAAATTATTGTAATTACCATAGGCCGAAAGCTGCGGAAGGCCGGCTCCCCTGATCTCATTTCTCTGGTACTTTGCCTTTTCTTCATCCAGAATTGATTTCTTCAGCGTTCGGTTGTTCTTCAAACCGATCTGGATACTCTCTTTCAGTGTGAGGGTGTCCGAAAGATTAAATTCCTGCCCCGCTTCCTGTCCCATAGCCATTACAGGGGCTATTAAGAAAAATGCATAGGTTAAATACTTCTTTAACATAATTGAATAATAGTTGGTTATAAAATATCTAGTTGGTTCTGTTTTTAATAAACCTAGTAGTCAAATTTTTTTAGCAATGTTGCTTTTTAAAGCGTTCAAATAGAGCTGGGATTTCTTTTTTGAAGAAGCCTAAGAAATCAGAAAAATCTTTCATTTTACAATTGAATTCCGGGTTTTTATCTGTTCTGACTTCCAGTACCTCATCTATGAATTTCTGGATCTCGGCTATATTTTCAAGTTCTTTCGCAAAGTCCTCTCTCCAGTCACTGAGCTTAAGGGCAAAGTATCTTTTTCTATCGCCGGGTCTTGTGGAATACACGCATCTGCCTTTAGCCTGAAGGAAAGTCAGGGCGTTACTCACTGCGCTTTTACTGACTCCAAGTTGCTCCACTATTTCATCAAAGGAGACCTCGCCTTCTTCGTGAATCAAAAGAAGACCTATGATTCTTCCAACTAGTGGCTGCATTCCTTTGTGTTCGTGGAATACACCGATGCGCTCTATGAGTTCTTTGTGTCTTTCAGTTAAAATCATCTTCAATTAATTTGGGTTATGGGGTGATAACGGGGCAAAGGTAAGCAAAGTTCAGTTAGTTCTGCAAATACAGAACAAAAAATATTTTAAGGTTTTGTTTTGGGTCTGGAACATGGTTTTCTAGGATATATAGGAAGTTTTCCCCAAGATGGCTGTATATAAAGCGTTTTCCCGCAGATAGGCGCTGAAAAATCGCAGATTTAACGCAGATTTATATTGTTGGAATGGATTCTGTTGGCTAGCTGAAATTAAAGAATGAAAGGGTCTCCCGCAGATTTAGCGCAGATTTTTTTTATAGGCCTGGATATTTAAAAAGCTTCACAGCCAATTATTCTGGTATTGTCTGTTTTACTTCAGAACCAAAAACCCAAAGGGTTGAAACTTCTAATAACCCTCGGCAGAGCCGGGGGATTTAGCCAGCAAACTAACACGCAAGCCCCGAAAGGGGTGAAACTGTTTTTTCCACCACCCTGCGCTTTATTTATATAGCGTCATGAACGGTCAGGCTCCTTCGGAGCTGGCTTGGAAATATATATGATACTTTGTATTGACAGACCAGGGTATTCAGAAAGCCTTACAACCAATTTTTTGGTGTTCACCAGAAAGCTTTACAACCTACCAACCAAAAACCCGAAGGGTTGAAACTTCTCATAACCCTCGGCAGAGCCGGGGGATTTAGGCAGCAAACTAACACGCAAGCCCCGAATGGGGTGAAACTGGCTTATTCCCAGGGGCATGAACTACATAAATGGTGCTTCCCTAGAATCTGAGATTTTCTTCATAATGTCAGCCAGCTGCAAAAATCAGAACTACGCAAGATGATCTTTATTGATATCGTCATTGACAAGTTCCTCCCCAAAAATTTTGCGTCTGTGGTTTTCTCCCCAGATATGTAAGGCTTCTATCACATCTTTGAGTGTTTCACCATAAGCTGTCATCGTATATTCAACGGTGACAGGAAAGGTATCATAAACCGATCTTTTCACCAATTGATTCAGCTCCAGATCCCGGAGCTCTTTGGAAAGCATACGGTCAGTGATTCCCGGAACTTGCCTGGAAATCTCGGAAAAGCGTTTGTACCCATGAATGAGGGCTACGATGATGGGCAATTTCCATTTCCCATTCAAAACATCCAACGCGTCTTGCACAGGCCGGATAATACCCGTGCATTGGTTATGGTTATTCTTGTCTAAGTTTTTCATGTGTTTATAATTGTTTTTCAATGGTCACATGGAATCTCGCATAGTAGCTAATCATCTCTCTCTGTGTGTCGCCTGCGACATGCTCGATTTCATTTGTTGGTTTTTGTTTTTATTGGTCGTTACCTGTTCCGTGCGACACGGCGGATCCGGATGGGGCCCATGCCTACTGCAAGTTTGACTATTTATCCGCCATCCGGCGGAGCACTGTGTGTCTTAACGGTGATTTTGATCGTACCGATTTGAGGGTTCCCTAGGTTTCCGCTTAAACTATACCGGAGTATAGTGCTATACCTTAGTATAGTACTTACAAATGTATAGCTTATTCTCATAAGTTTGTAAAAAAAACAATTATGAAGAATAAAATTATTTATTGGACAGCCACCTCTCTGGTATCATTGATGATGCTATTAAGCGCATACGCCTATTTTAGCGATCCAAACGTCTCAGCTGGATTTATCGCAATGGGGTTTAAGGATTTCTTCCGGATCGAGTTAGGTATCGCCAAGTTTGTGGGAGCTTTGGTATTATTGATTCCCGCAGTTCCAAAACTTATAAAGGAATGGGCGTATGCAGGATTTGGGATCACCTTTATTTCAGCGTTTATAGCCCATCTGGCAAATGAAGACCCGGCAAGTGCCCTGGCCATGCCTGTCATAGCTTTCGCGTTTCTTGCTGTTTCCAGGATTTATCTTGAGAAAATTTAGAAAGTAGATGTTGGATGCCCGGTGACCAATGATGTGAAGACGGAAGATCGGAGAATGTTGGGTGTCCGGTGACCGATGTCCGATGTCGGGTGACCAATGAATTTAGACCGAAGACAGGAGACGGAGTGACCTTACCTGATTTTGGATGTCGGATGCACGGTGCGGGGAGGCGGGAGACCGAAGACGGGAGACCGAAGGGTGTAAGAATTTAGAAGCACAAGAACTTTTAATTTCCTACATACCTTTACTATAACAAAACCCGGGATAAAACATGCCAGTGATATACGTTAAAAACATGGTCTGTCCGCGGTGCATCGCGGCCGTAAGGGAATCCTTGGACCAGCTGCTGATCCCCTACTCCACGGTGAAACTGGGAAGCATTTCCTTTGTTGATTTACCCTGTGCGGAAAAGCGAAGAGAATTGGAAGAATCACTGCAATCCCGGGGATTTGAACTCCTGGAGCAGGGAAAATCAGCTTTGATTTCCCAAGTCAAAAGCATTTTAATAGAGCGGATCCAGCATTCCGAGGAATTAATGTCCGAAAACTATTCAAGCTTTATATCGAATAAACTGAATCATGAATACACCTATCTGAGCAAACTCTTTTCCCAGGTCGAGGGAATCACAATTGAAAAGTACATCACCAAGCTAAAAATCGAGCGGGTAAAGGAACTAATTACCTACAATGAAAAAAGCCTTTCGGAAATAGCAGATCTTCTTAGCTATAGTAGTGTGGCTTACCTTTCATCACAATTCAAGAAAGAAACGGGGATGACTCCCAGTCACTTTAAGAAACAGGGTGGCGGGCAGCGAAAGGAGCTGGATAAACTGTAAAGCAGTATTTTGATTGATCTCCCTTCGCTCATACATCAAAAGACCAGACACATTTATTAATTTTTCAATAAAGTATGGGGGTACTTAAATTATATTTTAATTTATCCATAAGTTAAATATAATTTTTAGTGCTTAATTATGAGAGCATTATAAAATCATTTTTTTCGACCAACTATCCCTATTCTTTTTTTTGTTAATCATAAAATTTGTTAATTGTGAGTCTAATCCAAGTAACCCGCTATTAAGTTGTCATTTATTGATTCTAGTTTATTAAAGGTAAACTCGACTGAAGAGTTATGGCTTGAACTGCGTTCTGGTGAAAAGGCTGCGCTGGAAGCAATTTACAGGTTGTTTATCAAGGATTTGTTCCGATTTGGCATGAGCCTGCATGCGGATGAAGCAATAGTGCAGGATGCCATACAGGATGTTTTTATAGACCTTTGGAATTACCGAAGTAAGCTTTGCGCAGAGGTAAATATCCGGCAATATCTGTTTAAGTCACTTTCCAATAGAATTCAAAAAGAACTTGGTAAAAATGCCAAACGCGGCATGATGGTCTGGGTCGGTGATGAGATCCCTTTGGAACTTTCTGTGGAAGATCAGTTGGTCAAGCGACAGAACGAGTCAGAGATTTCGTCTAAACTAAAAGTAGCCATGGGCAATTTACCGGTTCGACAGAAAGAAGTACTACAGTATCTCTATTTTGAAAAACTCAGTTACGAGGAGACCTCCAAGTTGCTCGACATCACGATACGTTCCACCTATACATTGGCCTGGAAAGCTATCAATGCGCTGAAGAAGGCTATTGCCGTATTTTTGTTGTTTGTAGTAGTTTCAGCTTAAATCTGGCAGGTTTAGAGTAGAGGTGACAATACCGTCCATGAACTTTGTGTCAAACGAATGTATCCCCCTTACAATCCTTCATTTTCGAAACTTGCTTTGTAACTCCATTCACCAAGCGTTCCGATGGAACGCCCCTAACGAGCCCTGCTCCTGTTTCTACCGACCAGTTGTCCCTATGGGACAAATCCATAAGATCCTGGACCCCCAAGCACTTCCATAAATAAAGCGTATATAAGGATGCCCCCATAGTTCGTTCCGTAGGAACGTATGGTCGGTAGATTTAGGGATACGGAATTTGTTATCGTTCCGTAGGAACGTTTGGTAAAAGTCAATTCCTTTTCAACTAGTGTGTACAGTATCCGTGGCCTTGGTGTTCTTTTCTGGACTTGGTGGTCTCAAATAGACAAAACAGCCACCTTGCAAAACTGATCAAGAAAAACCTGCCAGGTTTGCATCTTCGGGTCTGGCAAAAAAAGTTTCTTTCTCGCTCCCAACAGGAAACCTGGAAGGTTTGGAGGTAAAACTAATCTCACCAAGCCTTCCGATGGAACGCTCCTAACGAACCCTACGCCTGTTTCTACCGACCAGTTGTCCCGCTGGGACAAATCCATAAGCAAGCTGGAGTTTCAAGCACTTCCAATAAGGCATTCATGAGACCAGGTCTTGCTTCATCGAAGCCATCCGTTCCGTAGGAACGTGTGGTCGGTAGATTTTATCCATGGGGAATTTAGTATCGTTCCGTAGGAACGTTTGATAAATAGATCGTTAGGCATTAAATTATAACAAACATTCTCTTTCAACCATGCCAAACACCTACACACAAATCCATATTCATTTAATTTTTGCGGTGAAATTCAGAAAGTCACAAATCCAACCAAGTTGGAAAGAACGTCTCCACCAATATTTAACAGGTATGATTCAAGCCAATAAACATAAGGTTTTGCAGATCGAGAGCATGCCCGATCACATCCATATTCTGTTTGGGATGCGACCCGACCAGTCCCTCTCTTCATTGATTCAAAATGTGAAGACTGAAAGTTCAAAATGGATCAACGCCAATAAATTAAGTTCCTCTAAATTTCATTGGCAAGATGGGTTTGGGGCATTTTCCTATTCAAAAAGCCAATTGCCGCAGGTAATAAGATATATTCAAAATCAAGAAGAGCACCATTCCAAAAAAACATTTAATGAAGAGTATAAATCAATTCTGGATGCTTTTGATTTAGAGTGGGATGAAAAATACATTTTTCATGAGCTGCTGTAAAACTCAATTCACCAAGCGTTCCGATGGAACGCTCATAACGACCGATCACTTGTTTCTACCGACCAGTTGTCCCGATGGGACAAATTCATAAGCAAGCTGAAACAATAAAGCACTTAACTAAAAGCATCAATTGAATTAGTCCTTACCCTATCGAATCCATTTCGTTCCGTAGGAACGGGTGGTCGGTAGATTAGGGATGCGGGGATTTATGGTCGTTCCGTAGGAACGTTTGGTAAAAAACCATTCCTTGCCCAACAAACCGACCTCAGCTTCAGAAGGAGCACTTGCCAAACTCCCCCTTTACCTTTGGTTTTCTTTTGGAATACAGCTATGATCAAAGGGGGCCAGAGGGATTTGTAATAGAAAAACCTGCCAGGTTTACACCTTCTGGTCTGGCAAAAAAGCTCTTTATTCCCCGCTCCCAACAGGAAAACCTGGCAGGTCTCAAACACAAAGGGTCATATACCCCTTTCGAAATCCATAAATCTCCACATCCATCATTGCCGATTTCGCAATCGATTGAATGATTTTTTAAATTAACCGTAAATCTTAAAAATCATTAAAATCCGGAAGGATAACTTTTAGCCATTTGCTCCTTACTGTAATGAATAGGCTCATTATGGACAAATCAAATTTCTCGGTAGAAGATTTTGTGTTGGACTCTGAATTCAGGGAATGGATACTTTCCCCTAGCAATAAGAGAAATCTTCAATGGGAAGAATACATAAGCAAAAACCCTCAAAGCATTAGGGACATTGAAACTGCCCGGTCTATCGTATTGAATATGCCTACCCAGGACTTTGTTCTTGACTCGAAAAAATTGGACAGGCTTTGGGAGAGCATAGATCAAAAGCTGGATCTGGGGGCACAGGAAACAGAAGTTAAAAGTCTTCCTATACGTCCGGAGGCTACGATCAAAAGATTTGCCCAAGACCGGGGAAAAAGCAGAATAAAAATCAATTTCCAGGTTGTAAAGGTAGCCGCTCTTTTATTATTGACCTTTGCGCTGGGGGTAATGTATTACACCTTGCCCGAGCGGGAAGGCACACCGGAGATCAAATGGCTGACTTACTCCACCAAGCCAGGTGTAAAATCGGCTGTGACGCTAAGCGATGGCACGGTGGTGAAGCTAAATTCGTCAAGCAGCATTCGCTATGTGCAGAACTTCGTCGGAGAGACCCGGGAAGTATATCTGGAAGGTGAGGCATTTTTTGAAGTAGCCCATGATGCGACGAAGCCTTTTGTAGTGCATACCAAGGATATCACCACACGTGCCATGGGAACCAGTTTCAATATCAACTCTGCTGCAGGAGAAAAAATCATCATTTCCCTGATTACGGGCAAGGTAGAGGTCAAGTCCCAGGATGTCACAGAGTTTATAGACTACTTGGTTCCAGGCGAACAGATCCAAACCTACGCCTCCGGAAAAGCTTGGGAAAAAGGTGCTTTCGATGAGTCGGTGATCCTGGCTTGGTTGGATCAGACCATAATCTTCGATAGGACTCCCCTACCAGAAGCCTTACAAATGCTGGAAAAATGGTTTGGGGTAAGCATCACACTGAACGATTTCAAAGATCATAATCTGACACTTTCGGGCAAATACAAAGGTGAAACCCTTGTAAACATATTGGAAGGTCTCAGCTACACCGCCCGCTTCAGGTATGAGATCAACGGAAAAGACATTCAAATTAATTTCAAACAATAACCCCCTCTAAGTTCTATGCTAAAAAACACCTTTGAAAAGTATGTAAAAAAGACTGAAGATGCGCCAACATCTCCAGTCTGAGGTTTCTGGATGCTTCGTCACAAGCATTCAGGATTTTAAGTAAAAACCAATCAACATAGTTTAAACCAAATTTAAAGTTATGAAAAATGACGTACGGTTACGAATTTTAACTGTATCTAGGAGATTTTTCCAAATATTTCTAGTACAGTGCCTGAGTATGACTGTCCTTTTTGCTGCGGAAGGCAAATTCCAGGACAAGAGAATGGACGAAGTCCATGTGAGCATGTATATTCAGAATGCCACAATTGAGGAAGCGTTCAAACAGTTGGAAGCTGCCACAGGATTTAATTTTGTCTATACCAATAAGGAGATCAAAGGTATATCCAAGGTAGCTATCAATGTAAACACCAATGTATTCGATGCCTTGGTTTCCCTGTCCAGACAGACCAAGCTGGAGTTTAAGCAGATCAACGAGAATATAGTAGTAAGAAAGAAAGCTGTCTATGTCCCGGAAACCGCCGTTACTATAGAGGAAGCCGCCGCGATCTCTGTGAGTGGTGTGGTGGTAGATGAGTCCGGCATGCCATTGCCCGGTGTGACGGTAATTGAAAAAGGAACGACTAATGGAACTGTCACGGATATAGATGGCAACTTCGACTTGGAGGTAACTTCAAACGAATCCATCCTAAACTTCTCATTTATAGGAATGAAGACAGTCGAAATACCTGTAGGGGAGAGAAGAACCTTCAACATTACCATGGCGGACGACGTGCAGTCTTTAAATGAAGTAGTGGTGATCGGTTATGGTACACAGACGAAAAGGGAAATCACTTCTGCTGTGGCAAATGTTTCAAGTGAAGATTTTGTTCAAACAGGTGTAAGATCTCCTATGGAACTGATTCAAGGTAAAGTAGCAGGATTGAATATTGTAAGAACCCAAGGAAGCAATCCTAACTCAGGAACAGATATCCAACTTCGTGGCCTTACATCAGTTGTGGGAACTACGCAGCCTTTGATCGTAATTGATGGGATTCCAGGTGGTAATCTTGATCTATTGCAGCAGGATGACATAGCTACATTTGATGTGCTGAAGGATGGATCTGCAGCTGCTATCTATGGCACCAGAGGTAATGCAGGTGTAATTTTGATTACTACTAAGAAAGGTAAATCAGGACAGGCTAGATTTGACTACTCTACTTATTTCCAGAGAGAATTTGTTGATAGAAGACCGGACAACCTTTCAGCGGCACAATACCGTGACCTGATTGATCAGGGATTGGTTAATGGCAACAACGATTTAGGTTCCTCAACAGATTTGTACGATGCGCTTATAAACAAAGAGAACCTTAGCCAATACCATAATTTTGCTGCATCAGGTGGAAGTACAAATAGCAATTATCGTGTTTCATTCTTCTTCAACGATGCTGAAGGTATCGCCAAAGAGAACAGCAGAAAGCAATATGGGGGCAGAATGAGCTTTAGCCAGACAGGTCTTCAGGATCGTTTGACCCTGGCAACTAACATGGCTATCAATTTGTCTGACGCTAATAGACTTGGTGGCGGAGGTGGAGACTTCGAGCAAGCGATCCAAAGAAACCCAACCGCACCTATTTTCAATGCCGACGGTACATTCGTAGAAACAGAAGCATACAATAATTACAATCCGCTTTCTAGGTATGCAAACAGAACTAATGAAAGAAAGCAGATGAACCTGTCAGGAGACGTGAGGTTGACTCTGGATATAATGGAAGGTTTGACTGTATCAGCATTTGGTGCACATCAGAGAATGACCTATAATGACAGGTATTATCAATCCATGAATGACTTTGCGAATAGACCAGTTTCACAATACAGAGGTACTGGTTATGCTTCAAAATTCAATAGACTTGAATGGAATAATACGTTTGAGGGGACAGTGAATTATAAAAAGAACTTTAATCAAGAGCATAATCTTGATTTCATCGGAGGTTACAGCTATCAATACTTTACCCGAGAGGATTTTAATGTTAACAATAGCGGATTTACGACAGACGGTTTTCAGGATTGGAATCTAGGCGCTGGATCAGCTATCAACAATACATTACTTCCACGACCGGGAATGGGGTCATTTAAGGATGATAATACCTTGATCGCCTTCTTCGGTAGAGCTAGTTATTCTTATAAAGACAAGTATTTTGCTCAGGCTACTATAAGAAGAGAAGGTTCATCCAAGTTCGGGGCAAACAATAAGTGGGGTAATTTCCCAGCTGTATCAGTAGGTTGGGCATTGACTGAGGAAAGCTTCCTTAGCGGCAGTTCTACAATCAATAACCTGAAATTGCGTTTAGGATATGGTGTGACAGGTAATCAGGGGATCGGCAACTACCTTTCATTAGTTACTCTAAGTACTGGAGGGGTCTATCCTCAGGAAGGTATTTTCTATCAGACATACGGTGCAGCAAGAAATCCTAATCCTGACTTGAGATGGGAGACTAAAAGAGAGTGGAACCTTGGATTTGACTTCTTGCTATTTAACAATAAGCTCACAGGTTCCTTAGATTTTTACAACAGAAACACTGTAGACTTATTATATAACTACACTGCTCAGCAGCCTGCATTTGTTAGAGATAACATCCTTACTAATGTGGGCAGCATCAACAATAGAGGTATAGAGTTGTTCTTAAGCTCCAAAGTTCTTGACAAGGGTGGCTTCTCTTGGCAGGTGGACTTTACTGCGAATACGCAGCATAATAAGATTACCTCACTTTCCAATGATGTGTTTACAGTTTCTTGGATAGAAACAGGTGGACTTCCTAGCCCAGGTAACTTAGGTCAGGCTATCAGAGTGGAAGAAGGCGGAGCAGTTGGTAATTTCTATGGCAAGCGATTCGCAGGTTTCAATGAGGACGGCAAGTGGTTATTCCACAAAGCGGACGGAACTACTGGTACTGCAGGAGAGATGAGCCAGGAAGATTTGACCATCATTGGCAATGGCGTACCGAAGTATATGGCATCCATCAACAATGTGTTCAGATACAAAGGATGGGATTTCACCTTATTCTTTAGAGGTAAATTTGACTATGATATCCTTAATACCAAAGAAATGTACTTTGGTAATAAGAGATGGTTACCAAATAACCTTTTAGAAAGTGCAATAACAAGACATGCGGAATTAGATGATGATCCTCAGTATTCTGATTATTATTTAGAGAATGGCTCATTCGTAAAATTGGACAACATCACCTTGGGCTACACATTCCAAGTAGGTGGGAAGTATGTGAAAAACCTTCGTGTATATGCTTCTGGTAGAAATATAGCGACATTCACTGGCTATTCTGGACTGGATCCTGAGCTTCAGGATGTAGGATTCGAGACAGGAATTGATGGCAGAGGATTTTATCCTAGAACCAAAAGTTTCACCCTGGGTCTAAATGTTGGATTTTAATTAAGAAGAATCATGAAAAAATATTTCAATAAATTATCCGCTGCACTAACTCCGGTTGCTTTAATTGCTACGGTATCCTGTACCGACTTGGATGAAACAATCTACAGCGAATTATCAAAAGATAATTTCTACAACAATAAAATAGAAATTATGCAAGGAGTACTGAGACCATTTACCCATATGCAGGCATGGTTGGCTCCCACTGGACAGAATGGGTATTACTATCATTCTGAATCTGCCGCAGACCAGATTGCCTGGCCACAGAAAGGTCGTCACGGTTATGATGGTGGTGACCATGTCCGTCTACACCGTCACGAATGGACTGAGCAGGAAAACAGGTTGAGAGGAGCTTGGAACTTGATGTGGGGAGGCCTTGGCTATGTCAATGCTGTACTAGAAGATTTAGAAGGAGTAGACTATCAAGCAGCGGGGCTCACAGATTCCGAAATGGAATCTATCCTCGCTGAGGTAAGAGTAATGAGGTCATACCATTACATAAGGATCATGGACATGTGGGGCAACGTTCCAATTGTTACCACGGTGGGAACTCCTACGAATCCTGAAACTAG
Organism: Algoriphagus sp. AGSA1; assembly: GCF_021390545.1. GTDB lineage: Bacteria > Bacteroidota > Bacteroidia > Cytophagales > Cyclobacteriaceae > Algoriphagus. Next base: position 5,333 of record NZ_JAJUWR010000056.1, on the reverse strand, counting down.
ACCAAGTGCAGAAGTATTTCAGTTTGTGGAAGAAGAGTTGTTGGCAAATGTGGAAAAATTGCAACCACTCTCACAAGCACTTGTGGGGAGAGTATCCAAAGCTGCCGGTTATGCCATGCTTTCCGAGCTTTACCTGAATGCTGAAGTTTGGTCTGGAACTCCACGTTACGAAGAGAGCATAACCTATGCTGACAAAGTCATTAATGGTGAAGGCGGAAGTTTGATGGGAAATATGAGACTAGACCCTTCCATTTTGGGTCCCTTTTCCAACCAAAACCAGTTCTCACCTGAAAACATCTTCCAGTTCGCCTTTAGCCGTGATGGTGGATTTACTTTCAACTGGGCAGGATTCTTCTTCGGTTATGGAAATATGTCCCGTGCCTTGAATGTCACCTATAGTGGATGGAATGCATTTGTGGTAATCCCTACCGCTTTTGATGCTTACGAAGAAAATGACCTGAGAAAGAAAGAGTGGTTCCTCTTCGGTCCTCAAACAGACTACGCAACAGGTGCACCAATATTGGGCACTGAAGAATATGATGGCCAACCGTTGGTTTATGTCAACAATATCCGCAGAAATTCCGAAGGTGCTACAGGAGTTGGCTCTATGACAGAAGGTGAAGAAAACTCTGGTGCAAGATTTCATAAATACAGATCTGGAACTGCTGACGAGGAAGGGACTTACTGGGAAAATGATTATGTTATCTATCGTTTAACAGAACTATATTTCAACAAGGCAGAAGCCCTGATGAGAAGGAATGGAGGAGCAGCCACGGCTGAAGCGGTAGAATTGATCAATGAATCCAGAAAGAGAGCCTATTCTGAGGCTGACTGGGCTGATAAGGCATATACGACTGCCACATTAACTTTAGATGAACTGCTTGCAGAAAGAGGAAGAGAGTTTATATTTGAGGGTAAAAGAAGGACTGATCTGATCAGATTCGGTGAGTTCACCACAGGCACTTGGTGGGACAAGGATGCTTCCGAGCCTACCCGAGCGCTGTTCCCGATTCCTCATATCCATCTAGCTTTGAACCCTAACTTAGTTCAAAACCCTGGCTATTAAATTGGAGATAGCCTGGTAATACTAAGAAGTTTTGCGGGGAGGCATTTGCTTTCCTGCAAGACTTCTTCTTTTATCAGCCCATTATAGCCTAACAGTAATCAATTAATACATTAATCCACATGATTTTGAAAAAACATGTTTGCTTGCTCACTGCTGCTCTGGCCATACAGATAGGCTCGCTGCAGGCACAGCAAAATCCTGTCAAGCTGGACCTGAACGCTTTTGAAGGCAATAAAGGCAGCTGGTCAGAAGTAGGTAAAGTCTGGGCAGACCCGACCGTTCCTAATGAACTCCAATCCGAGGCAGGATCCGGGGTTTTGGCAAACCTTCCCGCAAAGAAAAAGCCGGGTGCCGACATCATTTCCAAGGAAAAATTCGGAGATGTGGATCTTTCGCTGGAATTCATGGTCGCACCAGGGTCAAATTCCGGTGTTTATCTTCAGGGAAACTACGAGATCCAAATCCTGGACAGCTGGGCTTCCACCACCACCAAACCCGGTGACAACGGGGGCATCTACCAGCGCTGGGATGACAGCAAGCCGGAAGGCCAAAAAGGATACCAGGGCTATGCCCCTAGGCAAAACGCAAGTAAGGCCCCTGGGGTGTGGCAAAAGCTGGAAGTCTCCTTCCAGGCCGCGAAATTCGATGCTTCAGGCACCAAAACGGAAAACGCACGTTTCCTTTCTGTAAGGCTGAACGGCGTGACCATCCATGAAAACCTGGAAGTCTTCGGGCCGACCCGGGGAGCCATGAGCGGCAAGGATGTGGCTGAAGGGCCGTTGAGGATCCAGGGTGACCATGGGGCGGTGGCTTTCAGAAATATAGAAATCATCCCTTTCGACGCAAAAGCACCCACTATTGCCAACGTGTCTTATGAGACCTTCCAGGGTTCATTTAACAGCCTGGAAGATCTGGTGGGGAAAACTTCCACTGCCAAAGGAACAGCCGCCAGTTTAAGTGAAGTCCCCGCTTCAGTCTCTGATGTGAACCTGACGAAATATTCCGCTGATCTAAACGTAGCTGAAGCCGGGGAATACCAGCTCACGCTGCAGGTTCCCGGAGGACTTTCAGGCTTGGCGGTTGGAAACGAAACCATCACCGGACTTTCCAACAGAGGCGTGCGTGTGAGAAAGCAGCTAAACGCCGGGGACAATCCTATACAGATCGTGGCATCCAAAAACAGAAACTGGTCAGTGGACAGGTTCTACCTATCTATTTCCGGGCCAGGTCTTAGAGAAACAGCTCTTTTGGTATCGGAGGCAGGTGCATACCAGGACACTGACCCTATTTACGTAAATGCAGAGGAAACTCCGGTTTTAAGAAGCTTCAGGGATATCCCTGATTACAAGAGGTTGAGCCATGTGGTGTCTGTAGCCAGCAAGGCAAAGGTAAATTACGCTTACGATATGGAAAGCGGGACTCTTATCCAGGTTTGGAGAGGTGAATTTCTCAATGCCACCCCGATGTGGAATAGCCGTGGAAATGGTGTATCCGTTCCCCGTGGGGCCCTGGTCAACCTGGGCAAGCCTGCGGCAAATGCTGTTGGCAGTGACTTCAGCGCATCAGAGGGATTCAGGACCAAAGGATACCAGTTAAAGAATGGATCAGAGGACATGGTTTTCTCTTACCTGCTTGCGGACAAAGCGGTACAGGATGAAATAAAAGTTCTAGAATCAGGTAAAGGATTGAGCAGGACTGTTTCCGGAATAGGCAATGGTTATTACAAAGTAGCTGACGGGTCAGAGATCCAAAAGGTAAACAAAGGCTATTATTTATTGCCTGAAACAGGAGTTTACCTACAATACGATGAAGCTGCTTATGGAGCTCCGGTTACTCAGACTATTGATGGTGCTGCCGGTATTTTCTTGCCTGCCAAGGGAAACATCGTTTACAATCTTCTCTTTTAATCCAAGGACAGCGCAAAGATGACAACATTGATAAAGAATAAATTCACGAAAATTGCCTTTGGTCTGGCAGCTGTGATCCAGCTGATGCCCGGGCAAGTAAATGCACAGGAATCCCCTAAAGAAGAGGATTTCTTTAAAATCATGCGGGTCACCGCACCGGAGGGAACCCTTTTGGAAGTGGGCGGGCTGACCGTTTTGCCCAATGGTGACCTTGGAGTTGCGACACGTAGAGGGGATGTGTTTATCGTAGAAAACCCTACCAGCCCAAGACCCTTCTTCAGAAAGTTTGCTTCCGGAATGCATGAGATCTTAGGTTTGCATTATGAGGACGGAGCTTTTTACCTGGCACAAAGAGGTGAGCTCACCAAGCTGGTAGATACAGACCAGGACGGCAAAGCAGACTTATATGAGACAGTGTATGCCTGGCCCCTCTCCGCACATTACCATGAATACAGCTTCGGTCCCAAAGTGGGTCCTGATGGTTCCTTCTTCGTTTCTGCAAACGTCGCTTTCGGCGATCAGGAATGGTGGAGAGGTGAAAGCCGTGTGCCCATGAGAGGATGGGTCATGAAAATCAACCGGGACGGAAGCATGGAGCCATACGCCACAGGTATGAGATCCCCTGCGGGATTGGGAATGCTGGGTGATCAGTTGGTTTATACCGAAAATCAGGGTGACTATATGGGATCCGGTGGTCTTTGGTTTATAGACAAAGGCGATTTCACAGGGCATCCGGCAGGTTTGGCATGGACAGGGCTTCCTGATTCTCCGCTGAAGCTGACCACGGATGAATTCAATAAAGTGGTAGATCCACAAAAGGTACCTAATGGAAGCGGGGGTTTTTTAAAGCCTGAAAACGTAATTGATGCGCCCTATATCACCAATGCCCAGGCGAAAGAGCAGCTTCCAGATCTAAAATTGCCGGCAGTTTGGTTGCCACATGGAATCCAGGGAATCTCCAACGCGGAGCCAGTTTTGATTCCCGAGGGCACCTTTGGCCCATTTGCGGGTCAGGTATTGATCGGCGACCAGGGACAAAGCAAGATCATGCGTGTGATCCTGGAGGAGGTAAACGGTGAGATGCAAGGAGCTTCTATAGACTTCAGATCCGGATTTCAGTCCGGTATCCTAAGAATGGCATGGGCACATGACAAGTCCCTGTTTATCGGAGAGACCAATAGAGGTTGGGGTTCTGCCGGAGAAGCAAATGAAGGTTTGCAGCGACTGGTATGGAACCACAATATCCCATTTGAAATGAGAACAGTAAAGGCTCAGCCGGACGGTTTCCTTATAGAGTTTACCAAACCTGTGGACAAAGCCTCTGCTGAGGATCTGACCTCCTACGAAGTAGAGAGCTTTACTTACAAATACTATCCGGTATATGGTAGCCCCCCTGTGGACAACAAAACCCTGAAGGTTCTAGGCGTGGAAGTTGCTGCTGACGGGATGTCGGCAAGGATCGCCGTGGAAGGTTTAAGACCTACTTATGTGCATAAAATCAGCCTTCCGGGAGTAAGAGCAGTGGACGGAAGTTTCTCCCTGGTACATCCTGATGCCTACTACACCCTGAACAATATCCCTGCGGGAAGCAAAATGACAATCAAGACGCCAGCGCCGGAGCCTGTTAAGGAAGAGGCAGCGAAGCCAGCTCCTACCAAGCCTGCACCGGCTAAAGCGGTGGCTTCTGCAGTTCCTACGGATGCCGAGATCAAGACCATTTTGGCAAAAAACACCTGTACAGCCTGTCACCAAAAAGACAAGAAGCTGATCGGTCCGGGCTATGCGGAAGTGGCAAAAAGAAGGTATTCTGATGAAAGGATCGTGGAGTTGATCTATAATCCGGAACCACAAAACTGGCCTGACTACCCTACCGAGATGCCCCCTATGGCGCAGGTTTCCAAGGAGGATGCGATGAAAATCGCCAAGTGGATCAATTCATTGAGGTGATTTTGGTCCACAGTCGACAGTCCATTGTCCACTGTAGTTTAGGTATAAAAAGCTTAGCGATTGGATTCGCTAAGCTTTTTTTGTGGAGGTAAGGGTAATATTAACCACAATGATCACAGAGGGTAACGCAGAGGACGCACTCTGAAGAGCGAAGTCTGAAAGTTGAAAGGGTGTTGGAGTTGTTGGATGTCCGGTAACCGGTGACCAGTGCCCGATGTCAGGTGACCGATGCCTGTGCAGTAGCAGTGGGCAATACAGTTCTTAGTCCCAGAGGTGTGTACCAAACCGGATCAGTCCTAAAAGTTGGGGGAATTGACTGAATCGATTTTCTTTGTTGAAAAAAAGAATTGGAAGAAAAGGATTACCTCAGCTTGCTTTTGCCGCATGGCCTGCTTGAATTTTTCAAGGTTACT
>NZ_JAJUWR010000055.1 GCF_021390545.1 Algoriphagus sp. AGSA1 | reverse complement strand
CCGACGGATCGAGAAAAAATGGAGTTCCCCTTTGCACAACTGGGGCTTGACAGTCCAGCAGCTGGCCATTAAATTTGAGGGGAGGCTCAAGCTGGACATCAATACAGAAAATTAATTAATTAGTTCCCTTCCCTTGGGGTACCCCAAGGGAAGGGAAGGACAGAGTTTAGCTAACACTCCCCAAAGTGTCATCACTTTTGGCTTTTTACCGTATTGCATCTCCAATGACATCATTGAACTTTGGGTTACCGGAATTTGGTAAAACTACTGCTTCAAATATTCAAACAATTAAAGTTGAGCTAGATAAGGATAGTAAACTCAAAATTGACAATAACACGTTGACTATGGGTGAAGCAAGGCAACGAATTCATGAATTCTTATTAATAGAACCAAATTTAAAAGGAATCGAATTAACCACATTTAGAGACACACCTTATACATCTTATTTGGAAGTTATTGAAATGTTTAACTCTGTTTATTCTGACTTAAATAAAAACATGGGTAATGTGTCGAAGAATATTATAATCAATGACCTTAAATAAAAAAACATAATAGTAGCCAAGTTAAACTCCACCTATCTAGCTTCTGGAGAAGCAGGATAACTTTAATTTTGCGTCCTCCGCATTACCTTCCGTGCCCTCAGCGGTTTAAAAAAACGCCCCCATAAAGCGCTTCGCTTTCCGGGGGCGTTTAAATATTAGGAATTAGACTACTTAGTGATTCTCATGCTTACTTGGATCATAATTGGCCTCTAGCTCTGCCAAAGTCTTTTTGCCGTAGGCGATCTTAGTAATCACCACATACAAGACTGGTACAAAGAAGATTGCCAAGAAGGTAGCCGCCAGCATCCCTCCGATCACAGTGAATCCAATTGTTTGTCTAGCCACAGCACCGGCACCATTGGAAATAGCCAAAGGAACCACCCCCAGAATAAATGCCAACGAAGTCATGATAATCGGACGAAGCCTCAGTTTCACCGCTTCCAATGTTGCCTGCATCAGCGGCATACCCGCATCCACTCTTTCCTTGGCGAATTCCACTATCAGAATGGCGTTTTTGGCAGCGAGCCCGATCAGGGTAATCAACCCAATTTGGGCATAAACGTTATTGTCCAACTTTGGTAAGAAATGAAGTGCTATGATGGCTCCAAAAGCTCCCAAAGGCAAGGCTAGCAAAACTGAAAACGGTACCGACCAACTTTCATATAAGGCTGCCAAAAGCAGGGAAACCAACACGATGGCAAGGGAAAATATCAGGATAGTGGCATTTCCAGAGGAAAGCTCTTCTCTACTCAAGCCTGAGAAATCATAGCCATAACCTGCCGGCAAGGTTTGCGCTGCCACTTCTTCCAAAGCTGCCAGTGCCTGTCCACTACTATATCCTGGAGCGGCATTCCCATTGACCTCAGCAGAACGGAACAGGTTGTAGTGGGAAATAACTGGAGCATTTTCCACCACCTCATAACTTACCAAAGCACTTAAAGGAACGGATTCTCCCCCGCTGCTTTTTACATAATATTGCTGCAGATTATTGATCCCTGCCCGATATGCTGTATCGGCCTGGGCCACTACCCGGAAATTCCTACCGTACCTCGTAAAGTCATTGATATAGGAGCTCCCCATGTAATTAGACATGGTCGTGAAGATTTCTGTCAGAGGAACCCCCAGTTTCTTGGCTTTTTCCCTGTCCACAGTCACATGATATCCAGGAGTTTGCGCTGTAAAGAAACTATAAGCCATCGCTATTTCAGGACGTTGATTGGCTGCGGCCAGGAACTGGCCCAGTGCTCCTTCAAACTCCTTGATATCGCCTGTAGCTGATCGCTGCTCCAGCATAAAGCTAAATCCGCCGGTACTACCCAGACCAGGAATGGCCGGTGGCGGTACCACCACAATACTTCCTTCTGTGATAGCCGCAAATTTTTGATTCAGTGTAGCCAACATTCCTCCAAGTTGTAAAGAAGGATCTTTTCGCTCATCCCAAGGATCCATGGATACGAAGAAAGTCGCAGCATTCGGTTTGAATGAAAAGTTGATCACGTTCAAGCCCCCAATACCTGTTACGTATTTGATCCCTTCCGTTTCTTCCAGTATCTTATTCATCTGCTGCATTACAGCCTGAGTTCTATTACTAGCTGATCCTTCCGGTAATTGAAGGGTCACGAAAAGTCGTCCCTCGTCCTCTGTAGGCAAGAAACCCGTAGGTTTGGTCTGGAATAGTCCGAATGTGCCCGCGAAAATACAAATGAGCAGAATCAATACCAGCGGGGCTCTTTTGATACTATTCCTCACTCCATTGGTATAGCTACCTGTAGTCCTTTCGAACCACAGATTAAATTTATAGAAGAACTTGTTCAGCCCTTTTCCGTGCTCATTAACCTCAGAGGGTTTCAGAAGCAAGGTACACAGGGCGGGAGTCAAACTCAAGGCAACAAATGCTGAGATCAATACTGAAATCGCAATCGTGATCGCAAACTGCTGGTACATCCTACCTACGATACCCGGGATAAATCCTACCGGAATAAATACCGCAGCCAGAATCAATGCAATCGCAATTACCGGAGCAGTGATGTCTTTCATCGCCAAGCGGGTAGCTTCTTTTGCGGAAATCTTCCTCGAATCTATGTAATGCTGCACAGCCTCCACTACCACGATGGCATCATCCACCACAATACCAATAGCCAATACAAAACCAAATAGTGTCAGTGTATTGATCGTAAAACCAAGTAAGGGGAAGAATATAAAGGTACCGATGATAGAAACCGGAATCGCAAGAACAGGGACCAAAGTCGCTCTCCAACTCTGAAGGAATAAGAACACCACCACGATCACGAGAATCAATGCCTCCACGAAAGTGTGCATCACCTCATTGATCGACACCTCCACCACGGACACTGACTCAAACGGTACCGTATAAGCCATATCCGTAGGGAAACTTTTCTTCAACTCTTCCAAGGCGGCATACACGCCTTCGGCGGTTTCCAGGGCATTGCTTCCTGGAGCCTGATAAATCAGCAAAATGGCAGCTTCTTCTCCATCCAAGGTAGAATATCTACCGTAATCAAATTGTCCCAACTCTATTCTGGCCACATCTTTCAGATAAACCAAAGAGCCGTCTTCCGGGTTTGTGCGCAAAATGATGTCATCAAATTCTTCAGCTCTCTCAAGCCTACCGTTCACAGTGATCGGGTATTCAAAAGCCTGCGTGTCATACTGGGGCATACTACCTACAGTACCCGCGGCTACTTGCAAATTTTGCTCCTGAATAGCGGCGGTCACTTCTCTGGATGTGATTCCATATTGTGCCAACTTATCAGGCTTGAGCCAAACTCTCATACTGAAATCCTGCCCGATAGCTGTGATATCACCTACACCATTGACACGGAGTAAGGCATCCTTGATGAAAATATTGGCGTAGTTGGAAAGGAATTTACTATCGTGAGTGCCCTCAGGAGAAGTGATGCTCAACACCATCATAATGGAAGGATTCCTCTTTCTTACAGTAACCCCCAATCTACGGACAGCCTCCGGAAGCGAAGGCTCGGCAATGGACACCCTATTTTGCACATCAAGTGTAGCGATATCTATATCCGTCCCCACCTCAAAGGTGACGTTCATCTGCATCTGCCCTGTGCTGGTATTGTTGGAGGAAATATAAGCCATCCCCGGTGTACCGTTCACTTGGGTTTCTATCGGTGTGGCCACAGTCTGCTCCACTGTCTGCGCATCCGCGCCTGTGTAGTTGGCTGATACTGAGACCACAGGTGGAGTGATGTCAGGATACTGAGTGACAGGCAGGTTCAAAATCGCTAAAACACCGACCAGAACGATGACGATCGAGATCACCATGGCTGTTACTGGCCGTTTTATAAATACGTCTGATATCATTGGTAATTGATCAAGTCTTATTGAAAAAACAATTTATTGGGCAGCGGTCTGTTCGGTGATCTGTGCGCCTTCCCGGAGTTTCTGGATACCTGTCACCACGATTTTAGCTCCCTCCTGCAATCCACTTCGCACCACTATACCTCCTTCTACCTGAGTACCCAGTAGCACATTTTGCTGCTTCACAGAATTGTCAGGCTGCACCACATATACAAAATATTCCCCCATCTGTTCTGTCACGGCTTTGTAAGGAATCACCAGCTGCTCCCCAATATCCTCATTGAGGACTTGTAGATTCACCGTCATTCCGGCGATCAGCTCACGGTCAGGATTGGGAAACTGGACACGAAGGCTAATCGTACCGGATTGCCTCCCTACGGCTCTGTCTATTGTCGTAAATTTGCCATTGTAGGGATAAATACTTCCATCGCTGAATCTGATTCTAAACAGCGAATCAGGCTTCTCTTCAGCCTTCAACAGTTTATTGAAACGGGGAATCTCCTGCTCGTTGACCACAAAATTCAAAGACATGGGATCATTGGAAGAAAGTGTGTTCAACATTGGCTGTCCCGGAGAAACCTGCGTGCCCAGTCTCACTTGGGAAATCCCCACTGTTCCGTCAAAAGGAGCCACCAAAACAGAATAATTGAAATCAGTGGATACCGATTCCAACTGTGCTTTGGCGGAGCTCAGCTGGGCCTTTCCATTCAACACTTCCGTCTCAGCATGATCCAGTGTCTGCTTCGCGATGGCCTCCTGTTCATCCAGTCTCTTGTACCGTTCGTAATCTTTCTCCAATCTGGCTAGGTTAGCCTCTGCGGTTTGTACCAGTGCCTTTGCCTGCTGCACCGATGCTGCATACTTGCTACGGTCAATTTCATAAAGCTTTTGGCCTTTTTTAACTTCCTGACCATCTTGCACATAAATATTGGTAATATAACCACCGATCTGCGGGCGGATTTCCACTTCATTGAGAGGGACCAGAGTTGCCGGATATTCATCAAGCCCAGTCACGGATTTTTTCTCCAATGTATATGTCGTGACCGCTGTGGGAGGCGGGGACTGTTGCGCTGCCTGTTGTTTTTGACCGCAAGAAAACCCTGCTAAAACCAATGCCGAAAAAGCTATAAGTTTGTATGATAAGTCCATATGATATAAAATTTGAAAGAGAGGTTCTTATTAATTAATGGTTCCTAATGCACGCTCAAGATCGAGCTTATCTTCCAGTACCTGGTAAAAAGCATTGATATGGTTAATCTGTGCTGTCTGAAGATCAGTCTCCGCCACTACCAGTTCCACGTAAGCTTTGATGCCCTCGTCGTATTGCATCTTGATGATGTTGTACACTTCTTCGGCCATTTCCATATTCTCACGGATCAACTGCCATTCATATACACTGCTGTTAAAATCCGCCAGAGCACCGCTATATTCAGTACGAAGTTGATTGCTGAGGTTTTCAATTTCAATTCTTCCCCGATCCACCTGCAGTTCCGTAGCTTTCACCCGGTGAACCCGCTTGCCTCCCTGGAAAATAGGAATCGCCAGATTCAACCCAACTGAAGAAACAGGATAAGCCGTATTGTATAAATCTGAAAAGCTGTTATTGAAATAGTTCCAGTTGTAGCGATAATATGCCGAAAGCTGAGGCAGGTAATTCCATCGTTCATAGCCAGTCTGCACTTCGTTCAGTGTTTGCTGGGTCTGCAAAAGGCGATACTCCACACGGTTCTCCAAGATCAGAGGATCAGCAACATCCTCCACCACCTTATTGGTCTCTGCCTGAAGATCAAATTCAATCGTGAAATCCAAGCTATCGGGGTATCCCATCAATTGCTTGAGGTAATCATATTTTGCCTCAAAAGAATTAGCCACCCTGTTACGGTCACTCTTTACGTTAGTCAACGCAATCGAAGCCCGCTGATAATCTGTCTTGTCCACCAGTCCTGCTTCAAATCTGCTGTACGCATCCTTGTATTGTTTATCCAGACGGTCCAGGTTTTGGTCAAGGATTTTCAACTGTTCTTCTGAAAGAAGAATGGAATAAAAAGCCTTGCTTACATCCACTACCGTGTTGATGCGGGCATTCTCTGTGACCTGCTGCAATTGTTGGCGGTAATATTTTGCGGATTTGGAAGCAAATAGCTGATCTCGGTTAAACAGTGTCTGACCCACCTCCAGCAATGCATTGGAATTATATGGCTGCCCAAAGGTGATCAATTGGTCTCCGATAATCTGCTGCTGAAGTTTGATATTATACACTCCGGCGGCAGAAGCGGTGACCTGGGGATACCAGTCTGCCAGATTTGCCTTGATGTCCCTATCGCCTATCTCCTGATCGATAAGTGCCTGCCGGATGATCGGGCTCTGGACCAATGCATAGTCCACTACTTCCTCCAAAGTCAGTACAGTCTTTGGAAGCGGTGCTTCCTCTTGGGCAAAACCCGGCACAGCGAAAAAGAGTAAACTGAGTCCAGCAAACAGCCGCTGTTTCATTATTCTCATAGTCAAAATATTATTAGTTGGTTTTAATAAAAGAGATTACTTGACAGCCTTAATTCCATCCCAGATCATAAAGGGTATAGGCGAGAGGTCTATCTGGTTTTTTGTAAGTTTGTTCGCATAGTTTTTCTTCACTTTTGCCAAAGAATTTGCCGACTCATTTACCAAGATTTTAAGAATCACCGGGTTCATTTCCTTAATGGCGCCCTGTTCTATACCAGATCTGAAAAACTCGCCCGTCCAAGAATACCACTTTTTGGACTTGCTCTGGAAATCCTCCGAATTGAAGGGGGAGCTGGCAAACTGATCTATAAAACTCTGTATAGCCCGATTTTGCTCATAGAATTCGAGGAGATTGTCCCAAAATGTAAAAAACCTCTCTTCAAAAGGTCTTGAAGGGTCATCTTTTAAGGCCACCTGTTCATATATCTGTTCCATCACTTCATCGTGGATAGCATAGATCATGTCTTCCTTGTTTTCGAAGTAAGTATAAATCGTGCCAGCCGCAACCCCGGCATTTTTGGCTACTTGGCTCATCGGGCAGCCATGGAACCCATGACAATTGATTAGATCCAGCGCACTTCCTATTATGAGTTTTTTCTTTTCCTGAGGTATCTCCATAACATAATGAATGAACGTTCAATCACAAAAATGCCGGTTAAGTTCCCGCTGCGAAAAAAAATATCAAAATACAGGAAAGGCGGTCGATATGTTACATGGTCGCACCAAATGCAATAAGAACACTTTATCTGGATCGTGCGAGTCACACCAAAACATCCCTTAAAAAAGAGCTATTTAGCAGAGATTTTATCCTTGGGAAAAATAAACTACCTGAAAATGAATCAATTCAAAATTTGTAACGTGAATAGAATTGAAAAACAAGGCAATTTCTGGGGAAAATTAAAATGTTTCTCTACATTTGCCATCCGATTCCAGCACATGCGGATGTGGCGAAATTGGTAGACGCACTAGACTTAGGATCTAGCGCCGCGAGGCATGGGGGTTCGAGTCCCTCCATCCGCACTTAGGCTTCTCAATTCATGAGAGGCCTTTTTTTTGGTATTCCCAGATATCAGACTCTTCCATTATCTTTAGAATCCCTAGTATTGAAAGATCAATGACATCCCATAATCCCAAACCATGAGAAAACTCTTAGCACTTGCATTTTTTCTCCCCTCACTGGCTTTTGCCCAGGCAAAAGTCGATACCATTGAGATATTCAGCGAAGCCATGAACAAAACACTTAAGGCCGCCGTGACCACCCCATCCATTTATGATGGGATTAGCGGGTTGCCTACGCTCTACCTTTTGCATGGAGGAAGTGGGGCTTTTTCAGATTGGCACCATAAAGTCACTGAAACTGGCCTGGTCAACCGGATGGCTGAGGAATACAACCTGATCATAGTCACCCCGGGAGTAGGACCTTCAAGTTACTATTTTGACAGTCCCGTGATGGATTCCGTACAGTATGAAACCTACATCACAGCTGAACTAATTCCTTATATAGATAAAACATACAAAACGCTAAACAGGAAAGAATCCAGAGCCATCACTGGACTATCTATGGGAGGTCATGGAGCGATTATGCTCAGTGCCAAGCATCCCGAATTGTTCATAGCCGCCACAAGTATGAGCGGAGTAATGAATATAGACACCCGCTTATGGAAAGTTCCGGCAGATTTCAGCAAACTACGGCAATCTCAGCAAAAAGAGATGCTGGGTGAAGATCTGGTCTATGACGCCCCATTCAGCACCTACACAGCGGTAGGCTTAGTGGACAAAATGAGGGAGAATGGCATAGCCCTGTATATGGACTGCGGTGTGGAGGATTTCTTGCTGGAAACCAACAGACAGATGCATCAATTGTTACTGGAAAACGGGACTCCCCATGACTATACCGAGCGCCCGGGCGCGCACACATGGGAGTACTGGACAGATGCCCTTCCCTTTCATTTATTGTTCGTGGAGAAACACCTGATGAGGTAATTTGAGATGGATTTATATTACTTACATACAATTTAACTTAGAATTCTACCCATAATTTTGCTTTTTGCAGATCACCCAAACAATTATTTATGTCTCAGTTCGATTCAATCAGGCCTTTTTATGACGCAGAAGCAAATGCTGCCATACGTAAGATCATAGATGATCCAATGCTGGAGGCCATGATGAGTTTCACCTTTCCTACCGATACCAGGGAACATTGGAAAGACCTGATGGTGCATACCCATTCTTTAAGGGATTTTCAGATCAACTTTATTTATCCAGGAGTGCAGAAGGTCCTGGAGAAAAGCTCTGATGGATTGAGCACAGGTGGTTTTGAGCAGTTGGAGCCCAATACAGCATACCTATTCATCTCCAACCACCGGGATATTATTCTAGATACTTCTCTACTGAACGCATGTCTGTATGAAAATGGGCTGGTGCTGACCACTTCCGCTATAGGGGACAATTTAATCCAAAAACCATTCCTACATACCTTGTCACGGCTAAACCGGAATTTTGCCATCAAACGGGGCTTACAAGGACGGGCATTGTTGGAAAGCTCCCAGTTGGCTTCTGCATACATCAGGAAATCCCTGCTCACCGAGAACAGATCCGTATGGACGGCCCAGCGAGAAGGCAGGACAAAAGACGGAAATGATGCCACTCAGCGTGGGGTCTTGAAAATGCTCACCCTGGCAGAAGAAGGTCGTAATCCTTTCGGTTTTTTCGAGAAAATAAAATTGGTACCTGTATCCATCTCCTATGAATATGATCCAACAGACGTCCTGAAAATGCCTGAATTGCTGGCCAAATCGCGGGATGAGAAGTATGTGAAAAGCGAGAATGAAGATTTTCTGAACTTGCTGAGGGGAATAATAGGCACAAAAAAACGGATACATCTACAAGTCAACGGCATACTTGAGGAAGAGGTGAAAACCATCAATGCCAGTGAACAGAGCCCAGGGGATAAACTAGAGCAACTCGCCGCCCTTATTGACCGGAAAATCTGGCAAGGATACCGATTGTGGCCTAGTAACTATATTGCCCATGATCAGCTCAGCCAATCTTCAACTTACGCTGAACATTATACTGAAGCTGAAAAAAACGCTTTTTTACAAAGAATGAATCAAAAGATCGAAACCCACAATGAATTCCTCACAAAAAGCTTCCTGGCCATGTATGCCAACCCTGTCAATAACTACGAAAAGAGCATACTGTAGTTAATTGACCTGCATTTCTATCTTAAAGCTCGTTCCTTTTCCAGGTTCTGAATGGATTTGCAGGTTTCCATTTTTTTCTTTCACCAACTGGCTTACCAGGGTTAAGCCAAGTCCGAATCCCTGTTCGCCTCCGGTACCTTTTTGGGTACTGGGGATTTCACCGCGTAAGATCTCCCCTACTTTCTCCTGGGACATTCCCAGCCCCGTGTCAGATACTTCTATAGCCAGTATCAAATCAAATTGCTCTCTGATCAATTTGAGATTGAGGACTATAAGGCCACCAGTCTCCGTGAACTTAATGGAATTGGACAATAAGTTGCCTAAGATCTGCAAAACATACAATTTAGAGAATGATTCATATTTATTCTCCTCATCGACCAAAGCTTCAAAGTTGATCTTTTTCACCCTCAATTGAGGGGTCAGAAGCTGTACTATCGTATCTCTTAGCTTGACCAAGTTGGTTTCATCTTCACCTAATTGTGGAACCTTCCTGGAGTCCCCTCTCAACTCCCTACCAAGAATATCATTTGACAGATCCAATAATGAAAGACTACTTTGCCTAATCATCCCTACGTACTCCTCCATTTCACTCCTTTCCAGGGTTTGTTCCTCATCCAACATTAAATTTGACAAACCTAAAATCCCGCCGATGGGTCCTCGGATATCATGGGCGAGCTTTTTTTGATTCAGTTCTGATGCAGTGCATTTAGCCTTCAGGTTGACCACCATGTTGTTTACCCGTAAACGGTCCACAATCTGCTGTGCGATCAATCTGAGAATATCCTTCACTCCATCGGAAAGCCGCATCAGATTGGGATCCATCACACATAGAGCCCCAAGGTTATAACCTTCAGGGGAGGTCAACGGCACCCCCATGTAGTAGCGTAGATTAGGCGCCCCAGCCACATAAAACTTATCCTTGAAACGGATATCCTTGGCCAGATCATCCACCTCAAACCCATGCCCACCATTGCTTTGGATGGTATATTGACACACAGAATCCTCTCGGGGCATCTGGTTGATTTCTATCCCATAGGTGGAAACACTCCACTGCGTAAAAGAATCTATCAGATTGATCAATGAAATCTCAGTGCCAGAGACCTTGGCCGCCAATTCGGTCAGAAAATCTAATCCCTGCTTAGGCTCATAATAGTCTATCCCAAGATTACTCAGCGCTAAAAGCCTATCCAATTCATTTTCGTTCCAAGTGGAAAATTGATTCATTTTGTTACATTTAAATCACCAGTGCTTAAAAATCCTCAATTCCGGCTGCTATACAAAAGAATGAGCGGATCTTTTTCACATCTTTCCCACCAAAACCCTAACACGAATCAATGAACTGGCTATCCCCCCACCCCATTTTGGTACTGTTTCTCTTGTCTTATCACCCGTTGGTTTTTGCCCAAACTGAAGAAGACTCTGTTCCCACAGGTCAGATCATCACACCCTATGGCGAGATTCTTATCGTCCTAGATGAACGGACCCCAAATCATCGGCAAAGCTTCATCGAATTGGCAGAGGCAGGATACTGGGATTCTCTTACTTTTAACCGTGTCATACCAAATTTCGTCGCACAAGGAGGCTGCCCTGACCCCGAGGAGGGATTTACTGACTCGGAATACCTGCTGGAACCGGAATTTGACCCTGGGCTCACACACGTCTATGGAGCTGTGGGTGCAGGTCGTGATGACAATCCCGGTAAACTATCCGCCAGGTGTCAATTCTATATAGTCCAGAATCCCGAAGGATTGCACAGACTGGATGGAGACTATACGGTCTTTGGTCGAGTAATCCAGGGAATGACTGTGATCGAGCAGATTGTCCGGGTGAAAAGGGACAGTACGGATGAGCCACTTAAACCCGTGACTTTGGACGTAAATATCATTTATCTATCCAAGGAAGAGATCGGGAAAAGAATGAATTGAGCATTTATATAATATATAGCTAATTAGAGTTGCCCAAAATGTCTAACATTAATACCCCAATCAAAATCCTCGTTGTCGGCTGTGGAAATATGGGAGTCGCCCACGCCACTGCTTATCACAATTGCCCTGAATTCGAGATCTGCGGATTGGTTTCCCGGGGAGATTCCAAAAGAAAACTAAACGAGAAACTTCAGGCTGATTACCCGCTGTTTTCAGATTTTGATGAAGCACTTGCACACAGCAAACCAGACGCAGTCTGCATCTCCACCTATCCTGACACCCATGAGGATTTTGCTATAAAAGCATTGGATAAAGGATGTCATGTCTTTATTGAAAAACCTTTGGCTGATACTATAGCAGGTTGTGAGCGGATAATTTCCAAAGCACGGGAAGTGGACAAAAAAGTAGTAGTAGGTTACATTTTGAGGCATCATCCATCTTGGATACGATTTATAGCAGAAGCCGAAAAGATGGGCAAACCCCTGGTGATGCGGATGAATCTCAACCAGCAAAGTCAGGGCTACATGTGGGACGTACACCGCAACCTGATGAAAAGCCTCAGCCCTATTGTGGATTGTGGGGTGCATTATATCGATGTGATGTGCCAGATGACCAGGTCCAAACCCGTTTCAGTTTCTGCCATTGGCGCCAGACTAACAGAAGACATTTCAGCTGATAATTACAACTATGGCCAACTTCAAATCCGCTTTGAAGACGGCTCAGTAGGTTGGTATGAGGCCGGATGGGGCCCAATGGTCAGTGAAACTGCCTTTTTTGTAAAAGATGTTTTCGGGCCAAAAGGCGCTGTTTCCATTACCGCCAAAGAAGCTTCGGCTGGCGGAAAGTCTGACAATGTGGATTCCCATACGCAAACCGAATCCATCCGGATACACCATGCAGCAATAGATGCCGAGAATAAATTCACCAAAGCTGATGAGTGGATAGATCTCAAAGACGAACCCGACCATCAGGAATTATGTAATCGGGAGCAGCGTCACTTTCTCCGGGCAATCCAAGAGAACATCGATCTTGAAAGTCATTTGGAAGATGCGCTGAATAGTCTGAAAATCGCCTTTGCCTGTGACGAATCGGTGAAAACCGGAGAAACAGTCAAGTTATAATCGATGGAAATTTATTTTGGGAGTCTAGGTCAAACACCCTATTTTCCACTTTGCAAAGCTTATGAAAAACAAAACAGTATTAATCACAGGCGGGGCTTCCGGAATCGGACTCGCTATGGTTCAGCTTTTTGCGGCCAAAGAATCCAAGGTTTACTTCATCGATATCAATCCGGAAGTGGGTGAAATAGTAGCGCAGAAAGAGCGGGACAAAGGCTTAGATGTGACTTTTCTGTGTGGAAGTGTAGCAGATCTTGTAGAAACAGAAGCCTTGGTCAACTCAATTCCGGAAAAAATAGATACACTGATCAACAACGCCGGAGTTTCCCATATCGGAAAAGTGGAAAACACAAGTCCGGAGGATTTTGATCGGGTGTTCCAGGTCAATGTGAAAGGGATGTTCAACTGCACCAAAGCAGCACTTCCGAAATTGAAGCAAAACGGTGGGGGATCCATCTTGAATATGGCCTCGGTGGCGGCTACCATCGGGATTCCAGATCGCTTCGCCTATAGTATGACCAAGGGGGCAGCACTTTCTATGACACTCAGCATCGCCAGAGATTATGTAGCCGATGGCATCCGCTGCAACTGCCTGTCTCCGGGGAGAGTTCATACACCTTTTGTGGATGGCTTTTTGGCCAAAAATTATCCGGGACAGGAAAAAGAAATGTTTGAAAAACTGGCCGCAACCCAGCCGATTGGCAGAATGGCCACCCCAGAAGAAATCGCAGAACTCGCCTATTTCGTGAGCTCAGATGCCGGAAGCTTTATCACCGGGACCAATATTCCTATTGACGGAGGGTTTTTGGGGCTTAAAATGTGAGGGGATTTGGGATTTACGAATTGAGATTTACGACGTCAACGCTTCTATTTAGCTCGACATGAATATTAACTTTAACTTCTTAATTCTTGACTCTTGGATCTAATACCCTGAGTCTTAATACTTGACACTAACTACTTAATACTTAAAAATGAGACTTATACGATTCGGCGAAGCCGGCAAAGAAAAACCAGGAATCCAAAGTGCGTCCGGAAAGTACTTGGACTGCTCAGGGTTCAAGGAAGATTGGAACGAAGATTTTTTCACTAATAATGGACTCGCAAGGCTTCAGGAATGGCTTCACGCCAATCAAGAAAACCTCAATGAAATCCCTGCCGGTTCCCGCTTGGGCCCACCTATCGCCCGGCCTTCAAAAATCATCTGTATTGGGTTGAATTACCGACAGCATGCCATCGAATCAGGCATGGCGGTTCCTGAGGTTCCGATTATTTTCATGAAAGCCACATCTTCTCTTTGTGGGCCTTTTGACAACATTTTAATTCCTAAAAACTCGGTAAAAACCGACTGGGAAGTAGAACTCGCAGTGGTCATCGGGAAACGGGCGAAATATGTGAGCAAGGAGAATGCGATGGAATATGTGGCTGGATACTGCGTACACAATGACGTCAGCGAGCGCGATTTCCAACTACATCATGGGGGACAATGGGTAAAGGGGAAAAGTGCGGACAACTTTGCTCCTCTAGGCCCTGTATTGGTAACCAAAACAGAAATCCAAGATCCACACAATTTGAGACTTTGGCTGAAACTGAACGGGAAAATGCTTCAGGACAGCAATACTTCTGATTTGGTTTTTGACATCCCCGAACTGATCGAGCACCTAAGTCAGTACATGACCTTGCTGCCGGGAGACGTTATTTCTACAGGTACTCCGGCAGGTGTCGGGCTAGGCCTCACCCCTCCTACCTACCTGAAAGAAGGAGATGTGGTAGAATTGGGAATTGAGGGACTGGGAGAGGCCAAACAAATAGCCATCAACGACCCTGAAGCATGAGACTGGATTCACACCAGCACTTCTGGAAATACAATCCGCAAAAGCACGCCTGGATCACCGACGAAATGAAGGTGATCCAGCGTAATTTCCTGCCGGATGACCTTATCCCGATTTTGGAAGAGCACAAGATCGACGGATGTGTAGCGGTGCAGGCTGATGAGAGTTTTCGGGAAACAGCTTTCTTGCTGGATCTGGCAGAAGAGCACGAGCAGATCAAAGCGGTAGTGGGCTGGGCAGACTTGGGAAGCGATGATTTGGATAAGGACTTGGATCAGTTTGCTTCGCAAAAAAAACTCAAAGGTTACCGCGAGATCTTGCAGGCAAAACCTGTGGATTATATGCTCCGGAAAGAATTTATCCGAGGCATAGAAAAAATCGGAAAGCGAGGATACACTTATGATATTCTGATTTTCCATAATCAACTGGAAGCAGCCTTACAGTTTGTCAAAAAAGCACCTGAGCAGCCTTTCGTGATTGATCATATCGGCAAACCGAACATCAAACTAGGGATCTGGCGGGAATGGAAAAAGGAACTGGCACCACTTGCCGAGCGGGAATACATCTTCTGCAAAGTGTCCGGGATGATCACAGAAGCTGACTGGAAACAGTGGACTCCAAAAAATCTTCAAGTATATCTGGAAGTAGCATTGGAGTTATTCGGCCCAAAACGATTGATGTTTGGCAGCGACTGGCCTGTCTGCAAGATTGCCGGAGAATATGAGCAGGTATTGGAAATAATCGAGCGGTTTACGGACAGACTTTCCAAGTCAGAGAAGGAAGCCATTATGGGAAATACGGCGGAGGGATTTTATGGGATTACATAAATTATATCTGGGCTGTTAAAACAACTTGATTTTGATTGTGCCAATTAGCCCCCAGCTAGGGGACGAATTGAAATGGAAATATTTTCTACATTGAAAAAGAAAAAATGCTGATTGATTCAGGTTGTGAACGTATTTCAAGATTATCGAATTGTCGTGCCACTGTCACGACAATTAAGGTAATTACATTTCATTATGCTAATCTCAGTAAAAAGCCAGGAGCTATAGTATGAAAGCACAAGACACCAATCTGCTGTTGAAGGATTTGGCAAGCATCATTGAAAATGGTAAAAGTCAAATTGCTGCTCAAGTTAACAGTACACTTACGCTGGTCTATTGGCAAATAGGACATAGAATAAACACGCACATTCTCGAAAATCAACGCGCAGAATACGGAAAAGAGATTATTCCTAAAATAGCTTCTCAATTAGCAAATGCATATGGGAAGTCTTTTCAGGAAAAAAATTTGAGAAGAATGATACAGTTTGCCGAGATTTTTCCGGATTTTCAAATTGTCGCACCACTGGCACGACAATTAAGCTGGTCTCATTTTACAATCCTTATTCCTATTAAAAACCATCAAGCCCGGATGTTCTATTGCTTACAATCAGCTGAATCAAATTGGAGTAAAAGAGAACTAAGAAACCAAATAGAAAGAAAGGCTTTTGAACGCAAAGAGATAGCTCAAATACAATTATCAGAAACTGATTCGGAAATACAGTCTACTTTCAAGGATCCTTACTTTTTGGATTTTCTTGGACTAAAAGAAGGATACTTAGAAAACGATATAGAGGGAGCAATTCTCACAGAATTAGAACATTTTATTTTAGAGCTCGGTAAAGGCTTTGCTTTTGTAGAAAGGCAAAAAAGAATCATACTAGACGGTGTGGATTTTTATATAGATCTATTGTTTTTCCACAGAAAATTAAAGCGCCTGGTCGCTGTAGAGTTAAAACTCAACAAATTCAAACCCGCCTACAAAGGGCAAATGGAGCTCTATCTTAAGTGGCTCAATAAGTACGAAAAGCAGGAAGGTGAAAATCCTCCAATTGGCTTAATCCTATGCGCAGAAAAAAGCAATGAACAGATAGAATTACTTGAAATGGGAAAGGACGGGATTATAGTTTCAGAATACTGGACCGAATTACCTGCGAAAAGTGAATTAGAAGCCAAGCTTCACCAAGCATTGATAGAGGCGAAAGCTAGAATAGAACAAAAGAAATTAGTATAAAATGAACCTAAACCTAACCAATAAAGTCATCCTAATATCCGGAGGCGCAAAAGGCATCGGCGGAGCGATTTCCAGAGGATTGATAGCAGAAGGAGCTATTCCGGTGATGATTGATCCTTCGGAAAAAGAAGGAGCGGAAATCCTTGCTTTGGGAGAAGCTTTTCAGATTCCCATCCGGCTGTTCGAAGCTGCCGATTCAGAGAAAGTAGTAAAACTTACGCTTGAAAAATACGGAAGAATAGACGGACTGGTCAACAACGCCGGAGCAAACGATAGCGTGGGACTGGAAAACGGAAGCCCGGAAGCGTTCGAGAAATCCGTGACCAAAAACCTGAACCACTACTACCATCTGGCCCATTTTGCCTTGACTTCTCTCAAAAAATCCAAGGGAAGCATTGTCAATATCAGCAGCAAAACCGCTGTGACCGGCCAGGGAGGCACTTCTGGCTATACCGCTGCAAAAGGTGCCCAGCTCTCACTCACCCGTGAATGGGCAGTAGAACTTCTCCCCTACGAGATCACCGTGAATGCTGTCATTCCTGCCGAAGTTTACACACCACTTTACGAAAACTGGATCAATACTTTTGAAGATCCAAAAGCCAAACTGGAATCCATTACAGCAAAAATACCATTGGGAAAACGAATGACCACTCCTGAGGAAATCGCTTCAATGGCCATCTTCCTGCTTTCTGATAAAGCCGCCCATATCACCGGACAACACCTGTTCGTAGATGGTGGATACACCCATCTTGACAGGGCTTTGTAACCTTGGATCCCAACTAACCTAAATCCCAGCCATGACCCAAAAACCTGCATTAGTCCCAAAAAAACTCGTTCTCCCCTTTATCTTAATCACCTCTCTATTCGCACTCTGGGGTTTCGCCAATGACATCACCAATCCCATGGTGGCGGCATTTAAGCGGGTGCTGGAATTAAACAATACCCAGGCCTCCTGGGTACAGATGGCCTTTTATGGTGGATACTTTACCATGGCTTTGCCTGCGGCTTTTTTCATCAAGAAATACTCTTATAAAAAGGGCATACTTCTGGGCTTAGGGCTCTACGGCTTTGGAGCCTTGCTTTTCTATCCGGCCGCCGCTTGGGAGAGCTATGGTTTTTTCCTTGCTTCTCTCTATATTCTGACTTTTGGTTTGGCCTTCTTGGAGACTACCGCCAATCCCTATATTTTGTCTATGGGGCCTGAGGCCACCGCCACCCAGCGTCTGAACCTGGCTCAGGCATTCAACCCAATGGGAGCATTGGCCGGACTGTTTGTGGCCAAGCAATTTATATTGAACGCCCTTCAATCGAATGCGACCGATGAAGCAGGAAACATCATTTTCACTTCCCTGGACGAGTCTGCAAAAGCCGTGATCCGTACTGCGGATTTGATGGTTATCCGAAATCCATATGTGATATTAGGCCTGGTCGTCATTGCCATTTTGGTGGTTATTGCCTTGGTGAAAATGCCTGAAAACAAGGAAACCGGAAAGGTGGAATTCCGTGCTACCATGAGTCGTCTGCTGAAAAACAGAAACTTTGTGGAAGGCACGCTGGCGCAGATGTTTTATGTGGGAGCCCAAATTATGGTTTGGACCTATATTTACCAGTATGCTGAAGTATTGGGGATATCCAATGCGGACGCCGTCAATTATGGCTATACTGCTTTAGTTGTATTCTTAGGGGGCAGATGGGTCTGCACGTTTTTGCTACGATACATTTCTCCCACCAACTTGCTGAGTATCTTTTCAGGACTTGCCGTAATCTTCACTGCCGGGACTATTTTTCTTCCAGGCATGAACGGATTGTATTCCTTAGTGGCCATCTCCTTCGCCATGTCCCTAATGTTTCCCACGATATACGGAATCGCCTTAGATGGACTCGGTGAGGATTCAAAGTTTGCGGCTGCTTATTTGGTCATGGCCATTGTAGGCGGGGCAATTATGCCAACGCTTCAGGGAATGATCTTGGACATAGGTGGTGCTGGGTATGATGATGTACTGATCTTAGGTGTTCCTGAAGTGAATTTCTCTTTCATTCTTCCTTTAGCCTGCTTTGTGATGGTGTTGCTCTTTAGTTTGAGGGTTAAGAGGGTGGTAAAGCTGGAAGGTTGAGTAATTCAAAGATTGGAAGATTGGAAGATTAATCAACAACAATTTGGCGCAAGTCTCACGACTTGTGCCGGTGAAAATGGCAGTCTTCAGACTGCCAATTAAAAGCCTTGCAGTCAGAAGACGGCTTTACGATAAGTCCAAGCCTGAAGACTTGAACTAAAATAGTCATTAAAATAGAACCATGAAAACCCAAACCTTTGTATTGATCTGCGACCTGAAAGATGAGGAAGAGGCAATTCAAGCCTATGTGGAATGCCATAAAGCCGTGGCTCCCGAAATCATCGAAAGCATCCGGGCAGCTGGCATCCTGCAAATGAGCATCTTCCGCTGGCGACACCGACTGAGCATGATACTGGTCGGGGATGAAAACTTTACTTTCGAAAAGAAAGCCGCACTGGATAATGCCAACGAAAAAGTCCAGGAATGGGAAGCTTTTCTCGGACAATACCAGACCAATCTGCCCGGCACCCCGGACAATTGGCGCTGGCAACTGATGGAAAAGATATTTGAATTCTACGCCTAAAATAACACCTATGCAAAAGTACCTTTTAGCAATCAGCCTTATCATGTGTAGCATGATCGTAAATGCCCAAGAAATCGTCCTTCCACTATGGGAAGGAACCCCTCCCCTTCAAAATGACATGGGATTGGAGGAGAAAGCAATCGAAGAGGGAATCATCCGTATAGAAAACGTACAGATCCCTCAGATCGAGGTTTTCCTGCCAAGCAAGCAAGTGCGTACCGGCCAGGCCGTGGTGATTTTTCCGGGGGGAGGCTATCATATTCTGGCTTACGACTGGGAAGGGAGAGACTTTGCCAAGTGGCTGAATACACAGGGGATCGTGGGAATCGTGGTCAAATACAGACTCCCTGATTCCAAATCCCTGACAGATGCGAAGGAAGTTCCCCTGCTGGATGCGCAGCGTGCAGTGCGTCTTGCCAGACATCATGCAGCGGAATGGATGATAGACCCCGCCAAAATCGGGGTGCTGGGTTTCTCTGCCGGAGGCCATTTGGCCTCAACGGTCAGTACCCAATATGCGCATGAAGTTGAGAGATCAAAAGATGCCATCGATGCACTTTCTGCCCGTCCTGATTTCTCCATTTTGGCCTATCCCGTTATCTCATTCCGGGATGCGAGTGCGCATTCCGGTTCCAGAAAAAATCTGATCGGTGATAACGCAAGCCAAGAACTGATAGACCGCTTCTCCGGGGAGCTGAACGTAAATCCTGAGACTCCCCCCACTTTCCTGGTGCATGCACAAGACGATAGTGGGGTTCCTATAGAAAACAGTTTTCTCTATTACAAAGCCCTGCATGCACATCAGGTGCCCGCTTCCCTTCATATCTATCCCACGGGAGGACATGGATTCGGTTTTGGGCTGGGCAAAGGTGCTGTGGCGGACTGGAGAGAGGTGTTGCTGGATTGGCTGGAGGATTTGAAGTAGGAAGTAGGGAGGTTGGAAGTAGGAGGAGAAACAGGAGATGAAAGAAATGACCGGTGGCGGGTGTGTTGAAGGTTGTCTTATGATAATCGTTTAGCTCTGAAAAACTTTTCAACCGCCAACTTTAAAACATTACAACTTTAAAAATGATCAAAGTAATCGCTTTCGACGCAGACGACACCCTCTGGGTCAATGAACCGTTTTTTCGTGAGGCGGAGGAGGAATTTGGGAGTTTGATGGAGGATTTTATGCCGAGGCACAGCAGCATAAAAGAACTCTATCGCACGGAAATAGAAAATCTCAGTCTGTATGGCTACGGAATTAAGGGCTTTATGCTATCGATGATCCAGACAGCCATGCGGATTTCGGACCATAAAATCCCCGTAAAGCTGATCGATAAAATCCTGGAAATCGGCTATGACATGATGCAAAAGCCAGTGGAAATCCTTCCCGGAGTGGAGGAAGTCTTGGCAGAATTGCATGACGGTTATCGTCTGGTCATGGCTACCAAAGGAGATCTGGTAGATCAGGAAAGGAAACTCAATAAATCAGGACTGGACCATTATTTCCATCACATTGAGATCATGAGTGAAAAAAGAGTGGCTGATTTTGCGAAGCTAGTCAGGCATCTAGATGTCTCTCCAGAGGAGTTTCTGATGATGGGAAACAGCCTGAAATCAGATGTACTTCCCGTATTGGAACTTGGAGGCCACGCCATCCATATTCCATTTCACATTACTTGGGAGCATGAGACAATCGAGCATGAAGTTGCCCATGACAATTTCTATCAGGCAGAACATATCGCCCAGGTGGTGGAGATAATTAGGGGGATATAACCCATAATAACCATTAATTTCTCCGAATTCTGATGAGTTATTTGTATTTTAGGTGAGTTATAGAGTCATAAAAAAATGGAAAAAGTAAGGAAAATAGCCTTGGTAGCGACTCAAAGTAAACTTGACGAAGAAGACCGAAAAGACATTGCTTTCTGGCTAGATAGACCTTCTTCTGAAAGGCTTGCTGAAGTTTACCGCTTACGAAAAATCTATTTCACGTGGGTCAATGGCTTTTACCCTTCTAAAATCGAAAAGGTTGTCCACTTCAAAAAACTATGATTTTTGAAGAAGATTTTGTTGATTTTATTGAATTGCTCAATAAATACAATGTTGAATATTTGATCATTGGAGCTCATGCGCTCGCATATCACGGTCGCCCTAGACACACAGGAGATCTTGATATTTGGATCAATCCCAAACCTGAAAACGCCTCTAAACTAGTGAATGTTCTGAAGGACTTTGGATTCGGATCTCTTGGATTGTCTACTGCTGATTTTTTAAAAGATGGATATGTAACCCAACTTGGCTATCCACCCCTTAGGATTGATATTTTAAATTCAATTTCAGGTGTAGAATTCGAATCGGCATATAAGGAAAAAATCACCACATCGATAGACGAACTGAAAGTTAATTTTATTAATCTATTGGATTTCATATGTTTATAATTTGATTTTTATAGATCATATGGAATCTCGCATGCACTATAATCATCTCAGCGTGTGACGCTTGAGTCATGCTCGATTTCATCAAAAATAAAGAAGCTACCGGGCGGGCCAAAGACATAGGCGATATAGAGTCCTTGAAGAATGACAAAGATGCCGAGTGAGGAACGTTTTTCTTAAGACACTTTTAAACCTTGTTTTCTCGATTTCAGATTTCTAACTTTTGACTTCGGTCTTCATCGGACATCGGTCACCCGACATCCAACACCCCCTAAATCCTCGACTGATAGGTGTACAACTGATAATATCGTCCTTCCAAAGCAATCAGGTCATCATGCTTGCCACGCTCCACGATATTTCCCTGCTCTATTACCAGAATCTGGTCGGCCTGACGGATTGTGCTCAATCTATGGGCTATTACAAAAGTGGTTCTGCCTTTCATCAACTCCTTCAAACTCGCTTGGATCAACGTCTCTGATTCGGTATCCAGATTGGAAGTAGCCTCATCCAGAATCAATATTCTGGGGTCTGCCAAAATAGCCCTTGCAATGGCTATACGCTGCCTCTGTCCACCGGAGAGCTTCACACCCCTCTCACCTATCAAGGTATCCAGTCCATCCTCAAACCTATCCGTAAACTCCTGCACATGTGCGGCCACTACCGCCTTTTGTAGATCCTCTTCGCTGGCATTTGGCCGTGGGAAAAGAATATTCTCCCTGATCGTCCCCTCAAACAGAAAATCATCCTGTAAGACTACGCCTAGCCTGGACCTGAAAGAATCCAACGTGACCTGCTGGAGATCATTGCCATCCAGTGTGATCAAACCCAAATCCGGACTCAAAAAAGTTGCCGCCAAACCTGCTATAGTCGTCTTTCCTGAACCGGATGTGCCTACCAGTGCAGTCACCGAACCTGCAGGGGCATGAAAACTCACCCCTTTGATCACATCCTTATTCTCCTCATAGGCAAAGGAAACATTCTCAAATCTAACGTCGCCTCGGAATTCCTTTAAAACCAGCGTACGGGTACGGTCATCCGCCTCCAGCGGCGTATTCATGATTTCCTCCGTACGGTCCAAGCCCGCGAAAGCCTCCGTAAGCTGACTTCCGATATTGGACATCTGCACGATGGGCGCTATCATAAAACCCAGGTAAAGCGTGAAGGCAAGGAAATCCCCAAAGGTCATCTCGCCCTGCATAATCATATAGCCTCCTATTCCCATAATCCCCGCAGAGGCCAACCCCAGCAATAAAGCCCCGGCAGAGGTCACGAAACTGGTAGCTGTCAAACTTGCCTTTACATTTTGAAAGAGTTCATCCACTCCCTGGGCAAAGGTATTGATCTCCTGCTGCTCAGCATTGAAGCCTTTGATGACCCGGATTCCCCCAAGCGTCTCCGTCAGCCTTCCTGTGACCTGGGCATTGATTTTGCCGCGTTCGCGGAAAATAGGACGAATCCTTCCGAAAGCCTTTAGGGATATCAGCCCAAAAACCACCACCGGCAACAGTACATACAAGGTCATCATAGGACTGATGCTGATCAAAAGGAAAAGAGATATAACTGCGGTCAAAATCCCCCCGATCATCTGGGCGAAACCTGTTCCCACCAGATTTCTCACTCCCTCCACATCAGTCATGATTCTGGACACCAGTTCCCCGGTTTTGGCATTGTCAAAGAAGCGGATGGGAAGCTTGATAATATGTGCCTGAACCTGGGATCTAAGTTTGGAAATCAGGTTTTGAGCTTCCACGCTGAGTATCTGGGTCAGCGCATAAGAAGTGACCGACTGCACCACAATCGCCAGCACCACGCCTCCGATCAGCCACTTGAGCATAGTCAGGTCATTGGAGGGAATTACCTCATCGATGAGTATCTTACTTGCTCCGGGAAGGACAAGGCTTGCCAACCGGGATATAATTATCAAAAAGAGACCTAAAAATAAATGTTTTCGGCGGGGCCAAATAATAGTCTTGAAGACCTGCCCCATGGTCACTTTGCGTTCCGCTGTTCTTGCCATGAAAATAATGTGTTTGGATTGGAAAACCCGATTTCGGTAATTCAGGTTCAAACAACTTGGGAAAAGAATGAAATTGTTTGCGCACATTGCATTAGAAGCTGAGACCTAGGCATCCCAAATGCTTCAAAAACACGATAAGAAATTAGGCATTTCATAGATTTTTTTATAACATCATATACATTTTTTGTGACCATGAGAAAAATTTTTGTAACATCCTGTATCTGGAAAAAGAAGGCAATAGCCATTGTCCGGTTCGACTATGATCAAGAGCTGATATCTTTGATCAAAACCCTTCCCATGGCAACTTGGAATTCCCAACAAAGAGCATGGCTATTTCCCTATTCAGAAGGTATTTTGCAGGAGCTTCTGCGCTTGTTCAAAGGAAAGGCCTGGATAGATTATACGGGTTATACTAGTATTATAGCAGAACAATTACCAGCTAATCTCCCGGAATTGGCACCGGACTTATACCAAGAAATCAGAAAGTTCACTGCCTGGATGCAGCATACCCGCTATGCAGAATCCACCGTAAAAACCTACAGCCAGAATCTTAGTCTGTTTTTCCGCTTTTTGCACAATAAACCACCGGAACAAATCCAGACAGAGGATTTGGAAAATTTCCATCAAAATTATATTCTTAGAAGGAAATATTCAGTTAGCTTCCAGTCGCAGGTGATCAATGCGGTAAAGCTGTATTTTTCAAACAAACAAAAACGTAAGCTCGAACCTATAGAGATCGAAAGACCCAAAAAACCCAAACAGCTTCCCCATGTACTCAGCAAAGAAGAGGTGAAAGATATACTCCAAGCGCACAAAAATGTAAAGCATCGGACGATGCTCAGCCTCATCTATGCTTGTGGACTAAGGAGAAGTGAGCTGTTGAATCTCAAACTAGAAGACGTGGATTCCAAAAGAGGGATGTTAAGAATCAATAAAGGGAAAGGTGCAAAGGACAGAATGGTACCGATCAGTGACAAGATCATCGAAATGCTCAGAGCGTATTACCTAATAGAAAAGCCAGAAAGCTATTTATTTGAAGGCAGTAAAAAGAATACAGCCTATAGTGAAGCAAGTTTGCAAAAAGTATTGAAAACAGCATTGAGTAAAGCCAGGGTCAAGAAGCCAGTGACTCTTCATTGGCTAAGACACAGCTACGCCACCCATCTCCTGGAAAGCGGGACGGATCTCAGGTTTATTCAAGAGTTATTGGGGCATAGTTCAAGCAAAACGACTGAAATCTATACCCATGTGAGCCAGAAAAGTCTCCAAAAAGTAAAAAGTCCATTTGATGACCTTTAAAAAGTAATACCAAAAGTACACATATCCACCCGAAAACGGTTGGATATGTGCACCAAAGGTTCATAAATAAATAAGTTAGCGGAAATTTTAACGAACCATCTTAGTAAAAACGTAATGACTAAGACTAAATCAAGAAGATATTTGAACGTAATGAAAAAACTAATAATCTATAGTATAATATTCATTTCCATTTTAGTAATTGGTGGATATGTTTACCTATATGTATTGCCTAAAGGCCCCGTTATAACAGAAGTAAAACCTTTAAAAACTGGAAAAGACGCATTCGTAATTTATGCTTATAATAACAGTAAAAAGAAATCAATACGAGTTTGGACATTTAAACCAGAAAAATGGGCTGACAATGACAAAATAGTTTTTGTGATGCATGGTGGCGGTAGAAATGCTGAAGACTATTTAGATGTCTGGCAAGATTTAGCAAAAGAAAATAATCTCCTGATTATAGCTCCTGAGTTTGAAAATTCTTTAGCCAAGTATACTACCAATGATTATCAAGACGGAAACCTTTTTACATTTTTTGGATCTAAAAATTCAAAAGACAATTGGGCGTTCAAAGTAATCGAGAACATTTTTGACCATATAAAGACGACCAATAGCATCACTAATAAAAGGTATGATATTTTTGGGCATTCGGCTGGCGGACAATTCGTTCACAGAATGGTATTACTATATCCCGAAGCTCGAATTGAAACAGCTATTGCCGCCAATGCTGGACTATATACTTTTCTAGATAAATCGCTAAGTTATCCTTATGGAATAAAAAATATTGAACTGGAAAATGATAAGATTAAAAATTCCTTTTCAAAACAGTTAATATTGCTGACAGGTGAATTAGACAATAATGCAAATTTAGGAACATTTACTTCCACAGATTTGGCAATGAAACAAGGGCAAAACAGACTTGAAAGAGGTGCAAATTTTTTTGATGCTGCTAAAGAATATGCTGACCAAAATAATTTGACTTTTAATTGGAAGATTGATACAATAAAGAGCGTAGGACACGAGTACAAAAAAATGTCTGAAAACAGTATTGAATGGATAAAAAACTTCCGCTAACAACTAGGTTTCCGTTGCGTGCGAAGCACGAACGATGAAACCGATGTTGCACGGAACCGGTGAGGTTCTTATGGGGATTGAGTTAGGTTTTCAGGAGTTTTATAAAGGAGCTATTACCCCAAAA
>NZ_JAJUWR010000054.1 GCF_021390545.1 Algoriphagus sp. AGSA1 | reverse complement strand
GCAAACGCTCCACTGGCGCTTGTGCACATCAATACCAATGAATAACTTAGGAGAAACTTCGGTGTCCATGATATATTCTTTTTGGTTCTGTCCTTAAAACGAACCAGATTATATCATGGGAACTATACGGAATGCGGACGAAGATGCCAAAATAAAAGCTTTTCCCAAAAGCCTTCGGGAAGGTGAAGTTCCTATGGAATTGATCCGGGATTCTGTGGGTGTGAGCTAAGCGCATCTACCTCATTGCCTTCAACTTCACCCCCATATATATGCAGGATCACCGTGGCATCCTTTTCCTGTTCCAACTCAATAAACTGTCTCAGCGCCCGGGATAGCGTTTCGATTTGTCTAGCTATCAATCCTTGCATGGGGAAATGGATTAGCGTTCTCAGATATAATCGCATCTATTTTCGCATCGACCCGTTTCTCTAGATCTTTAAGCTCACTACAAATTTCTGCCCAGTTATACATTATTTAGAGGGGATTGACTTGGTGACAAAGATCTGCTGTTTCCGGCCTAAAAGGAAGAGACCAAGTAGGATGTGTGATAAGCTGTGCCGGATTTTAATTTTATTTTCATACCCAAAAACCTCAAATTCTCCTCATTTTTCTCTCATTTCCCCAAAAAACACCCTAGTGCAATTCGTGACCGAAGCCATTCAGGAAAGGGATAGGGATTAAGGAGCCTATTGGTAAAGAATAGAGTAAACAAAGCCCAACATTAATCTGACTATTTTTAGCAAGTGCTATATTGAGGTGGTTCATTTTATATGATATTGGACATGAAATAACTATATTGTCTTTTGTGAGATTTGTTCTACAGATTTAAAAATGGCTAAAACCAGAAAACTGAACGTCAACACATCAACAATTTCGGTCATTCATCAGAACGAGACGGACTATATCAGTTTGACCGATATGACCACTTCATTTCGGGAGGGAAGTGGACTTATAGGGAAATGGATCACCAACAAAAACACCTTGGAATACATAGGTGTTTGGGAGAAAATCAACAACCCGGATTTCAATTACCCCGAATTCGGGGTAATTGGACAGGAAGCAGGAACAAACAGGTTTATAATGTCTGTTGGGCAATGGATTGACAGGACAAAGGCAGTTGGTATGCTTGTGAAGGCTGGTCGCTATGGTGGGACGTATGCACACAAGGACATTGCGTTTCACTTTGCGATGTGGCTAAGTCCCGAGTTTCAGATTTATCTGGTCAAAGAGTTTCAGCGACTGAAAGACGATGAAAATGACCGCCTAAAACTTGACTGGGATTTCCAGCGAACACTTGCCAAAGTAAATTACCATATCCATACCGATGCGATTAAAGAAAACCTGATTCCGGATGCAATCAGCAAACAACAGGCATCTTTTATCTACGCCAGTGAAGCTGATGTGCTCAATATGGCACTCTTTGGGAAGACTGCCAAGCAGTGGCGCAACGAGAATCCTGACCTCAAAGGGAATATCCGTGATTATGCCGCCATTGAGCAACTGGTTGTCCTATCCAACATGGAAAGCACCAATGCCTTATTGCTGCATCAAGGCATGGAGCAGGGCAAACGGCTTATCCAACTAAACGAAATGGCTATTACCCAGATCAAGTCACTCTTAAGTCATACTACCGCTATAAAGAAACTGAAATGAAAGCAAAGGAGGACTAAAAGATATAATTATGTGAAACGACCGGAAAACACCTCATTTCCTTCATATTTCCTCCCATTTCCCCAAAAAAATACCCTATGCAAGGTATGTTTTCATATCATTTTTTTCCTTTTCTTGCGTACAGCCTTTTAGTTTTTGAAATCGAAGATCCCGAGATGCGAAGCGATTCGGGAACGACCAACCTACTTCTTACCCTTAATCTCCATCTGGAGCAGGATCGATCACCTCCTCTTTAAGGAGGAGGACGGGAGGAGGTAGAGATGCCAATTGCAAATTGGCAAGAATAGAAGGGTTGAATTACAAATTCAACCCTGTCCCAACGATAATTTGAATACACCCAGACGGGAAGACACCGATTTCACCGGATTTTAGTAAAAAATGCAAATAATTCCCTGCTTATCAGCGAAATATATCTTTTACCTGGTATGGGTTTTCTTTAGTATTTGCCATAAATTGTACTTGTCATTTACCGGATTTGTGCCGCAACAGAAAAGGTGAGGAAACACTGACAGATAACTTTCATTGTTCTTCCGGCCTTAAAACCAGAACCATATAAATACCCAAGCCATAAATCCTTTCAATTACCTATAACTACTTAAAGAGTAAACAAAGAATATTTATATGGACCGGTAACATTATTTTAAAGGACCCAGAGGATAGATTGGATTAACTAGGGATTAAAGTGATGTTTTTCAGAAAATGCCACTGATAAACATGAGATTACTGGTAAAACTCAGTAAAAACCTAAAGATGGGATAGTAAAACCTAAACATAATTATGGAAGAGTATATGGACTACAAAACAATTCTTTCTACTGCTATAGGTGTTGTTTTAGGTGGGGTTTTAACATGGCTGTTTAGCTGGTACTATGCCAGGCAAGCTGACAGGAAGTTGGATAAAGTGGTGGTTGATTTAATGAACCAAATACCAGAAAAATCTGCGAGCAAAGTCGTAAGTAATAATTTGTTTAATGCTATTCTAAGCGCAAGCCCATTAATAATAAGAATTATCTCAAAAATGGCAGAGAATTCTAAACCAGTAGGATCTGATAACCTTCAAGATCAAATGGATCCGGATAAGGATTCAGTGAACTCTTGAGCAACAGATCGTAGTCAAGTGTTTTACATCATTAGAATTGGTGATTTAGTCCTGAATATTTGACTTCTAATTATTTTATCCATCTAGAATTAAACGTATTATAGTTATAAGCATAGACAAATTTATTATTGTAATTATGGAAGAGAAACCAATACCCAGATCAGTGAAGAAAAGACTTGATGGCTGGTTTATAACATTTTGGGCTTTTACGATTTGCCATTATTTATTTGGTATAGGTGGAGTCCTTGCCTCTACAATAGCTGCATCATATGATGATAATGATGTGTCAAGAACGTGTGGAACTATTGCCGCTGTTTGTATAGCGTTTGTTGGATTTGTCAAACCGGATGATAAGTATCGAAAGCATGTAATTGCATGGAGGATTCTTGATGAAAAAGTTAATCTGTATAGATTTGGGTTGATTGAGCTTAATGACTTAGTTGAAGGTATGAACCTTGCTGAAAAAACATTGGATCAATTGGAAAGAGAGGTTGGGAAATCAAAATAAATTATTCCGAAGGATATCCCCATTTTCAAATTATCTCTTTTCCAGTTAGGTGTTTTTTTCTGATCCTGCCCTGGTTCTCTTGCCTATAATTTTATATAAAGGAGGTGGAGTGGTGCTTCCTCCAGAATTT
Source organism: Algoriphagus sp. AGSA1 (assembly GCF_021390545.1). Classification (GTDB taxonomy): domain Bacteria; phylum Bacteroidota; class Bacteroidia; order Cytophagales; family Cyclobacteriaceae; genus Algoriphagus. Next base: position 23,150 of record NZ_JAJUWR010000054.1, on the reverse strand, counting down.
CTCGGAGCTAAATTCCGGCACCATTTTTCCCAACATCGTCATTTAGCGTTTTCTATCATCTGCGAAGCTGCCGTTTTTGAATTCCATTCATTAAATACCTAGTGATTTAAAAACTGACGCATACATAGAGCGTCAGCTTATCTGTTTGGTAGTTGGTCTTCCTGCACATTCTAAATACCGTATTTTTCTCTCCTGCCCGGGATAGTACTGATTTTCACCGGATTTTAGTAAAAAATGCAAATAATTCCCTGCTTATCAGCGAAATATACCTTGTATAGGGTATGTTTTTCCATCGTTTTATTCACTTTCTTGCACAAGTCTTTTAGTAGAAAACGACAAGCCAACTTTTAAAGCATTCTTCTGGGCTTAAATCCGGAAACCTATCTAAACAAATCCAAAGTAGATCTAGCGCAGAGCTAACGAGTCCGCCACATACTGGTTAGTAACAGCCTAATTCAAAGCATTCACTGCCAAACTCTAAGTGGTGATTGGATCGAAGAGTGTGTGTTGTAAAATTTATGTAATCATAAAATTTCAACATCCCATTAATTATCGCTACCAGTCTATTTCCAAAAGAAACAAGTAATAGTTATAGCCGACTTGTATTGTATCCTGCCGGGCTTAAATCCGGAATGCAACAAATACCTTTTGAAACTGACATGGATGATAGCACAAAACGAGCACTTTCTCTCTTCAGAGCTTGTCCCGAGGGCTGGGGTGAGGTGGAAAAGTCAATTTCAAATTAGTGAGGATATTAAGGTGGAATTACAAATTCCACCCAGTCGATACGAGCGATTTGACTACTCCGAGCAGGAGAAAACAAGAAGCCAACTTTATAGCAACTTTCTGGAAATACAGACAGAACCAATTTTTTTTTTTTTTGGATTTGATATTAAAAGTATAAGAAAACAAATTATAAATTGGTAAAGGAATTAATGAAGTAAAATTTAAATAGAAGAAGTTAAGTATTTTGACAAAGAGTCAATTGGTATATAAATGGATTAATGTACTTGTGTATAGCCTAACAACTAGAATCTATAAAAACAACTAACAGTTATTACTAATAGTTTTTAAGCTATTATACCTTTTGGGAATATGTTTCCTTTAGAAGTAAATTTCATTATCGGAGTATTTGTTTTACATTTAATTATTATACATCGTGGGCACCATAAGTAATATCAAAACTAGCAATTCATCAGAATGGGATGAGTTGAAAAATAAATCTATTGATGAGTCATTAAAAGTAATTTATGACTGGATCAATTTAAAATCACGGGAAATGTGTGATTGGTATTGGCAAAGTATCAAGGAAAAAAAGATTTCCTCCTTACTTTCCAGATCCATTGCAGTTTTTTTTCTAATTGTAGGAACTATATTTCCTTTACTAGCGGCGGTAATGGATCCTGCAAAACTTAAATTGTTGTTTACACAATTAGGTGTAGCAATGTTAGTAATTGCAGGGCTTTTGACGTTAGCAGATAGGATTTTTGGATGGTCTAGTGGCTGGATGAGATATATCCAAACGGTGACATCAATGGAGAATTTGGTTGGTGTATACAAAATAGAATGGGCTAATTATATTGCATTGAAAACAACCCCATTGGAAATGGCTGATTTAATTGTGCTATTTAATTTAACAATAGCGTTGCATAACGAATTATTAAAATTACTTTCTGAAGAAACAAATAAATGGATAATTGAATTTAATGCTAGCATTTCTCTTTTGGAGGCTACGATTAAAGCACAAAGAGATGAGGCTGAAAAGAAACTAGATGTTATACGAACTAATTTGTCTGAAAGTAATAAGGAGGAATTGGCTAAGAAAAATGCTGAAGAGAAAACAAAGAAAAACGGCTCTATACAAGTGTTCTTTAGTTTTAAAGATAATAAGCCAGAAGCCCTAAAATTAAACTTGGATGATTCAGGAACGTTTGATTTTTTGGGACTTTCTTGGGCAATGTTAGATGTAAAACCTGGAACTCATATCCTGAATATTAATACGACAACCAATCCTATAGTGGTGAGAAAAATAATTATTGATGTGAAACCTTCTGAAACCGCTAAGGAAACAATAGTGATGTCTTCATAGATAAGTGATACTATCTCAAGAGTCTTTTAGCAGGAAACAAATAACCAACTTTTATAATGTTCTTCTGAATGTGCCTCCAGAACCCATTCATTTCCGAATCTGTAAGCATAATGATAGCAGAGTAATGCGCCCTCTCTCTTCTGAAATGAGACCGTACCGAAGGATATCCCGATATCTTAAGATTGGGTGAGGGAGTTACAGATTCTCAAGCAAACCTGCCTTTAAAACAGTTATTGCTGGCGGCTTCATTTCGAGTTATAGTGCATGTATAATTTTCTAACAAAATTTAAATTCTATGGATTCTTACAAAACAGGTAATGGAACGCAACAGGTTCGACTAGCAGTAGATATTACCAGCAATGGCATTGCTACTACTCGCGGTTTTCTTATTACATCCACTAGCCGGGACGCTATTTCAGGCTGTGCTTCAAAAGATGCTACAGGAGACATTATTCAGGTACCAATCGGACAAGCTTCCGATCTTCAGGGAAACGAACTCCTACTTGTTACCGACATTCTTCTTTTTTGGCCGGATGAAGAAACACGCAAGATAGAGTTCGAAAAGATCACAGCAAGGTATGTGATGGATGATGGGGAAGAGCAGCACAAAGAATTTTCCGAAGCGGACTTAAAAGTGAATGCCCTGGGAGATTTTACTGAAGTGGTACTGTGGAAAACTATTAAACTAGGGTGAGCATGAAGAAGATTTTCACATACTTTTTGGCGGTATTTTGCATAAGTCAAGTAGCCGCACAAACAACAGAGAAAGAAGCCGAAAACAAGGCTGTCCCGCATTCCAGTGCATTTAAGTTGGTAGATGTTTCTCCCACGCTAATTGAAACACCTACTACACCTAAAGCATTTGGGTTGGGTATTTTGCAAAGCTTTGACCAAAGTGGTGGCTGGCCCCAGAATTATTCTGCGGAATTCACGCCCTACTGGTGGGCATTACCGAAGAACCGGGATGTATATAAATTTATAGGCATACGGAGAACTGAAGATCCCGTTACCAAATCAGAAATGTACCGTTCCAGCCCTTTTTCAGCTTTAAAGATGACAAATATTTCTATCGCATTTTTGCAGAAAGATCTTGTACCCGACAGTGTGGATAGTGCACAAAAAATATTTTCAGCAGGTTTGCGAACCACGATAATCCGCGTTTATACAGGGGCATATAATGAAAAACTCAGTACAATTATTAATGAGATCAGAAATTTTCAAGCAACACGTATGGCTGAGCGTATTGATGATCCAGACATTATTGCAGCACAATTATCTGGTGATAAAGAAAAATTGGCTCAAGCTATTACGAGATATTCTGAAAAGACAAGGGAAGAAGTTGAAAAGATGGTGCTGCGAATTCAAAATCATATTACTCAGAAACCAGTATATCAATGGGATCTTGCTGCGGCATATGCCTCTTATGGGATTGCCGATACAACCTGGAAAACAGGACGGGCTGCTATTTGGACAACGCAAAGTGTAAATTTGCTTTTAAATGCTCAGGGTGAAAGCTCAAAACAAAATTATCTAACTATTTCTGGCTATAGCCGCTATATGCGGGATAACTTCGCATTGAAGGAAGGAGGAATTGTAAGATCCAACAGCTTTGATATTGGGGGGAAATTAACGCTGGAATTAGATCCAATTAGCTTAGGAATCGAAGCTATTCACCGAAACTATGAATTGGAAGGCGATTTATTGTCACAACGTGTAATTGGATTCCTCAACTACCGAATCGCAAAAGATATCTATTTAAGTGGTGCCTTTGGCAACGATTTTGGATTAGACAAAACAAAAATCATGGCACTGTTTGGGCTCAACTGGGGCTTTGGCAGCGAGAAACTGACTTTCAGCGACTAAATCCTAGTATTTGTGTAGTAACGAGAAATAGATTTAGTCACCTACTAAACCGATTCTTGAAGCGATTACCCTTGTGAATACCCAAGAATTCATTAGTTTGGCTAGACCCTAGGTTTCTCTTTTCGACGCGGAGACTCATCTGTTTTTTTATCCTGAATAGTGGGAAGAGGTAGAAGAAAAATGCTTCTATAAGGGAGAAAATGGAAAGTATTTGCTAACAAAAATCCTTGGTAATCACTAAGAACGTGGCTTCAGCTCGTTCCTGAGATAAACCATAGTTCCACCGGGGGCTTTAGCCCAATTTTAAACATTCATCAAATGGATTCCCCCTTCACCACATCCTCCAAGAACTCCCCAATCTCCCTTCCATCCATAGCCTCCTCATCCGTCTCCTCAAACTCCTCAAATTCATGCCACTCATGATCCACAGCCGGATCATAGGGCGAGGCATGCAGTCTGGGCAGCCCCCACTTATCCGGGACAAAAAACTCCTCAGAAATCAACTTCGGAAGGAGTAGGGAAGCGGCTTCTTCCACAGTCATTCCCGCAGGATTAGAAAACACCACCGAGCCAAACTCCTTGTAGTTATGGGCGTCCCGGTAGCGGTAGTTCATTCTAAGATTCTTCATGCTGTAAAGAAAACCAGAACCTCAATATTTATGTAATCACTGTCAGAGGCTGTCAGGCTAATCCGTATAGAGTTCATACTTTTCCCAACCTCATTTCCCAAATCCTCTCCTCAACCCTCATAAACTTTCCCTCCGTAAAAGTATCCGTCTTGGTCTTATTGTACCTACAGTAGGTGAATACCACTCTCTATCAGAGCTAATCAAATAATACATAAGCTCGTTTTTAGGGCGGGCAGGAATGACGCAGCACGAGGGTGCGGCTGGATGGCGCTGTGGAAGTTTGCTGGCGTCTTGACTTTTCCTTCCCGCAACCTGGCCTCTCGCTAAAAATGTCCACTGGACATTTTATTAACGCTCGATCCCCATTGCGTCAAGGCAAAAGAACAAGAAAAAAACACCTTATAGCTATCAAAAAGTGTTAAAAGGGTGCGGAGGCAGCAAATTTTCTGCCCCTACACTCATCCCAGAACCTATACCCCTTGGGAATACCCCAGAATTCATTAGTTTGGCTACACCAAATGGAAGAAAAAACACAGGCACAGCGAAACCCAAAGTGGCACAGGGATGAAATCATCCTTGCCCTGGATCTATACTTTAAGCTGGAGCCTGGCCAGATCCATGGAAGAAACCCGGCTGTAATCGAGCTTTCCGAAGTGATCAATAGATTGCCGATTTTTGATATCCGTCCAGATATGGAGAAATTCCGGAATCCTAATGGAGTAGGGCTGAAGCTGAGCAACTTTCTGGCTATAGATCCTGAGTACCATGGCAAAGGGATGCAGTCTTTCAGCAAGCTGGATAAACTGGTATTTGATGAGTTTAATGGGAAGAAGAATGAACTTGCCCGGATTGCCAATACCATTAGAGCAACAGTCGCCAATCCCCAACTTCGGATGAAACTCTATGAGATCAACGAAGAACCTGAAGAGGCATTATTGGAGTTCCGGGAAGGTAAAGTGCTTTACAAACTACACAAATACAAAGAAAGAGACACTAAGCTAGTACTGGCGAAGAAAACCCAACACCTAAAAAAATATGGAGCACTGGACTGCGAGTCCTGCGACTTCAACTTCCAGGTCAAATACGGTGACCTGGGCAAGGGCTTTATCGAGTGCCATCACCAGACTCCGCTCTATCAGTACGACGGAATCCAGGAAACCCGGCTGGACGATTTGGCCCTGGTCTGTTCCAACTGCCATCGAATGCTGCATCGGGGCATGGATACGCTGAGTGTGGGGGATTTGAGGAGAATGATTTGAAATCTTACTGCGGAACCCGATTAGACTCTATGCCATAGGATACAGAATAATGATCAAACTACTATCCAAATACTTAAGCCTGATACTTGGGACTTTTTCCATAGTCCTGATTTTCATAATTTTTCTAAACCCACCGACTGATTATGATGCTGGTCCGATGATGGCCTATAACTTCTTTTTTTTCTTTCCCATGATGATAGGTGTCGCCTTGCTGACAGCAATAGCTTTGGTGATTGCAATAACTCGGGCAATAAAAAAATCAAATAGAACTTTAAGCATTCTCTCTATTTTAATAACCATACCCAGCCTCCTCTATTGTGGATGGGTTTTTATGAGGAGTGTATTGATTTATACAGAACCTGAACCCAAATATTTTTCCGATAGGATTGAAAATAACCGTACCAGTATTGTTTTAGAAGGAAAGACAATTCATTTAACAGGCTTCAAAGTTGGATCTGATTACAAAAGACGAAGAGTTTATATTTCTGGGATTCCATATTTTAATTCCGAATTTAAAATTGAAGATGCGTATTTCTGTCAAGGAGATTCCACATTCGAGCTCTTCTATGCTGCTAGCAAGGACTCAGTAGTTGTTTTCATCCCTAAAGCCGAGCCAATGTACCATGATGCTAGAAGTGAAAACTTACTTAAAGTACCCGTAAGAGCTATCCAACTCACTGACAGTGAAATGGCAGAACTTAAAAGCAACAGGGCTGATTCTATTAAACGATTCAATTGGGAGAAAGACAGGATCTATCTGGATAGACGAACGCCATAAAAGGAGATTTTGACCGGATCATCTGTTTACAAAGATTATATTACCATATAACTAACCAATAGCAGAATGGCTAGAAAAAAGAAACAGGACAATTTACCCTCATACGACCAATTTATGATCCCGCTTTTGCAGGGATTAAAAGAGCTAGGGGGATCAGGCACAATTGAGGAGTTAAACGAAAAAGTATATGCCCTACTGAATTTGACAGATGACGTCCTTGAAATTCCCCACTCTGAAAATGACTCTCGTTCTGAAACCGAATACCGCCTGGCCTGGACTAGGACATATTTGAAGAAAGCAGGGATTCTGGAAAATTCCTCCAGGGGAATTTGGACGTTGTCTGATAACGATTTGGATCCAAATGAAATCAATCCTGATGAAATTGTAAAATTGGTAAGAGAGAACACCAGAAAGGCAATATCCAAAGAGCGTAAACCCATAAATCCAAAGCTCCGAAACGAGGAAGTAGAAGATGAAATAGAGGATCTGATGGATTGGAAAGAGGAACTGATGTATGCTCTCCTAAAAATTGAGCCATCCGCATTTGAGCGTCTCTGCCAGAGGCTGCTGAGGGAAAGTGGTTTTGTACAGGTAGAAGTGACCGGCAAATCCGGTGATGGTGGCATTGACGGTAAAGGAATTGTAAGGATTAATGGTTTTTTAAGTTTCCATGTCTTTTTTCAGAGCAAACGGTACAAAGGCTCGGTAGGATCAGGTGACATCCGGGATTTCCGTGGTGCCATGCAGGGAAGGGCTGATAAAGGATTGTTTATTACCACTGGCAACTTTACGCGGGAAGCAATCAAAGAAGCTACAAGAGACGGTGCTCCTCCCATTGATCTCATAGACGGGGACCAGCTTTGCGATAAGCTCAAAGAATTCAACCTCGGAGTAAAAACCACACTAATAGAAGAGGTATCTATAGAGACTGATTGGTTCGAAAAGGTATAAGAGAACATACTGGAAAATTTTAGAAGCTGCGGAATTCTTTATCCCGTAAGCTAAAACCATCATTGATTTTCAGGTATTATTTTGGAGCCGCTTAGCAGCAATTCATCTTGAAATGTAGATAACTTTCTGTCATTTCCCCAAAAAAAACTAGGGACGACTGTTAAGAAAATGCTCGCGGCGGCGGGCTGTTTTAAGTGAGAGCCAGTCCTGATGTTTTAATCCCGAGAGCGAAGTGATTCGGGAAGCAAAGCGATATCGGGAAGGATGGGAGGAGGTAGGTAGTACAGCCAACTTTTATCACCCACCCGGGGTTAAATCCGGAAACCATCAAACACCTTATGATTCTGACTTTAGCATCATGCTCTTGACTCACTACAGAGCCTTCGCTAAAATCCATAGATAAGCTAGACTAGGACAAACGATTTATGGTCTTGATATGTCTTATGTTTAATCCGATGATCTTGGATCAGAATATAGGTCTTATGTAACTGTAATGTAACCGAGTTAATGGAAGTCGCACTTCAAAGGGTATGTGTACAGGGATTCTTATGTAACTGTCTAGTACCTTCCATGTCCATGAGATTTCTTTGTCTCTTGAAATCGGGCTTGTCTAAGGGATTTAGGTGTGTCTCTGGTGTCTATATCTAAGGTAATCATCTGTCGTTTGAGATTCCATATTGGACAACTAGCTTCTTTCATTGAGGAATCTATCAACATACAAATCAAATCGTATATCCAGTTGATAACCGTTTTATAATCTACCATTAATCCCATCCTGCTTAATAAAATAGGGGGATTTTATCAGCCAAACTTTTATCTTAGGAATTCTAACGCCTATCATAATTTTTAAATATCCATTGCCAGAATGACATTTTCCATCCTTGACATCAAAAGCAGCCTTGATCAAGCCTACCGTTTGATCATGCCATTACGCCAGGACCTGGACCGATTTAAGACTAATTTAAAGCAACTGATTGCTCAAATCAATGAAAAGGAATCTGAGGAGCATGTTAAGATATTCCTCATGGATTTTTTGAAGAATACATTTTATCATCCTGATTATCTGGTGGCTACCAAAGGAAAGGCTGATTTTGTAATCCATCTCGATAAGACTTCAAGTTCACCTGTGGGAGTGCTGTTCGAAGTGAAGAAACCTACAAACAAAGCAGAAATGGTGACGCGGGAAAACCTTAATACCCGGGCCATGCATGAGCTCATTCTTTATTTCCTGAGAGAACGGGTAAATAATAAAAATTACTCCCTGACAAATTTGATCATTACAAACATCTACGAATGGTTTGTGTTTGATGCAGCGCTGTTTGAGAAAATATTCACCACAAACACAAGATTGCAAAAGGCTTATAAAGAATGGGATGCCGGGCAATCGATCAGCTCTAAGACAGATCTGTTCTACAATGAGATTGCCAAGCCTTTTTTACAGGAATTGGACAAGGAAATTGCTTTTACGCATTTTGACTTAAGGGATTACCTGAAGATTATTGAGGCAGAAGGAGATCGGAATGACAAAAAACTTATTCCGCTATATAAGTTCTTCACGCCAGTCCATTTCTTGAAACTGCCATTTGTCAGTGATAGCAATACCTTGGACAAAGGTTTTTTTGCCGAGCTGCTTCATATCGTTGGGCTGGAAGAGACTAAGGAGCAATCCAAAAAAATAATCAGAAGACCCCCACTGGAAAATAGGGAAAGAGGTTCTTTGCTGGAAAACACCATTAATCTACTTCAGCTCGAAGGAACATGGAGATCTGTATCTTCTATCGAACAGTATGGTAAGAATAATGAGGAAAGAATTTTCAACATTGCGCTATCGCTGTGTCTTACCTGGATAAATAGAATCTTGTTCCTAAAGCTTTTGGAAGCTCAGTTGTTGAGGTACCATCAGGAAAACAAAGAATTTAGGTTCTTAAATTTCCGTACCATTCCCAACTTCGATGAACTGTATAAATTGTTCTTTCAGGTGCTTGCATTGCAGGCGATAGATCGCTCCGAATTTGTTCAGGGTAAGTTCTCGCACATACCGTATTTGAACAGTTCTCTTTTCGAGATATCAGAACTGGAAAAGGGAACTCTCCGCATCAATGCGCTGGATGACAATCTTAAAATGAAGACTTTTAAGTCGTCAATCTTAAAAAAGAGAGTCAAGAATTTTGAAGAGGAGCTGAATCCTCTGGAGTATCTTTTTTTATTCTTGGATGCCTATGATTTTTCTTCGGTAGGTAAAGAAGACGTTCAGGAGGAGAATAAATCCATTATCAATGCGGCAGTTCTTGGGCTTGTTTTCGAAAAGATCAATGGCTATAGGGATGGGGCTATCTACACACCGGGTGCCATCACCATGTATATGTGCAAGGAGACAATCCGCAGGGCAGTGCTTAAAAAATTCAAGGATGCCTTTTCCTGGGATATTGATAATCTGGATGATCTGAATAATTACATAGGGAATAAAAGAAAGACCACAGATATTCTCGAATACAATAGGTTACTGGATAGTATTAAAATAATTGATCCTGCGGTGGGGTCAGGCCACTTCTTGGTTTCCAGTCTGAATGAGTTGATTCTGATCAAAGCTGAATTGGGGATTTTGGCAGATAGCTCGGGTAGGGTAATTACAGATATTCAGGTTACGATAGCCAATGACGAGCTTATTCTTCTCCGAAGAAATACGCAGGATTTCTTTGACTATCAGGTGAAAAAGGATTCATCGGGAAATTGGAAGATTGATCCGGAATCACAGAGAATCCAGGAGACTATTTTTAATGAGAAGCGGAGGATTATAGAAGGATGTTTGTTTGGAGTGGATATAAACCCTAATTCTTCCAAAATATGCCGGCTAAGACTATGGATTGAGCTGCTGAAGAATGCCTATTATAAAGTGGCAGGCGATGGAGAGCAGAGCAAAATCCTTGAACTGGAAACCCTGCCTAATATCGACATCAACATTAAATCCGGCAATTCACTTTTGTCTAAATACCCACTTAATGAAGATCTGTCTGAGGTGTTCAGAAAGCAGAATTTCAGTGTGGCCATCTACCAAGATGCAGTGGAAAGCTATAAGAACACCCCGAATAAAGAAGCGAAGGAAGACTTAAAGCAGTTTATCAGAAAAATCAAGGAGCAGTTCAGAGAGTCGGTTAGCCGTAGAGACCCAAAACGTAAGCGATTGGCGGAGTTCCGCGGGCAGCTGTCCTTACTTCAGAATAACTTTGATTTATTCGGTCAGAAAAAAAGCCAAAAAGACGTAAAGTCAGAGTCCAAAAAATGGGAAGCCAAAATTGCTAAGATCGAAGCGGAAATCAACGAAATAGAAAGCAATGCAATCTATAAGAATGCCTTTGAATGGAGGATTGAATTTCCAGAGGTTTTGGACTCAAAAGGAGATTTCGAAGGCTTTGAGGTCGTGATTGGTAATCCACCTTATATCCAGCTGCAAAAGATGGGAGAGGATGCCGATGTGCTTCAAAAGATGGGTTTCGAGACCTACGTACGCACGGGGGATATCTATTCGCTTTTTTATGAACTGGGCATGAATATTCTGAAGCCCGGTTATTATCTGGGTTTTATTACCTCCAACAAGTGGATGCGGGCAAGTTACGGGCAGAGTCTGAGGAAGTTCTTTTTGGAGAAAACCAACCCGCTGCAGCTGATTGATTTTGGTGGGTATCAGGTCTTTGCCTCTGCTACTGTGGACACGAATATATTGGTAGCACAGAAGGAAGTTTTTTCGGGTTCAGTACAAACCTGCCTGATCAATAAATCTATCGGGAGCTTGGAAAAAATGAGCGTTTTTATCGGGCAAAACTCATCCATTCAAAAATCATTTTCTGAAGGTGCTGGATGGGTGATCCTCTCCCCAATAGAAGAGCGGATAAAACAAAAGATAGAAGCAGCAGGTACTCCATTGAAGGATTGGGATGTATCCATATACAGAGGAATCCTCACTGGCTACAATGAGGCCTTCATTATTGATCAGCAAACGCGTGATCGGCTGGTGCAGGCTTCAGCTAAAAATGCTGAAATTATACGTCCGATTTTAAGAGGCAGGGATATAAAAAGATATAATGCAACTTATGCATCCTATTGGTTGATAAACACGCACAATGGAATAAAATCCTCAAATATTGGTAGGATTGACGTTCAGGCCGATTTTCCAGATATTTACGAGCATTTAAATGAATACAAAGATTCGTTAGAAATTAGATTGGATAAAGGTGATCACTGGACAAATCTTCGAAATTGTGCATATCTAGATGATCTCGCAAAAGATAAAATTGTTTGGATAGAGTTGACAGATAAGCCAAATTTTTATCTTGATACAGATGGGTTTTATTTAAATAATACAATCTTTTTCCTGTCTGGCAAAAGACTACCATTTCTTCTTTCATTTCTCAACTCTAAATTGTCTGAATGGTATTTTTCAAAAATAGCCGCTACTTCAGGAGCTGGTACTAGGAGATGGATCAAATTATATATTGATCAAATTCATATTCCTCAGATAGTCAATTCAGAATTTGAGGATAAAATATCGGCTTTAGTTTTAGAAATACAAGAATTAAAAAAAGCGGGTATAGATACTGATGAATTAGAGAAAACTATTGACCGTGAAATTTATAATCTTTTCGAACTAACTCCTGACGAGATAGAAATTTTAGACACATACTGATTTCAGCTGTCAACTTTCATAGTATCCTCTAGATAGAGGATATCAAGGCTCTCTCATCACTTGAAAAGTTTAAAGAATCGAATAAGAGTTCATCTATTTGACGCTCTTCATTGTCAGATGTTTTGCCCTCTTTATGCAATGCAATAATTTCTTTTACCAAATTATAAATTTTAGTTTGATCCTTCTTTTGTAGATTAGGTATCGGCATTTTTTCAACGAACATTGGCTTGAACTCCGTATACCCTCCATTTCTAGAGACACCTAATTGTTTAATGTAATAATTCCCTATACTCGAATTTAAAATACCTATAATAAAAAGATCGCTAGAAGTAAAAAATGGTGAAGGAGCATTTATTATATATCCTTCAGGTACAAAACTAAACTGGGACCTTATTGATAAATTACCCCAAGCTATCTTTGGATGATCGAATTCACTTAGATAGGAACAATTACGCAAATTTGTCCAATGCTTGCCTTTGTCTAACCTTAATTCTAGGCTCTTCTGAAACTGCTTTAGATACTCATAAATTGTTGGGTAGTCTTTTGGTACATCAATAGCATCAATTCCTTCTGCCCTGATTCCATTATGAGAATTTATAATCCATTGACCAGTCCATTCAAACTGATATCTTTTAATGTTTCTGCCTAAAAGAATCGGACGTATAATTTCAGCAGCTTTAGGGCATTTCTCTACTAATTCATCCCTCTTCTTTTGATCAATGATGAAAGCTTCGTTAAAGCCTGTTTTGATACCATAGTTGATCTGCACATCCCAATCCTTAAGAGGTGTGCCAGCCTTTTCGATTTTTGCTTTTATCCTAGCTTCGATCTCTGAAAGTATGACCCAGCCCGAAGTAGAAGAGAAGGCAGACTGAGGCACACTATTCTGCCCGATAAAAACGCTCCATATCTCTTATCAAAAATACCTAGGATTATAGGACTTAAATCCCTTATTGCCCGCTTTCTGATTACTTATTATTTACTATTAAACTGATCACTATGATTTATGGGTACATCCGTGTAAGTACGGATAAGCAAACAACAGAAAATCAGTCTTTTGAGATTCTGAATTTCGCAAAAACAAAAGGGCTGGAAATCGATGAATGGATGGAAGAAACCATTTCATCCACCAAAAAGATGGAAGTAAGGAAATTCGGCAAGTTGCTCAAAAAAATGAAAAAGGGGGATACATTAATCGTGTCGGAGCTTTCTAGGATGGGAAGAAACCTAATGCAGATAATGAAGATTCTACACGATTGCATGGAAACGGACATCATGGTCTATACAGTCAAAGAGAAATATGAACTCGGCAACAACATCAACTCAAAGGTGCTTGCATTTGCATTTGGCTTGTCGGCAGAGATTGAGCGCAACCTGATCTCCCAGCGTACCAAAGAAGCACTGGCCCGTAGAAAGGCAGAAGGCCAGATACTGGGCCGTCCCAAAGGGAGCAAGTCCAAATCCCTGAAACTTACCGGGAAAGAAGAGAAAATCAGGCGCTACCTAGACAAGAAGGTTTCCTACAGCGCCATAGCCAGACTTATGGGCGTAAACCGCATGACGGTAGCGAGTTTTGTAAAGGAGAAAATGGACTAAGTCTAATGACCCGGCGTAATAAAGCGCTGGGTCTAAACCAACTGCATATAGTAGGATTTATAAATCAATTAGTTATATTCTATCCTTGATTTTTAATTTTTAACACTATGCCTGAATATCCACATCTGCTTTATACCAAAAATCCTGCGAAAACAAATGGATTTAAGAAAACTAGAGGCCGTGACTCTAAAAAAGAAGAAGAAAAACCAGAGCTGGCTCCTCCAATATCGGAAGAGAAAAAACGATTCCTTGCAGCGAGATTAGATGCTTATAATTCAGCTGTGTCTGAAAGAGTAAGAAAAAAGACACTCCCAATTCCCGCGCATATAGATCTTATTGAGATTGATTTTCATGTCACGTTTGATAAAGAACTGCAAAACCACTTTTTCAGAACCTACGACTTGTATCCCATAGAGCTATCCCACTTTAACAAAAATGTTCTATTCAGTATAGGAAGTAAGAAGCTGTTTGAAAATTTCTTCACGGATATCATTACAATTAGCAGCCTCAAGAAGGGGGAGGATCACCGTAAGCAGTCTTTTTCCAGAATGGCTCTGATTAGCGATTTCTTTCTTCTGGACAATACGCATAGAAAAGGTGTGCTTTCAGGGCAGGAAGGTTATGTTTTGACTATTTGCGATATTTTGGAATACACTGAAGGAAAAGAGCAGCTGAATTACTTAAGAAATTATCTGAAATCTGAGGGTGTGGAAGTATCCAGCACACGGGAAGCTACGAATCTCCTTTTTCTTAAAAATGGCTTTTCAAGCTTGGATAAGATCTTGGTAGAGAACTTTGATATTATCAGACTGATCACCTCTGCCCGGGTTCCGGTGATAAAACCTGGAACAGTAGCTACTCCTATCCGCAGTTACGGATTTAATGTTTCTGTTGAAGAGGACTTGCCTATAGTATGCGTGGTAGATACGGGGATTCAAGCACAGGTGGAACCGCTCACAGAGCTTATGACGGATATTGCCATTGACCATACCGGTACAACTCCCCGTTGGGATGAAGTCGGTCATGGTACAGCAGTAGCTGGTCTAATAGCATTCGGAACTGATTTTTATGATTTTTCACTTGAGGAAATTCCGGCTAAGGCTAGGTTAGCTGTGCTCAAGGTAATTCATGAACAAAATGATGACCTCAATGTAGTAGCCTTAATTCAGGACATTAGAGAGTTGTATCTTAGTTATGATATCAGAATCTTCAATATTTCCTTAAATCTTCCAGGCTCAAAACCTTACAATGGAGCTATCGGTAAGTTTGCATTTGAATTGGATAAACTGGCCTATGAATTGGATATTTTGATCATCAATTCAGTCGGGAATTACCTGATTGAAGATTTTGAATACTTTGTCAGTGAAGGAACACTGGATTTAAACGCTCATTACCCCTCATTTTTTTACCAGACTACTCCGGAGATTGAAGGGCATTCCTGTGACCTTACCAATCTTCAGGAACCTTCAGAGTCTATGAATAACCTTTCAGTTGGTGCACTGGCGGGTAATTTTGAAACAGAAATATCGGATGGAATCACACCCGCAAAAGAATATCCGGCTTTCTATTCCAGAAAATCACACTGGGATACATCCGCCCTAATCAATAATGTAAAGCTGAAAGGCACCCAGAATAATAAACACCTAAATAAGCCGGATCTGGTATTTGAAGGTGGGGATTATTTGAGCTTAGAAGCTGGAATGGAAGTCCTCTCCAGTCCACAAGGCCCATCTCCCTTCTTTGCTAGATTGGCCGGAACCAGCTTGGCCGCTCCACTTATCACCTCTATGGTGGCCCAGTTGGTAAAGGAATATCCAGCCCTTAAAATGACTTCCATAAAAGCTCTCCTGATAAATTCGGCTGAATCACCCGCTGGAAAAAACCCTCAGGACTTTAATTCAGCAGATACTAAAAAGTTGTTCCGTAAACTGACAGGACACGGCAGACCAAATCCTGATCGGCTCATCGAAAGTAATGAGAACGCAATCACTTTTGTGATAGAAGATTCCATCAACTTTGACGGTTTTTATTCTTTCGATCTGAGATTTCCAAATTGGGTATTGTCCACCAGTAATAAAATTGAGTTAACTGCTACGCTGGTATACAAATTCCTTCCCATACCCAATAATCATTTAGCCTACCTGCCGCTACATATCTCCTTTGGAATATTCAAACCAATGGATATAGCCGTAATGTCTCAGCAGGATTTAGATAATTTTCAATTAAGATCGGGAGTGTCTTGGGCAGAAGACCATTTTGGGGTGGAGGACAGGGTGTTTTCCAATGTTCAGAAAATATGCTTCAATATTTCCAGTCATCACTTCGATGTGGGTAACCCTTCTGTGGCCATTGCAATGCGGTGTTATGGAAAGTCAACTATCCCCGAAGCTAACTTTAGACATTTGAGGGAATCAAACCATCCTTTTTCTCTAGTGATAGGATTACGGGAAATCCCCAGAACAAAGAAGTCCAAACTTTCGGGATCGCTTTACAATGACATCGAGGCATTGAACGAATTACAGGCAATCGCAGATCTGGAAGCAGGATCTTCGGTGGAGGGAGGGATTTAAGCCTTTCCTGTGCTTAGCAAAGCAACCTTTTCGGCTTCAATCAGCTTTTCCCAGATAGCCTTGTCTATCGTCACTTTGGCAGGAACCAGATCAGTCTCTAGTTTATAGAGACTGCGTTTCATGGCAGAGATCAGCGTTTTTTGGATACTGTAATACGATAAACCTTTGGCCTTCTGGATCAGCTTCTTCACACCTGCTTTACTGCCAAGGGTAAATACTCCCCGTTTCAGCGTCAACTGGATAAGTTCCTCTATCTCTTCTTCACCGGGAATTTCAAAACCCACCTGTGTATCAAACCTTCTCACCAGTGCATCATCCAGCATGCCTACCTGATTGGTGGCAGCGATTACAATGGTGGACTGTGGGAGATAGTCAAATAGCTGCAGGATAGTATTGACCACCCGCTTCATTTCTCCATGGTCTTGGCTATAGTCCCGTACTTTGCCCAGAGAATCAAACTCATCCAAAAAAAGGATGCAGTCACCTGCTGCTGCTTTTTTGAAGATCTTTGCCAGATTTTTACTGGTTTCCCCAAGTTTGGAAGATACGATGGCTCCTAGATTGACCACCAACAGAATTTTCTCCAATTCTCCTGCTATGACATACGAGGCCAGAGTTTTTCCACAGCCGGACGGACCATAGAAAAGAATCTTATGAGCCACCGGGAGATCCAATGCCTGAAGGAGAGATTTTTTGCGGTGTTCCAGGATAAAATGATCCAGAGATTCTTTTACCTGGGCATTGCTGATCAGATCCGTTAGTCTATAGTCCGAAGTCACCTGATCCAATATCAAGTCATCCACAGCTTTTTGTCCGGGAGTCTCCAAACGGATCCCGGAACTGACCTTCGATCCTCCGGCAGGGGAATGCTGACGTATGGCATCTTTCAGAATGGACTGCAGCTGTATGGCCAGATTGGTTTTCTTGCTTTTTCGGGCATGTTCGATCAGATCCTGAAGAGAATCCTTCAGCTTCTCCTGGTCATTTTCCAGCCCAAACCGGGCAATTTCTTTGATGTAGTCGAACTGTGTCAAGGGAGGAACACGTGATAATCACGTAAAATCTGCAATGTTTTACTTACAAATTACGTAATTATTTGATAAAGATTTGCAGCCTGCAAATTAAAAGCAAACAGAAAACAGTAAATAATAACAGAAGCTGTTAGTTTTTTTACACAATCTGTTGCACCCGGGATCAAGCTAGTTTCAGTGACTTTCCTTTTACCTCCCATTAGATCTGCACCAAGTCACGCTCGATGGAATATGACTGTTTGATGGATTGTCCTAAACTTAAGTTTAATAATGGCTTCAGTAAAAACCTTTGGTGGAAATTTTGTCTTGTCTATGGTTTCTGTGCGTAGATATTTCCTATATTAAGGTATTGAGTATGTTAACCCATCCCCCAATGCCCACACTTTTTTCTTACTGTATTCCCTATGACAATGGTAGTGCACCGAATCCATTTTGGGGTCTTTGTACATTAACTATTTGCAAGCCCGTAATTCGACGGGTTGCCAAAGTAGGAGATTGGATAGTTGCAACCGGATCTGCCAAGCATGGCTTTTCTGCTAAACTAGTCTATGCAATGGAAGTAACCGAGAAGCTGACATTAGCCGAATACGATGAGTACTGTAAAGCAAAGCTACCTGAAAAGCTTCCAGACCACCAGTCAGAGGATTATAGAAGATTGGCAGGAGATGCTATCTATGATTTTTCTGAACCAGTTCCTCAAATAAGAAAAGGCGTTCATGATGAAAGCAACAGGCAACGGGATCTAGGTGGTCAATATGCCCTTCTTTCTTCTCATTTCTATTATTTCGGGGATAATCCGATAGACATTCCCAGACACCTGTCTGGAATAATTAAGCAAAGTCAGGGGCATAAATCTCAATCCAATGGACATCATTTTAATGAATTTGTCAACTGGATTACTTCTATTGGATATGCCAAAAACATAATTCATTCGGAGCCTAAAGACCGGAGTTTCTTCACATCGGAGAAGGGCTATTTGAGACGTTGTGCTCAGTGTGATAAAGAATACGATGACATTGATGAAATATTAACTGGATTAGATCAGAAATAGAATAAATAGGAAGCAAATCTTCATACTAGTTAGGTAAGTCATTTGAAAATGATGGGTAGTTTTGTAGGCAGACCAAAAAACACCACATTTCCTTCACATTTTCCCTCATTTCCCCCAAATATACCCTGTACAGGAGGGACGAGCGTCAAGAAACAGTCCGGTGGACTGTTTTAGTGAGTAGCCAGCCTGCAGCGTTGCTTTTTAAATCGAAATTCCTTTTCTTGCTGATAGATTTTAGTTTTTGAAAACGACCAACCTACTTCTTATCCCTTCACGCCCATTTGGAGAAGGATCGATCGCCCTCTCTTCAGGAGAGGGCTGGGGTGAGGTAGGTAGAACAGCCAACTTTTATCACCCATTCGGGCTTAAATCCGGAAACCAATCAAACACCTGTTGATTCTGATATCTTGAGGATAGTGTCAAATCAGTGCCCTGTAAAATTTGAAGAGGGCGTTGGATAGGTTGAATGATCAACTACTTATTACCCCAACAGGTATAATTAAATAAATATGGACAAGGATAAAATCAAAGAAGAATTAATTTCGGAAATGGGAAAAGTGATTTTACAGTCAGAATCTTTTAATAGAGTAGAAGGTGTAATTGAGAAGCTAGAAATGTGGCAGAAAAAACTGAAGACTGTGAAAGGGTTTTCCGGATTGATTCTTGAAAATTTGAATAAAATTCTTGAAAGGCACAATGTTGAGTTTAGTAATGAGCTCGAAAAAAGTGAATTTATTGAATATATAAAACCTTCAATTCAAGATCTGATTGTGAGGCATATTAAGAATTAGATCTTGTAGATTATTGAATTAGCCACAGGTAATTACAAATTGACTTGGATATCATGATGATATTACAAATCCCACCCAGTCTACACGAGGCATTGACTAAGCCGAGGGAGGGATGTACCCATTTAAAATAAAATATATAGTATTATGACTGATAAAGAATATAAACAAATTATTGATAACCAAATAATTTTGGATAATAAACTAGACAGGATTTTAAACGAATTGAAAGTAATTAGGCAAGATGTTAATATTTCGATAGACAATCAAAGGTTGCTAGAAGGTTATGAGATTGATGTTAGGAACAGATTAGTTTCAATAGAAAGTAAAATTAAATAGATGATGAATAAGGAGGACTACAAATCCCACCCAGTCGACAAGAGCGATTTGACTACGCCGAGGGGGACAATTTTGCACCAAGTATTTCCCCAATAATGCCTATCTCATAATCTCCTTCAAAATCTACAAAAACTGTTTTATGAAATTAATTAAAGCTAGAATACAGAATTATAGAAGTATCAAAGATACTGGTGAGTTTGAAATAGAGGAGTTGAAAACAATAATGGTTGGGCCAAATGAAGCTGGAAAAACAGTTGTATTAAAAGCCTTACAACAATTAAATAGACCTTCAGGTGTGGAGGGCTTTGATGTAATACGAGATTACCCGAGGTCTCTTTACAATGATATTACATCAAAGAAAGTAAAAATAGAAGATATTGAGGTCGTTAGAGGGTATTTTAAATTAGATGATGAGGACAAGACTGTTGTACCTTCTGAATTTCATAATTGCACATATGTACTCTATAGAATGCTTAATGACAAAGGGATTCATTATATAGAAAATGCACCAATTAAAGTGAAATATGGAGATGTTAAGAAAGATTTTCAACGTTTATTGGCTCACCTTGATAAGCAGTTTTTAGCTGAGAGTGAAAAGGGGGGTACGACTGAAAAACCAAGTGAAGAATTTGCTAAAATTTCTTCTTCATTATATGATTGGAGTACTTTTTCGGCTGATAATTCAAAATCGATTATTGAATTTTTGAATGAAAAATATCCACTTGTAGATGAGGATAATGAAAAGGAAGAAGAAAGGCATTCAAAACTTACTGAGCTGATTAGGAAAAACCAAAAGCATGATGAAGTCCTAAAAATTTTAGGAAATAGAACACCTGTCTTTGTGTTATTCAATAATTACTTTAAAGTAAAGCCATCAGTGCATCTGGCACACTTGGCAGAAAGAGTAGAAAAAAACCTTCTAGAAGACGAATATTACGATTACGGAAATTTATGTTTACTAAAACTTCTTGGATTTACAGCAAAAGAGCTTTCTGAAATTGGAAATACTGAAAGTCCTAATTCTAATGATGCCGAAGCTCTCAAAGAATATAGAGACACACTAGATAATAGAACTTATCAATTAAATGCCGCTAGTATTAAGCTTACAACTGAAATTAGAGGTATATGGAATCCAAATCCTGAAAGACCCGAAGCTGAAAGATTAAGGATCTCGGCGGATGGTCAATACTTAAAAGTTATAGTTGAAGATGAACTTGGGGTAGAAATTGAGCTTGACCAACGTTCAGAAGGTTTCCAATGGTTAGTTTCGTTTTTTGTTGTATTTTTTGCAGAAGCAATGGACAAACATAAAAATGCTATTCTTTTATTAGACGAACCTGGTATGAGCCTTCACGGATTGAAACAGAGAGACTTTCGAGAAACGATTTCGAGACTTGCTAAGGAAAATCAGACTATTTACACTACTCATTCACCTTTCCTTGTTGGTCCAGACGAGTTGGATATTGTTAGAGTGGTGGAATTAAGGGACAGAAAAGATGGTACAAAAATACATACAACAATTTCATCAAGTGATCCAGCAGGATTATTGCCGTTGCAAGAAGCTTTAGGTTACGATTTAGCTCAAAGTCTATTTTCACAATCTAGAAACCTTATCCTCGAAGGCCTAACCGATTATTGGTATATAGAAGCTACTTCAACATTGTTAAGAGAAGATAAAGTGGTAAACCTTGATAATAAAATTGCTTTAGTCTTTGCTAATTCAGCAGGTAAAGTTGTTTATTACGCAACTATTTTGCACGCTCAAAAATTGAAAATTGCGGCATTACTTGATTCCGATGCTGCTGGTGACCAAGCAGCAGAGCAAGAAAATTTGGTTTATTCCCTAGGAAACAAAAATATACTTCGTACTAAAGATTTTTGTCCAGGAATTGCAAAGGCTGAAATTGAAGATTTGTTGCGAGAAACATTAATAACTATTGTTAAGGCAGAATATTCAAAAGACTGCAAAGCATTAGCCGATTCTCAGCCAACAAGACCAATTATCGATATCTTCACTAAAGAAGTTCCAAATTTTTCAAAATACAAATTAGCTAAGGCATTTCTAAGATGGTGTAAAACTAATGATTCTTCAAAATTATCTGCTGTTGAAAAAGAAAGCTGGAAAAATTTAATTGATAAAATTAATAAAGCGTTGAAATAATTGCTTGTTAGGCTAATAGAACCAAGGGCCTTCATAACAAAAAGATACTTAGGAAATGAATAGGGGAATTAGTTAATGATATTAGGTCGGGATTACAAATCCCATCAAATAGCTAGTAACGAATGACTACTCTCAGACTGAGATTTATGGAGCTATTTATAGTTTTTTCCTAAAAAAGAAGGAGTGGATTGAATGCATTTACAGCATTATAAAAATGCGAATAAAATTATATATGATAGATAAAACAGTTATAAAATTTCACTTATTTGACTTAGTCTTTACTCCATATAATGGGAATACTAAATCATCGAAATCAATATTAGTGGATTGCATTCAAAGAATTAATGATGAAAGAACTCAAAATGGTCAAGCAATTGTTTTAGATAGACACGAAGGAAGGAAAGATGAACTGCCTAGGAATTTATTTGTTGCATCAGCTGCATATAGTCATTTCGAGAAGAAATATAAATGTAGAATCGCTCTTATAAGAGCTGGGAAAATACCTACTCTTGTTAATAAAACTAATTATTCAATTGCTGAGTTTGATAAATTAGATTCTCATGATATAGCTGAAATAACTAACTTTTATATTGATGTTAATGGAAAGGTTCCAGTTGTGTGTTGTGAATTTAATTCTAATGGACCTAGAATTAATGATATAGAATATTATTTTAGACAAATTTCATCACATAAAATGCTTCGTATATCAAAATCTTGTAGGGCAATGATACACATGAAAATGCCTATAAATGATGTTTTAGATTCTATAAGTGATGTGTTAAAATTTGAGATAAAAGCAAGGCCAAATAGATTGAATTATCTCACAGCTGAAGTTCAAGGAGCATTTATAGGGAGTATGAATATGTTGGCTAATACAATACAACCTAGGTCTTTAAGAATAGACGCTTTTTTTAGAGATAGAGGGAAGAAGTCAAAAGAGTTACACGGGAAAAGAAATAATAAAGCTTTGGTTTTCGTAAAAAAAGTGCTATCAGCAATTCAAAAAGATAATAAAATTGCAGATGATATTGATGATTTTATGCTTGAATTTGAGAGAAAAGATGGTACAGAAGATGTTTTTAATTTATTAAAAGGAAAAGTTGAAATTGAAGCAGAATGTTCATTTAAAACGGCTGGAAATCTTAACACTAAAGAACTGTTTGAAAAAGTGTCTAAAGAATTTGGTAATTATTTAGAAAAATACAATGGCTAAAATTTTAGATAAATACTATGATAAGGGAGTGTTAGCTAAACTCTGTCCTTCCCTTCCCTTGGGGTACCCCAAGGGAATGGAACTAATTAATTAATTTTCTGTATTGATGTCCAGCTTGAGCCTCCCCTCAAATTTAATGGCCAGCTGCTGG
>NZ_JAJUWR010000053.1 GCF_021390545.1 Algoriphagus sp. AGSA1 | reverse complement strand
AGAATCCCGATTCCTATAAAATTAAACGGTATTCAAAAAAATAGAGGCCGAAATCAGGAAATCGGCCTCTATTGAATAAAAAAGGCTGTCTTCAATTATCAAACATCAATATGAGACAGCCTCTTTTGTGTCCCACCTTATGCAATATTTATTGTATTACAACAGTAGTAGGCGGGATCGTTGATCCATATGTGATTATAGTCCAAGGCCTCCCAAAAGACCAGACAATAGTCCAAGAACAACTTCAAGTAAAGATGAAATAAGATTCATAACTGTTAGTTTTTGTTTGTTGCCTACTCTCAAAAATTGGTTTTCGACATCCCCAAATAAATAATTACATCGATGACTTACTTATTGCTCTAATGTAAAAATTTAATTTTTAAAATTTCCGTACGTTAAAAATGCAATTAAACATATAAAAAATTCAATATTTGTTAATAGTACTTAATAAATTGTATTTTGAAACCTGGTAGTTGTTTTTCGGTTTCCAGATTCATAAAATGGATATGAAAGTGAATAATCTCGAATGTTATCAAAGGGATCAAATTTGTAATCCAGACAAAAAGCAGGAACCTATTTACTACAAGTAATCCGATGAAACTACTCCCCATCAATTGGGTGAGGCAAGGAAGAATACTACTCCCGGTTTTAGCCGAAATAATGCCTTAAGATTTACTCATCAAATAAACTCCTATAGTCCTTTGGTAATTCCTTAAGAGGTCTGATTTGTATCTCTTTAAAAAAGACCTCGGCGGCTTCACTCTGAAGCTGAATTTTTCCTTCTATAAGAGGAACCTCTATGCCATCTTCATTTATATATCGGGAGTTTTCCAACACCATTGCGACATTTCCATTAACTATATGCAGGCTTTTACCTTCAAAAGTAATGAGCTCTAAGGTAGTCCAGCCATTACCGGGAGTTTCAAAGTTGGATGACCTCAGACAGAAAACATCTCCGCCGCTTTGGAAAGGACGGAAAGGCTGTGTACTATCTGCTACAGGGCTCATTTTATCCCCTTCTGAAGGAAAAGACCGGATATCAATGGCTGAACTGGCCTGGCACCAGAAGTCTCCCATATGGCCTTCCATCACCTGAAATTCCTGTGAAAGCATCCACGATCTCCAGTATTCCACTCCTGCTTCACCTATAGAATGATATAGGATTCCCGAGTCCTTGAGTAACTCCATCCTTGGTTCATATTTATCTGTCCCCCACTTAACTTGAAGTTTTAAGTGGTAATTTTTATAAGATTTCTTAGTAAAAATACTGCCATAGATTTCTCCACTTATCCGTAGCACAGGCCCATCTGCCTCCTCCAAAACTGTAAATACTCCATTCTCGTCCTTGTTGTATCCAATAGGCAAAACTTCCTTGCCGTTCTCATCCATTGGTACTTTTCCATTGTATCCGGGTTTATGTCTATAGCTGAGGTAATTTTCCCAATTTGTCAATTGGCTATCCAACAGAGACTCCCAATCCTCATCAACTTTGCTTGGAGGAGTTATTAAAACAGTCAAAATAGAAATAAATGCAATCACAAAGAAGTTCATACAATCAGGATTAAAGATTAATAATGCCAAAATTAGGCTCCAACCATTCGAATCTTATTGTAAAAATCCATTGTTAATAAGTACATTTCATGGCAAATGAGCCCCATATGAAATCGAGCATGACGAAGAACGTCACACACTGGGATGATTATAATGCATGCGAGATTCCATCTGACCCATTAAAAACAAAAAATAAACAGATGAAACGCTATCTATTACATACTCCATTTAACATTTACCATTTTGAGGCAAGCGAATGGCAGCATCCCATACATAACCATACCTATTTTGAAATAATTTTTATCCTAAAAGGGAATGGAGTCCACCACCTCAACGGCAACAGTTTTGACTATGGATATGGGGATGTGTTCCTCTTAGGTCCTGAGGATTATCATTCTTTTGACATCAGGGAGTTAACAGAGTTTTGCTTTATTCGTTTCAATGAGCCCTTTAGTAAAATCCTATCGCTAAGTGATGAATCCAGAGGGAAATCAATCATAGAAACGCTTCTCCAAATCCCACTGCAAAGCAGGGGCTCATTAGTAAAGGAAAATCATGATAAAGTAAAGCTGCTAAACCTGCTTTCTGTCCTTGAAAGTGAATATGAAAACCAACAATCACCCTATTATGAAATAGTGCGGGATAGTCTGATGCGAAGTATTTTGATTATTCTGGCCAGGAAACTCAGGCAGTCCGACAAAGCTGGGCAAGTCACTTCCTACTCCGATTCAGTCGAGTCTATCTTATTGTATGTGAAGAAAAACATTTATTTTCCGTCACGGCTAAGAATCGAAGTGATGGCAAAGGAATTTAATATGGCACCCAATTACATCAGTATTTTCTTCAAGAAACAGATTGGTGAATCTATAAAGCAGTACACTACAAATTACAAATTCGCCCTTATCAAGGCCCGCCTTACCTATAGCAAGCATACGTTGTCAGAAATCGCAGATGAGTTTAGTTTTACGGATGAAAGTCATTTCTGCCGGCAATTCAAAAAACACTGCGGAGTTACGCCTACGGAGTTTAGAAAGAGAAATTAAGTCCGGATTTTGTCTAGCAACTTACAAATCTACAATCACTGCGCGCTGTTTCGATCTGTATGGTGGGATGCAGGATCTTGTACTTTTCCATCACTTTCAAAATAGACGGAAGAATATCAACATCCCTGTTTTTGTCAATCGCATGAACAACCGCATGTAGCGAGCCGACGTGATAGCTACCCTCCAATGTCCAAATATGCAGGTCATGAATATTTTCAACATATGGAATCTGAAGCAATTCATCCGAAAGCCGGGCTACATCCACATTAGCAGGAACGGATTGCATTAAAATTTTCATTGTGGATATTAGATTTTTCGTTGCATTATAGCCTATGAAAATCGCAATTGCGATAGCCAAAACCCCATCTACCCAATACCAGCCGGTAAAATAAATCACAACGGCTCCAATTAGTACCGCTACCCAGCCCAAAACATCTTCCAACAAGTGTAGCATTATTGCTTTCCTGTTAAAATCAGTATCGTGTGAATGGCTGTGTCCATGATGATGGGAATGTCCGTTTGGTTTTTTTATTCTTAAGAAAGCAAAGCCATTTACGGCAACACCTAAAATCGCCAGAAATAACATTCCCTTTCCATCTACTATTTGTGGGTTGATAAAAGTATGATAAGCACTAATGCACATAAACACAGCACCTATTAATAAAAACAACGACATCCCGATGGCCGACAGCAGTGAGAATCTTTTGTACCCATAAGAGAATTTAGGTGTGCGTTTTTTCCCTGAAAGCTTTTCCAACAACACTGCCAGGCCAATAGCTATAGCATCCGCAAAATCGTGAAATGCATCTGCAAGAATAGCGGTGGAGTTGGTTAATATCCCGCCAACAACTTCGATGACTGAAAATAAAACATTAAGCCAAAAGGCTAATGATAGGTCTTTCCTATCCGAGTGGTTATGTGAATGTGACATTTTATCTGATTTTAAATTTACAATCCTTTCTTACCTTCAAGCCAATAGCCTTGAGCACGTATTTTTCCGATTGTCTTATCTTTCAAGACCTTTCTGAAAGTCTGGACGGATTTTACATTTCCGGTCAAAACAAAGCTTGCCTGCTTCCAATCAGGAGTTTGGAAAATTGATAAATCACGTACCCATAGTTCATTTCTGAAAGTTTCCTTCTTCGAAAAAACGGTGACGTTATCTATTTCCAAAAGCTGTGGAACATCTCTATTCTCATCTCCCAGCTCAAAGAAGAAATGGTACTGATGCTTATTTTTCTTTAGGACGGGGAGCGCAGAACAGGCTATCCCAATAGAAGTCTCGTCTCCGAAAAACAGTTGCTGCTTTATTTCCGGACTGAATAACCTTTTTCCCCTGGGTGGACTGATATACACTTCGTCATTTACCTCTAAGGTGTCTATGTATTCACTGCCAACTCCATTTCCGTGAATATGAAAGAGAAAGTCCAAAATACCGTTTTTGGTATCGCAAAGTGCCACAGTATAGTTTCTTAGTTCTGTTTCACTTACACGGATCACGTTTGCGTATCCTATCTGGAAATCCATCTTTGCGATGTCCCCCTGAAAACGTACCAGCTTTATCCGCCGTCTGATATAAGAAGTCTCTATAACCTTCATGTTGGGGCGAAGCGCTCCCTCGAATAAATTCCCCACCCATTTTGGTATGCTTGAAATCATTGCCTGTACTGATTAATTCATCGCAAAGGAACTATGGATTCCCAATGGAGGAAATACATATACAGAGTAGATATTGGACTAATCGAGGTTTTTGTGGCGGAAGGTGATTGCTGTCATTCCTGTCACTTTCGTAAAAAGGCGTGAAAAATAAGGGTAATCATCGTAGCCAAGTTCTGCCGCGATTTCTTTTACTGATTTGTCGGAGTGATAAAGCAAGCGTTTCGCTTCCAAAATTACCCGCTGCTGTATAAGTTGCGAAACGGAATGCCCTGTTGTCTTTTTAACACATTCATTCAGATACGACGGAGATATATTTAGGAGTTTAGCGTATTCGGAAGGCCGTTTAAGGTTTGTAAAGTTGTGTTCCAGTGAAGTTTTAAATGCCTTTGTAACTGCTTCAAAGCGCGAAAATTTTTCTGCCGGCTTTGCATTTTCTAAATAATGGGAAAGGATCAGGGCTACTAATGCATTACTATTGTCTTTCAGTAAAGTATGGTAAACTCTGTCCGGTTTTCGTTCTTGGGCTTTTATACCCAGTGTCGCTGTATCGGTAATTATCGACAAGCAGTCGCCCTGAATAGCTAAGGGCTCTGCCGGTACGATCTCTTCCAGTAAGTTTAAATATTCTGCGTTTAGACTCTCGTTGTTGATTAACAAGCCAAAGAATACGGCTTCACTGGTCTTTAAAAATCGATGTACCTGATTTGGATGAATGTATAGCACAGCTGATCCTTTGATGACGTGTTTTTTGAAATCAATCTCAAAAACTGTGGTACCTTCCTCCTGTATAATAAAAAAATGATAATCGTGCCGATGAGAATGGCTTGCCTCTTCCAATTGTAACTCGCTTGCAGACATTCTTCCAAGAACAATTCCTCCTTTATAATCATCAGGCATGGAATGTACAGGTATGGACTTTTTATTTGTATGCATTTTTTCGATTCACTGACCACACCAAAGATAGTTATTGGTTTTTTACCAGTCTTCCTTGTGTCTGAATTGGACAAAAATTCAAACCTTCAAGGTTCTAAAAACCTCGAAGCTTTGCAATATGGAGATTGCAATCACATCAGGACAATTCATGAGGCTTCGCGCTAAACAAAATGGCTTATTAAATGATAAAAGCTCCCGATTTGGGAGCTTTTGATGCTTATACAAAGAACTTCAAGCGAATCACTTCCTGCTCAGATAGGAAGCGATAGTGTCCCCGTTTTAGATCTTTTTTGTCCAATCCGGCATAAACTACCCGATCAAGTGCAGTCACTTCATAGCCCAAGTGAGCGAAGATTCTACGAACGATCCTGTTTCTACCAATATGTATCTCAAGGCCAAGTATAGTTCTATCCAGTGACAACACCTGCATATCATCCACATCAGCTTTGCCGTCTTCCAGTGTCAGACCTTCAATGATAGCCTCTTCGTCTTTCTTGGTGAGTGGCTTATCCAGCGTCACCTGATAGATCTTCTTGATCTCATTGGAAGGATGGGAAAGCTTAGCTGCCAATTCACCATCATTGGTAAACAAAAGCAACCCGGTAGTATTTCTGTCCAAACGTCCAACCGGAAAAATCCGCTCTTCACAGGCATTTCCTACCAGATTCATCACGGTCTTACGATCCATGGGATCATCGGTGGTAGTGATAAAGTCCTTGGGCTTATTCAGTAGTACATAAACCGGCTTCTCAGGATTGATTTTTCTTCCCTGATACACTACGCGGTCAGTCTTCCTCACCTTGCGCCCAAGCTCAGTACAGACCTCCCCATTAAGCGTCACCAAGCCCTGGCTTATCAATGAATCGGCTTCCCGTCTGCTGCAAATGCCAGAATTGGCTATGTATTTATTCAGGCGAATGAGATTATCCTCATTCTCCATCTTTTTCTTCTTTTGCGGAAGAGACTCAAAATTATAATCCGGACGCTCCACATTCGTATCCTGATCTACAAAACGCTTCTTACCAAAGCCTCTTGTCTCTTTTTTGTCCGACTTATACGCAGGTCTGCCTTCGGCAAAAACAGGCTTTTGATCCTTGCCACGTCCTTTGTAAATAAGGCCACCAGACTTCTCTGGGGATTCAGGCCTCCTTGGCTTAGCATCTCGTTTATACGGCTTAGGACGATCTGACTCTTCCTTTTTGGTAAAAAACCGCTTCTTGTCGGCACCAAATTCTTTTTCCCCGGAAAAATCAGCTACCTGATCTTTTTTAGGGCCAAAAGTAGATTTAGAGCCGAATTTCTTTTCCCCCAAAGTCTTGAAGCCGGTTTTTTTATTTGTCCTTGGCCTTTTGCTGAAATCGGAAAAATCATCTTCAGCCTTTCCTAATGATTTCTTTCGTGAATCCTTGGACTTTTCAAATCCTTCAGATTTCCCCTTGTAACCGCCTCTTTGTCCCGAATTGGAAGGTTTGGAATCTTTTTTCCCTTCGCCGAAAAACGGCTTTTTTGAATTGTTATCTTTCATAGAATTGCAGCATCACTGCTGGATAAAATTGTGAAGATTAAGCAATTGGCCTTCAACCTCTTAATCGGGCTGCAAAGATACGGCCTCTCTAGGGATTTATAATCACCTAGTTCAAAAATATTGTTTTGTCGTTTGTGGGGCACAAACGTCGGCAACTGTTAAAGTTACGTAGAAACCTGCCAGTTTTTTTGAATTAGCATCTTGCAAACCGAATATTTTACCAGGTCCCAATGGTGAAAACCCGGCAGATGTTGGTAACTATTAATTCTGCTTTTTGTAAAAATATTCCGTGGCCTTACGTACAGATCCTTCACTAAGCAAAAGTTGGTTGGCAGTATGTTCATCAAGCCCGGTAGCTTCCATAATCATCCTTGTGCCACGTTGAACTAACTTTTTATTGGATAGCTGCATATCCACCATTTTATTGCCTTTTACCCTCCCCATCTTGATCATCACTGAGGTGGAAATCATATTCAAAACCAATTTTTGGGCAGTGCCGGCCTTCATTCTGGTACTTCCCGTAACAAATTCAGGCCCTACTACTACCTCTATGGCATGAGCTGCCTCTTGAGATAGAGGAGAATCGGGATTGCAGGTTATACTCCCAGTGAGTAACCCATTAGCCTTAGCAGTCCTCACCCCACCGATTACATAGGGGGTAGTGCCAGAGGCAGCAATCCCTACCACAGTATCCTGATCATTGAATCCGTATCCTAAAATATCATTCCAGGCCTGCTCAGGGTCATCTTCAGCATTTTCCACGGCCCTCCTGATCGCTGTATCTCCCCCAGCGATAAGTCCCAGCACCATATCAAATGGCACCCCATAAGTAGGTGGACATTCGGAAGCATCCAATACTCCAAGTCTCCCACTGGTCCCAGCCCCTATGTAGATCAATCTGCCACCCTTTTCCATGCGAGGGACAATTTCCTCTACCAAGGCGCTTATTTCAGGAATTACTTTCTCCACAGCAAGGGGTACTTTCTTATCTTCTTTGTTGATATTCCGCAACAAATCCAACAGGTTCATTTGCTCTAAATTATCGTAAAGAGAGGTGCTTTCTGTTACTTTCATTTTGAAATTGGTTTAAAGGTCACGGAATCCTGCACCTGTCTGCTACAGATGCTGATCATGCTCCGTTTTGTGCTTTGCCTCAGTTTGTCTCACAAACCGAAATTTGGATAGTGCTTGCCATTCGTGATGACACGAACGGCGGCTTTAATTTTATGTGTTTATAATTTGTCTTCTCAAAGCCATATATCCTGTGACCCGTCCGCCGCGCGGCGGACGGGTCACAGGATATATATATAATCATCGCAGTGTAATCCCGTAGGTACGCGATCATACTCCATTCTCCAATTCTTCCTTATGATAAAGAGTCAATCCCGCAATAGGGCTTTCGATTATCAAATTAACATTAATCCGTACATCTGAGGCAGCCCTGCGGAGAATATCGCTGTTGTAATAGGCGATAGATCCTACGAAATTCACAGGCTTGTCTGTATAGTTCTCATATTTCATCACATGCTGCCTAAAGAAATCCTGGAAGGAACTATAATAAAGCATGTAGCAGTACGGATTGGATTTATGCTCAGTGATAAACCTGCAAAAACTGGCCATGTACCGATTGGGAAAAGGTTTCTGATAAACATGCTCCTGTATAGAAACAGCTGTCAGGTGAAAGACATCGATCAGTTCTTTTTTAATCTCAGGAGGCATCTCGTCATTGATAAAATCCTTTAGAAGCTTCCTGCCCACATAGCCCCCTCCTCCTTCATCCCCAAAGATGTAACCCGGAGCCGGCCGCGTGGCTATAATTGCCTTTCCATCATAATCGCAGCTATTAGAGCCTGTCCCAAGAATACAGGCTATTCCCGGGTCGTGACCACAGGTAGATCTGGCCGCAGCCGCTAGATCGTGATCTATCGTTATTTTAGCATTCGGGAAAATGGTTTTCAAAGCGGAAGACACTTCATTCCTTCTGTCCTCAGATGAACATCCAGCGCCATAAAAGTATATCTCCTCTACTTCGTTTTCCAACTTAAGCAAAAAATCATCCTGCATCTGTATAGCCATTTCCTCAGAAGTCTGGTAATAGGGGTTAAACCCAATACCCCGGTGCTGGCTTATCCTGCGATCTGAGTGGATAACTCTCCAGTCAGTTTTACTAGACCCGCTGTCTGCAATCAATATCATTTATGCTAGTTGCCCAATGGCTTGAAATTTTTCAAATACTTTTTCGGTATGGGGTGCATCAGGAAGCTCATCTGTAAGATCCTGACCTGCCCAGTGTTCATAGTGCATTCCTTTCTTCCAGAGTCTGGAACTGCTCACATCATAGATTACCCCTAGGTAGGCCACCCAGATTTCGGGCTTATCCTGCCCATTCCGCAGGGCTAGCTGCTGCTTGGTATAGGTTTTCACTACAGCAACTTGATTTGAGCGTTGATCCATCGCTCGGGTATCTCCCCTTTTTGGGCCATTTGGTAGTCAGCATAGCTGCAGGGAACCGTGCTCACCCGGTCAAACTTCTCTGTTTCATTGTGGGGAATCTCCATCCACCATTTACCGGAACGTTTGCTTTTATAGAATACCAGCGTATTTGGTTTCGTATCCAAGGACACTGTGTACTTGGTATAATCGCTGCTTTTAAAGGATAGACTGTCCTTACGGGAATAAAACCCCTCTAGGAAATACCAGATCATCACTGATACCACCTTGGCGGTTTTGTTTGCCGCATCATCGTAATAAGGCTCATAATTATAGATACCTATGGAGCTCAGTTTCTCGTTGGTTCCCGCAAACCAGCAAATCTGGCAGGCTTCCTCCGCTGTCAACCCAAATGGTTCCGCATTTACGGCACCGGGAGCATCTGCAGACTGGATGGCACAAAGATCAAAACTCAAAAGGTCGGCATTTCTGATCAAAGGTTCCACTTCCTTGAATTCACTTCTCAGTTCTCCCAGCCGTACATGTTCGAAATAAAGCTTCTCCACCACATTAATCAACGAAGGATCTACCAGAAAACTCTGGTAAGCCAAATGAGCTGAGGAAAAGAGAAAGTTAGGCTGGTGAAGGATGATTTCCTGCGTATGCTGATCAGCCAGTGGGCCTTCTTCTTCCATGTCCAGCTTGGCATCCACGGTCAGCAGACTGACCAGTTTTTTCATTTTCTGGTAAGACAAATATTGTCCATAGTCCAGGTCATGTGATCCTCCAAAGTAGATAGGTAGAATCTGCTGCTTCATCAGGTAATCCCCCACTTCCTGCATACGCTGATAGGTATCACTTAATTTCTCACCGGGAATCAAATCACCTAAATCTGCTACCCGGTAAGCTCCAAACCCCTTTTTAAGGTCATAAAGTTTTTCCCTGATCTCACTACTTCCCCTATCGGCGCTTTCTATCCTGGCCAGTCCTCTGTTTTCCCGCAGTCCCACCAGTGCGATCTGTACACCTTTTAAATCCGGAAATTCCTCACCGAAGTAGTGGATTTGCTTAAAGAAAGAATTTTCGGGGTATTTCTTCTGCCAGAGGTATTCGGCTACTGGCTCAAAGTAAGATTGAATATTCATAAAAGGTGATTGTCTTTGGTAAAAATAATCAAAAATGGCACTTAAATAAAAAATCCCGCCTGAGCGGGATCTTTTGTCTTATATCAGCCTCCGAAGTCATCAAATCGGATGTTTTCCTGAGGAATCCCCAGATCATCAAGCAGCTTTAGTACTGCAGAGTTCATCAAAGGAGGCCCGCATAGGTAATATTCTACCTCATCCGGCTCAGGGTGATCTTTCAGATAATTGTCATACAACACCTGGTGGATGAACCCTACATATCCATCACCTTCTTGATCGTCGAGTGATTTCTTGATTTTCCAGTTATCTTCCGGAAGAGGCTCGGACAATCCTATATGGAACTGGAAATTAGGGAAGTCTTTTTCGATTGCTCTGAAGTGAGGTACATAGAACAGTTCTTTTTTGGATCTACCCCCGTACCAGTAAGAGACTTTCCTTCTGGTCTTTTCCGTATGGAAAAGGTGGAAAATCTGCGCTCTCAATGGCGCCATACCTGCACCACCGCCTATGTAAACCATCTCGCGTTGGGTTGGGTTGATATGGAATTCTCCGTAAGGTCCCGAAATAGTTACTTTATCACCAGGAACTCTAGAGAACACATAAGAGGAACATACACCTGGATTCACATCCATCCATTTATTATTGGCTCTATCCCATGGTGGTGTGGCGATACGGATGGTAAGCATTACTATATTTCCTTCTGCAGGGTGATTGGCCATTGAGTAAGCCCTGAAAAGTTCCTCATCATTTTTCATGGTCAAGTCCCAAAGACCGAACTTGTCCCAGTCACTTTGGTACACATCTGCCGGATGGCCTAAGTCAGGGTGAGGGGTGATATCCATTCCTTTAAAGTTCACCGTCACTACAGGTACATCAATCTGAATGTATCCACCCGCCTCAAAATCAAGTACCTCCCCTTC
This sequence comes from Algoriphagus sp. AGSA1, assembly GCF_021390545.1. Classification (GTDB taxonomy): domain Bacteria; phylum Bacteroidota; class Bacteroidia; order Cytophagales; family Cyclobacteriaceae; genus Algoriphagus. Next base: position 16,454 of record NZ_JAJUWR010000053.1, on the reverse strand, counting down.
AGGAAGTTTCACTTTGAACTCCTTGATGAAAGTAGAAACGTTGTAGTTGGAGATAACCTCACACTCCCATTTCTTGATACCGAAGATTTCTTCCGGCACACGGATCTTCATGTCGTTTTTCACTTTCACCTGACAAGCCAGGCGCACGTTACTCTGTTGCTCGGCCCTGCTCAAGTGGCCTACTTCGGTAGGTAGAACCTCCCCCCCACCTTCTTCTACCACACATTTGCACATAGCGCAGGTACCACCTCCACCACAGGCTGATGGAAGGAAGATTTTTTGGCCACCAAGAGTAGAAAGCAGGGTAGTACCTGCCGAAGTTACTATCGGGGAACTCTCGTCACCATTGATCACAATGTTGACATCCCCGGAATTGACCAGCTTAGACTGGGCAAAAAGGAGAATAAATACCAGTAGCAGGATAATAATGGTAAAAGCTACAATGGAAGTAATAATTACTGAACCCATGAAATTTTGGTTTAATTTTTCTTATGGATTGGCCCAATACGGGAGCACAAATATATTTATTAATCAGTAAAAGAGACCAAATCCCTGTTCAAATTTGGCTTTAATCATCAAATCCTTTTTCTACTTTCCCAATTAATTTTTTAAAAGGTTAAGTAAGGTGGTCAATCGCCCTTTCAATTGGCGGCGATCCACGATGAAATCGAGAAATCCATGCTCAAGAACAAACTCTGAACTCTGGAATCCTTTGGGCAAATCCTTGCCGATAGTCTCACGGATCACACGAGGCCCTGCAAACCCTATCAACGCTTCAGGCTCAGCGATATTGAAATCACCTAGCATAGCATAAGATGCAGTCACCCCTCCTGTGGTAGGATCAGTAAGCATAGATATATACGGTATCCCCGCCTGATCCAACAACGCAAGCTTGGCAGATGTTTTGGCCATTTGCATTAAAGAAAACCCTGCTTCCATCATACGCGCACCCCCGGATTTGGAGATCATCAGGAACGGGATTTTATTTTTCAGGGAATGATCAATCGCACGGGCGATTTTTTCCCCTACTACTGATCCCATAGATCCTCCGATGAAATTAAAATCCATGCAGGAGATGACTATGTCCAGGCCGTTCATCTTTCCTACTGCCGACCTTACCGCGTCTTTGAGCTCAGTCTTTTTGATGGTGGCTTCTATGCGGGCGACGTATGGTTTGGTATCCGAAAATCTAAGCGGATCCCCCGAGGTCATATTAGCGTCGAGTTCCTTGAATTTGTTGTTGTCAAATAGGATTTCGAAGTATTCCTTGGAGCCGATTTTTACGTGAAAATCATCATCAGGACATACGTAAGCATTGTTTTTCAGTTCTCTGGTATGGATGATGTTTCCATTTGGGGTCTTAAACCAAAGGCCATCAGGTGCATCTTTCTTTTCAGCTGTAGATGTTTTGATGCCTTTGTCAGTTCTTTTAAACCAAGCCATAATGAGTTTTTAGGTTGTTTTTGACGAGTCAAAGGTTACAAATTTAGTCGTTAAATCCGTTAAATAAAACCTCATCCGAATTAGGCCATCAAATCACTTTGACTATTTCAGTAAAATGATGACCGCTCTTCGGGGTTGTGCTACAAAGCAACAGACGCTAAGCTAGAATCTGATGTCCCTTCGGAATTTGAAAATGCGAAAAACCTGGACGGTGATCCATGTCGGCTGGTGCCTGTCTGCTTTGGGCAGAAAGTTCATGCTTTTTATTTGAGGGTGATGGGTTAATGAACGAAAATCTGATTGCACGTGAAGCCAATTGTCTGATCATCCGAATTTTAATTAAAGGAAATTATCGTTTTCTTTAAAGAGCAATAAACCCTCTTGTGATGAAAGCAGATTTACAAAACTCTACTTCCGAAGGCCCGGAATTGGAGATTAATCCGAATGTGTCCCCTTCATTTTCCAGCGATCTTGAAACCTGGAAAGCATTTAAATCAGGAAGTAACTCTGCTTTTATTTTTATTTACGAGAAATACTTTGACAGCCTTTACAGCTATGGAATGCGGATAAATGGCGGGGAAGAATTGGTCAAGGATGCCATTCATGATGTGTTTCTGGATCTCAAAAACAGCAACAGGTCAATTGGTGACACCGATTCAATCAAATTCTACCTGTTCAAGTGCCTAAAAAGGAGAATATATAAAGAGTTAAAAAGCTGGACTGGTCTGAAACAGGAACTTGTCTCCAAAGACAGTTTTTCGATCACCTTTTCCCATGAGCAAACCTTGATCGATAAGCAGATTGATCTGGAGATGAGCCAAAAAATCAACGCAGCAATTACCGCTTTATCTCCAAGAAAAAGAGAAGCTATTTATTATGTCTATTTTGAAGGAATGTCCTACCGTCAGGTGTCTGAACTGATGGAACTCTCTGATTCTAAATCTGCCAGGGATCTTGTATATAAGGCGTTGAAATGCCTCAGGGAATCTTTGGGTTTTCTCCCTTTGTTTTTCACTGAATTCCCGCATTAAACAGGTAGTTTATTTGGCAACTACATCGTGTCTCATTTTCTTCTATGGAATATTTTAAAAAATAATTGATTTTTTTTGGCGTTGTTTTGAGCCTTTCTCCCTTTACCTAGTGTAATCGCTTTTTAACACTAGAGTAAATGAGTCAAATAAACGACCTTTTGGAAGATCTGGAATTTATCAGATGGGTAAAATATCCTGATAATGAATTGGCTACTTTTTGGAAAAGTTGGATGGATGCCAATCCAGACCGGATTGAAGACGTCAAGCTCGCCAAAGAAATTGTACTAGGTTTTCGTTTTCCTGCGCCTAAACCTACTGATGCAACAAAGAAAGAAGTCCTTACCAGAATACTGCGTGACGGCAAAGAAGGTACACGGCCGGCGACTTATAGGATTCCTCCATTTTCACAGGTCAGTCGACCAAGAACTTGGCAATTCTCCAAGGTTGCGGCAATTTTAGTCAGTGTAATCTTGCTCCCCTTGTTGATAGCTAACTTTACTAAAGACCAAAACCCTGTTTTGGAATACACTGCAGCCAACTGGGTTACCAAGGAAACAAATGCGGGTGAAAAGCTGAGTTTTAGACTTCCTGATCAGACAATTGTCTGGCTGAACGCCGGAAGTAGCCTGACCTTTCCTGAATCCTTTGATTCAACGGTACGGCTCGTAAAGCTGCGTGGGGAAGGTTTTTTTGAAGTATCAGAAAATGCCGATCTGCCCTTTCAAGTATTATCCGATAGTGTGATCACCACTGCATTGGGGACTTCTTTTAACATCAATGCGAAGGGAAAGGGTGAAGTAAAAGTTTCCTTGATAACAGGCAAAGTGGCTGTAAGCTATCAAACTGACAGCAAAGACTATTTTTTAACACCTGGACAGGAATTAAACTACCACAAATCCGGCAATAAAGTCAACATCCAATTATTCAATGATGAATTGGTACTAGGCTGGCGATTTGGAAAGTTGATTTTCAAGAAGTCAAACTTGCAGGAGGTAAAACATAAGCTTGAGGAATGGTATGGGGTAGAAATCAGTATCTCCGGAGCTCCTAGAAGCCACTGGCGATTCAATGGAATCTTTGAAAATCAAACTTTGGAGAATGTATTAAGGAGCATGTCCAATATTGAAAACTTCCGGTACAAAATCGAGAATAAAAAAGTAACCATCAAATTTAATCCATAACGCATGAAATCAGCATTTATAGATGACTCCTAGCGGATAAGCCAACCGATCCAATCGGTTGGCTTAAGGGTGGTCTTTGGGCGCTTAAACTATTGGGGAATAGAGAAACCCGCAGACCCAGTCTAATGAAATTTTCAATAAACCAATCAAAATTATGCATTTAAACTTACAAAAGACAATCTATATGTTGTCCAAGTACTTCTTGTATGGATTTATAGTTCAAATGATGGTTTTTAACTTTGTTTTGGCAACAAATGTTAATGGCCAATATAAGTCGATAGACCAGGTCCATATAAGGATTGACAAGGAGTCAATAACACTCAGCCAGTTTTTTAAATCAATTGAGAAACAGACGCCATTTAATTTTTTATACGATACGGATCAGATCAACCCTGCAACCGTCATAAATCTTCAGGAACGTTCAGGTTCGGTAGAAAGCTTTTTGCGGCAGGTATCCATGCAATCCAACCTGCGTTTTCGGCAGGTGAATAATGGGATCGATGTCAAGGAAGACCCAAAGCTGCCTCATGTCTCTATTTCGGAACATAGTGAGTTTGCTGAAGTCAAGGGCACAGTCGTAGATCAAAGCGGATCACCACTTCCGGGAGTGACCGTCTTAGTAGAAGGAACTTCCATAGGTACGGTGACCGATATGGACGGAAACTACTCAATAGCTGTAGAGGAAAGACAAGTGCTGGTATTTTCATTTATAGGGTTTAGTTCTCAGCGCATAAGTATTAGTAACCAAACCATCGTAAATGTCACCATGATGGAAGATGATAAATCTCTGGAAGAAGTGGTGGTGGTAGGATATGGAACCCAACGAAAAAGTGATTTGACTGGAGCAATTTCATCGGTCACAGCTGAAGACTTGCGTGAAACACCTGCAGGTAATTTCCTTGAGCAGTCACAGGGTAGATTAGCTGGTGTGGATATAGTCAGAGCTAATGGATCTCCAGGTTCTCCTGTCCAGATTAGGATTAGAGGCAATAGATCTATCAATGCAAGTAATGAACCATTATATGTAATCGATGGGATTCCGACTACTGCAAACATCAATGATTTTAATCCAAATGATATAGAGTCCATGGAAGTCCTAAAGGATGCCAGTGCTGTTGCGATTTATGGGTCTAGAGGTGCAAATGGAGTCGTACTAATAACTACTAAACGTGGTAAGGCTGGTAAGGCTATTGTTAGCTATGATGGATATTATGGAGTCAAGCAACCAATACAAAACCTTAACCTCATGGATGGGAGTCAGTTTGCATCCTACTCACGTGTCGCTAGAGGCTATTCAGGACATGATTCTAGCCATGATTCTGATTTTCTCAGCCAATTGGAGATAGAGAATTTGGAGAAAAGGCAGTTTACAGATTGGTTGGATCAGGCTATTAAGACAGGTAGTCAACAGGATCACCAAGTATCTGTGAGTGGTGGAAGTGATAGAATCAAATATTATGTATCAGGCTCACTATTCCGTGAAGATGGTTATATACCGGGAACAGATTTTCAGCGTAATGCTGTCAGAGTTAATCTTGAATCAAATATCACTGATAAATTAAAACTTGGGCTTGCCTCTACGGTGAGTTTAAGCGAACGTAACCAAATGTCGAATGCTCCTTATAATAATTCTTTGGGGTACTCTCCCCTTGTAGCGCCATATGATGAAAACGGAAATTTTCTTCCATTTCCTAACCCAAGAGAAGGCTTACTAGCAAACCCTTTATTGAATTACCAGCCCTATCAATATGTGGACGAGACGCGTTTACATCGTATTTTCCTAAATATCTATGCTGCCTATGAGATTTTAGAAGGACTTGAGTTCCGTATCAATTACGGCCCTGATTTCAATTTGGTCAGGCGTGGAACTTACACGGGATTAATGGAGGGGAACATCAATAGAGCGTCTATTGAAAACCAAATGGATTTTGCCTATACGTTGGAAAACATTTTATCTTTTAACAAAACCAAAGCAAAGCACAGTTTTAATGTTTTAGGATTGTTTAGTGTGCAGGCAAGCCGCTTTGAGAACTCTAATATGAGTGGACAGGATATCCCTATCGAGAAATCTCTGTTTTACGACATTAGCAGCTCATCAACAATAACAGGCATATCGAGTTCTTTAGGTGAATGGGGATTACTATCCTATATGGCAAGGGTAAATTATCGCTATAATGAAAAATTTTTACTGACTCTTACTGCAAGGGCGGATGGATCATCCCGTCTGGGAGACGGTAACAAGTGGGGGTTGTTCCCTGCTATTTCCGGAGGATATATTATATCGGACGAACCATTCCTACAGAACACAAAAATATCTTTTCTTAAGTTGAGAGCAGGTTATGGAGAGGTAGGTAACACTGCTATATCACCATTTCAGACATTGGGCGGTTTGGCTAGGACAACGTATATTTTTGGGACAAATCCTGCATTTGGATTTGGAAATAATTTAATTCCAAACCCCGATCTAAGGTGGGAGATTTCCAAGACTACTAATGTTGGTTTAGATTTTGGTTTTTTAGAAGACAGGTTTACCGGATCTTTCGAATATTATATCACTAACACTCATGATCTGTTGTTGAACCGCTTGTTGCCCACCACTTCAGGCTATGGCTCAATATTGCAAAATGTTGGAGCTACAAGAAATTCTGGCTTTGAATTATCTTTATCTGGTAATATTCTAAACCAGGCAAGTTCATTTACCTGGGATGTAAGCCTCAACTTATTCTCAAACAGAGAACAAATAATTGAACTATTTGAGGGTGAAAAGGATGATGTAGGCAATCAATGGTTTATTGGGTCTCCCATAAATGTGTTTTATAATTTCCAGCAGGATGGGATTTGGCAGCTCAATGAAATTGATCTAGCGAATGACAATGGCCAGCAACCGGGAGATATAAAGATTAGAGATGTCAACGGAAGAGATGCAAATGGCAATCTAACCAATGAACCTGATGGCAAAATCAACGCTGATGACCGCACTATCTTAGGATCTACTGTTCCAAATTGGAGTGGAGGACTCACAAATCGTATTGGTTTTAAAGGATTTGATTTATCAGTATTAATCCATGCCAGAATGGGTCAAATGCTGAGAAGTGATTATCACTATATGGGGGGAAACAACTGGCAGGGAAGGTATAATGCTATCAACCTTGATTATTGGACTCCTGATAATCCTTCAAATACTTATCCAATGCCCAAGGCAGGGGAAGCTCCCCTTTACTCAGATGCAGTTAGGTTTTTCGATGGTTCTTATATCAAGATAAGGAATATATCATTGGGCTATAGCTTTCAGGATAAATTTCTCGATAAGATAGGATTGACTTCTCTGAGACTATACAGTACTGTCAATAACGCGATTATTTTTTCTCCTTATAAAACAGTGGATCCTGAGACATCAAATGGTATAGTCGGTGGTACCAGTCCGCTAACGACAGCAACATACACTTTTGGAATAAACCTAAAATTCTAACTACGATACATCATGAAATATATAGCTATAATAACCTCTTTCTTACTAGTGCTGGTTATCTCAGCATGCGATCAGATTTTAATAGAGGATCCAGTCAGTCTCGCTACTTCGGACTCCTATTATACCACTGAGAAGGGCATAGAGGATGGACTAAGATCTTCTTATGTCACATTGAGAAGTATCTATGGCCAAGAGAACGGTTTTTTTTTAACAGTGACCGGGACAGACATCTTCACAAATGGATTTGGGGGGATAGCCAATAATCCTGACATAAACAATTACTCGCAGAATTTTTTAGGAACAAACAACTCTGTATCGACCCTATGGAATGAATTATATAAAGGGATCAACCAGTGTAATACAGTTATAAATAAAGTGTCTTTAGTGGAAGGTATCTCTGATCAAAGACGAAATGAAATTGAGGCAGAGGCCAGATTTTTAAGGGCTCTGTATTATTTCCATGTGGTTCAACAATGGGGAGGTGTTCATTTTAGTCTGGATGAGACTAGCGGGGTAGAGACCGAGGCCAACCTGACTCCTGAGGAAACATTCTATGCTCAAGGCATCATCCCAGACTTAGTCTTTGCGACTGAAAACTTACCATCTACCGCTTCAGAATATGGGCGTGTTTTCAAAGGTGCCGCCGAAGCTCTGCTAGCAAGAGTGCATTTGACCATAGGGAATTGGAGTGAAGCTGAACACTTTTCCACTAAAGTGATCAATGACTACTCATTTACGCTCGTCAAACCTTACTATAACCTTTGGGACATCAATAACGAGTTAAATTCTGAGTTTATTTGGACAGTCCAATTTACAGAGGATCCTCTTTTCAATGGTCCTGGAAATTCGGGTCATTTGTATTTCATCTTTGACTATACCTTTAATCCTGCAATGGTCAGAGACATAGAGAATGGCAGGCCTTATCAACGATTTTTACCTACAAATTATCTTCTTAATCTGTATGATAGGGAAATTGATGCCAGATGGGAAGGTTCATTTAAGACCACCTGGTTCGCAAATATTACCGGGGTCATCAATGGACAGACCGTAAATCCCGGTGATACAGCTATCCATATTGTGATGTATCCAGTTTCGGATGAGGAAAAACGAGCAGTCCCCTATTGGCTATTCGATTACAAGGACAACTGGATAGGAGATGTTTCAAGTTTTCAGGAGATTGGCTCAAATCAGCGAAGAAACTACCCGTCTTTACGTAAGTTCTTAGACCCATTAAGACCAAGCATCAATGAGGTGGCAGGAAGAAGAGACTTTCCCGTGATCAGATTGGCGGAAATGTATTTGATAGCAACTGAAGCCGCCTGGCGGCAAAATAAGATTGGTGAAGCAGCATCCTATCTAAACGTACTGAGAACAAGGGCAGCTATTTCTGGTAAAGAAGCTGAAATGCAAGTCTCAGCTGAAGAGATAGATTTGGAGCTTATTTTGGATGAAAGAGCCAGAGAGTTGGCTGGTGAGAATTTTAGATGGTATGATTTAAAACGGACCGGCACACTCCTCGACCGTGTTCGTAAATATAATCTCGATGCCGCACCTAATATTCAAGATTTTCATGCGGTCAGACCTATTCCTCAAACCCAGATAGACAGGGTAAGTAATCCAGGCGAATTTTACCAAAATCAAGGCTATTGAGTTTTGTCTTTCCATTTTGTGAGACATTGGGTTCAGGAACATACAGTGCCCCTCGAATAATGCCCAATCATGTAATCAACTGCTATTTCATGGCATTAATATCGATCTATTTAGTTGATTTGTTTATGCTGCTCCAGCCTCTAAGCTGGAGTATTTAATAGTACCAAATGAAATCGAGCCTGTCTGACCGGCAAGTAGCTGCGAGATTCTCCCGAAACAAGCTCGGAACAGGTTATGTGGAAATTAAAAAACAAATTATAAACACATGAATTATTCCATTAAAAAATATGCCCAAAATGATGAGTAAATCAGTTCAATCAGTAAAATATAGCAACAATACAAATGGTTTCATAAAGGTTTGTCTGTTGCTATTTGTAGCTATATTTTCATGTAGTCAACCAGACAAAGGCTCTAAAGAGGATAAGAGATACAATATTGTTTTTATTGCGGTAGATGATCTTCGTCCGGATTTCGGGGCATATGGAGGATATGCCAAGACTCCCTCAATCGATCAGTTAGCCTCATCAGGTACTGTCTTTAATAATCATTATGTACAAGTCCCCACTTGCGGTGCATCTCGGTACAGTTTACTGACGGGATTATACCCAACCACAACCAGGCATCTCAAAAATGAAGCGATCGAGTGGTTTGTTTCAAATGAACCCGAGAAAGAGACGCCTGAGAGCATGGTACACCTTTTGAAAAAAAACGGTTACTATACAGTTGGCATTGGAAAGATAGGTCATTCAGTTGATGGACTTTTGTACGGGTATGAAGAGTCTCCTGAAGGAGCAAAGGCTGAATTGCCATATAGCTGGAATGAGTTCTTGTTTGACTCAGATAAGTGGGGAACTGGCTGGAATGCTTTTTTTGGTTATTCTGATGGATCAAATCGCCAAGGCAAGAAAAAGCAAGTAAAGCCCTATGAAAATGCCGATGTATCCGACAGAAGTTACCCAGACGGAATAACTGCCGATCTTGCTGTCAATAAGATTGGGGAGTTGGCACATCAGAAAAAGCCATTTTTCCTAGGAGTAGGTTTTTTCAAACCACATTTGCCATTTACTGCACCTAAAAAATATTGGGATTTGTATAGTGAAGACAACATACCTTTGTCCCCTTCTCCTGATATTCCTGAGGGTATTAATGTAGCAAGTTTGCATAATATGGCAGAATTTAATTCCTATGAGTTAGGAGATGAAAAAGCAGTTTTAGGAGAATCTCTTTCCGACAATTATTCCAGAAAGTTACGTCATGCTTATTATTCCTCTGTAAGCTATGTAGATGCCCAGATAGGAAAAGTGCTCGCTGAGCTTGATAAACAAGGCCTTACAGACAATACAATTATTATACTGTGGGGAGATCATGGATGGCATCTCGGTGACCATCGTATCTGGGGAAAGCATACGAATTTCGAGGTAGCACTCCGAAGTCCGCTGATAGTCAAAGTGCCAAAAATGAAGCCTCGTTACATCGGTAATGGAACTGTGGTAAGTTCTGTTGACATATATCCCTCGCTAATGGAGTGGTGCAAAATCCCTGTTGATTTTCCTTTGGATGGTCAGAGTCTTGCTAAGCTTATCAGCAATGGTGAAGATAGTGAAAGAGAAAATCTTGCTTTTAGTTATTTCAACAAGGGCATTTCAATGCGAAATAAAAGATACAGGCTAACGCGTTATTTTAGGAATGAGAATCCTGTAATCGAGTTATATGATCATAACTTGGATTCTTTGGAGTCCAAAAACATCGCTGAAGAAAAGCCCGAAATCGTAGAACAACTCATGCGGCTTTGGGAAAAAGGAAACACCGGACTATTTGATCTATGAAAAATATGGAGAAAAGAATTAAGTATTCTGTATCAAATTATTTCACTACACTTTTTGTATTTGCTTTTATTCAGGGATGCCAGCCTAAAGAAGAAAAAAGTAATCCTCCCAAACCCAACATCGTGTACATCATGGCAGATGATCTGGGATATGGCGACCTAAGCAGTTATGGCCAACAGAAATTCGAGACCCCAAATATAGACCGGTTAGCAAAGGAAGGGATGTTGTTTACCCAGCACTACTCTGGCACTACCGTCTGTGCCCCTTCTCGCTCTTCACTGATGACTGGGTTGCATACCGGCCACACGCCGATAAGGGGAAACAGAGGTATAAATGGGGGACAGTACCCCCTGCCACCTGATGTGATTACCATTCCCAAAATATTAAAAAAGGCTGGTTATGTAACAGGAGTCTTTGGAAAGTGGGGATTGGGATATCCAGGCAGTGCAGGTGACCCTCTCAATCAGGGTTTCGACGAATTCTTTGGCTACAACAGCCAGACCATTTCGCACAACTACTATGCACGGGAACTGAGCGATAACGACAAGGTAATCGAACTGAAGGAAAACAGCGGAACAGAGCATGGAGTGTATACACCCAATCTCATACAGGAGAGAACCCTGGACTTCATTGACCGGCATAGAGACACTACTTTTTTTCTGTATGTACCGTCGATCATTCCCCATGCGGAGCTTTTTGCTCCAGAGGAGTATATGGAGATGTTCGTAAAGCGTACCTCACCTGAGCCTCCACATGCCTATGAAAGTAAATTTGCACCTGAGACGCCATATGAAGGAATTGATGATCCGGAACATCCTAGGTACAAGGTGGGTGGATATGGATCTCAACCTTATCCCAGGGCGACATTTGCAGCAATGGTGAAATTATTGGATTACCAAGTAGGAGAAATATTGGATAAACTAGACGCCCTGGGCCTAGCAGATAACACACTAGTGATCTTCACCTCGGACAATGGCCCCCATGTGGAAGGGGGTGCTGACCCGGATTTCTTTAACAGTAACGGGCCCTTTCAGGGGTACAAACGGGATTTGCACGAAGGGGGTATCCGTATTCCTATGCTGGCAAGGTGGCCAGGTAGGATAGCCTCCGAAAGCAGGACAGATCATGTATCGGCTTTTTGGGACGTATTGCCTACCTTATGCGAAGTGGTGGGGATGGAATCCCCCGAAGGAATTGATGGGATTAGTTATTTGCCATCTTTGCTGGGTGAAGCGCAACAGGAGCATGAGTATTTGTATTGGGAGTTTCACGAACAGCAGGGCAAGCAGGCGGTAAGGAAAGGAGACTGGAAGGCCATCAGGCTAGACATGTTTGGCGACACTCCCAAATTATTTCTTTTCGACTTGTCGGAGGACTTGGGGGAAGCCAAAAACCTTGCTAGTGAACATCCGGAAGTGTTAGAGGAATTGATACAAATCATGGATACCGCACGGATGGAAGATCCCGAGTGGCCATTTTTAAATCACAAAAAGTTGAATTAAAAATCTCCGAATGCCCAAATCTCTTCACATGAACCTCGTAGTTCTATTTCTTATTCCAACAGTCATACTTTTATTGTTTATAAATTTTATGGTAAAATTATAGGCCGAAAATTTGACTTAAACGACAAAAATCTGACTCCATTAGATACGCATCGGGGCGGGGTCGATTATCCCCTTAGTAAGCCACCCTGGTTTTAGGCCATCATTTTACTTCAAATACGGGCGCAGAGCCAATAGTAGCCCCAACTATAGCGGCGACTTTTGGCCGGAACCTGTACCAGACTTATCTTACGAAAGGTTGAAATCTGAATCGATGGTCAATAAACAGAAACTAGAGTAGTTACTATTTGGAACTATACCAGTTAGTTTTAAACAAAAAACTCATGAAAATTATAACTAACATAAAACTATTCCTAATACCCCTTTTAGGCTATGCACTGATTTCATGCCAAGCTGCGGAAGAAGACAATATTACCGACGTGATCGTATATGGTGGCACCTCAGGAGCAATCACAGCCGCTATTCAGGCAAAAAAAATGGGGAAATCCGTTATTCTTGTTTCTCCCGACATTCACTTGGGAGGGCTGTCTTCAGGTGGATTAGGTTGGACTGACACCGGTAAGAAGGAAGTGATCGGAGGATTGGCCAGGGAGTTTTATCAAAAAGTATATGATAAGTACCAAGCTGATGGAGCTTGGAAATGGGAAAACCAATCCGAATTCGGGAACAGAGGCCAAGGTACTCCCGCAATTGATGGTGAGTTTAGAACCATGTGGATTTTCGAACCGCATATTGCCGAGGAAGTCTTCGACGAATGGGTGGAGGAAATGGGAATCGAGCTTTATCGTGAAGAATGGCTGGATAGAAAATCCGGAGTGACTATAGAAGACGGACGCATCACTTCGATCCGAACTCTGAGTGGCAAGGAATTCAAAGGAAAAATGTTTATCGATGCCACCTACGAAGGAGATCTAATGGCAGCAGCCGGGGTGAGTTATCATGTGGGAAGGGAAGCAAACAGCGTGTATGACGAAGAATGGAATGGCATACAAACCGGTGTATTCCACCACCGCCACCATTTCAAAGTTCTGGATTATCCTATAGATCCCTACTGGACACCAGGTGATCCTTCCTCGGGTCTTATCCCAAAAATCAGCGCAGAAGATCCTGGAGTGAAGGGAGCGGGTGATAATAAAATACAAGCGTATTGCTTCAGAACCTGCATGTCCAATCACCCCGACAATCAAGTGCCTTTCCCCAGACCTGATAATTACGATTCTACCCAATATGAGCTTTTGGTCAGAATATTTGATGCCGGATGGCGGGAATGGTTTGATAAATTCGATATGATCCCCAATAGGAAAACAGATACAAATAACCATGGGCCATTTAGCTCGGACAATATCGGAATGAACTATGAATATCCAGAGGCCAGCTATGAGCGAAGAAAAGAAATCATCAAGGAGCATGAGGACTACCAGAAAGGGCTGCTTTACTTCGTGGCAAATGACCCAAGAGTACCCAAAGAAATACAGGATGAATTTCAGAAGTGGGGATTGGCAAAGGATGAATTCACCGATAATGGAAACTGGCCTCATCAAATCTATGTGAGGGAAGCACGGCGAATGATCGGGAAATACGTGATGACGGAAAATGAATTGCTACAAAAGAAACCCACACCCGAATCTATAGGAATGGGATCCTATACTATTGACTCTCATAATATCCAACGCTTTGTTGACGAAAACGGTCAAGTCCAAAATGAAGGTGATATAGGGGTTGGATTGCCAGGCCCATATGAAATAGCTTATGGTTCAATTGTTCCAAAAAAGGAAGAGATAACGAATCTCCTTGTTCCTGTGGCCGTTTCGGCCAGTCATATCGCATTCGGTTCTATCCGAATGGAACCTGTATTTATGATTTTGGGTGAATCTGCTGCTACTGCAGCGGCTATGGCACTGGAAAAAGGAATCAGTGTTCAGGATCTTCCATATGAGGATCTGAAAACCCAACTATTAAAAAATGGGCAGGTTTTGACGATAGCAGATCAAATCCAATGATAATTTTACAGTTCAGTTAGTACAACTCGTAGGATAATCTGCCTGAACAAAAATCTATAGGCTCACCTGCTTAACTGTGCACATGTACTTTGAATTAATGGTAGAGGTTCAAATTTGGCAATCCTCCCCTTCCTAAAAAGGGGCAGGGGGATTTTCTCAGCTAGCACCGGACATAATTCGAATACACGGCATGCGAAACACATAAAAATCCATATAATTCCCCCTTCTGCATCAGCAGATGCTATTCCCTATATGATCTCGATAAGCTCTGTTGATGAGCTTGCCAAATCATGTCGAGATGCAATCACTGAAGTCTTTACGTTACGTTGACAGTTATGGCCAATCATATTACCAAGCAATAAAATCTTTAATTCCAGTATTATTCTGTGTATAAATTCTTCCTTTGAGAAGTAATACAAAACATCTTACTTTGAAAACAGATTAGATTTCTCTTTAAATGCTCTGAATACCCAAATCCTCTCACATGAATCTGGCCGTTCTTCTACTTATTTCTGTAATCATACTTCTTATAGCCTATAAAGTTTACGGTAAAATCGTGTACCGGAAATTTGGCTTAAACGATAAAACCCCCGCCCCATCCCATTCCCTTAGGGATGGAGTAGATTATGAACCAAGTAAACCTATCGTGGTATTGGGGCATCATTTTGCTTCGATTGCGGGAGCTGGGCCGATAGTTGGCCCAATCATAGCGGTGACATTTGGCTGGATCCCTGCCGTCATCTGGATATTGGTGGGTGGTATTTTTTTTGGTGCTGTACATGATCTGGGAAGCATGGCTACCTCACTGAAAACTGACGGCAAATCCATCGGCATAATCATCCGGAATCAAATCGGGATGAAAGGAAAACAGCTCTTTGTCATCTTCAGCTTCTCCACGCTTATCCTCGTGATTGGGGTATTTGCGGATATTATTGCCAAAACATTTGTCACAAATCCCGGAGTAGCCTCGGCATCCATTCTTTTTATCCTATTAGCAGTTGCCTTCGGGATAGTGAATAAACTAGTGGGTAGTAAAAAGACTGCATTCATCATCATCTCAGTGATCGGGGTGATCTTAATGTACTTTTTTGTGTATCTGGGCATGAAAATTCCCTTTGCCCTGGATTACAAAATCTGGATATTGGTACTCTTGGCCTATGCGTTTCTGGCTTCAGTGACGCCGGTAAGCATGTTGCTTCAGCCGCGCGACTACCTGAACAGTTTTTTGCTTTACGGATTGATTATAGCTGGGGTATTAGGTGTCTTCATCGCCAATCCTGAAATCCAAATGAGCAATGAAATCCATGTTTCCGATGAAAATCTGGGCTATATTTTTCCGGTCTTATTTGTGACCATTGCCTGTGGAGCCATCAGCGGGTTTCATTCATTGGTAGCCTCAGGCACCACTTCCAAGCAGCTCAACAAGGAGTCGGATGCCAAGTTGGTAGGATTTGGAGGAATGCTGATTGAGTCTTTTCTGGCAATCATTGCAGTCGGGGCAGTAGTTATTTTATCTAGATCAGAATATATAGAGCGTCTTTCCGGAGAAGGACCGGTTGCGCTTTTCTCTACAGGTCTGGGAGGGATGATTGCTACGCTGGGGATTTCAGAGGAATTTGCTGTGGGGTTTGTCGCTTTAACCGTTTCAGCTTTTGCCCTTACTACACTGGACACCTGTACCCGATTAGCCAGATTTACTTTGCAAGAATATTTCGAAGATGTGCCTCAGGCGGCAGGTCAATATTTGGCTAAAAACAGATACATTTCTACAGGGATTGTAGTTCTTTTCTCCATACTCTTATTGCTATCAGGAGAGTTCACTACACTCTGGCCAATTTTCGGTTCAGCCAATCAACTGCTGGCGGCCCTTGCCCTTTTGACCATTGCAGTGTGGCTGATCAAGAAAAACTTCAATGCACTCTTTGTGACCATCCCTATGTTCTTCATGTTTACGGTGACTCTTTCCTCTCTAGGGCTTTTCGCTTGGAAAAACTTCCAGGACGAGGTCTATGTGCTTTCCATTATCGCAGCCCTACTGTTTATTTTAGCAATTTCCCTAATGATTTTGGCTTCCAAGAGCTTGAAAAAAGAAGTCAAAGTACCTTCAGGAATATGAAAAAGTCAGACTCCCAAAACTATTGACACGAATTGACTAATTCTCGGGGTCCTGACTTCGACACTGGGACACCCAAAATCAAAAACCGAACATTTTTGCCAGTTTTCGCTGACTTTGGTTCAGAAGCAAGGTCTTTCTTAGCTTTTTGCCGGAAGATTTGAGTTGGATCTCAACAG
>NZ_JAJUWR010000052.1 GCF_021390545.1 Algoriphagus sp. AGSA1 | reverse complement strand
AGATGTTCTGGGAAGACCAGCACTTACTTTCGAAGAATGGGTTTCTGAGAATATTAATAAATTCAGACAATTTTAAACTGATTCTAGGATCAATAATAGTTCGTAAAACGTTGAGCTACACCAATCTTTTTATTGATAACTATTCCTTTTTTTTTGTCAACTGACGCCGCTCATCCGACATCCCACACCGAACATTCTACTCCAAAATCTTAATTCCCACAGCTTCTACACCTGGCAAGCGATCTTGGCGCATATACTGTAGCAGTGTGACGCTTTTTGTGTTTTGGGGGAATAGAAATGGGAGCGTGTCGTAGCGAGTGTATGAGTTTCCAAAACCCTTACCCAGAGGTTCACCGGATTTCTGGTCAAACAGCTTCATGTTTACCAGTTTATTATCCAAAATCACTCCCGATGAATCTTTGCTTATAATTCTCAGGTAGCAGTTGGAAAAGGCATAATCCTCGTTGTATTTTACAGCAACCAGATTAGGAGTATTGATCAATTCCACCTCTCCCAGTTCAAACACAAGGCTGTCAGTGATACTCCAGCTCTGGTTTGGCAAGCTATGAAAATCCTCATATATACGGCCATCTGTGCAGGCTTGGAATATGGGGATAAGAAGTAAAAAAAGGCAGTTCTTTACCTTATTCATTTCCAGGCTTGTTTGGATTAGGTCCTTGGTTTTTTCTAGGAGGAAATCTCTTCTTTCCTTGAGGTTTGGGTTTGGATTCTCCAGCACCGCTGCCATTACCTACATTGTTTTCCTGTGCTTTTTGTTTTTGGACATTTTGCCTTTTGGGCGATGCGTTTTGTGCTTTAGGCTGCTGCTGTGGAGTGGAGGCAGCCTGTGTGGTACCTGCCTCTGTATTTCTGGGCTTTCTGTTTTTGTTGTTTCTTCTTTTTTTAGGCCTGTCCCCGGTCGGTTTTTGGCCTTGAGTATTGTTTTGTTGTCGGAAATCGCCGGAATTGGATTTCGATGCAGGTTTATTGACTTCTTGTTGATCGCGGTTGGCACCTCCTGTATTTCTGTTCTGCGGGCGTGGTTTTTTCTTTCTTTTTTTGCTCGGACTGGCAAATTTCTTGTCTAAAAGCTCCAGTTCCCGAGTTGACTTGGCTGCCAGATCTTCTATCTCTGAAGCTTCGTTGTACTGAAGCGAGAAGACTTTTTTTCCTTTTTCATTGATTGCCTGTATTTCCATTACCCTTTCACAGGTGATGCTATGCCAGTCGTTGTCGTTATTATAACTGAACCACATCAGCTTTCGGAAAATATCCGTTTTCTGAAGTTTGGCCGGGCCGGATTCGGTTTGTAGTGGACGGTCTATAGATGGGATGTCCTTGATCGCATCCATGTAGGTGTCCAATTCATAATTGAGGCAGCATTTCAGCCTCCCACATTGCCCGCTCAGTTTGCCGGGGTTCAGGGAGAGATTTTGGTATCTTGCCGCAGAAGTACTTACGTTTTTGAAGTCCACCAGCCAGGTGGAACAACATAGTTCTCTTCCGCAAACCCCTATGCCGCCAAGTCTTCCTGCTTCCTGGCGGAGGCTGATCTGTCGCATTTCCACTCGGATCCTGAACTCACCTGCCAGTACTTTGATCAGTTCACGGAAATCGACCCGGTCATCTGCAGAGTAGTAAAATGTGGCCTTGGAATTGTCCGCCTGATATTCTACATCAGACATTTTCATTTTCAGCCCCAGCTCTTCCACAATCTGTCGGCATCTGTATAGGGTAGGGATTTCCCGGTTTTGGGCTTCTCCCCATTTTTCCATATCCTTTTGATTGGCTACACGGTATATTCTCAGGATTTCATCGTCATTCCTGATTTTTCTTTTCTGCATTTGGAGCCTTACTAGCTCACCTTGGAGAGAAACATAGCCGATGTGGTGTCCACTAGGGACATCTACCACTACCGGGTCACCGGTATTTAAGGTCAGAAAATCCACATTTCGGAAATATTCTTTTCTGCCCCCTTTGAATTTTACTTCTACGATGTCAAAGTTGTCCACCTCGGGAATTCCCATATGAGACAGCCAATCAAAGACATTCATTTTATTACAATCGCTCGTCCCGCAGGTGCCGTTACTTTGACATCCTCCAGTTCCTCCAGTGGAGGTTGAGCATGTGCTACATCCAGACATAATATATAGACAGGGCAGAGCCCCGATTAGTTTTGTGTATAATTACATTAAGTTCAGGATATCCATTCCTATATCCTTTCGGTAGTAAGCCTGATCCCAGCCAATTCCTCTTACCGTGGTAAAGGCATTGCTCAGTGCTTCCTGAAGGGTCTTACCTTTACCAGTAACCGCAATTACCCGGCCTCCTTGATTGGTTAATTCCCCATGGGCATTTCTGCCTGTTCCTGCATGGAAAATCTCCGCACCTTCGACAGTGTCGGGCAAAGAGATCACCTTCCCTTTGTCGTAAGATCCAGGATATCCTCCGCTTACCATGACTACTGTGGTGGCATAATCAGCGGATATTTTCAGTTCATAGGAATCCAAGATACCTGTGCCTATTCCTTGAAGTAAAGCAAGAAAATCACTTTCTATCCTCGGAAGTACTGCCTCCGTCTCCGGATCACCCATGCGGACATTGTATTCGATTACTTTTGGCTCCCCGTCTTTGTTCATCAGTCCGATAAATAAGAATCCTTTGTAAGGGATGTTTTCTTTTGCAAGTCCTTCTACCGTAGGTTTGACTACTTTCTCTTCCACTCTGGCCATAAAAGCCTCGTCGGCGAATATCACAGGGCTCACAGCGCCCATTCCTCCGGTATTTAGGCCAGTGTCTCCTTCTCCGATTCTCTTGTAATCTTTTGCCTCCGGCAGGATTTTATAACTTTTGCCATCGGTGGCCACAAAAACGGAAAGTTCTATCCCTGTAAGAAACTCCTCTATCACTACCTTGGATGAGGCTTCACCGAATTTTTGGTCCAGCAACATTTCTTTCAGAGAGGTCTTGGCTTCCTCCAGGGTCAGGCAGATCAGTACACCTTTTCCAGCGGCAAGACCGTCTGCCTTCAATACAATTGGAAGATTTTGTGTTTCCAGATATGCCAAGGCAGCATCCAGTTGGTCTGCCGTGAAGGTCTCATAAGCAGCCGTAGGGATGTTGTTGCGCTGCATGAAGCGTTTGGAGAAATCTTTGCTGCCTTCCAGTGTGGCTCCGAGTTTGGATGGCCCTACAACTGGAATGGCAACAGTCTCTGGTTGGTTTTGGAGGTAATCCACGATGCCCTTCACCAAAGGCTCCTCTGGGCCTACGACGACCAGTCCGATGTTTTTTGAGGTGATAAAATCCCGGATTGCCTCGAAGTCAGTAATGCTTATGGGGACATTTGTAGCTATGGTTTCGGTGCCGGCGTTTCCTGGGGCAACATATAATTGGGTACAATCGCCGCTCTGTACGATCTTCCAGGCGAAAGCATGTTCTCTGCCTCCGCTTCCTAATAAGAGTATGTTCATTGACTCAATTCAAGTTAATTCGCATGCTCAGAGATGAACTTGATACGATACACCCGCAATTCATCTTCTGCAAAGTCCTCGTCTTCCAATTCTTCCATGGCAGCTTTGATCTGATCACTGGAAGCATTCATGAAGTAATCGTGGAGCATGTCCTCCCGATCTTCGTCCATGATAGCCTCTATGTAGTAATCTATATTTAGTTTAGTTCCGCTATAAATGATCTGCTCTATTTCATGGAGCAAATCACTCATGTTCATGTTGAGATTTTCTGCCACCTCATCCAAGCCTACCTTGCGGTCGATTTGCTGGATTATTGATATTTTTACTTTAGATCTGGTACCAGATGATTTCACTACTACATCCGAAGCGGTCTCTATTTCATTCTCCTCCACATATTTTGAAATCAGTTTCAGGAATGAAGACCCGAATTTAGCGACTTTTCCCATACCTACGCCAATGATTTGCGCAAGCTCTTCCCGGGAGGTCGGATATACAGTGGCCATTTCTTCCAAGGAGGGATCCTGAAAGACCACATAAGGAGGCAATCCCTTGGTACGGGCTACTTTTTTGCGCTCCGCCTTGAGTAGTTCAAACAGTTTCTCGTCGTAAGAGATACCTGTGTTGATGACTATTTCTGCCTGCCCGTTTTGCACTTCCGCTTCAAAATCATGGTCATAATGAAGGTCAAGCGAATACGGTGACTCCATAAAATCCTTGCCTTTTGGAGTCAGTTTTAATACACCGTAATTTTCTATGTCCTTTTCGAGCATGTTCAGGATCATCACCTGACGTATGACACCAACCCATCTTTTTTCGGTGGTTTCACTGCCTTTGCCAAAAACAGGGAGACTGTCATGCGAATAACTCAACACATAGTCGGTAGATTCACCTATAATCACTTTCACTAAATGATCTAGCCTAAAACGCTCATTGGTTTGTTTTACGGCTTCGAGTACGGTGATTACCATGTCCATCCCTTCGAAAGTCTCTCGATTACGCTTGCAGTTGTCACAGAAACCACAGTCTTCATCCATGGTTTCACCGAAGTAATTCAGGATGAATTTTCTTCGACAAACGCCTGTCTCCGCATAGGCAGCCATTTCCTGTAAGAGGAGCTTGGCATTTTCCCGTTCCGTGACAGGTTTGTCCTTGTTGAACTTGTCGAGTTTGATGATGTCTTCGTATCGGTAGAACATCAGACAGTGTCCCTCAAGACCATCCCTGCCTGCACGTCCGGTTTCCTGATAATAGCCTTCCAGGGATTTTGGCACGTCGTAATGGATCACGTAGCGTACATCAGGCTTGTCTATGCCCATACCAAAGGCAATGGTAGCTACGATTACGTCAAGTTCCTCGTTGAGAAAGTCGTCCTGGGTTTTGATTCGTACGGAGGAATCCAGTCCAGCATGGTAAGGTGCCGCATTGACTTGGTTTACTCTAAGCAACTGGGCGATTTCCTCTACTTTCTTCCTACTGAGACAATAGATGATTCCGGATTTTCCTTTGTGCCCTTTGATGAATTTAATCAGGTCTCGCTTGGAGTCATTCTTCACTTTTGGACGGACTTCGTAGAACAGGTTGGTTCTATTGAAGGAGGACTTGAACAGGTCGGCTTCCTCCATTTGAAGGTTGCGCTGGATGTCCTGCTGTACCTTGGGTGTAGCCGTGGCCGTGAGGGCTATGATAGGTAGATTAGGGGCGATCTGGGCTATGATGGATTTGATCCTTCGGTATTCCGGACGGAAGTCATGTCCCCACTCTGAGATACAGTGCGCCTCATCTATGGCCACAAAACTAAGCTTGGCGGACTTCAGGAATTCCACATTTTCTTCCTTGGTCAAAGATTCCGGAGCTACATAGAGCAGCTTGGTTTTTTTAGCCATCACTTCGCTTTTCACACGGGTAACTTCTGATTTATTCAGCGTGGAGTTTAGGAAGTGGGCATTGATTCCCAAGGCCTGCAGTTGGTCCACCTGGTTTTTCATCAAAGCTATCAAAGGAGAGATCACAATAGCGGTTCCTTCCTTGATCACGGCCGGCAACTGATAGCACAGGGATTTTCCAGCACCAGTAGGCATAATGACGAAGGTATTGCGCTTATTGAGCAAGTTATCCACAATCAATTCCTGATTCCCCCGGAATTGACTGAATCCAAAGATTTGTTTGAGATCTGCTTTTACTTTTTCTTCCACTTGTTAAGGGGCTAAAAGGGTAACTAAAGCCTGTAAACAGGAATGATTTATTACATTTATACCCGGGTTCAAAATTAGTTATAAACACAGGTAAAATTGAATTTAGCTAAAAATATTAGAAATACAGCCACAAGAGTCTTGCAAAACGAGGCTCAGGCGGTGTTAAATCTTGTAGATTTTTTGGATGACGATTTTGAGGCCTGTGTGAAGCATGTTTTGGCGTCTAAAGGGAGGGTGGTTGTCACTGGGGTAGGCAAAAGTGCAATTATCGCACATAAGATCGTAGCAACACTGAATTCCACAGGTACCCCTGCGCTTTTTATGCATGCCGCTGATGCTATCCACGGTGATTTGGGTATGATACAGAAGGAGGATCTGGTCATCTGTATTTCCAAAAGCGGAAATACCCCAGAGGTTAAAGTGCTTGTTCCTTTGCTTAAAAGGCTTGGTTCTAAGCTTGTTGCGCTGGTGAGCAATACCAAAAGCTTCCTGGCGGAGCATGCGGATTTTGTCCTGAACGCAACTATAGGGGAAGAGGCATGTCCGAATAATCTCGCGCCGACGACAAGCACTACGGCCCACCTGGCTCTTGGAGATGCCTTGGCGGTGTGCCTACTGGAAGCGAGAGGGTTTACTTCCGATGATTTTGCGAAGTATCACCCAGGAGGCTCGTTGGGCAAACAGCTGTACCTGAGAGTGGGAGATGTATTGGGAGGAGGGGAGATTCCCGTTGTAACAGAAAATGCGGGACTTGCCGAAGTGATCTTGGAAATATCCGGGAAAAGACTTGGAGCCACGGCAGTAGTGGATGGGCAAGGGAATCTAAAAGGTATCATTACGGATGGTGATTTGCGTAGAATGCTTCAAAAATCCTTGGATATTCAATCTCTCAAGGCATCAGACATCATGTCAGTGAACCCTAAATCCATTTCAACACAAGAATATGCCATCCGTGCGTTAAATATGATGAAAAACCATAATATCACGCAACTTGTAGCTATGAATGGAGATAAAATCGCAGGTTTTGTCCATATTCATGAATTAATGAAAGAAGGAATTGTTTAAGTTTTAGCATGCAGAGTAAACCCTATATTTTAATTATGGCCGGGGGCATAGGATCCCGGTTTTGGCCTTATAGCCGTAGAAAGCGGCCAAAGCAGTTTTTGGATATTCTGGGCACAGGCCGTTCACTTCTGCAGATGACTTTTGACCGCTTTGCTGATACTGCGGATCTCGATCAGTTTGTCGTCATTACCTATAAAAAATACGTGGCACTGGTCAAGGAACAGTTGCCAGAGCTGAAAGATCATCAGATCCTTGTTGAGCCTATGCGCAAAAACACAGCCCCCTGCATAGCGTATGCTACTTACAAAATCCGTTCTGTTGACCCGGAGGCTACCGTCATAGTGACGCCCGCGGATCACCTTATCCTACAGGAAAAAAACTTTGAAAAAACGCTCAAAAAAGCAGTGGATGCTGCAAGTGAGGGTAAGTTGATCACACTGGGAATCAAACCCAATCGTCCGGAAACCGGCTATGGCTATATACAATACATAGAAGAACCAAAATCGGATGCCTTCAGAGTAAAAACTTTTATAGAGAAGCCTAATCCCAAACTTGCGAGAACGTTTCTGGACAGCGGGGATTTTGTGTGGAATTCTGGCATGTTCGTCTGGAAGGCTCAGAGTCTCATCCATGCTTTTGAGGAGTATATGCCGGATTTGGCTGAGGTTTTTGAAGAGGGAGCGGCATTCTATGGGACTGACGGGGAAGATACATTCATCTCCAGTGCCTATACCCAGGTTAAAAATATCTCAATTGATTATGGGATAATGGAAAAGTCAAGTGAGGTATATGTGATCCTGGGGAATTTTGGTTGGTCTGATCTTGGCTCCTGGCACAGTCTCTACGATATGAGGGACAAAGATGAGGACAACAATGTCGTGGAGGCTAATGCTATCTTGTATGATACCAAAAACAGTTATATAAAAGTAGATGGTGAGAAGTTGGTGGTGGTACAAGGCCTGGAAAACTACCTGGTCAATGAGACCGACAATGTGCTGCTGATCTGTAAACTGGATGCGGAGAAAAAATTCAGGGAGTTTGTCTCCAATGCAAAAAAGAAGGGAGAAGGATTTATCTAATCCATTCTCCCATAGTTTGTCATGTACAGTTTAGAAGGAGCCTGACACTGATTTTACTGGATACTTTTTTCTTTCAAATGAAGAAGTTCAACCCCGTTGGGGTTGTTGTATCCATCATCAACTTTTGTCCCCGGATTGCATCCGGGGCTATTAAATGTTTAACCCCTTCGAGGTTTCCTTGATTCCTACCTACGATAAGCAAGCTTGATTCTTGGCTCTGAATTCTTGATTCTAAAATCTTGACTCTGAGCTCTAAAGTCTTGATTCTTTAAATCGTCTTTACTTCCTCTGCCTGATAGCTTCGTAGATAGCTACTCCAGCCGATACGGAGACGTTCAAGCTTTCTATCCTCCCGGCCAAGGGGATTTTGACTTTTTCGTCCACGATCCCCATCAGCTCGGTGGAGATACCGTCTTCTTCAGACCCCATCACCATGGCCACTGGTACCGAGAAGTCTGCTTCGTACATGGTTTTATCGGTTTTCTCCGTGATGGCCACCAGGACCAATCCGGATTTCTGAAGATCCCTACAGGTGTAGAACAGATTTCGTACACGTACCACAGGAAGGAAATTAAGTGCTCCCACAGAGGTTTTGATCGCGTCAGAATTGATTTGGGCACTTCCTTTTTCGGGAATCACGATGGCATCCACTCCCGCGCATTCCGCAGTCCTGGCTATGGCCCCAAAATTCCTCACATCGGTAATTCTATCCAATATCAGAATCAAGGGTGCCTTTCCTACGTTGAAGCAGCTTTCGATCACATGATCCAAAGAAGCATATTCTATGGATGACATCTGGGCTACTACCCCCTGGTGGTTTTTCCGGGTGATTCTGTTAAGTTTTGCATCAGGCACCCGTACCACAGGGATTCTTTCCTCCTTGCACAGTTTGATCAATTCTTTGATCAGATCATTGTTTATCTCTTTTTGGACCAACACTTTGTCGATGTCCTTGCCGGCATGGATTGACTCCATGACTGCCCGGGTGCCAAAAATAAAATCTTTCTCGTGTTCGCCTTTTTCGATCAAAAAGCCATCTTTCCGCTTCTCCATAGGGATATGTTTTTGAACCAAACCGGCTGATAGGCACGTGAGCGGTTCAAGGTGTAATAGTGAGGGCTAAGTATGTTTTTTACCCGTGCAAAGGTAAAGCGAATTCTCGAACTCTCGTTGGTCCCTCCATAACTCCACACTTCCCTGTCCAAATAAAAGTTGACTTCCTGTGGAGGCCCCATCACGATATAGACCATTCCCTTGTCTGTTTTCCACCCTTCTTTGAAGTCAGTGAACAGGATATTGGCAAATTCGACCTGTCTGAAATATTCTTTAATGAGTTCCTTGGCAGTATCGGCATTTCTTGTCATGCTGATCCAGTAGGTGTCCAATGCTTTCTTTTTGTCCTGGGCCGCCTTTAAGTCCTCGTGTTCTTTTCTGGTGGAGATATAGGTGACCATATCCACCATTTCATCCCAGTCCTTAACCTTGGGAAAAGCCTCATGGGTTGTTTTCAGCACAAGTCCCGCAGCAGCTGCGGTGTCACTTTGTATAAAATAGTATCCTAATTTATCGAAGCTTTTTGGTACATTTTCCAAGAAATCCCCTTCGTCTATTACCTCCAATTCTCTTGGGACCGCTGCGGGTTTGGTCTCCATAGGAGGATAAGGTACTTCCAGGCTGATAGGGTAGTAGAAGCTGTGGAGGGTAGGTTTTCCACTTGACTTGAAAAGCAATGATTCCCCAGCGTTCAGATAGTTTTGGTCAAAGGCCACATTATTTGCGAAATATGTCCCAAAATCAGGGAGGTCATACACAAACTTGCTCTTAATATCTGTGGAATAATAATATTCATCTCCCTGCCGGGTGTCTAAAGCTGTAAATAGAGCGACGGAGGTTTCTGTCTGGGAAGGTATTTCTACAGATTTTTCAAAAACCCAATGGCGGTCTGTATCAAATTTCAGGTCAGTAGAGGTAAGGATATGCGTATTGTCCGAAACTATCTCCTCATCATAGCTGCCCAAGATAGAATAGGTGAAACTAAAGGTGTTGAATGAAGGGTTTTCCTCGATTTTTTCTACCTGAAACTGAAGCTTGTAGCTGGTTTCCGATTCTTTGATGGGAATAATTTTAAGCGATAGCCTAGAGTATCTGGAGTAGCGTAGCGTCTGGTTTAAGCTGCTTAAGGTTTTTTGGGCAAAGTTCGGTGTTGCCATGCCTAGAAAGAGGATGAAAAAAATCAGGAGTCGGCTTGTTTTACAGTTCATCGGGTGTTGATCATGGGTTTGGGAAATTAACCTTACTTTTGCCAAAATAGTAAATTTTTATATGGCTACCTATACAACGGAAATCGCTTCTGACAAGTTGGTCAGTGACAATCCTATTCATCAACGCTTACTAAAAGCATACATTGCGGCCCAGCCGTGGGTTTCTGGCAAATTGCTCGAAATCGGCTGTGGAGAAGGCCGGGGAGTGGAGACACTTCTTCCTTATGCGGAGAGCTATCTTGGCCTGGACAAAATCCAGGAAGTAATTGATGACCTGAAAATCAGATTCCCTAAAGTGGAGTTTCAACAGGCGGTAATACCTCCGTTCAAGGGCATTGCAGACAATTCTTTTGATACGGTAGTGAGTTTTCAGGTGATTGAGCACATTGCTGATGACCGACTTTTTTTGGAGGAAATCCATCGTGTGTTGAAGCCAGGCGGGAAGGCGGTGATCTCCACGCCGAATATAAATCATACACTATCCAGGAATCCCTGGCATGAGCGGGAATATACCCCTCAGCAGTTAATAGACCTGTGCTCCTCCATTTTTGATTCGGTGGAGGCAAAAGGAGTTGGAGGAAATGAGCGCGTCTGGGCTTATCATGAAGCTAACCGTGAATCTGTCCAGAAGATCATGCGCTATGATATTTTTGACCTGCAGCATAAGCTGCCAGCCTCATTTCTACGGGTGCCTTATGAGATCCTAAACCGTATGAACCGTAATAAGCTTCACAAGCAACAAGGAAAAAGCGTGGTGGATATCTCCCATGAAGATTACCTATTGGTGGAGGATCCCGCTGTAGGACTGGATTTGTTTTATGTGTTGGAGAAAAAGTAGGGTACTCGGCTATTTCACTCCATCACTCAAGAAAAGCAGCTTTAATCCCAGAGATAATCATATTGGTGCCGATGATGGCGATGATCAGCCCCATGATCTTCCCGATCACGACGATGAGGTTTTTTCCCAGTCGTTTTACGATCTGGTCTCCCAGTTCAAAAGCTATATGGGTCATTAGGCACAGCACCGCAAACACGCCTATGACTATTAGAATATTGAGGTAGTTGCCTTGGGAAGCAAAGTTCATGGCCGTGACGATGGTTCCAGGACCAGCCAGGATAGGAATAGCCAATGGGGAAATCGCTATGTTCTCCTCTGTTTCAGGATCCTTGATGTGCTTTACACTGGATTTTTTGGACTGTAGCATCTCAAAACCCACGAAGAAGATCAGTATGCCACCGGTGATTTTGAAAGCTGGGATGGTGATTCCGAAGATTTCAAAAATAAACTTTCCCAGTACTACAAAAACCACCACGATGACAAATGCCGTGAGTGTCGCGCGCTTACTGATGCTTCTCTTGGTCGCTTTGTCCAGATCATCCGTGAGTGAGGCGAAAATCGGAACGTTTGCGATAGGGTTCATGATGGCAAACAATCCTGTGAAAACGGATAAGGTAAATGCGAGAATATTGTCCATGGGATTGGGCCGTGACTTATATCTGCGAAGATATCAAAATCTTATTCCTGAATGAAAGGAATGGAATCCGTGGCTGAATCCAGAGCGTAAGACCATCTTGAGTAAGGGATTAAAAGCTGAATCATCTTTTCTTTCTGAAAATCCTTTTGAAGGGTTCTGTAGTCTGTCCCACAAAACCTTCGGGAAAATTCTCCTCATCAGGGAGCCCAACAAGTAGGTTTTCGTCATCCGAGGGCCAATAATGCGTACGAAAGAGGAAATCCCACAGACTTAGCGAAATCCCGTAATTGAAACCATGGGGATGGCTTTCGGGTAGTTCCCGTGCATGGTGCCATAGATGCATTTGTGGTCCATTGAAGATGTATCGAAAGGGACCAAGGGGGATATTCAAATTGGCATGACCCAGCTGGCCCACGATCAAGGTGAACATGTGTACGATGAAAAAATCAGTGATCCCAAAACCTATCATCGCCAGAGGGATGTATTCTAGGGTTCGGTAAAGGATATTTTCCATCCAGTGATAGCGGAGCAGGGCAGCGAACCCCATCTCCCGGGTACTATGATGCACCTTGTGAAACTCCCACATCCAGCCCACATGATGATACATTCGGTGGATCGCCCACTGCATAAAGTCGCGGAGGATAAATATGATCAGTAATTGTGCCCAGCCAGGTAACTGATCGACTTTGATAGCAACTGTGTTGGTGATGCCGAATAAGCCAAGAAAATCATTAAATGCTTCCACTGCGACCATAGACAGGGCATTGTAGGCGACAAGGGCAAAAAGAAAATAATTCCAGAATAGATAGAAGAGGTCCAGCCAAAAATGCTCCCGAAGTATGGGTTGGTTTTTTCTCCATGGAAAAAGTATTTCCAGGCAATAAATGACCAAGGAAGCGCCTACAAGCCAGTAAAAGTAATTATGCCAACTTGGATGCAGGATCTCTCCAATAAAGTAATTCCAATAGCCATAATAGCCATCCGAAATCGCTTTGATGTATTTTTCCATGGTACAAAGATGAGGAATTTGTATGAGTCACTAGGTGATATTAGTCACTGTTTAGGATGGTGTTGATGATTTTTTGATTACTAACAAGAACGGGACTTACGAATTGCTTCAATTTAATTCGTAACTTTTTTACCCTTCTACCGTCCACCTACATCATCATGCTGTTTTTTCTATGCTCTTTTCAGTAATTTCCTTTTTCATCAGCATATTGCCATGACCCTAGAATATTATCGTGAATACTGCCTGGCCAAGCCGGGTGTGACCGAAGATACCCCATTTGGAGAAGACACCTTGGTCTTTCGGGTGGGAGGAAAGATTTTTTCCCTTACTTCTATAGAGATGTTTCAATCGGTTAATCTGAAATGTGACCCAGAATGGGCAGTAGAATTACGTGAGGAGTATCCAGGGATAGTTCCCGGGTTTCATATGAACAAAAAGCACTGGAATACGGTCAGTACAGGCGGTAACGTCCCGGATCGCTTGATTCTGGAATTGGCAGATCATTCTTACGCTCTTATCTTTGGCAGCTTGTCCAAAAAACTACAAGCTGAAATCTGCCCATGAGTTATTTTTCTGTTTCCGGAGTCACCAAATCTTACGAATCCCAGGTTGCACTGCATCCATTTTCACTTGAGTTAGCTCAAGGGGACTTTCTTGCTATAGTGGGTGAAAGCGGATCTGGTAAGAGTACTTTACTCAGAATCATGGCCGGTTTGGAGGTGCAGGATTCCGGAGAAGTGACACTGGAAGGAAAACCCATATTGAATCCAAAGCAAAAGATTGTTTCGGGCTATGATGAGATCAAGCTGATCCATCAAAATTTCCACCTGTACCCCAATTCCACCGTGGAGGAGAATATTTCCAGACAATTGCTCCACTATGAAAAAGTCTATGCTAAAAGAAGGGTAGAGGAGCTTTTGAAATTGTTGGGTTTGGGCGATTTCCGGGATCGGCTTCCATACCAGCTTTCCGGCGGACAAAAGCAAAAAGTCGCCATAGGTAAAGCACTGGCTGTGGAACCTGATGTATTATTACTGGACGAGCCTTTTTCATCGCTGGACACGATTCAAACACATCACCTAATAGGGGAATTGAAAGAGTCGTTTAAGGAAATGGGTACAACGGTGGTGTTTGTTACCCATGATTTGGACGATGCGCTGCGGCTCACTGATAATCTGATCATACTCCAAAAAGGGAAAACAGTACAAAAAGGCTCTTCCCGATTACTGTGCGAAAAACCCAATACGAAATATGTTGCAAGGCTTTTCAGTCCTATCAACCGCCTTCCTGAATCAAAGAACACCTACTTACGACCCGCTGATGTAAGACTGCGTACCAAAGGAGGCCTGTTAGCCCATGTGACGGATTCCCGTTTTTT
Source organism: Algoriphagus sp. AGSA1 (assembly GCF_021390545.1). Taxonomy (GTDB): domain Bacteria; phylum Bacteroidota; class Bacteroidia; order Cytophagales; family Cyclobacteriaceae; genus Algoriphagus. Next base: position 13,865 of record NZ_JAJUWR010000052.1, on the reverse strand, counting down.
GGTACACTTCAATTCACTTCAGATTCAACTTAAGGATAGTGGCATAACTTGGGAAGTGGATGATCCTATGAGGCGCTTTGGGGTGGGAGACAGGGTGTATGTAAGTTGGCAGGAACAGAATTTGATCCGTTTCTGATCCGCCTATAGTTTCGCCTATGCCTCAAAAAAGGAACATACTACTTACCATACTCTACGAAATCAAGTTGGCTGTCAATCAGGTTGTGCTATGGCTTTGGATCAAGCTGGGCTTGGTAAAGTCGCTTTTGATCGTTCCATTTGAAGGCTTTGGAAATGAAAAGGAGATTCTGCTGGTGGGTAGAGTGATCCGTGACAATAGGATTGGAGAGTCCACTCCTGAAGACAGTGTCTGGCGGAATATCGGGCGGATGCGCAGGAGATTTATGAGTGTGGTAATTCCCGGGGTGAGGGTAATGGCGCAGTTTCAGGGAGAGGAATACGTAGTGGAAACTGATGAGGAGGGATATTTCGAATTTAAAATCCATCCTACAGAGGTGGTTAAGGCTGAGGAACGATGGCAGCAGGTAAAGTTGACACTATTGGATCAGGTGATAAGGAACCAAGGGGAGGTAATAGCTGTGGGGGATGTGTTTCTGCCGGTGGGCAATATAGATTATGGGATCATTTCAGATATTGACGATACGATCATTCCTACTGGCGCGATGCGCCTAGCTGAGATGCTAAAAACCACCTTTGCCAAAAATGCGCATACCAGGATCCCCTTCCCAGGTGTGGCGGCTTTTTACAAAGCTTTGCAAAAGGGGACCGATAGCCTTGAAAGCAACCCTTTTTTTTATGTGTCCAGCAGTCCATGGAATCTTTATGATTTTCTTCACGAACTGCTTCGAATCCATCATATTCCCAAAGGGCCATTGATGTTGCGGGATATAGGCCTGTCACGTACGGAATTGATCTCTGGCAGCCATTCTGAACACAAGATAAAACAAGTGCGTCAGATCTTGTCAATTTATTCCGGGCTTCAGTTTATCCTTATTGGAGATAGCGGTCAGGAAGATCCTGAGATTTATCTTCAGGTAGTAAAGGAGTTCCCAGGTCGAATTAGGATGATTTTTATACGTGACGTACATGCTTCCAGACATGCGTATGCGGAGAGGATATGTGACGAATTGAAAGGTCTTGGAGTAGAAATGTTGCTTGTGAAGGATACCTTGGAAGCCTCCCGTTATGCACTTGGTAAAGGATGGATCGTAGAGGAGGATATGGGAGAAATAGCCGGGGAAAAAGTCAAAGATGAAGCAGACAAGGAGGGGGATTTGTTCAAATTGAATAGCTAGGCAGGTCTAACCATTGCTGTTGCTTAAAGTCTTAAACAGTTCCCGCAGACCTGACTGCAATTAGGCAGGTTAACACAGAAAAAGACGCGGATATCCGCAGATTCCATGCAAAGGGGCACCTCTCTAGCCGTGGTCTGTGTCACACTGACCACGTGGAGGCATAGACCGAGTTTAAGAATACCGGAGAAAGGGATACCGATTTTCCCAGGTTACATATTGAATTAAAGAAGACCAACTTTCATTTTTGTTGATATAAAAGTCTTAATCTATCAGTGGTAATTGCAAAAAAAATGCGGTAAAAAGTCAGACTTCTTACCGCTTGCATTATTTGTTTCTAGGTATTTTACTCCTCGCTGTGCGTTCCTTGCTCACCATGGACGTGGCCATGGGCAAGCTCTTCTTTGGTGGCTTCACGGACTTTCATGACAGTCCCGTCGAAATGTAGGTCAAATCCCACCAATGGATGGTTGAAATCCAAGAGGATTTCTTCTCCGAGGTCTTTAAGGATTTTTGCCTGCATAGGATATCCGTCTTCATCCATAAGTGGCAAAAAGTTGCCTTCTTTGAGCATTTCGGGATTGAAACCATTCTCACCGGAAAACTGGGACTTCGAGAGGTTTACGATCAGTTCCTGATCTGCCTCACCGTAGGCATCCGCCACCGGGATTACAAATGAAAATTTTTCTCCCTCTTCTTTGTTCAGGAGTAATTCTTCGAATTTTTCAGGTAGATCACTTGCTCCAAAAAGAAAATAAAATGGATCTTCCGGATCACGGATTTCTACACTGAATGGTGCGGATTCTATTTCATCTGCCTCTTTGCTCACCTGTAGTTCGTAGGTTAATCCAACTACTGTGTTTTCTGCTATTTTCATTAAGGTTAGTTTATTATTCCGTGTTTCAGTCTTATGCTTAGCCTTTCTTTAAGAACCTCCCACTTGCTTCTGGGGGTGGACTTGAACAGGGGCTTAGAAGCTCGAAACACGAAGTATTGATAGTCTTTCTCTTCGAAAAAAACCGGATAGGTTTCCATTTTTTCCAGGTAAAAGCCATTGGAAGTAATGCTTTTTATCAGATCTCCAGAGTCTAGGGGTTGATCGATGACCTGTAGTTTTTGCGGTTCATTTTCTATCATCCACTGTAAATATCTAGGGGCAGGGATGTGAATGAAGATCACCGAATCCTGGTGTGAATGCTTATAAATATTGCGGAATAACCTGTGGTGCTGATCTACTGGTATATGCTCCAGCACATCCGGAAACACAAAGAAATCAAAGGTCTTTCCCGGCCTGTCAAAGTCAGACATGTCCGAAACTTCAAATTTAAGGTTGCTTTGATTTTTCCACAGCACTTTTGCTTTCTCTATACTTTCCGGTGAGATATCCACAGCCAGTATATCTCCTTGTTTCACCTGGTTCGCCAGCAAATGACTGACTGTGCCAATACCACAACCCACCTCCAATATACTGTGGTTGGCGTTCAGCCCTGCTGCTTTCACCTTGTCCAGGATATTGAGGTGACGGGAATTTATGCCGGTCTTCTCCTGCTTCTCAGCAAACTGGTCGTAAAAACTGACTACTTTATCTTTATCCTCTTTCATTCTTGTCTTTGATCGTGAAAAACACTCCGGCCACTAATGACAACACAATTAAGTATTGAAAGATGATCATCGGGGTTTTGGTAGCAGTATAGCTTTTTGGTTCAAACTTGAAAACAATCTCATGAGTTCCTTCAGGGATGATCAGACCCCGCAGCAGGTAGTCTGTACGCAGAATCTCCGCTTCTTCACCATCTATGGTGGCTTTCCACCCTATAGGATAATAAATCTCTGAGAACACGACCAGCCCGCCCTGATCCATTTCAGCATGGTATTTGAGTTCGTTTGGAGCATAGGAGGTGTGGGTGATTTTTCCGTTTCCCGCACTTACTTCACCAAATTCGGTGGTGTTGACAGTTGCCTCGGTTTTGGTGTCTATTCTACCCAGCTCATCCATTTCCTCTTGGTTTGACTTTATGGATACTATCTTAGAAGGAACCCAGGCAGGCCCATTGGCTTCTGGATTTTCAAAAACCGAGTTTGCAGCCGTTCCGGCGATGAGGTATTTGGTATTCATCATGTTGATAGTCTGGATACCTTCAAAATCAAAATTTCCTTCCTGTGCTTTTTTTACAAAGTCATTTAATTCAAAGCTCAGCCTGTTGTCCAGCAGATCCTGATACCTTCGCATTTTGGCACCATGGTATCCTCCAAGGCTATGGAATCTGTAGGAGGATTTTCCGGTCGCAGTCAATGATTCTGTCAGATCGAGCACTCTGAAGTAGCTCTGATCCTTGGCTATCTCCTGATCTGCGGGGGTTTCGGCAAAGTAGGCTCTGCTGGGATTGCCCTGGAATGAACTGTCATTGAGATACTGCTTATTTATTGACCAAAGATCTATGGTGACCAGTGCAAATATCCCCAGACCTAGTATAAGGTCAGAGATTCTGTTTTTCATCGCAAAGTAAATCAGCGCAAATGATGCGGACACAAGAGCAAAGCTTCTCCAAGCACTGGCGGAAAGCATTGCCTTGCGGTCTTCCCGGAGCGCACTTATGAGCCATTCGGGCAAGTCTGCGTCGGCAGCTCCTTCAAATCTGAAAATTCCGGCCCCGATAGCCAGCAATATCAGTAATCCGCCTATGGACGCCCCGGCTATATAAAGAACTTTGAAATCCTTGCTTTTATAGAGTCTTTCCAGGGAAATTGCACCTAATGCCGGAATGGCGAAAAGCGTCATGCCCAATGCCATGGATACCGCCCGGAATTTATTATAACCAGGTAAAATGTCGAACAATAGGTAATTGAACCAACTCAGGTTTTTGCCCCAAGAAAGCATGAGGGAAAGAACGATAATCGCCCCAAACGTGTACAGGCTTTCTTTGGGAGCAGCCCAGATGCCGATAAAGGCAAGGAAAACCAGGATTACCCCGCCGTATATAGGCCCTCCGGTGAAGGGTTGGTCTCCCCAGTAAGTAGGCGCTCCCTGAAGAAATCCATTGATCTGAGCGGGCTCTAACCCATTATTTCGCAAGGCTTTCTCTGAGGCGGTGTTTTTGCCAAGTGGAGTGCTACTGCCGCCTCCATAGAAGTTTGGTACCAAAAAAGTAAGCGTTTCCAACTTGCCATTGGACCAGGAAAACGCATAATCCTTGTCCAGTCCTCCGGAAGCTGATTCCAATGTGGCATTGCCACGGGTGGAGTATGGAGCGTATTCCATAGCAGTAGCTATCCTGCCGATATTTCCCCCTACAGCTAAAACAGCTCCTAAAACCAAAAACACAATAGTTTTGCCCAGTTGCTTAACGCCTTCTTTCTTCCAGTCAAATACAAGTCTGACAATCAGATAAATGACCGAAATTATAAGTGTGTAATACGTAATCTGAATATGGTTGAACTTAAGCTGAAGCAACAGGCCTAGGGCCAAAACCCCTGCACCCAGTAGCCGCTTCTTTTGAAAAGCCAGGTGAATGCCCAGCAAGATCATTGGTATAAGACAGATGCCCCAGATTTTGGCATTGTGGCCTGCGGCTAGACTCAGCAGGTTGTAAGAACTCATCGCAAAAGCCACACTGGCAATAATTGCAAATGCAGGTCTGACCCTGAATGTCAGCATCAGCACATACATGGACACCATACCTAGAAACAGACTGTTTACAGGATGTGGGAGGCCTAAGGTGATTATTGACAAGAGTCCAGTGGTAATGTCTCCGGCAAACTCCAAACTAACAAAATAGGCGGGCATTCCTCCAAAAACACTGTTGGTCCACAGGGCTTCCTCGCCCGTAGCCGCACGGTAGTCGATCGCTTCCTTGGCAGAGCCTTCCCACTTGAGGATATCCCCTTGCATGATCACCTGGTCCTGCAACACCACTGGAGCGAAATAAACGACTACAATAGCATAGAAAATAGCGATTCCTACCAGATGGGGAAGTACGTCTTTTTTGAAATTCAACTGCATGAAAAGAATTTTACTTTGAATAATATATGCTTGCGCAAATTAGGGATTTATGGGTAAACCCACGTAATAAATAGGATGAGACTCGCTGCAATAGGTCAAATCGAAGATGACTGAAAACGGCGCACATTGGGTTGATTTATCTTTCTGGATTATGTAGCCTGCCAGGACGGTGCTGGGTGATCGATTTAAAACATTATGTATATCCGCTTTCTACCAGTAATTAGATAATAGTACTATAGGATTCAGTTAACGCCAGCATTAGGACACTTCGGCCTTCTGGCTGGGTGAACAAAGAAATTTTGGTTACTGGCATCATTGCGAATAATCCTATAAAACAATCATAAACACATGACAGACTCCTTTCTATCACTGATGAAAATCATTACTTTTGCTGCAAATAGCCATGTAAGGAATGTTTGATAATTTAAGTTTAAAATTAGACCGGGCTTTCAAAACGCTGAAAGGAACCGGGACCATCACGGAAATAAACGTCGCAACTACTGTCAAAGAGATCAGAAGAGCTTTGATAGATGCGGATGTAAACTATAAAGTAGCCAAAGAAGTCACCGATACCATCAAGACTGAGGCCTTGGGTCGCGATGTTTTGATTGCGGTCTCCCCAGGCCAGTTATTGATCAAAATCACCCAAGAGGAGCTGACTAAGCTCATGGGTGGGAAAAAGGAAGATATCAAAATCTCCGGTGATCCTTCCACCATCCTGATTTCTGGTCTTCAGGGTTCCGGTAAAACCACTTTTACTGGAAAACTCGGTGCTCATCTGAAAAAACAAGGCCGTCAGGTCTTATTGGTCGCCTGTGATATTTACCGTCCTGCGGCAATTGATCAGCTGAAAGTGTTGGGTGAACAGATCGGTGTGGAAGTGTATGCTGAGCCTGAGAACAAGAATGCCCTGGAAATTGCAAGCAATGCCATAGCCTATGCGAAAAAGACAGGTAAGAAGACAGTAGTAGTGGATACTGCAGGTCGTCTGGCTGTGGATGATGCGATGATGAATGAGATAGAGGCGCTGAAGAAAGCGCTAAATCCTTCTGAAACACTTTTTGTGGTCGATTCCATGACTGGACAGGATGCGGTGAATACTGCCAAGACATTTGACGAGCGCTTGAATTTTGATGGAGTGGTACTCACCAAACTCGATGGTGATACCCGTGGTGGTGCTGCGATTTCTATCCGTCATGTGGTAAATAAACCGATCAAGTTTATTTCTACAGGTGAGAAAATGGAAGATCTGGATGTGTTCCATCCAGATCGTATGGCTCAGCGAATCCTCGGGATGGGAGATGTGATTTCCTTGGTAGAGAGAGCGCAACAGTCCTTTGATGAAGACGAAGCCAAGCGCATCAATTCCAAGATCCGGTCTAATAATTTCAACTTTGATGATTTCCTTTCCCAGCTGGAGCAGGTGAAGAAAATGGGTAATATCAAGGATCTACTGGGGATGATCCCAGGTATGGGCAAAGCGATAAAGGGGCTGGACATAGACGACGATTCTTTCAAACCGATCGAGGCAATCATCCGCTCTATGACTCCCGCAGAACGAGAACATCCCGATATGATCGACGGGAGCAGAAGAAAAAGGCTTGCGGCAGGGTCAGGAAGAACTATTGTGGAAGTGAACAATCTGATGAAACAGTTTGCCGATATGCGGAAGATGATGAAGCAGATGAACAAGATGGGTGGTGCCAAAGCCGCTATGAGCAAGATGCTTCCAGCAGGCAAAGCAAGAAGAAAATAATCAAAGAAACCCGGTCGTGAGATCGGGTTTTTTGTTATGGCTTTTTTTACCGCCGTGTACAAAGAGGGTTACGCAGAGAGCATAGTTTTGAGTTGGTGATTTTCAATTTTTAAGTGTTTTAAATCACATGGTTTAACTTCCTATGAATTCTTCCGTAGAAAGTTCTTTGAAGTATTTTTTAAAAGTACGGCGATTTACTTTGGGTAAAGAATCGGGGATAAATTCCTGATAAATAGTACTTTGTAATAAATTATTTAAAAACTATTTTTACTGTAGCGTTTCTTAAGTGGGAAACGTAAAGACATAAGAATCCGAAGTTCTTTAAATTCTATCTCATTTTAAATCCCTTGACTTATGAAAACAAGACTATTACCATTGATTGCATTGGCTATGCTGCTTTTGAGCTGCAAAGATGTGGCAGAGCCTTCTCCTAATCTGAGAGTAGAAGGAATGTATGAGCGCAACTCGGAAGGAAACCTGGGATGGGGAGAAGATAAGTTTAGTTTTGTGGATATGCTTGAGTTCAAGTCGAATGGCACTGTCAGTGGAGAGAGTTATACCACTGAAATTGGATCAGATGAGATTTTGGGATACAGAGCTTATTTTTCAGGTACTTATTCCATTGAGGATGGAAAAGTAGTTATCTCTTATGATGATTCATATCATATGGGTGTGGCTGATATCAACTATATGCCAAAAGAAGAGTTGACTTTCTATGGAGAAACTGATTTTATTATGGAATATGCCGTCGTTGAAGATTATTCTGAGCTTTTTGAGATCTGCCCATTTAATGCGGCATGTTTGGAGCCAGTGCCTTACATGAGGGTTGATTAATCAGCCTTTGAAGTGTAAGAAAAAAGCTGATTTCGAATCTAAGAATGACCTTTTCAATTCATCCATTTACTCATAAACTCCTAGATTACTTTTGTGGCTCCTGATGCTGGTGTGGTTTTTCCCGAACTCAACGATTTTCTGTCACAAGTACTTTTGCCCTGAATCCAAAACTTTGTAAGAAAGCGGAGAACCAGAGTCAAGGTGTTTACGTACAAAATAATTATATTTGCACGTATTGATAAAAATGTTATGGACACTAAACTCACCTTAAAGCTTGATCAGGAGGTGATTGAAAAAGCTAAACGCTATGCATCTGTGAAGAAGACGAGCTTGTCTCGACTGATTGAGAATTATCTTAGTTCATTGACTTCACCCCAACCAACTGAGGAGCTCGAAATATCTCCCTTTGTAAAAAGTCTTTCTTCAGGAGTGAAGATCCCTGCTGACTACGACTATAAAAAGGATCGTGCGGAGTATTTGGATCAAAAATACAGATGAGTAGAATTTTTTTGGATACCAATGTCATTTTGGATTTACTGGGGGAAAGAGTTCCTTTTTATGATGCAATTGCTAAGGTTGTGACGTTAGCGGATCAAAAGAGAATTAAAATAATTGTTTCCCCGTTTTCATTTACCACAATAGATTACGTTTTAAGCAAGTATGAAGCCTCAGATTCGGTTTTAAAGAAACTTAGAATGTTTAAAATCCTATGTGAGGTATGTGCTGTGGATGAAGATATAATTGAAAAAGGATTGAATTCCGGTTTTAAGGATTTTGAAGATGCCGTTCAATATTATTCAGCTGTACAAGCCAATTGCTCAATCATTATTACCCGAAATGGAAAAGATTATAAGAACTCTACTTTGCCTGTGATGACAGCCGAGGAATATCTAAGCAGTATTTTTTAGAGCACTTAATTCATCCATCTACTCATAAACTCCAGAAAAGCTTCCTTGTAGTTGTCGCTAACGGTAAGGTGGTTTTTACCGATTTGAATCACATTTTTGGATACTGAATCAATATGGTCAAGCGCTACAATATATGACCTATGAACTCTCATGAACTTATCTGAAGGAAGCAACTCCTCCATGCTTTTTAGGCTGGTTAGAGATAGTAAGGGGTTGGGCTTTGACAGGAAATGCACTTTCACATAGTCCTTGTACGCCTCTACATAAGCGATGTCCTTCAGCATTACCTTGACCAGCTGGTACTCCACTTTTAGGAAAATGTATTCGGGAGTAGCTGGATCAGCAGTAGATTCTGTTTTGGTTTGTTCCTGTTTTTCGAAGTAGGAAAAAGCTTTGGTAGCGGCATTCAAAAAATCCTCATAGCTATAAGGTTTAAGCAGATAATCCAGAGCCTCTACTTTGTAGCCTTCGATGGCAAATTGATGGTATGCAGTTGCAAAGATAATCCGCGTCTTGTCAGAGTTTTTCTTGCCATCCAGCACTCTGGCGAGCTCCATGCCAGAGAGATCAGGCATCTGTATATCCATAAAGGCCAGATGCACCTCATACTGATTGATAAAGCCCAAAGCCTCTATGGCATTGGAAAACTTGCCGATCAGGTTCAGAAAAGAGGTCTGTTCTATAAACTTGCTGAGTAATTCCAGCGCAAGTGGCTCGTCATCTATGGCTACACAGTTAAGTTTCATGTGTCTATAATTGTTTTTCAATGGTCATATGGAATCTCGCCCGGGGAATAATCATCCCTTTGTGTGTCGCCTTCGACAAGCTTGATTTCATGTGTTTATAATTGTTTTTCTAAGGCCAGATAGCCTGTCCCGTCCGCCGCGGCGGATCGGGAGAATCTTTGACGATTAATCCGACAGTCGGCGGAGCCCTGTGTGTTAAATGATGATTTTAATCGTGTCGATTTCATTCGAGGTTGATTGTGAGGTTTACCCAATACTCTTGTTTGGACTCGTCTTTACCAAATTTAAGACGATGTTTGTCAGGATAGAGGAGGCTCAGACGTCTTTGGGTATTGACCAAACCGATTCCGTTTTCTTTTGCCTCGGGACTATCATGATGCACTGGGAAAATATGGTTCCGTGTTTCAAAAAACAACGTATCTCCCATAATCTCCAGTTTGATCAATATTTCGCTTTCCTGCTGGCTGCTGACTCCATGTTTGAATGAATTTTCCATAAAAGGAAGTAAAAGCATGGGGGCGATGACCAAATCATCCTTTGGCTCGTCTATGGAGATATTGAGTGTAACTTTTTCGGTAAGTCTCATTTTCATCAATTCGATGTAATCATTGATAAAACCCACCTCTCTGCTCAGTAATGTCTCATTTTTCTGGTTTTCATACAGCACATATCGCATCATCCGGGAAAGTTTCAAGAGTGCCTCCTGCGCTTTTTTCACATCCAGATTAGTCAGTGCATAGATGTTGTTCAGGGTATTGAAAAAAAAGTGGGGGTTGATCTGTGCCTTTAGGTAAGAAAGTTCGGTATTGATCCGCTGCTGGTCAAGCTCCCTTCTCACGGACTCATCTCTTTGCCATTTTTGTACCGAAGCTACAGATGTACTGATACCTATTGAGAGTAAATAGAGCATGATATTGAAAATGTCTCCGGAAGTCCTGCGTGGTCTGGGGGTATAAGGTTCATCGGGGTGGAAGGCATAATGCATAAGTTCCGGAAGGTTAAGGAAGTTTTCCGCATAGATAAGCACGCCCACAAAAAGCACCCCTCCCAAGATTATTGTTAAGAGGAATACTGCGTGTTTTCCTTCCAGAAGAACCTTTGGCACGAACCAAAGCATGTTCACATAAAATATGGAAATTAAAAGAAGTGCCATAAAAGCTTGGCGTATCCAAAACTCAACAGGAATATCCACCCGCCAAGAAAGAGGGGAGAGCAGCAACAATACGGTGCTGAGCATAGTCCAGCCCAGAATATGTACTAGAATAGAAACTCTTCTCTTGGGACTTAGATTGATCATAAATCTGGTTTTCAGTTTCCAAACTAACGTAAACCGCTCATCTATTTAAAATTAAATCTACGAAATCCTCGATTGTGACTACCAAGCCCCCCAATGGATAGATAAATCGGTTCGCAGATTATTGCAAAGGTTTTGTCTGATGAAAGTGGCGGTTTGTCGATGGATTTGCCCCAGCCGTCTATTTACAGAAAAACTGCGAAACAAACCCTGTTGCTTTGGGGTATCAAATAACACGGGACCTACAGAACAGTTTTCTCGGGTGTACTGGAAATGGCCCTGAAAATTAAAAAGGCGCAACTTCAATCGCCAGCCCAAAAAAGCAACTATCTACGACAAATGAAAAAACTATTCAACATTCTCTCAGTTCTTTTCCTGCTTACCGCAAGTGGCACAATGGCCCAGCAGTCTTCTGGAAAAGAATCCACTCCAGCTAAAATTGTAGGGATAGCAAAGGATCTTAAAACCGGGGATCCTGTCGCATACGCCACCGCTGCTCTGTACGTGTCCGGAAGTGAGACAAATGTGGCAGGAGCTGTTGCTGATGGAGATGGGATGTTTTTCATCACGGGTATGGATCCTGGAACCTACGATTTGAAGCTCAGTTTTTTGGGCTTTGAAACCAAAACTATTACTGGGATTAAGGTGGTCTCTAAGACAGGAGATGTAAATATAGGGGAGATAGAGATGACTGACGAAGGCCTGGCACTGGAAGAAGTAACGGTACAGGGCCAGCGTGATTTGATCGAAGAGCGTGTGGACCGTACGATCTACAAAGCTGAGAACGATAAGACCACAGCAGGTGGTGATGGTACAGATGTACTTAGAAGAGTACCGATGCTATCTGTGGATCTGGACGGAAACGTCTCCATGAGAGGAAGCAGCAATATCACGGTGTTGATAGACGGAAGACCTTCAGCAATTGCGGCAAGCAGTATCACAGATGCGCTGAAGCAGATTCCAGCAGACGAGATCAAGTCAGTGGAAGTAATAACATCTCCATCGGCCAGATTCGACGCGGAGGGAACTTCAGGGGTGATCAATATCGTGACCAAGAAGAACAACCTTCAGGGTATGTCTGCGAATATCCGTACTGGGGCAGGACTCAGGGGGTCGGATTTCGGGTTAAATGCGAGCGCAAGAAAGGGCAAGTTTGGGTTTACCTTGGGCGGTTTTGGTAGAGCTGGGTATAATATCAACGGAAGTTTCGAAAATAAGCAGGTGATTTCGAATCCTGATGGGACTACTTCCACAGTTCTTCAGATGGCAGATACTAAAAGCACGCATCTTTTTGGGAGATATAATTTTGGGGTGGATTATGAAATAGATGAATATAATTTCCTCAATGCGGCTGTGAATTTCGGGATTAGAAACAGGAATAACTTCCAGGAGAATTTCTTGACTGAAAACTACCTTGAGGGGGATTTGATTCGCACAGCTCTACGGGAAACGGATACTAAAGACAACTCTAATTCAGTAGATATCAGTCTTAACTACACTAAAACCTTTGAGAAAAAAGGCAAAGAAATCTCTTTGCTAACGTTGTATAGCCGTAACAATGGGGAGAACTCCTTTGTGAACACACTTTTTGAGGAGGATTTGTTAACCATAAACTCCCGTTTGAAAAACGACAATCCAAGCAAAAATGAAGAGTTTACCGTTCAGTTGGATCTGGTGGAGCCGCTAGGAAAGGACGGTAAATCGATACTGGAATATGGAGCCAAAAACATCCTTAGAAAAGCCTATTCTGACTTTGCCTATTTCCAGGCAGAAGGCGCTGATGGAGAGTACGTTGAAGATCCAAATCCAAGCTTGAGCAACGACTTTAGCTATGACCAGAATGTGACGGCAGGATATGTGTCATACACCACTACATTGTTCAAAAACTATACGATCAAGCCCGGTATCAGATACGAATACACCACGATCAATGCTGATTTTAGAACTGAGTCTTCTCCGGTAGATATTCCTTCTTATGGTACTATCGTGCCTAGTTTGAACCTGAGCAGAAATCTTGCCAACGGCAATATGATCAAAGCTTCTTATAACAGAAGGATTTCCCGTCCATCGCTTAGGTTCCTGAATCCAAATATTGATGCATCTAACCCACTTCAGGTTTCTCAGGGTAACCCGGAGTTGGATCCTGAGTTCACAGACAACTACGAGTTGGGTTACAGCACCTTTTTCAAAAGTACCATGGTAAGTTTCAGCGGTTTCTTTAGAAACACAACAGGTTCCATACAGGCGATTAGAACGGTAGAAGATGATGGTGTGATCTACACAGGGTATGACAATATAGGTCATGAAAGAGCTTTTGGTACGAACATCTTTACCAATATCAGCATTAGTAACAAGTTCTCCCTGAACGGCAGCGTGGACGCCTACTACGCTTTACTTGATAATGGGCTTACTGATCCGGATTTTGCGGCATCCAATGAGGGATTTGTGATCAGTGGTCGCCTTTTCGGCAACTATTCTTTGCCTAACGACTGGCAGATTCAGGCCTTTACTTTTGCCAGAGGACGCCAGGTTCAGTTGCAGGGTACTTCCGGTGGGTTCTATATGTACGGAATGGGAATCAACAAACAGTTCAATGAGAAGAGAGGGACTATCGGATTCGGTGCGGATAACTTCCTGACGAGGGAGTTTAAAATGAAAAACGAGATTGTTACTCCTACAATCGTTCAGAACAGTACGAACATCATGCGTAACATGAACTTCAAAATCAACTTCAGCTACAGAATAGGCAAGCTAAGCATGGATCAGAAGCCGAGAAGGAAAAAATCAGTATCTAACGATGATCTGAAGGAAGGCGGAAATGAAGGGGGCGGTGTCGAAATGCAGCAGAATAAATAATTAAGAAAGTAAATAGTAGATTGGGTTACAAGAGAAAAAGAGGCTGTCTCAAAAGTAGCTAGTTTAAAAGGCTAGTCGATTTCTCGGCTAGCCTTTCCTGTTTTAACTCAAAACATGTATTTTGAGGTGTGCAAAAACAAGACTTAAATGTAGCCTTTAAG
>NZ_JAJUWR010000051.1 GCF_021390545.1 Algoriphagus sp. AGSA1 | reverse complement strand
TATTTGCCCTTGATTTTCTCAATTACCTGTACACTGATCTTGCCACTTTTATTAGGTTTCTTGCGGACAAACATGTCTAAAAGTAATCAAAAACACCCCCAGGACACCCAAAACGACAAGTCTAAAACACTAAAACACTGTTTGTCAGTTAATTATAATGAAATGGGACTGACGACTGTCGAAGTCAGGAAAAAGAAGTCAAAGTACCTTCAGGAATATGAAAAAGTCAGACTCCCAAAACTATTGACACGAATTGACTAATTCTCGGGGTTATAATTTGCATATCCCTCAATTGCCCTGCTTTCGGCGCGGTTTACGTAGAACTCCCTATCCAAGGGAGCTTCTGTCCCCAGTCCGTCCACATAGCGATTGAACATACAAAAAGCGGCGGCAATTAAAACCGTATCGTGAATTTCACGGTCTGTAGCCCCTTCATGTTTGGCTGCATCAATTTGATCTGAAGAAACGTGAAGTCCCCCTTTTTGAACACTTCCTGCGATCTTGAGCAAGGCTTTCATTTTGGACGAAAGATTAGCCCGATCAGGATTTGCTTTGATTTCATCCAACTTCTCAAAATCACATTCAAGATAATGCCCTGCCAATGCTTGATGGGCATGCTGGCAGTAAAAGCAGTCATTCAGGTAAGAAACATGTGTTGCGATCAACTCTCGCTCACCTCGTGTAAGTGAATTTTCCGACCTGAGCAGCTCCTCTGCGAGTTGGTTTAGGTGTTTGGCGGTATCCGGTCTGAAGGCCATTAGCCCACGGATTCCAGGGAGATTTTCAGGTACATGAATGTATGCCATAACTTAAGGATTTGGATTGGTATGAAACTGATATTGATTGGAGACCATGTGATGCCCCATCTCAATAAAATCAGATGAATTCTCAGGAAGGGGAGTGCCCAAGCCATCGACATAGCGGTTGAAAAGACAAAAGACTGCCGAAATGAGTACAGCATCATGGATTTCAAGGTCAGTTGCGCCAGAATTCTTGGCTCTTTCAATATCCTCTGGTCTAACTTCCTTTCCACTTATTTGTACCTTCCCTGCCAGTAGCAGGAGGGCATTCATTTTTAAACTTAAATTATCAGATGCTCCATTTTCCAAAACCTCATCAACTACTTGCGCGTGGTTTTCAAAGAGAATCCGGGCTGCCGAAGCGTGGCTTTCAGTACAAAACACACATCCGTTACGACTGGAGACAAAGGCTGCTATCAGCTCTCTTTCTCCCTTGCTCAGTGAGGAGTCACCCGTCAGTAGTACCCTGACCAATGCATACAAATGTCTTCCGGTTTCCGGTCGATATTTCACCAAACTTCTAATGCCTGAAAGCTTATTTTCTAAATTGATAAAGGCCATGGATTATTGATTATTTTGCTGTGAAGGAGATTTGCTGACTAAAACAAAGAAAAATCCGACTAGTAGGAATCCTGAAAAAAGCAGAAGGGCGTTACCGTATCCACCAAGGTACACTACCAATGACCCTAGAGAAAAGACGGCTAAGGCTGTGATCACCCTTCCTGCATTGAAACAAAAACCTGTTGCCCCAGCTCGAATCTCAATTGCAAAAAGTTGTGGGATGTAAAAGGAAAGTAATCCCTGACTAATTCCAAAGAAAAAGGAAAGGCAGGTAATAGCGGGATAAATCCACATGGAGAATTCCTGAGTAAAGCCATAAAGCAGGATGGAAATACCCAGTGCTCCGGAAAAGCAAATCAACATAGATTTTCTTATTCCAATCACTTTTACAATCCACCCTGAAAGTATCCCTCCTAGGATTCCCCCAAAACCCAAAATCATCATCACTGATCCACGCTCTGTCTGGCCTGATGACTCCTGCAGTAAACTTTGTACCCAAGTAGGCATCCAGGAAAACGCTGACCAAAGTGCGATCAACATGCTTCCAAAAACCACCGCACCATGAATCAGTCCCGGTGCTTTAAAATGAGAATTCTTTTGGGGTTCGGTACCTACAATATTCAGTTGGGAAAGCTTCCATTTGGGGGACTCTTTTAAATGTACAGAAGAAATCGCTGCCAGGATAAGAGGGAATGCTCCAATAAAAAATGCCTGTCTCCAATCATTCACCCAAAGATTGACCAATCCGGAAGAGAATATCCCCACCGGAAACCCGATTGAAACTATCCCCATCACCACTGAGCGGGTTTTGGCTGGCCAAACCTCAGATAACAAGGTCATTGTGATGACCATCACGCCACCCACAGCTATCCCACCTAACAGCCTGAGCCCAACGACAACTTCCCATGAACCGGCATATGATACACAAAAGGTAAATATCCCTACTGTACCCAGGCACATCGCCAGTGATTTTGCTCTGCCGATTTTATCAGAGATTAATCCCCATGTCATTCCTCCTATCGCCCAGCCGGCCAGATAAAGGGCATTGATATAGGCACTGATTTCATAGATTTGTTCTGCTGAACCTGCATTTGCCAATTGATCTGCGATAACAGGCAAATAAACTGAGGCGATCGTTGATATCGTCCCCGCACTTGCATTTCCAAAAAAACAAATCAGGAAAACACTCCAAAGGTAAACAGAGATCTTGTCTCTGCCCACTTCGGAATCGCTAGGTATGGTTATCGTCGATTCCATTACCGAAACATCTCATCAAATGTCAAACTGATGTAGTATAATCCACCTACAGTCGGAGACCCAAATGCTTGAAACACCTGATTGTCAAACAAATTGTTGGCACCGAGCTTCACAAAAGATTTCAATTGTGGAAGTCTGTAGCTGAGTTGCGCATCCACCATTGAATAAGCATCAATTTTCCCCGGCTGCAACTGGGTCAGCGTCCCACTCCAGTCAAAAGCATCCTGCCATCTCCAAGCAACATTGAATCCTAACCGCTTGGTCAATGCAGGGTTTCCAAATGTGACCCCGGTACGGAATTCCGGTGTGTTAAAAGCTGGGATATTGTTTGCGTCTGCTTCCATCAGGTCAAAAGATGCCCAAGTACCATTAACTGCCAAAGAATACCCTCTAGGCAATAGGTAATTCAAGCCTAACGTAGCGCCCTGAGAAGAAACCACATCTGAAGCATTGGTATAGAGCTGAAACGCCTGAATGTTACCATTGAGAATATCCATTGCGGCGGCCGGATTATAATCGCCATTTTCCAGCAAAATTTCGCTATCAGGTCTGATGACTACCGTATTGATGATGAAGTCAGTATAGCGGCTATAGTAGTAGTTAAAATCCACAGAGAGATTATCCACCCATAGCCCCCGATATCCAACTTCAAAGGTAGAAATACGCTCGGGCTTGATGTAGTCCACGTCAGATTTTTCCAGCAGATTCAAGTTACTCATCAAAGCATCTGAAGGAGGAGTGCCTGAGCCTACTGCTTGGCCAAATGCTGACCCAAAAACTCCAACTGAAGCAGAAGTATATGAGTTCTCATAAACATTGAGTCCTTCACTGTTACTCGGAACACCTCCCAAAATGATAATAGGGCCGACATTTAAGAAAATATATTGGTCCCCTGGAGTGGGATTTCTGAAGCCACTTTGGAAGGAAGAACGAAAGCTGTGCTTTTCTGAAGGAGAAAACACAGCTGATATTCTTGGGGTTAACCTTCCCTGGAAGTTTTCATTTTTATCATATCGCTCAGAGAAAGTAAGCTTCAGTTTATCATCAACAAGTCGCTTGGAAATCTGGACAAAAGCACCCCCTTCTCTGATTTTGACATCTTTGTTCAGGTCATCATACAACGTTCCATTAGTAAACATGTCATAAAGCCTGAAATTACCCCCGACCAAAATATCCGCAAATTTGATTTTGTTGCTAAAATCATACTGTCCTTCGGCATGGTAATACTTACTCTGACTTAATATTCCTGCTCCTGCTAACCCTTGCACTTGGATCAGGCGGTCTTTCTCTGCATTGTAATTTTGAGAACCAGGAACTAGTCTTCCCTCATCTGCAAACGATCTGGCAAAGCTGTGATTTCCTGCCTCCACACTCGGTATGTCTCCGTTGAAAGCAGCTTCATATCGGGTAAACCACGTATTGTCAGCCTGGTCGGAAGAAACAACCTGCCCGTTCAAATCCCGCACCCAGGTACGGTTGATATGCTGTCCTAGCGCTCTTGTATTATAAGAATCATTGGAATTTTCGGCAATAAGATATCCCCTTACAAAAAAGTTAGACCCTTTCAGCTCTAATTTATGTTGCTGCAACAAGAAGTTATTTAGCATAAATCGGTTACTTCCCGTGTAAGCTGCCCGTCCTTGGCCAGCTTGATATCCATAGATGACTTCCATGTTTTCATTAATCCGATAATGGAGCGAGGTATTGAAACCTATCCCTTTAGAATCGTAATTCATCAGGTCTTTTTCCTCATAGCCGGTTCGGGATACTCTGCCTATTCCCGGCAAGGTTCTAGCCACTTCATCTCCATAAATATTGAGCGCGTCTCTTGCAGGATTATTGTCCCCCCGAAACTCCGGCGAAGTTTGGGCATCAATATCCACATAGTTGGTCGCATACCAATCCAGACCTGCGAAATAGGAAGCATTCAGTTTGAAAGCGAACTTATTACTGAAGGCTTTGGCATAGCGAATAGAAAAATCATAAACACCGCTTGGATCAGCATTAGCGTCATTTACATGGTTGATCCCTGTCTTTGCCTGCACACTTAATCCCTGATAGAGGAACGGGTCTTTGGTCCGCATCATCAATACACCATTGAATGCGACCGGGCCGTAAAGGGCGGAAGCTGCTCCAGGAATTAGTTCGACACTTTCCATATCCAGGTCGTTGGAACCAAAAAGATTACCCACCGCAAAATTCAGCCCAGGAGTCTGATTGTCCACTCCGTCCACCAACTGTAACATACGCGGGTTTCCTATACTGTTGAAGCCTCTGGTATTGATCTGTTTGTAGGTCAGCCCGCTGGTCACCAATTCCACTCCCTTGAGATTTTGGATCCCTTCATAAAAATTCATGGAAGCTGATTCGCGGATGGTCTTGATATCCATTTTTTCTATACTCACAGGAGATTGGAAAATCGATTCTTCTATTCGGGAAGCGGAGAAAACTACCTCGCTGAGTAATTCTATAGAAGGGGTTAATTTCACCACAATTGGTGCTGAAGTCTGTACTTCAATGATTGCTTTTTGGTATCCCACATATGAAATCTCCAAAACAAGAGGGAGTTTAACTGCGGTGGATAATTCAAAATTTCCTGCCCCGTCAGTCACTGTCCCGGTCAGTTTTCCCTGAATCAAGATAGAAGCTCCTATGATACCTTCGCCGGATTCAGCACCTGCAACTGTCCCGGTCAGTTTGGTTTGGGCACTTAACGCTAGACTCGATAAGCCTAGAATTAACAACATAACTAGCTTTTTTTTCATTTTGGGTCAAGTTTTGTTACTTGTTGTTTTTGAGATGTTCATATCCACCGGGATTCCGATGATAACCTTGAGTGGTCAACCGTTCGGCAAGGGATTTGAAGTAAGAATTGTCCTTTGGAAGCTTGGTACCAAGTCCATCCACATACCTATTATACAGGCAAAAAAGAGCTGAGATCAATACGGTATCGTGTATCTCCAGATCCGTAGCTCCGGCTTCTTTTGCCCGCTGGATATGAGCGATGGTCACATTTTTCCCACTTTGCTGCGTCTGCCTTGCAATAATTAGCAGGGCTTTCATTTTCTCGGAAACAGAAGCTGACTCCACGTCCTCCAAAACTTGCTGTACCGTATCGCATTCATGCAGCAACTCATTGACAGTTTCCGCATGGGCAGTGGTGCAGAATTTGCACTCATTCCCATGGGAAACAATCGTGGCAATTAATTCCCGCTCCGCCTCTGTCAAAGAGGAAGGTCCTCTCATGAGCAGTTGGGTCAACTCTCTGATCGGCTGGGCAGTGTCTTTTCTGTATTCGAGCAGTCCGGTGATTCCGGGAAGATGCTCTTCTAGTGGGATGTGGGGCATGTTTAGCTTAGTTGTATCTTTTAGTATTAGGCCTGAAAGTCCTCCAGCTATGCCAGAATTCCTGGTAAGCTTTGAGGCGCTTCAGATCTGTTCGGCTAGAATCCAGAGATTTTCCGGTAAACGAATAAGCATCTGAATCCAGATAAAGTGTATCTCCAGTCCAGAGGTGGATCCCTGTGAAGGAAGGAATCTCATAGACCGCAAAACTTTGGGTGTCTTCATGCAAAAGGATCACAATATCCTGATCTCCTATTTGGTCACGGATTGAACGATTATTTTGAAGTTCGTTCCAATCGTAAGCTTTCGCACCACTTTGCAGGTCAACACCTATCACCCATGATTTCTCATTCCAAGAAAAAGGATCTGTCCCTGTAAGTTTGCCTTCGCTTTTCCCTTTTTCAAATTTCCCCAAGGAATCGTATTTTGAAATGAAATTTTGATCTCCGTCCATAATCACTCCTTGCGGAAAGGCTTTGAAAAAAGCTCCGGCAGTCAACTGTGTGGATTCGATTTCATCCAGTTTTTCTCCTTTCAACTTACCGGCAATAGCTTCTCCGGTAGCCTGCTGCCACCAGCTTCCTGTCTCTGAATCTTCAAACATGGCATTGAAATGATCCATGCCCACCAACCGGAATTTTTCGGCTTTTCCACCGACAAGTGGAGAATAAACCCGTCCAGTACGACATACAGAACAGTAGGTCACCATCACAGGATTACCTGCCAAGCTATCCCTCACCTGATGGTGATAGACTATATAGCGGATAGGATATGCCTTCGCTTCTTCACGATGCCGAATGGCAATAACCAAGGTACTGTCGTTGCCTTCAAAAGAATCCCGGTTGAGAAAACTAAGCTCTTTGGGTTCTTCAAACATGACATCAGCGGCCATTTTGAAATTGAAAATTCCGATAAGTCCGACAGTGAGTAACAGACAAAGGAAAGGAATCCACTTTTTTGAACCGGAAATGGCCGGTTTGAGCCCAATGACAACCAAAAGCAAAGCAACAATCCAAAAACCTAATTTATTGCGGTGCAGGAAGTAAGCAAAATCAATACTGTCCCATTGCTGACTGCCAGGAAAAGGCATAATGAAATAAATCTTCAGAAATTCAAACAGCAACAAGAAGCCTAAACCACAGTAAAACAAGAGTCTCATAAAACTATTTATTCAGAAGGTGATGAACTCAGCTATCTCCCTAGGCAAGGCATAAATTCCCAGCGAACTCTGGAAAATCCATTTCAAAGGAAATTGGCACTAGGGATAAAGAAACAAAACCCCAAAAGCAGCACTGCCTTTGGGGTTAGTAGGATTAAAGTGAATTAAACACCTCTGAGGTTTTGCTAGGTATTCTCCAAGCCAAGCCTACATTGATCATATAATCCGCAAATGCAGCGTCTCCATGTCTATCCCTTATCTTATCCGAAAAACTTTTGGTTCTGTTTCTTTCCACTGCCAACGGTACTGACACCAATGCGGCAAAATTGCCCTTGCTGTAAGTCAACCCCGGCTCCACAGAGATCACATACCCCGGTCTTCTATAACCCTCGCTGCTTCCAAAAAGGTCTGTGGACGTAAGGCATTCCATTCTCCCTCCACCGTAAATACTGATTCCCGGCATTGGGGTCATGTAGGTAGCTCCTATTCGGACGGCATACTGATCGGGTACCGAAAACTCGTCAAATTCGGGAGTTCCGGCATCTCCTCCCCTTCTCAAGACTCCATTGGTAGCTTTGGGATTAGCCAGATAAAAAAGACTTCCACTCAAAACCACACTATGGGAAAGCATATAAAAACCCTGTACATCCAATGTGGCGCCCACACCTCCGTCACCGGGCTGGATGGATTGATCCAACACAGCTATTCTGTCAATATTCCGATCAGGTCCCTGGTTATAAAACATCCCCTCCGCACCATAGGCTCCGGTAGGCAGTTTGATCCCCAGTCCCATGGATACATTTCCATGCTGGGCTTTTGCCGGACTGATAAGCCAATAATTAGCCGACAGACGCATATCCGCTATCCCACTAACACTGGTGTGGTGACGTTCTCCCAGTCCATTGGGAGGATTTCCACCATGCTCATACATGGAAGATCTGTCATGGGTGACAAAAGGAAGAATCAACGAGCCAAAAAACCTATCGGTAAAGGAGTAATTTACCGCAAGATCCACAAAATGGGATTTATTGATCACTTCTGTTCCTTGCTCCACTCGATGTGGATGTTCCTCTTTTCCGCTGAAATGCCGGAAAGATTTGAAATATCGGTAGTTCAAAGCGAGGTTCCAGTCCCCGGCCAACTGTCCGCCCACTTGACCTGTGGTAGTACCTACCCCGGAAAATTGCCTGATAGCCACACAGCCCTGGGCATAAGAATTAATATATGCTAAAGTCAATACGGCAGTAGCGAATAGTATTTTGGTATATTTTTCCATTTATTTTATTGTCTAATGATTAGTTATCCGCGCCGTCAGATCTGGCGACGTCAATGGTGTATTGGGCTACATTTCTACCCTGTGCAGTCCCTACAGTAGCATCAAAAGTCCAGTGAATACCTCCGTAAACCCTAGAGATAGCAGCTTCTTCCGCCCACTCCTGAAAGACATTTCCTTCCTGAGGAAAGAGATAGGTCAATACTTCTGCTGCCGCAGCCGAAAACACAGAATGTCCTGAGGTGTAGGCAGGGAAGTTTGGCGTACCTGCAATAGTCTCGAAATCCTTGATCATCTGGATAGGTCTAGGATAATAGTAATAGAACTTGGCATCCCAGCAACTGACACCTCCATCCATGATCGCCATATTCATATAGGCAAATACCCGGGCAGTGCGTATGGAATTAAGCCTGTATTTGAGGATAAATTCACCCGCTATGTCATTCCAGTGCCCGGGAGGTGTATAGGTACCAAGACCATCTTGCCAGAAATTCGCGATTTTTCTACGCTCTTGGGTGACATTATCAGCATAGTCCTGCAAGATCTTCACATCCCTATTGAATGCTTCAGAACCGGGAGCAGGCGGAACCCCTGGTCTCGTGTCCTCTACATTTTGGACATTCCACATTTTCACTTGGCCAAATAAAGGGGTTAAACCAACCGGTCGTGCCGGGCTTTCCAGATTTTCCCATTGCCAGCCAAACCGCTCAAATGCGGCTGCTCTCAGAGAATCGGAAACTGCCTTTGGTGCCTGGGCATTTTTCATCCCATCATTTGAAGCTCTTGCAAGTGCGATATTGGCAATCTCCTCTCCTATTTTCTTTCCTGCTTCCACATCACTCGGCACATTTTCTCCCGCCAAAATCAAGCTTTCCAAGTGCCGCTGCTCTAGTTCTTGCAAGTAGTCAGCTTCTAAAGGAAACATAGCTGTCAATATCTTTCTTGATACTGTTGCCAATACCGCACCCTCGGATGGATAAGAAGGCAAATTATTGGAAACGTAAGCATGTGGGATCTCGGCATCTACCTTATACGGAGCCGGCCTTTGATAAAGAAATTTGTAGTGCCAAGCAGAAATCAATCCGTCGTATTGCGCCACAGAAAGATAAGCCAAAGCCCTACTTGCATAGGGAGGGTGCGCAAATGGAAAGGCCGGAGGCCCTGCCGGATTAGCCGGATTGGGAAGTGTATATGAGTCATCCTCATTCGGGCCCGGTATCAAATTATATTTGGCAATAAGACCCAGCGCAACTTCGTTCCAGCGGATAACAGCATTATTGGTCCAGTGATCCACATTTTTCTTTTCATCACTGGAACTGGATGCTATTCTCGATTTCACTCCGGCCACTTCTGCCAAAAACTCTTGGGAGTTCTCGGCTGTAGGCTCATCAATAGAAATGTCACTTCCTGAGGCAATCAGAATCGGTTTCCATGTACCTGCATCCTGATCAATCCCTGAAAACTCATAGCTCTCAAATTCCAATTCTGTAGTTAAATCCATATTGCATCCCGTCACAGTGAACAGGGCAACCGGTACTACCAACAATAGTCGAAGTATTTTCATCCGTTTAATTTTTAGTTGAGAAAAGGCCAAACTGATACGTAACTCCGGCACTGAATACAGACAATTCAGGTGCATTCCGGCCGTTAATTACCCTACTGTAAGAAGCTACCAAGCCCAGTCCCTTTGGGTTATTGAAGAAATATTGGGCAAATACACCTATGCGGTCCATATTTACTCTATTAGTAGGTTGAGGGGCATTATAGGCTCGGATATCGTCACCGGAAGTCGATCGGGAAGAATTATAGCTGAATTCAGTTCTAAGGGATTTACTCATAAACCATTTACCCACTACTGCCTCATAAGTCCAAGCACTAGGAACGTCCATCCAAGAGGTAAAGTAACTTCCATCGTTGTAGTAATATTCCCGCTCAGCTTCTGTGTAGCCTTTCCAGATATAGCCTCCTAGCCCTCTGGCGTAGAATCCGTTGTTCCACTCGTACTCTACGATTCCTCTCCAAGCTATCTGGGGAGCTCCTATCCCTATACTGTAAGGCTGGTAATCAGAAAGGTAATTGGACACAGGAGTGGAAAAAAGGACAGAGCCAAATGCCGTCAATTCCCCCTTATCCCGCTTGAGCCTGAGCGCCTCGTACTTGAGCCCCAGGGCAAGATCTTGCATGCCCGAAGTACCCGCAAACTTTCCTCCGTTCGGGGTGGTAGAATTAGTACTCACATAAGGAAGGCCTGCATATACATCCAACTTTTTGGTTATTCCATAGGCCGCCATCACCATGGCAGTTCTCCTTTGTACCTTGGCTATGGTTCCATTTTTCCGAAGGGTCTCTCCTTCCCAATAATGATCAAATTCCCCATATTCAAAATTGAGCAGGAAACAGATTTCACCTTTGGCCATCATCAGGCCATCTGTGGGCATTTGTGCCCAGGATATATGGGACATCCCCAACCCCCAGCAGAGGAAGAAAAATGCCCTGAAAGATTCTTTCATGTATTTATAATTGATTTTTTGTGGTCATTTTTTTTCCCAAAACCGGGATAGAATCTTGCCTGGCGAAAATCATCCTTCAGTGGAAAGAATTTGCCACGCAGATTCACTTGAGACCTTTTGATTTTTTAACATATAGGAATACGCAACTTTTATCCCGAACTAAAAAGGGAAAGCCACGAATCATCCTGCACTTAAATCAAGTGAAGATGGAAATAGGTAAAATCAAGAAAACCGGGGGGGAGGTGAGGCTATCCCTTCAGCAGGGTTTAAATAGGGATAAAAAACAAAGCCAATGACACATTCACTTGGTGAGTCTGTATTGGATATAAACGAAAAATGATTGGTCTGTATATAATCTTTCACTAATAACTTGACTAAAACGCCTCCAGATTGATCTTGGGAGGAATCGTCCTCGGTCAAAAACGAAATCCATTTTTTCACTGTGCGATCGAGAATTCCACGGTCCATATCCGGCACCACGACTATCTGCAAGGTGTCGTTTTGATAGCGTTGCTTGATGGCTCGATAAAAAACCCCATCCTTTTCAAAGGAAGCATTTGTAGCTTGGAATTCTTCTTGATTGGGCATGTATGGTGCTGACAGTGGGATTTCAATCAACCTGTCTTGGAACTCTTCCTGAGTGTCTCCGTAGATTTTGTCCTGCCATTTACGCTCTATATGTTGATCATAGGAAAAATAGAATGCATAGTATCCAAAGTGATACAGGGCAAAGCAAAGTAAAAGCACTATGGAAACGGAGTTTTTCAATTCTGGGTTTATTACAATTCGAAAAATATAAAAATTCAATTTGCAAAACCAACAAAACCTTAGAATAATTTACAGAGAAATTTCATTAAAATGGACAAAACAAACTTCTCATTTCATAACATCCGCTCTATACAGAATATTGTTTTGCCAAAAGAAGAAACATCAAAAGAATCAAGCTAGAAATACCATAAAGTCTCAGGACTTTTAGCCTATTCATCCGATCCAAAAACCAAAGCACAAGCACAGGACGGATCATACCGACAATAAGGCTGACAAAGCAGAAATAAAAAAGGAACCTCAGTAGGATCAGAATAGCTGTTATCATAGGGGGGTGAAACTAAAAAAGGAACAGCCATGCTGTCCCTTTTATGTTATATAATCAGGCGAATACTACTTTTTTCGCTTAATCTCTCTCATTTCATAGCCTTCAATGGTATCATCAATTTGGATATTATTGAATCCTTTAATGGATATACCACATTCGTAGCCAGCTTTCACTTCAGCCACATCGTCTTTGAATCGCTTCAATTGATCGATCTCGCCTTCATGGATTACGATACCATCCCTGATCACACGGATCTTGTTCTTACGGGTAATGAAACCATCCGTCACATAAGAACCAGCTACAGTACCCACTTTAGTGATTTTGAACACTTCACGAACTTGGATATTGCCGGTGATCACCTCTTCAAATTCTGGCTCCAGCATACCTTCGATTGCATCTTTGATCTGGTTGATCGCATCATAGATGATGGAATAATGTCTGATCTCAATCTCTTCCTGTTCAGCCAATTTTTTGGCGTTGGCAGAAGGACGAACCTGGAACCCGAGAATAATTGCATCAGAAGCAGAGGCCAATAAGACATCAGATTCGGAGATCTGACCCACTCCTTTGTGGATAATGCTTACTTTGACCTCATCTTTAGATAGTTTGAGGAGTGAATCAGAAAGAGCCTCCACTGATCCATCCACATCACCTTTGATGATCACGTTCAATTCTTTGAAGGATCCTATTGCCAAGCGGCGTCCGATCTCATCCAAAGTAATATGTTTCTTGGTCCTTAGGCTTTGCTCTCGCTGGATCTGCTCTCTTGAGTTGGCAATATCTCTAGCTTCACGTTCGGTATCATACACTTTGATGATATCACCTGCCTGAGGAGCGCCGCCTAGTCCAAGTACCTGCACTGGTGTAGATGGCCCGGCTTCTTTCAGCTTTTTGCCCTTGTGATCAAACATCGCCTTCACACGCCCGTGATGCTGTCCAGCAAGGATAATATCACCGATTCTCAGCGTTCCTGCCTGCACCATGATTGTGGATACATATCCACGTCCCTTATCCAAGGAAGCTTCTATTACAGTACCTGCGGCATTTTTGTCAGGGTTGGCAGTGAGCTCCAATACTTCTGATTCAAGAAGTACTTTCTCCAGTAAATCGTCAACACCTTCACCGGTTTTTGCAGAGATATCCTGCGACTGATATTTACCACCCCATTCTTCTATCAGTAGGTTCATGTTTGCCAGCTCTTCTTTGATTTTAGCTGGGTTGGCATTCGGCCTGTCTATTTTGTTTATGGCAAAAATCATAGGAACACCAGCCACTTGTGCGTGGTTGATCGCCTCTTTGGTCTGCGGCATAATGCTGTCATCTGCCGCGATCACTATAATCGCCACATCGGTGATTTTGGCACCACGAGCACGCATCGCTGTAAACGCCTCGTGTCCAGGTGTATCCAAGAATGCGATCTTATGCCCGGTTTTAGTCATTACATCGTAAGCACCGATGTGTTGGGTGATCCCACCTGCCTCATCTGCGGTCACTTTAGACATACGGATGTAATCCAGCAAAGAAGTCTTACCATGATCGACGTGTCCCATGATGGTAACGATAGGAGCTCTCTCCACCAATTCCTCGGGAGAATCTTCCTCTTCCACCTCTATCTCATCTTCGATGGATTTGGTGAATTCCACTTCATATCCAAACTCATCCGCAATGATCGTAATCGCCTCTGCATCGAGGCGCTGATTGATAGACACGAACATCCCAAGGGACATACAGGCAGAGATAATCTGATTTACAGACAGATCCATCAATGCCGCCAAGTCGTTAGCTGAGATAAACTCAGTAACTTTCAGGATTTTAGTTTCTTCAGTTTCGAAATCCACATCCCTGTCTCTTTCAGCTTTCTTATCTCTACGGCTTTTGCCTTTTCCTCCTCCGGCGCTTTTACCTTGGAGGCGGGCTAGGGTCTGCTTGATCTGGTCCTGGATTTCCTTTTGGGTAGGTTCTGCCTTTTGTACTCTTCCCGGAGCCCCACCTCTTTGCTGATTTCCAGCAGGGCGATTGCCCCCCCCACCTTGAGGTCTGGCACCAGGGCCTCCTGGTCTATTTCCTTGTCCAGGGCCTCCTGGCTTATCTATACGCTTGCGCGGACGTTTTTTATCCCTTCCTCTTTCATCGGAAGAAGCCACAGGGCCTCCCTTTTTCTTTGGTCTATCAGCAGGAAGCTCTATTTTCCCCAATACGGTGAGCCCCTTAAGTGAATCGGCTTTAGCGGCTATCACTTGGTCTTTTGGCACTGGGGGCACAGGGGTATCGGGCTGCTGGGGAGCAGGTTTTGGCTGTTCTTTCTTCACCTGGTCTGTTGATGGCACATTCGGCTTTTTATCTTCCTGTGCCGGTCTTGGCTTAGGTTTATTCTGCTGAGCGGGCTGAGCTGTCTGAGGCTTCTTGGCCTCTCCATACTTCTGGCCTTGCTTGTGCTGGCCATGCTGCTTATGTCTAGGCTGGGAGCTGGTATTTTTGCTCAGGTCTATTTTACCCAATACTTTGATCCCTTCCAGTTTTGGAGGATCAGTGGCGATTTTCTCCGGATCGGCAGTCGGAGTAGGCTCAGAAGAAGTTTTAGGCTCTTCAGCTGCTTTTGGGGCAGGCTCAGGAGTCGGCTCAGGGGCAGGTTCCGGAGCGGCTGGCTTGGGAGCAGCAGGCGTAGGGGCTTCCTGTGCTTTTGGCGCAGGAGCGGGAGCAGGCTCAGGGGTGGGTGCAGGCTTAGGCTCCTCTCTAGGAGTCTCAGGCTCTATAGAAATAGGCTCATGGCGCTTCCCTATAGAGAGGTGCGATGCCTCCTCTTTATCCAGGGCAGAAGATTTGAATTCCTTATTCAACATCTCCACTTGATCCATGTTGATTTTTGAATTCGGATTATTCTCCACCTCATAGCCCTTTTTAGCCAAGGACTCAACTATGGTTGCCGTACCCACGTTGAGTTTTCTGGCTATCTGGCCTAAACGCATCATTTTTTCTTCTGACATAAGCAAAAACTTCTTTCGAAATCTTAAATAATTAGGGTATTACCCGGGGATTTTTTCCCGGTTTATTGGTCAAATTCTTGTCCGAGTATCCTGAATATCTCATCGACAGTCTCTTCTTCAAGCTCTGTTCTTCGGGTCAGGTCCTCCTTGGTCAAGCTCAATACGCTCTTGGCGGTATCCAAGCCTGTTTTCTTTAATTCGTCAATTATCCAGCTGTCGATTTCATCCACAAACTCCATCAAATCGACGTCTTCTTCTTCGTATTCGTTCAACTCACGGAATACATCGATCTCATAACCCACCAATCTACTGGCAAGTTTGATATTATATCCTCCTTTACCGATGGCCAGTGACACCTGGTCAGGCTTCAGGAATACGGATAACCTTTTCGTCTCCTCATTCACTGTAATCGAGGACACCTTGGCAGGGCTCAATGCCCTAGTGACATAAAGGTCCAGATTTTCAGTATAGTTGATCACATCAATATTCTCATTCTGCAATTCTCTTACCACAGCATGGATCCTGGAACCTTTCATTCCCACACAAGCCCCCACTGGATCGATACGGTCATCGTAAGATTCCACTGCTACTTTAGCTCTTTCACCCGGCTCCCTTACGATCTTGATGATAGTTATCAAACCATCATAAACCTCGGGAACCTCATTTTCAAATAAACGCTCCAGGAATACCGGTGAAGTCCTTGAAAGGATAATTTTCGGATTGCCATTGGACATGTCCACCCGGTGGACAATTGCCTTTACCGTATCCCCTTTCCTGAAACGGTCTTTGGAGATTTGCTCCGCTTTTGGCAAGATCAATTCGTTGCCTTCACCGTCCATCAAAAGAATCTCTCTTCCAAGGATCTGGTAAACCTCAGCACTTACAATCTCTCCTACTAGCTCTTCATACTTGTTATAAAGAATATCCTTTTCGAGATCTTTGATGCGCTGGATCAGCGTCTGACGGGCCATTTGTACCGCACGTCTGCCAAAAGCCTCCAATTCGATTTTCTCGTAAACCTCTTCCCCGATCTCAAAATCAGGTTCGATTTTTCTGGCTTCAGTAAAGCTTATTTTATCAAAATCCCAAATATCCTCAGAATCGTCATCGACAATTTCCCGGATACGGAATATCTCAAGGTCACCTTGATCAGCATTAATGGTCACATCGAAGTTTTCATCAGTTTCAAACTTCTTGCGGATCATCGCTCTGAACACATCTTCCAAGATACGGATCATTGTAGGTCGATCCACATTTTTAGATCTCGCAAATTCAGCGAAGGATTCTATTAAAACTCTGGCATCCATTTGATTTATTTAAAAGATACTTGTACAATTGTTTTCTTCATCTCTTCAAAGGGAAGAGAAATTTCCTCCTCTGTGGCTTTTTTGCCCTTTTCTTTTTTCTTTTTCACCAGTAAGCCCACCCCTGTATCACTCACTTCCAGCAGCTTGCCTACGATCTCCTCTCCTGAAGTCAAAGAAACCTTCAGCTCCCTACCGATATTCTTCTGAAACTGTCTTCTGCTACCCAAAGGATAATCCACGCCCGGTGAAGAAACCTCCAACACATAGGCTTCCGGCATCATCTCTTTTGCCTCCAACTCTTCCGAAACAGCCCTGCTTAGTTTGGCGCAGGCCTGGATCGTAACACCTCCATCAGCGTCCAAGAGGATATTAAGAAGCTTTTTGCCTGATTTCTCCGACATTTTCACTTCTACGACGAAATGACTTTCATCCGGAAGATGCTTCTCCACAATCTCTTCGATCGCCTGTTTCAATTCAGTCATAGTATGCATAATGAAAGAGGGGACCATATGGTGTCCCCTCCAGAAACTTTCGAATACGACGCAAAGGTAAAATATTTTTATAGTAAAAACAATGTGGCCACGAATCAAGAATTATAGATAATGAATATTTATGATTATCAGAATCCACACACGTAGGCAGCTCTTCTTTTTTAATCCCTAGAAGCAGTGCCCAACTCTCTCACATCAGTAATCTTAAATTCACCTCCCTTCTTCAAATCCCTGACCGCTTTTCCCATTGGCAATCAAAGGATCGGATATCCTGGTAGTTTTATTAAGTGAAAAACAATACAAACTGAAGCCGTATGGGAATCCTTTGATTTTTTGTTGCCAAAAAATATCCCGATTCTATCAAATTTGTCCCATTAAGATAATAATTTTGCCCACCCCCGTTTAATATGAGTGCTTAGCATAGTATATTAAACTCTTATTTACTCCAAAAAATACAATCAATACCTAAAAATGGGATTATTTGACTTTTTCTCTAGTGATATTGCAATTGACCTTGGTACAGCTAATACCCTGATCATCCATAAAGATAAAATCGTAGTTGACGAGCCCTCAATTATCGCCATCGACAAAACAACCAACCGCGTGCTGGCAGTAGGTCGGGAAGCGATGAACATGCATGAGAAAACGCATGAAAACATAAAAACCATCAGGCCACTGAAGGACGGGGTGATCGCCGATTTTTATGCGGCCGAACAAATGATCAGGGGATTGATCAAAATGATCCCTGGACAGAAGAAAGGGCTTTTCCCACAGTCACACCGTATGGTGATCTGTATCCCCTCCGGCATCACGGAAGTGGAAAAAAGAGCCGTACGTGATTCTGCGGAGCATGCCGGCGCAAAAGAGGTTTACATGATTTACGAACCTATCGCAGCAGCAATAGGCATAGGGATAGATATTGAAAAACCAATGGGATCCATGATCGTGGATATCGGAGGTGGAACCACTGAAATCGCACTGATCGCGTTGTCAGGAATCGTAGCGGACCAGAGTATCCGTGTAGCCGGTGATACCTTCACCAAAGACATTCTGGATTACATGCGCCGTCAGCACAACTTGCTGATCGGGGAGCGTTCTGCCGAAAAAGTAAAAATCGCCATCGGATCCGCGTTAACCGAACTGGATGAGCCTCCGGAAGATTACGAAATCAGAGGTCGTGACTTAATGACCGGTATCCCCAAGGTGATCAAGGTTTCCTATTCTGAAATAGCTTTCTCCCTTGACAAATCAGTCTCTAAAATAGAGGAAGCCGTGCTGAAAGCGCTGGAAATCTCCCCTCCTGAGCTTTCTGCGGATATCTACGACAACGGTATTCACCTCACCGGAGGTGGGGCGCTGCTGAAGGGCCTGGACAAAAGACTACATCAGAAGACCAAGCTGCCTATCCACATTGCTGAAGATCCGCTGAGGGCAGTAGTGAGAGGTACAGGCACCGCCCTGAAAAACGTACAGAATTTCCGAACAGTATTGATGACTTAAACCCCGAATGCTACGCATCCTTCAATTCCTTTATAGCCTAAGGTCTTTTCTATTGTTTGTTTTGCTTGAAGTCTTGGCGATAGGATTAATTGTCTCCAATAATTCACCCCAGGGTGCCGCTTTCTTCAATAGTGCCAATGCCCTCTCCGGTTCCATGCTCAAGACCCGCTCTGATGTAGTGGACTTCTTTTCGCTTGCAGAAGCAAATGACGCATTGCTCACAGAAAATGCCGCATTGATCCAGCAATTGAAAACCCTAAAGGAAATCCCCGACAGTGTTGATCTGCATCTGGATTCGGCATTGAAAGCGCAGTATGATTTCAAGGGAGCCCGCATCATCAGTAATTCGCTTCGCTTTGCCCAAAATCACCTCACCCTGAACAAAGGAGCCAAAGACGGGGTAAAACCGGGAATGGGCGTCTTCAATGAACAGGGGGTAGTGGGAAGGGTAAAATCAGTATCGGAGAACTATTCGGTGGCCATCTCCCTGCTCAACACGGAATTCCATCTTTCTGCCAAGATCAAGAGCAACGATTCATTTGGCTCGGTAAAATGGGATGGGAAAAATGCCAAAAAATCCAAACTGCTCTATGTCCCGCGGCACGTCACCGCCCAGCCCGGAGATACTGTGGTCACCACGGGATTCAGCGCTGTTTTTCCAGAAGGGATATTTGTAGGGATCATTGAATCAGTAAATCAAAGTGACAATCCAAACTACCTGGATATAGCCATAGAGCTGAGTACCGATTTCAGCAAAGTGCATTATGTCTATTTAGTAGAAAACAACAACTTGATCGAACTTGATTCATTAAAACAGCAAGCCGAGCTTACCAATGAACTTTAAGAATCTGCTTACTTACGTATTCATGGTTATTTGCCTGGTTCTCATACAGATTTTACTGTTGAAGAACCTGGCCCTGTTCGGAGTGGCTTTCTGCTTTATCTATCTTCTGGCTATTTTGAGCTTTCCCATCAATATGAGGAGCTTTCCTCTGATCCTGATAAGTTTTGGGCTGGGATTGCTCGTCGATGTCTTTTATGATACCCTGGGATTACACGCCGCTGCGTCCACGCTCATGGCCTTTTTGAGAACGTATTGGCTTAAAGCCATCAGCCCCAATGTGGGTTATGACGACACAAATAACCCTACCTTGAATGAAATGGGAACGGGCTGGTACTTAAGCTACTCTTTGCCTTTGGTTTTTGCTTTTTCACTGATGTTTTTCATCGCTGACCAGTGGGGAGTCGGAGGGTGGTATGGAGTGCTAAACAAAAGTCTTTTCTCTTCCATATTTACAGTCATTTTGGCTATAATTGTACAACTACTGTTCTTCAAACGCAGGAGAGGAATCTGATGAACGACCAAAGGCCCGTAGTAATTATCATATTTGTATTCATAATAGGCGCAGTACTGCTGACCAAGCTTTTTATGATACAGGTGATGGACGACAGTTTCTTGAAAAGAGCTGAGCGCAACGCCATCCAACGGGTGGTGGATCATCCCTATCGAGGATTGGTCTATGACCGCAAGGGAAAACTACTCGTATATAACAACCCGATTTTTGATCTGATGATTGTACCCAAGGAATTTCATGTGGGTGACACTACACGCTTCCTGGAACTTTTTGGGATTACCAAGGAGCACTTGATAGAATCCTACCAAGCGGCCCGAAAATATTCTTCTGTCAAACCATCTACATTCATCAAACAAATATCCACGAATGAATTTGCACGGATACAGGATTTTCTGATCGATTATCCAGGCTTGTTTATTATGACAAGGTCTGTTCGCTCCTATCCCAATCCTATTGCCTCGCACGCACTGGGATATATCGGGGAAATCAGTGGGAAACAGCTGGAACGGGACAGCTCCCGCTACTATGTGCAGGGGGATTACGTAGGCCTCAGTGGGATGGAACGCTTCTATGAAGACGAGCTCCGAGGTAAAAAAGGGGTTAAGTACAAAATGGTAAATGTACGTGGAGTGGATAAGGGCCCTTTTAAAGAAGGGGAATACGACACTGCCTCAGTGGCAGGCAGAAACATCAATTCCACACTGGACATGGAGCTGCAGCGGTATGGGGAAAAACTCATGATGGGAAAGACCGGTTCTGTGGTAGCCATAGAACCCAAGACCGGAGAGATTCTCGCCATGATCTCCGCGCCATTCTATGATCCAAACAGCCTTACCGGCTCCGAATTTGGGAAGAGCTATACCGCTCTGAACAAGCTGGAAACAAAACCGCTTTTCAACCGCCCCATCATGGCCACCTATCCTCCTGGGTCTATCTTCAAGATCGTACAAAGCTTAATTGGATTGCAGGAGGGTGTCTTAACCCCCTCTACTACCTTTGCCTGCAACAGATCCCTGGTGGCATGCCACAATCACCCGTCGCCTGTAAACCTGTTCGGGGCAATCAGGAATTCCTGTAATCCATATTATCACCAGGCGTTCAGACAAATCATCAACCGGGAGGTATCAAGCAACACATTTAAGGACACTGAAATCGGACTTAACGCCTGGAGAGAGAAGGTGTTGAAATTCGGTCTTGGCTCCCCACTGGGAGTGGATATGCCAAATGAAAAGAAAGGGTTGGTGCCCAACAGTGCCTATTATGACCACTACTATGGCAATGGCCGTTGGAAATACTCCACTATTTATTCCTTGTCAATAGGTCAGGGAGAACTGTTGGTCACCCCTTTGCAAATGGCCAATCTAGCAGCAATTTTTGCCAACAAAGGCTATTATTATACACCTCATCTGATACGATCTATAGACGGAGATAAAAATAAAATCCCAGAGGAATACCTCACCAAACATGATGTAGGAGTAGATGCACATCACTTTGACATGGTGCAGGACGCTATGACGGAAGCCCTTTACGGAACGGCCACCCGGGCCATCATCAAAGACATACAGATTGCGGGAAAGACCGGTACTGCCCAGAATCCGCACGGGGAAGATCATTCAGTATTCATAGCCTTTGCCCCAAAAGACAATCCGCAGATCGCCATCGCCGTGTACGTGGAAAATGCCGGGTGGGGAGGAAGAGCTGCCGCAAGCACAGCTTCACTGATGATAGAAAAATACCTTAAGGACAGTATATCCAGGCCTGCCCTGGAAGAATATGTGTTGGCCGGAAACTTCATTTATTGATGGGAGAAAGAGATATCAACATAAACAGGGTGGATTGGATCACCGTGATGATCTATTTCGCATTGGTAATGATAGGATGGTTTAACATCTATGCAGCCGTTTATGATGGCCAGGTGGACAAAAGCATCTTTGACACCTCAATCAATTCCGGAATCCAACTGGTATGGATAGGAACAGCAATCGCTATTATCATCGTAATCATGGCTGCGGATTACCGGCTCTTTGAAAATCTGGCCATTCCTATCTATATAGTAATGCTGGTATTGCTGCTTCTCACTCCCTTTTTGGGAAAAGAGGTAAATGGACAGATACTTTCGATTGGAATTGGTTCTTTCCGCATCCAGCCCGGAGAGTTTGCCAAATTTGCCACTGCATTGGCACTGGCGAAATTTATGGAAAGGCCTACTTTTGATCTCTCCAAACCCCAGTATCAACTCCAGGCATTTGCTGTTCTCCTACTCCCGATCATACTGATTATTCTTCAGCCCGACACTGGTACGGCCATGGTGTATTTTTCCTTGTTGATCATGTTTTACCGGGAGGGACTTCCTCAGAAATACTACGTGATTGGCATAGGAGCTATTGCGCTTGTACTGCTGTCCTTGGGAATCGAAAACAATCTGTATCTGGCGGGAGCCATCGTTATCCTTGTGGTAATCCTCATTTTGATGGGCAAGAAAACACCTCAACAGATCATCGCGTTCAGCGTAATCGGGCTTGTGCTGATCGCATTTACCTACAGTATTGATTATGTGGTGTCCAAGCTTCCCCAGCATCAGCAAAACAGAGTGATGGTTCTTTTCAACCCCGACCTGGATCCCTTGGGCGTGGGCTGGAACGTCACCCAATCAAAAATCGCCATAGGATCCGGGGGGCTCACAGGAAAGGGCTATCTCCAGGGCACCCAGACCAAGTTTGACTTTGTGCCGGAGCAGCATACAGATTTCATCTTTTGTACGCTGGGTGAAGAGTTTGGCTGGCTGGGAAGCTTCGTTGTCATCGCCCTGTTTGTCACCCTGCTTACCCGATTGGTGATCATGGCTGAACGTCAGAAAAACAGATTCAGTAGGATTTACGGCTATGGGGTAATCTCTATTCTGATGTTTCACTTTATGATCAATATTGCCATGACCATTGGCCTGTTCCCCGTTGTCGGAATCCCGCTTCCATTCTTCAGCTATGGTGGCTCATCACTCTGGTCATTTACCATTTTGCTCTTTATTTTCATCAAGATGGACAGCTCTCGGGCACTTCAGCTGGGCCGATTGGGCTAAGACTTTAAAAGCTTTTCCAACCAAATCTGCTTTTGGGGCTCTCTGTTCTTTCTTGCAAACGGCGTATGGTAATGGTGTGCTTTCAAAAAATCAATCTGAAGCTTCTTCCATTGCCTGGCGTTGGAGATTACTCCCATATACTTTAACTCCGCATAGAGTTTTTCACTGATCTCCGGATAATCCTCCCTACCCAGATAGTCCAGATCCGCATCACAAAGGATCTGCTGAAGGTAATTCCGGGGAGTCTGGGGGATTTTGGTAGCCATTACCAGTCCCTTTATCCGATCAATATCCTCTCGATCCACGTCTAACTTCAGAAGAATACCTTCTGCCATTCCGGCCCCTACTTCCTCATGGTTTACGGAGCCTTTGAGAAATCCCATATCATGGACAAGCGCCCCTACACGCAGCAAGTACCTATCCTTTTCCGAAATCTTTTCTCTCCTGATATACTGGTTACAGACACGAATTACATCTAACGTATGATCAATCCCATGATAGGTCAAACTTTTTGGCAGATTTGCCTTTAGTTCTGACAATACTTGTGTTCGAAGCGTACGGTATCCCTTCATGTGTTTGTTATTTCGGATCTCTGTCTAAATGAGCGTTTTACACAGAGATAAAACAGGAACATAGACTGAAAAATCGTCTTTCCAGCAGACAATACCGGAAAGACGAACACTTAGCCTGGTTAAGTTATAAAATTAACATTGAAAGCAACACTTTTAACTAAAATGACCTTGAAAGGGTTTTCACCTTTCGCAAAAAGAAAAAGAGCCCGGGCACGGCTCTTTACTCAAGTGACGATCAACATACTTTCAAGGGGCATGTCCTACTGCTTTTGACAGTATTGCTACGGTACTTACTTTGGGTCTGCTGAAAGACGTCAGCAATAGATTAAAAGCTTTCATTTTGAATGATTAGCCCATTTTTCATGCGAGCGGTTTTTCAGCAAGTGCAAGCTTTTTGACTACAATTACGTATATATTCGTGTACCAGGAGATCCCAAAATCGGGATTTTCAAACCATACGGATCACGAAGATATTAGACTTCAAACTTCCTATATACGAGCAGCAGAAATTCCTGCACGGGTTCGGTATCAACCTTCCATCCTAATTCCCCCACATATCGGGAGTTTACCAAGCCAATTGCCTCATCAAACGCACTACACTTATCTATAGACTTAAGTGCATGCTTGAGCAGATCAGCATTTCCATCAAAAAGCTCCTTGGTAAACATAAATCGCTGGTTTATCGCAACACTTTCTGCCAGTTCGCCCATTATACCCTTCATTCCTTTATAGGAGAGGGTTTCAAACTTCGCCCTCAGATTAGATGCGTCTAATCCCCCTGGAATCCCATTGGTATAAGCTGTTTGAACTATTTTGACCGACTCCCTCTCCGCTATGTCCACCTGCTCGGGCTTCACTTGTCCTATTTCGGAAGCCTCGATTTCCACTTGATCAAAGAAAGAACTTTTGGTTTCCTGCTCTTTGGTCTGAGCTGAAGTAGCATATTCCACACCAGTACCCGGGATATTCTCCTGGACCAAATAGGAATCCAGGTCAAATGGTTTCACGTCTCCAAGGGTAGCCAGCAACAAATTCACAGACTCCAGCGAATCCTGGATTGCCTGATAATTTGCGGCAACAGCACGCAAATAGGCACTTTCATCATGGCCAAAGCCGGCCTTGTCAATCAGGAAATCAACAGCCCTCGCATGCCACTTATAGTACTTTTTGTTTTCTTTCAGAAAATCATTGATCTTTCCCTCTGGGGCATTGGAAATCTCCCTTTGGTAAAAGGAAACCGGATCCGTAGCGACCTGTACAGCCTGCACCACCGCACGTTCGAGTAAAGGCCGCAGCTGATCTTTTTCTATCTTGATTCTCCTGGAAAGCACATTCATAAACTCCGTCAGCGCCTCATGCACAGCTATATCCCTATAGTCAAAGTAGGGACTGCTCTTCAGCTTCTCCAGTTCCACCTGCCATAGTTCGAACAGACTTTTGAGGATAAAGAAATTCACCTGGGTACTGGTGGTCAGATTCACGATATCCTGTCCGGTCATGTATTGCTTGGAGCCAAAAAACCGCCCACAAACAACTGCGGCATAGTCTTCGGCGTATTTTTCTAAATAATTGCTGTTAATTTGAATAGTCATTATAAAGTGGCGTTTACAAAAGTCAACGAACAAATGCCTCATATCGTCATAGAAAACCTATTTAATCTGAGGATTAATTCTTCTAGCGTTCATCGTAAAGTTATCGAAATTATTCATGAAAATAATATTGACTGGATGCATGCCTGTGGCAAAAAAGGCAGATGTACCACATGCAAAATAATCATGGTATCCGGTGAGGAATATCTCTCCCCTCCTACCAAAGCAGAACTTGATTTTCTAAAGCAAGGAAGATTGAAAACTGGTGAAAGACTGGCCTGTCAGGCAGAACTTTCTCAAGGAGAGATCGTTGTCCGTGTGGGTAAATTCAATAAATTCCCACATATAGAATACAGCGAATAGCAACAGGTATGTTTTTAGAACCTTCAATAGGCAGGCAGAAGTCCTCAGGCAGAAAAGGACAGATCGAGGTGATCTGCGGCTCCATGTTTTCCGGGAAAACAGAAGAATTGATCCGTAGGCTCAATCGTGCCAGAATAGCGAAACAAAAAGTAGAGATCTTCAAGCCTTCCATAGACAAGCGTTACGACGAAAATGATGTGGTGTCCCACAATGAAAACTCCATACGTTCCACTCCTGTCCACTTTGCTGATGACATCCTATTATTAAGCGGGGACTGTGACGTGGTAGGCATAGATGAGGTGCAGTTCTTTGATGAGCAGATCGTCCCTGTGGCTCAAAAACTTGCCAATCAAGGAAAGCGAGTTATCCTTGCCGGGCTGGATATGGACTTTGAGGGAAATCCATTTGAACCCATGCCTAAGTTGATGGCCATAGCTGAATTTGTCACTAAGGTGAACGCTGTATGTATGAAATGCGGGGATTTGGCGGCATTTTCTTTCAGGCTATCGGATGCCAAAGAAAAGGTGGTTCTGGGTGAAAAGGAAAGCTATGAGGCAAGGTGTAGGAAGTGTTTTTATGAAGACAGAAAATAGGTTGATGTGGGATGTCCGGTGTTGGATGTCTGTCCTTTTATAAAATATCTGCGTGATATCTGCGTATTTCTCTGCGTTGATCTGCGGGAAACAACGCGGAAATTTACAGGAAACATAAAAAAATGCTTAAAAAAACCCAAGGGATAGTACTAAGTTCCATACGGTACAAAGAATCAAGTATCATCGTAAAGATTTTTACCCGGGAGCTTGGACTGAAAGCTTACCTGGTCAATGGTGTGCGTGCCCAGGGAAATAAAACAAAAATCGCGCTGTACCAACCCCTAACCCTTCTTGATCTTGTAGTTTATGACAAAGACAGTGCTGGCTTACAACGCATTTCCGATGCCCAGCTCCATAGAGCACAGCAACTTATACCTTTTGATTTCACCCGTACCGGGATCGCGCTTTTCATCACAGAGGTGGTCAGCAAGTCCATCTACGAAAATTATCAGAACGAATCGCTTTTTGATTTTCTGAAAAAATGTGTCCTTGACCTTGACAGTAAAGAAGCGCGGCTTGGGCAGTTCCCATTGGTATTTCTGATCGAGAAAGCCAGGTATTTAGGGTTTGCACCAGAAGGTGCAGAGGGCTTTCTGTCTGAAAGTCGCTCCCAGCCGTTTTCTGCAATTGAGCTACAACAAGCACAAAACTACCTTTCTGATCTGATGACGGGCTCTTTTGCCAACCAGACCAGAGTCGGCAAAGCACTCCGTCAGAAGCTTTTGGATCACCTGTTGGATTTCTATAGCCAACATTTGGATAATCCCGGAAACTGGAAATCTTTGATG
Organism: Algoriphagus sp. AGSA1; assembly: GCF_021390545.1. Taxonomy (GTDB): domain Bacteria; phylum Bacteroidota; class Bacteroidia; order Cytophagales; family Cyclobacteriaceae; genus Algoriphagus. Next base: position 2,572 of record NZ_JAJUWR010000051.1, on the reverse strand, counting down.
ATTTTGAGACAACTGAATGTTTAAATCCGACCCAAGGTTTTATACGTTGCCATGAATTAGGACAAAACAAGGAAAATGAAAACTTACATTTCATATAATCCGCGCTGATCTGCGCCCTTTTCCGCGAGAATCTGCGGGAACCACTTAATCCTCCCGAAAAAACATTCATCAACGCAATTGAAAGAAAAACTTCCCTTTCCGTGTAATCTGCGCTGATCTGCGCCCTTTTCTGCGAGAATCTGCGGGAACTATTTAATCCTCCCTAAAAAACATTCATCAACACAATTGAAAGAAAAACTTCCCTTTCCGTTTAACCTGCGCTGATCTGCGCCCTTTTCTGCGGGAAACACTCGAGACTTTCAGAAAAAACAACCTATACAGGATAAATATTTGGTTTATACAAACACAAGGCTTAATATTGTGACATCACCGTGAATGAGCAAGCCAGCCCACTTTGGCTTGAGTGTTTTCTGCAGATCTTTTTTGCTCGGAAAATCATCCACGATCTCAAATACCGCATTTACTACATTATATTTATTTCATCCCCTCTTTATGTACAACATAGAAGAACTCAGAGTCAGATTATTATCTGAACTGAAGGAAATCGCTGAGGAGCTAGGTGTCAAAAACCGCAAATCTCTAAAGAAAGACGAACTCGTCTATGCTATCCTTGACCAGCAGGCCATCACACCTGAGCAGGCCCTTCCAAAAAAGAAACCTTCATCCTCTACCCCTTCGGAACCTGAAAAAACTCCGACAAAGCCAGTAGCTTCTCCCAAAGCCACTACTCCCGCTACTCCCAAACCTGTAGAGGAAGCGGAGTACAAACCGAAGTTTAAGAGACAGAACGTCACTGCTGTTCCAAAAGCGGAAGAGCTCCCTTCGGAAGAGCAAAAAAAACCTGTAGAAGCAAGAAGCGACAAGGATGCCAAGCCGGACTGGAAAGCTAAAAAAGAAGCCCAACCGGAACGTCCAGATAAAGCCCTGCAACCCAAAGCTGAAACCTCCCCTGAGGAACCAAAAACATTCAGACCTAGACGCAAAGCTATTGAAGATACAGATCAAGCTGCCCAAGCTTCTGAAGAAAAACCTAAAAACATCCCCCTTCAACCTAAACCGGAGCAGGAGATAGAACTTCCCAGAAGAAGAAACTTCAAGTCGCCTGACGAAGTGATGGCTCCTGCAGCGGAGACTGTCCCTCACACAAGCCGCAGACGTCCGGGAGTCAATCCTAGGGAATTTGATGGCGTGATTGAAAATGAGGGAGTACTGGAAATGATGCAGGAAGGATATGGATTCCTTCGCTCCTTGGATTACAACTACCTTGCTTCACCGGATGACATCTATGTATCCCCAAGCCAGGTGAAACTTTTTGGCCTCAAAACCGGCGATCACATCAAAGGATCCATCAGACCGCCTAAAGAAGGGGAAAAGTATTTTGCCCTTTTGAAAATTTTCACTGTCAACGGCAAGACCACAGATGAGATCCGGGACCGCGTGCCTTTCGAGTACCTGACCCCTCTTTTCCCTGAAGAAAGATTAAACCTCTCTACCACGGGAGACAAATTCTCCACCCGTGTAGTGGATCTTTTTGCCCCTATCGGAAAAGGCCAAAGAGGTATGATCGTAGCTCAGCCCAAAACCGGTAAAACGGTACTGCTACAGCAAATCGCAAACGCGATCACCAAAAACCACCCGGAAGTCCACTTGATGATCCTACTGATCGACGAGCGACCTGAAGAAGTGACGGATATGGCCAGATCGGTAAATGCAGAGGTGATTTCCTCCACGTTTGACGAGACCGCCGATAGGCATGTGAAAGTGTCCAATATCGTTTTGGAAAAAGCCAAGCGTATGGTGGAAGTGGGCCATGATGTAGTGATCCTGTTGGATTCCATCACCAGACTTGCAAGAGCCCACAACACGGTAGTACCAAGTTCAGGGAAAATCCTTTCCGGTGGTGTGGATGCCAATGCCCTTCACAAGCCTAAGCGTTTCTTCGGTGCGGCACGTAACGTGGAGAATGGCGGTTCATTGACCATCATCGCTACTGCACTCGTGGAAACAGGCTCGAAAATGGATGAGGTGATCTTTGAGGAATTCAAAGGAACCGGCAACATGGAACTTGCCCTGGACCGTAAGCTTGCCAACAGAAGAATCTATCCTTCCATCGATGTGCTCAACTCAGGCACCCGTCGCGAGGATCTATTGATGGACAAAGAAGAAATGCAACGTGTGTGGATACTCCGTAAACTGATGAGCGACATGAATTCCCAGGAGTCTATGGAATTCCTACTTCAAAGAATGAAGGGAACCCGGGACAATGCCGAGTTTTTGATCAGCATGAATGGGTAAAGCACCGTTTTTTTAAAATTTCAAAAACCTTGATTTGTTTCAAATCAAGGTTTTTTTGTGTTGTTACTTGATAACTTTCATGAAGTAAAAGAGGATCAGCCGGAATAGCTGGGGAGCTGGTTATTTTAAGCATAGATATTTGATAGTCTGAACAGGAAGAATTCAATGTTGGTGACACCTCTGAACTGAGCCCTGAATGCCTTGATTTTTGCATTGA
>NZ_JAJUWR010000050.1 GCF_021390545.1 Algoriphagus sp. AGSA1 | reverse complement strand
TTCAATGCAAAAATCAAGGCATTCAGGGCTCAGTTCAGAGGTGTCACCAACATTGAATTCTTCCTGTTCAGACTATCAAATATCTATGCTTAAAATAACCAGCTCCCCAGCTATTCCGGCTGATCCCTCCCTCATCTTCTTGGTTTGGAAGGAAAGGATTGGGCTGGGGCGGTGTTGTAATAATGAGTGTACTGGTTTCGATGTTAATCTGGAACTCTTACCAGGAAAATCAAGAGGTAGATCAAAAATTAAATGCCTATGAAACACAAAACAAGCTGTCCAAGGCAAGTGTAGGGTTTTCTGGACTATCTGAGAAAACCGAAGTCATGGATTATTCCGGCCAAATTGGGCTAAGTCCGGAAGGACCCAATGCTAGTATTAAGTCGTCTGGAGGTTCCGCTAAGAATTCAAAGGCAAGCATGCAAATCCAGAATTCGAAAGACACTGTAAAGGGTCAAAGAAATATGGACGGGCAACTATTGACACGGGGCCAGAAAGCCACTCTTCCGGTAATTTCAGATTATAAGAATACTCAGAATACTCCTCTAATATGGCATGAGAATCAATTGCCTCTATTGAATTCCGCTGCTTTGCGACTTCAGGAAATTTCTTACCTGGCAAGAGAGACTGAAATAAATCATAAAGAGGAAAAAGTGACTAGGAAAAACCCATTTGCGGGTAAATTCAACGTTTCTGTTCAGGCAGCTCCGGATCTGAGCGGGATCAAATTGAACCAAGTAGGAAAAGCCGGACAAGCGATCGGAATAGGTGCGGAATACTTTCTTCGACCTAAAATCAGTGTTGCCAGTGGAGTCTTCTATTCCTTTAAACCCTACAGCGCTGATGAAGGGTATCAACTGGACTATGGAGATCAGCCCGACAGAGTGCTGGGTGAATGTGACATTCTGGATATTCCTCTCAATTTGAGATTTTATCCAATTGAGGGCAAGCTTCAGCGCTTTTTTGCAAGCGCGGGACTTTCTTCCTATTTGATGCTCAAGGAACATTACAAACTGGAATACCAAGATACAGGAACCGGCTATCCATATTCCCGCGAAATAGATGTCAGTGGAGATAACAACCATTTCTTTGGTGTGGTCAATCTCAGTGTAGGATATGAGAGGAAATTAGGGGATCAATTAAGTGTCCAGGTAGAGCCCTATTTCAAGGTACCCATCACTGGTGTGGGCGAAGGGGATATTTCCCTGAAAAGCACCGGCTTATTTGTAGGACTTAAATTTCACCCAAACCTCCCAAAAAGGCAATAACCAATACTAATCTTAATCAAGTTGCACTCTCTATTTCAGGGAGTGGTGGAAATCTATTTGTCAAATAAAAACCAAAACTTACTAATCATGAAACCGAATATCTCAATTCAGAAACATCAGTGGGCCATTTTGGCGAGTTTCACAGCACTGCTTCTTATTTCCATCTCTTGCTCTTCCGAGTCAGAAGATCAGTTGCCTCCTCCCAGTGCAAACAGATGTGAGGACAGTAATGCATCGCTTTCGGCAGATATCATACCCATACTTCAGCAAAACTGTGCAGTCTCTGGCTGCCATGTCGCAGGTACAGGCAGGGCTGATTTTACGGTAGATGATAACATCATACAGTTTGCCTCCCAAATCAGCACCAATACCCAAGCAGGAACTATGCCTCCCTCCGGATCGGGAAGGTCCCTCAGCAACGAACAAAAGGAGCTTATCTTTTGCTGGGTAAATGGCGGGGCAAAAGACAACTAAGTCATGAATTCAAGCTTGTCTGGGGACAGGCAGGCTTGATCCCTTGCTGCGGGATCACGCAGCGTGATGATTGTCCTCCTCCTGCCTGTCAGGTGCGAAATTCCCGGTCTGTGGTAGGCAGATACTGAATTGAGTCCGGGACAGCTTATATCTTTTAAAAATCAAATTATAACCAGATGAAAAGATTAGTCCTTTTATCCTTTCTTCTTTCCCTAGCAGTGCAGGTTCACGGTCAGTCCTTGCGCTCCGAATCGGGTTACGTTCGCTTTTTTAGCAGTGCGTTAGTGGAAGACATCACTGCTATTAACAAAAAAGCCACGGCGGTTTTCAATCCGGTTAATGGGGAGGTGGCTTTTCTGATCCCGATCTCTGCATTCGAGTTCAGAAAATCCCTGATGAAGGAACATTTCAATGAAAACTACCTGGAATCCGACAAATTCCCTGAAGCGTACTTTCGGGGGAAAATATCAGGATATACACCCGGTAATCCTCAATCCATTGCCGTGGCCGAAGGAGAGCTCACCATACATGGTGCCACCAAGCCGGTGAAAATCCAAGGGACAATTGCCGACAAAGGCGGAAGAATAAGCATGCAGGCTGTTTTTATGGTTGCTCTGAAGGATTACAACATTGAAATTCCCCGTCTTATGTTCCAGAATATAGCCGAGGAGGTAGAGGTCACTGTAAAATTTGAATTTAAAAACCAAAAATAATGGACTTGAAATCGAGCATGTCGAGAGCGACACACACTGGGATAACTATAAGCCATGCGAGATTCCATGCGACCATAAAGATTCAAAATATAATCACATGAAAAAGCACTATCTAACATTGTTTATTTTACTTATCACGTTGTCTGCCCATAGTCAGGACATGCTGGAGCAATTGAGAGAGCAATCCGGGCAGGAGTCGGAAGCCGTTTTGGGCATTTTCAAGGGAACTAGGATAATCAACGGCCAATCCATAGAAACCCGGGGAAAGGGAAATCTGGACGTGATTATCTCACACCGTTTTGGAAGGATAAATTCAGGGGGATACAATCTGTTTGGTCTGGATGATTCCAATGTAAGGCTGGGATTGGAGTATTCCCTATCAGACCGGATTACGTTGGGATTTGGCAGAAACTCTCTGAACAAAGTATATGATGGATTTGTAAAAGGCCGGATTCTAGAACAAAAAACCATAGGAATGCCGCTCTCTGCCACTTGGGTAAGTGATGTTTCTGTCTATAGTCTCAAAAGGCCAGAGCTTCCAATGACTTTTCAGCGAAGGCTGCGATACGTCCATCAAGTCATAGTAGCCCGTAAGTTCAGCCCCTTGTTTTCCCTGCAACTTATGCCCACTTTGGTTCACAGAAATCTTGTTTCATCGGAGACAGAACCTAATAACCTGGCCGCACTGGGGATAGGGAGCAGATTGGCGCTCTCCAGGAGAGTCAGTCTGACAGGCGAATATTACTACAGGTTTGGAAAAGAGCTACCGGGGTATAATTCCCTGGGGATAGGTGTGGATATAGAAACAGGTGGACATGTATTTCAACTGCATTTTACCAATTCCAATGAAATGACCCCTTCCGGGTTTATCCCTTCCACACAGGGGAATTTCTTTGATGGGGATATTCATTTCGGATTTAATGTGGTAAGATCATTTCAGATTAAATGATACGCTACAATTCGTAGCGGCTGCTAAAGTAAAAAGCCTCCACAGTTTGGGAGGCTTTTGATGTATATTGGGGAGAAGCTTATTTGATCAGCTCCTTACGTTTCAGGATAGTTTCCATAAATTTCCGCTCGTTTTCCGAATTGAAAATGCGGAATGGAAGATGGATGAACTGTGCTTTGGACATGTAAAGCACATAGGAATCTTTCCTCACTTCTGCGTTTTTGATCATATTCCACTGTACGGGCATTCCTTGTTTGGTGTTGATTTTCATCAGGATCTGTCGGCTGTCGATTTCATAGGCCATTTTGTCAAATATGACCTTGTTTTGCTCCATTTGGGTTACTCCGGTAAACTGTATTGCCCAGAACAACACATATAGACCGTATGCGACCAACCCGCCTATGATCCACCATATCGAGGGTATCCAAAAATATCCACACATGATCACCAGTGCGATAGGGATTACCCACCATTGCTCTTTCAGAACATTGGCAAGCGCCATTTTGATATAGGTTCCGGTCGGAAGTTGGTATTTTTTTGTTTTTACTATCATTACTCGTCTAATTCAGAGCGCAAATATCCACCTATCCTAGGGAATTAGCAAGTCTGAATAAATGATAAAAAACTTCATTATTGGAAAACAAATCGGCATTAGCATTGACTTAAATGTTGTATTGAGTTATCTTATATCAAACTTTTAGCGATGAGTAGTCTTGTAATTGATTTGATTCTTTGTGGATTGGCATATGTCATCCTCATCTATGTCATGGCGACCATGACCAAAAACTCTATGAAAAAGGGTGGGAATAATGAGGATGAGGGAGATGGTGGTGTGGAGGATTATACCCCACCAAAAATTGATCTTCCACCGGGAGTAGAATGGCCTAGTGATTCCCCAAAATCCAGATTGCCCGAATCCTTGGAGGTTTAGTGCTTGTTGCAGATTCCTTGCACAAGCAAATTCATCTCCTTCTTTTTAAAACCAGGTGGAAGCTTGATACTTGGCAATGAAGTGGATTCCAGGCAGGTAGTTTCCCCACAGACTTCACATTTGAAGTGTACATGTTCATGATTGTGATCTACCTCTTCATGGGAACAAAGCGCATATTTGGTAGCTCCGCTATCATCCAGAACTTTATGCACCACATCTTTATCCACAAAAGTCTTTAACGTACGGTAAATCGTCACCCGGTCAAATTGACTGTCCAGAGAGTCTTCCAGATCAGAATGCGCTAATGCCACCTGCTTATCCAGAAATTCCCGGAGAATCTCCTGACGGCAGTCAGTCACGCGTAACTTATGGCTTTGTAGTATTGATAGAGGTGAGGACATGTTCATAATTTAAAACAAAATTAATGAAATTTTGATTTCAAGTTATTTGTTTCTTCCAATCGGGCCAGGGGGAATGTTTTTTCAGAAACCCATATTAAGATAATTGCGCTCCATTATCCCTAAACTGATTTTCCGTTGGGATAACGCATATTTGTAACCGGGGTTTTAAATAGGGCATGCTGAAAAACGCAATAATAGATTAAAAGCTAACATTTTGACTGATTACAAAAAAAACGGGCGCCTATCTGACTGGCGCCCGTTTAGCTTATTCGATTACTCCAAAGCTGTTACTTTGGATCTAGAATGGCGTTTACTCTTTCCAATGCATCTTCCAGATGAAGTTTTGACATCCTGTCTGAAGTCCTGGAAATAGCTGATCGGATATCTCTCTGAAGGGTTTTTAATTCACCTCGGGCCATCGGCCTGATATCTGACTGGGAGGCATTGATCTGGGTGCCTAGGTATCTTCTATAGGCAGCCGGAATGTCTGGGCCATCACTTGTCATCAAATACTCCATACGTTCGATATAAGCTCTTTGGAGGGCTCTTCTATATACGTCAATGGTTTTCCCGCTTGGTAGCTCTGACCAGATGCCTTTTCTAAGATCATCAAAAAGCTCGGTTATTTTGTAAGCATCATTTCCATTTAGTGCCTCATTTTCGATCACACGGCCCAGTCGCCCAAGGTCAAGCACTGAATTTAACGTATTTGCCTGGACACCACGGATTCTCTCCAAGGCGCCAAAGTCCTCTATCCTGGCTATGATCTGATCGTCCATCATCCAGGAAGGCGTGGCAAAAAGCTCCGAGTTTAAGAAGGCTACTGCCGACTTTTGGAGATCTTTTGCGGTATGCGTGTAGATAGGCTTGTCCTGACCTACGGCTCTATAAACCTCCGCCACACCGCCGATGTTGGTTTTTACGTGTCCCATGTATCTGTTAAACTGAGTGATTACCTGCCCATACATTTCACTCAAATCTTCAAAATTCTTGTATGGCTTTTCCGGTTCGGAAGTCCATTCCATCAGGTTGGGCATGATGCGTTTTAGATTTGCGATGCCATATTCAGAGGCTTTCATGGAGTTATCGCCCAAGTCCTCGCTTTGTGCGGTAGGGTCATAGCTGTTTCCTTGGCGCCCATATCTATAGATTGGATCACCTTGTTTTTCCAAAATCCATTGATCCAAGGTGATTAATTCATCTTCTGGAGTAGCTGCGTCCGGAATAGGTCTGTAACCCCATGCTACAGCATATTTGTCATAGGGACCTACATTCGGCATTAAGCTCACTCCTTCATCACCTGGCTGGGCTATGTAGTTAAACCTCGCATAGTCCATGATGGAAGGCGCTGTCCCCATTGCCTTAGTGAATTCCGCATCCCTCAATTTTTCCACCGGATAGGCGTGGGAAGAGGCAAAGTTGTGCGGAAGCCCCAGTGTGTGCCCTACTTCATGAGAGGAGACAAACTGAACCAATCTTCCCATTACTTCATCTTTGAACTGAACACCTTGCGCATCAGGATTGATGGCCGCAGTCTGGATAAAGAACCAGTTTCTCAACAGGTTCATTACGTTGTGGTACCATCCTATATCAGATTCCAGGATCTCACCGGATCGGGGATCGGACACATGGGGTCCATACGCATTTTGGATATCAGATGCGAAGTAGCGGATTACTGAATATCTCGCATCCTCAGGGCTCCAATCAGGATCTTCTTCTTTGGTAGGTGCGAGTTTAGCCGTTATCGCGTTTTTGAAACCCGCGGCCTCAAAGGCTACTTGCCAATCTTCCACCCCGGCGATCAGGTAAGGAATCCATTGCTTAGGCGTGGCAGGATCTATGTAAAAAACGATCTGCTTTCTAGGCTCTACCAATTCCCCCGCTTTGAATTTCTCCATGTCCTCCTCCTTTACTTCCAGTCTCCATCTGTCCAGAAAGACGCGTTTATCGGCCTTTTGTGCATCAGAGCCATAGTCAGTCATGGATCTGCTAAACCAGCCCACTCGCTGATCAGCCAGACGTTGCTTCATAGGTTCCTTGGGAAGCAATAGCATGGAAGAGTTCATCTCCAGGGTGATCAGTCCCGTAGAGCTATTTGAAGGTGGCTCACTGGCACTGTAAGTCATGACATACCTGGCTTCTATATTGATAGGATAGGTATGGATATGTTCGATATAAGATCTGTCCGTATCCAGCCTGGTCACCTTGTACTGTGTACGACGTCCTTTAGGAAGTCCCAGTGCCTGTACGTCTTTTGTCCATAGATCTGTGGCTTCAATCACTATCCCTGTAGAATCCGTCCCCAAGGACTTGATCGGGAATTTCTGCAGTAGTGGCTCCAGGTTTGAGTTCTTTACTGCCTGGGCGATAGGCAATGAATCTGCGGCAAAATTATTGACGGAGATTACTCTTAGCTGTATGTCCTTGTTGTGTTTTTCCCAGCGTAGCATCAGCGTATTGGTGCGCTCGCCTCCATAGCCTAGGCCATCTGCGGTTTTGGCTATAGTAGTCACCATCAGCATGTCTCTTCCTAGTAGGGAGTCAGGGATTTCGTAGTAGTATTTGTCCTCAATCTGATGGACTTTGAAAAGCCCGTCTTTTGATTTCGCTTTTGATGTGATTACTTCTTTGTAAGGTTTTGGATCTGAATCATTACCTTTTGGTTTGGCTGACGTAGTGGGTGCCGCTTCTTCTTTTTTGGAGTCTTTTTTCTTCTTTTTCTGAGCAAAAGAGTCCGGGGAATATAGCATTACACCCAATACGCAGACGATCAGGGTAAAGCCCCTAAGTAATTTGGGTAGGGTATTTCTCATAGTTATTATTTGGTTTTATAAAATTCTAAACCTTGAATTTCCAGAAAGCATCTGTAAGAAGTGCCCATTTTTGATGAACGGTATATTTGTAAAGTTAAAGGCAGTGCAGTGAAAGATAAGCGCAAAATTGTAGTAATCGGAGGTGGATTGGCCGGGCTGGTATCTGCCTATCTGCTGGCTAAAAACGGTCAGCAGGTTCTTCTGGTAGAAAAGAAGCATTTTCCTTTTCATCGGGTATGTGGGGAATATCTGTCCAATGAAGTACTGGTGTTTTTAAAAAAGGAAGGTTTACTGCCTATACACCAGGATTTTCCACAGATTTCCAGATTTTTATTTTCAGATACTAGTGGAAAGGAGGTTAAAGTTCCTCTGTCCTTGGGAGGTTTTGGAATTAGCCGCTATGTCTTGGATGAATATATCTATCGGGAAGTTTTGAAAGTCGGCGGAGAAGTCAAAACCGGTATTCAGGTAGAGTCGGTTAGTTTCAATGGGCAGGAAAGACAGTTTACTGTGAGGCTGGTCGGAGGTGAGGAATTCATAGGAGATTATGTGATTGGGGCTTTTGGCAAAAGATCAAAATTGGATAAAGTGTTAAAGCGTGCCTTTATAGACAAAAGAAGCCCCTACATAGGTGTCAAATACCACATCAAAAGTGACTTTATACGGGACACGGTAGGATTGTACAACTTCAAAGGTGGCTATTGTGGAATAAATGCGATTGAGGATGGCAAATCTAACCTGTGTTATCTCGGAAATCGTGACCATCTCAGGGAGTATGGATCTATACCTGCCATGGAGCGGGAGATTTTATGGAAAAACGCTGGTCTTAAGCGCTTGTTCTCTGACAGTGAATTCCTGTTTGAAAAACCAGAAGTGATCAACGAGATCAATTTTGAACCAAAGGCCCCTATAGAGAATCATATCCTTATGGCAGGGGATTCGGCTGGATTGATCACCCCACTTTGTGGCAATGGCATGGCCATGGCAATACACTCAGGTAAGCTAGCCGCCGAGGCTATCTTGTATGGTAAATCAAGAAATGAAGTGGAGGATAAATATAGGAAGGATTGGAATCTGAATTTTAGGCGGAGGCTTTGGGTGGGACGTAAAGTCCAGTTGCTTTTTGGGACCAGGCAAGCTTCAGATTTTACCCGGAACCTAATTCAACATATTCCTTTTTTTGCTTCCCTGATCATCAAAAACACACACGGCAGACCATTCTAATGCCCCAACACTTGTATGAACTGGGTGTTTTCCAAGAAGTAATAGATGAAAAAGGCGTTCAACGCCAAAGCTGAGAAATAATTCATTCCCATCGCCCAATGGTAGTTGGCATATTTGACAGGGTTTAACCTGATAAAGCTAAACCAGACCAAAAAGTAAATCGTAATCGGTGTCATAGCTCCCAAGAATATCCATAGGATTTGACTTTGATTACGAGCCAGAAAAAACCAGGTAAAAGCCGCCCCTGTCACCATAAATACAATTGCCGCAAAAAGGAAAGTACCTTTTATGCCTAACACCAAGCTAAGGGTTCGGTCTCCTCTCCGGCTATCTTCTCCATGTTGATATACCTGTGTAAGTGGATAATTGCCCCACAACATCAAGCTTGTCAAAAGTCCCGGAATCGCTACATGAGGCTTGATCAAGACATCCCAGCCCAAATCACTGAGTCCGGCATAGGTCGTGGCAAATGTAAAATAACCTTGAAAAAATCCAGCAATAAACCAGCTCCACCAGGGATACTTTTTGATACGGATGGACGGATGGGAATAAGCCATGCTTACGACCCCATAAACCATCAGCATCAGCGCAAAACTCAGGTTTATAGTTCCCCCAATTCCTATGGCGATCAGGAAAAACACCATAGATAGCCAATAAAGATCTTTGGTGACTTTAGGTGGATGCTTCAGTCCGCCTATGCTTTCTTCGTCCTTGTCGAAGTAGCTGTTGTAGCCGTTGCTGGAAGGGTACAGGAAAAGGTGAAGTGCTATGAAGACCCATATTATCCTCCATTCATTGTGATTAGGTGTCAATGCCAGGGCAAAGAAAAACACAGGCATCAAAAAGAGAGAGAAGGGAATCCGTAAATGCTGAACGCTGGATGTAGAAATCATAGATATACGCTGGGTTATGTTGATGACTTTTTCCATGAGGGCGAGTTATCATGCATTCACCCAATTTAGAAATAATCAATTAACTTGATCTAATGAAATTTTTAATGGGAGAAAGAATTCGGCATCGTATTAGGATGAAAACTCCACACTATGTTGATAATTCCTCTATGATGCAGGATTTATTGACTCAAAATTTCTTCCCATGGATATAAGTATAGAAAGTATAGGGGTGGCTAATCCTGGCAAGCCGATTGACCAGATCAAGATTGCCCATTTTATGCAACAAGCGCATCAGTTAGATAAGCAGGAAGCTAGGAAGCTGAAGTTTTTATATAGAAAATCAGGGATTTCTTTCCGCTACAGTGTCTTGGATGATTTTGAAAAGACTAATTGCAAGGACTTTACTTTTTTCCCAAAATCCGCGGATTTTGAACCCTTTCCCGGTACTAAATCCAGAATGGGAATTTTTCAGAAAACTGCCCCGCAGCTCTGTGAAGAAGCCATTAACAACTGCTTGTCCAAAACTAAAACAAAGGCTGCTGATATCACCCATTTGATTTTGGTTTCCTGCACTGGCATGGTGGCCCCGGGGGTAGAGTTGGAGCTGATGAAACGCTTAGGGCTAGCAGATTCTGTGGAGCGATATTGCCTACATTTTATGGGCTGCTATGCTGCATTTACCGGGGTAAAATTGGCAGATAAGATCTTGAAAGCAGAGCCTGAAGCGAAGGTAATGTTGATCGCTGTTGAGCTTTGTACCCTACACTTTCAAAAAGATTATGTGGAAGATAATATACTGGCCAATTCACTGTTTGGGGATGGGGCCGCCGCAGCGTTGATAAGGAATTCTGATTCAGGATTGAAAATAAAATCGTACCTGAGCCAGGTGATCATGGAAGGAGAAAAGGATATGGCCTGGGGAATCGGTGATTTTGGATTTGAAATGCGTCTGAGCAAGTATATCCCAATGCTGTTGGATCAGGGAATCAACCGACTGATTGAGCAATTTGAGCAAAAATTCAAGTTATCCTCTCTGGAACATTTTGCCATCCATCCGGGAGGAAAGCAAATCCTGCAGAAGGTTCAAGAGGCATTCGGTTTGCCTGCGTCTATAAATACCCATGCACTGGCAGTATTGGATAAATTTGGAAATATGTCCTCTGCTACCATATTGTTCGTACTGGAGCGGATTATGCATGATGAGCATATCCATGGAGAGATTCTTTCCATGGGCTTTGGGCCTGGTTTGACTTTGGAAACCTTACTGTTAGATAAGAAATGAGACTTTTTGCGCAGCGAAGTAAGGATAAGGAACTCATGGATGACCTCAATTGCTCGGGAGAGGAACTAGTGCAGACTTTGCGAGAGCTAAGGACAATAAATCGATGGCTGGGCGGAAATTATGTGACCACTAATGGTCTGGCGGAAATTATCAAGAAAGATCCTCAAAATTCCTTCTTCATCGCCGACATTGGCTGTGGTGGAGGTGATATGATCCGTGTTATGGATGATTGGGCAAAAAGTAAAAAAAAAGCCCTTAACTTTGTCGGAGTCGATGCCAATAAAAACATTATAGACTTGGCGGCAGTTAGATTGGCGGACATGCCCAACGTTACCTGGAGAGTAGGGAATGTTTTTGATGGAGAATTCTCCGAAGAGAAAGTAGATATTTCTACGTGCACGCTCTTTACACATCATTTTACCGATAGCGAATTGGTCGGACTTTTGAAATCTCTCAGAGCTAAATCAAGACTGGGGATTGTGATCAATGACCTTCACAGGCATTGGTTTGCATACTATAGTATATTAGTTCTCACTAAGCTGTTCAGTAAATCCAAAATGGTGCAAAACGATGCCTCATTGTCAGTGTTAAGGAGCTTTACTAAAACCGAATGGATCAAAATACTCCATTCTGCTGGGTTTGAAAATTTTGAGATTAGTTGGCATTGGGCCTTTCGCTGGCAGGTGACAATTATATTTTAAGAATCTATTAACCAAAACAAACTATTATGGAATTTTCACAGGAAACAGTAAATGCATTTTACGAACGTGCAATAGACTTGGCATACTTAATCGTTCCAAGGATCATATTTGCTGTCATTTTTTACCTAGTAGGTAAATATATTATAAAAAGCCTGTTAAAGGGCATGAAAAACCTTTTGGAAAAAAGGGAAAGTAACCCCTCACTAAATGATTTTCTGTTTGGATTCGTAAAAGTTGTATTATTCATCACCTTATTCATGGGGGTTGCCAGTATTTTAGGGGCGCCTCTAGGCTCTGCGGTGGCTATATTTGGGGCTGCAGGTTTGGCTATTGGCCTGGCACTGCAGGGATCCCTGTCCAATTTTGCGGGGGGAATACTCATTTTGGGCTTCAAACCTTTTGAAGTGGGCAATGTGATAGTGGCCCAGGGGCATACAGGCACCGTGGCCAAAATACAGATATTGTACACACATCTTATGACCTTTGATAATAGAGAAGTCGTGATTCCAAACGGAAGCCTTGCCAACTCTGATATAATAAACATGAGTACTCAGCCAACCAGAAGAACAGAACTTAATGTAGGAGTGGCTTATGGAACTAACATCAAACAGGCAAAAGAAATCATCAAAAATGTATTTGAAAATGATCCCCGTGCGCTTAAAGAGCCAGCTCCTTTTGTCGCCTTGAGTAATTTTGGGGATAGCTCATTGGATCTCGTAGTACGGGTTTGGGCCAAATCGGGGGACTTATGGCCAATGCATTTTGATGCGATGGAATCAATCAATACGGAATTTGAAAAGCATGGTATAGAAATCCCTTTCCCTCAACGTGTGGTTCACCAGATAAAAGAAGAAGCTGCAGGGGAAGAAGCTAATCAGGATTAAAACAGTAATCCTCAAGACAAAAAGACGATCAATTTGATCGCCTTTTTGTGCTTTTAACACGGACTATGCATTAGGATTCGTCACAGCCTGTCCCGATTCTTTTCGAGAAGGGGTCAAACTGCAAAAAAAAAAAACGACTACCTCGAAAGATAGCCGTTTTGATTTTTTCCAATGCGTGAATCAGTCCAGAGTTACCTGCTTAGAGCCGGTCGGGTAGAAGACTGTGGCCATTTTATCGCAAGTGCCGTCCCCATAGTCCACCGAAGCTTCAATTTCATTGAACTGGAACGATACGATTCCTGACAGGGGCGTGGACACCCCGGTTTCCAAACAGCTTTTGGTATAAATCAACGCTTCTGTAACTGAAGAAGTGTAGTCTAATCCGCTGCGGCTTGTTCCTGAGGCACTTCCTGTGATAGATACTTCGTAGTTTCCTTGCGTGCCAAGGTTGATTTTGCGAAGCTGTTCGCTGGACACCGTAACGAAAGAGTCATCAGTCCAGGTCACTTTTCCATTTTGAATGGTGACTTCAAGGGTGATCGCGTTCGTTTCTATATCTACTTCTTTATTGGTTATGATCCGTGTGCCTTCCACTTTTTTCCCGTCAACTTCATACCCATCAAATGTCGTAGTGATCTTGGCGCCAGGGAATAACAGGTGGGCAGTATAGGTTAGGTGAATGATCCCTTTTCTAGTGACTCCATTGGTATTGGTACAGCCTTCGCCAAAGTCAACAGTGATTTTCTTGGATTCTTCATCAATTGTAACCACAGCGCTTTCACAAATACTCCCTGTGGGAATATCCACTGCGGTTCTTGCACTAAGCCCTGAATTACTCAGAACTTTGAGGGTGAGATTGTCAAGGTCTTCAAATACTATGGAAGCTTCCGCATCCTCTTCTACGATTGTATAGTTTGTCTCCGATGGGGTGTCATTAAAGTCGCAGCTTGCGACAAGCATAACGGTCAGTACAAGCAGTACCAAGGGTGTGTTCAATAGTTTTTTCATTGAGTAGGTTAGTTGTTGATTGGTTAGTTTTATTTTTTGTGTTTCTGTTATCTACTGATGTAGTCTTTGGGGGCTAAAACGTCAACATCAGCTTTGGAATTTGAATAAGTGGCAATGATTGCGCCAATTTGATTAGTTAGCTAGGTTCAATTCCTATCTTTGGGCATGAAAGGATTTGATTTCGGGAATTCTAATCTCGTAGAAAAGCTTAAAGCGGTTAAAAATCAGTCAGGAACACTATCTTTTTTGCGTTTGATAGTATTCGTAGTTGTGGGAGGACTGTTTGTTTTGTCGGTTTCAGATAGTCCTATATGGATCTTTTTTTTCCTGATTGCAGTGGTAGCTTTCGTGGCTTTGATTAAAAAATACAATTATCATAAAGATCAAGAGGCAATTTACGTTGCCTTGGGCCAAATAAACATAATCAGAGAAAAGCGGGTAGCTAGACAGTTAAAAGACCTTGATCCCGGAGAAGAATATCAGGAAAAAAACCACCCTTTCTCAAATGATCTGGATTTGTTTGGAGACCATTCTCTTTTCCAGCTATTGGACCATACCGTGTCCAAGAAAGGAAGTGTTGCGTTGGCGGCTAAAATAAAATCAATTTTTGATCTGGAAAAGGCTTCTGCATATCGGAAAGCTATTGCGGAATTAGCTACAGCACCACATTTTTTACATGCTATGGAAAGTATAGGGATTGCCTTTCATAATGAGGAAAAATCAGATGATGGCTGGATCAACTGGCTACATGATGAGGAGAGGGGCAATAAGTTGATTTCTGTGGCGGCTTTTCTAGGTCCCTTAGGAGGGCTTGCCCTCGCGCTACTCATTTATTTGGGTATCGTTCCCGGAGCGTTCTTTGGAATTTGGATTCTGATCGGGATGTTTTTTTTAAGTATGGTTTTCTGGCAATTGAAAAAAGCAGGTGAATCTATTCCGAACCGCAATCAGCTAAAGACCTATCGTTACTGGCTGGCTATCCTGGAAAAGCAACAATTCAAATCCCAGCTTTTGGTGGAAATGCAATCCCCTTTTCTAGCCAACGAAATTGAAGCTTCCAAGCTGTTTGACCAGCTGGATCGTCTGGGTTTA
The DNA here is from genome assembly GCF_021390545.1 of Algoriphagus sp. AGSA1. GTDB lineage: Bacteria > Bacteroidota > Bacteroidia > Cytophagales > Cyclobacteriaceae > Algoriphagus. Next base: position 14,986 of record NZ_JAJUWR010000050.1, on the reverse strand, counting down.
TGGATCCAAAACCGGATCAACTTGCTTTATATCCCATTAAATCTCATTTTTTGGACTGATTTGTTTTTGTTTCGGAGATTAGTTGCCTGGAAGAGAGAATATGCCAATCTGGTAGCTGATTTTCCAGCTCAATTGGTAGAATGGGAAGTTCTGGTTTCCTTGGGTGCCTTTGAAAACGAAGTGGGTGGAAAAGGGACCGTTGTACCGACAATTCGTGGATTGTATGGTAAGGAAGTTTCTCACCCCTTACTTTCCCCAGATGTGGCTGTGCCCAACGATTTCAAAATTGATAAAAATCATGGGATTATTTTGTTGACCGGTGCAAATATGAGTGGAAAAACCACCTTTATGCGAACGCTAGGCATCAATTGTGTGTTGGTCAATCTAGGTTTAAGTCCCTTCGCCAAGGAATTTGGATTTTCTGCGTTTCAGTTATATACCAGTATGAGAAATACCGATAATCTCGGAGAAAGCGTCAGTTCCTTTTATGCGGAACTCAGCAGGATCAAACAGCTGATAGACAGAATAGAAAGGGGAGAGGAGATTTTCTTTCTTCTTGATGAGATTTTGAAGGGAACCAATACTGTGGATAGAATTGCGGGATCCGAAGCACTGATACGTCAGGTAGCGAATTCCAATGCCTATGGGATTATCAGTACGCATGATATAGAACTTGCGGAATTGGAAAATAAAATGGGCACAGTACTTAATTTTAGTTTTCATTCTGAAATCCATGATCAGGACATTGATTTTGATTATAAACTAAAACAGGGGGCATGCCCTAGTTTCAACGCACATAAACTTATGGAATTGATGGGGATTCGCTTCGGGCAAGAGAAGTGATCTGTTCATCCTTAATCCAACTATTGATTTCAATTAAACTATGGTAATACCATCGCAATCCCCCGTCTTGGGAGTCCTCGGAGGAGGTCAGTTAGGCCGAATGCTTATCCAGTCGGCGATCAATTACAATCAGGATATCCACATTCTGGATCCCGATCCAAATGCGCCCTGCAAAGACCTGGCCCGACGTTTTACCGTGGGCTCACTCAAGGACTTTGATACGGTTTATGCCTTTGGCCATGCCTGTGATATCATCACTGTGGAGATAGAAAGTGTGAATACAGAGGCCCTTGAGAAGTTGCAGCGAGAAGGGAAGAAGGTTTATCCACAACCGGATATTTTGAGCTTGATTAAGGACAAGCGTAAGCAGAAGCAGTTTTATAGATTACATGGCATTCCTACTGCGGATTTTATTTTGACAGCGGATAAGGAGGAAGTTATCCACAATTCAGCTTTTCTTCCGGCAGTGAATAAATTAGGAAAGGAAGGCTATGATGGCAGGGGCGTACAGGTGTTGAGAACTGAAGCTGATTTGGCTAATGCGTTCGATGCTCCGGGGCTGTTGGAAAAACTAATAGATTTTGATAAGGAGATTGCGGTGACCGTGGCGAGAAATGAATCAGGGGATTTGATTGCCTATCCTGCGGTGGAGTGTTCTTTTCATCCTACCGCCAACCTCGTGGAGTTTCTTTTTGCCCCGGCCGAGATCTCCGAAGAGGTGGCCGCCAAAGCAGAAAAAATCGCCAAGGATGTGATACTGAAACTAGGAATGGTGGGCATACTGGCTGTGGAGATGTTTGTGACCAAAGAAGGGGAAGTTCTGGTAAACGAAATAGCTCCAAGACCGCACAACAGTGGACATCATACGATAGAGGCCAATTTCACCTCCCAGTTTGAGCAACATCTGCGGTCGATAATGAACTGGCCACTTGGAAACCCTGACCTGAGATGTCCGGCAGCCATGATTAATTTGCTGGGAGAAGATGGATATGAAGGCCCTGTCCTGGTGGAAGGAAGGGACGAAGCCCTAGCCGAACAGGGCGTATATATTCATCTATACGGGAAAAAAATCACAAAACCATTTAGAAAAATGGGCCATGTGACGATATTGTCAGATACTGTTGCCGGATTAAAAGAAAAAGCACTCCGGATCAAAGATTTAATTAAAATTAAAGCCATATCATGAATCCACAAGTAGGAGTAATAATGGGCAGTCAATCGGATCTTCCGATCATGGCCGAAGCCGCAGAAATGCTGGAACAGCTGGGAGTAAGCTACGAGTTGACGGTCGTATCTGCCCACAGAACCCCTGAACGGATGATAGATTATGCGCATTCGGCACGTGAAAGGGGAATCAAAGTGATCGTGGCAGGAGCTGGAGGAGCAGCTCACCTTCCTGGAATGGTAGCTTCTATGACCAGCCTTCCGGTGATCGGGGTGCCTATCAAAAGTTCTAATTCCATCGATGGGTGGGATAGCATACTCTCTATTTTGCAGATGCCCGGTGGTATTCCCGTAGCTACAGTAGCCCTGAATGGAGGTAAGAACGCCGGGATTCTGGCGGCATCGATTGTTGGCTCTTTCGATCCCCAAGTAGGAGAAAGACTGGATGCTTATAAAAAGACGCTGAAAGAAAAAGTAGAGGAATCTGCCGCCCAGATTGAGTCCAAGGGGTGGAAAGAGATACTGAAAAACTAAAATAAAATGCGGCTTTATGGCCGCATTTTATAGTTTATTATGAATTGGAAAAAGATTATTCGATTTAAGATTGGGGATGTGCCTTGGGAAATTCCCTTGGATGTATTAGTCCTACTTGGAGTTATTGCCTTGCTTCTGATGGGGGCGGGTGCTTACTTTGGTTTTCAGTTTGGAAGTAACTAGGGCATGCTGAAAAACGCCAGTAACAAATTAAAAGCTATCGTTTTGACTGATTAGCTCATTTTTCATGCGAGCAGTTTTTCAGCAAGTGCAAGCTTTTTGACGACAAGAGGTCTTTATCCGTGCACCAAAAAATACCAAAACCGGGATTTTTAAGCTAGCCTCAGCCATACCATCTTCTGCGTTGGCCTCATTCGAAGTATAAGCATACATCTTCACTCGGTCGCCTTGAAGCTGGCATACCTGAGACTTTTTCAGCAAGCCCTAACTAATCCGTAAAGATCCCCCATCCGTCATCATACTTTTCGTCCGTATCAAATCCTTTGATCCACTCCTTAAAGAGTAAACGGTACTCTTCTATCGCTTCCCGCAAAAGTTCCAGATGCTCCTCAGCATGGGTTTCTTCCATCCCGAGTTGATAGGTCATGGAATAGAGGCTTTTAGCATGTACTTTCATAATGACGGCCTTCTCCATTTTCAGCACATAGTCAGAGATGCTTTCTGCCCCGGCGAATTTAGTGCTCATGACCGTGGCGTCTTCCATCATAATATTGCCGTAGAGCTCCTTTCTCGCCTCATCCAAACTTCCCACTAATGCCCGGGTGAGTCCAAATATATCCTTGGCTTTCTTCATCAGGGGATGCCTATAGATCTTGTCATGCTCCTTTCCGGCATCAAATTCTTCATCCCCGTCATCCCAGCCTTCGTCATCATCTTCATCGTCCCACATAGCAGTCGGTCTTAGAATGGTAACTTGTCTTCTTCGCCTTCTGAATGGAAGCTGTCCACCTCCGGCATGGCCGCCGCACTTGCTCCTTTATTCTCTACTTTGAAGGCTTTTACCTCAGTGTACCACCTTCCATTATACTCTCTGCTTTCCACATCTATGCCCAGGGTGACAGTTTCTCCGATGTTGATTGAAAATTGATCGATTTTGTCTCCCCAAAGTGCCACACAGACTTTTTTAGGATATTGTCCGGGAGTTTCCAGGATAAATTCCTGTTTTCTCCATTCGTTTCCACTTTTTGATTTTCCGCCTACTTCGGGCAGTTTTTGGATTATTTTTCCAGTCAATTCCATTATTGTAATTTTAAATTTCCAGCTAGCGAAGTTACGCATTGCGGTGGAAATCTTCTGCTGAATGGAGAGTAATTTACTTTGGACAATGCCTGTGATTTAACATTTTTTGGCATAAACATTGGGTGTTTTTCGCTAATAACTCTGAAGTGAACTAATTTTGAATTGTGCTATGGTGGTCAGGCGAAATATTATTCTGATTTAGCCTGATGTTGGACTTTGGACATAAAATCATTGGATTTTCTTTGCAGAGTTGTTTCTGAAATCATACTTTTAAAAACCTTTTCATTTTCTTTCATCCTAATCCGATACTATGGCCTAGACCTTTACGTTTATAATAAACCAACTTAAAATGAGTAAACGAATTGGTCCTAAGGACAGCGAATTGATAGCACAGTATCGAAATGGTAGTGATGCTGCCTTCGATCTATTGGTAGATCGGTACAAGAATAAAATGTACACCACAATATTTCTGATCGTTAAGGATCAGAAAATAGCTGAGGATTTGCTTCAAGATGTATTCGTGAAAGTCGTAAAGACTCTAAATTCAGACAAATACAACGAAGAAGGGAAGTTTCAGCCCTGGGTGATGCGTATATCTCATAATCTGGCCATTGATTATTTTAGGAAAGCCAAGAGATACCCCACTATATTAATGGAAGACGGCTCCAATGTTTTCAATTCGCTTCAGTTTGCGGAAGAAAATGTGGAAGACCGTCAGGTGCGTGAGGATAATATTGAATTGGTGAAGCGTCTTATTGAAGAGCTTCCCGAGACCCAGAAGCAGGTCTTGATCATGCGACATTACCTGGACATGAGCTTTCAGGAAATAGCTGATAAGACCGGGGTCAGTATTAATACCGCTTTGGGGAGAATGCGATATGCGCTGATCCACCTGCGGAAGAAAATGAATCAACTAAATTTTGCATATGATAAAACCATTTACCCCAAATGACCTGATAAGGTATATATATCAGGAAATGCCGAAGGTAGAGCAAGAACTCTTAGTGCAAGCCTTGCATAGCGATGATTCGCTGATGCAAGAATATGTAGAGGTGCTGAGCACAATAGAGCAGGTGGATCAAATCCGGCTCCAGCCTTCAGAAAAAGTAGTACAGGCGATCAAAAGAAACGCCAAATCTACGGGACTAGAGAAAGTCTGAATGATATCGGTACCCCGCCTCGGCGGGGTTTTTTATTGGGAAAGGTTTTTTAAGAATATGGATGCCTCTTGCAAGAGTTTACGGTAAGTTGAGTCCTTGAACCCATGGCCTTCATCAGGCACAATGGTGAATTTGTATTCTGTCCCTGCGTTTTGCAGCGCTTTAGCTAATAGCTCGCTTTGCGAAATGGGGACTACCGTATCTAGGGTTCCATGAAAAAAAATGCTAGGGACTGTTTTCTGATCAACAAAACTAAGAGGACTGGATGCCTTGTAAGCTTCTGGATCCGATTCCGGGGTTCCACCGACCAATCCCTGCAAACCTATGCTGGTGATAGAGCTGAAGTCAAATAGGGAGGTAAGGTCAGTAGGTGGAAAAAAGGCAATGACAGCCTGTATATTTCCAGTTTGTTGATGCTTGTAGGCGTGTAACAAAGCCAGATGCCCTCCTGCACTGGCACCGGCCAGAATGATTTTATCCGATACGTTCCATTCGGGGGCTTTTGAGAGTATATAGTTTACCGCATCTATCACATCATGTTCCTGTTGAGGGAAGGAGTTGATCCCTGTGCTCAAATTGTAAAGGCTGTAGTTTATCGCCACAAAAGCATACTCTGGTAACAAGGAAGTCAAAGTTTCCTTAAAGGCAACAAACTCCTCTTTACTTCCCCCTACCCAGGCTCCGCCATGTATGTATATAAGGAGAGGGGTACTTTCTGTGGACCTGCCTGCGGGCAGATATATATCCAGAAGTTGGCTGTTGGCCGAACCATAAGACAGGTTGAGCAGCGTCTTTTCCCGTAGCCCACCACCAGCAGGGTTTTCTAGTGCGTCAGGACTACAGGCCCATATAGCAATAACGGCTAAAGTTAAAAAAGCGGATTTTGTGAATTTGTTTAGTAAAGGGTTCATACATTAAAACCATTTGATCAGCGAAGCGATGAGTTTTTTTGTCTTCAGGTCATAGGGAGGTCTTGTTAGGCTTAGGCTAGTCATTCCTACTCGTTGCTTGAGTACGCCTTTTTGATTGCTGAATTCCAAGAAGCCAAAATATCCATGTGCTTTCCCGATGCCGCTGTTGTTTATTCCACCAAATGGTAGGTTAGGGTGGGAATAGTGAAGTACACAATCATTGATTACCACATTTCCAGAACTGGTTTCCTGTATGACGGTTTCATAATTGTCTATGTCCCTTCCGAAGAAATAAAGTGCCAATGGTTTCGGTTTGGAGTTGATATACGATACAGCTTCTTCGAGGGTTTGGTAGGTCTTGATAGGGAGCAGCGGGCCGAAGATCTCTTCCTGCATTACTTTCATGGAATCGTCCACCTGGGTCAAAATCGTAGGTTCTATAAACTGTGTTGAAGGATTGGTATGCCCGCCAAATTCCAGTGTGGCACCATGGTTTAGGGCATCAGCTAGATAGTCTAACAGCCGGCTGAAATGTTTTTCGTTTACGATCCTGGCATAATCATGGGAATGCTCTATTCCTTTATATTCAGTGTCATACATTTTTTGAAGTCCTACTTTCAATTCCATCAACAGTTCCTGAAGGATACTCTCATGTGCCAGGGCATAGTCTGGGGCAATACAGGTTTGGCCGCAGTTGACAAATTTCCCCCACAGGATTTTTTCTGCCGCATCTTTTAGATCTGCATTCCGGTCTATGATCACGGGAGATTTTCCTCCCAGTTCCAGTGTCACGGAGGTCAGGTGCTCTGCCGCCGCTTTCATCACTATTTTTCCTACCGATGGACTTCCGGTAAAGAAGATATGGTCAAAGGGTAATTTCAGCAGCTCCTGGGAGGTCTCTGTTTCTCCTTGGATCACAGCCACTTCGGAGGGATCAAAAAGTTCCTTGATCATATTCTCCAGTAAGGCAGAAGAATTTGGGGTCAATTCAGATGGCTTAATAATGGCGGTACACCCTGCTGCCAAGGCAGAAACCAACGGGGTAATAGCCAGATTGAAAGGATAGTTCCAAGGAGCGATTATCAAGGATCTTCCTTTGGGTTCGGGGTGGATTTTGCCTGATGTGCCCAGCATAGTGAGCGGAGTGCTTACCCGCACCGGCCTCATCCATTTTTCCAGATTTTTTAGGGTGTGTTTGATTTCAGTGATCACCGGGTAAATTTCACTCAGATCAGTTTCCGCCTCAGGTTTGCCAAAGTCACTTTTCAGTGCCGCCCGGATTTGTTTTAGGTTATCCCTGATCCATCCATTGATTTTTTTTAAGCGTTCTGCCCGCTCCTTGGGGCTTGAGGATCTCCATCGCTGTGCAGTGATAGCCTGCGAATCAAATAGGACTGAGAGTTTTGTGTTATTGATAGGAAAATTCATAGATAATGCCATATCAGATTCTGAACAGACGATAGTATAGACGATTTCAAGTTACAAAAGATTTCTTACCCACCTTCGCCCTTTCCTGACCAGATTATCATCGCTAAAGTTTACGAAATCTTATGTCGCTTTTGATTCCTTCCTGGTAGGAAAGCGGATATACATATAATATTTTATATTGCCCACATGATAAAGCCCATCCGTAGATTGTTCCTCACTCTTTTCATGTTTCCATTGATTTCCACTGTCTTTGCCCAGTTCAGCCCAAGCGGCACTGCCTATAAACTTGTGTGGCAAGAAGAGTTTGACCAGAGTGGATCAGTTGATTCAATCAAGTGGTCTTTCGAAGAAGGTTTTAAAAGAAATCAAGAACTGCAGTGGTATCAAAAGAATAATGCAGAAACAAAGGGAGGCAAGTTGGTGATTACGGGGAAAAGAGAGCAGGTGATTAATGATGATTACGATAAAGAAAGTTCAGACTGGAGGAGAAACCGGGAATTTGCCGAATACACTTCCTCAAGCATCAATACCCGGGGCAAATATGAATTCAAGTATGGAATCATGGAAGTGCGTGCAAAAATAGACACTGCCCTGGGCATGTGGCCGGCAATCTGGACATTAGGTGTCTCTAAGCCTTGGCCTTCCAATGGAGAAATAGATGTAATGGAATACTATCTGGTGAAAGGAGAGGCAACCATCCTTGCCAATGCAGCCTGGGCGGATGAGGGACAGTACAATGCCAAATGGGATGAAGCTAAAATACCTTTTGGGGAATTTCTAAAGAAAGATCCTGAATGGCCAAGTAAATTCCATCTTTGGAGAATGGAATGGACTGAGGATTTTATCAAGTTATACTTGGATGATGAGCTACTGAATGAGGTAGATCTTGCCAGAACTGTTAATCCGGATGGTTTTAATCCTTTCCATCAGCCTCATTATATCCTGCTCAACCTAGCGATTGGAGGAAATGGAGGTGATCCTAGTGCCTCTGCTTTTCCGAGAGAATATGTAGTGGACTATGTAAGGGTGTATCAGAAGTAGAATTCTGTTAGGTTTTGCTGCTTCTCCAGAAGCAGCAAAACAGGTATTGTTTGAGTTCTAGCAAATAGAGAATTTTAATAGGACGCATTTTGATAGTTGCTTCCTAAAACCCTAAAAGTGTCTATCAGCCTGTGTCCTCTGCGTCAACCTCCTTGGACTCTGTGGTTAATGTGAAATTTAGACCCTTAATCAAATGTCTTCGAGCTATCAGCAATCATCTCATTGATCTCGGAAAGCTCCTTCTCTGTCAGATCTCTCCATTTTCCCACAGGAATATCCAGATGTACATTCATGATACGGATCCGCTTTAGTTGTACTACTTTGAAGCCAAAGTGCTCACACATTCTCCTTATCTGTCGGTTTAATCCCTGTGTTAGGATTATACGGAATTTGAATTTGCTGATACGTACTACAGTGCATGGTTCAGTGACAGTATCCAAAATAGGTACGCCTGCCCCCATCAATCTGATAAATTCATCGTTCACAGGTCTATCTACTGTGACGATATATTCCTTTTCATGATTGTTTTTTGAGCGGAGAATCTTATTCACTATGTCCCCCTCACTGGTCAGGAAAATCAACCCTTCACTGTCTTTGTCGAGTCTGCCAATAGGAAAAATCCGCTGGGGATGCCCTATATAGTCTATGATGTTGTTCTTTTCCCCTTTTGTATCTGTGGTACTCACTATTCCAACGGGCTTGTTGAAAGCTATGTAGGTATGGACTTGTTTGGGTTTACCCACGGCCTCTCCATCCACAGCCACTACATCATTAGGGCCTACCTTGGTGCCGAGTTCAGGTACTTTTCCATTGATGGTTATCCGGCCTTCTTCCAGGAGTTTATCCGCACCACGTCTGGAGCAAAAGCCAACTTCACTGAGGTATTTATTGATTCGAATGTATTGATCTGCTTCCACTGTAAATAGAAAATGGATTTTGGCTGCAAGTTACGTAAACTGATCAAAGACTTTGTTTTGATCAGCCGCTGAGTACAGGGAGTTTTCCGCGGAGAGCACAGATTGTCTAAATTTTCGAAGCTTGGGCTGAAAGAGCGAAATCTCAGGCTTCATTTCCCAATCTAGCGATAGCAGTCTGAAGACTGCATTATAATTAGTCCAAGACTGAAGTCTTGAACTAGTGCCAAAGAGATCAGTCAGAATATCTGGGGTGGGATCGTGATGCTTGTGTACATAACGGGTGTTGGATCACATAGCCCTCAATCCACCATAGTTTTTGCCAGAGCTATAGGAATCCACATATGTAGGAGTGACCAAGGATTTACCGAACGTGCCGCCGGCATTCCTGGGGGATTCATTAGGATTTCCTACCCCTGAATTTCGCTTTGCTGCATTCAGGGCGGTCACCTGTTGTGCCTTTGGCACAAAAGCTTATATCAACTCATATCCTGCAAAATGATTTTCCTTGCCAAAGGCAAGGCCTGTAGATGCCCAGAATGCAATTCTGGGTCAAGGATATGGTTTATATGTTTTACAGAGTGCCGACGGCACGATCAGTAGTATAAAGATATTTGTGATCAGCCCAACAAAATGTATTGGAAGTTTGAAAGTTAACTACCGTAAGTTGTACAAGAAGCACAATCGCATTGCACAAAAAACAGGTTCTTCATCCTAGAGAAATGAAACAGAATATTGGGAAATCAAAAGCGTATTGATACAAGTTTTCACAGCACGATGTAGGATGAATCCTGAGCATTTAGGACTGATCCCTTGGCGTACGTTGTGGTAAAAAAGAAAAAAGCGTAAACCCGGAGATTTACGCTTTGTATTTACGTGGTTAAAAACTATTCACTTTTGATAGACACTGCCGGTTCTGGAGCTTCTGCGAGTAGCACCTCAGGATCGCCTGGAAGTCTGATTGCCGCCAGCCTTTCCATATATTCTACTTTCTTGGATTCGAAGGCCATTCTGTTGCTGGCTGCAATTGGCTCAGAAGGAGGTATTTTCTCTTTTAACCAATCTTCCTGCTTGCCGTTTTTCCAGAATCTAAAGCATAAATGTGGCCCAGTAGCCAAACCTGTACTTCCCACATAGCCAATCACCTGTCCTTGCCTGATCCTGGTGCCAGGCTTGATACCTTTGGCGATTTTTGACATGTGTAAGTACTGGGTAGTATAGGTTCCGTTATGTTTGATTTTTACATAATTGCCATTCGCAGATGTGTAACGGGCATCGGTAACAGTGCCTTCGCCTACTGACCGGATTTCTGTTCCGGTAGGGGCGGCGTAATCAGTTCCTAGATGAGCTTTGTATCGCTTCTGTACCGGATGGAACCTGCGTAAATTGTATCTGGAACTGATTCTGGTGTATTTCAGAGGATCTCTTAGAAATGCCTTTTTAAAGCTCTCCCCATTCTGATCAAAGAAATTGACCTCTCCATTTTGTTCGAAAGGAATAGCGTAATAAGGTTGCCCTTTATGCTCAAAAAATGCGGTTTGTATTCCTGATACCCCTACTACTATTCCGTCAATTACTTTTTCTTCATATGAGACTTTGAACTTATCTCCCTTCTGCAAGGCCCCAAAATCAATTGACCAGCCATAAAGATCCGCAAATTGGTCAATGATGTCATAGGTAACGCCTTGTTTTCCCATGTCAGCGGATAGATTGGAATTAATAACTCCTCCTGCTTCTTTGGTTCTGTATTCAGCAGGCTTTTCTGCCTTATATATGTCGATGGAGTCTAGGTTGAAGACTACATATTCCGCAGGATTTGGCTCGTAGATGAAGAACTGTGCCTTGGTAGAATCCGCAGGTGTCACTACAGTGAATTTCTTGTTGGCAGCTATGCCCCTTACATCAAAAATCTCCTTTGATTTCTTGGCGATTTCGTCAATGATCTGATAGGGGACATTGAAAGGAGCGAGGATGGATCCGAGTGTCTGGTTTTTGCTGACGGTTCCTTCTACTATGTTCAGCCCCGTGACATTGATCCCGTAGAGAAACACCTGATTTTGAAGAGAATCCAATAAAGGTGGTTCCACGATCTCAGGTTCCTTTTCTGTCTGAAAAGGAAGGCTGAAAAACTGGAGTGAAGATGCTGCGCCAATGGTGATAACGAGTGCAGCAATTCCTATCCAAATCTTTTTCATTAATCTATATTATTAGGGGAATTTTTGAAAATTTCTTCAAAAAAGCAAAAACGGGCTTTTTATCCAAGTTTTGAGGTGGAAACCTTTTGTTCGCTCATTACCAACTATTGTACCAACGTTGAAAAGGGATAGCATATTTTATAGTACTACCTTATTTCCAGAGGGAGTGGAAACTTCATTTTGAAATTGCCTTTTGTTGAAGGTTTTGCCTGTTTTTTGGAGAAACTGTGAAGAAATTTTAGAAATAAATGCTAATCCTTCAATGAATCCTGTAATCTCACAGTCATTTCTTTATCTTTGACCTCCCAAAAAAACTAAAATAACATGCTGAGAACGCATACTTGTGGCGAACTTCGCCTAGATCACATAAATCAAGAAGTGACACTTGCCGGCTGGGTGCAGCGGGTAAGAAACAAAGGTGGATTGATCTGGGTTGACCTTCGGGATAGATATGGATTGACCCAGTTGATTTTTGAAGAGGAATCCAGTGAAAAAGAGCTCTTGGAAAAAGCGGCGATTCTTGGCCGGGAATTCGTAGTGCAGGCTACCGGAATGGTGGTCGAGCGGACTTCTAAAAATGATAAAATCCCCACAGGTTCCATAGAAATAAAGGTTACAGCATTGGAGGTGTTGAACGCTGCAAAAGTGCCTCCATTTATCATAGAAGATGAGACAGACGGAGGCGATGAGCTCCGTATGAAATATAGATATTTAGATCTTCGGAGAAATGTAGTCCGTGAGAAGCTTCAGCTACGTCACAAGATGATGCAGGAGACACGCAAGTATATGGATGCGCAGAACTTCATCGAGGTAGAAACCCCTGTTTTGATCAAGTCCACTCCTGAGGGAGCCCGTGACTTTGTCGTTCCTAGCCGAACCAATCCGGGTGAGTTTTACGCCTTGCCACAATCTCCCCAGACCTTCAAGCAGTTGCTTATGGTTTCTGGATTTGACCGGTATTTCCAGATCGTAAAATGCTTCCGTGACGAGGATCTCAGAGCCGACCGCCAGCCTGAGTTTACCCAGATTGACTGCGAAATGGCTTTTGTGGATCAAGAGGATATTTTGTCAACCTTTGAGGGACTTACCAAGCATCTTTTTTCTACCGTCAAAGGAGTGGAGCTGGAAGAAGTGCAACGTATGACCTTTGCAGATGCCATGAGGCTGTATGGTAACGATAAGCCTGATCTCCGTTTTGATATGAAATTCGTGGAACTTAATCCGATTGCCAAAGGAAAGGGTTTTGGGATTTTTGACGATGCGGAATTGGTAGTAGGTATCTGTGCCAAAGGCGCTGCTGAATATACCCGTAAGCAACTTGACGCGCTGACGGATTGGGTTAAAAGACCGCAAATCGGAGCAAAGGGCATGGTATATGCCAAATACAATGCGGACGGAACTATCAAATCCACTGTGGATAAATTCTATACTGCTGGGGATCTGCGGGCTTGGGCTGAGGCTTTCAATGCCGAGCCAGGTGATTTGATGTTGATCCTAAGTGGTGAGGCCAATAAAGTAAGAAAGCAACTTTCCGAGCTCCGACTGAAGATGGGCGAAGATCTCGGGCTGAGGGATAGAAATGTATTCAAGCCGCTTTGGGTTATGGATTTTCCGCTCTTGGAATGGGACGAGGAGACTAACCGCTTCCATGCCATGCACCATCCTTTTACTTCGCCTAAGAAGGTGGATATCCCGCTGTTGGATGTGAATCCTGGAGCAGTGCGTGCAAATGCCTATGACTTGGTCATCAACGGGGTGGAGATCGGCGGGGGATCCATCCGTATCCATGATAGGGCCACCCAGCAATTGATGTTCAAGCACCTTGGATTCTCCGATGAGGAGGCGCAGAAGCAGTTTGGCTTTCTGATGGAGGCCTTCGAATACGGAGCGCCACCACACGGAGGAATTGCCTTTGGGTTTGACAGGTTATGTGCGATTTTCGGTGGATCGGATTCCATCAGGGATTACATCGCATTTCCGAAAAATAATTCTGGACGAGACGTGATGATTGATTCCCCAAGCAGCATAGCTGATGAGCAGTTGACTGAGCTTTCTATTCAGTTAGCGGTGAAGAAATAAAGGATGAAAAATTTGTTTTGAGGAATACCTGACGCTTTTCATCCACGTACCGTAAGGCATAGAATAGCCGAATGCTTTAAAAAACCGTAAGATGATGAAGGGTATTACTATTAGAAGGCTGTTTCTTGGATGAAGCGGCCTTTTTTTGTTATTGAAAAAGTTTTGCAGACAAAACGGGTAAAAAAGCCTAATACTGAATATCTTAATTAATCAGAAAAATAAGGGATCCTAATTCATAAGCCTGCATATTTCAGTTTTCCAACCGTTAACCAACCTCCTTCATCCCGCTTCAATCCCTCTACCGCATTTGCGGTAAAAGTATTAATTACTATTTTTAGCAGGACAGATGTGGAAAATAAAAATATTTAGCTTTTCACATGCTCTTGCCAATAACAAACCCAAAACATGAGTTCTCAATCTGAACTAGGCGGATTTTTACATAAGGCTAATGAGAATTCTCATGATAACCATAATGCTGGCGGTTTAAGCCAACATTCGGATTCTACAATTTGGATAGAATTTTTGCAGGGCAGTGAGCAGGCATTGGCTACCTTGTTTGAGCTATATGCCCACAAACTCTTTAATTATGGGAAGCAGTTCACCACGGATGCCGGGATTATCAATGATGCCGTGCAGGATGTGTTTTACCAACTGATCAAAAACAAAGCAAAACTTGGCGCTGCCCATTCAGTTAAATATTATCTTTTTTCATGTTTTAGAAGAAGGCTGTTGAGACTGCTGAAGCAACATAAAAAGCTGGTTTTTGATGGGGACTTTGGGGAGTCAGGAAATTTCCAGCTCACAGTGTCACCCGATTACCATGGGATCAATACCTCTCTTACCCTGGATCAAAAACAGATTTTGGAAAATGCGTGTAATAAACTCCCCGTCCGGCAGCGGGAAATACTGGCTCTTTACTTTTTTGAAGGCTTGACCTATGTGGAAATTGCAGAGGTCATGGAGTTTTCCCAAGTCAAATCTGCGAGGAAACTGTTGTACCGTGCGCTAAGCAGCTTAGGTGTTCTTCTGGAAAAGCATCGAGACATATTAAAGGTTCTTCAGGTTTTTATGGGGTGATGTTCACCTCAATTACCGTCTCATTTCGCTTTGTTCCTTTTCGATGGTATAGCTGCGATTTTACTAACCTGAGTTCGACTTTAAAAAACGGCTATTAGGTTTATATCAAAGGGTTGATACTTGATTGCGGACTTTTTAGGGGAAAGGAATAGGCAATTAAAGTTGCAATAAGGTTGTAAAGCTTTCTGGCTAAACCTCCCGGTCTGTAAAGACAAAGCATCAACTCTATTCTTAAGCCAGCTCCGAAGGAGCCAAACTATTCAGTGTGCCGGGCATGTGCCAGTGCCAAAGGGTGAGAGTCCCTAAGGAGCCGTAATGATCGGAATCCTATAGTCGAAAGCAAGGGTGTCTATTGCGAGATGGAATCTGAAGGAAGCTGA
>NZ_JAJUWR010000049.1 GCF_021390545.1 Algoriphagus sp. AGSA1 | reverse complement strand
ACCCGCAAGGCAGCGCTTTGTCCATTCTTGACTTCTTCCAATCAGTCCAAAAAACAGGCAATCAACTCAAAAAAGCCAAAACAAAGAAAAAATGCTAGAAAATGAACTTTTGATTATTCATGGAAGCTCACTGATCGAATGTGCCTGGACCACTGTCCAACGAGATCCGGTGATGCTGAATCGATACGAGGAACTATTGCAAAGACATACCGGCAAACGAGCCATAGTTATCATAGCAAGAAAGCTCTTGTCAAGAATATATCATGTCCTAAAAACGGGTGAACCTTACCAGGTAGGATATTCAAATTAGTCCGTGGCAGAGACCATTGGATCAAGCCCATCAATAAGCTCCAGACCTCTCAACACTGTGTGAGTCCAACAATTAGGAACTCTATTTTAGTATGGGGCTGGAGCACTTACTAAACTAACCGGAAACTGGGGCTCATATATATAAGAGACTCCTAATGGAAGCATGGCTTGTATTTGATGATCGCAAGGTATGGACTGATACTGCAGAAGTAAAGAACAAGGCGAGTGGACAACCCACCCGCAAGGCAGCGCTTTGTCCATTCTTGACTTCTTCCAATCAGTCCAAAAAACAGGCAATCAACTCAAAAAAGCCAAAACAAAGAAAAAATGCTAGAAAATGAACTTTTGATTATTCATGGAACACATTGTTATAGATCAGTCCAAAAAGAAAAAGGAGAATGAGTACCATTAGCATATCCGCCACAGATGCCAGGGCACAAAAAGAAATATGCTGCCAATCATATTCATATCCTTTATAAAGGGGACCCTGAGCCACTTCCCAAATAAAATTGAGGACAAAAGCCAATATGGCTATTTTCAGAATATATTGTTTATAGATACGTCTTTCTGTAACCCGTTTTAGGAAATAGAAAAACAACCCTATAACCAACCCTAAAGCAATTACCGGAATCACGAATATATCGGGACGAAGATTCTCCATACTCTTTTTATTTTTTGATCTTTTTAAACAGCCAGACTACAAGCAGAACTAATACAACAATGAGTAAAATTCCACCAAGCCACATGCCTACACACATAAGCCCACAATCGTCCATGTTCATATTGTCCATCATAGTTTTTATTGTTTAATGGTTATATAATTCGTGATAGTATTTCATCTATATATTTTTTACTTCTAAAATTTTTTTACGACTATTTAAAATCACTTATTGCTTTACTCAGATCATAAACTGCGACATCAGCAAACTCAGTCGCCAGGATACTCGAACCTGCTGCCGACCGATACCCACCCGCACAATGCACGACTACTGGCCTGTGATCAGGAATTTCAGTAATACGTTCTCTTAGTTCGGGTAAGGGTACATGGATGGCTTTCTCGAAAATCTTGCCATTAGCTACTTCAGGTTCATTTCTGATGTCGACTATGGTATAAACATCGGGGTTTTGTTTGAAATCCTGTAGGTCTATCTGCTGATCAGCATACAGGTCGTATTGCTCTAACTGATAGGTCATACCGGTAATATGACCTTCATAAGCTATTTTAGCTGTACGTCTAACCGCCTTTTCTAACATTGCCTGATCTTCAGCAACGAGATTGAAACTCTCATCAGGGCCTACTATTGAACCCAACCATGTCTCAAATTTTGATGTGTCATCCCCTAGTTGAATATTAATAGATTGCTTTATATGCCCTTTTTTAAACTTTTCCTGGTCTCTGACATCTATGATTAATGCCTTCTCATCAATTGTTTTAGCTTCAAATATTTTATGAATATCTTCCTCTGGTGAGTCTATACCTTTTCGGTTTACCTCAACCTCGTAGGGAAAGTATTTGGGAGTGAAAGCCTGACCATCCAGAAAATCCGTGATAAACTGATCCTTGTCTTTGATTTGAAAGGCCCAGTTATTACTTCTTTCCTTTCCTATTGTGGTCTCTAATTCTTTGCCCATGTTTTTTCCGCACAGCGAGCCCGGCCCGTGGGCAGGATAGACGATTGTATCATCATCTAATATGCTGAAGACTTTATTGATCGTATCGTACATCATGCCGGCCAGTTCATTTTTGCTAACCTGCATGTTGCCGGTACCCTCTCTGAGGTCGGGTCGTCCAACATCACCTACAAATAAGGCATCACCCGAAAAAACCGCTTTTTCAACACCATGTTCAAGTAATAAATATGCGTTATGGTCAGGAGAATGACCGGGGGTAAATAAAGCGCGAAAGGTTAAATCTCCAATTTGGACTTCTTCATTATGTCCAAGTTCGTTGGCATCGTAATAGACTCCCGCTTTTGAATTAATGTAGACAGGGGCATTAAATCTTTTCGATATTTCCAGGTGACTACTAGCAAAATCCGCATGCGGATGTGTTTCAAGTACTGCCACAATTTCCCCACCGAGTTGGTGTGCAAAATCAAGATAAGGTTGAATATCCCTTGCCGGATCTACCAAGACTATTTGCCCTTTACTTTCGATGGCGTAAGACAGTTGAGAAAGTGCTTTATCATAAAATTGTTTTATTTCCATAATGATCTTTTTTATATATTTTTCTCATCGTTTTTATCAATGAAATTTCCGCAGGTCTATTTTTCGATTTCAGTTTTATGCACAAAATAATCTGTCAGTTTTTCCCATTGAAATTTTTGAAAACCTGCCCACCCACCTTCTGCTATTAATGTGTTTATTACTTTACGACCAGCAGCTTCTTTTCCTTCATTATTTATCATTTCGTTTTTTCCGATTTCGTAGCCATAAAGTATTTCTCCTTTGCATTCCACTTTAAACGTACTACTGCTTTCCTGTACAAAAAAGTGTTCTGTCTTCTTATCATTTTTTCCTTTCGCCTCCGGCTTATTGCTAGGATGCACAGTAAATTCGGCACTGAATTCATCTTGTTGAATGTTTGAAATTATTACCCAATTCTCCGGAAAAGGTCCTGGAAGATTTATTTTTATGTAGTCATTTATTTCCGGTTTATCTGCAAGCTTTTTCTCTCCGGATACATCATATAACTGAAACGAGGAGGTAATTCCAGGCAATTTTGACCATTTATTTATGTCAAAAAGTTTTTTCTTAGCCCTCGCAAACCTCTTTGACATCTCTGTTTTATCTGCAAATTTATTTATACTTCTATAGATGCGATTCTCACCTTGAGTGCTGTTTGCTTTATTAATAGTATCTGCTGTCATGATTATATTGTTTATTAAACATTAAAATTGTACACCTTCGTAACTGTTGAGAGCTTTATCATAAAGTTGCTTTATTTCCAATCTTTTAATGCGTCAGATAGTGATTCGCCGGTTCTTAAATTTTCTTTATCAGACCTTAATCAACCCCTTATTAAAATATATCCTATTACAATCGCAACAATTATTAATACAATTACCAACACTTCATGTCGTCTTTTATCAATCCAAAATGTCAAACTGAAATTCTTGGACTTCTTTCCAAAACCTCCATGCACGCCATGATCTCCAGGCACAGGATCCCATAGATTATGATTTCTTCCATTATTTTCAGGCTGATCCGTTTGCTGACCGGAAATACCATTTCTGGAAAGTGTCCAGTCCACCAACCAAGGAGCCAGCCTGTTTCCCCATATAGTTTTTATAGTAGAAAAACCTACAAAATACTCTCTTCTTTTATGTTTTGCTGCGTGTACTATGGCTTTGGCAGCTACTTCGGGCTGATAGATAGTACCCATGGGCTTTGGCTTATTTGGCAATCTTGACTTAACAAACCCAAACTGAGTAGTATTCATGGCTGGTAATTCTACAGTACTAATCTTTATTTTACTTTTCTCATGGATAAGTTCAGCACGTAGGGATTCATAAAAACCTTTTACTGCATGTTTAGAAGCACAATATGCTGATTGTAAAGGAATTCCTCGGTAAGCCAATGCTGAACCCACAAAAACAATCGATCCTTCATTTCTCGCTTTCATTTTTTTAAGGACAGCCAAGGTGCCATAAACTTGCCCTAGATAGGTTACCTCGGTCACTCTGAGATATTCATCCGGCTCCATTTTACTTACGGGGCTAAATACGCTTACCATAGCATTATTTACCAAAATATCAATCTCTCCCAATTCCAATTCAATTTTATCTATGGCTTGAGCCAAAGCTTTTGCATCTGCCACATCTGCCTGAACATACATGCCTTTGCTGCCATAACTTTCAATTTCTCGCCTTACCGATTCAAGCGCTACAAGGTTTCTTGCTATTACAGCAACATTGTAACCTTGGCTTGCAAACTCTCTTGCACATGCCCGACCCAGCCCTGCCGAAGCCCCGGTTAGGACTGCTATTTTTGAGGTGATTTGATTTTTCATAGTTTCTTATTTTTTTCCATCTGAATCATATCAATCACCAAGCCTGACCACGTAAAATCTCTTGCCCCATGCCCCTCACCTGTAAATGGATTATAATATTCTCTAAAACCACTGATCTCTATAAGCTTTTCAATACTTTCTATTAGCTTATGGGCTTCTTTCTCCCAATCGTTTTCCATTAGATGCTTATGCATAAACCAATTGTATAAAATCCAGGTAGGACCTCTCCAAATAAATAATGACTGATTTGGATTGAATGCTGGATGATTTATTGAAACTGAAGGTATTGGGTATGGAACATCAAACTCATCTTTATTAAAAAAATGATTTTGAAGTACTTTTTTGGATATATCGGTAGGTATATCTTTTATTACTGTAGGAAAAAAAGCCGTTGGTGTAAGTACTTTTATTTTTTTATTGTCTTTGTCATGTACATCATAGAAAGCTGCTGTTTCTTTATCGTACATTACTTCAAGTATGCTTTTTACAGTCTGATCATATCTCGACTTATAGATTTGGGCATCCGGGTCTGCTATTTTTTCACATAGCTGATGCATTGTTAAAAGATTTTGAGCGTAAATAGTGTTAAACCCTACTTCCTTGACTATAAAATACCCCTGTTCATAAATTTTTCTACAATTGTAATTATTGAGGAAATTCCTGAAATCAATCCAAACAACTTTTACAAACAATCGCCAATTAGCTCTCTTAGAAGAAAAATTAACGACTTCATCGAAACTCGGTTTCCAATCTATGCCTGACTCAAATGGTGAAATAATAGAGATAAGTCCATTACCTTCGAAATCCCGGTTGCTAGCTATCCAGTTATAATATTTTTTTAATTTGGGAAGCATTTTTTTAAGAAAAACTTGATCCGCAGAATTATCGCATACTCTCTTCACCGCTTGAGCCACTATTGGGGGCTGTAATAATGCGCTCATATGAGTTTTCAACAGCTTAAATTTTAAATTCGGGCTAGATTGAAATAAGTCGCTTAGACGTTTGGGGAATATATTGTTCCAGTAAATCATGTGTCCCACGAAGCCATTCGCTTTTTGTAAAGCAAATAGACTTTCTAAATGTTTT
The DNA here is from genome assembly GCF_021390545.1 of Algoriphagus sp. AGSA1. Lineage (GTDB taxonomy): Bacteria > Bacteroidota > Bacteroidia > Cytophagales > Cyclobacteriaceae > Algoriphagus. The sequence goes on along the minus strand of NZ_JAJUWR010000049.1, from coordinate 26,216 downwards.
TTTGCCATTTCAGCACGATTTAAGGCTGCAAGAATAAATGCATGAAAGCAAGTATCCCAAAAAAACTGAAAGGGATATGAAGTAGGAGAAGGTTTAGTATAGTGGAAATGATGCCCTATACTTTTTGAGTAACCTTTCACCATATTTTCGTCCAACAATTGATTTACTTTTTCACGCATTTGTCCTTCCGTCATACAATAGATACTTATTTTACATATTTATCCCATAGTCCATATCTTTCTTTTATTACGCCGAGAGGAATAGAGAGTGTTGCTACTAAAACGCCCGTTAGGGTGCTGCTTAAGGTAAGGGCAAAGCTGCCACCTTGAATAAACCACGGCAGTACAGCGACCAATAAGCCAATTAAGATATTCAAATAGCGGCCTACACGCAGTACCTCTGCCATGCAAACCACGGCTACTACAACTATAAGCGCACCTCCCAAATGATTCAAATCAGCTGCCTTTGTTTCTATACCTACTCCAAAAATGGATGGTGAAAACATCAACCATAACCCGAGGATAGTAGATAGAGTGAATGTCCAGGGAGAACTCATCCCCCAAATGGAAGCTTTGAAAACTTTTCCCGGTTTTTGAGGAAAGCTGAATAGTTCAGGTGATCGGTTGTCGTTTTCGGTAGTTATCGGCTTGCCTCCTTTCCAAAAAACTTTCCAGAGTGAATCGCCCTTTCTTTTTCGCTGCACTATGTGCTGCCCCATAGCAATCACCTCATCAATTTGTAGCGGTATCATGGGTAGCATGATTATGGCTGTAAGAAGGCAAATAGTACACCAAGCTCCAACTGTAAGAGGTTGTGAGACCACCAAGAAGATGCTGACAAACCCTAAGGGTATAACCAGGATTCCAAAAAAAGTTACCATCCAGGGCATGGTACGCCAACGTGATGTTCCGCCCATCCAGCCCATTAAAAATTCCAAAGTGTAGGCCAATGTTCCCAAAGCGGCATCAGATATGGGCCAGGAGTGGGACATATCGGAATTCAGCACTTTCATTGTGCTATTTCCAAAAAACGGATCCCAGGCATAATCAATGTATCCTAATTGAAATGCTCCCAGGTAGCGGGAGGCAATCCAGCCCACAAAAGCCAATGCGATCATGATCGCCCGCTGTGGCCAGCTTGATGGATTGTAGCTCCAGCCATCGGGAACATCCCCTCCCATTTTCATGTACATGATCATATTGGGCATTCCCGGTATAAGTACGGAAAGGGCAATAACTAATACACCCACCATTGTTCCATTAAGATATCCTACTGCGGTGGGCGACCAAAAAATCAATGGAGCCATACTGATCCAAATCCCGATGAAGCAACATATCCATATGCTATATGGGCGGTTTGGGGTCAATGCACGCCAGCCAAAAAATATCAGTAGTATTCCACTAATGATATCACTCCATTTCATAGCGGCAATTCGTCCACTCATTGATAACCAAACATCCCTGCCTCCACTTGGCTCAACCACATTCTTTGCATAATCAAAGGTCAGTGGGGAGGCCACCATCCAGAAGCCTAACATAACTAGTGACCAATAAATCCAGAGTGTGTTGCTGTGGTGCATGTTTAGCATTTCACTGCGTTGGCCGCTATCCATCTTCATCCCACCACCCTTCTCCTTTTTATCATCATCATGCTGGTCCTTTTTCATGGTCATTTCTGCCATTGGCCGGGTAACGCCTCTCTTTCCCATTCCTCCCTGGTTTTGGTACTTATTTTGATCATCGTTTTTCATAGGGTTGTCTGTTAAAGTGGATAAAAAAATATTATAAATAATTTCGCTAATTCAATCCTTTTTTAATTCAGAAGGTGGCTCCAGATGATTTTCCTTGTACCAATTCAGAGGATCGGATTTAAGTTTTTCTATCATATCCGGCAGAGTAGCTATTAAAGAATGTTCAGGCTCCCAGTTGAGCAACTCTTTGGCACGGGAAATATCCAGTTCATAATGATCATCGGCACGATCTATCATCCAAGGTTTAATAAAGGGATCACCAAATAGATCCATTGCCCAGGCACCGGCTTTAGCTATTGGTTTGGGTATCTCATAGGTCTCCCACTCCTCACCGTGAATCAATTTACCGACCGTGTCTTGCAATTCCTGATAGCTTGGGGTCTCTGATTCTCCAATATTTATTGCAATTTCTTCCGGAAGTGCCTTTCTTTTTTCTACTGTTTTTTCCAGTGCGTCTAGCAGGTCTTCCATGTGAAGGAATACATTGCCATGAGAAGTATCCCCTGAGTAGAAATGACTGGTAAATTGCTTTTCATAAATGCGTTGTATTTGATGGGATACGGGAATAGAATGCCCTTCTTCATCATACACGCCGGCCAGTCTTAAAAGAACAGCTTTCATGTCTACTCTGTTCTCACGGATGATTTGCTCAGTATCCACTTTCGATTCGGGATAATCCCAATTAGGCGCAACAGGACAATCTTCATGGATCTTCCTGCGTGGTTCGGTGGGTCTATAGATCAGGTTTGTACTGGAAAAAATAAACTGCTCTACTTCAAAATCCTGTAGCACTTTGACGAATTTCTCTGTTCCCTTGACAGTTACCTCTTCATATAATGAACTAGGTTTGCCGGAAAAGTCATAGTAGGCAGCAAGGTGGACCACGGATGCTATTTTTTTTCCATAAGCATAATTTACCCGCTCCATTGCCTTTTTTATGCTTTCTTCTGAAGTAATATCAAAGCATACGCATTCGGCTTCTATGGGAGGATGAGGATTCCCCTCCCTGTCCAGCCCAACTACGTTGAAATTTTCTGACAATCTTTTAATGATCTGAGCGCCTATTAGACCACTACTTCCAGTGACGATTACTGTTTCCTTCTCTGAATATCGGTGCCCGATATTCAGGCGTGTTGATCTATGGGTAGTATGTTTCATGTTGCTAAATTTTATGTTATAAACCCAACTACAACAGCTCTAAAATGCTTTTGCCTTCTTTTTCATTATATAGCTGTTTTATCTTTTCAATTCATTAGGCTTTTCTCTCTGAATCACATCCAATATTTAAGGCATTTTATGGAATTGTTTACATCAATTCTGTTGATTTTCACGTTCTCGCGCCTCTTCAGCGGATTCTATTTCCTGATCCTGTGGTTCAACCACTACTTCAGTAATCACCGAATTAGAAAGAGAGCACTCGGCATGCGCTTTTTCATGCATTTTTTTTCAGCTCAGTTAGGTTAGGGCCTTTGCACAGGCAAATGCTGTCCGGGGTAGTAAGTTGACTTAGTCACAGCCAGCTTGTTTTTTTTATTCCTTTCAACAATAGCTGTGGCCTCATCCTCATAGGTGCTTGGCTCGCATTTTTTATAGGAGGCTATGGCAAGAAAGGTAAGTTAATGACAACTGGCCAATGAAGCCGCAAACGCCTCCTCAGGGTTCATGTTCTGAGTTCCCAAAATATTCCGTGGCCGCAGAAGCTTTTACATAACTTCCTCCTCCGAATATCCATTTATGGGTACGGTTGTATTCTTTGTATGAAAAATCTTCTAAGTCACCTTTCCATTTTAATGATACCTTGTACCTTGACATAACTTAGTTGTTTTTAAGTGCCTTCAGATATTCCATTAACTGATCCAATTCCTTTTCTGATAAATGTTCCTTATCAAAGGCGGGCATAGCGCCTGCCCCATGTCTTACCTGAAACCGTTTAGCAAAGCCGGGTGCCCAGAGAATTGAAGGACCAAGCCCTGCTGCCCCTTGGGGATGGCACCTTTGGCAATTTTGCATGAAGACTTTTTCTCCAGCTATTTCCGAATCATTTAATATCTGCGCTCCTGCTAGGGAATGGCTTGACCGATGTGAACACCCAATCAGGTAAGTGGATGAGACCAAGCAAAGAATAGATAAAATCTGTCTGAATGAGACCATAATTACTGCTTTGTGATTTTCCAGACAACCCCCGTGCCCTTTCGGGAAACGGTTCCTTTGCCAGATGTATCAATTATTCCAAAATCCACCACATAAAGAGATTTTCCATCGGGATGGAACTTAACCGCAATGGGTCGTTCCAATCCACCTTTTTTAAGCTGTGAAGCTGGACCGTTTTTATTTCCTTTGTTCAGGGCAAAATCCTTGACAATGCCCAGCTCCACGTCTACCATCACAACCTTAAACCCGACTGGTCCAAGCACTTTTCCTACATTTGGTGCCATATCCCCCAGCTGGGCGATGAAAGCCTTTCCGTTAAATCCGAAAACCTCACTGGTAGAAAAGTCCAATCCATTGGAAGATGAATGAACACCCAACACGGCTACAGGTTTGGGAGGTTCAGAGGGATGATCTTTTAGCAGCAATTCTGCGGTGCCTTTTCCGGGGACTTTGTATCCATGATGGTCTAAAGGTTCATGGCCTGAGTAATCGGGCCATCCATACCATTGGTTTTCCTTTACTTCCCATAAAATGTCCCCTGTGCCCCAAACAGGCCTGCTACCCCGGTCATCAAAACCGTTTTCCACCACAAATAATTTATCATTTTGGGCTGCCATGCCATAAGGGTTTCGGAAGCCCCAGGCAACAAGCTCAGGTTCGCCTCCCTCCAGAGGAATCTTCATTAAGGAACCTGAGCACGGAAGGGACCCTTTTATGATTTGTCCTTCATGGGTTGTTGTATTGAAAGGGACATACGCCCCAGTATTTGCTTTATCATCCGGGTCGTCGGTCAATGGGTTGTCCGTTTTGTAGTTTTTGCCATTTAGTACGATGTCGCTACAGGGAATGTCGTGGAAATCAGGGTGACGTTTTAACCAGCCGAACTTGGCGTTGTCCTCCCCCACTATGCCCGAATTGGTAACTGTTCCTTGCCCAAAATATACATATCCATTCATAACTATCGGACCATTCGTATGATGGTCTCCCATGCTCGGCAGGTTTTCTATGAGTGTGGTCACCTCTCCTTCTTTGCTGATTCTTAAGATCTTGCCTCCGTCCCTTTCACCGCCTTCCGATACGTAAAATTGTCCTTCGTAAAAAGCAACTCCATTCCAAGGGCCATTTTCTGAACCAGTTGCCACTACCGAAGCTTTTGCTGATGATTCTATTTTCAACAGGTGGGGTTGTGTCCAGGTTTCGCCGTAGGCATAGCCGGATTCAACAACATACATCAGCCCATTCCCATCGAACGCTATCCCCGTAGGAAAGGTCAAATCCGATGCGACTGCTTCAATCGAATAACCTGTGGGCAAAGAAATGTCCATCGGATTGATTTTTCTTTCAGAGGTTTTAGCTTCTGCCCCTCCCCGGGAGGGACGTATGCCATAGCAGCCATAAAGGGTAGGCAAAGCAATCAGCAACATTAAACATTTATACAGCTTTTGTTTCATAGCTAAGTTCATTCAAGTAACGTTCTGTCAATCATGGGATCAAAAAAACATGCCTCTCAAATCATGAATTGCGATATCTGCTTATAGGTACTCATTATATATCGCTGCGGACAAGAGGACATTCCGCTTTTTATCTATTATTCCCCTTTCTTTCCGAATGGGCTCCTATTCCGGTTGCCCATGTCCATTCCTGAACTGGGCAAGTTCTATGATTTCTGCTTCCTGATCATCTATGATCATTTGTGCTTCCATCCGGGTGTTTTCGTCCACACCATAGTCCAAGTCTATTTTGGCCATATCTATGGCGCTCTGGTGATGGTGGATCATCATCTCTGCAAAATCATAATCGGGATCACTGGTATAGTGCATAGCTTTCATCACCTCATCCATTTTCCTCATGGCCATGTCTATTTCTTCCATAAAACCTGTTCCATCTTGAGGAACGGGAGCGCCATGGGCCTCAAGAAAATCATTTAAACGTGCCATACTTGCCTCATTTCCTTCAAGGGTCTGTTGTGCAAGCATAAGCAAATTTTCGTGTTCCCCGTATTCTAAAACTATACTCGCCATGTCAACAGCGCCCTGGTGGTGGGGCAGCATCACTTCAGCAAAATCAACATCCGGATCCATGGTCATGGGAGCAGCATTCATGTCTTCCATCATTTTCATCCGTACCGCTTCCATTTCATTCATAAAGTCTTCATTGATGGACGGCGTAGTATCTTCATCGGTACAACCGGAAAATACGATTAATGCTGTTATCATTATCAGCGAAGGTAAACGTAGTACCTTCGATAAATTTTGGCCATTTAAAATCTCTTTTTTCATGTTTTTACAGTTTCTGGTTTTCCATTAGGTCTTGTAACAAAACAACCGACACCAGATGTCTAGTTTTAATCCGTGGCCGGTTGTCTTTGGAGTATTCGTTTTAAAGTCTGTTAGCCTTGAACTCCTGAAAAACTTCCGCATGCCTCAGCACATTCGCGACAGGCTTGGGCACATTGTTGGCAGTGGTCTGCGTCGTGCTTGGCACATTCTTCGGCACATGCCCTACAGATCTCTTGACACTCCCTTATCAGGTGTTCGGCATGTTGGGAATGGGAGGCAACAAAACTAGCAGTTGTGTAACAGATCTTGGCGCAATCCCTGTCAAGCCGGATACATTGTACCATCATTTGTATGTCCTGTTCGTCCAGACAGGCATCCGCACACATTTCGCATGCAGCTGCACATTCCGCTAATTTTTGAATCAATTCTTTGTTGTGAGCCATGGTAATTAATTTTTATGATTGTGAATATTTTATGATAGCCAATTTCAGACTATGGTTTATTAAACGACTCCTAAGGAGGAAGAGTGGTATGAAATATTGATTTTAAATTATATAATATTGATCCAATGAGTTTTTTTGTGATCGGAAAAGGCAGGCAAAAAGATCAGCCTATTGCATCAGTCGCATCTATAATTTATCCCAAGATCTTCTTTTCGTATTACCTTTTTTATATTCTGTCACTGATTGTCCCGTCACTTTTTTAAACTGGAAGGATAAATAATGAACATTATTATATCTTAGCTTTAAGGCAATCTGGCTTAAAGTAAGTTCATTATACTCGAGCAGTTCTTTTACCCGCTCAATCTTCAGATGGATTAAGTATTTTTCTATGGTTTTGTTCGTGTATTTTGAAAAATGTCTGCTTATTGAGCAGTAGTTTTTACCCGTTTTTGTACTCATGTACAATGAAAGCGATTCATATTCTTTATTGTTCTCTATATGGGTCAGATAGGATATTAAATTGATTCTGATCTTTTCGAGAAACATATCATTTTCATCTTCTAGAAGTTCAAAACCCTGCTTTTCCAAAATTTCTGATATGCTGCTAATTTGAATTTCAGAAGGAATGCACCTAATGCGGGCCTGTCCCATTTCGACTTGCAGAACTTCGGCACCCAATACCCTAAGTTCGTCCCTTACCACTTTTATGCATCGTGGACAAACCATGTTCTTGATTTGGAGATTTAATTCTTTCATGATTGTAGGATGATATTTATAGCGAGATGAACCACTGTTTTATCTGCTTAGATTTTAATTTTTTAGAGGTTACGAAGCGGAAAGTGCCTACTACTTTAATCTTACTAGGGGTAGACACAAAACATAAGGTTGAACTATGAACGATAGGTTTTGAAGCAGTTTTCCCCAATTATTTTTCAATAAAGTACCAACTAAACATAACTTGTCATAAGCATTATATTATCTAGAATAATTATTCGTTTATTGTTCATGTAAAAAGGTTTTGGACATACCTCCCTATTTCAAGATTTTCTTGGTACAAGAGTATCGTCTAACCAGCCCATAATCAATGTGCCCCATTACCGATTGATGTTTCGAAGGCGAAGAGGTAGAATGGAATTTGCTCGGAGTCCATCATTCCCTTGCTGATTCTATTGGGAAACCATGATCTATTTACTGGTCATTAATCAGTTTTCTTATTAAATAGAAGATAACATAGAAACTATAGCATATCCCATGAAAAAGTAACTGTTTTTGCTAAAAAAAATATAGAAACGAAAAATTATGTCCCCCAAAAGGTATTAGGCTTATCTTACCATGTGAAAAATTTCTTAGCCCGTTACGTGCAGGAAATATACCAGGCGGCATTCAATAGAACATGGGAGCATTAATCCCACAGATATGGTAGAAATCGCCACAAAGTGTCCTTGGACTCAAGTAACATAATCGGTTTATTATGTTCCTCTTCTGTTTGCATTATACTGGATATAATTAGATGGGCCTCATATATTAAATCATTTAAGATCTATTCACAGTATTGATTTACATCGGGGAAAGTCCGAAACCTATACTATTAAACAATTTAGTTTAACTACAATTTAATTTCCTTTCCTAACTACCAAATGTTTCTGCCCTGGATCATTCAGTAGCCTATCCATTTCAGAAAGGATAATATCCTGCACATCCTGCTTGATCTGGAGGTAATTGCGCTGAACAATAGTGCTACTTATCTTTCGGATTTCAGGTATGGGAACATAGTTTTCCTGCTCCTTTTTCAAGGCATTATGGTCATTGATAATCTCCGAATGAAATGCTTTCAGACCCATTTTACAGTCCGGGTTATCGGCTACCATCCCCACAAATTCTCCTGATGAAAGAGAGGATATGGTGGAAGTTGGAACAGCTGATTCCAGCTGTTTTGATTTGCTGATGGAGGTATCCGCACTGTTGATCGAAAGGCTCTGTCTATTCTGCATAATCTTCCCAATTCGATCCGATAATTGTTTGGCTGAATCTCCATTTACCTGTCCCGAAACAATGTTACCCACTATGCCTATGATCACATCTGCAAGCTCCCGCCCATAGTCTTTTCGTAGCTGGCTGAGGTCCTGAATACCCAATGTGGTGGCTACTTTATTACTCCTCGCAGTAGCGATCAAACTATCCATTCCATTCAAATAGATGGTCGGAAATTCATCGAAAATCAGACTGCTTTTTAGCTTTCCTTTCTGGTTCACCAACTTCACCAGACGGTTTACATAAAGAGAAAGTACGGCTCCATAAATCTGTATTTTCTGTGGGTTGTTTCCCATACAAACCAGCTTTGGTTCATCGGGATTATTGATATCCAGCGTAAAATCATTACCGGAAAGCACATAGTACAACTGTGCTGAGGAAAGCCTTGCCATGGATATTTTCGCTGAAGCAATCTGGCCTTCCAGCTGTTCCATCACATCATTCAGGTAAGCATTCACAAAGGGATTGATCAACACATCGATATCCTTTTCTGTCCTTAAAACCGTGAACAACTCATCGTAATCAGCCTGCATCAATTCAATTACATGGGGTAGCGTACAAAACTCACCATCGTTATATTTTCGCAAAAACCAGATGATGGCTGTCAGGAAATTGATCGGTGATTCCACAAAAAAGTCTCCCTGCTTTTTGATCCATTCCCTGTTCAACCCCATCAAAATAGTCCGTGCTGATTCTGCTGCATCGGTAATATCCAGCATAGTTTCCGGTGCAAGCGGGTTGCAGCGGTGACTCCTGGTGAGGTCATCAAAATTGATCACATAGAACTCGGGAACAACTTTATAAACAGCCTTATTTTTTAACCAGGTATTGTAAACAATGGATGAAAGATCATCGAATTTGAAATCATATACAAACATGGAAAACCCCTTTTTGATGTGCTGGGTAATCACGTGACGGATCACAAAATAGCTTTTTCCCGATCCCGGAGTTCCTAATACCATCAAGCCACGGAAGGGATTGATGATATTGATCCAGCTGTTTCTGAGCCTTCCTTTTAGGTTATATTTTGCCGGCAGGTTTACCGAAAACTCATTCTCAATCAGCCGTTCTTCCTGAGGAAAAGTCTCATTTTCTGAATTGAACACATCGTTATTGAGCTTGGCATGGATAATTCTGGACAGATTTGTTCCGCCTGAAAGGATAAGCAAAAAACCCAGTGAAGTTACCGTCATATAGACAATTGAAATCCATTCTACGCTAGCTTGAAACTGTAGTATAAAATAGCTCGCAAAGTAAATACCGAACCCTAATCCGCCATATAAGAAAGCAGTTTTAGTGCTCATTTCCTCACTCTTTCTTCCCTTAATTCCCAGCAGGGAAATCCCCAGCATCGCCAATGCGATCAACTTCGAAGTATGAAAACCCAGAAATAGACCTGTATTTGAAATATTCTTCAGCACACTATCTGTCAGTTCAGATTTAAGACCCCAATCATTGAAGGTAGCATAGCAGAAAAAATAAAAATGCAGCCCCAAAACCCCGATCCCCATCAACCGGGTCATATCCAAAATCTTGCGTAACCCCTGTTCGTTTTCGCCTGTCTGCATGCCCATCTTCCCGTGATTTAAGTCCTTATTTTGTTACTTTTTTCTTCTTCTTCCGTCTCTTTTTCCGCCACTCAAAAGGCAGATAGCTATAGGTTTCATCCGGTGACACCACTGTTTCCAACAGCCCCCTTGAAGCATTTAATGCTTGTTTTGTTTGTCCAATCTCCTTCATTATTATTGATGTCTGACTCACTTGCTTATCCTCCAATTGACTGCGCGTCATTGTCAGTGATCCCGGTCTAACCCCACACTTTTCTGATTGAGTACCTATCCTATCCATCAATCCTTTGGCGCTATAGTTTTTACCCAATGCACTCCCATTGAATACACACTTGGTCCGGTGATCGACAAAAGTGATCCCATACAGCCTCCCCTCTTGGTTCTCTCTTTTTATGGTGACTATCCCCTGCTTTTCCAGACTTTTTATCACCTCATCAAGACTCCTTCCAGGCATCTTCATCAGCGTTAAATCAATGGCAGAACGGATGGTTTTAAGTTGTTTTTTACGCTCCAATTCATTCGTTTGAAAGCGAGATTCTATGGAATTCAGCGTTGCTTTAAAATAAAAGCTACTTGCTTTGATCGGCACCCCGACCTTGTTTCCCTGATCATCCAACACCCGATAAACCAATCCCCTGTTTTTGAAAACCCGTGACTCTTCTCTTCCCCTATCGGCCACTATCCGGTATTGGTTAAGTACAGCGTTCAGCTCAGGCAGGGAAGTGAATTTGTAGTTTTTGAGCACATGCTGAAGCACATTTCCTATAGCCCGTTTGGTTTCTGATTTACCATAATCCAGTCTGGAAATGGCAACTGGTTTGGCGATAAAAAGCCCCTGTTTTTGGGACTCGGCAGGTACCAACCCAAACTGTTTCTCGATGGCTTTTCGGGTCGGTTCGGACCTGAGTTTGCCAATATTATGTAAAGGAATCCGCCTTCCGACAAGCTCAATATTCGTCGTCACAATATGCAGGTGCGGGTGCCCTGCATCGGTATGTTTATAGACCAGGTAAGGCTGGTTTTCAAAGCCGATCCCACGCATATATTCATTGACTATCTTTTGTAATTTCCCTTTTTCAAAATCCTCTCCGGGAGCAAAATTCAATGAGATATGAACTGCATTTACTGACGTTCTGGAGTTAAGACTTGCCAATTTGAGCAAGTATTTCAACCGTAAATCAGTAGCCTGTTCCGCATTTTTCATGGGATAATTCTGGGCTAAAATTAATTCAGCCACGCTCTCATTCACCTTATTTTCATTGTAGTGAAATGGCCGTCTTAGGGAAGTACTGGTCTTTATGATTGCAACCATTTCTCTGCGGTTTGATCAATAAATCTGTTCACTTCCTTCAATGCTACTTGGATATTTTGCTCCAATTTCTCAAGCTGGAAACGGTTAGAATCTTTTTCATTTTCAGTCGCCGTATTCATCTTTTTTGCCAACTGGTTGTAATTGGTGGCAAGGCCATGGAGATCACGTTTCAGTGCAGTCAACTCCTTTAAAAGTTCCTGCATACCGGTATCCCGATACCTGCCAATCACCAGCTTTTTTAGCAATATCCTTCTGGAATATTCACTCAGATTATCATGCACTGTCTCTTCACAATTTGCTTTTAACTTCAGCAATTCCCGGTCAGTCAATCGGATATGCAGCCATTTGTCTCTCTTGTTTTCTTCCTTCATCGCAGTTCATTTTCACAGTTCAACAGCTTTTCAAACTCAAACCCCACGACTCCGGAGTAAGGGGTTTCAAGATCCGGTTGTGATACAACCGTACATCTTGCCGATTTCGGATGACACAGGAAATCCCGTTAGCTTTTTAAGGTTTTTGAAGCTTTGGAAAAATCTCTGGCCATTCATTTCATAACCCGAGTCGGTAGGTGATACAAGTATAAAAAGTGAAGGGATCAATTACCTATCCTGATCAATTTCTAAATAGGCTCAAATCATTGGATCAGAGTAGCTTTAGCCATGAAATTATTTTAAATCTAAAATCAATGAAGCTATGGCTAATGCATCACTTGAAACAATCTACGATACACTCCTTGCCGTACCCGGAATGCACGACACGGTAAAGATTGATTTGAAAATTCCCCGTAAAACCGTTCTACTTTTAACAGAAGTTATTACAAGAGGTATGGAACAAAAACCAGAATCAGGAAATCCTGCAATCCGGATTTCCAAAGAGTCAGAAGAGGAACTGAAAACCATTATCTCAGAGAGTCTGGAAAAAGCCGGATTGACTATCCTAAGTTCCAAACTCAAGGGTTTAACAAATCACGGTTGATATTAGCAACGAAACCAATCAACTCATGGAACGGAAAAAAACAGAAAAGCCAAATTGGGAGGAAAGAACAGACCCTGATGCAAATCCACTAAACTCTTTCGGTCGGGACAGTGATTTTACAGATGAGCTCATCAAAGGCATTTGTGAAAAAAATGAGACAGTATCTCTCGCATCTGATGAAAACACTAATAATTCAGCCCTTCAGAAGAGGAAAGTGAAACCGGACGGAAATGCTACTTTCAAAAAGAAACGGAGTACCAGAAAAAAACGTGGTATTCGTTGAACCAATATCATCATTTGTAAGAAATTAAAACAGCGCTTTTTTTTAGCAGAGTCAATTTATTCTAGGTTAAAGCTTAAAAAAATTCAGACAGCCTAATTAGAATTTTTGTGATCAAATCTGACTTATCCCAAAGAACTCATGGACGCAAGGAGTGAATTTTTTGGGATGGGGCAGATCTTCTTTCGCCTAAGCCCTTTTCCGCCGGAAAAAGGAAGTGGGCTGTAGGTTCTGCTATACTTTTTTCTGTTTTATCAGAATCTTTAATTATATACCGCCCCCTTTCAATCAGAAATATGCTCCAAAAAAATAAAACCAGCATTCCCAGGATCATCATTGGAATACTCACAAGCATTAGGAATCCCTCAAAAGTAGATAGTAAGACTGCTTTGCGATACCTAGAATAATGCTGCAAGCCTCCAGGTCCTCGCCGGTAAAACCTCCTACGATTCACCCATACCCGCAACGCAAATCCTCCTGCCAAAAGACAAATTCCTACAGCTACTATAAATACATCTTGCCAAAACATAGCTTATCCCTTTCAATATCCCATATCCGTATCATCCATCCGTTTTACCAAACTGTCTTTTAGGCTATCCAGAAATATGGTTCTGTTTTTCTTTCTGCCACGCATGCTCTGAAAGGTGCGGTAGAAGTTTCCTACCTGCACATTAAACAGGGACTCCATCAAGGTGATGATTGCCTTCACATCACTCTTCCCATGATTTACTGCTCCCCTGGAATGCAGGGCATAGGCCAGCTCGATTAGACCGGATTTAGAATCGGTCCATTCATGCCCGGAAACTTCACTCACTCCGGCATCACTCCCCATTTCCAGCCTATGGATGATTTTGCGGATATGATCGGTCAAATTTTCATAGGCCATAATCTTGGCCAGCTTGCTGCTGTTGACGGTAGAAAAGGTGGGGTCAAAATCAAAGGAATAGTCACGGATCAATGACACAGGCAAAGAATTCCTCATAAACAGTTTTTCATCCAGATCACTTTTCCCCAGTTGGTAATAAATGTAGAGCTGATGATTCCTGACAAAAAACTCCTGGATCTGGTCCAACACATGGGGGAAATAGCTTTTGATCTGTTCCTTTTTTCCAATTGGCTTTTTCGCCTCTATGTAAGTAAGCTCGGAATAGAAAATCAGTTCCTTAAAGAGCAGGGGCTTGTATTCCTTAAAAAACAGAATCTCCTCTTCATCATCGCGGAATGTATAGCCTGCCATAAATTCCTTCAATCGGATCAAAATCGCATTGATCTCCTGACAACATTTCTCCGCTTTTTGTAATTCATTTGAAGTTTCTTTCACCACCTCTTTCAGCGATAACTCGATCTCCTCAAAAAGCCTTTCTACAAATGCTTTCATATCCTCCTTGTTTATTAACAAAACTCTGAATGCCTCTCAACTCACTCAGCGTCATTTTTTATCCTAAATCATTTCTAATGAACTATCATCCTTTTGATTCAAAACTGTCCATATAAGCCTCCAGACTTTCTTTGCACCTGTCAAGAAATACTGTCCTGTTTTTCTTTCTGGATTTGATTTCCAGGAAAGTTCTGTAATAGCCATGCAGTTCTACACCAAAAACCTCCGACATAATGGTTACCAATTCTACAACACTGGCATTTCCGTAATCAACAACATTGGACACTTTTATGGCATAGACCAATTCCACCAGATCTGCCTTGTTTCCTGTCCAATTCAATGATGGATTTTTATCCTCCCCAATCGAATCTTGAGTATCATTTAGAACCAACAATTGATCATGGATATAAGCAGCCAGCGAAAGAGTCCCCATAATCCTGGCGCAGTATACCGTATAGACAGTACAGTATCTGGTGTCCAGCGTATGCCAGAATAGATTAGGTTTATATACAGGCGCTTGGGCACTTCTCAAGAAAAACACCCGATCCTGATTATCTTTCTTCATCAGGAGGTAATTATATAGGTTTTGGTTGTTTTGCAGGAACTCCTGCACACTTAGCAACTCCTTTTCGTAGAATTTTCTGATTTCATTTTCGGGCCCGGCCGGTTTGATAGATTCCATATTGAACAGTTCGGAGAAATACACAGACTCCCTGAGTAAGTAGGCCATATGAAATTTGAAGAATTCTATTTCCTCTTCTTCGGACACAAATTCATAGTGGTCCATAAAAAGCTTGATTTCGTCCATCGCCCGATCCACCAGGTGAAAAGCAGATTCAAACTGGATGAGTTTGTTTTCACCGTCCAGTTTCAGAATACCCAGCTCGTTTTTTAATCTGCTGATGATCCGGTCAGAAAATCTTAGGATATCCATAGTTTAAAAATTTATTCACGAATCAATTCTTTTTGTACCGGGGAGAAATCGACAGAGACCAGTGGACTGTTCCGGCAATCTTGTATTTAATCTGCTTGAGGTATTTCAGGATGCCGCTGTTTTCAGGCTTATATTCCTCTCTCCATTTTCTCTCCAGCACCATAAATTCTTCCAGAGTCTCCGCATGCAGATTCAGAACTTCCTGCTGGGCCATTGTGAAATCAAGCTGCTTATAATGCATCATCAGCGCCACTGCATTCATATAATCACCCCGATCAGCTTCCTTTTGGTAGGATATCAAGTCATTGGACAGGTAAATCAGCTTGGCTGCCAACCCACGGAGATCGGCTGTTTTCCTCCAGTCTGAACAATCACTTGTAAATTTCTCGCCCGATTCAAATGAACAGAGTGCCAAGGCTAGATTCCCTCCTGAAAAAGCCGGTCGGATAACCTGATATTCTTCCCAAGTAGGTAACGTCCCCTTATCTTTAAATTCCGCTTCAATTTTATTCTTTTGCATATAATTCAGAACCTCGAAAAATATAAGCCCCTTCAATTCCTTATGGCCTGAAACCAGCGCACCGAATTCTGTGGCCAGATCACTAAAAGCATTAAGGAAAACTGTAATACGATCAGGATTAAATCCCAATGGTTTATCATCCAGGATGTTTTCAATACCGGTCAGGAGGTAATCCCAAAAACCTGCTTTCTGCCCGACATGCAAATCATCTGTCATATCATCCAGATAAAACAGCCAGAGGTAGAGCTTGGAAATCCAAACCCCTTTTTCAATATCAATTTCCGGATACAGGCAGGAGGACAGGTAACTGAATTTTTGTTCTTTGTAATAGGTGATCTCATCGTTGTTCCTAAGGATTGAATGGAAGTGAAAAGCCCAGGAGACAGTTTGCTCCTCGATTTCAGCTGCATCAGTGTGGACATAGGCAGGAAATGGATAGTGTAGCAATTTTCCAAGTTTTCCACTTTTATCAGCACGTTTTTTACCAGTGGACTCTTTCTTAATACGTGCTGCTGTAGCGTAGCTTACCCCCAGCAGGCTCGCCTTTTCATTATTGGTCAGATCATAGGTGAACTTGGGGAACTTCTCTTCAATCACCCGGAGTTTGTCCCGGTAGTTCATCTGGGTAAATGCATGCCATTCCACATCCGCATTCCGGACTTTTGCTATCTGGGATTTTGAAAAATCCGTGAACTCAGGTATTTCTTTCAGCAATATCTCCTCATTTGGGTAGGAAAGGCTTATATAAACAGATTCTCCCAAAGACCTAAAGCGATATTTACTTGGCATCTGTGTCTGATAAGATTCAAAATCCATAAATACATCACCCGGAAAGTAAAGTCTGGATAACTTACCCATATAGTACATCCCGATCATTCCTTCCACCAGAAACCTGGATTCGGTTTCGACAGTACCGGCATGACGGATGGTAGCTTTCCGTTTAGCATTCCTTATTTCCAGAAATTCTCCTACTTTTTCAAAAGCACTATCACTCACTTTGCCTTCCAGTCCGAAAAGTTTCTTTAAAAACGTTGGATCCAAATCATACCCATTCATGATGATATCTGTTTAGATTAAATTGTACTTCCAATTATAGAACTCCTTGCCAGAGCCTACATTTAAATTGCCTTTACAGTTGAAGAGCCAACTGTTGAACTTGCTTAGTTCCTTTGTTTAGTTAAAAAAACAGTAGTTCAGTTTAAAATCTCAACTCCTAAAAACCAAGTAATCAAGTACTTTATTTTCCCGATACCCCTGAAATTGTATAATTGATACACTTTTTTTGTTTATCACCCAACTTGTGAATTCCGGATTTTAATAATCCCCAACTTTCCATTGAACATAACCCTGAATGGAAAACACAAAAAAAATAGCTATCCCAAGTATCCTGTTAATCCTCTTGTGGACCTATACAGGGTTTGACAAAATCATTCACTGGGAGACTAGCAGAAAGGCGTTCCATAACCAGACCTTTCCTGCGGAGCTGGCAGAAGTATTGGCCTACACAGTACCAACTGTTGAGTTGCTGATTGCCCTGCTCCTGCTCTTTTCGGTTAGCAGATGGTGGGGATACCTCTCAAGTATCCTCCTCCTCACCGTCTTTACCACCTATGTGGGACTGATCTGGGTAGGAGCTTTTCCCAGAGTTCCCTGCAACTGTGCAGGGATTTTGGAAAGCCTGGGATGGGCGGAGCACTTGATGTTAAATCTGCTGATGCTCGCAATAGGTGTCTATGGTTTACACCAAAACCAAATGAAAAAGCCCAAGGAATATACCTCAGGCTTTCAGGATATTAAGTTTTAATCAGAATAGAAGCATACGGCCTCTAAGGATCAAATTTAACGAATCAAGTCGATAATTGATTGCAAACAAAAAAATCCAGTAAAAAAACGGGGCAGGAAAAGGCATTATCCCACCCCAAAAAATAGCTAAATGAGAATCAAATCAATAACCGCATCACCTGTCTCCAAATCTGGAAGTGGAGACTCCAGACTACACTGGGTGGTGTAAAAGGGCGATGCCGAAAACCCTTTAACAGAGTAGGCATTTTAACCACTTCCGGTAAACAGCATGTAGCTCAATCCGGAAACCCTAAACGTTTTCCCTGTTTTTGATCTGTTAAAAAACAGGATACTATATGAAGAAGCTCGAGGGCAAGTTGCCCCTATTAGCGTTTGTTGTAGCTGCCTTCGCGGCAGTTGCTTTTACCAGTCCCAAAGACTTTGATCCCGAATATGCCCAGGATCCAGTAGATCAGGCAATTTGGTATGATCTAAGCAATGAGACTCCCGGAGATGATACCTATACCTGTGACCTTAAAGTCACTGATGTATGTACACGCTCACTTCCGGATGATATGGCTCCTGCAAAGAAAAACGGAGAATTCATTATCAATGGTGAACTGGAGGAAGTGGAATAGTTCGACTTTCTGTTATAAGGGGCATTCCTACAGGGATGCCCCTTTTTCATTTTTATACAGATCTTCTACCGTGGATTTTGAACCATAGGATTGTATTGGATTTCCAAAGGTGGGATAGGTAAGGCATACTTCGGAGAATCCGGTGGCAACATTGCTATCTCCTCTCGCTCTGGATTATATTCACGGCTCAGTGTCACCGCCAAATCAGGATAAGAGTTGTAGCGCCGAAGATCCGACCACCTCACTCCTCTGCAAAACAGTTCCTTTCTCCGCTCCTCAACTATTTGTTTCATCAATTCACTCTCCTTCATTTCTCCCAATGGAATGAAACTGCCCGTCCTATACCTGTTTTCATTCAGCCTGTTCAGCAGCTCCACTGACTCCCCTGTCTTTCCCAATCTCGCCGCAGCTTCTGCCATATCCAACATCACCTCATCCACGGCCAGTCCTGAGAAATAATAAAAGTCCCCCGTATACCTTCCGCGAACAGTAAACATTCCCTCTGTCCTCGAAGGCTTGAAAAAGTACTCCAATCTGAGATCAGCACTATCATAAAGCGTAAGCAGATCAGGGTTTACAAAGGTGTTGGCGTTGGTTTCCACCCTACTGCTGGATATCTGCCGGTAAAAGATTACTTCAGTGTTAAACAATTCAAAAGAGTAGTTTGACGAAGGATCCAAGGAATTATAATCCATCAGCGTATCATCGATCTCCAATGCATTTTTGGCATGCAGATACGTATTTTCGTAATCCTTCATCGTCAGATATACCTTGCTTAACAGCGCCTCACTTGCCCAGACCGAAGGCCTGACCGGCCTGTCTTCCTTAACCGGAAGGATCTCCAACCCAGATTTTAAATCTTCGATGATTTGTTCATAGACTTCTCTTTGGGTCGCTCTATCCTTTTTCACATTGATATCCGATGTCAATCGGACTGGAACACCTAGCTGATCTGGGTTTCCCTGATCATAAGGCTGGGAGTACAATTCCAGCACCTCGAAATGCCCCATTGCCCTAAAGAATTTTGCCGATGCTTCCAACACCGCCATACGTTCTGTTTCCTCTGCTGAGGCGGGTGTGTAGTCCGCCAATCCATCCAGTACCACATTGGCATAAAAGATCTTGGTGTAGGGAGCAGACCAACTTACATCCGATGTACCGTCCACAAACACTTCATCTTCCCAGAAATAGGTAGCCCGTTGTGAGAAGGATACTTGCTGAAGAAGTGCATTTCCCAATACCAGGTCATCGGCACTCAATAACCCCACAGATGGCGACCTGTACATCCCACTGGGCTCTGCATCCAAAAGCGCCTGAAAATCATCCAGGGTTTGGGGGATTGCCAAACTAATGGATGGCTTTTCATCCAGAAAGCCATTGCAGCCCCAAAGGCATGCCAGGCAAATAAATCCGAGAAAGCTGTTTATATTTTTTATCGTAATCATTGTTTTTATCGTTGGACAATCCATCCGGCGGCAGTAACCAGCTGCCGTCCCCTCCTCTGCGTCAGTCACCTGACCCTTATGAAGAAAGCTATAAAATTCTGTAGAAGAGGTTTCTTTTACCGGATGGACTGTGGTTAGTACTAATGTTAAAGGCCCATTCTCAATCCTATGGAGAATGAAGTCAAGGGCGGGTTGAAGATATAATCCGGGTCTTCTATCCGGTCACTGGCTTTCCAGAGTATCCCCAGATTATTCGCATAGCCATAGACTTCCAGGGATTTACCCGCAGTGGAAAACAGCTGTGGGAAACTATAGGCCAGCCTGATATCCTGAAGGCGGATATGATCCCCCTTTTCTATTAAAGAAGAATTATTGAATTGGAACCGGGTCCGGAGATTGTTTACACTTTCAGGGTCTGAAGGAATAGCTGTTGTCAATTCATCACCGGGGTTTTGCCATCTCAACCCATAATCCGAATGGCTGATATCCCCCCTGTTCAGGTTGTCATAGTTGACCGTAGGCCTGACAATGCTATACCCCAAGCGGTAACTGATGTTTAGCGAGAGCGACCATCCCTTATAGTTCAGCGTATTTCTTAATGCCCCAAATACGGTAGGCCTTGAACTTCCATGATAAACCAGCTCATCTATTTCCGCCTCATTGATAATACTGGCATAGTCCGTACTCGGCTCACCGTCCACAAATCCCATGGGATCCCCGGTAGCCGGATCCAGTCCTGCCCAGGCATAGCTGAATACATGATAGAGTGGCTTGCCCAATACAGGCACAGGTACTACAGAACGGGAAGTCACAATCTGCACCGGCGAAGGCTGGGACTCAAAATCCACCACTTTCTCGTTTACCGTGCTTAAGAAGAAATTGGTCAGCCAGACAAGTTGACCCTGGGTATTCCTTGAATTCAGTACCAGGTCCAATCCCTTGGTTTCTGTGGAAGCATAATTCCGTGTTGCTGACAACACCCCCGAAGAGGGAAACATGGCCTGTTCGCCCAACAGGTCTAGCCCTGCCTTGGTGTAATACTCAAATGACCCGTTAAGCCTGCCGTTAAAGAGATCAAACTCAGTACCCACATTGATAATCTTTATCCGTTCCCAGCGTAGTTCTGCATTGGGTGGACTGATGATGTTCAGGTAGGGATGGCCGATGAGGGTATTGGAACCTGCACCAAAGTAATTTGCGGTAGTAAAAGCAGTGGCATTCGGATTGGTATTCCCATTATAACCGAAGGAAGCTTTTAGCTTCAGGTAGTCCACCGCATCAACATTCCAGAACTTCTCTTCCGAAAGTATCCATCCTGCTCCTGCGGACCAGAGTGGAACGCCCCGCTGATTGGTATTCACCCCAAAAATATTTGAGGCATCTTTTCGGGCACTGCCCGTGATCAGGTACCTGTCACGGAAAGAGTATCCCATATTCACAAATCCGGAAAGGTAGCGGTTGGTATTTCCCGAAAATGATTCGGCAAACGGAATAGAAGCCGGGAAGCCGATGGAATACCGGGTATAAAATTCATTGTAGTTTACAGGAGCAGAGGTTCCGTTACCAGGGTTATACCCATAAGCCCGGTTTGCACTTCCCGAGGAATTGAAATCCTTGGCTTCAAATCCTGCCAAAACATTCAGTTCATGGTCTTTCCCAAACTGCTTCGTATAGCTCAGCTGGCTTCTGAAGTTATGGCTTTGGGAGCGGGTTCTATCCTGGTCTAATATACCTCCCATAGGTACCTGATACGTTAGCCCTCCCTGTGCATCCACCTGCGTATAATCATTGATCAGATCCCTGGCCAGATAGGATTCCACAGGATTCAGTGTTTCCCCAAACCGGACATTGTTCCAGTATTGGTAATAGGCCATTGCTTTCAGCCCCGGAAGAATCTCATAATCTACCTGTGCATTCAACCGAAGTTCATTGGTACGGATCACGGTAGGACTCATTCCCAGCTCCTCCAGCGGGTAATATTCCCAGTCCAGCAACCCTACCCCATCCAATCCCTGTTTGAACCGGTTATTATAGTCTCTGTAAACAGGCAGTGGATTTCCCGCTTCATCGGCCAATACATCGTAGGGATAGAGATTGGCAATGGAAGGCACGGCACTTGAGCGGTTGCCTAAAATGGCATTTGCCCCCACGCTGACCTGTAACCTGTCCTTTGCCAGCTTCCAGTTCTGACGGGTGAGCAGGGTAAATCTGGAATCCGAGGCTGTCCGGCTGGACCCCCTGTTATCATCCCAGCCTGTACTGATCAGGTAATTGTGTTTTTTTGATCCCCCGGAAACATTCACCGCATACTGCTGCTGAACCGCAGGCTGGTATATAAAACGTTCCAGTTCATTCCTAACATCCCGGGAACGGTAGGCATCCAGCGATTCGGAAAGTTCCCTATCCGAGATCATCCCTTCCCGGTGTGAAAGCAACGTCTCCACCACAGGGGAAAGCCGTGTCTTCCGAAAGGAATTTACCTGACCGTCATAATAGCCCCGGTCAAAAAGAACCTGCTCCTTGTCCACAAAATCAGAAATGGACATCTGGGGTTGATAGAAAGGATCGGGCTGCTCTATCACCGTGGTATTTGCGGTAAAGTCCACCCGGAGCGGGGATTCAAACGATCCTTTTTTGGTGGTAATCACGATCACGCCATTTCCAGCCCTGGCTCCCCAGATGGATGCAGCGGCTGCATCTTTTAGTACGGTTATGCTTTCCACATCATTGGGATTAATTGCAGAAAGGTCTCCGTCATAGGCCAGATTGTCTATCACGATCAGTGGCTGATTCTCTCCCCGTATTGTACTGACTCCCCTAATGGAGATACTTTCTCCATAGCCCAGATCTGTTCTGTCCCGGTTGAAAATAAGACCGGGTGTCACATCTTCCAGTCTGTCCACCAGATTGGTACTTACCCTTCTAGTAACCAGTTCCCCGTCCAAAAAGGCGAAGGACCCTGTGGAACGTTCTGCAGGAAGCTCTTCAAAACCGGTTGACAAAACCTCCACTCCTTCCAGCTCATATTCGTCATCCAACACGATCAGCAGTTCTTCCGACAGGGGTACTTCCACCTGGATTTCCTTGGTCACAAAACCTATGAAACTCACCGTCAGGGTGGTTCTTCCCGCAGGAAGACTCAGCATAAATTCCCCCTGCCCATCAGTGGCAGTTCCCTGTGAAGTACCGGATACGACCACATTGGCTCCGGGCAGGGCAAGGCTATCGGTGCGCTGGAGCACCTTCCCCTTGACTTCGTATCTGCTTGTTGATTGTTGCGCCTGAACGCAGGCAATCAGCACAAACAGCCCTATGCATACTAGGAATAGCGCTTTCAAATTAGGTAACTTGATTTTAAAGTTCATCTGGATGCAGTTTTAGGTGAAGGAAAAGAAACAGTGCCCAGCAGCTCTAAAAAATTCTCTTTCAGCTGTGGGTAATCAGAACCACCGATCTTAAAAGCCCTGATGGTTCCGTCGCTATCAAGCAAAAAGGCACGGGGAAAGCCGACTATTTCATAGGTAGCTATCCAAGCGTCAAGGGCATCTGCTGTCATCCTGAGATTGGTCAGCTCTAGACTGGAATAATCCGCCAGCGCAGACTGCCAAAGTTCCCGGTCGGAATCCGCAGATATGCCTACCAGCTGAAAACCCTCTTTATCCGCCAATTCCTGATAAAGCGGCCACAGGTAGCGTTTGAAATAATTGGCGCTGTGTGTGCACGTGGAGAAATAAAAGTAAAGCAGGGTCGGCTGATCCACCACATCGGAGAGCATCACCGTATCCCCAGCTAAGGTTTCCAGTTCCATCGGAATCAGCGGTGCACCGGGAACCATGGATTCCTTTAGCTGAACCAGCCGGTCTCTCCAAGGTTGCGATTCTACTTCTGACAGGTAGGGTTCCAGCACTTTGGCCGGATCCCCGTATCTTCTCAGATTTTGCGTAAGAAAACCCGCTCCAATCCTATCCCGCAGTTCACCGGAATACTGTCGGTTCAGCACCTCATGAAACTGCTCTCCATTGATCAATGCTTCTACCAACACCCGTTCCAACTGAAGCTCCAGAAAGGCAGCTGAGATTAGGCGGGATTCATCCGAATATTCCCTGGACTGCAACACTGCAAGGTATCCGCTCCACCTTTTCAGTTCTTCCCTCCTGCCTTCTTCCCCCAGTATCGTAGTGAGTTTCCCATAATAAGACTTATGGAATACACTGAGAAGGCGGTAATAATACCTACTGTAGATCTCCAACTCCAGCAATTCACGTTGCCCGTCAGAGAGTCTGGAAGCATAAAACTGCAGGACATCCAATTGTCCTTGCAACTTCTTATCGCTCCCTTCCCATTGCTGATGCAATTGTTCCAGTCCAGCTCTTCCGAAGTTCCTAATTTCCAGCTGGCTTCCGAATTGCTTTTGGAAAGCCATCCATTCCTCCCTTCTCCCTTCTTCTTCCAGCATGGGGTTGTTGCCGGCCAGATACAGTCTCCGGGGCTGATCAAATTCTTCTGATGCCTGCTGTGATTGAAGAGCAGCCTGTGCCTGATAGAAAGAGGCTGATGGTCCCCCGAAAACAACAGAAAAGTCCAATAAGTCAAGCTCAATTTTCAGGCTGTCACCTGGACTCAGCAAATATTGGGAAAGTATTTTCCTGTTTCCCAGCGTCAAATCCATATATCCCGCACGGTCGAAATCAGGGATAGCCACCCTAAACTTTTCCTTTCGTGCGTCGAGTACGCCGTCAAAGAAAGCTCCCGGCTCTACTTCTGGAGTATAAACCTGCTGTCTGAAAGTTGACTTACTTCCCAAATAATACGGTGTAAATGTAATCTTCAACGGAGCCAACGAATCAGGATTGATGAGCTCCCCATAGATCATGGCTCCCACCGAAGCAGAAGAGCTTGCGCTCTCCTGCCCTTGACCAGAGTGATCAACCAAATCAAAATCCTCCGGCAGAGTATCGGAGCGGGTCACCCCGCCACGATGGGTGTCTCCATAATCAGTGGAGACCTGGGGCTGTGACCTATGAAGAAAATCCGCCCCAGGTGAATCAGCAACTTTTGCTGTCGTTGTGCTTCCGTATAGGCATAGCGATACCAGGAAGCATGTGAGTATGTTTTTTTTCATGCTTTTGATGTTTGTAATGCTGGGTGTCGGGTGACCGATGTCCAATGCGAGCACCGTCATTGCGAGGACGAAGGACGAAGCAGTCTCTGTCGCATTTCCGAGTCATTTCGACGAGGAACGAGGAGAGATCTCTTGAATCTTAATTCTTGCCTCTAGCTACTTGATACCTGCTACTTGATACTTCTCTTAAGACATAGCAATCCTACCTTGCCCAAACCGACCCACCACTTGTGGTGAGCCCGTCGAACCAGCAATAAATAAATACTAAGAAATGTGTCAGCTCTACCGGCTATTCTGAGCTTGCTGACGTGAGAGTGTAGTAACCGATCTGCTCAGGGATGTGCACCTCCCCTTTCACGGTCTTAAAAGTAACCCCATTCTCAAATCGGATTCTTGGGCTTCAGGGGATACAGGCGATCTACCGCGGCGATGCCGTGTTCCTCTGGAAGGATGTAATAGGTATTCTTCCCACTTCTGATCTGGGAAGAACTAGCTGACCCGCTTACCAACTGAGCATACCCTCCCAGCCTGTGGATCCTACAGGATACTGTCTGCAACAGAAAAGGAAGTAAATCAATCATGCTCGTTTTCATTAGAAATGAAAAATGGTAAAACGAGTCTATATCACGATAAAAATGGAGCACCATAGCCTGAGCACCTACTTCTACCGCATCACAAGGTTCCGACGCCTTCTAAGAACGATATCGATAGGGCCCAAGAGCTATAGTGCATACGAAAGTACGCATAATAATCCCTTGAGCATTAACCTACCGTCTCGTCTTAGATCAAATTGTCGGAATTTGTGATCGAGACTCTATTTGGTCAACACCAAGTATAAGAAAGTGTCTTCCAATTCTAATTTGAAGACATTCGAATTTAAGAAATTGAAAAATAATAAAAAACATTTTTGATAAAATTTGTCGCGACTTTTTGAAATCAATTTGTTCATGGCACAGATTGATGAAAAAAAGGCAGCTCTATTAAAGGCTAAAATTGAACGTTTGTTTTTGCTAACAGATCTAACATGGGAAGCTCTTCAAGAAGGCACTAAAATCTCTTCAGCAACAATCAGAAGAATACAAGACAAAAAAACTAATCTTTCGAAATCCAATATCAAGAAGATCAAAACATTTTTTGGATCTCCTCAAATGGACTTATATACTGATTCAGAGTTAGATTTTAAATCGAATAATGAGAAAGCTCCATATCAAAAATTTAAAGAAGATGGAAAATCCAATCCAGAATACTTCAAATCTGAAAATGAATTCTCCTCAGCAGCAGAATTTGTGAAATTTCAAATTCTAAGTAATGAAGAATTCGAGAAACCTTTAAAAAAGAGACAAATATTAGAAATTCTAAAATCAAGTCCAGGATATAAAGCAAAGTTCACTGAAGACTCTATGTCTAAAGAAATTGAAAGATTACATAACAAAGAAAAAATATTGGCAACTAAAGACCCAAAGAAGAACAAGTCTTACTTTTGTGATCGGTAAATAACAATGCACCACTTTCGGTAAATAAGAATACACCATAATTGGCAACAAGAGTGCACCAAAAGTAATCCCTGTGGGGCATGCCCCACAGGGATTCGGACTATTTTGCTAGTCT
>NZ_JAJUWR010000048.1 GCF_021390545.1 Algoriphagus sp. AGSA1 | reverse complement strand
ACTAATTATAACTTAAAACTCAAACCAAGAATACCCGAGCAACCGAGGAAAAGGAATGAAATCAAAATACAAATTATAACTTGACACTTGACAGATAAGTGACAACCATTTTCAGGCAAAGTCAAAGAGTCTAGAGTCAAGAAGCAAGAGTCTAGCGTGCCTATCGGAGGCAGGTACTAAGATGAAGTAGTAAGTGGTGAAAAGTAAAGTGTCCCAGCCGCAGTTAGTACCGTACCTTTCACCTTTAACTTTTCACCACTAGCAATTTACTGAAGACTGGTAACATCAGACACCTGGCCTACATCGCATCACCCCTCGCTTACGATCAGCTTGAAGCCTTCACCGTGTACTGTGATTATCTGCACTTTGGGATCGTCTTTGAGAAGTTTGCGGATTTTGCTGAGATATACATCCATACTGCGGGCATTGAAGTAGCTGTCGTCTCCCCAGATCTGCTTGAGTGCATGGCTTCTGTTAACCAAGTTGTTGATTTCGGAAGCCAAAAGACGGATCAGTTCATTTTCTTTAGAGGTCAATTTGTGGCGGCCTTTCGGGCCATCCAGAAACTGTTCATCGTAATGAAGCACAAAACCCCCAAAGGTATAAACCTTCAGAGGATTGACGTCCTCGGTTTTGTGTGTCCTGCGCAAAATAGCATTCACCCGCAGCAGTAACTCCTCCATGCTGAAAGGTTTGGTGAGGTAATCATCTGCACCAATCTTCAATCCTTCGATGATATCATCTTTCTGGTTTTTTGCCGTCAGGAAGAGGATAGGAAGGTTTTCTTCCACCTTTTTGATTTCCCTGGCCAGGGTAAACCCGTCTTTTTTCGGCATCATGATATCCAGCAGGCAAAGATCATATTTACCTTTTTTGTACTTGTTCCAACCTTCCTCACCGTCTCGGCATAGTGTTGGTTCATACCCCTTCATTTCCAAATATTCCTGTAGGATATCTCCTAGGTTTGGATCGTCTTCGACCACTAATAGTTTTGCTTTACTCATTGTTTCTTAGGTAAGTTAATGGTGAATGAGCTTCCTTTTCCAAGTTCGCTATTTACTTGAATTCCTCCTTTATGGGCTTCCAGCATGGTTTTCACGTAAGAGAGCCCCAGACCAAAGCCTTTGACATCATGCACATTTCCTGTGGGAACCCGGTAGAATTTATCAAAAATTTTCCGTTGTGCGTCTTTATTCATACCTATTCCCTGATCTTTTATTGTAATGAACACCTGTTCCTCACTGTCTTTGGCCTCAATGGTGATCATAGGCGTTTCCGGAGAATACTTGTTGGCATTGTCCAGCATATTGTTGAAAATATGCGTGAGATGAAAGAGATCCCCCTCTACGATTGGGTCTTTCATCGTATTGTTAAAGGTGATATGACCACCTTTTTTCTCTACTTGAAGAGCAAAATGATCCACCGTGGACTTTAGGATATCCTCTAGATTCAGTGACTCGATTTTCAGTTGAAAGTCCTTCCTATCCAACGCAGCAGCCTGCAGAACGTTTTCTACCTGGGAGACCAGCCGCTTGTTTTCATCCTTGATGATACCCAGATATCGGGTTCGGAACTTGTCCTGACTGGATAACTCCGGATCTTGAAGAGCTTCCACCGCCAGGCTTACCGTAGCCAGTGGAGTCTTAAACTCGTGGGTCATGTTATTGATGAAATCATTCTTCGTGTCCGAAAGGGCCTTTTGCCGAATGATTACCTTAATCGCATAGATAAAACAGGAAATGATCACTGTGATAAAAAGGATAGAGCTGGCGATCGGCAGCCAGACTTCCCGGATGACCCGGGTGTTTTTACGGGGGAAGTAAACCGTTAGGTAATTCTCTTTACCGAATATATCATTTGGAAAAAGTTTTGCCTGGATTCCTTTTTGGACTAAGGTAAACTGAGCATTGACATTTCCTATGGGTATGATACGTCCATCATCCTTGAGCAGCCCCAGTTCAAAATCCTCGTAAATATTCTGCTCAAACAGGTAGTTTTTCAGTAGTTTTCTGACCTGAGCAGTGTCTAATCTGTCCAATATTGCTTGCTGACCTGCTGCCATTTCACTCCACATCCTATTGTAAAACTCGATCTTCCTGTTTGCCTTGGCTATTTTTTCGATCAGGCTTGGATCAAGGTTTATTTCACGTACAACTTCCTGATAATAGGGTTCTTGATTAGAAGGACTTTCTTGATTGGCCGATTTCTCTAACCTGCTTATATATTGTAACTGACGCTCTTTCTCTTGGAGTAGTACCTCCATTTCATCTGGAGTGAACATTTTAGAGGCCAATTCGGGTGTCATATAAGCAAAAAAAGTCTCCAGATCCTCCAGTTGATTCATATCCAACCCCCGTGACTCGAGTATTCTTCTGAACGTCTGGCTTACTTTGGGTGCCGGTTCCTGGAAAAACGAGTCCACCAAAGAAGGTCTAGTCCTATAAATCTGTCTGGAATTGATGGTAATGTCTCTGAAATCAATCGGGTCAATTTTTTCGAAAAGGGTTCTACTCATGATTGAGTCCTGCATGATATACTCAAATGCCGCAGAAGTCTCCCCTTTTTCCAGTTTGTCCACAGTGTTTGACAATGCTTGGTGAACGTTTTGTTCAAAGCGCTCACTATTGATACGAATTGCATTTTTCACCCAATAGAATTGGAATCCCATAAGACCAAAGCTGGCCAGAGACATCAAGACAACGATAAGTATGATGTTACTTTTCGACATTTTACAAATTTATACCTATAATCAGGCCACTCAGGGAGCTTAACAATATTTAACCCATATAAATAAGAATACAGGGAGGTCAATTTCCCAAGCTTCAACTATATTTAGGCACGAAAACAATGTTTTCTTAATTACACTATAACATATGAAAACAGGGGGCGGATGCCTCCTTTTTTTGTTATTTGGCTATCTTTGCCCGCAAATTTCAGATAATGTCAGCATCTCAGCATCCTATTCAACTTCAGGGAGTAAGCTTAAATTCCATTGCCCAAGAACATGGCACGCCAGTATATGTCTATGACGGAGAAAAGATCTTAAACCAGATCAAATCCCTTCAAAGTGCGTTTGCCGAACTTCCCTTGAAGATCAAATACGCCACTAAAGCTTTATCAAACATCAACATCCTGAAGTTGGTGAAAAAGGCCGGGGAAGGTGTGGATGCCGTATCTATTGAGGAGATCAGGATCTGTATGCTGGCGGGATTTGCTGCCAAGGACATCATGTACACACCAAGTGGGGTGAATTTCCGTGAAATACAGGAAGCGGTAAAACTTGGGGTGATGGTAAATCTGGACAGCCTTCCGCTGATGGAGGAGTTTGGCGCAAGATATGGAAATGCAACCCCGGCATGCATCCGTATCAATCCGCATATCATGGCCGGAGGGAATGCCAAGATATCCGTGGGACACAGCCAGAGCAAGTTTGGGATCTCAATACAGCAGTTGCCTGAAATCCTTGAGCTCGTCAAGAAACATGACATAAAAATCGTAGGTCTTCACATCCATACGGGCTCAGACATACTGGATGCGGAGATTTTTCTTCGAGGGGGGAATGTGCTCTTTGAGGCCGCAATGAATTTTCCTGATTTGAAGTTCTTGGATTTTGGAGGTGGATTTAAGGTCGCTTACAAAGGAGGGGATCCTGCCACCGATATCACTGAGGTAGGCACCAAGGTTTCAGCGGCCTTTAAGACATTCTGTGAGGAATATGGCAGGAAATTAGAACTTTGGCTGGAGCCCGGGAAATACCTGGTGAGTGAATCGGGATATTTGGTTGTAGAGGCAAATGTGGTCAAAAAAACACCCGAGATCACCTTTGTGGGGGTGGATTCCGGTCTCAACCACCTGATCCGTCCTATGATGTATGATGCATTTCACGATCTTTATAATCTAAGCAACCCGGCAGGAGAGCCAACTGCTTATAATATTGTAGGATATATCTGTGAGACAGATACCTTGGCTAAGGACAGAATGCTCCCCGCCGTGTCAAAGGGAGATCTGTTGGTGTTTAAAAACGCGGGTGCCTATGGGTACAGCATGGCTTCCAATTACAATTCAAGATTACGTCCCGCAGAAGTTTTGGTGCTGGAAGGCAAGGCTCATTTGATAAGAAAAAGAGAGGTTTTCGAGGATTTGATCAAGGATCAGTTAGATTTGGATATCTGATCCAGTAATTCCATCTGTGATTTTGCGTTGGTATAATTATTGATCGTGTGTTGGATTAATTTAAAAGATCTCATTAGATAACAATTTCTGATAAGGTCCTTTGGAACTCATTGTGATTGAAAACCTCAGTCCTAAGCCCTAGTAGTTTCAAAACGTTAATTCATAATTAGTTAACCATTGTCAGTGCTCTATTTTCTAGATTTGTACGGTGATGGTACGGTTATCTATGTATAGGAGAATAATTAATGTATTCATAACTATAGGGGCTATTTGTTGCATTCTTCAACATGCAAATGCTCAGGATACCCAGTACTCCCAATTCTATGCTGCCCCGCTTTATTTAAACCCGGCGTTGACGGGAGCCAGTGAGCTGACCCGCATCGGGATCAACTATAGAAACCAATGGCCAGGTCTAGATCAGAGTTTCAATTCCTATTCTGCCTATATAGACCACTATATTTTTGATTATAACAGTGGTATTGGTTTGATTTTCAATGGAAGCCAGGAAAGCTTGGCCAAGCTTTCCACCAATGAGATAGGGCTTTCCTATGCATATCGGTTGAAATTGAGTGAGAACATGTTTTTTAGGCTGGGAGGGATGGTCAGTTATATGCAGCGGGACGCTTTATTCTCTGACCTGGTATTTGGTACCCAAATCGACATAGTTAACGGGATAATTGGAGGGATTACGGATGAGCTCAATGGCATCCCTATCGATAGCCGGTATAGTTTTGTTGACTACAGTATTGGAGGGATGTTTTACTCGAATAAAATCTGGCTTGGGGCTTCCGCACATCATCTTTCGGAGCCCAACACCTCATTCGTAGATGACCAGATATCCAGATTACCGATGAAATTATCCGCACAGGGCGGAATTAAATTTGACCTAGTGGGAGGACGGAGAAATTACTTTACCCACGCCTATGCCGAACGTTCTATTTCCTTTGCCTTCAACTATAAGCAACAGGATCCTTTCAATCAATTGGATGTGGGCGCCCAATTGTTTTTAGACCCGTTGGTTTTGGGGTTATGGTATAGGGGATTGCCGACTAAAAACAATCTCCCGAATAATGAGTCAATCATCGGACTGATAGGTGTGTCTCTCGAAAATGGACTGGACATAGGGTATTCCTATGATGTGACTATCTCTAAACTTGGGCAAAAAAACAGTGGTGGGGCACATGAGATATCGATGACCTATTCCTTCCTTTGGGGCGATAAGAAAAGCAGGAATCTAAGGGACAGGATTATTCCTTGTTTCAAATATTAGTTAGTTGAAGCATAACTGTTATTTGAAAACGGTTTGATTCTTAACTCATAAAATCGCCCTATTGCTAATGAATGGCAAACACAATGATTACTCTTCAGATAACATCAATACGTTTTTCCCATCTGAAATCCATACCGATGCCATGCAACTATAGAATTTTAACCAGATCCTTCATCCAGGCGAGTAGGATTACCTAGGAGAAAAGTCGGAACATGCTAAAAACAGCTTCACATACTGTATCTTTTTATTCCTTTTGCCTTATTTTATTGCTAAGTGCTTCTTTGAATGCGCAGGTAAATGATCCAGGTACCATGGAAATCTGCGAGGGTGAGCCTGTCACAGTCTGGGCAAGCTTAAATCCGGCCGATGACTCTCCTGATGTTACTTGGTATCATGATTCCAATGGTACGGTGGAAATCTTTTCAGGAATAGATGATGGTATAGAACATCAACTTAACGCAGATGGTAGTATGACAATAGTAGGTCTGACATATGAGTCAACAGCTAGTAATTACATTCAAGCGTCAACCTATAATTACTATGTGGGAGTCTCCTACCAAAATTTGCCCGCATCGCCACTTGAGCATATAAAAGTCAGGGTTTTTAATGTGCCCACTCTTAAAACAACCAAGCCTGTAGCTGTATGTGATCCAAATGGATCTGTCGATTTGAGTGATTTTATCAATGATTTTGACCCTTTGGTTTTCGACTATGAAATCATGGATCCTACCGGGAATCCTATTCCAATGGATGAAATATACACGCAAACGCAGAAGGGGGTCTATTCAGTAAGGAGTAGTTATAAAGATTTTGGCTGCTGGTCGGCTACTAATACCATTCAAGTGACTATAGCAGACACCTTATTAGAGCCCGACTTTACCTATGAAGTGGATCTAGGGCAGGGCAGCGTACAGGTAAATGGGGATCTACAGGTATTCCAGCCCGTGGAATTTAAAGATGCCTCCTCCTGGAATGTGGTTTCACGGCATTGGAGCTTCGGAGACGGCAACGAAAGTAATTTAGATTACCCAACTCACACTTATTCTTCTAAAGGGAGTTATCCTGTGGTATTAACAGCCATAGATGACATTGGTTGTGCGCATTCAATTGAGAAAATAGTGGAAGTGAGTGATGACTACATGATCATACTCCCCAATGCATTTACTCCTGCCAGTACTAAAAACCATTATTTTAAACCTGAATATAAAGGAATAGCTTCTATAAGCTTTCTTGTGTTCAATACATGGGGTGAACTAATCTACGAGACAGACAGTCTGGAATCTATAGGTTGGGACGGGACTTGGAATGGGGAAAATGCCCCAGCGGGAAATTACGTTTTCAAAGGAATCTTCATAACTGCTTCTGGAGATAAAATCATTAGGGACGGCACATTTTTATTAATAAGGTAATGAATAGGATTAATTTTCTCTTACTCAGAAGAATTTTTGGCCGAAAACATTTCTATCCGGGTTTTTGGAAGGCTTTCTGGATAATTTTTCTGTATAAACTCGATCATTTTTTCTCTGACATATACCCTAAGATCCCATGCGGTAGGTGAATTCTTCGCACTTACTAGAATCCGTATCTCCACTGTGCGTTCCTTGGCATCAGATACCTGCAGTACTTTGACTTTTTTATCCCATAGAGAAGTGGTCTCCAAAATACGGTCCAGTTCCTTCCGTAGCGCATCAAAAGACACCGTGTAATCTGTATAAAGAAAGACCGATCCCAGGAGGTTGGCAGAAGTTCTTGTCCAGTTTTGAAATGGTTTCTCCAAAAAATAGGTGGTAGGAAGCACCAATCTCCTCAGATCCCAAATCCTGACAACGATATAATTCAGATTAATCTCCTCTATCCATCCCCACTCCCCTTCTACTACCACAGCGTCATCCAGACGAAAGGGCTGGGTAATGGCGATCTGAATCCCGGCTATCAATGTACCTATGGCTTTTTGGGCAGAAAAACCAATAATAATTCCGGCCACCCCGGCAGATGCAAAAAATCCTACACCAACTTTTCGGACAGATTCGAATGATATCAGGATCAGGCCTATTCCTAAAAGGATGACCACAAAATTCGCTACTTTGACAAGTATATTAATCTGGGTAAGTACTTTTCTAGCTTTGAGATTATCTTCTTGGGATATATCATACTGCTTGATAAAAATTCTTTTTAAGATCTGGAGCAAAACCAGAAGACACCAGGTAAATCCACAAATAATCAAAACAGTATTGATATGGGGAACAAAAGACCATATGCCTTCCCAGTCTTTTGTTATAGATCCATAGTAAAGCTTTGAAAAAGCCAACGCAAGGGTAATCAGCAAAGGAATAATCAATCGACCATAGTACTTCATAGACGCTGTTTCAAAAAGGTTTGTAAAACGTTAGGCTGGTATATTCAGCTTACAAAAAGGTGATTTTGGGTGCGATCAGATTAGAAATTAGGAAATTGAAGTGAGAAAGCCAAAATCAAGCAAGGCTCATTTGTCACATGGGACGGGAGTCAAAGCCATAGTATGGCTGAAGTCAAGAGAATCGATATTGACCTGGACTGGAATACCATCCACAGCTTTCATTTCGCCATAACCCTCTTTCCAACCCTCATCAGTGTTTTTGAAGACTACTTGACGTTTTGAGATCTGTCCTTCGGATTGGAAAGTATATTCCGCGATTATCATATCATCTCTAATTTCTCCTTCAATAGTCCCTGAGTTTTTATCTTTTTCGAAAAAGGAATAATCAAGTGTCCCGGTAATGTTCGTGCCATCCACATGAGTAGTGAGCCTCATGGTGTCCTTTTCCCCGAGGTACTGAAAACATTCCGTATTTATTGCTTCTATATGTTCTTCCTTTGGGGAAAATGCTGCATCAATTGGGGTGTCTTTCTTAGCTCCTTCACAAGCAATCATTGCCAAAGCAGCCAACACTAGTGTAGATAGGGTTTTCATAGCTGTTAGTCAATTGGTTAAATGGATTTAAGACAAAAAGGTAGCCAATTTAAATTTGTTTAGTGGTATATGTGGGATTAAAACCCACTCTCTTTACCAAATAGTGTTAGCAGAATAACAACTAAAAAATAAATGACAATACTATTGTAGCGTATGAGCAATTTCACACGTAACGTTAATATCTTTTCTTTCTAATAAAAATTCTTTCGTTATGCTTAAACCACTTTACTTACTTCTCTTTGCTACCGTCCTTTTTACTTCCTGTAAAGAGGACGAGGATCCAATCCCCCAAAGTTTTATTAATGGAATTTATGAAAATTCCCAACAAAACACAGATTCAGGGCTTTGGTATGTGAACAGGTACGAGTTTAATTCAAATGGAACATTTGATAATTTCCAGATTATCCGGGAAAATCAGCGAGGCCCTGATTTAGGATATTCTTATCATACAAAAGGGACCTACTTGCTTAGAGGTGAAAACTTTTCAATTGCGGTTACAGACACTTATGCAGTTAATTATGAGGATTATCCTGATGGATATACTGATAGTCTAGCTAATCTAGAGGTTCAAGAAATCTCCACTACGTTTAGAGAGTCAAGTGGTGTTCTTAGAGAACTTGAAAATGGAAATAAATTAGGTATTGTCTTCGAATGCAACGATATGTTATCAAGTATTCAAGCTATGTGTATTGGTGAGCTGCTTTATGATAAAGTGGATTAAACTGTTCTTTATTTTTCAAGTAAGGCAATCCTGCCGTGATGTTTGTTCTATGGTTTTGGTGACAATATCACGGCAGATTTTTTGTCTCGGGAAATTCATTTGATCGGATTTGCCTCAACTCCCTCAAACGTCATCTTGATCGGCTTGATCGTGCCGTCTTCATTGAATTCCATGATATCAATGGCAGTTACCCGATGATCTCTGCCTTCATTGGGGATGGGCCTACGATGATAGACCATGTACCAATCATCGCTTCCTGGCTTTTGGATTACTGAATTATGTCCGGCTCCGGTGGCTACTGTAGTATCAGATTCCAGAATAGTTCCGATTCTTTCCCAAGGGCCAGTGATATTATCAGCCATGGCATAGGCTACCTTGTAGCTGTCATTTGTCCAGCCTCCTTCAGACCACATAAAGTAATATTTCCCTTCCCTTATGAATACAAAAGGGCCTTCTACATAGCCTTCAGGAGTGATTTCATGAAAAAGCTCTCCATCCTCCCAAGGTTCAAATCCTGTAAAATCAGCGTTGAGTTTACCGATGTTGCAGTGGCTCCAACCACCGTACAGCATGTAATAGGTGCCGTCAGTGTCCTTGAAGACAAACTGGTCGATAGGCTGGGCATCATTGTGAAATTCTGAAAGCAATGGCTCGCCGATATGGTCTTTGAACGGCCCTCCAGGCGAATCGGCCACAGCTACGCCTAATCCACCGAAATGATTGATGTCATTATTCGGATCCCAGCCAGGACGGCTTGGCCGCTGTATATCGTTGGCAGAGAAGAAGAGGTAATATTTCCCGTCTTTTTCGATTGCGGCAGGTGCCCACATGGCTTGTCTGGCCCATTTGATGGCGGCAGTGTCGAGGATGTTTTCATGCTTTTCCCATGTCACCAGATCCTTGGATGAGAAAGCGTCGAAATGCAACTGATCAGTATATCCTGCGGAATAGGTCGGGTAAATCCAGTATTCATCTCCAAAGACAATTCCCTCGGGATCGGCATACCAGCCTTCGAAGATAGGATTGCCCGAAAGCTTTGGAGATTCTTCTTCTACAGTTTTTGGCGAGGAACAGGCACAGGCCAGAGCCAAAGCGCCTGTCAATAGTGTATAGCTAAGTTTCATAGTATGGGTTATAACCAATTGAATTGGAAATTTAAGAAGAGCGGGTTAAATGGAAATGCTCTTGGTGTAAAAGTGCGATAATCAGAAGGATTTTGTAAGTTGAGCCGAATAATTCATTTATTCGGCTCATATTTTTATATTTTTTGAGCCGAATAAGTTGTATATTTGGCTCATGAGTTACAATTGGGAACAGTCGGATTGGCCAAACTTCACCTATAAGGAAGGAAAGTCTGGGAAAATACTGCCTGATTTTCTCATGAAATCCGGTCAACTATCTGGTGTGCTCACTGGTTTATCTGAAGGGAATCAGACAGAACTGCTACTGGAAATGATGGTCGTAGAGGCCATCAAAACCTCAGAGATCGAAGGCGAGATTCTCAGCCGACTGGATGTGATGTCCTCTATCAAAAAGAACCTGGGTATTCATGAGGAGCAGCCTTTGCTTGTCAAGGATCAGCGCGCCAAAGGTATTGCCAAGTTGATGATCAAGGTACGGTCGGAATTTTCTCTACCCTTAACAGAAAAAATGCTTTTCGACTGGCATGAACTGCTCATGGAAGGCAATCGCTACGTGAGTGCCGGGCAGTGGCGGGCAGATACTGCTCCAATGCAAGTGGTGTCGGGCTCGATTGGGAAAGAGATTATCCATTTTGAAGCACCGCCTTCAGCAGTAGTTCCTGTAGAAATGGGCTCTTTTATTTCTTGGTTCAACAAGACTGCCCCCGGCAATACAAAAGAGATACTTAATCCACTGATTCGGTCAGCTATCACGCATTTGTACTTTGAGTCAGTTCACCCTTTCGAAGATGGCAATGGCCGAATAGGTCGCGCATTGGCAGAAAAAGCGTTGCATCAAGGCTTAGGGCATGCGACGTTGATCAGTCTTTCCAGCACGATAGAGGGGAAGAAAAATGAGTATTACCATGCGCTCAAAAGTGGGCAGAGCTCCAACGAAATCTCGGATTGGCTGGACTATTTTGCAGATACGGTCTATCACGCACTGCTGAGCGCGGAGCAATTGATCAATTTCACACTCCAAAAAGTCAAATTCTTTGACCGCTTCAAGGATGTACTCAATGAACGTCAGACCAAAGCCATTAATCGCATGCTTGCCGAAGGCCCTGCGGGTTTCGAAGGCGGCATGACTGCGAAGAAATACATGGCGATCACCAAAGCTTCCAAAGCCACGGCAACCCGTGATTTGCAGGGTTTGTCTGAATTGGGTGTGTTTTTGCCAAAAGGAGGGGGACGAAGTGTGAGCTATGAATTGGTGATTAGCGGTAAGTAGCAAGGCCTACGCAAGATGCTAGAGCCGAGAATCAAGAACCAAGAGTTAGAATATGCCATAAAGTAAAGTTGTCTAGTGAGATTAATTTATTTTCAAAACAGCATTCCTTCCATTTTTTCCAATTGACCCTCCCAGAAAGGGGGATTTCTCCTATCTTTGTGCCTGCTTTTGAGGAGGATGTTTCCTTGATTGCGTGAGGGATAGCAGCGGCATACACGGAGTGAAGCGAAGTGTATATAGCGGATAGCCCGACCCCGGCTTTTTCAGACGGGGGCACGCCCAAAAAATTAATTATCACCTACTTGCCCTTAAGAAAGGATACAGTGAAGACATATCAGGAATTTAAACAAGTGGATTATCCCGAAATCGGGGAATCTGTATTGAAGTACTGGAAAGAAAACCAGGTTTTCGAGCAATCAGTAGCCAACCGTGACGGTGCGGAGACATTTACTTTTTTCGAAGGACCGCCTTCGGCAAATGGTACACCGGGAATCCACCACGTGATGGCGCGTGCGATCAAGGATGTTTTCTGCCGGTACAAAACGCTTCAGGGTTTTCAGGTAAAGCGTAAGGGCGGCTGGGATACCCATGGATTGCCTGTGGAGCTGCAGGTCGAGAAGGAATTGGGCATTACCAAAGAGGATATAGGTAAGAAAATCTCTGTAGAAGAGTACAATAAAAAGTGCCGGGAGACGGTCATGCGATTCAAGAATGAATGGGATGAAATGACTGAGAAAATCGGCTATTGGGTGGATCTGGATGATCCCTATATCACTTTTGAGCCGAAATATATCGAGTCCTTGTGGAGCTTGCTGAAGCGGCTTTATGAGAAAGACCTACTTTATAAAGGCTACACCATTCAGCCTTATTCTCCTGCGGCGGGAACGGGTTTGAGTTCGCATGAGCTCAATCAGCCCGGAACCTACAAGGACGTAAAGGACACTTCCATCACGGCACAGTTCAAACTTAAAGATCAGGAGAACACCTATATCTTGGCTTGGACGACTACACCTTGGACTTTGCCGTCCAACTCGGCTTTGGCAATTGGAGAAAATTTGGATTATGTGAAAGTGAAGACTTTCAATCCTTATACCTACGATGCCTGCACGGTGATTTTGGCGAAAGCCAGAATGAATGCCTACCTGAATCCTAAGGCTGCAGCGTTGAAATTGGAAGATTACAACGGCGGGGACAAACTGATCCCTTTCGAAGTGATCGAAGAATTCAAAGGAAAAGATATGCTGGGCTGGGAATACGAGCAACTGTTCCCTATAGCAGGTTTGGCGCTCGCCCATCCGGCATTCACAGTGGTTTCCGGAGATTATGTGACCACTGAAGACGGTACGGGAATTGTCCATCTTGCCAAAGCTTTCGGTGCGGATGACTTTAGAACCTTGGCACAGAATAATGTGCCTGGCATCTTCGTCAAAGACGAGCAGGGAAAAGACCTTCCTATAGTGGATAAGCAGGGGAAATTCATCCCACTTGTAGGCGAGTATCTGGTAGAAAAGATAGCTGAACATGCAATCACCTCCCATAAAGAATATGGTGTAGATGATTTCTATGTGAAAAACTATACGGAGGATGATGAGAGTGCGGCGGATTACAAAAATACCGACGTGATCATTTCCATCATTCTGAAAAATGAAAACAAGGCCTTTAAGGTAGAGAAATACGAGCACAGCTATCCGCACTGCTGGAGGACGGACAAGCCGGTGCTTTACTATCCTATGGACAGCTGGTTTATCAAAACCACTGCCTATAAGGATAGATTAGTGGAGTTGAATAAAACCATCAACTGGAAACCAGAGGCTACAGGGACTGGCCGCTTTGGCAACTGGCTGGAAAACCTGGTGGACTGGAACCTAAGCAGATCCCGATTCTGGGGTACACCGCTTCCTATCTGGAGAACGGAAGATGGTAATGAGGAGCGTTGCATAGGGTCTATCGCTGAGCTGGAAAAAGCAATCGAAGAATCCATTGCAAAGGGATTTATGGAAAAATCTCCTTACGAAAGCAAGGAGATCGATCTACACCGTCCCTACGTGGATGACGTGATTTTGGTATCCGCCAAAGGTGAAAAGATGTTCCGTGAAACGGATCTGATAGACGTATGGTTTGACTCCGGAGCTATGCCGTATGCGCAGTGGCATTACCCTTTTGAGAATGAAGACATTTTCAAAGCCAATTACCCTGCTGACTACATCGCCGAAGGTGTGGATCAGACCCGTGGCTGGTTTTTTACGCTTCATGCCATTGCGGTGATGTTGTTTGACAGTGTGGCTTTCAAAAACGTAATTGCAAATGGACTTGTCCTGGATAAAAACGGCAATAAAATGTCCAAGCGACTGGGCAATGCGGTGGATCCTTTCAAAACACTGAAAGAATACGGGCCGGATGCAGTGCGCTGGTACATGCTGAGCAATGCCAATCCTTGGGATAACCTGAAGTTTAATCTGGACGGAGTGACTGAAGTGCAGCGACGCTTCTTCGGTACGCTTCAGAATACCTATAATTTCTTTGCGCTTTATGCTAATCTGGATGCTTTTGTCTATGACAAATCCAAGGCTGTGCCCGTGTCAGAGAGAGCAGAATTGGATCAGTGGATAGTCTCCAAACTTCAGTCCTTAATCGCAGAAGTGGAGGAAGCGATGGATAACTATGATGCGACCAAAGCTACTCGGGCGATCATGAGCTTCACGATAGATCAGCTTTCCAACTGGTACGTAAGGCTGGCGAGAAAGCGGTTTTGGAGAGGTGAGATGAATGCGGATAAGCAGGCAGCATACGAGACTTTATATGAGTCCTTGCTCACACTTACCCAGTTGATGTCTTCTTTTGCACCATTCTATGCGGACTGGCTGTACCAAAATCTGACTGAGTCAGGAGTTGATTCGAAAGATTCTGTTCATTTGACGGATTGGCATAAGGCAGAATCTGCTTTGATCAATACCGATTTGGAAGAAAGCATGGAGCTTGCCCAAACGATTTCTTCTTTGGTACACTCTCTGAGAAAGAAGGAGAAAATGAAAGTGCGTCAGCCATTGCAGCGTATTTTGATTCCGATATTGAAAGAAAAAACACGAGCTCAGATCGAGCATTTGGATGAGCTGATCAAATCCGAAGTAAATATCAAGGAAATAGAATTCATCGATGATGCTTCCGGTATATTGGTGAAAAATGTGAAGCCAAACCTGCCTCTGTTGGGTAAGAAATTAGGCCCTAAAATGCGGTTTGTAGTCGCTGCCATAAATCAATGGAACCAGTCGGAAATCGCTGAAATAGAACGTGAAGGTAAAATCTCTGTAGATCTGGATGGAGAAAAAATCGATCTTCTTCTAGAAGAAGTTTTGATCACCTCCCAGGATATCCCTGGCTGGTCTGTGGCATCGGATCAAGGTGTGACTGTCGCACTGGATGTAACCCTCTCTGATGAATTGAAGCAGGAAGGTGCGGCAAGAGACCTGGTAAACCGTATCCAAAACCTACGTAAAGACATGGGGCTGGAAGTACAGGACAAGATCAACATTACCATCGGAGATGATAATGAACTGGTAAAAAATGCAGTAAAGTCCTTTGGGGAATATATCCAAACCGAAGTTCAGGCGTTGAAACTGGAGCTGTCTGCTGAGGTAGATGGTGCCACACTACTTGATATGGATGATTTTGAACTAGCTGTTTTGGTAGAAAAAGCCTGATAGCAAAACGTATAGAATGAATAAATACCTAAAATACTTTGGCATCGCATTATTGGTGATCATTATAGATCAAGCGGTCAAAATGCTGGTTCACTTCGAGATGGATTTCGGCTCTCCTGGACAGATTCCCATATTCGGAGACTGGTTCAAACTGCATTACACCACCAATCCGGGAATGGCCTTCGGCATGGAGCTGGGATCAGAATACGGCAAGTTGTTTCTTACTTCCTTTCGATTAGTCGCCATGGTGGGCATAGGCTATTACCTCTATCACATCATTGAGAAAAAACAGCCTCGTCTCTATTTGGTGTGCATAGCGATGATTTTGGGAGGTGCGATAGGCAACTTAATAGATTCTGTGTTCTATGGGGTTTGGTTAAACAATGCACCCTATAATGCCACCACACCCTGGTTTCACGGTCAGGTAGTGGATATGTTCTATTTCGATATTTGGGAAGGGTATCTTCCCGAGTGGTTGCCGATTTGGGGAGGAAGTTATACTGCGCTTTGGCCGATTTTCAATGTGGCCGATGCTTCTATCTTTATAGGTGTTGCGATGATTTTGATATTCCAAGGAAGGTTTTTCCCAGAAAAAAAGGAAGAAGGTAAGCAAGCCCAGGAAAAAGAATTGGGTCAGATCACTGAATAAATTCTGGTAAGAACTCAAGTAAAGTCCTTCGGGTCAGAAATTCTGATTTGAAGGACTTTTTATCTTTTCAGGCAGAATGTTTGCCCAATAGATGAATTTGAGCGGTTTTTTTTGTAATTTTCAACTTGGTTTACCCTTTTTTGGGATTATTAACACCGACTTAGCCTTCTTTTGCTTAATTCCTAATCTCTGAAAGCTCTGTCAATCCGATAAATATATGATAGTAAATTCTGATAGCCCTTTTCAGATAGTATATTCTATTTATAGCCATGAGTATCTAGGTCTTCTCCTTGAATCATTTGTAGTACAAATAGATTCGCAGGGGAGACTTTCCTTGGCCTACCAAAATATTAGCTCTGCAAACGCAAGCGAATTTGATTCAGGTCTGGATAAAACAGACTATGAATTGATCAAAATTATGGATTCCATGAATCCGGAAGTGGTCGTAAAGCCTTTTATCAAGCGGGGAAATATCCGTCCTAAGGAGTATTTGACCAAAATTTTTGATCCCAAAACTGAGGATAAAAAAACACAGGAAGCTTTAGAAGTAGTGATCGAGAAGAAGCGATCGAAGATAATGCCATTGCTGATCGGCAAACGGCTTTTCGAGATGGGCAGTGACGGAAACCCTGTTTGGAGGGAAATTAAAGTAAATGCTGAGCGGGCCAGTGTCTTATTCCATTTTCATAAAAATGCAGAAAACACACACTATTGGCCGACCATAAAATATAAAGGGGAGAAGCTTGATTGGCAATATAAGAACGGCTATTTCATCAGTAACGAACCTGGTTGGCTCGTTGTCCAAGGACAGCTTTATCACTTCGAAAAAGGTATAGACGGGAAAAAACTCAAGGCTTTTCTCAATAAAAAATTCATTGTCATTGACAAGCGAATAGAGCCAAATTACTATCGTGGCTTTATGGCAAATCTGATCTCCCAGTTTGATGTGGAGTCAGTTGGATTTGATATAAATATTGAACGCGGTACACCGGAGGTATTTATCAATATCAGTGACCTCCCTGGAGGAACAGGAAAGAACCTTTTTGGGGAAGATGGGGAGAGACTTGAGGAGGATAAGATTGTGTTCGAGCTACGCTTCAAGTATGGCAATATTGATTTTCCGGTACAGACGCCAAGTTCGGAATTACATGGAGCTTCCGTAAGACTGGAAGAAGGTGACGATAGCTACACCTTTTACAAGACTATCCGAAGTACCCAGAAAGAAAAAGCCTACATAAAGCTACTTCGGGACAAGGGGCTGGAATTCAAGATGGGCAAAGATGCGCTTCCAAAGACGGAAGCCTTTGAGTGGCTGGGGGAAAACGAAGACTTCCTAGACATAGAAAAAATCAAAATCATACAAAAACCGAACGCCAAAGGGAAAGTCTATAATATTGGCAAGGCCCAGATTTCCATTGAGGTCAATGAGAACATTGATTGGTTTGATGTCAAGGCACTGATCAAGTTTGGGCTGTACCTAGTACCATTTGCCAAACTCAGGAAACTGCTGCTCCAGGGAAAAACGGAGTTTGAACTGCCCAATGGAGAAATAGCGGTAATCCCTGCATCTTGGTTTGTGAATTACTCCGAGCTTTTCAATTTCATGGAAGATCGGGGCGACGAGAACGCTATGGTTCTGCGCAAGCACCACCTGGCGCTGGCACGGGAGATGGAGCTGGGAAATCTCGTACAGGTTACCCTCAGCAGGAAACTGGAAAGGCTGAGAGACTTCGAATCAATAGCCGATTACGATCTTCCTGCAAATTTTGAAGGCATGCTCCGACCTTACCAGCATGCAGGTTACAACTGGCTGAGATTCCTCAATGAATTCAAATTCGGTGGTTGTCTGGCCGATGATATGGGTCTGGGTAAAACAGTGCAGACGCTGGCATTGCTTGCACATGAAATGGAGGCAAACCCCGGCTTGACATCCTTGTTGGTCATGCCTACCTCGCTGATTTATAACTGGGAACTAGAAGCAAAGAAATTTACACCAAACCTGAAAATCCTGGTTTATTCCGGAACTCAACGTATCAAAGACCCCTGGAGATTTGGAGAGTATGACTTGGTATTGACTTCGTATGGCATCACCCGACTGGATGTAGAAGTGCTAAAGGATTTCTATTTCAACTATATTATACTTGATGAATCCCAGGCAATCAAAAACCCTGGAAGCAATATTGCCGCAGCGGTAAATCAGCTGAAAAGCAAGCAAAAACTGATTCTCACCGGTACACCTGTGGAGAACAGTACCATGGACCTCTGGTCCCAGATGAACTTCATCAACCCGGGACTTCTTGGAAATCAGAACTCCTTTAAAACACAGTTTCTACAACCTATAGAGAAACAAAGGGATATAGACAAGTCGGCAAAGCTGCATGCGATGATCAAGCCCTTTATCCTGAGGAGATTGAAATCGCAGGTAGCTACCGATTTACCGGAAAAAATCACCAACGTGAAGTATTCTGACATGACCACTGCGCAAGAGGAAGTATATGAAGAGGTAAAAAGCTATTATCGTGAAAAGATTATTTCAGATATCCAGAGTACGGGGAGAAATAATCAGCAATTCACACTATTGCGCGGCCTTACTCAGCTTCGTCAGATCGCCAATCATCCCAAACTGGTCAGAGATGACTATGAAGGTGAATCGGGCAAATTGGAAGATGTGACCTATATGCTCCAATCCACGATCTCGGAAGGGCACAAAGTGCTTGTGTTTAGCCAGTTTGTGAGGCATTTGGCTATAGTAAAAGAATATCTGGAGAA
The DNA here is from genome assembly GCF_021390545.1 of Algoriphagus sp. AGSA1. GTDB lineage: Bacteria > Bacteroidota > Bacteroidia > Cytophagales > Cyclobacteriaceae > Algoriphagus. The sequence continues at coordinate 12,996 of NZ_JAJUWR010000048.1, read as the reverse complement.
GGAAGGAATCCCCTATGCATACCTGGACGGTGCCACTAAGGATCGTCAGGCCCAGGTGGAGAAATTCCAGGAAAATGAAGGGATCAAAGTATTCCTGATTTCCCTAAAAGCGGGTGGAGTCGGCCTGAATCTGACCAAAGCTGAGTATGTGTTCTTGCTTGATCCTTGGTGGAATCCAGCTGTGGAAGCCCAAGCCATAGATAGAGCCCATAGAATAGGACAGGAAAACAAGGTCATCATCTATAAATTCATCACCCGGGGATCTGTTGAGGAAAAAATCATGGCTCTGCAGGATCGTAAGCTAGCGCTGGCAGGTGAACTGATCAGTACGGAAGAAAGCTTTATGAAAAGTCTCGACCAAGAGGATATTGCCGCATTGTTGGCTTAGAAAACCGTGATTTTCCAAAAAGGGGCAGAACGGTGGATTTTGCCCTTTTTTTATTGGATTGATAGTCAAAGCTATAGATAATAGTCCTAGTTATTTAACCATAAATTCTCATTGAAACTTTGTCATTAGCCCAAATATTTTTCTAAATTAAATCACATAGTACCACTACACTACCTGCGCATGCCTAGAGCCAAATCCGATAAAGATCGGAAAATCTTCGTGCTGGATACTTCAGTAATCCTATACGCACACAACTCCATTATGAACTTTGCCGAGCACGATGTGGTCATTCCGATCACGGTGCTGGAGGAACTTGATCAATTCAAGAAAGGCAATGATACCAAGAATTTTGAAGCCCGGGAATTTATCCGATTGCTGGACAAGCTCTCCCAGGATCATATGATCCATGAGTGGACTCCGCTGAATGGAAAGACCAAGGGCAATTTTAGGGTGCTGATGAATCCCGAGAATCAAATCAATGCCAATGAAATATTCGGAGAGGAGAAAAATGACCACAAGATTCTAAACTGTGCCTTGCACCTCAAACAGCACGAGAAAGGCAGAAAAGTAATTTTGGTCAGTAAGGATATCAATCTTAGACTAAAGGCCAAATCTATTGATTTACTTGCCGAAGATTACGAGACAGGTAAGATCAAGAATATCACCGAGCTCGAAAACACCGGGAAGTATATTTTAGACAATATAGATCCGACGCATATTGATAAACTTTTTGAGCAAGGCTATGTAGAGGCAAAGGCTGTCCTGGGGACACGAAAAAGAAAGTCCAATGCTTATTATATTCTAAAAAGCGACAAGAATTCGGTTTTAGCCTATTATAATTCCGAAGAAAGTATTCTTGAGCGGGTTGACAAGAAACTGGCCTATAATATCAAACCAAGAAATGCGGAGCAGACGTTTGCCCTTCATGCGATCACCAATCCAAACATACGTTTGGTTTCTATCCAAGGAGTAGCCGGGACAGGAAAGACATTATTGGCACTGGCGGGAGCACTGGAGCAACGAAGAGAGTATAAGCAGATTTACTTGGCTAGGCCGATTGTACCCTTAAGCAATAAGGACATCGGATATCTGCCGGGAGATATCAAATCCAAACTGAATCCCTACATGGAGCCACTGTGGGATAATCTGAAATTCATCCAAAACCAATACAAGGAAACCGACAAGGAATTTCAGAAAATCACAGAGCTGGTAAACCAGGAAAAACTGGTGATCCAACCACTGGCCTATATCCGTGGACGCTCACTTTCGAATATTTTCTTCATAGTAGATGAGGCGCAAAACCTTACCCCGCACGAGATCAAGACGATTATCTCAAGAGCGGGTGAGAATACGAAGATCGTGTTTACCGGGGATGTTTTCCAGATCGATACCCCGTATTTGGATTCCCAGTCCAATGGTTTGTCGTATTTGATTGATCGTGTGAAGGATCACCCACTCTATGCACATATCAAACTTGAGAAAGGGGAAAGGTCTGAGTTGGCGAATCTTGCGAATGAGCTTTTATAGAGATATCAACTTATATAGTAAAAATGCTCCAAATGGAGCGTTTTTGCTATTGGATTAAGGAGGGGGCCTTTTAAGAACAGTTAGGAAAGCAATATGCTTTTTTATTCTTAATCTCTTTCTTTAACCTAGAATTCAGACAGGACAGCGTTTCGAATGAAATTTCGGGGAATTGGTGGTCACTACAAAAGAATTCCACCTATTCTGAATTATACATCAATGATAGAGAATTAGTGTTTAATCGTGAATCGTATGACCCCATACCCATAAAATATAAGAGCAGCTTTGACTCAATTTTTATGTACGATTTAAAAAATGAGAAGCTAGCGGCATGGCGAATAATTGATAATTCTGACTCGATCTTACTAGTAGAAAATCAAGAGAGGAGACATAAATTTATAGGTTATACCTATCCAGATCCTATTTTGAGCCATAGAAGGATAGTTTATTCTGGGAAAATTTTGAAGAATATTTCATAAAAAGAGCTTTAAGGAAGAAATAAACCTGCTGGAAACCTTTTTAAAAATTTCGGCTCTTATTGTAACCTACTGGTTTATAAACAAATGTCCATCTCTGGGTTATTGCTGTTCATAACCGTACAGCTCATTTATATGCAATCTACTCAAATGATTGATATTTAACCACTTGTGTTTTTGGGTCACTTTTTGGCATATAGCAGTTATAGAAATTAAACCAACTTATTACTGCCATGATTACTTCACTAGTTACCCAAAAAAACATTTGTGCCGCATTGGGCTTCGTAATGGCAATTACCATTATTTGGAAAGCTAAGGTAGAGACAAGTCTTGCAAGGAATACTGCCCTTATTGAATATACTGAACCAACTTACAATACCGGTACTCCTTTAAATCCTGATGCTGAAAAAGCATTTGAATTCCAAAAATTAGGGACCGATTCCTCGGTCCTTTGATAATCTTATTGGGTAAAAATCCCAAAACGAATACTCGTAAGGGTAGATTTGGTTGATTGGTTAATCGAAAGAGGTGGGTACTTAGCCCACCTTTTTGTTTTAACTCTCCGTGATGGTACTTAGTTTTGCGAGAAAACTATTATAGTACTGTCGCCCGACCTGAACGGTGGCTCCCGAGCGAAGTGTGATTTCCTTGGTATTGAAGCTTTCGATCTGCCCTAGATGTACGATAAATGATTTTTGTACCCGGAGGAAAATCTGGGACGGGAGGATTTCTTCGATTTCCTTCATCGATTTACGGATATTGTAATCTCTCTTTTTGGTGAAAATCGTAACCATGTTGCCATTTGCCTCCACATAGTGGATATCTTCATAAGAAACCCGCTCGAAGGCATTGTCAGCTTTGATGAACACAGCGTCAGCTACCAGATATGGGCTGTCACTTGGGGGACTGACTGCGGTAGTCTCCGTGACTGGCTTGGTACGTTTATTATAGAGCACGATCTCCACTATGGCATGGATATCATTGGTATTAAACGGCTTTACTATAAATCCCGCCGGATTTATTCTTTTAGCTCTTTCGATTATTGTTGGATCGGAATAGGATGTCACATACACCAGTGGAGCATCCACCATTTGCTTTACGATTTCCCCTAGCTCTATCCCGTCTTTATCGCCTTTCAGCTTGATATCCATGAATATCAGATCAGGGCGGTTTTTCTTAATGATTTTTATGCACTGGTTTGCAGAATTGGCAATATCTGTATTGACGTATCCCAGGAGTTCTAATATTTCCTGAATATTCTCTGCTATGCTGATATCGTCTTCGACGATTAATATCCGCTCTTCTTTCATAAGATATTGGCAGATGTGCGTTTATGGTGAAAACTATAATTTCAAACTGTATTTAGCAATTTACTCTCTATTTACAGAAAATATAAATGAAATCAAATGCTTTTTACTATATATGAAATTAAACATATCAGATATATGCCAGACAGAGTGACTCAGGTGGGACATCACTCTCACGTATCGTGAATGATTATAAATCCTTAGAAATTTCCCCTTAACAAGCCCTGCCAGCACAGACGGATTCGTGACAGACAGGCTATAGGGTCATCAAAAATCAATTATTAACGCCTTAAACTTAAAGGCTCATCATTTCCTTGAATCTGGCAGCTTGCCTTCTACTCACCTCTATTCTGTCCCCACCCCGTAGCGTGACCACCAGACCTCCGTTAAACCAAGGTTCTATTCCCTCTACCCAGCCTAGATTGATGATGTGCTTTCTGCTGGCCCGGAAAAATGATTTCTCGTCCAGTCGTTCATCCAATGCATTTAGGGATTTGTGGATCATTGGCTTAAAGTTGTCAAAGTAAACCTTGATGTAATTGCCGTCAGATTCAAATAGGCGTACGTTAGAAAGCCTGACAAACCAGCATCTATCCCCATCCTTGACAAATACCTGGTCATCTAAGGTCAGTTTCTTTTGGTTGTTGGGAGACTGGGAATCTTCACTTTTGGTAAATCCGTCTATCTTGCCCTGCAATTTTATCAGAGCCTCTTCCAATCGCTTAGGCTCGATTGGTTTTAGAAGATAATCCAGCGCATTTACCTGAAAAGCTTTCAACGCATATTCGTCATAAGCGGTGGTAAAGATCACGTGAGGGACGTTATCCAATTCCTCCAGCAGGTCGAATCCTGTTTTTTCGGGCATTTGGATATCAAGAAAAATAACGTCTGGATTCAATTGTTCTATTTTATCCTTGGCATCATCTACGTTTACTGCCTCGCCGACTACTTCTACGCTTTCTAGTTGATTTAAGAGGTTGATCAGCTCTTTTCTGGCTAATCTTTCATCATCAATTACAATGGCTCGCATGTTTGTTGAGTTTGTTATTCAAATGTAACTTTTTGTTTCGGGATTTTTATTTCGGTGATCACGAAGTGCATCCCGGAGTTGAAGATACGGAAGCTTGCTTTATCCCCATAGATCAACTTTAGTCTTTGGACAGTATTGCTGAGTCCATGACCTTGCTCATCATCAGCATTTAAGGATGGCTGATGGGTAAGTTGCCCACTATTTTTGACCTGGATGTACAGGTCATCATGTAGTCCTTCCCGGCACTTTATTTCGATCACACCTCCTTTGACGAGGTTTGAGACCCCGTGTTTGATGCCATTTTCCACGATGGTCTGCAGCATCATGGGCGGTATTTTATAGCTATAGGATTCATCTTCGATGTGGTACACCACCTTCAGCCTTTCTTCAAACCTGATAGCTTCGAGTTCTAAATAATCCTTTACGGTATTTAGTTCCTCTCCAAATTCTATTGTCTGCTTCTTGTCCATCATCAGGGAAAAGCGAAGCATATTGGAGATCCTGGTAATAGCTGTTTTTGCTTTGCTGGGATCTTCGTCCACAAGCGCTCTGACACTATTGAGCGCATTGAAAATAAAATGGGGATTGAGCTGGCTTTTTAGGTGATTTAGCCTGATTTCATTGATTTTTGCCTCGTACTTCAGGGTAGAATTATAATTGTCCAGGAAGTGGACCAGAAAGTACATCAAAAACCAAAGCGCATATAACAATATGGCCTGCAGTAGATTGGCAAGGATCAATAAAATTTTGAAATCCTCTGCCGGATTCAGCGTGCCAAAAGCAATGTTGATGAATATCTGGGCTACAATGTTGACGAAAGACAGGGCAATGATTGCCAGGAAAGACTGGAATAAAAGCTGCGGAATACTGAGTTTGAACCAATTGTAGGTCTTGACTATATAGCGTAAAAAATGTGTGGAAATAAGATTGGTGGCAGCCAGAACTATAAAGGCCCAGATCTGCACAGAGGTAACTCCACTTGAAAGAGAGGCCAGGAAAATACTCACCATGGCAAATCCACCCCATCCTATAATCTGCAGCAACCAGTATAGCCTTATTCTGTTCATAATCGCCCAAAGATAAATAACACAGTTGTCCGCTTCGGTTTATTTTGATAAAAGGGGCATACTTTTGATTATTACCCTTGTTAGCTATTTAATTCCATTTTGAGAAATTTACCGGTATAGCTCTCTTTGGTAGCTGCGATTTTCTCCGGGGTCCCCTGTACTACGATTTTTCCGCCTTTATTTCCCCCTTCAGGGCCTAAGTCCACGATATAGTCGGCCATTTTGATCACGTCCATATTGTGCTCTATAATCAGGACAGTATTTCCCTTGGCAACTAAGCCATCTACCACGAGCATCAATAGTTCTATATCCTGGAAATGCAGTCCCGTGGTGGGCTCATCAAGTATATAAAATGTCTTTCCGGTATCTTTTTTAGAAAGTTCAGTGGCCAACTTGACCCGCTGGGCTTCGCCTCCAGAGAGTGTGGTGGCATGCTGCCCAAGGGTAATGTATCCTAGACCTACATCGTTCAATGTTTTAATCTTTCTGAGGATTTTTGGCATCTTGTCGAAAAACTCCACGGCCTGCTCCACCGTCATGTCCAGTACATCAGAAATGGACTTCCCCTTATACCTGATCTCCAATGTTTCTCTGTTGTAACGCTTGCCTTTGCAGGTTTCGCAAGGTACATGTACATCAGGCAGAAAATCCATCTCTATCAGCTTCATTCCTGCTCCTTCACAGTCCTCACATCTTCCTCCCTTGACATTAAAAGAAAACCTGCCTGGCTTATATCCCCTGATTTTAGCCTCAGGCAGCTCGGTAAATAGTGCCCTGATATCAGAAAACACACCGGTGTAGGTGGCAGGATTGGAGCGTGGAGTTCTGCCTATAGGAGATTGATCCACTTCTATTACCTTGTCCAAATGTTCCAGGCCATCTACACTTTTATAGGGCATAGGGTTTTTCTTGGAGTGGTAGATATGCTGGTTCAGGATTGGGTAAAGTGTCTCATGAATAAGTGTGCTTTTACCGCTTCCGGAGACTCCAGTGATACAGATCAGTGTACCCAATGGCAGGTGAAGATCTATATTTTTAAGGTTATTGCCGCTAGCGCCTTTAATTACAAGTGATTTCTCTTTGCCTTTCCGGCGTACTATTGGCACAGGCAGACCAATTCTTCCTGCCAGATACTTGGCTGTAACCCCATCTGTCTTTAGAATCTCAGCTGGTTTTCCTTCCGATACGATATTTCCACCATGCCTCCCGGCACCAGGCCCCATATCCAACAGATAGTCGGCGGCAAGCATCATGTCCTTGTCATGCTCTACCACCAAAACAGAGTTTCCCAGATCACGCAAACTCTGAAGCGCCTGAATCAGTTTTTCGTTGTCTCGTTGGTGCAGGCCTATACTCGGTTCATCCAAGATATATAATACCCCTACTAGCTGGGTCCCAATCTGCGTAGCCAGTCTGATCCGCTGTGCCTCGCCCCCCGAAAGTGTCCTTAGCGGGCGGTTAAGTGACAGGTAATCCAGACCTATATCGAGGAGAAAACCTATTCTTTTTCGGATCTCCTTGAGGACTTCCATTGCAATCACATTTTGCTTTTCAGAGAGCCTGTCTTCCAATCCTACAAACCACTCGCCCAACGAACGCACATCCATCATAGCTAATTGTCCGATGTGGGTATTGTCAATTTTAATGTGTAAGGCCTCCTTCTTAAGCCTATACCCATGGCAGTCCGGACAAGTCTGAGTGATCGTAAATTCACTTACCCAATCCTGTATTTTATCTGAGCTTCCTTCTTGATACTTCTTTAGGAAATTGATTATTCCCTCAAAGGTGGTGTGCCACTTGGTACCCGGATGCTTTACAGAATCTACAGCCACCTCTATTTTATCGCCGTTAAGGAGTATCTCCACTACCTGTTCAGGGAGCTTTCCTATAGGCGTACTCATGCTGCACTTATAGTGCTTCAGTATAGCTTCTATTTTCTTGAAAATCCAGATGTCCCGGTATTCCCCAAGAGGAGCAATGCCACCCCGGGTGATGCTGAGGGTTGGGTCTGGGATGATGCTTTCCCGGGTGATTTCCTCTGTAATCCCAAGTCCATTACATGTAGGACAGGCTCCGTATGGGCTATTGAAGGAAAATGTATTTGGTGCAGGTTCTTCATAAGAAAGTCCTGTCTCTGGATCCATGAGGTATTTGGAAAAATGGTGGATCTCCCCTGCTTCATCCCGGATCATGATCACTCCTTTTCCATGCTGAAGCGCAGATTTAAGGGATTGTGTGATCCTAAAACGATCTGATTCCTCGGCTACTATTCTGTCGATGACAATTTCAATATCGTGGATCTTGTATCGGTCCACCTGCATTTTGGGAACCATCTCCATCACTACGCCATCGACGCGTACCTTGGAAAATCCCATTTTTCGAACCTGCTCAAAAAGCTCCCGATAATGGCCTTTTCTTCCTTTCACCACAGGAGCCAGGATATAGAGCTTCTGGTTTAGAAAATTTGTGAACAGTAGATCGATGATCTGGTCTTCAGTCTGCCGGACCATTTTACTGCCTGTGAGATAGGAATAGGCCTCCCCTGCCCTGGCATACAACAGACGCATGAAATCATAGATTTCGGTCACAGTGCCGACGGTGGAGCGTGGGTTTTTGGACGTGGTCTTCTGCTCAATAGCTATTACCGGGGACAGTCCGTTGATCTTATCCACATCAGGACGTTCCATACCGCCCAGAAACGAACGTGCGTAGGCCGAGAACGATTCCATGTATCTACGCTGTCCTTCGGCGTAGATCGTATCAAATGCCAGGGAGCTTTTGCCGCTACCACTCAGACCCGTGATCACCACAAGTTTATTGCGGGGAATCTTCAGATCCAGGTTATTTAGATTATGCTCTCGGGCTCCAAAAATCTCTATGTATTCTTCCTGTACTGGAGTGACTTGGCTCATATAATCGACGGGCAATTTTAATCGGCAAAGGTAGGGATTTTCAGCCGGACAAATTAGTAAACTTCAAAGAGTAAAACCCCAGAAGACAAGATTGGTTCATGCTTGGTCTAAGTGGAATGCTGGGGAGATAAGACATCCTCGTTAAAACATATCGATTGCATACATCACACATCCGAAAAATCACTTAGGCAGTACTATTTCATAGGTGTTGCCGCGCTTTACATTCAGATCCTTATCCCGGAGCCAGGGGTTGTACAATTTCAAATCCTTGTAGGTACTGCCATGCTGCCTGGCCCATGCCGGCAGATTTTTGATGTCAGCATCTACCTTAATTGATTTAAGAGGTGGATAGGTATAGTAATCTGAATCTTTGAGGTAATAGCCGAATTCCCCGGGATTTTCAAAGATTACCTTGAATGCAAGAATCCTGAATAAATACCTGCTCGTCTCATCATTTAGATACAGATGATAGTAATTATCGACAAACTGGTCTTCTTGTCTCCTAGAAAACCCGGCTTGTCCCATATTATAACTAGCTGCAACCGCTGTCCAGTCTCCGAATCTGGCGTACGCCTTATGGAAATACTTGGAGGCAGCATAAGTGGCTTTTTGAAGATGATAACGCTCATCCACATCTTTGGAAATTTCCAGACCATATTCTTTGCCTGTGGATTCCAGGATCTGCCAAAACCCTTTTGCCCCGGCAGGAGAGGCTACGTTCATAAGCGCGGATTCCGCCATTGCCAGGTACTTGAAATCATCCGGTATGCCGTTTTCCTTGAGCAGGTTTTCTATTTCGGGAAGAAACTTCCCGGATCGTTTCATGAGCAGGATCATATTGGATTGCCAGTAGGCATTCACGTAGATTTCACGCTCCAGACGTTCTCTTACATCTCCCAGTTCGAGGGGGACAGGTTCACCGGCAAAGCCCAACTGCTCAGGCAAATCAAAAAGTCTGACCGTATCCCTAACGGGACTCGGCATGCTTTGCAGGATCTGCACATTTGCTACCCCTGGTTCTACCTGTATTTCTTGAGGACTTCTCCATAGTATATGGGCCACGGATGCCAGACAGATAATTACCAGGACATAAAGAAGTACTAGGTGGAATTTATTCATCTACAATTAAGAGGGTTGAAAGACCGGATCAGGTCAAAATAATCAGAAATTAGGGCTAAGCAGGTATTTGTTGTAAAAGTCGTCGATAACTTTCACTGCCTCAGTGGCATCCTCCACCACAGCAAATAGATCTAGATCATCTTCATTGATGTATCGGTGAGAAAGCAGTGTTTTTCTGATCCAATCCACCAGTCCAGCCCAGTAATCCTTCCCCACCAGTACAATCGGGAACTTTCCGATTTTATTGGTCTGAATGAGCGTCAATGCTTCGAAAAATTCATCCATTGTACCGAATCCCCCAGGAAGCACAACAAAGCCTTGGGAATACTTGACAAACATCACTTTACGTACAAAAAAATAATCAAAGGTCATCAACTTGTCACGGTCTATATAAATATTATCAAATTGCTCGAACGGCAAAACGATATTCAAGCCCACGGATTTCCCTCCTTCTGAATGCGCCCCCTTGTTACCAGCTTCCATAATACCCGGCCCTCCGCCTGTGATGACACCATAGCCATGGCGGACAAGCTTGGCTGCGATTTCCTCAGCTACCTTGTAATGCTTATGATCCCTAGGAGTTCTGGCAGAACCAAAAATTGAAACACATGGGCCTATTTTGGCGAGTTTTTCAAAGCCTTCTACAAATTCAGACATTACCTTAAAAATAACCCAGGAATCCGCACTTTTAATCTCACTCCAATCCCGTTCCTTGAAGGCTAACCTGATTTTCTCTTCCGCATTTTGTTCATCTAGATTGCTCATATTCTTCCGTTTATTTAAAGAAAACGATCTATTCCGTGAAATGGCCCGATATTTTTAACTATTCAGATGGCAAAAAGTTAAATCTCTGATTGTCAATATAAAAAAATAATCGTTTATGAGAATCAAACAAGCCTGTCTAGCGTAAATTTGCGGACTATTTGAAAACTAGAGATGAATCTCGCTGAAAAATCTCTGGCTACGCTGAATGTGTTCGGCGAGTTAGAGGCAGAAACAAAGCAATTTGTATCTGAAAGTGGCTTAGGCTGTGTGGCAGGATGTGGATTTTGCTGCGCCAATCCTAAAGTACCTGCCTCCCCATTGGAATTCCTTCCATTGGCCTTTGACCTATATGGGAAAGGATTGGCCGAATCAACGCTGGCCACTCTGGACAGTATGGAAGAGAATGCTAGCTGTGTGATGTATAGGCCGCAATCCGAAGATGGGAAAAAGGGATTTTGTGGCAACCATCCTACACGTGGCATGATTTGCAGGCTATTTGCGGCCTCGGCCCGTAGGACTAAATATGGCAAAAAAGACCTCATTATCTGCAAAGTATTGAAAGAAGAGAAACCCGCCGCATATAACCTTGCCAGTGACCGGATAAATAAAGATATGGACATTCCCCTTGCAACGGCCTTCTATAGCCGCCTGGAGGAGATTGACCAGGCACTCTGCCAACAATTCACCATAAACACCGCCATAGCGTTTGCATTAGAATTGGTTTTGAGGTATAAATTCTACGAAGGGCAGGATGTTGATGTGATTGCATGATTTTTTTGCTCCTGTCAATTGGAGTATATTGTCATGTATTTCAAAGGGAACCTCTCACAAGTTTTAATTATGCTGAAAATCGGAGAAATAATACAGACGTTAAAAGGAATAGTAGAGACCAAAATAGACATGGTCAAGTTAGAAGTTCAGGATCAGGTATCCGGGATACTGACCCGGCTGATCTTCCTGATCCTCATGGGTGGAAGTCTGTTGTTAGTGCTCTTGTTTTTTAGCCTATCACTGGCCTTTTACTTAAGCCAACATTTTGAATCACCACATATGGGTTTCTTGTTAGTGGGATTGTTATACCTGTTGCTTTTGGTGATATTATACTTGCTGCGGGAGAATGATTCCACTGAAGAAAAAATGCAAAGGGGCTTAAAAGGTTTTATTTTTAGAGTACGCATGTTCAAAAAACGCCAGGAGGAAGAATGAAAAAAGACCTGAAACAAAAAGAAAAAGAGCTGGAAGAAACCCTCGCCAGGCAATTTGAGCTTGTCAAAGCCGAATCGGAGGATTGGTTGAAAGTCGGAGGCATAGTGCTGGCAGGGAGTCTGATCGCTCTGGCAGTGGTTCAGAGCCGCAAAAAACGTAAAGACAAGAAAACTGAAGAAGTACTCGCAGTACTTGAAAAAGAAGGACTGTTGACCCGGGAAATCGAAAAAAAACTGACCACGGGTTCTAAATCTTCCTTTTGGCCCAGCATAAGCCAGCGTCTGCTGATTATGGGATTAGCTTTTGCCAAAGAAAAATTTCTCCCGAACTTATTCTCTACGCAGACAGAAAATGCCCAAGCCGAAAAGGAGCGTAAGTAAAATTCTCAAACAGTTTCATCGCAGCGGAAAAAAGGGGCTTGCGTGGCTGGTCGATCCGGACAAAATCCTAAACCACGGGCAGTTTGAAGAGGAGTATGCCTGGATCAAAAATACTAATCTGGATTTAGTATTTGTGGGAGGTAGCCAGCTTAGTCGTGATAATTTCCGCGAAGTAGTAAGTTCGGTAAAGAAGATCGCCGGAGAAATCCCTGTTGTAATCTTTCCCGGGTCACAAATACAGCTTACCGAAGAGGCAGATGCCATTTTATTCCTTTCGCTGATCTCAGGCAGAAATCCTGAGTACCTCATTGGCCGGCAAGTGCTCGCTGCCCCCTTGATCAAAGAGATGCAGCTGCAATCCCTTCCTACCGCTTACATGCTCGTCAATGAAGGGGAGATCACCAGTGTACAGTACGTGAGCCAAACCCTTCCTTTGCCTAATTCAAAGCCTGATCTGGCCAAAGCCACAGCACTTGCCGGACTGTACCTCGGTATGAGGTATTTTTATCTGGATGCAGGAAGTGGGGCTAAATCTCCGGTGTCTGGGCAAGTGATCCGCTCGGTAAAATCCGCCGTCAACAGTCCCCTGATAGTCGGTGGTGGGATCGACTCCGTGGGGAGATTAAAAACAGCCTACCGGAATGGGGCGGATGTAGTGGTGATAGGCAATGCCGTAGAAAAAAAACCGGGGTTTCTGAAGGAAGCCTTGGAAACCAGACAGTTATTGAATTTATCCCTGAACGTTAATTAAGGAGTCCCTTCTTCTCATTCTTCCCGCAGGCACTCCGTACATCATCTTAAATCTTCTGCAGAAATAGGCGG
>NZ_JAJUWR010000047.1 GCF_021390545.1 Algoriphagus sp. AGSA1 | reverse complement strand
TTGAGATCCAACTCAAATCTTCCGGCAAAAAGCTAAGAAAGACCTTGCTTCTGAATCAAAGTCAGCGAAAACTGGCAAAAATGTTCGGTTTTTGATTTTGGGTGTCCCAGTGTCGAAGTCAGGAGAAATGGTATCCTTTTTTTGTGTTCGGGCTTCAGCTCGACGTGCTCATATCCGCCGCGGCGGACACAGGTTCGAGTCCTGTTCCCGTTACTGGGTAATTAGTTGATCATATTATGGTCAACTTTTTGTGTTTTATAGGGCTCCAGCTTTAGGATATAGATTCAAATTGTCCCAGAATCTGTCCCAAATTTTGTCCTTTTTTATATTGATCTTGCTAAGAATCCCATTGCTTTTTCCATGATGAAAATTCGGATGGCTTGATGCGGTATCGTACGGAATTTCCTTCATGAAGTCCGGGGAGTTCGGTTTCCACTACTTCGATGAATTGCCCTTGATCTGCTTCATGCAGCTTTCGGGCTTCTAATTTCACTGTGGATGACGCTTCTTCTTTACCCATTGCGTTGCTGACAATGTGACCAATCGCACTGCGCATGTGTTCCCTATATTTCATACGGAAGGTGTCTGGTTCGCCCAAAGATTGGCGGATGGCAGCATAGCGAAGTGCAGATCGTTCATATGCCCACAGGAAAACATCTTTAAACAGTTCTATTCGATTTAGCTCATAAATCCCAAGTATTCCTTTGACATAGCTTTCTTCAGGTACATCTATAAATGAAAGGGGGGCAAGATTATGACGGTTGAATGGAAGGTTGGCCGCCAATAGGGAGACACGCTTATTGACATCATCAAACGGCTGTAAATACGGGAAGTGTACCAACACAAAAAATGATTGCTCAAAAGGATTTTCAATTTGCCGCGCTTTTTCAAGAATAAGATCGAATAATTCTTCGATGAGTTGGGGAATTCCCAAGGGTGTAAAAATCGAATGTGTTATCCCGGCTCCGAATGCCCTTAATCTTCCTAATGCTGCAGGATTCGGCAATAAGTTGTTTGACAGCAAGGAATGCAGGTTTAGGACGGTGTATCGATTAAAATCTATCTCATTTGATGATTCGACCAAGAACTCAATTGCCTCTTTGTGATTGAGGATCATTTGCGTCTCTTTGGCTGATTTATTATTGGCGGCTTGTCCTTCATGAATCAGCAATTCCGTGTCCAAAAGTGAATAAGTGTTGCCTTCCAGTCGGCTTGAGTTCCACGACAGATCAATCAATAGGCGGTTCAGGATTTCACGGGCATAGGTTCCTGCGGGTTGTTCACTATCCCGTGTCTTCCCACATTGTGCCAGCTTTTGCTTTTCTTCATTGCTGAGATAACTGTCAATGTTCGGACGATAGTTTTCTAAGAATATTCGCTTGTACCCCATTGGTGTTCTGTGTATCTCGGGGCGTGATACTAAGGCTAAAACATCCTTTCCTTCTTGCGATAAGGGGATTGCCGTTTGTGGCTCGTCAGCTTTCTCTGTCTTTGAGGGCGTAAGGGTAGCAAAATACCGCGTAGCTCGAGCCTCTCTCCTTCAACGCGGATAAGACCACTTTCTTTAAGGTCTTTAAGCCGTCTCTGCAGCGCCCTTTTTTAATCGAGAATGGAAGCTTTTCAATAAGCTCATCTATTGCTAAGCCGTTTGGAAATGACGTGATTATTTCCTCAATAACATCAAGCTCATTTTGGAATGCCATGGCTTATTTCCCTTTAGTTAGTATTGCGACAATACTATCACGAAATTGACGCAATACAAGGAATCGCGTCAAAATAATGTCGTGATAATGCGGGATTGGGTAAAGAGAAAATTAAAAATACGGGAAAATAACCGCTGCCAAAGCAGATCTAATCAGTTAACGTTAAATCAAAAACATCATGAAAGCCGACAATTTGGAAGAGCTTATCAGCCGCTCTATTAAAATCAGAAATAAGTATCATGAACTGGAAATCCAGCATCATGGCAGCAAATGGAGCTTGGAAGAAGATGCCTTGGCTTATCTGACCGATGCCGGATTGGTTGGGCGTAATATTATGGCGCAACAGCAACGCTGGCCCAAAGCAGGTGCTGAGGTAGAGCTGGAACATAAACTGGGCGAGAATATTTGGTGGTTGATTATTCTAGCGGAAAGATCGGGTATTAATATTGAGGAAGCTATTGGTGAATTTTTAAAGGATCGGGAAAAATTACTTGATTTATAAATCTGAGGCTACACTTAATAGGACGGAAGTCAATACATTTTTTAAAAACCGTAATACTTTGCAACTGCAATAGGAATAAAGTCTCTCTTGGAAATGCTTATATCAAATTAATTTCCCTTTGACCGTCAGCCTCTGAGCAAGATTGTGTATGGCGTTTTTCCAATTGGGGTGTTGGTTTGATTTTTCCAGAATGATGTTGACCACATATTTTTCATTAACAATCAGCGTAGCCTCAGAATGCTCAAAGCCAAAAGGCTCCCTGAACACACCAAAATATTGGTTTGATGAGTCTGAAACTTCGTACAGCCTGCCATCTGGATAATCCTCCGGACGCTGCTTGGCCAGCTGGACAAACGGAATCAGCCGATCCTCCCTGTCTTCATGAAAATCCCAGAGCCACACCCGCAGCACATTGCCGGATTCATCAGCATAGTCACGCATTACGCCTCTCAGCAAATCATCGATCATTCGGGTGGTCTGAATATCTTTGTAGCCTTCAAACTGATCTGGCAAGGAAGCCACGAAAAGTGAGTCTATCCTTTGGCGGGAATCGAACATATCCCCATACTCAGCCCCACGGACATAAGTGGTGGCATCTAATAGGAAATTCAGTGATGTCGATGAGAGCATGTCAATTAGTGTGTCTATCTGCTCAGCCTGAATCCCGTGTGTTGGCTCATCTGTGAGGACAAAGCTTTCCAGCGAGACCAGAAAACGGTCGTAAATCAAGGCTTTGACCCAGCTGCCTTTTTGGGGATCCTGCTTTTGGGAAGCTATGATTTTAATGTTCTTATCCAGATAAAAGGATTTTTGGAGTCCTTCAGCGGATTCTTTGGTGGAGGTGGAGAAATAATCCGCCTGCCTGAACTCAGAGGTTTCTCTGTCATATAGCCGGTCTTCGATGGTGATCCTTAGCCTTTTTGCCACTCCCCGGCAACGCTGGGACTGGGCCGTGGAGTAGTGATGGGTGGCGTAGGTCCACTTCAGCAATTGTCCGTTTGAGTCGGTATGGGAGTTTTCTCCGGTGACAATTCTGGTGGGATGGCACTCACCCTGCCCCAAGCCTGAACGGGGAGTGCCATATTCCGGAGCCACGAAGTTTACACTGGGGGCGTAATTTCCAATACTACCGGGCAGGTAAGTGGCCAGCTGCTCCGGCTCCAAAAGCTGGGCATGAGAGACTTTCATGCCACCAAGTATATATACTATGCACAATAGAAGTGCTGAAGGGGAAAGATACTTAATGAAAACAGTAGTGAATAATCTGAGGAAAATCATCCTATGGGATTCAAAGTTAAATTCAGTTAGGATAGAGCGTTTTCTTCCGCTTTTTATACTTTAACGGATAATCTATTATGACCTATCTTGATGGTACAATGCTTTTCCTGTTGATTGATGCAAGGCACAAAATGGCGTCTCAAAGAAAATGTACATAAGCTTATTTCAACTCTTCCAGACGGATACTTTTGATGGCAAATTCTAATTTGGAGTCAATACTTTCCCTACGTCCACTGACCTGCACCGGTGTGATATCTATTACCTGTTGGCCGGTGAATGTATTGTTGAACAAGATGATGATTTCATTTTTGTCTTTCGGCCACTCCATTCTGAATTCGCTTGTCCCGACCTTGAATCCCACCGTGGAGTTGGCAGGGAAGCTTTTCTGTTCTACATTCAATACCAGTTTGTAATCTTTTCCTTGTTGGAGATTAGCCAATACCCGCATGCTATAAGCTTGGTAATTGTATTCTGTATTGACTACATAGCGGATTACCGGTGTCATGAGAAACTGTGTCTCTGTCAAAGTGCCCCAATGGATGATAGATACTCCGGTATCAAAGGGTTTTCGGGGGCTGATTTCCCAGGATTTTTGACGGCTTCGCTCCAATTCCTCCGGACTGAAGGTGATAATGGGGAATTTGCTGATATCGCTCTCCTTTAGAATTTGGGGTTGCTCTAGCTTAGGCAGTTTATTGGCTTGTATCAGATTGGGTTTCAGGTCGGTCGCTTTCAAAGCCGGAGTGGTTTTGACCTGCGGGGTAGTTTTTGTGGTAAATTGACCTTGGGCTATCAAAGGAATCATTACTAATGCGGCAAATAAAAATTTCAGTGAAGATTTCATTTCTTAAGTAGGTTAGTGTTAATGTTTTGTTTGTTATTTGTTTCATTTATAAAGGTTTGTGATTGCTGGTTGCTTGGCTTGCGGATATTCATTGGTGTTTTTACCCTGGCCTCTTGCAAGAAAAGATCATTTCGGTGTGGGCTGGATTAAAATGTTTTGAATTCAACTCTTCTGTTTGCTGCCTTTTCATTAGCATTTGAGTTTTCGTTGAGCGGTTCGGATTCACCCTTGCCCAGCGTCATCAGCCTGTCCATTTCGACTCCAAAATTTTCACTCAAGTAAGCGGCGACTGCCCTGGCTCTATTTTCTGACAGGATTTGGTTGCTGTTTTGATCCCCATCACTGTCGGTATGGCCGATAATCTGAATTTTTATAGAGCCGTCTTCCCGGAGGATCGTACCCAGTTCATTCAGGAATTCGAAAGATGAGGATAGAATTTGATCTGAAGCGGTATGGAAAAGAATTGCGGTAGTGCTGAATCCTTCTTTTTTAAGCAATTTTGAACGGAGATCCTCACCTTCCTCCGTGATCTGAAGGTTGGCAAATGCCACGACCAGGTCTTTCTGAAGATCCACGCTACGGACATAAAACTGGATGTAATGGCCGATGTCGTCAGTGATCAGGGTAGGGATGTCCACTACCTTGATTTCATCTAGAAAAAGCCTGACCCTTTTGCCGTTTTTCACTAAGGTGACATGGATTAAATCATTCAGTTTGTCCGTGTAGTCATAAGGGATTTTGTTGTTGAGCTTTGATGTGGTACCATAGGATTCGACCAGAAAATAGTTGGAGGCGCCCTTGTACCATAGAGGCATTTCTATTTTTGCTCCTTTTTTTGCTTTGGAGATTGTCGGTTGACTCACCAGATGGATAGCAAAGCGGAGCGGGGTAGTGGTTTTGTAATCCAGATTGTAGGTGAAAAGATCAAATTCAACCGCATAGTTGTCAGGCAGGCTTTTGGGAAGATTGGGGATGTAGTATCCCGTACCCGAAGTTCGCAGCGCCTTGAACCCATCTACGGTGACTACTTCACCACCAGAGTTGGTTTCCCATTTGGAGGGGAAATCTCCCAAGGCATCCCGTTCAAATTGATCCTTGTACATCACCTGTCCATCGGGGATGAACTGTCCCGCCACTGTGACCGCACCGGAAGAACCAGAAGTCTTGTTCTCTGGGCTTAGCTCATTATCAGTGCCTTCTTCGGTGTCTTTTATTTGTCCTCGTTTGGACCGGAAAATATTGGGAGCATCCAATATCATATCCACAGCATCCTCAGTAGCTTGGGAAGTTTTTTCTTCCACTTTTCGATCCATGGTTCTTTTGGCGGCCTCCTCTGCAGTTTTCTTTAAATCCTTAATGAATTTGGATTGGCATAAACCGGGGCTGGCCAAGCCAAACATGGCTATTGCAAAGAATATATAATTAAGTGCGATCCAATGGGGTATGGTTTTCATGTGTTTATAAATTTGATTTGTAACGATCAGGTCTGACTACTTTCAGTCAGGATGTTTCATGGTTGTGGATTTTATTTTTTATCAAATCTGATTTTTTTGATTGCCAGTCCCCGGTTGAGCAGGATGAGTTCGTAGCTTCCTTGCTCCAGTTCGTTGATGTTCAAAATGATTTGTATCCCTTCCAGCTTTGGGATTTTTGCTTCGTATTTTTTTGGCTGGCGCTTCATACTATAGTGTCGATCCAAACCTACCCACACTTTATCCAAAAGCTTTGTAATGATGTAACAAGCTGTTGGTATGGTGTAACAATCCTAACAAAAGCCTCTTGAGAGGCTGTATGAAGAAATTTATTTGCTTTGTGATTGGAGATATTCGCTAGGATTTTCCCCATAGGTCTGTTTGAAGCTTTTAGAAAAGTGGGAAAGGTCGTTGAAACCCACCGCATAGGCTACTTCAGAAACACTGAGATCACCTCTCATCAAAAGCAGAGAAGCGGTTTTGAGCCGCTGGTCCTTTAAAAATTCCATCGCTGACAGTCCGGTCAGATGTTTGAGTTTTCGGTGCAGCTGCATTCTGCTCAAACCCATTTCCTCGGCAAATTGGGAAGCTCCAAATTCCGGGTTTTCCATGTTCTCTTCGACCACAGACTGTAGTTTTTCTAAAAAGCGCTCCTCTGCGGAGTTAATGGCAAGGTGGAAAGGTTTGAGCACTACCTCTTTGCTGTATCTTTCCCGCAGCTTATTACGTTGGTCGATCAGTTTGTCGATTTCGCCAAGCAAATGCCCATGGACAAAGGGCTTGCTCATACATAGATCAGCACCTGATTCGATTCCTTGGAGCCTGACAGTGTCTGTCCCTGAGGCGGTCAGTAAAATTACAGGGATATGGGATAGGATCTCATGTGTTTTGATCCGGATACAGAGCTCCAGTCCGGAAAGGTCAGGTAGCTGGATGTCCGTGATCACCAGATCAGGCACTTCAGCTAGGCAGTTTTGCCAAGCCTGCTCCCCGGTATGGGCTATTGATACCCGGTGAAGGGGCTCAATAAGACTGGCCTGTAGAGCGGCGCTTTCCGGATGATCTTCTACAATCAAAACCAAGGGTTTGGAGTCATCCTCAAGGAAATGGGCGGGAGAAATATCAGGAGGAATAGTATCCGGGATCAAGACTCCGGTTTTCACCAGGTGTTCCGGGGCAGTGCTGATCTGCCACCTGAGCACAAACTCTCCAGCGAGCAGGTCGCTTGTTAATTTTCCTCCGAGACGATCATTGATCAGCTTGACCAATGAAAGACCAATCCCTGCCCCAGGAGTATCTCTGGATTTTTGGAAGTATCTGTCAAAAATGCGGGGAAGGTCTTTTTTATTCAGGTTAGGCGCGGTATTGCGCAGTTCCATCTCAAGAAGATGCTCTTTATGCACTACTTGAAAGGAGACTTTTCCCCCTTCAGGAGTGTGTTTGAGGGCGTTTCCCAAAATATTGTCCAGTCCCTTTTGGAGCAATTCTTCATCTATCCAGGCATTTTTATCAACTATCTGAACCTCATTCTTCCATTGGATATTCTTGGCTTTGGCACTTACTTCAAAAGGCTCTAGCCAAGCCATAATCCTTACATCAAGAGCTACTTTCCTAAACAGCACCTGGATTTCGGCATTCTCAAGCCGGTGGAGGGAAAGTATCTGATCCACCAGCTCTAGCAGTCTTTGGCTTTGGTTTTTGATCAGTTGGATCCTTGGCCCAAATTCCGGATGATCTTTTGTCTCTGCTTCCAATAATTGGACCGGACTGCTGATCAGACTGATAGGGGTTCTCAGTTCATGGGCTATATTTTCAAAAAACCTGTTTTTGAATTCATCCAGTTCAGCGATTTTCCTGGCGATCTGGATTTTCTGTTTTTGGCGATACAGGTAAAACCCTACAATCGAGATGATCAAAACCGCAATAAGGAGAAAAAGGAGAAATTGATTGGATTTTCGTTGGGCCGCCAGATGTAGGGATTGGATTTGTGCTTCCTTTTCAGCGGTTTGATATTTTTTCTCCAGCTCTGCAATCCGGCCAAAATTGGAAAACTGATTGATTGAATCATTTTTGGACCAGGCCTCATTTAAATAATCATAGGCCTTTTGCCACTCTCCTTTTTGATGGTACAGCGTGGCAAGATTATAGGTCGTCCCAATCAGCGGGCCGATATCAGGCTCTGCTTCTCTCTGAAACAAATCCCTGGCCTTTTCATAGTTTAGGATGGATAAGTCGAGTTGTTGGGTTCGGTTTAGAAAACTGGCATAAATCCAAAAGGCTCTTGCTGTGAAATTAGATAAGGAGTCTTGCTCCCAATTGAACCGGATATTTTCCAGAAAAACCTCCTCAGCCTTTTGCAACATCCCCTCCTTTTCATAAGCATTGGCAAGGCCCCAGTAAGCGGAATGTTGTAGTTTGTGATTTCCCTCCCTTTTGAAGTATTCGATAGCATCGATATAAATCTTACTGATGGAATCAATTTTCCCCTTCATATATTCCCTGCCAGCGATAAGAGTAAGCAAGTCGTAATAGCCGAGGCTGTCTCCCGTTTTTCGGGTTATTTCCAAGGCTTTGCTGAAGTATGGGGAACCTGAATGCTGATTTTCCCCTAGGCCAGCTTCCTGTATATCCATCGACAAAATTCCCAGATTAATCAAGGCCTTGACTTGGGTGGACCGGCCTGTTTGTGATGCCTGGGCCATGCTGTCGATTTTCAAGTATAGGGCAATAGCGGATTCATTTTCCATTCTCAGATTGGCGATGTTTGCCTGCAGGAGCAAGGCTTTCATGGTCAATTCGGGCGAGTGTTCGATGCCGTGTAGCAGAAGACTGTCAGCAATGCTCATCGCATCTGTGAATCTTTTTCGAGTATAATGCACATACGCTTCCATCAATCTGCCATGTGCCTGAATGTCTGGTTCAGCGGCGTAGCCTGTTTGAAAATGCCGGGCAAAGAGTAGAGCACTATCCAGCTTACGTTGATCTAGCAGCCGCTCAAAATGGGTTTCTTCCTCGGGACCTAGCTGGGCATAAGTGTTTAATGTGGAAAAAACCATCATAAAAAATAGTGCAACCCGGAAAATTGATGAGATTTCCATTTTTGATATAGTATGGAAGTTTATTAAAGTTATTCCACATTTTCCAAACCTGCAAATCAGGAAATTACGAATCATCCAGGCTGGCAAGGTAAAATCTTAGGGATAAAATTTACTCCCCTCAATTCATCCTAGCCCACTTATTATACTTGTTTCTATACTCAATAGGAGTCAGCCCCGTGATTTTTTTGAAAGTGGTGCGGAATGCTTTTGTGTCCGAGTAACCCACATCCCACATTACTTCGGTAATGTTTTTCATAGTGGTTTCAAAGCTCCTTTTGGCAGCTTCCACTTTTACACGCTGAATATATTCTAAGACCGAATTATTGGTTACCAGCTTAAATCTTCTCTCAAAACTCCGCCTGCCTACAGCTACTTGTTCCGCCAGTACATCCACAGTGATGCGCTCTTCCAGTTTCTTCTCAATATATTCCTGGGCTTTTTTTACGGCCTCATCCTGGTGTTTTTTTTGTCCTTGGAACATGGTAAAGGCTGTTTGACTATTTCGGTCTATATCTATTGCAAAATACTTTGCCGCCAAAATCGCCATCTCCCGATCCGCGTATTTTTCTACCAAATGAATCAGTAAATTCCAATAGGAATTGGCTCCACCACTGGAGTAGATGCCATTTTCTTCGGTCACAATAGCTCCGTCCTGAACTTGAACAGAAGGATAGAGTTCCCGGAAAAGATCTATAAATCCCCAATGTGTAGAACATTTTTTACCATCCAATAGCCCTGTGGCGCCTAGTAGAAATGCGCCTACACAAAGTGAAGCTATTTCAGAGCCGGCTTCATATTGTCTTTTTATCCATGGGATATAGGGTTGATTGGCCGCTAGAGCCTCTTTCATATCTCCTGATAAAGCCGGGATCACCAGTAAATCAGGAGACATGGCCGTGTCCAACAGTTGGTCTGGAAATACGGAATACCTTTTGTCGTTTAATTTAACCTCTGGGTTCAGTCCTACTAGTTCTACATGAAAAAGCGGCTGTCCGCCGGCTTTTGTCAGGAATTCATTCACCGCGGAGAAACAATATTGTGGATCAGCAATGGCTTGCAGTACTGATTGTTCCGGAACAAGGATAGCTATTTTTTTCATGTGTTTATAATTTGATTCTTAGCGGCCACATGCCCGCATGTGGTCGGACAGGGAATCTCGCTTCGCAGATAATCATTCCTCTATGTGACTTTAGAGTCATGCCTGCTTGTCCGGTAGGAAGGCTCGATTTCATAGAGTTATCAATTGTCATTTATAGGTTAGACGTGACTGTCATCAGGCAGGTAAGCCAATCGTTTCAGCGTGACATGACTGTTTGCCTTGGACAATTTTGATTTGGTAATTTGAAATTAATATTTACTGTCGCATTCAGCCTTTCATTTTGTCAGAATCGTACAGGATTAATCAAAGCACTACTAGGTAAATTAGTGAAATAAATCAAATAGCCATGACGACTAAAGAAAAAACCAGGATTACCGTACAGACTACTGTTGATTCAACCATTGAAGCGGTATGGGAGTATTTCACCCACCCAGAACATATTGTACATTGGAACAATGCCTCTCCGGATTGGCATACCCCCAAGGCAGAAAATGACCTTCAGCCTGGGGGAAGCTTCACTTTCAGGATGGAGGCAAAAGACGGCAGCATGGGCTTTGATTTCGGGGGTGTATATCAGGAAGTGCAAAAACCTTCTTTCTACTCTTACATACTGGAAGATGGCCGATTTGTGAAGGTCTATTTCAAAGAAGTGCCGGGGGGAGTGGAAATTACAGAGATTTTTGAAGCGGAAACGGAAAATTCTGTTGAAATGCAAAGAGAAGGTTGGCAGGCTATCCTGGATAATTTTAAAACCTACGCTGGATCTGCGGCAAATCTAATACGTTTACATTTTGAGATTTTGATTAAGGGTACTCCTGAAAAGGTTTTTGAAACTATGCTGGAAAAGCCTACCTATGAAGAGTGGACGGATGAGTTTTCTCCAGGTTCCACCTATATAGGTTCTTGGGAGGAGGGGAGTACGATCAAGTTTGTGTCCCAAGGGGAAGAAGGCAATCAAAATGGGCTAGTGAGTAAGGTGCGTAAAATGATCCCGAATAAGTATGTGGATGTTGAGCATCTAGGAGAACTTAAAGATGGGGTTGAAATCTTTGAAGGCAAAGAAGTGGAACTATGGAAAGGAGCCCATGAGATATACACTTTTATAGAAAAAGGAGAATCTACTCTATTACTGGTGGATATGCACTCTACAATGGAATTCGATGAATACTTCAGAGAAGCGTGGCCAAAAGCATTGGATAAACTCAAAGAAATCTGTGAGAGAGATGGAGAATAGAAATGACAAAATCATAAATAAACCGATCTATCCATGTTTATGGTTTGATGGCAACGCAAGGGAAGCAGCTAATTTCTATTGCGCTGTTTTCTCGGATTCAGCTATTGTAGATGAGAATCCATTAGTGGTTACTTTCAGATCTGCCGACCAGTTATTTATGTGTTTGAATGGTGGTCCGAAATTCAAGTTTACTCCTGCGATTTCTTTTTATACCATCTTGTCGGGTGAAGGGGAGATCCAGGCTGTTTGGGATAAATTATCAGAAAACGGAAGAGCTCTGATGCCACTGGACAGTTATCCATGGAGCAAAAAGTATGGATGGGTTCAGGATCAATTTGGTGTTACCTGGCAGCTCACCGTCGATACGCTGGATTATTCCGACCAGAAATTTATCCCTGCTTTGATGTTCACAGGTACTCAGTTTGGCAAAGCCGAAGAGGCGATGGATTTCTATACTGGTATCTTTGGGAAATCTAAAATTCACTTGGTTTCAAGATACGGGTCGGATGATCCAAATGGGCAGGACGGGAAAATCAATCATGCACAGTTTGAATTGAGTGGTACGTTATTCGCCGCTATGGACAGTGCTTTGGTTCATAATTTCGATTTTAATGAAGCGCTATCGTTGGTAGTGGAATGCAGGAATCAGGATGAGATCGATTATTTCTGGGACAAACTCAAAGAAGGCGGACGAGAAGACCAATGCGGATGGCTGAAAGATAAGTTTGGCGTCTCCTGGCAGATAGTACCTGAAATTCTCCCTGAGCTGTTGCGTGATCCTTCCCGATCAGAACGGGTGGTGCAGGCTTTTATGAAAATGAAGAAGTTTGATATTGAAAAGCTGGAAAACGCCTGAAAAGGCGTTTTTTTTGAGGTCAAGTATGTAAATATCTCAAAAATCCTCAAGTCCTTTTTATGGTATTGTTTAAGTTCATGGTATTACAACTGTTGTTTTGCGACACAAATGAATTGTATAAGGAATTTCCTAAGGTTGAGTTTAATATGTTGATCGCTTTCCCAGGCAACAAGAAAAACAGTAAATCATTTTGATTGTTCTATTAAGGGGACGAATTAGGATGCTTTATGGTATTTGAAATGCTGTAATGCACTTGACTTTATACCTATTAAATTGATTTCAATTATCGGGAAAGATTCTCCATACCTTAATTGGATGAAGCCTAATAATTTGTCAAGATTAATTATCGCCCTTTCAAGATGCTTGTCATATGTAAGGTATGCAACCTTTTCATCTTGACCTTTTAGCCTGTCCTGATCAGTACAGATATATCTAGATCTTCTCGATAAGTTGTATAACTTCCTGTATGCAAGATAGTTTTCTTCACTTAATTTTAGTGGAGAGAGAGAATTCGCAGGATTAATGGCGTTAAAAGTTTCTGTATGAGAGTTGAAACTCATTCCTCTTTCTTTTACCAAGTAGGCATTGATTAAATGAACTCCAACGTAAAAGCTGACTGTTACTTGCCAGTCATAATAGGCTACAGCCTTACTATTAACTTCAAAGAGGAATTTTAGGTTACTTTTTGCCTGATTAATATAATCCGAGAACAAGGCCATTACTAAACTTTTTGAAATTCGAAGTTTATGTAATGAGGTGGAATAGGTAATTTGTCGGAATCTTCTACTATGGTAGCAGACAAGTTAAATCCAGTGTTACTGAATTTATAATTCGCAGTAGCCTCAGACAAGAAAATATCGTCTTCCATTTTCTCATCATTTTCCGGGATTTCAACCCATATCATAATCTGCTTTCCTTTATAGTCAAACGCAAGTTTTTTTGGTTTTTTACTTTTTCTGATAGTAAATAATTCCGTGAAAAAAGCGTTGATGATTTCTCTAAAGTAATATTGCTGCATATTAACGGTCATCTTCTGCATTAACTCACTCAGATTTCCTGTTGCTATTTGCTCGTAAAATTCGCGTGACTGGGGGTCAAGAGTTTTTGTTTCATAAGTTAATTGATCAGCCGAAAGTCCGACGATTGTTTTTTCAAACCAATCGTTAGTTACGGATTCTTTGATTGACTGATCCTGTGTCTCAAATTCTTGAGTCATCGTTTTGAGGAGAAAAGGTTAATTGGACGTTTAAAAGCCCTCTTATTTAATTAAGTAAACTCGCATTTGCAAATTTATGTTCCGTTTTTTGTGTCTAGAGTGAAAAAATAGCGAAGTGGATTGCCTGTTTGATTTTTAATAGTATTATTTTTTGTTTTTATCTACCTCAAGTCAATCACTTCTATCCCAGGATATTGTTTGACATCAAAGACAAAATGAGAAGGGGGAATGGAAGAGTCCAGTTTCAGGTTTTGAAAGGTATAAGAGAAAACCCCGCCTTGTCCGTCAAACATCTCCCATCCCAACAGGCTAGAGTTGCTTTTGTCTATCATCAGCTTCACCTGCTCAAAAGGGGCGTTGCTTTTTTCGGCAAGTAATTCTACGACCTGTGCGGTTTTGCCTTGAAACTGTTTTTCGCCCATCAGCTTATAGCTGTAACCGGATTCATAGATCCTATAAATATTGGAAGGGGTAAGTTCACCTTCCATCTGCGAGGCATCGTTGATCGTGACTTCTTTGTAATTATCGGATTGGATAAAAGTCCAAACCGTTTTGCCATCATTGAAAATCTCCTGATCCGGAAGTTTGAGACGGTATTTCTCACCTTTCACGGAGATTTCACCGGATTGTCGGTCACTTGTGCCGGAAGCGTCCTGGAAAGTAAAGTCGAAATTAGCTGTGAAACCATTCATTTCCTGGAATTTCTTGCTCATGGCATCCAACACAGTTTTTGCTTTTGGATCCTTCTGGGCTGCGGCATGGAAGGAGCAGGAAAGAATAAGAAAAAACGTATAAAATAGGGCGATTTTTTTCATGAATTAAGCTGTTTTGAACTATTTGAACAGCTATTACAAGCTCTCCAATAACCGTTCCAAACTGGCTTCATCCTGAATAAGCACTTCCCTGGCTTTTGACCCCTCAAAAGCACCTACAATACCCGCAGCTTCCAGCTGGTCAATGATTCTGCCCGCCCGATTGTAGCCTAGTTTTAGTTTACGCTGGATCAATGAAGTGCTTCCTTGCTGATGCAGTACAAGTAGTCTCGCCGCATCATTGAAAAGTGGATCCAAATCCGAAAAGTCCACGTCACTTGCTGAGTTGTCACCGTCTTCTCCCTCAAATTCAGGGAGTAGATAAGCGTCAGAATAGCCTTTTTGTTCTCCTATCCAATCACAGATAGAATCCACCTCAGGAGTGTCCAAGAAAGCGCACTGGATACGGATCACTTCTGATCCATGAGACAGTAGCATATCTCCCATGCCTATCAATTGATCTGCTCCTCCGGCATCTAAAATGGTACGGCTATCAATTTTGGAAGTCACACGGAACGATAGTCTGGCGGGGAAATTTGCCTTGATGATACCCGTGATCACATTTACAGATGGCCGTTGGGTAGCCACCACCAGGTGGATACCGATAGCCCGGGCTAGCTGGGCCAATCGGGCTATGGGACCTTCGATCTCCTTACCTGCCGTCATCATCAAATCCGCCAATTCATCAATCACCAGAACTATGTATGGCATAAAATGATGGCCCTTGTCAGGGTTGAGTTTACGGGCAATGAACTTTGCGTTGTATTCTTTCAGATTCCTTGCCCCGGCATCTTTTAGCAAGTTGTATCGGTTGTCCATCTCGATACAGAGGGAATTCAACGTGTAGATCACTTTCTTTGTATCGGTGATTATTGCTTCTTCCGCGCCAGGGAGTTTGGCCAGGAAGTGCCTTTCTATCTTGTTGAAAAGCGTGAGTTCTACCTTCTTGGGATCTACGAGTACAAATTTCAACTGTGAAGGGTGCTTCTTGTAAATCAAGGAGGCCAAGATCATATTTAACCCCACGGATTTACCCTGACCCGTGGCACCCGCCATCAATAGGTGTGGCATTTTTGCCAAATCTGCCACAAACACCTCGTTGGAAATGGTTTTTCCCAGAGCTATAGGAAGATCCTTGTCCGAACGCATAAACTTCTCCGTGCCTAGAACAGCCCGGGCGGGAACCAGTTCACGGTTTTTGTTGGGCACCTCTATTCCTATGGTTCCTTTTCCAGGAATAGGGGCAATAATCCGTATGCCCAGCGCGGCCAAGCTCAGAGCTATATCATCTTCCAGGTTCTTGATCTTGGAGATTTTCACCCCTGGTTCGGGTACGATCTCATATAAGGTTACTGTAGGGCCGATAGTAGCTTTGATCTCCTGTATGCCGATCTTGAAGTTTTCAAGTGTCTCTACAATCTTGTTTTTGTTGTCCTCCAGTTCCTGTCGACTGACAGTGACTTTCTGAACGTCATATTCATTCAACAGCTCTAGCGTAGGATATTTGTAATGTGGGAGATCCAGTGTAGGGTCATAGGCATCTAGATTCTCTACTTCTTCGGCGGTTTTTTCCTCTCCCGTTGGCTTTACCACAGAGAAATTTCTTTCTTCTATTTTCTTCTCTGCCTCTCTACCCACGGTAGGATCGAGGATATTGAGCTGGGGAACATCGAATGCTATTTCCTCTTTCTTGGCAGCAGGTTTGGAGACAGGATTCAGCTCTATTGGATCAACAGTTTTTTCATCTTGGTCTTTTATGGTCCATGAGCTGCCATCGTCTTCAATCTCTTCCTCCTCTTCAATCTCCAGCTCATCTTTGAAAGGATTTTTGACTGGGGCTGCATGGGGCATGTCTATTTCATCATCATCCAGATCTGCCTCGGATGCTTTACTGCTAAACCAATCCAGCTTATCTATATCAAAGAAAAATATCACGAATATCAACATGGAGCCCCCCAGGAGGATAAAGGTGCCCCAACTTAGAAAATCTGCGGACAGCTTGGCCAATTCGTATCCGAAGCCTCCCGAAAGAAAACTCCAATAGGAATACCCTTGGATCAAAATAACCACGTAGCCGGTCAGTAAGCCTAGCCAGAAAGTAAAGAAAAGGGCAAAAGCCGAATAACGTGTGAGGGAAATCAGGGAGATTTTGAAGGCCCATCTGAATCCCAGTAGGAATAAAAAGGGTGGAAGCAAAAAAGCCGCAATACCAAACCAGCGGTATATCAGCCAATTGCTGGCTTGTGCGCCCAGGTACCCTAGCCAATTGGTGGATTCTCGCGCTGTTTCCCGAATGGCGGCATTCGGATTGTTCATTACCAAGCTCTGATCAGCCGGGCCATTGAGCAGATAACTGATAAAGGCGATAAATAGGAATATTCCTGTGGACATCAACAAAATACCTAGGGTAAGGCTGATTTTGGCAGTATTAATCTTTCCAAAAGAAAGCCTTGGTGCCTTGATGCCGGCTCCTTTCTTTTTGGCAGGTTCTCCTTTTTTTCTAAAAGTATTGGTCCTAGGTGAATTGGTGGCCATGTATTCGATTCAAATCCGATTTAAGTTAAGATTAATGAATTTAGATTGACAAATTACGATGAAAAATAAGCCAATAATCCTTGGTTAATCTTTTTGATCAGCCCAGGTCCCTCATAAATCATGCCCGAGTACACCTGAATCAGGCTAGCTCCTGCCTCGAGTTTTTCGATGGCGTCTCCTGCTGAGAAAATACCGCCTACCCCAATGATAGGAAAGGCCTTGTTGGACTTCTCAGAAAGATACCGGATCACTTCAGTGCTTCTTTTTCCCAATACCTTGCCGCTTACTCCCCCGGCACCGATTGCCTCTACTGTTGCTGCGGAAGTGCTCAGTTTTGAACGGTCTATGGTGGTGTTGGTCGCTATTACTCCGTCTATTCTTGTGTCTAGGACGATCTCAATGATATCATCCAGTTGACCGTTTGTTAGATCAGGAGCGATTTTCAGCAGGATTGGTTTAGGTTTAGGTTTGAGATCATTGGCGTTTTTGACTGCCTGAAGTAGTTTTTTCAGGGGCTCTTTTTCCTGAAGATCACGAAGGTTCGGGGTATTGGGCGAACTTACGTTCACCACAAAATAATCCACATAGTCATGTAGCGCTTCCAGGCAGATTAAGTAATCCTCGATGGCATTTTCATTGGGTGTGGTTTTGTTTTTGCCTATGTTCCCACCTATCAGCACGGAGGATTTACGTGTTTTCAAACGCTTGACAGCCTCTTCCACACCTCCGTTGTTGAAGCCCATGCGGTTGATCAGGGATTCGTCCTCAGGAAGCCTGAAAAGCCTGGGTTGAGGATTTCCCTTCTGTGGTTTTGGTGTCAGTGTGCCGATCTCTATGAAGCCGAAACCTAGCATTGCCATTTCATCAATGGCTTTGGCATCTTTGTCAAAGCCTGCGGCCAAACCTACCGGATTTTTGAATTTCAGTCCAAAAACCTCCTGCTCCAATCGCTTATCCTCTACCTTGAAAATTGATTTTACCAGAGCACCTACCAAAGGGATATTAAATGTCAATCTGGTGAGATTCACGGTGAAATGGTGGGCTTCTTCTGGCTTTTTAAGAAAAAAGAGTGGCTTGAGTAGAGATTTATACACTGGGTGTTGATTTGCGTTGTAGATGCAAAGATATCGTTTTATAAAATTTGAGGATTGATTAAACCGGATGAAATCTAAATTTCGCTCCTTTTACAGTATTTGCAGAACAAAGAAAAGGCTATCGGATCTCTCCAATAGCCTTTTTCTACCTCATTAAAGAAAAGTCCTGGGTGTTTTTACCTTTCTGTTCTGTTGTTTGAGCCGTCCACGCGCAGTCTGTTCTCTCTGTTCGCTACATCCCAAACTGTATGGAAAATCAGTTTTGCTCTTTTCTCCATCAGCGGAAACTCAATTTTGTCCACGGTATCCGTCACCTGGTGATAGTCATCATGTACTCCGTTGAAGAAGAAAGCAACTGGGATATTGTGTTTAGCGAAATTGTAGTGATCTGATCTGTAGTAGAATCTGTTTGGGTCATCCTCCGCATCATACCTGTAGTCCAAGATCAGGTCAGAATAAGTGATGTTGTTGTATTCCAGGATTTTTTTCAAGTCAGTGGACAGCATTTCTGAACCGATCACATAGACGAAATCGGTGTTTTCGGCATCTTGGTATTCATAGTCAATTCTTCCTACCATGTCAATGTTGAAATTAGCAACTGTGTTTTCTAATGGGAAAATGGGGTGGTCTGAGTAGTATTCCGATCCCAAAAGCCCTTTTTCCTCTCCGGTAACATTGAGGAACAATAGTGATCTCCTTGGTTTTACACCGTCTTTGGCAGCAAGAGCAAACGCTTCGGCGATTTCCGTGACGGAGACAGTCCCGGAGCCGTCATCATCTGCGCCGTTAAATACTTCACCGGTGCTACTGACCCCGACGTGATCGTAGTGTGAAGAAATGACGATCAGTTCGTCTTTTTTATCACTTCCTTCCAGATACCCCATGACATTGGAGCTCTCTATTTCTTTTACTTCTTTTTGGATTTGATAAGAGGTTTTTTGGGACTTGATTGATTGGGGATCTGATTTTGCGGCTTCTTTCAGCTCTTCCACAGGTGTGTTGAATAGTTCAGCCATTTTATCTGAACTTACCATAAATACAGGTTTTTGCTCCGCCGGTTTTGCAAAACCCACCCTTCCTTTGCCAGCCAGGCTCTGATAGCGTCCGGCTACCCTGTCAAAGTTTGCCTGCCCTTCCATCGTTACTATCACAATGCCCGCAGCTCCGGCATCCATTACTTTGGTCAAAAGATCGTTGGATCTCACACCTACCGCCCAGATTCCGACCAGCTTATCTTTCACGTCAACTTTGGCCAGGTTTTCATCGGAGACTAAGCCCAAAAACACCAGATCTGTTTTGGAGGCTTTTTTCATATCCCCGTCCCCGATGAAGACAAAATCCACATTGTCCACAAGTTTTTGCTTGCCTACTTTCAGAGAGACCTCCTTGAACGAGGCGCTTACCAGCTCCACCGGCTGAAGGTAGCTTCCTTCAGCTGGCCCAGAAAGCCCGATTTTTTTGTAAAAATCAGCAAGGTAATTTGCGGCTACTTTTTGCTCCTCAGAACCTGTATCCCTTCCCTTCATCTCATCGGAAGCAAGGTAGGTGAGGCGTTCTTTTAGGTCGGCAACCGTGATTGTGTTGGCATACTTCACTTGGGTGGGTTGCTGTGCCAAGGACGGCAGAGCAAGACCTAAAGCCATTGCGCCCGTCAATAACAAACTTTTGTTCATCAGTTTATAGTTAGGTTTTTTTTGATTTCAGATTGAAATTGACCTCGTTCATTTTCCTGCATAAGGAAGTGAGGAGGCGTAAAACTCAATCTTTTACATTTTATGCCGCTAAACTAGAGAATTTTTCACCCCTTCAATAAACCGCTTGTAATTTTTGGCTTAACCCAAGGGAAATAATGCGTCTCAAGAAAGCATTATCTTTCAATATATTGTACCTTTGCAGCTTGAAAAATCAGCCAATCTCAAACCCAAATAGTTTATCGTCTTAACGTTCTTATATGAAGATCAATCTTTCTAATGCTGTCAAATTCGAGAGCAGACACAACGGCCCGACAGATGCGGAGATTTCAGCGATGCTGGAGAAAATCGGAGCCTCAACTTTAGAGGAATTAATCAATCAAACTGTACCGAAATCCATACAATTGGATGGCCCGCTGGATCTGCCATCGGCGAAGTTGGAGTCGGAGTTTTTGAAAGATTTTAAAAAGCTGGCTTCTAAAAACAAAGTGTTCAAGTCATTTATAGGCTTGGGTTATTATGATACCTTGGTACCCGGTGTGATTTTGAGAAATGTACTCGAAAACCCGGGATGGTACACTGCATACACTCCATATCAAGCTGAAATCGCCCAGGGCAGATTGGAAGCCTTGATCAATTTCCAGACCGTAGTGATGGAGCTTACAGGTATGGAGCTGGCAAATGCTTCTCTCTTGGATGAGGGAACCGCTGCTGCCGAAGCGATGAACATGCTGTATGCGGTAAAGCCAAGGGAAAAGAAGAATGCGGCGAAGTTCTTTGTCGATGAAAAAGTATTCCCCCAGACTAAAGCTGTATTGGTGACCAGAGCTGAACCGGTTGGAATCGAGTTGGTCTTTGGTTCTATTGATTCCCTGGACTTAACGGACGAAAACCTATTCGGAGTTTTGTTCCAATATCCGGATGCGGATGGGGAAGCAAGAGATTACTCAGCACTTCTGGCATCTGCTAAAGAAAATAACGTGACTACAGTTTTTGCCGCTGATCTGTTGGCTTTGACTATTCTGACTTCCCCTGGTGAAATGGGGGCTGATGTAGTGGTTGGGTCTTCCCAGCGCTTTGGCGTCCCGATGGGATATGGGGGCCCGCATGCAGGTTTTTTTGCAACCAAAGAAGCGTATAAGCGGCAGATTCCCGGTAGAATCATAGGCGTGTCCCAGGATAAGGAAGGGAACAAAGCCTATAGAATGGCTTTGCAGACCCGTGAACAACATATAAAGAGAGAAAAGGCGACTTCAAACATCTGTACCGCACAGGTTCTTCTGGCGGTGATGGCAAGTTTCTATGCCGTGTATCATGGACCCAAAGGGCTTAGAAATATTGCGCTGAGAACACATGGACTGGCAAAACTTACAGCAAGTGCCTTGAAGCAACTAGGATATGAGGTGCCTTCTGGAAATTACTTTGATACCATTAAGATCCGCATAGAAGCTAAGTCGCTCAATGCCATACAGTCTTTGGCCCTTTCGGCTAAAATGAATTTCCGCTATGAGTATGATACGGTTTTCCTGTCTTTTGACGAAGCTAAAACCTTAGCGGATATTAGGTCTGTAGTAGAGGTGTTCGCAAAAGCAAAAGGACTGGCGACTCCTGATTTGACTGCGTTGGCGGAGGATATTACCCTGGAGTTACCGGAGGCTTTGGTGAGGACTTCCGAGTACCTTACCCATCCGGTTTTCAATAATTTCCAAAGTGAGCACGAAATGCTGCGCTATATCAAGCGACTGGAGAACAAGGATTTGTCCTTGGTACATTCCATGATTTCTTTGGGTTCTTGTACCATGAAGCTGAATGCTACCGCGGAAATGATTCCCGTGACTTGGCCGGAGTTCGGTCAGATGCACCCATTTGCCCCGACAGACCAGACTGCGGGATATCAGGAGCTTTTTGCTAATCTGAGACACTGGTTAAATGAGATTACTGGTTTTGCGGACACTTCCCTTCAGCCAAATTCGGGTGCCCAAGGTGAGTTTGCCGGTCTGATGGTCATCAGAGCCTATCATCAGAGCAGGGGTGACCACCATAGGAACGTGGCCTTGATCCCTACCTCCGCCCATGGTACCAACCCGGCTTCTGCTGTAATGGCAGGTATGAAAGTAGTGTTGGTGAAATGCGATGAAAGGGGGAATATTGACATAGATGATCTAAGAGCTAAAGCTACAGCTCACAGCAAGGACCTTTCTTCGCTTATGGTCACTTATCCTTCCACTCACGGAGTGTTTGAAGTGGGGATTCAGGAAATCTGCCAGATTATTCATGAAAATGGTGGGCAAGTGTATATGGATGGTGCAAACATGAATGCTCAGGTAGGCCTGACCAGTCCAGGGAGAATCGGAGCTGACGTATGTCACCTAAATCTTCACAAGACCTTCTGTATTCCTCACGGGGGTGGGGGGCCTGGTATGGGGCCGATCTGTGTTGCAAGTCACTTGGCGCCTTTCCTTCCTGGCAATCCAGTGGTAAAAGCAGGAGGCGAACAGGCCGTCTCTTCTATTTCGGCAGCACCTTATGGCAGTGCGAGCATTTTACCTATCTCCTATGCTTACATCGCTATGATGGGAGGAGATGGACTGAAGAATGCCACCAAAATGGCGATCCTAAACGCCAATTACATCAAAGAAAGATTGAAGGATCATTTCCCTATTCTTTACACAGGAACCCAAGGTAGGGCTGCGCATGAAATGATTGTGGACTGCAGGGCATTCAAGGAAGTAGGAGTGGAAGTAGAAGATATCGCTAAGCGATTGATGGACTACGGATACCATGCGCCTACAGTTTCTTTCCCAGTGGCAGGTACATTGATGATC
The DNA here is from genome assembly GCF_021390545.1 of Algoriphagus sp. AGSA1. Taxonomy (GTDB): domain Bacteria; phylum Bacteroidota; class Bacteroidia; order Cytophagales; family Cyclobacteriaceae; genus Algoriphagus. Next base: position 10,169 of record NZ_JAJUWR010000047.1, on the reverse strand, counting down.
GAGCCTACTGAGTCTGAGACGAAGGCGGAATTGGATAGGTTCTGCGATGCGTTGCTTTCTATACGTGCTGAAATCCAAGAGATAGAAGACGGAAAAGCGGACAAAATGGAGAACGTCTTGAAGAATGCGCCGCATACAGCTAGCATGGTTCTGGCAGATGACTGGGATTTGCCGTATTCAAGAGAAAAAGCTGTTTATCCATTGAGCTATGTGAAAGAGAACAAATTCTGGCCTAGTGTGCGTAGAATTGATTCGGCTTACGGGGATAGAAACTTGATCTGTAGCTGTATTCCTGTGGAGGATTATGCCAGCGAAGAGGCTTGATTGGCCTTAATAATATTAAAGGGTTGCCGACTGGCAACCCTTTTTTATATCATCTTTTGCCGCGGAGCGTACGGATGCATGATTGTTTTGCCTTACATCAAAGGAATCTCATCATCTTTTGATAGTTGGATTTCCAAGCCTCCAATCTTTGAGGCGACAAAATTGTAGATTACCGCGCCTAAAGCTCCAACAACAAAGCCCATTACCCCATAGATAATAGGAAATACAATTACCATCCCGATACCGATCCCTGTTCCAAACGAAGAAAATTCATCGCCCAATAGTCCAGAGAATGCCGATAAAAATAGGGCATAAAAGATACCGATTACAAAGCCAAGAATACCTAGCGTCAAGCCGTAGATCTTAGCAGCGGAGGACACTCCGATTTTTTCAATTTTTACCATTAGTTTAAAAGTTTAGTGTGAAATTGGTGGGAAAATTAAGAATTCAAATTATTGAAAATTTTGATATAAAAAAAGCACACCCGAAAGTGTGCCGTATTTTTATCGCTCTCATCATTAGATGTTTACATGTCTTTCCGCATGGTATGAGGATCGCACCAAAGGCCCGGATTCCACATATTTTAATCCTCTTGCCAATCCCTCTTCCCGGTATTCTGCGAAAAGATCAGGGTGGATAAATTCTGCGACTTCTATATGCATTTTGGTGGGCTGGAGGTACTGTCCAAGTGTGAGGATATCACATCCATGCTCTACTAGGTCATCCATGGCTTTGAACACTTCTTCTTTTTTTTCTCCTAATCCTAGCATAATGCCTGTCTTGGTTCTTTTACCAAACTCCTTGGTGAGTTTGGTCTGTTCCAGGGATCTGGCGTATTTAGCCTGAGGTCGTACTCTCCTGTACAGGCTTTCCACTGTTTCCATGTTATGGGAAACCACTTCCTGCCCTCCGGAGATCATTCTGTATAAGGCATCCCAATTTGATTTTACATCTGGAATCAGTGTCTCAATAGTCGTTGTAGGTGAAAGCTCCTTGGTCTGAATGACGGTCTGATACCAGATTTCAGCCCCTTTGTCTTTCAACTCATCTCTATTGACCGAGGTCAATACGGCATGTTTGACTCCCATGAGTTTGATGGCTTCGGCCACTCTTCTCGGCTCGTCCGTGTCATACTCCGGTGGTCGCCCGGTCGCCACAGCGCAGAATGAGCAGGATCGGGTGCATACGTTTCCCAGAATCATGAAGGTAGCGGTGCCGGCTCCCCAGCATTCGCCCATATTAGGGCAGTTTCCACTTTCGCAGATGGTATGGAGCTTATGCTCATCTACCAGTTTACGGACTTTGGCATATTCTTTTCCTACAGGAAGTTTTACTCTAAGCCAATCAGGCTTTTTGCGGCGGGTAGCTTCTTCGGAAATTACAGGTAATTCGATCATTGATTTCTGATTTGATGCAAAGGTACATTAGCAAGGGGCAAAACCCAAGTTGTGCCCTACCGCCTGAACCCATAGAAAAAAGTGAAGTACGCGGACTGGAACAACTGACGGTTTTCTGTAGTTGGGATCAGGGGTATTTCTTTGGTAAAACCTTCCACCATGTATCCAAGTTCCAAACCGGTGGCATTTGAGCGAAAAACTCCAAATTCAAAGTTTATCGCTGCTTTCAAATTACCTCCAAAGGCAAATTCTGATTGTCCCAGACCTTCAAAAAGCCGCCCTGTGCCCATAATGTTGTACCTACTCTGGTGTTTTGATGCGTCATATTGCTCGGTGACGGTTTCCACCCGGTTGACGGCGTATTCTATATAATAAGGCGCAATTAAGCCAAAAGATGGGCCGACAGCAGCTAATGCGGATACCTGAACACCCTGATTGGGAGCCTTCTTGAACAGTATGATTTCCCTTCCGTATTGTGGTCTGATCGAATAGAGGTAATTTGATTTACCGAAGATATAGCTGTTGCCCAAGACAGTAGGGTAGCGTTCCTCTTTCGGATTTTTAACATTAGAAAGTTCTATGGCCCAGAAACTAAACTGCATATCATCGATCCGTGTCCCTGCCTTGAACACAAAACCTCCGATCAACCCACCGTTCGTGTTTTTATTGATGCCAAACATGTATTCCTTGTCATAGTCGTAGTTGCCTATGTCTTCTCTCTGAGCTCTAGCGTCTATTGCCAGGGAAAATAAAAGGAGCAGTAAAGTGAATTTCAGCTTGTCCATTCGAATTGGTCGAAAATATAGCCCTATTTTTGGGTGTTAGTAGTTTTAACTGATTTTAAAAATAAGAGTTTATGCCCACTATAAAAAGTTCATATTTGGGGAATTTGAGGACAACCTCTGAGCATCTTCAATCTGGGGTGAAGATATTGACCGATGCCCCTGTAGATAACAATGGCAAAGGGGAGGCTTTTTCGCCTACCGATTTGGTCGCTAGTGCACTGGGAAGCTGTATGGTGACTATTATGGGGATTGTGGCTAATCGTGATGCTGTTTCCTTAGACGGCCTTTCCTGGGAGGTGACCAAGGTAATGCAGTCGTCTCCACGAAAAATCAGTGAAATAATTGTTGATTTTCAATGGGAAAATCCGGTTAATGATGCCGCAATGATCCAAAAACTGAAAAATGCGGCTAAAACCTGTCCTGTTGCGCTCAGCTTGGATCCGGAGATTAAGCAGACACTGAATTTTGATTTCTAGGCAGATATTAGCCCTGAATAAACTTCCTTCTGCGATGCGGTGACAAAAGTGATCTAGGATTTGTTGAACTCTAAAAATGAGGATACATCGGTCTTCGGTCTGCCGTCTTCAAGCCGCCAAAACAAAGGAATTGAGTTTGCCTGTATTATTGAGGGCAAGCATAAAAGTATATAAACCCATTTAGTATGAGCTATCTATTTGAATCCTTCAAAGGCTGGAAAAGCTATTGTGAAGAAAGAGGTTTGACTTTGCCCGAGTCAGTGATTGAGTATGAGACAGACCAAAAAAACGGTTCTTCAGATCTCATTAAAGCAGGATTGTTACAGGCCTATGGTGTTATGAAAGATGCGGTAAAGACTGGATTGGAGAAGGAAATGACCTCCCGCTCAGGAATGATCAACAACGGCGCAAAGAAAGTGTACAATCACCCCTTAACGGTACTTTCACCTGAATTCCAGAAATTGATTTCCCGCGCGCTCGCCGCCAAAGAGGTAAATTCCTGCATGGGACGTGTGGTGGCGGCGCCCACAGCCGGGGCAAGTGGGATTTTGCCTGGGACTTTGGTCACACTTCAGGAGATCCATAGCCTCAGCGACGAGCAGATTGTAGAGGGGCTTTTGATAGGTGCCGGGATAGCTTTGATCATAGAGGAAAAGGCAAGTCTGGCTGGGGCAGTAGGTGGATGCCAGGCAGAGACAGGGGCTGCGGCTGCCATGGCGTCAGGGGCGATTGTATATTGTCTGGGAGGTAACACGGATCAGATATTCAACGCGGTAGCGGTGACTATCCAGTGTATGCTGGGGCTTGTATGCGATCCGGTGGCTGGTTTGGTGGAGGTTCCCTGTGTGGTGCGGAATGCCAGTGCGGCGGCCATTGCCTTCAGTTCTGCACAGATCGCTTTGGCAAATGTCAGTGGAGTGATCCCTGTAGATGAATGCGTGGAGGCAATGGGGGAAATAGGGGCATCCATGGACAGTAAATACAAGGAAACCGCAATGGGCGGATTGGCTGCTACTTTGACCGGGAAGGAGATCGCTGAGCGGGTGTTGATCAAAGATATAGAGATCTTGCCTGACGAGGACTCAGGTGAATAGATCCCGGAGCCACGGAAAAGCCAAAATCTGATCTATACTGGAACAGAATATAGCTGCCCAGAAACATGCGCTCCATAGCATGTGAAGGTAAATATGTCTTTTTTTTGCTCCAAAAGACACCATTATCAATGTCCCTCCTATGGGAGTCAATACCAGTGGGGTAAAGAAAGCTATGCCTATTTTACCATATTTTCGCCACACATGTACTATTTGTCTATTCCTGCGTGTAAACACAGGCCTTGGTTGTCCCTGAAAATTTCTTTTAAAGATGGCTTTTAGCTTAGAACCAATCAAAGTGAACAAAATCACGCTTGTCATCATTCCTGCAACTGTGATTAATATGCTTTCTATCACGCTATAGCCTGCTGCCGAACCCATAACAGGCCCGGCAATAAATTTGAAGCAGGACAGTAGGTAGATACCCAATAGCGTGATGATTTTTTCTGTCATAACAGAAAAAACAGGTAGGCAACATAGCTCAGTAATAGCAGCGCTCCCTCAACTCTGTAGATTTTCATTTTCCATCTCATCAGCAGAAAAAGCAACACGGTAATGGCCAGCATCCAGATGAAATCCGAATCAATGAAAGCCTGCGAAACACCTATAGGCTTAATCAGGGCCGTGATACCTATGATGGAAAGAATGTTCATGATGTTGCTCCCCAGGATGTTTCCAAGAGCCATGTCTGTTTTCTTTGCGAGGGCGGCAATAATTGACGTAATGAGTTCGGGTAAGCTGGTGCCAATAGCGATAATGGTGACTCCGATGATCCGTTCAGATACCCCAAATTCCCTGGAAATTATCACGGCGTTGGTTACCAGCAATTCGGATCCGAAATATAAGCCGGCAACACCACCGACAAATAAGGCAATAGCAATGAACCAAGAGTATTTTTTGACCTGCTCAATTTCTTCTTCTACCTCTGATGGATCCACTAGTTCAACTTCAGGGTTCTTGAAAAGATAGATATTGAAGGCAATGAATAAACCGAAAAGCAAAATCCCTTCCCATAAGCTTATCAGGCCGTTGTAACCCAGTCCATAGAAAAGAATGGTGACCAACAAGGTGGCCACATAATCAAAACGGATATGGCTACTCTTGATCAAAATTGGGTAGAATAACCCACTTATGCCCAAAACCAAGGCAATATTGGCGATATTAGAGCCTATTACATTCCCTATAGAAATATCCGCGTTGCCTTTTAGTGCTGCATTGACGCTCACTAAGAGCTCAGGTGCAGAGGTGCCAAATGCGACAACGGTCATGCCGATAAGTCCGGCACTCATTCCTAATTTGACAGCCATTGCGGATGCGCCGTCCACAAGGATTTTCCCTCCATAGAGAAGAATAGCCAGGCCAAGTAATAAAAGAAAATAAGGAAGCATGTAGTGATTATAATTTTGGGCCGAATGCAAGATCTCCTGCATCTCCTAATCCAGGAATGATATACGATTGGTGGTTCAATTTGTCATCGATAGCTCCCAGCCATAACGAGTATGGGCAGGTGACATTGTCTTTAAGGTATTGAATGCCTTCTGGAGCAGCAATGATGGCGGCCACGTGGATATGCTTGGGTGTCCCGTGAGAAAGTATTGTTTGGATGGATTCAACGAGAGATCTTCCGGTAGCGAGCATAGGATCAGCTAAAATGATGACCCTGCCCTCTACTGTAGGGCTGGCATGGTAGCCAAGCTGTACTGATATAGTCCCAGCTATACTTTCGTCCCTGAACGCCCCGATAAATCCGCTGTCCGCTTGATCGAGATAATTTAAAAAACCTTGGTAAAACGGAAGAGAGGCCCTCATCACCGAGATGACAACAGGTTGAAAGGCAGGGGTAAGCGAGGAAGTGGAGGCAAGGGGAGTCTCGATTTCCTCTGGCACGTATTCGAAAGATTTTGAAATTTCAAAGGCCATGATTTCCCCTATCCGTTCCAGGTTTCTCCGAAAGCGCATCCGGTCACTTTGAATACGGATATCTCTCATCTCCCTGAGAAAACGGTTTGCGATAGATGGCGTTTCGGATAGTACAAACATGCTGCGAAGATAAAATAAAAAAACCGGCTCTTCAGAACAGGGCTAAACGTGATTGGAATTTTATTTCACTTTTAAAATATTACTGGAAGCTTATGTCTGATCTGTCGAGATATGATTGGTTTTGAGTCTTTGATTTTGAATAGCTTAATTTGATTACATTCCTGGATCAGTCTGATTATCTGGGGTAGGATCGTGATGCTTGATTATGTAGGTGACTTGTGTTGGGCCACATAGCCGCCATAGTTTTTACCAGAGCTATAGGAATCCCCACCTGTAGGAGTGCCGCATGATTTACCGATCGTGCCGTTGGCACTCTTGGCGAATCCATTCGGATTTCCCAACCCTGAATTTCGCTTTGCTGCATTCAGGGCGGATACCTGTTGTGCCTTTGGCACAAAGGCTGAAATCAACTCATTTCCGGCAAAATAATTTCCCTTGCCAAAGGCAAGGCCAGTAAATGCCCAGAATGCAATTCTGGGTGAAGGATGTAGTTTATGTGTTTTTCAGAGTGCCAAAGGCACGATCAGTGATGTAAAGGTATTTCTGATCAGCCCGACAAAATGTATTGGGTATGGGCACTTGGCTATCATATATGTTGTACAAGGAGCGCAATCACCTTGCACAAAAAAAGGTTATTCGTTCTAGGGAAATGAAAAAGAGTATTGGGAAATCCAAAGCTGATTCATACAAGTTTTCACAGCACCCTGTCGGATGAATCCCCAACGTTTAGGACAGATCTAGATTATTTGGACAGCTTTTAAAAAAACACAAAACAAAACCCCGCTTGAGCAATCAAGCGGGGTCAGTTTATTTTAATTGTTGGTTCAGCTTACAGGCTGGTAACATAGCTCTCGAAACCCGATGCAGTTTTAACTTTGAAGTTGATGCCTGCTCCACTTACCTTGTCAAAGGAGTAGATTTTATGAAGTCCCTGCGGGTTGTCTATCTTTTCAGTGTGGATCAATTTGTCCCCATCATAGATCAATACTTCAATGTCCTTTGCTTCTAGGTTGCTTACAAGCAATCTGTATTTATTGTCTCCCATTGGAGAAACTCTAGAGAATACCGCTGGGGTTTCAGTCACGTAGTTGTTGAATGAAGCTGTTCTCAAAACGCCAGACTCATCTAAAACCTCTACTGAATAGTTTCCATGAGGAAGAGCTTTAAGGTCGTATTTCTTTGCGAATGCTTCGGTTTTAGTGATTCTGTCTCTTAAGATCAAACGATCTTCTGAATCCGTGATTTTAACGATCACAGGTCCTTGTGGTGCTTCATTGAAGGATACGGATACCTTGGTGGTTTCAGTTTGTCTGATTAAGACTGTTGTTCCTTCTGATTTTGCGAAAGCTCCTGTTGCGATCCCCGCAACTAAAAGCAATGTGAATAACTTTTTCATCTTAATAATTGGTTTGAATAGGTTCTAGTTTTCGTGTAACCGCCGGACGGCTGATCCGCCTCTAGGTGGGGTAATTTGGGCTACATTTCCATCGGGTTGTCCGATTGGTTTGTTATTATGATTCAAAGGTACAACGGAAATCCGTAATTGCAAATAATTCAATGAAAAAAGATAATTGTTAATGATTCCGTAACAGAACTGTATAAAATTTGAGGATTTAATAAAATGTTCCCGCAATCGATGACGGAAGCCTATGGATTTTGAATTTCTGTCAATTTGAAGAATTTTATTGCGTGTTTAAGGATAAATAGAAATATTATAGCCACTAATATTTTTAATTTAGGGGGATTCCCAATGGAAATTTTGTCCAAAAAAAACTTAAAAAAAAATTTTGACATTGTGGATTTAATGAAAATCAACCCCTTAAATCTGGATAACCTATAAGATTATTGGCTTCATGGCTATTGATTTTACCCTAGTCTCTGTAATGTCACAAAAAAAACAGGTCAGGATAACGATATCTAGACCTGTTTTGACAATTTCCCCGAAATACGTCTGGGGTATTTTTATGATGTCTGAGGGGTTTTAGGGTTTTCCCTTGTAATTTGCTGCTTTTGCCACTAATTCTTGGTCAAATTTACCCTTAAGCTCCACTACCATTAGGTTCCCTTCATCACCTCCTACCAGCACTACCAAATCAGAAATTGTGTTCCCGCCTTTTGAGTACACCATCACGCCCCCCTTTTTTCCCTCGGAGGCTTCCATGAGGAGTTCGTAACGTTCTTTTTGCAATCCTTTTTGCAGTGTTTTATATTCTAACCTGGAATCATCTGCATGATCGGGCAAGGTGAAGAATTTTAACTTTTCAATAGATTTTGCCACAGTGGCCATATCGTTTTTGTCAATGTCGATTTTGAAGCCGTTGGCAAAGTTCATGAAATTGCCTGCCAGCTCCATGTGGAAGAAGTCCTCTTCACTTTTAAATTTTTCATACAATGCGCTGACGCTTTTGCTCTGGGCTTGGACGGTCATTACTGCTCCGATTAATGCCAGGGTGAGAACTATCCTTTTCATAAGTGTTTTGTGTGTTTGTTTAAATTAGTTTTTACCGCAACCCTGCCTAGAACCGTGCAGTTTCGCTTTACTTATTTTACTCCCTTTGATCCTTTGCCTCCTTTATTGTAGAGATCCATTCCGGGGATATCCGTTTTTTCAGCCAGCATGTTTAGATCTTCATAGCTGAAGCTTCCCAGCATGGATAGTAAAGTGAAATCTCCGTCTTTTCCAGATATCATCATGAGTTCCTTGACTAAGCCGCCTTCCTCACGAACCATAAACTTCAGGCTACTTCCCTTGTCTTCTACGATCATCAGGTCTTCGTACTTGTTCTTGGAAAGCGTACCCATAGCTTCTTTGTAGAAAGTCATTCCATTGACTTCGCCGGAAGAAAGGATGCGGATCCCTTTCACTTTTTGGATCAATACGCCTAGATCCTCGGCATCTTTGTCTGTGCCGGCATTGCTTTTCAAAAATCCTCCTGCCATCTGCATCATTTTAGGGCTGATATATACCCTGGAGAAACGATCGTCTTCCATATACTTGGAGAAAAACCGCTGGATAGCGTCGTCCTGGGCTTGCGCCTTTAGGATAAATGCAAACAGCAGAAGCGGGATTATTAGAAATTTCTTCATGGCTTATTTAATTATAGAGTTGCCAAATAACTGATTGGTCGTGTTCAGGTATTTCAGGTCATTCATAGGGGTCATCTCCTCCTGTCCTTTCGCAAGGTTTGTTTTGATGAGGGCAAAGGCCTGCATCACCTCCATATATGCCTCCTGCTCCGCTTGCTTTTGCTCATATACTGTCCATCCCCAGGTGGAGCAAATAAGAATTGCCACTGAGGCAGCCCATTTTATCCAGTTTCTTGGTCTGATCGGGATTGTTTTGGTTGGTGTTTTTATATTGGGTTCTTCGGCTGAGAGTGCGCTCAAGCCGGAGAATAATGCCTTCTCGTCCGCATAGCCTTCAGCTGACTGAAGTAATCGCCTCAGTTCCTTTTCCTCTGCCAGGCTAGTCTCAGCCTCCCAGTACTTTTCGAGTAATTCGTCTATCCGCTGGTTCATTTGGTCGTCTTTTGGTTGAGCATCCGCTCCCGAATGCTTTTTCTGGCTCTGTGAAGATTTACTTTCACCTGTTCCAGGCTTATGTCAAGGTGCCCGGCAATTTCTTCATAACTCAGGCCTTCTACTTCTCTTAGGTGAAAGATCTCCTGCTGCCGTAAGGGCAGGTTTTTCATCAGGCTCATTACTTGCCGTACAGATTCCTTAGTTTCCTCTGAGGTCGGTTCATCAGCTTTCAGTTCTTCGAGTCCTTCAAGTGACTCCAGTTTTTTCGCTTGCCTGAAGTGCATCAAAACTTCATTTTTCAAACTTCTGACCAGCCACCCAGAGAGGTTTGGATGGTTTTGTAGTTCGTCTTCCCGTTCGAAAGTTTTTTCGAAGACATTCTGAAGCAGGTCCTCTGACAGGGCTCTGGGATCAGTCCTAAAAGTTGGGGGAATTGACTGAATCGATTTTCTTTGTTGAAAAAAAGAATTGGAAGAAAAGGATTACCTCAGCTTGCTTTTGCCGCATGGCCTGCTTGAATTTTTCAAGGTTACT
>NZ_JAJUWR010000046.1 GCF_021390545.1 Algoriphagus sp. AGSA1 | reverse complement strand
CCAGCAGCTGGCCATTAAATTTGAGGGGAGGCTCAAGCTGGACATCAATACAGAAAATTAATTAATTAGTTCCATTCCCTTGGGGTACCCCAAGGGAAGGGAAGGACAGAGTTTAGCTAACACTCCCCATAGTCTAGTTTGATTTCTATAACTTCTTTATCATCAGCTTGCAGAAAATGTTTTGAAAGATCCCAATTAGGTGTTCTACTTACTTCATTTTTACTTATCCTTGCATTTGCATCCGTTTCATTCCATAGGGTTTGTTCGTTTTGCTCAAACCATACTTTCGCATTTTCAATTTCTTTAGATAGTATTTTTACGTCTTGTTTTGGTTCTTGCTCTATGCATGAGAATAAGCAAAATGCTGAAAGAAAAATAATGGCTAATTTCCTGCTAAAGTGTAATTCGCATGTTTTCGCATGTTTTCAAAATTTAGGTAGAAGAATTTTAAAGAAGTGTTGTGTTTTGTTGAATTCCAAATTTTTTAGGCTAAATATTCAGAGGTGGGACTCACGAAACATTTTTGATTCGCTGAAATGCAGTTTTAGCGTGAGCAGGTTAAATGATTGATTATGACTCATTAGTAGATTTTCAATAAAAATTAGTCTGCAATCAAGTATCCGGGCTCTTATAATTATTCTGATCTAAAAGCTAACCTATTAAAAAGTAAGACCTAATCGGCCTCATCCAATTTTCAACAGCAACTCACCCTGCCTTTTCACCACCTTCAAATCAAAGTATTGGTTGATAAAAGCCTTGCAGTGATTCTCTGACCATTCGGCGCGGGACGCCGTGTCAAAAAGTAGGGTCATTCTCAGCATGGTCTTCACATATTGCCCGTAGTTGCCCAACTCCCGCACATAGGCAATAAAAGCAACCGACCAGTCCTCTTGAAACTTTTCTAGATGTGTTCTCCCATCAAAAAGCATTTCCAACTGATTGTCCCCATGCTTGTAGCGATAGATTCCGCAGAGTTGACGGTAGATCAGACGCACATGGTCTCTCGGAAAATCAAAGGTGTCCAGGATCTGGGCGTAAGTAGTGTCCATCAACTGCAGCGGATTGTACAGAGAAGTATAAGAACGCTTCAGCTCAAAAACCATCCGGTCAATCAGTTCCTCTTCAAGCAGGGATTGTGCCTGGCGAAGAATGTAATTTTTGTCTAATGGAAACAGTTTCTGGATCATTGCTCCGCAAAAATAATAAATTATCTTTTTAGGATGATTTTAAATTAAGCTAATTGTCTGATGTCGGGAGTTTTTTAACCACTGAGGCCACAGAGTTTTTCGCAGAGGGCACAAATGTTAATACAGTTGTCCTACATCTCCAGAAGCTGGACTAAAATAGAATTACAATTTTATCTTCCTTGTGGTTTCTGGTTTGCTTCAATTATCGACTTCCTTCCATGGCCAAGCTGCTCAGACAAACATCCGTCATCGGGCATCCAACACCGGACAATTATCCCCAATCCGCAGGCCTTTTGGCTTCGTAAGCCTCTATTTGATCCAGCAAATCCGAAGGATCATCGGAAACAATCAAAAGCTCCTCCTGCTCAGGATACATAAAGCCCTCTTGCATGGCATGGTTAAGAAAGGCAATCAATTTATCATAATAGCCATTGACGTTATAAAGTGCCAGTGGCTTCTGGATATAATAAAGCTGGTTCAGCGTCATGATCTCAAAAAGCTCCTCTAAAGTCCCTATTCCGCCCGGCATGGCAATAAAAGCATCTCCACGCTCGGCCATCAGCCACTTTCGGTCACGCATGGTTTCCACGATAATAAGTTCAGTACATCCACGGTGAGCCACTTCCCTATCCACCAATTTCTGAGGGATTATCCCTAATACTTCCTTGCCAGCTCCTAGCATTTCGTCCGCCATCACCCCCATCAACCCCACTCTTCCTGCTCCATAGACCAGGGAATGATCCCGCTTGATCATCTCCTGGGCCAGAGCCCGGGCGCCTGATTCATAAACTTCACTGTCTCCTTTTCTAGAACCGCAATAGATGGTGATTTTACTCATATGATTTGGGTATTGTATGAAAACCGAAATTAAGCGAATCTATTTTCAATGCCCAGTCAAGCTTGAGAATTTACAAAAGCATAATGCGATAGATCTCTAGAAGGTTTTTGAAAGTCTAAACTAATTCCCGCAGACCTGACTGCCGTCAGGCAGGTTTCCGGAGATAAAGACGCAGATCAGTGCAGATCACATGAAAAGGAAATTTTTCTTTTATGCATATCCGCTTTTCTGCCGACTTAAAGAATTTTAGTTATAGGGCATCAATAGCATCAAGGCCACTTCGGTCACCTGTTTCCGTCTTCTGATGCGGTGAGCAAAGATTTTGTGGCTACTGGCATCATTGCGGATAATCAGATTTTCTTTCCGCAGGTGAATTCTTATTTATATATGTTTTTTTGAAAGAGGAATAGGGGCTTAACGTCATTAAAATTCTATTTTTGGACTATGAAAATTTGCTTTGCCACAAACAACCTAAAGAAAATCGAGGAAGTGAAAGCTGCACTTGGAGATGGCTTCGAAATAGTCTCACTGCAAGCTATTGGATGCATGGAAGAGCTTCCAGAAACCGGGGATACCCTGGAGCATAATGCCTTTGAAAAGGCCAGCTATGTAAAAGAGCATTATGGTGTGGATTGCTTTGCAGATGATACAGGTCTGGAAGTGGATGCGCTTGAGGGTCGGCCGGGAGTTTATTCCGGTAGATATGCCGGTGAGCCTAGAAGTGATGAGCGGAATATTGATCTGTTGCTGAGAAATCTTGGAAACACTTCGCTACGGACTGCACGATTCAAAACCGTTATAGCGCTTTTGATCGGGGATGAAGAGTATAAATTTGAGGGGATTGCCGAAGGGGAAATTTTGAGGGAAAGGACCGGAAATGGAGGGTTTGGCTACGATCCTGTTTTCCTGCCCAAAGGATTTGACAGATCTTTTGCAGAGATGGATTTATCGGAAAAGAACGCCATTTCTCATCGTGGAAAAGCTGTGAGCGAACTTATTGCCTTTTTAAGCCATATATAATTCTGTGATAAGCCAAAAATCAGCATAACTTTGCCACATGAAAAAACCATTCATTGTAGGCATTACAGGGGGTTCTGCCTCAGGGAAAACACTTTTTTTGGAGCGTTTGCTGAATTCATTCGAGGATGGTGAGGTTTGCCTGATTTCCCAGGACAATTATTACAAACCCAGGGAATTGCAGCCTATAGATGAGCACGGGGTTTATAATTTTGACAGACCGGAAAGTATAGATTTCGAGGAGTACGCTTCCGATATCCGCAAGATCCAGGCTGGTGAAACAGTGCAGCGTGAGGAATATACATTCAACAATGCTGCTAAAAAACCCAAAACACTGACATTTAATTCAGCTCCTGTGGTAGTGGTGGAGGGGATTTTTGTGCTGTATTATCCTGAACTGGCAAATTTGCTCGATCTAAAGGTTTTCATAGATGCCAAGGACCACATCAAATTAAAACGGAGAATCATCAGGGACAAGGTAGAGCGGGGATATGATTTGGATGATGTGCTTTATCGCTATGAGCAGCACGTAATGCCCACGTATGAGAAATACATCAAGCCATTTATGAACGATGCCGATCTGATTGTTCCGAATAATCAGAATTTCGATAAAGCACTAGAAGTCATCCGCACATACCTGCGTTCCAGATTAGTCTGATTTAGCGGGAGCTGTCCTTGAACAAACAATTGATTTTTAGTATATTGCGCTGATTCTCTCGGAAAATACAGAAATTCGGCGGAGGAAAAACGTACGTTTTAAATATTTGGCTATATTTGCGCCGCATGAAAGCATCAAAACGAAATAACAACCTATTCCAACAGCGCCTTACGGTAATGCTGGCGTTGTTGTTATGTTTGTTTATTTCCAGCATAGAATACGTGCCTGAGGCAGCAGAAGGGGTTAAAGTCGAGAAGAACGACCAGTCTTCGAGTGATCAGGATCAGACTTTTTTGAACGTTGCGGTGGATGCGGTAGTGCCTTTTGTAGTGCATGTATCCCACAGTCTTCTGTATTTGATTCACGAGATAGTAAATTTTGAAGGCACTGCCTTGATCACTGAAGTGACTTCCGTTTTTCAACCCAACCAGCTGGGCGAAATACTTTTTGAGCGGATCATATCCACTAAAGGCCCCTGATACCAAGTTGTTTCCCGCTTTCACAGTTCTTGACTGATTTACGGTCAAGCCATTAATCTGTATTAATAATCAAATAATAATTTCAATTTCCCATGCAAAACAAAGGTATCATTGTGTTTTTGACAGTGATCGTTACGGCACTGTGCCTGTACTATCTGTCATTCACATTTGTGTCAAACAATATCCAGCAAAAAGCCCAGGAATACGCTACTGATGCGTCTGGCAATGTGAATTTCTCCAAGAGACAAAGCTATCTGGATTCTATCTGGAGAGCTCCGGTGTATAACTTTCTAGGTGCGGATTATACTTATCAAGAGGTAAAAGAAACAGAACTTGGATTAGGTCTTGACCTTCAGGGCGGGATGCACGTTACCCTTGCAGTTTCTCCTGTAGAAATCGTGAAAGGTCTTGCAGGCAATCCAAAGGATGCCGCTTTCAACAAATCTGTGGAAGAAGCGCGGGAAGAAGCAAAAACATCTACCACCAAGTTTGTCGATTTGTTTTATGCTGCATGGCAGAAAAACAAACCAGGAGAAAAGCTAAGTGGGGTTTTCGCTACAGCTGCAAACAGGGGAAGGATTTCTCTGGACACTTCTGATTCCGATATCTTAGGAATCTTGGACAGGGAAATAGAGAACGCGATTGAACGTTCGTTCAACATCCTAAGAACCCGTATCGATAGATTCGGTACTTCTCAGCCAAACATCCAAAGAATTCAGGGCTCAGGACGTATCCAGATCGAGCTCCCTGGTGTGGACAATCAGGAAAGGGTGAGAAATCTCCTTCAGGGAGTGGCCAAGCTTCAGTTTTGGGAAGTTGCCGAGACAAATGAAATCGGAGGTGCTCTGGAATCAGTAAACAGCGCCTGGGTAGCGGCTAACAAATCAGCACAGCCTGTTGCGGCAGACACTGTTGCTACAGATGATCTTTCTGAGGAGGATTCCCTGAGAAATGCACTGGAAAAGCAGCTTGCGGAAATAGATCCTTCCAATGCAGGGGAGAATAACGTTTCTCCGCTGTTCAGCTTGCTTAAGCCTAATGCCGGTTTGGCGTATGAGCTACGCGACACAATGGCTATCAACCGTATCCTGAAAAACACGGATTATGCGGCATTACTGCCAAGAGATATCAAACTGATGTGGGGCGTAAAACCATTTAAAGCCAATGACGGTGCTGAAACCCTAGAACTCTTCGCAATCAAGGCTGTAAGAGGAACTGACCAGGCTCCACTTGAAGGAGATGTAGTGACTGATGCGCGTCAAGTGTTGGATCAGAAATCCAGACCTGCTGTATCCATGCAAATGAATGCTGACGGGGCAAGAAAATGGAGAAAGCTTACTGCAGAGAATATCGGTAGAAGAATTGCGGTGGTATTGGATGATTATGTTTATACAGCTCCTGTAGTAAACGGGGAGATCCCTACCGGGCAATCCGAGATCTCAGGAAACTTCTCGCTTCAGGAGGCGCAGGATTTGGCAAATATCCTAAAGTCAGGTTCCCTTCCCGCACCTACCCAAATCGTAGAAGAGAGCATTATCGGCCCCACATTGGGCAAGGAAGCCCTTAACCAAGGATTACTTTCCATGGTAGCAGGTCTTGCGATTGTAGTTCTGTTTATGATAGCCTACTATGCCAAGGGAGGCTTTGTGGCCATTGCAGCTTTGGTGTTCAACATCTTCTTTATTTTAGGAATTCTCGCACAATTAGGCACGGCCTTGACACTTCCTGGTATTGCTGGTATTGTATTGACTATAGGTATGTCCATCGATGCGAACGTCCTGATCTTTGAGCGGATCAAGGAGGAGCTTCGCAACGGAGTAGGCCTTTTGGCAGCGATCAATGCAGGTTACAATAAAGCATTCTCTGCTATTTTGGATTCCAATGTGACCACCTTCCTTACTGGTGCGATTCTATTTGCTTTGGGACAGGGGCCTGTAAAAGGCTTCGCCATAGTATTGATGATCGGTATCGCTTCGTCCTTCTTCTCTGCGGTATTCATCACCCGGGTGATTGTATCATGGATGAGCAAAAAAGGCGACAATAGCTCTATCAGTTTTGCTACGCCATTCTCTAAAAATGCCCTAAGTGCCCTGAATTTTGATTTCATGGCCAAAAGAAAAGTGGCTTACCTGATCTCTACATCCATTATTGTGATCGGTTTGGGAATAGCTCTTGTCAATGGGTTGAAATTTGGTGTGGACTTCACGGGAGGTCGCTCGTATATCGTGGCCTTTGATGAGCCTATGGCCGCTTCTGATTTGAAATCCGGTTTGGATAGAGAATTTGACGGATCGGTAGAAGTAAAGACCTACGGGTCTAGCAATACCTTGAAAGTGACTACTTCTTATTTAGTGAATGAAGATGATTCCGAGTCAAACCTAGAGGTAGAGAGCAAAGTTAAAGAAGGAATTGCGGCTGTTACCGGATTGACATTCACTGAGGATGCGGAATCGCTGACAGCTGGTCAATTTGCCATCACTGGCTCATCCAAAGTAGGCGCAACTGTAGCCGATGACATCAAAGCTTCTTCCGCAGAAGCCATGATTGTGGCTTTGGTAGCCATATTCCTTTACATCTTGCTTAGATTCCGTAAGTGGCAGTTCTCCTTGGCATCTATCATTGCCTTGATTCACGATACCTTGTTCGTAATTGCAGCCTTTGCTATCGCCAGTGCATTTGGCGCCACTTTCGAAATCGACCAGGTATTCATTGCGGCCTTGCTTACTGTAATAGGTTATTCCATTAACGATACCGTGATTGTATTTGACCGTATCCGTGAGAATATAGAGATCAAGGGAGTGAATAAATTGGTGAAGGTCTTTAATGATTCCATCAACCAGACGCTAGGCCGTACCTTGATCACCTCATTCACTACCTTGATTGTAGTGATTGTGCTATTGATCTTCGGTGGAGAGGTATTGAGAGGGTTCTCATTCGCTCTATTCATTGGTATCCTGGTGGGCACTTATTCTTCCGTCTATATCGCTACTCCTATCGTAGTGGATTTGATGAAAAGGGAGCTTGATCAGGAAAATGCGGATAAGGAGGCTAAAAAGCTGGCTTAATTTCTTTTTCTTTTTGTTAAAAAAAGGAGTGGGATACGATCTCACTCCTTTTTTATTGCCTAGTGGTAGAGTTTATTCTTATCTTTTGGGGAATATTCTTAATAAACCCCATCCATGAAAATCGACAAAAAAGACTTTGAGGCTATGAAGGCCAAGTATGATACTGAAGTCAAAAAAGGCAAAGCCGCCAAGGGTAAAAAAAGCGGAAATAAAACCAATCAAACCGACTGGATATTCATAGATAGAGAAACCCTAGAGGGTCTTTTGGCTAAAGCTGACAAAGACCCTAAGGTGGGAGGAATACAATTTTACTTCACCGAGTACACCGAGGAAACCGCTGAAAAAACCCACCCAAAAGAAGGTTCTGCCTATTGCGGGCAGTTGACCTTAGTGATGCGCGCCGCTAATCTGAAGGGAGAAAAGCTTGTTTCTGTGGTCAAAAAAAGAGGAGTAGAGGATGAATATCAAAATGGGGGGCACCAATGTCCTTATCACTGTGAACCTTATCCCACTGACAATTAAAAATGGATCCTAGGTTTGTTCAGGCATTTCTAACTACAGATTTGATTGCACTTGATATACTCGCTGTTTTAGGTATAATCTTCTTTTTCCGACTTTCAAAGGATCAAAAGACTCAGCTGTGTTTTTGGCTTCCTTTTTTGATACTGATATTTACAGTTTTAAGGAGTAACATGGGTGGCTATGCCAACTATAATTATGAGTTCAAAAAGGCGGTGAATGCTTATCTAGGGAATACAGAATTTCCCAGATATTCTCTTTGGTTGAAAAATGTGGGCGACATACTAATATTAACAGTGCTTTACTTTTTTTTAATAAAGTCCTGGCTTGAGCCCTCTAAAAAGAAATACATTAACTGGATGTTGATTGTATTTGTGGTAACTAGCCAGATTATACAGTTTTCAGGACTAGAACCTATTTACTGGTTTCAGCCTATAATATTCTCCATAGGCGCTAATATGATATTGGTCGGATGCGGGCTCTACTTTGTTGGATTAATGACAAATGATACTTACCTCAAATCAAATCCCCTTCGCTTGGTCTCCTTTTGGCAGATGACTTTTCTTCTCTTCACCTATTCTTTGACTTACATCAACGATGTGGCTATGCCATTCTTGGTGACTTACAATTATGAGCTTGGTAAGTCGATGTATCAGATCAATGAAGTAATGATTGTTTGTAATTTGGCCATTTTTGTGTTGACCATCGCCTCGCCAAAGCTTCCCAACCTATTTGAACGAGAACCATCCTATGGATTCAGTTGAAAACCAAGTTTACATAATCATCTTTTCTACCTTATTTCTGGGTGGAATCATGTCCACTTTTGTAGTAGCGATGGTATTTATCCACAGGCAGCGGCAGGCTCAAAACCGCCAGAAAGTGGATCAGATCAAAACGGAACATGAGAAGACCTTGCTGAATATAGAAAATGAGATACAGCAGGAGACGCTGGCCCATATCGGTAGGGAACTGCACGACAACATCGGGCAGCTGCTTTCATTGGCCAAGCTTAATTTTGGCTCCCTCAAGCCAGAGAAGCATGCCGAGGGAAAAGAGATTTTGAATCAGGTGATTCAGGAAGTCCGTGGATTATCCAAGACGCTGAATCTGGATTGGGTGGAATCCATCAGCATCAATGAATTTGTAGCGCAGCAATTGGACCGAATACAAAACACCGGTTTTTGTGAAACCATGCTGGAAGCAGATTTTGAACTTATTGATTTGCCAAAAGACCAAAAACTGGTTTTGATACGTGTGATACAGGAGTCCCTTAATAATGCAATGAAGCATGCTTCCCCGGGCAAAATCCTGATAAAAATCCATCAGGATGGCCCAACTAAGCAAATCCGGATACAGGATGACGGGAGTGGGTTTGACACTTCCTTACAGACCAATGGCAGCGGAATGTACAATCTCCAAAACAGAATGCAAACTATCGGTGGGGGATTTGAACTGACCTCTACCGTCGGAGAAGGAACAGAAATCATATTAACCTTGCCTAATTAGATTATTGAGTATAATTTGAAGCTTAATCTCCCCACAGTATTAATTACTCTTACTCATGATCAGGATTGCCCTGGCCGATGACCATAAATTATTCGCGAAAGGAATAGAAGGTATTCTTGAAGAAGAAGCAAATTTTCTTGTCGTCGGCGTATTCCCCAATGGCAGAGAGCTTTGCGACTATATCGCAAAAAACCAGCCAGATGTCATATTAACGGATCTCAACATGCCCATTATGGATGGCTTTGGAGTCTTGGAACATTGTAAAAAGAAGTTTCCTCATGTGAAGGTGGTTGTACTTTCCATGTATGATGAGGAGAAGATTTATAAGCAGTGTCTGGACAAGAAAGCTGATGCATTTATATTAAAGGATGCGGATCCGGATGAGTTGATTTTTACTATTCATGAAGTTTATGAAGGAAGGCATATCCTTAATTTTGACCGGGTGAAAAAACAAGCTATCCAAGGAGCCTATTTTGATGCGTTCCGTATGAAATACAAACTTTCGCGCAGAGAGACGGAGATCATCCAATTGATCAAAGATGGAAATCAGAACAAAAACATTGCTGAAATACTGAATTTGAGTAAGCAGACTATAGAGACCCATCGTAAAAACATCCATCAGAAACTTCAGGTCAGTTCTCGGATAGAATTGGTGAACAAAGCCCACGAAATGAACATCTAACCATGAACAACCCAATAAGAACAGCCATAGTGGGCTTCGGCTCTGTGGCCGAAAAGATGCATGCCCCACTGATCAATGTATGCCCCGATCTGGAGCTTGTTGCTTCTGTGGAGCGGAGGACCAACCGCTGCGAATCACTTTACCAGACCACAACTTTTAGGACTCTGGATGATTTACTTGCGGCAGGAGCTGCTGATCTTGTCGTGATCACTACGCCCAATGAATTCCATTTTCCTATGGCAAAACAATGTCTGGAAGCGGGCAAGCATGTGGTGGTGGACAAGCCGGTGACCATTTTTTCCCATGAGGCAGAAGTGCTGGATAAATTGGCTAAGGAGAAAGGTCTCATCTGTTCGGTTTTTCACAACCGTCGGTATGATGGGGACTTTATGACCTTGCAGAAGTTGGTGGGGGATGGGGATCTCGGTGATTTGGTCTATCTGGAATCCCATTTCGACCGCTTCCGACCGGATGTCTCTGACAATTGGAGGGAGGCTCAGGTAGCTGGAAACGGAATCACTTTCGATCTTGGATCGCATCTCATTGATCAGATCGTGTTGCTTTTTGGGCTTCCAAATTGGGTTCAGGCAGATATACGTAAGCAGCGTACTGGAGCCGTGGCGGATGATTATTTTGATATTATCCTCGATTATGGCTCGCTGAAAGCCAGGGTGACGGCAGGTGCATTGGTGAATGTACGGACGCCAAAGTTTCTGCTTTTGGGCAAAAAAGGATCCTTTCAGAAGTTTGGTTTGGACGTGCAGGAAGCCGCCTTCAAGGCCGGGGACAAGCCGGAAGGCCCAGCTTGGGGTGTGGAAACTGAGGAGAAGTGGGGAAAAATATTCCTCAATGAGGAAGTGAAAATGTATGAGACCATCCCTGGGGATTACAGGATTCTCTATCAAAATGTCGCTGATGCGATATCAAAACAGGCTACTTTGGATATTACTATTCCACAGGCCATCAGGGTTTTGAAGATCATAGAGGCATCTTTTAAGAGCTCAGAAGAGGGATGTCGCATAAGCAGATCTGAAGGTGGATGGTGATTTTTGGCTGATGATTTGAAAAGAATAATCCAGATTAAAAATTGAATCATGAAAAAACTACTACTACTTTCCTTAACCTTATTTGCGTTTATTTCTTTAGCAAAAGCACAGATAAGCGCGGGAGTGAATCTTCAAAGTTCAGAAACTTTTGTTACCATAGGTACAGACCCTTCTAAGCAAATTTTCGGTGAGGGCAGAATTGGAACCGGCGGAGATATTGGGGTCGAACTGATGGGGGCTTACAATATCGTCAGAAAGGATGATGTGAATTTCTATTTAGGACTTGGCTTGGGATTGGATGATGACCGTCACCGCCACGACCACGGCGATGATATATACATCACTATTCCATTTGGACTCTTGGTCACACCATTCAACAGCAAAAACCTCGGCCTAGTACTGGAAGCGGCACCCGTATTGGCGACTGATCATGGGGATTATTTCCGTGCTGGGTTTGGGTTTAAATACACATTTAGATAAAAGAATAAAACCACCAACAACCAAAAAAGGTCAGCTCGTCTATGGGCTGACCTTTTAATTTTTCTGGGGATTTTTACTTGTTGTTTAGGAAAAGGAGACACCCAGGTTGATGGAGGAAGTATTGAGACCAAAGGAGAAAGAATCGTATTTTGGGGATGTCTGATTTTATTCTCCTGTGGTGAAGGAGACCAGATTGGTTGAGGGTTCCAGTGCCAGCCAGTTTTTGGGGAAATATGCCAGTCCTGCAGATAAGCTTGTCGTGTACTGAGTGTATTTTGCTTCATTCTCACTGGAAGTTCCTTGGGAAGAATTAAATATAGCGTTATTAGTACCCCAAATAGCCCCACTGATCAATTCTCCAAACACAGAAAATTTATCCCCAAGGGGAAAATATTTTCTTGCAAATAGTGCAGCTCCAAATGCATCGTAATCAATAATCTGTTCTTCAATCGTTGAGCTAGAGCTAGTTGATGAAACACTTTTTCTTGTAGTTTCACCTGTATTGAATGTAAGTGCTGTGCCTATGACCCAATTATTACCTATGGCATACCCAAATCTTGGGTTGAAAAGGAAATCTTTCGAATCATCATTGATGGCGTGACATTAGGGAGCATTCCTATTAGTTGCTCTGAGTTTGAATTGTTGAAATTCACATTTCCTCCCAGCATTATACTTCCTTTTTCGATTTGGGCATAGACTGCGAAAGAAAAGAGTTGGAAAGCAAGTAATCCAAGTAATAGCTTTTTCATTGTTAAAAGATTTAGTTTAGATTTTAAGGTTGCTCGGCTCTGTGAATTATTTAGTTGTATGAGTTTTGATAAACTTGAAGTCTTTCATTTTTCTGCGGGGATTCATTCATTTTACCTATTTTTGCGCCTATGGCAAAAACTGAGACTCCTGCGGAAAACGCACAATTAAAAGATATTATTTCCCATGCCAAAGAGTATGGATTTGTTTACCCAAGTTCCGAGATCTACGATGGCTTACAGGCTGTGTATGATTATGGGGCTTACGGTGTTGAGTTGAAAAACAACCTGAAACGTCTGTGGTGGGAGACCATGACAAGGGTTCAGGATAATATAGTAGGCATCGATGCGGCGATCTTTATGCATCCTACTACATGGAAAGCTTCCGGACATGTGGACAGCTTCAACGATCCTATGATCGATAACAAGGATTCCAAGAAGCGTTACCGCGCGGATGTGTTGGTAGAGGAGCATGCAGCGGTTTTTGAAAGAGCCGGCGACGTGGCGAAAGCGAATGAATTGACAGGCGCTTTGGCGAGATTGCTGGAAGATGAAGATCTTGCAGGTGTGAGGGATCTCATCGTAAATGAAGGCATCAAATGCCCGATCAGCGGGACGACCAATTGGACAGAAGTACGCCAGTTCAATTTGATGTTTTCCACCCAGGTGGGCTCTGTTGCGGAGGATTCTACGACTATTTACCTGAGGCCAGAGACCGCTCAGGGTATTTTTGTCAATTTCCTGAACGTGCAGAAAACCGCTAGGATGAAGGTTCCTTTCGGAATTGCCCAGATCGGCAAGGCTTTTCGAAATGAGATTGTTGCCCGTCAGTTTATTTTCAGAATGCGTGAATTTGAGCAGATGGAGATGCAGTTCTTTGTGCGCCCCGGTACTGAGCTGGAATGGTATCAGAAATGGGCTGATATGCGGATGAAATGGCATTTGGCACTGGGAACCCCTGCTGAAAAGCTGAGAAAGCACGACCATGAGAAACTTGCCCACTACGCAAATGCGGCAATGGATATAGAGTTTGACTTCCCATTTGGCTTCAAAGAAGTGGAAGGAATCCACTCCAGGACTGATTTTGATCTGAAGTCCCATCAGGAGTTTTCCCGAAAAAAGCAGCAGTATTTCGACCCGGAAGTAAACCAGAATTACATCCCGTATGTGATCGAGACATCGATCGGTGCAGATCGCTTGTTCCTATTGACGCTTTGCAATGCCTATACCGAGGAGAAAACAGATGAGAAGAGCAGGACTTATATGAAGCTTCATCCGGCGATCGCCCCGGTAAAGGCGGCAGTTCTTCCGATCACTAAGAAAGACGGCTTACCGGAAAAAGGCCGGGAGATTGTGGAGTTGCTGAAATATGACTTCAACATTATCTATGAAGATGCTGCCTCGATCGGTAAGCGCTATGCAAGACAGGACCTGATCGGGACACCGTTCTGTATTGCGGTGGATCACCAGACCTTGGAGGATAATACCGTGACTATCCGTCACCGGGATACCACTGAGCAGGAAAGAGTCGCTATCCCTGAGCTTCATGGCAGGATCGCTGAGGCTACTAGCTTCAAAAGGATTTTTGAGAAAATTTGATCTTCGTGAATTTTGGGTAGCGCCATTTCGGACTGCAAATCCTATTGTAAGCCCTCTGGATTACAAATCTAGAGGAGCAGTGAGCGGTGGACCGGCAGGAAATCCGTGAAGTAAGCAAATTTGGCCTACTTCACGGATTTATAACGCCGAGGAATCCTTTACTTCACCCATAGGGCTCCATCTCGTTCATTTCTCAAGGTAGAATTATCCACATACCTAAAAACCAACTGATCGATGATTTCATCAGCTTTGGCCACGATGATTTTCTCTCCCCGGATCTTGTAGGATGTTCTATATACTATATCACCGCTAGGTAATACGTCTGCGACACCATCTGCCGATAAAGTAATAAAGCTTCCGCAGTTATATTCAGGATCAGCCTCAGGATCGCAACCTTCCGGGATATAGGAATAGGTACCTAGTAGATCCGGATCGTCCAATTTGTCACAGGAGAAGAAAATAAATCCAAGTAGGGAAAGTAGTAGTAATTTTTTCATAAAAAATAAGTTATATACACTATACTCTACGGAAAATGGTATGTAAATGCTACAAAAATTCTAACATTTCTTAAAAGTAGTAGTTTAGAGGTCTAAAAAACATCGATGACTAAGAAGGCGCTTATCATAGGTTCAGGTATTGCCGGCATTGCTTCGGCTATTCGGTTGGCAGTGAAGGGCTTTCAAGTGGACGTTTTTGAGGCAAATACCTATCCCGGAGGCAAACTGAGTGAAATCAGGCTGGCAGGCTACAGATTCGATGCAGGGCCTTCCCTTTTCACACTGCCGGAGCTTGTGGATGAGTTGTTTCAGCTAGCTTGCAAAAAACCAAAGTCTTACTTTGACTATGAAAAGCTGGATGTGACTTGTCGGTATTTTTGGGAGGATGGAACGAGATTGAATGCGTATTCCGATCTCAATCAATTTGCGGAAGAAGTGCAGACAAAGCTAGGAGAACCAGCATCAAGTATCCGGGAAGCACTTCGCAGCTCCGCTTTCATCTATGATAGTTTATCCCCACTTTTTATGAACAGGTCACTTCATAAGCTGGACACCTGGACAAATTCACATGCGCTAAGGTCCTATTTAAGGATGGGGAAACTGGGGATTTTCTCTACTATGAATGAAGTAAACCGAAGGCACTTTGCCCATCCTAAATTGGTACAGCTTTTCAATCGATATGCCACATACAATGGCTCGAATCCATTTGAAACTCCAGCTACGCTTAATATTATTCCTCATCTTGAATTTAACATCGGTGCCTTTTTTCCGAAAAAGGGAATGCATGACATCACGTTGAGTCTTTTCAGGCTTTCAGAAGAGCTTGGGGTAAGATACCATTTTGGAAAGAAAGTAGATCAAGTCCGGGTTGAAAAGCAAAGGGCAGTGGGAATCAATGTGCAAGGTAAAACTATCCAAGCTGACCTCGTGGTGAACAATATGGACATGGTCAATGCTTACAAGACCATTCTCAAAGATCAGAAGCAACCCAAACTTTTGCTCAATCAGCCGAAATCAAGTTCCGCCCTTATTTTTTATTGGGGAATCAAGCGTGGTTTTCCTGAACTGGATCTCCACAATATTTTCTTTTCTGATAATTACGCATTGGAGTTTGAGCATATTTTCAAGCGTGGGGACATCTATGATGATCCTACGATCTATCTGAATATCACTTCCACACGCAGGGCCGATGATGCTCCATCAGGTTGTATGAATTGGTTCACTATGATCAATGTTCCGAATAATCAAGGACAGGATTGGGATGAAATGATAGCTGAGTCTAAAAGGAATATTATCCATAAGCTCAATCGTATCCTGAAAACTGATATAGAGGCCTTGATCGAAGTGGAGGAAATACTGGATCCTAGGGGGATTGAAACCAAAACGTCCAGTGCCCAGGGAGCACTCTATGGCAATAGCTCAAATAATAAGTTTGCCGCATTTCTACGTCATGCGAATTACTCCTCCTCGGTCAAAAACCTGTATTTCTGCGGCGGATCTGTCCATCCCGGCGGTGGGATTCCACTTTGCCTGCTTTCGGCAAAGATTATGAGTGAGATGATTGAAAGTTAGTAGGCAGGGTTCAGTTGCAGTTTATACTTCCTACACTTGTTCAAGTCTTCAGACTTGGACTTACTTTGCTGCAGTCTTCCGACTGCATTTACCTAAGTAGAACCTTACCCATTTTAGAAAAGTGTGAATGATCTGATCTTAAGATGCTCCTAAAGTGAGTTGTCTTTTGCCAAATTATTAAGAAAATTAGGCAGTCTGAAGACTGCAATATATTGGGTCCAAGTCAATAGACTTGAACCAAGGCACGTAGCTGGTCTGAAGACTTCATTTTGTGTAGATCCAAGCCCGCCTGTCGTCGGACAGGTCTGAAGAACCAGGCATCTAGTTAGCTCAATCTGCGACTGGCTACTGCGACTGATCACTAATCAAACTCTCCACGGCTTCCTTCACCAGATCCATCTCAAAGCCTTTGCTTAAAAGGTATTGGGTGACTTTGAACTTCTTTTTGTAGGAATCACCTTCATGAGTGCTTTCCCACTTCTTCTCTGTCTGCGTTAAGAGCGTATCGTAATATTCTTCAGGATCGATTTCGGATAGTCCCTTGCGGATGAGATTTTCGGGAATTTCCCTCATTTTGAGTTCCAGCCGGATTCTGTTCTTACCCCATTTTTTCAGCCTGAATTTGCCCCTGGCAAATGACCTGGCATAACGATCTTCGTTCACAAATTCTTCTGAAATCAGCTCCGCAATCAATTTTTCCGCAGACTCGTCTTTAATGCCTTTTTCATAGAGCTTGCGGCGGATTTCCCAGGGACAGCGTTCTTGATAGGCACAGTAAGTGGTCAGCTTCTCGAAAGCTTCTTCCTGTGACCAGGAGTTTTTTCCTGACTCATTTGTCTTATATTTTCCCCAACTGGACATTTTCCGTAATTTTAGACCAAATTATCGTGAATCCCTTTTTTATCAAACCTAATTAAATTTTCAAAACACACTATGCGCAAGAAAATAGTAGCCGGCAACTGGAAAATGAACATGACTTTCGAAGAAGGTCAATCACTTACTTCCGAGATATTGAATATGATCAAGGATGAGCATAGCGGCGATGCTATAGCAGTTCTTAATCCTCCATTCCCACATATCTTCCCTGTTAAAAAACTAATCAGAGAAGCCAAAAATGTGTTTATCGGTGCCCAAAACTGTTCTGACAAGGATGCAGGGGCTTTTACCGGCGAAGTATCCGCAAAGATCCTTGCGTCATTCGGTGTACAATATGTGATCATCGGGCATAGTGAGCGACGGGAATATTTCAAAGAAGGAAACGATACGCTTGCCCAAAAGGTGAAAATCGCCCTTGAAAATGGATTGACTCCTATTTTCTGCTGCGGGGAATCACTTGAGATCAGAACTGCAGGTACTCATGAAGCAAATGTTAAATTCCAACTTACCGAGAGCCTTTTTGACCTGAATCCAGAAGATTTCTCTAAAATCGTGATAGCTTATGAGCCAATCTGGGCGATAGGCACAGGCAAAACTGCCAGCTCTGAGGAAGCTCAGGATATGCACGCAGCCCTGAGAAGACATATAGCA
This sequence comes from Algoriphagus sp. AGSA1, assembly GCF_021390545.1. Taxonomy (GTDB): domain Bacteria; phylum Bacteroidota; class Bacteroidia; order Cytophagales; family Cyclobacteriaceae; genus Algoriphagus. The sequence continues at coordinate 15,220 of NZ_JAJUWR010000046.1, read as the reverse complement.
TCCAAATATGGCAAAGACATCGCTGACAATACATCTATTCTCTATGGGGGCAGCTGCAATCCTAAAAATGCGAGGGAGCTTTTTGCCAAACCGGACGTGGATGGAGGTTTGATCGGTGGAGCGTCCCTTAAGTCCCGTGATTTCGTAGATATTATCAAGTCATTCTAATAAGAAATGGATTACCTGGAGTTTAAAATCAAATGCCTGGAGCAATTCCGGGAAATCCTTATCGCTGAACTATCCATGATAGGCTTTGATTCCTTCCTCGAAACTGAGGAGGGAATCGATGCTTATATGCTGGAGCCTGATTTCGATCGAGTCGCTTTCGACGAGGTGATAGCCCAGTACCATGAGGATGCGCAAATCAGCCTCGAAGAGGGTCTCATGCCCAAAGTGAACTGGAATGAGGAGTGGGAAAAGAATTATGATCCCATTGCTGTGGACGATTTGGTATATGTACGGGCTTCATTTCACCCCAGCCAGCCTGAATTTAAACATGAAATAGTGATCAACCCCAAGATGTCCTTCGGCACTGGACATCATGCGACTACTTTCCAGATGCTCCGCCATCAGGGACAGATTGATCATCAAGGCAAAAGGGTTCTTGATGTAGGTTCTGGCACAGGGATTCTAGCGGTAATGGCGCATCAGCTTGGGGCAAGTGAGGTGGAGGCATTCGATATAGATGATTGGTGTGTGGATAATGGCAATGAGAATTTCGATCTCAATGGTCTGACCACCCGAATGAAGTTGGGTACTATCCGTGAAGTAAATCCCAAGGGAGAGTTTGATATCATTCTGGCCAATATCAATAAAAATGTATTGCTCGATGAGATGAATATTTATGCGGATTTACTGGAAAAAGAAGGATTCCTGTTGCTCAGCGGCTTTTATACTGAAGATATTGAAGATCTGCATGATTGTGCCAAGCCACTTGGACTTGAGCTGATTTCTCAACAAAGCAAGGATAATTGGGCCGCATTGGTTTTGCGGAAGAAACCCTTAATGTCACAGATTAACTAGGGAAATAACTTTACAACTTTACCACTTTACAACTCTAATGACTGAATTGATTATTTATGCTGTCGTTTTTGTCTTGCTCATAGGCCACTGTCTTTTTGCCGGTAAAATGTATCGTGCTGTTCATGAGGATGCTAGCTTGACTTTGGCGGAGAGAAATGATTGGAAGCTCAAAGCACTTATTTTTCCGGTATATTTTTGGGGAAAATATAAGAAGATAACAGGCTAGCTTTTTTACTTTCAAGTAAACTTTTGGGCTGAAATAGCCGATTATAGTACCAATACTTTTAATGTTTAAATCACAAGAAACTTAGTTTACTAAATTAGCTTAATGGAGTACCTCTGGAAACAAAAGCCCAAAACCTCGCAAACGGCCATCGACCAGCTGAGTAAAGAGATAAATGTCAACCCGACATTGGCTAATATGTTGATTAATCGCGGGGTAAAGAGCTTCGAGGAAGCCAAGAGCTACTTCCGTCCTTCTTTGGTCCAGCTTCACGACCCTTTTCTCATGAAGGATATGACTGAGGCCGTAGATAGGATCCAGACCGCAGTAGCGGGAGGGGAGAAAATCATGGTCTATGGCGACTATGATGTGGATGGCACTACTGCGGTAGCACTGATGTACGGATTTTTAAAAACGTTCTATCCGGATGTGGTCTTTTATATCCCAGACCGCTACAAAGAAGGATATGGGATATCTGAAAAAGGAGTTCGAATTGCCGCGGAGAATGATATCAAACTGATTATCGCATTGGATTGCGGGATCAAGGCAATAGAGAAAGTGGCTTTGGCATCAGAACTTGGGGTGGATTTTATTATTTGCGATCATCACACCCCGGGGGACAGGCTTCCGGCTGCTGTGGCAGTGCTGGACGCCAAAAGAAGCGATTGCAACTATCCCTACAAGGAGCTTAGTGGAGCTGGGGTAGGGTTCAAACTGATTCAGGCTATTGCAAGGAAGCGGGGGATGGATCCCGCCTTTTTGGATTCCTATCTGGATTTGGTGGCAGTGAGTATTGCGGCGGATATTGTGCCCATCACCGGGGAAAACAGGATTCTTGCCTATTATGGACTTGATCGTCTGAATAACACCCCTAGGCCAGGGTTGAAGGCTTTGATGCTCAGCAGTAATTTGGAGAAAGATATCGGGATTTCGGATGTGGTTTTCAAAATAGGCCCAAGGATAAACGCTTCTGGAAGACTGGAACATGCGAAAGCATCTGTGGAGTTGTTGATTTCCACTGATTTGGAAGCGGCCATGGAGCGGGCCAAAGTGGTCGATGAGGTAAATGCCACCCGTAGGAATTTTGATGAAAATATCACCAAGGAAGCTTTTGAGATGATCGCTCTGAGGGAGGAGTTGACCGTATGGAATTCCACCGTTCTTTTCAAGGAAGACTGGCACAAGGGCGTAATCGGAATTGTAGCCAGTCGATGTATTGAGAAATACTACCGTCCCACTATTATTTTGACAGAGTCAAATGGAAAAGCCACGGGCAGTGCGCGATCGGTAGTGGATTTCAATATATATGAGGCCATAGAAGAGTGTGCTGATCTATTGGATCAATTCGGAGGGCATATGTATGCGGCTGGACTGACGCTTCCTGTGGAGAATGTGATTGCTTTCCAGGAGAAGTTTGAGGCAGTGGTGAAGAGCAGAATAGAGGAAGTCCATCGCAAACCGGTGATAGAAGTTGATGATGAATTGCTGTTGGATCAGATAAATTACAAGTTTTATAATATATTGAGACAAATGGCGCCGTTTGGTCCCGGAAACACAGAGCCGATCTTCCGGATTTCAAATGTATATGCAGAAGATGTAGCGGTATTGAAGGATAAGCACCTGAGATTTAAGATCGTACAGGACGGTCAGGTGACTACTCCGGTTTGCCTGGGTTTTGGTATGGCGGACCGCACCAAAGATCCCGACTTGACTACCGTGAATATGCTTCGGGGCAAAATGAGATTTGATATAGTAGCAGAAATGAGAGAAAATGTCTTTCGTGACAAGAGTAGTTTACAACTCTACGTGAAAGACATAAAATTTGACTGATATGATTCTTCGAGCAGAACATTTAGTAAAGATCTATAAGGGTCGCAGGGTAGTAAATGACATCTCTGTAGAGCTAAGTCAGGGTGAGATTGTAGGGCTTTTGGGACCAAATGGAGCGGGGAAAACCACCTCTTTTTACATGATAGTAGGTTTGATCCAACCCAATGAGGGCAAGATTTTTTTGGAAAGCGACGATATTACCAGCCTACCGATGTACCGCCGGGCAAAGCTGGGGATAGGTTACCTGGCCCAGGAGGCGTCTGTTTTCAGGAAGCTTTCGGTAGAGGAGAATATCATGGCTGTGCTGGAGATGACTAAGATGCCTAAGCAGCAACGCAAGGAGAAAGTAGAGAGCTTACTGGAGGAATTCAGTCTGACCCACGTACGCAAAAATCTGGGGATGGTCTTATCCGGTGGAGAAAGAAGACGTACTGAGATCGCACGGGCTTTGGCTGTAGATCCTAAATTCGTCTTATTGGATGAGCCTTTTGCGGGAGTGGATCCTATCGCAGTGGAGGAAATCCAGACCATCGTGGCGAAGCTTAAAACCAAAAATATCGGTATCCTGATCACTGACCACAATGTGAATGAAACGCTTTCTATTACAGACAGAGCATACCTTATGTTTGAAGGCAAGCTACTGAAAGCAGGAACAGCTGAAGAATTGGCAGCTGATGAACAAGTAAGAAAAGTATATTTGGGTTCTAATTTTGAGTTGAAAAGAAAAGTTTTTAACTGATGGCGGTTCTAAATTCCTTTATGACCTGGATCTTCAAGAGCCGTTTGGGGCAAATTGAAAATTTTAAGAAAAACCCGATTTCTGTCCAGGAGAATATTTTTAGAGCACTGATTGAAGCTGGGAAAAACACCGAATTCGGTAAAGAGCACGGCTTTGCGGAGATTAAATCCTATGCTGATTTTGTAAGGAGGGTTCCCATAAGAAATTACGACAAGTTCAAGCCATTCATCGATAAGGCGATGGAAGGGAGTGATAATGTAATCTGGAACCGGGAGATAGAATGGTTTGCCAAATCATCCGGAACCACCGCAGGCAGAAGTAAATACATCCCGGTCACTGATGAGAGCCTGGAGGAGTGTCATTACAAAGGAGGCAAGGACATGGTGGCATTATATATGGCCAATTATCCAGATTCCAGGCTATTTGCCGGCAAGACCCTCACCATAGGCGGGACATTGGAAAACAATCCGCTCAATCCCCTGGGAACTGCCAGAGCGGGAGATATCTCTGCGGTGATTATGGAGAATCTTCCTTTTTGGGCTTATTTCGTAAGGACTCCTTCCAAGGAAACAGCTTTGATGGGAGAATGGGAGGCTAAAATTGAAAAAATGGCTCTGGAAACCATGGATGAAGATGTGACATGCATGGCCGGGGTACCTACCTGGACGATTGTACTTCTGCAAAAAGTATTGGAACTAAAGAAAGCCAAGCATATTCTAGAAGTATGGCCTAATCTGGAAATATTTTTTCATGGGGCCGTTGCATTCGGTCCTTACAAGAGCCTATTCAAAGAACTAATCCCTTCTGAAAAAATGAGGTATATGGAGACGTATAATGCCTCTGAAGGATTCTTTGGGATTCAGGATCAGAAAGATTCAGATGAATTATTGCTGCTTTTGGATTACGGGATTTTCTATGAGTTCATCTCCATGGAAGAGTGGGAATCTGAAGAACCCGCTGTAATTCCCTTGTCTGAAGTGGAGGTGGGGAAAAACTACGCATTGGTTATTACGACAAATGGTGGGCTCTGGAGGTACAAGATCGGGGATACAGTAAAGTTCACTTCTACTTCTCCGTATCGCTTTAGAATATCAGGCCGTACTAAGCAATTTATTAATGCATTCGGAGAAGAATTGATTGTCGAAAATGCTGAAAAGGCCATACAGCTTGCCGCCGATCAGACAGGTGCCCGCATTGCCAACTTCACCGCGGCTCCTGTTTACTTTGATGGGACCGGAGCCAAAGGAGCCCACGAGTGGATCATAGAGTTTCAAAGGGATCCAGATGATTTCAAAGAGTTTGAACGGCTGTTGGATATGCATTTGCGGGAGATTAATTCTGATTATGATGCGAAAAGGCATAAAGGATTGGCTTTGATAGAGCCCATAATCCACCATGCTCCGCAGGGTTTGTTTGAAAACTGGATGCGTATGCGGGGGAAGCTAGGAGGACAGCATAAAGTACCTAGACTATGTAATTCCAGGGAGTACGTGGACGAGATTTTGGGTATGTTAAAAAAATCAGAACCCTCAGACCCTGTTTAAAAACAACGAAGCCCGATGAGTTAACCATCGGGCTTTGCTATAAACTTTAGATTTCAGATTTTATACTTCACACTTCCAATCCTTTGTCCCTCATTTTTTTGAATTCATCAAATCTCCTGAAAATAGCTATTGTGAACCCTATAAGCATAATTATGGTGCCTATCCAAAGTACATTGATATAAGGCTTCACGATTGCCTTCATTACTACATAGTCTTTTTGATACTGATTGACTTTGAAGACAAACTTGTTTTCCTCAGGAAGAATGTTTTCAAGGGTTATTTTCAACCCCAATTCATTATCGATCACGGGAAGTTTCCCTACTTGATTGTTGCGGATGATGAAGGTTGGCTGCAGCAGTTTCTCCACATCATAATCTAGGATTCTAAGGTTAGCCCGTACCGCTACATCTCCTTCTTGCAGCACATAGCCGTCTAATTCTTTCAGCACATCCGCCCCATCAAAATAAGTCACAAAGTCCGCCACGTGGAATTGCTCACCCGGGGCTACTTCATAGATCTCGTCCTCTTTCCAGTCCGGATCCTCAGGATCATTCATTGCGGCCACATAGGTGTAGAGATCCTTGTCGATGAAAATCCTGGAAGCTGGGGAAGAAATCAGTCCTCCCATGCCTTCGTTGAACTGGGACATAGGGCTGAGTGAGAATTTCATTACATTATTTTGGTAATACTCGATCTCGAAGTAGTCATTTTCCTCAAGTACGATATCCACTTTGTCACCTTTTTGAAAGTGGTTCTTATAATCCTCTAGGGCGATAGCTTCATTGATATTGCCCGTAGGTTGAAGGATTTTGGCAGGAACATATTCGGATATCCCTTTTACCTTCTTCTGACGGCCACGGTAGATGACCGTATAGTCCTTCATTTGGGTAGGCTTATTGATCCAGAGCAGCACATGTTCCTTGTTCAGTTCATCCTCCCAGCTATTGCTATAAGTCAAGCCAGACATATTGATAGAAATAGTGTCTGAATAGCCTGAACTGAACATGATACCAATAAGAATCATCCCCAAACCAATATGTGCCAATGAGCCTCCGGCTAGTTTGAAGGTGGATTTTTTCAGGATTTTGAAGAGTATCACTGAATTGGCAGTAATGGTGAAAGTACCCGCAAGTACGATGATCATGTACTTCCAGTCATACACTTTGGCCAGGACAATGATAACAGCAGATAATAGTACCGAAATAATATAAGGTGTTAAAAGTGCGTCTTTTAGGGCTTTCTTGTCCATCTTTTGCCACCAGAAGAACTGCCCCACGGCAGTAAGCATCGCCAGGGCAACTGCAAACCACAGCTGAAACTTGGTATAGAAATCTACCTGATCAGCAGGGGGAGCCATATTGGAGATCCCTCCAAAGCTTTCCACCAGTGAATTCCAGGCTGGAATAGAAGTCGGTAAGATGACCTGAAAAGCCATCAAAGCCAAGGTAGTGGCACCAATGAATACCCAGAACTCCCGTGAATATACTGAGGCTTCTTTCTCCGAAGTAGGGATATGTTTCCAGGCTCTCACACATAAGACTATGGCGATCACAAGGAAGAAAAGCATGTAGATCAACAATTGGCCTGAAAGCCCCAGATCGGTGAATGAGTGAACTGAAGCGTCTCCAAGGACGCCTGACCTCACAAGGAAAGTAGCGTAAAGAACCAGGATGAAAGTCATGATCACCAACACTATAGAAGTTTTTAAGGCTGTGGCACTTTTCTTATAAGTGATCATGGTATGGATGGATGCGACCAGGATCAGCCATGGGACATACACCGCATTTTCTACAGGATCCCAGTTCCAGTACCCACCGAAGTTTAAGGTCACGTAGGCCCAGTAAGCTCCCATAATAATTCCCATTCCAAGGATCATGGCGGAGAAAATAGCCCAAGGCAAAGCAGGACGGATCCATTCAGAATACTTTTTGGTCACCAATCCACCCATGAGGAAAGCGAATGGAACCAATGTAGAGGCATAACCCAAGAAGAGCGTGGGAGGGTGAATTACCATCCATATATTTTGCAGGAGTGGATTTAAACCCGTACCATCTTCCGGAACGAAGTCAGGATTCATCTGGAAAATCGGTGCTTGGGTAGCATCTCTCAGGAGAATAAAAGGGGAACTACCTATTTTCAATTCGCCTATCACCACGCCCAGAATCATCGAGACCAAGAATGCCTGTACCAAAGCAAAGACAACCATCACCGGAGCTTCCCAGAATTTATTGGTCTTGATCAGAATGGCTCCTAAAATCACGTTCCAAAAGATCCAAAGGATAAATGCACCTTCCTGGCCTTCCCAGAAACTGGAAATCATGTAGTGAACAGGTAGTGCCCTGGAGCTGTGGGAATAGGCGTAAAAGTACTCGAAGCGGTGATTGTAGATGATCTCAAAAAGCGAAAAAGCGATCATGACGCTGGATACGGCATGTATGGAGAAGCTTATCCTACTAAATTTCCTCCAATTGGCTTTTTCTAATTCGTTTGCACGGAAGCACTGTATGTAGGCGTATGCGGTAGTCAGCGCACTGACAAAGGCCACTATGGTCATCAAGTGGCCAAAATTACCGATAAAGGTATTGATCATGGATTTTTTATTGTATCTGCCCTAACTCACATTCCCGCTGTCTGCACTTCAGTTTCCTGATATTTTGAAGGGCATTTCATCAGGATTTTATCGGCGATGAATATTTCATCATTCTTGTACGATCCGATTACTACCACAGACTCCGAACGGGTGAAATCTGCTGGTACAGGCTCATTGTAAAACACCTCCTGCTCCACTCCTTCGTTATCGACAAGCATAAAGGTGAAAGAAACTTTGTCTTCCCGCACGTTTAGTCCGGTCACCTCACCGTTTGCGTCTTTTTTCAGCTGTCCCACTACGTGGATCGCTTTGTCCTCGCCCTTATGCTTCATTTCTTTGGCGGTGGTGAAGCTCTCATAACTGCTTGCATCACCGATGGAGGTCATGATGATTACTATCGCAACTGCTATTATGCCTAATCCTATAAGGTGTCCTTTTTTCATTTTAGCGAATTGTTAGGAAAGTAGATTTTTTTCAAGTTTGCTGATCTTTCGATCCGTACTTATGAGGTAAACGGTGATTCCGGCGAAAATGAGTACAATCACCCCTACCAAAACATAAATTTTTCCGTTGGCCCGCATGGTATCTGCCATTTCCACTGAGTTGTTGGAGTAATCAGCTTCAGTTACCGGGATTTTGTCCTGTGCCAGTGCAGAGAGGCTAAAAGCCAGAAGCAGCGCTATGGTAAGTAATTTTTTCATCAGTTTTTAATTGTTTTTAAGGCCAGATGGAATCCCTGTCTGCGGCAGGCAGGTCGAATGGTTTAAATATTATTCCAGAATACGCTGTTTATATCATGCCTGTCTGTCTCAAGCAAACTCGATTTCATCAATTAGGAATTAATCATACGATCTTCTAGAGTCCTTTCGACCCTACGCATTCTGACACGTACAGTTGCGATCCAGCTGCCAAATAATGTCCAGGCAATAATCGCAGGATAGAATACTGCCCTTAATTTGGAGTCAAGATCATAAGCGTTGAAGCCCGGGTTACCACCATTTCCCGGATGCAAACTGTCTGTTAATCTAGGCAATACAAAGATAAGCGGAATAAAGGCTGCAAAGGCGAAGATGTTATAAATAGCACCGATTCTGGCTCTTTGTTGGGAATCTGTAAGTGAGTTTCTTAGGATCAAATAGGCGAAATACATCAAAATCCCAATAGCTGCGGCGTTTTGCTTAGGGTCTCCACTCCAGTAATCTCCCCAAGTGAATTTAGCCCAAAGCATGCCGGTGACGATGCCCAATACCCCAAAAAGAATAGCTGCATTGGTGAATTCTATGGCCAAATCATCATTTTTGAGATCATTGGTTCGTAGGTATTTGATGCTGTAGTACACCGCCACTACCAACATTAGAATCATACCAAACCACATGGTCACGTGAAAGTGAAGAGCACGGATAGTTTCATTGAGAATGGGAAGCCTCGGCACTTCCATCAGCAAGCCTGCGATTAGCGTGTACAGCAGCAGGGCGATTGCAAGAATTTTCCACCAGGATTGGCGCATAGGGTATTTTTGCTAATTCAAGTGCAAAAATAAGGCATAAGTTCCTGAAAACGCTGCTTTTTGTGAGTTCTTTTAACCACGGAGGTCACAGAGGCGAACGTAATGTTTACTCAGAATAGAAAATTTGGATTTGTTGCTTTTAAAACCTTATACAAATTCTTTATAATGTGTAGATTCACTGAAATCACACACATTATGAGAACAACTATTGAAATTGACGACAAGCTAATGGAGGAAGCCATGAAAGTATCTGGCTTGACTATTAAGAAAGCTACAGTGGAAGAGGGATTGCGGTTAATTCTTAGGTTGAAAAAACAGAAGCGAATCAAAGCGTTTCGGGGAAAAATGAAGTGGGAGGGTGATATGGATAAAATGAGAACTGGTTCATGATTTTGAGCCCTTTGAGACCCATTTTGGTTTGAGCTCGATTTTTTGATTATGACTTCGCCCAATTGTAGCATTTTGCAGATAACCAACGTCTTGATGAAAAATGTTAGCTATGAAACCATTCTTTTTCAAATCCTACAGGAGCTCCAAGCCTGCCGCAAGCCTATGTATGCTTACATCATTTCTCTTCTGCTTTAGCTGCATGTCCGGTGAGGATAATCCCCCTTCGGGAAAAGTAGAGGCTAATTTGAGGGAGCTGTCCTTAGATGAAAACAGACTCTCTGAATCAAATACGCGGTTTGCAACAAATTTTTTCCAGCAGTTGGTCTCCAATGGGGATTCCAAGAACCTGTTTTTCAGCCCCTATTCAGTACACCAAGCATTGGCTATGGCGATGAACGGCAATGATGGGGAGGTTTTGGAAGAATTTATCCAAGTTTTGCAACTGGAGGGCATGAGCCTGGAAGAAGCAAACCAGGCAGTCGAAGACCTTACGTCATTTTTGCTGGATGTAGATCCAAAAGTAAAACTAAGCATAGCCAATGGTATTTGGTATAAAGACGACTATCAAGTAAAAACCCCTTTCAAGGATGCTGCCCAAAACTATTTCAATGCTGAAATTGCCCCGATTGATGTGTATGACCCAAATTCTGTGAATATCATCAATCACTGGATAGAAAAACAGACCAACGGCCTCATCAAGGATATGCTGGACTTTATTCCCGCAGATGCTGTGATGTATTTAGTCAATGCGATTTACTTCAAAGGGGACTGGACCTATAATTTTCCAAAAGAGAATACCATCAAAGAAAACTTCACGCTCGGCAATGGGCAAGAAATCATGGTAGATATGATGAATTTGGGTGAGTCGGCGGGATTCAAAGCTTATGGTGCAGCCGACTATACTTACTTGGAAATACCCTACAGTTCAGAACAGTATTCTATGGGGATTTTAATCAATGAAAGCGGTAATCTTTCGGAACTATATCCTCACTTTACCTTGGAAAATTTGAATGAATGGAGAAGTAATCCGAGGGATGTGAATTTGATTTTGAAAATGCCGAAATTCAAGATTGAATATAAAATTGACAACCTTTCCAGCGACTTACAAGATATGGGGTTAGTCAGGCCATTTAGTTTCCATCAAGATAATTTCACCCAATTATTCTCCAACCCAACTGATCTTTTGAAAATCGACAGGGTAATCCACCAAGCGCTTATAGAAGTAGATGAAAAGGGAACGGAAGCTGCCGCGGCCACTATTGTTGAAGTGGTAGAATATACCAGTTTACCTCCTGATTCAACACCGACAATCTTCACTTTGGACAGACCTTTTATCTTTTTTATCCAAGAGAAACACAGCGGAGCGATTTTGTTTATGGGGAAATTGGAGAATCCTTTGGAAAGTTAAGCAATTACTCAAGAACAAGGGCTTTGAGTCTTTTGCGACTTATCTGGGATTGAGGTCTGTTTTCTGATTTATCACCGAGGGGAAATCAATCTATACTTTCATTGGAATTGGCTTTGGGTGTCATGTTCATAATCTTTAATTTTCAATTCCGAATGATGAATTTCGAATAATGAAGACTACGACCTCCACAAATAAGGAAACAAAATATATCCCGTCACGGCGACGATGGCATTGATCGCCAGAAGCGTCAAGAGCTTATCTATGCTTACACTCCAATCGAGTCCGTCCATGGCGTTTTTGGAAATGCGGATAGCCATCAGCAAAATAGGGATAATCACAGGAAAGCTCAGAATAGCCATCAGAGTGGCGTTATTGCCAGCTTTGGAGGCAATACCGCTTACCATGGTGAGACTTGCCGAAAATCCCATCGCCCCTAAAATCAAATTAAGCAGAAACAAGCCTTGATCCTGGACTGGATTTCCCAAAATCACTGAAAAAACCCCATATCCTAAAAGAGCCAAAATCAGTGTAAGTCCGGTATTGTAGATAATTTTAGAAAGAATAATTGCCTCGGGCGAAGCAATCATGTAATAATAGAGTTGACGTCCTTGGTGCTCCTGTACGAAACTTTTTGCCACAGCATTTACAGCCGAGAAAAGAATAATAATCCAATAAAGCGCATTCCAAGTGGGAGCGGTAATATTTCCCTGCTTGGCCCCTACACTCAGGTAGGTGATGAAAACTGCGGAAACCACATAAAGCAAAATCCCGTTCAGTGCGAATTTCTGTCGCCATTCCAGCGTGACTTCCTTGCTAATGAGAACTGAGATTTCTTTCCACATGCCCAAAGATAGGTGGATTGTAAAAATTATAAGGACTTGTCCGCCGTGGCGGATTGAAAAATTGAAAAATTCAGGTAATCACGAAAGAGGATGCGTGGTCACCCTGAGCGGAGGCGAAGGGCCATAAGTCCAACAAGTTGTAAGTCAGGATTGCTTTTTTCGAATTGTTAGGATTTCTATGAGCATTGAGAATTTCAAATCTAAAATTCAATCTGCCAAAATGACACCAATTCTCCTTTGGAACAACAGTTGCAATTCCGAGCCCGACAAACCATGTGTTTAACTAAACTAATTTATAGCCATGCAGGAAAAAGGCACGATCTCGATCCATACCGAGAACATTTTCCCGATTATCAAGAAGTTTCTCTATTCTGATAACGAGATTTTTCTAAGAGAACTTGTATCAAATGCAGTTGATGCGACACAAAAAATCAAACGATTAGCGACATTAGGTCAGTATTCCGGCGAACTTGGTGACACTACGGTGGAAGTGAGTTTTGATGAGAAAAAGAAGACCATCACCATCTCTGACCGAGGTTTGGGGATGACTGCTGAGGAGATTAAAAAGTACATCAACCAGGTAGCTTTCTCCGGAGCTGAGGAATTTGTGGAGAAATTCAAGGACGCCAAAGATGCCAATGAAATCATCGGTAAGTTCGGTCTAGGTTTTTACTCGGCTTTTATGGTCGCTGACAAGGTAGAAATCAACACGCTTTCCTACCAAGAAGGAGCAGAAGCCGCTAAATGGACCTGTGACGGATCTACTTCGTTTGAGATTTCCAAAGGAAAAAGAAAAGATCGGGGTACAGACATTATCCTTCATATCAATAAGGATTCCGAAGAATTCCTGGATAAATGGAAGCTTCAGGGAATCCTGGACAAATACGCAAAATTCCTTCCTGTGCCGATCAAATTTGGCACTAAATCCGAATCTGTAGAAGATGGGGTGGATGACAAAGGCGAGAAGAAATGGAAGTCTGTGGAAGTGGATAATATCATCAATACCACTGCACCTATCTGGACCAAGTCCCCGAGTGATCTGACTGACGAAGACTACCTGAAGTTCTACAAAGAGCTTTACCCTATGTCTGAGGATCCACTTTTCTGGATTCATTTGAATGTGGACTATCCATTCAACCTGACGGGAGTGTTGTACTTCCCGAAAGTGAAAAACGAATTCGAACTTCAGCGAAACAAGATCAAATTATTCAGCCGTCAGGTATTTATCACGGACGAGGTGAAAGACATCGTGCCTGAATTCTTGATGTTACTTCATGGGGTGATCGATTCTCCGGATATTCCTCTGAATGTGTCAAGAAGCTTCTTGCAGGCGGATGGTAATGTGAAGAAGATCAATTCCTACATCACCAAGAAAGTAGCGGACAAGCTGGCTGAGCTTTATAAAAAAGACAGAACTGCTTACGAGCAAAAATGGGGTGATATCGGCCTTTTCGTGAAATACGGAATGATCTCCGAGGAGAAATTCTACGAAAAAGGGAAAGACTTTGCTTTGCTGAAAAATACGAATGGCGAGTTTTTCACTATCGAAGAATACCAGTCTAAAGTAAAGCCGAACCAAACAGACAAGAATGAGCAAACAGTCATTTTGTATGCAACTGATTTGGAGAAGCAGGATGGCTTTATTCAGTCCGCCAATAAGAAGGATTATGATGTCTTGGTGATGGACTCACCGATTGACAGCCATTTTATCCAGAATCTTGAAAGCAAACTGGAGAAAACTTCCCTGAAGCGTGTAGATGCGGATGTGGCTGAGAAGCTAATCCAAAAGGATGAGACTTACGCCAACTTGCTTACTGAAGATCAAAGCAAGGAAGTGAAAGAAATCTTTGAGAAAGCGATCAATAACAAAACCTACACAGTTGAAGTGGAAGGCCTAAGCCCTGAAGAGCTTCCGGTGACCATCACCATGGAGGAGTTTATGCGCAGAATGAAAGAAATGGCTGCCACTGGTGGTGGAGGAATGGGCTTCTACGGATCGCTTCCTGATGCTTACAAGGTAGCCATCAACGGAAACCACCCTGCTGTAGATAAAGTCCTAAAAGCTGAAACTGAAGAAGAGAAGATCAAAATAGCTAAACAGTCATTTGATCTGGCGCTTCTTTCCCAAGGCTTGCTTACAGGTAAAGACCTGACCGCATTTGTGAAAAGAAGTGTGGAGTTGCTGTAAAAGCGTTTAACACCCTTGAGGTTCTCAAAACCTCGAGGGTTTTTTTATAGTAGATTCATTAACCCTTGATTCTGGAGCAATAGATTCAAGGGTTTTCATTTAAGAGACAGTTCCAAATCTTTATCTTAGAAGGACTTATAAATAGAAAATCGATCGTAGATATATTGAAAGTGAAAAAAGGCAGGTATGTATTAAAAATCATGCTTAAGAGTGATGAAGAGGAAACGCACCATATTATCATAGACTAAAAATCCAAACTTATGAAATATATAATTATAGTTTTGGCTCTCTTACTTCCTTTTGCTGGATGTAGCGATGTTGGGGCACCACAAGGAGTTGATTCAGTCCAAGGCACATGGCAACTGATTGAAACCTATGGAAGTGATGGAGGAGCTGGTAATTGGATGTCCGTAGAAAATGGTTATACCTATACTTTTGAAGAGGATAATATTCTCCTTTCAAACAGATTTTCTTGCAACGGAACATATGTTAAAACAGTTGACAGCTTGACCATTGATTTTAATTGCCCGGATGTTCAATTTCAACTTGTTTATGGTGTTTCTTTTGATGATAACAGATTGGTACTGACTCCCGATCCTGTGAACTGTGACGAAGGATGTGCTGAAAAATTCAAGAGAGTAAAGTAGTGATTGAAATTGGTTGGTTTTCTAATTTGTTTTGTAACTACGGCGAGTAAATTCACGGAGAAAATATCAACCTAAAGACTTGCTAACAGGCAAGGATTTGACTGCTTTTGTGAAGAGAAGTGTGGAGTTGCTGTAAATAGCACTTAACCCTTGAGGTTTCTAAGAGACTGTAATCTAAACTCTGTCTAAAACTTTGAATTTTAGTTAAAGTTTATAAGATAGAGCAGTATGAAAGAACAAGAATCAGCATTCAAGAAAAAAGTATTAGAGCAGTTTTTATCAGGGGAGA
>NZ_JAJUWR010000045.1 GCF_021390545.1 Algoriphagus sp. AGSA1 | reverse complement strand
AGCATGATAGGATTTGGTCAACAATAGAATTATGATTTATCCTACCTTACCTCAACTTCTCCATGATCAGCTCTATAGCTTTGTCCAGCTGCTTCTGTTTGCCCTTCAATCGATCTGTAAACCCCTCTTCTATACGGATATCCGGTTGCACTCCGTCCTTTTCCAAATTCCTTCCATCAAGCGTATAGCAGCCCCAAGCCGGAAGCCTATAAAATGAGCCATCCACCAATCCCTGCCCGGAAGTAAAGATAATCCAGCGGTAAGTTTCGGTTCCCACGATTGTTCCCAAGCCCAGCTCCTTAAATCCCGCAGCGGTCATCTCCGCGTCGGACAAGGATTGCTCATTGATCAGAAGTACAATAGGCTTGTCCGCAGGGGAGAAATTAGGCTGGTTGGTCAGGGCACCATCACGGTACTTCCACTGCAGGTAACTCTTCTGGCTTAGAAACTGAAGGACTTTGTCATGTACATTTCCGCCAGTGTTATACCGTAAGTCAAGGATCAATCCTTCCCGGTTACCTTTCACAGAGACCATTTTCTCCAAGAAATGTTGCAGCTCGCCTCCGCCCATGTTTTTCATGTGGATGTATGAGATTTTATCATCGGACTTTTCGTCCACATAAGCTTCATTGGCATCCATCCATTCATCGTAGAGCCATGTTTTCATTTGTCCTGTGGAAGCGGGAAGAACTTTCACCGTAATACTCTCGCCATTTCTGTCAAAGGTCAAAACCAGCTCCTTGGTCATACCTGGAGCTGCGAAATAGTATTCACGGTTTTGCTTTGAATCTATTTTCACTCCATTCACAGCAAGCAGATTATCACCTGGAAGCACCGGAGCAGGATCCAAATCTACTGGACTATGCTTTAAGATATACTTAACCTGGAATGGGCTCTCCTCATCAAAGACAATTCCTGCATTCATGGTTTGCGTACCAAAATAACCTCTTTCCTCGTCACCATAAGAGTTGAATCCAAAATGTGAAGTATTCAGTTCGCCCAGCATATCGTTGAAAATAGTCCGTAGATTTTCTCTGCTGCTCACATAAGGTAAAAATTCCGCATAGCGGTCCCGGAGTTCCTGCCAGTTTTCCCCATGAAAGTCACCGTCGTAGAAATTCTGCTCCATTCCCGCCCAGGCTTCATAATACATCTGTTCAAACTCATCCCTCAATTTCTTTTCGAATTGGTGCGGGACTTTTATCTCCTCGAGTTTATTGGCGGCAGGATCCAAGCTGTGTATTTTTCCTCCAGCCAGCAAGTAAACCTTATCCTTGGACTGAACTAAATCATATCCTCCAATGCGTTCATCACTTACTTTCTCGGTCTTTGTCTTTTCGAAATCTTCGAGCGTGGTTTTCCATAATTTTGAG
Organism: Algoriphagus sp. AGSA1; assembly: GCF_021390545.1. Classification (GTDB taxonomy): domain Bacteria; phylum Bacteroidota; class Bacteroidia; order Cytophagales; family Cyclobacteriaceae; genus Algoriphagus. Next base: position 32,966 of record NZ_JAJUWR010000045.1, on the reverse strand, counting down.
TCACCTTCATCATGGTTAGAGGTATAAAACACCCAGGTTTTACCGTCTTTTTGAAGTATGACAGGGTTAGATTGCTGCCCAAAAGAAGGCCCTATCAGCTCCAATCTCTCCATTATTCTCTGTGGAGATATCTTCGCTTCCGGTGAAGCCTTGTCCTCTTTGCTGTCCTTTTTCTCTTTATCCTCTTTCGGCTCTTCCTTAAAGAGCTCCGCTACCTTATCTGACTCAAACAACTCCGCGAATTTGTTCAGTTTCATTCTGAAAATATGCGCATCGGTAGTGCCATAAGGGTAACTTGCATGGGTACGGTCTGTAGTAAAATAAATGTATTTGCCATCCGGCGACCAGTAGGGAGAGGTCTCGGTCACGAAAGTCTCCGTCAAGTTAATCGTCTTTTGTGTAGGCCTATGATAGACGATCACATCCCGCTCAAAATTGCGGATAGGGCTGAATACTACGTATTGATCATCAGGAGACAAGTAAGCATTTGGTGTGTACAGTCCCCATAGTTCGTCCTGGACAAGTGTTTTGCTTTTCAATGTCTTCAGGTCGATCTCCCTGACTTCATTTCGGCCTCCAATATATACCCCCAAGCTTCTGTCTTTGTTCAAAGTCAACTGACGGTTTTTAAACTTATCTTGGGTCAGCTGCTTCTCTTCTCCGGGATTTTGGGCTGAGATTGTAAACCAATTGTGATAGCCCTGTACTGTACGGGAATAGATAAGCGTTTTGTTGTCCGTAAGCCATTTTACCTCTTCTACAGCTTCCTTTGGATCTGTGGGAATTTGCTTGACAAATTTGCCTTTGATATCTGAGATGAAAAGAATTCCCCTAGACACAAATGCCATTTTGTTCCCATCCGGGGAAACATCAAAATTTGAGATATTTCCGGAGACCTGCCTGGAAAGATCCTTTTGGAGAGTTTGATTTTGGTAAATTGAAATTTCAGGTTGGGTGGTATTCCCAGTGGCCACATCATAGACAAATGCCTGGTAATCTTTTCGGAAAACTATTTTCTCCCCATTGGCGCTCACCTTCGGCCACATGATGGAAGTAGGGAAATCTGTCAGTTGTTTTTTAATAGTCCCATCAAATGTGTATAAGTTGTATTCATCATTCCCTTCATCTGACTGAAAAAACACATTTCCATTTTGGTCTATAGTTGTTCCAAAATCCTTTCCCTCATAGTCCGTGTATTGCACAAACTGCCCTGAAGAAGGATTGTAAGACTTAATATCAGGATTATATTCTCCCTTGTAGCGTTTTCGGTGGGCAAAAGTCTTACTCTCCCAGGTCTCGTTGAAGTAAATTTCCCCTGTTTTGGGGTGTACCACCGTCCCATGGATGGTGTTGAAGTAATGTGGAAAAAGTCTTTTGGGCGTGGCCCCATCAAGTCCGATTTCATATCCCGAAAATCTATTGTACCTATCAGAGGTAAAGTAAATCCTGTCACTTTCCCAGCTCCAGGACTCTACCTCATCGGCACCGTCATGAAAGGTCAACTGCCGTATCTCTCCTCCTGTCATCGGCATTACAAATACATCCTTATTCCCAAATTGCTCTGCGGTAAAGGCCAGCCATTTACCATCCGGTGACACGGCCGGCCTGCTCTCTATCCCTTCCATAGCTGTCAGTCGCACAGATGACCCTCCTTCTACCGGTACTTTCCAGAGATCCCCTTCAAAACTGAACACGATTTCTTTGGCGTCGGGAGTCAGCGTGGGGTCGAGGACAAAATATGGGGCTTTTGATTGGCCAGAAACCAGCTGGACCAGGCAGAAAAACGTAAAGAAGGCTATAAATTTTCTCATAAAAAGGAGTTTGTCATGGTAGGAAGCAGGAAATTAAGTTTATTCTCTGACTTAGAAAAAGAAAATAATATGGTTGGTATTGCTATTTTCGTGAATGACCATCAAACTGATAGCAATAGGCAAAACTGACAGCAAAGCCATTATTGAACTGATAGAAGAGTATAGTAAGCGGCTGAATTTTTATGTCAAATTTGAATTTGAAGTCATCCCAGACCTGAAAAACACGAAATCCCTATCCGCGATTCTGCAGAAAGAAAAGGAAGGGGAGATGATCTTAAAAAAGCTGGTACCTTCTGATGAGTTGATCTTGCTGGATGAGCGGGGCAAAAGCTACAGTAGCATGGACTTTTCCGTTTTTCTCCAAAAGAAAATGAATTCCGGGCTTAAGCAACTGATATTCCTAATCGGAGGGCCTTATGGCTTTTCGGATGAAGTTTATGCCCGTGCCAATGGCAAGCTCTCGATTTCCAAAATGACTTTTTCCCATCAGATGATCCGTCCATTTTTCATAGAGCAATTGTATAGAGGGTTTACAATTCTACGAAACGAGCCTTATCATCATGAGTAGGGAATACTCAGTCAGTAATTAACTTATCAGATCTTACTTTTCTATATTCTGTTTTAAATAGGTTCAAATTGTCCCGGTTGGATATCCAATTTCTCTAAAAAATCCGACTGGCCAGCTCGCTGCTGGCCAGTTTTCCAGTAGCTGTTACATATAAAAAGCATAGCCCACACCTTAAATACATAATTCAAGTGCCTGATATAATTCATCGGCAGAACATATAGTCCGATCTAATTCCGGTGCCATTTTCAGATAAAATATGTCACCACTCAAATAAGCTCCCGCATAATCGGGATTAGTAATCAGTAAATAATAAAGTCCCTCACAGGACTGTGATCCGGATGAACTACAGTTGATACTGATCACATCATTGGAAGCAGATGCATCGTGGAGCCATACTCCATCCTTTTTCCACCGATACAAGGAGGGGGAGCCCAGGTAATTACCGTCATCATAGGTAAGATCAACCGTTGTGTTTGGTGTTACATACAGCGTATCAACGAACTTAAGGTACTGTGGGGCATACTTGTAATAATTGGAGATTTTTGTTTTGGAATAAGCAAGTTCCTCAAAGTTGTAATAATTATACCTTACCGTAAATTCAGTGATATTTTTGTCGAGGAGACAATCCGGGATGTACCCTTCCAGTCGGTTGTTATGTAATCCAAGTTGACTGATGGCAGCGAACGAACAAAAACTGGTGGGTATATTCCCTGTGAGTTTGTTATCATTGAGTGTTAACGTATTGATGTTGACCAAATTTCCATAGGAAGGGGGTATCGCCCCTGCAATTTGGTTCTCATCCAACCTTAATTGCCGTAGTGCGACTATATTTCCTAAGGTTGGAGGAAGACTACCCGCGAAGTTATTTCTATAGGCCAAAAATGAATCCAGAAGTTGCAGCTCTCCCATTTCTCACGGTATCTGCCCTGTGACATTGTTATCCTGTAGCCAGAAAAACTGCAGATTATCCAAGTTTCCTAGTGAAACAGGCAAGGTGCCTGACAACTGATTTTGGTTGAGGTACAGGCGTGTTAAGCCGGAAAGATTACCGATCGAAGTAGGGATAGGTCCTGAAAGCTGATTTGAATATAGATAAAGCTCTTTCATCGCTGACATGTTTCCTATGGAGGAGGGTATATTTCCAGTAATCGCATTGCCATTGATATAAAAATGGGTCAGTTTATTCAAATCTCCTAAATCGGAAGGTAAAACACCCGTCAGGTTATTGTCATAAACGCTAAAAAACTCAAGGTTGGGCAAAGATGTAAGGGATGGGGGAATACTGCCTGTAAGATTGTTTATATATAGGTGGACATTTTCCAGTGCGGTCATATTCCCAATCGTGCCAGGAATAGTACCTGTCATATTATTCCCATAGAGCAAGAGTTCTACAACCTTGTCGAGGTTTCCCAAACTCTGCGGCAGCTGACCGATATGGGGATTTCTCACCATCTGGATATGCTCCAGATAAGTCAGATCCCCAAAACTTTCAGGAATGGTACCGTTAAGGTTGTTTTGCCAAAATATGATCCATTTAACATGCCCACTTGCATCTAGTGTCAATCCATGAAAATTACTCACATCCTGCAAAACATTAGGGTTCGCAGAACTCCAACCTGAGTTATTAAACCAGTTGGGCCCATCCATAGCCTGGTAAAAATCCATCAAGGCATCATATTCAGCCTGACTGGGCAGTGCTGAAACCGAATTCATTGAATTCAAAGACAATTCATTATCAGACGAGACGGAGCCGCCAGTAACTATTCCTGAAGTATTACTGAAAACAGAATTCCCGTCAGATGTCTTTTCCGGTGCGCCTTTTTTTGGGTCATTTTTTAATTTTGAATAATTCAACTTGGCAACATTAGGGGAAACCCTCTCAGCTTCGAGCATCATTTGCTCCCATAACATGCTATCCAAATAAAGCTGATTCTTATCAATTTCCCCCTCTTGCAAAAAAACATCTACATTATCATCTGTTTCTTTAAGTAATCCCGGATTGGAGGACACTTCATTATACCAGAATGCAAACCAGCTTACTACAATGCCTAATGACAGCAAAAACATATTATTCTTCATAACATAAGTCTTAATCAACCATACAGATAGTCCTACTCAATTGGACTCCTGTTTTCAAATAAAATAAGTTTCCGCTCAAACGGGCATTCGGGAAATCAGGATTGGTAATCTGCAGATAATATAGACCCTCACAGGGGGAAGTTCCACAATCCACATTTAATGTTTTGTTACTTGGAGAGGCAGAATGCAACCATGTGCCATCCTTGTTCCACCGATAAATAGATGGGGCACCTTGATAATTTCCGTCATCAACAGTCAAATCAAGGGTCTGATTTTGCTGGACGTATAGCGTATCAACAAATTTGAGATTCTGCGGAGAGTAATTATTAAAATTTGACTCTTTGGTTTTGGCATAACTTAAATCCACAAAATTAAAATGGTTATAATTCACTGTAAATGAATAGATATTTTTATCGTATAGGCAATTCGGAATCTCCCCATCCAATAAGTTGTTGTTCAGTCTAAGTAGCTGAAGTGAATTAAAAGAACAAAAGCTGGATGGAATGACCCCGCTTAATTTGTTGTTTTCCAAAATTAAAACTTCCAAATTTTGAATATTACCAAGCTGGGATGGAATTGGACCACTCAAAAGGTTGTTTTGAAGTCTGATTTCCTCCACTTTGTTTAAATTACCTAAGCTGGAAGGAATACTTCCCTGTATTGAATTATTGTATAACCTTAACGCAGTAAGCTCAGCCATTCCGCCAAAGGAATTGGGAATTGAGCCAGACAATTCATTATCCTGCGCAAATAGCGTTTTCAATTTATTCAGGTTTCCCATAGACTGCGGTAAGTTGCCTGTAAAGTGATTGGAATAAATCCACATGATTTCCAGAAGATTTGTGTTTCCTAAAGTGGAAGGGATTGTCCCGGAAAAACCGTTGTTGTGGAGAAACAAAAACTTAAGAGAGGGCATATTTCCAATTCCATTAGGCAAACTCCCGGAAAATGAATTGTTGCTTAGATCAATAAACTCTAAAGCAGGAAGGTTTTCTAGAGAGGAGGGTATAGTACCCGAAAAGTTATTGGTATGTATATGAAGATACTCCAAACTTGACATGTTCCCAATGTCTGATGGTAGAGACCCCTCCATGTTATTCATATACAGTGAAAGCCATTTTAAGTTGGTAAGGTTGGTATAACTAGAGGGAATTGATCCACCTATATTGTTCTGATGAGCATGAATCTCTGCCAAATTTGGACAGGTTCCGTAAGAAGCTGGCATTACACCCGTAAAATTGTTTCTAGAAAATTCAACAAAAGTCAAGTGGGCCATATTGGTAAAATCCGGCAATTGACCTGTCAGGTTATTCCCTTGGACTCTAAACCATTTTAAGTAGGTGAGATTTTGCAGCGTGGAGGGTAAAACACCTGTCAGATTCTTGTGGTTAAGCTGAATATGGGTTACATGACCATCTGCGTCAACAATGATATTGTCCCAGTTGGCAACACTTTCAACAACATTCGGATCTGCGGTACTCCATCCGGAATTCTCATACCAATTTACCCCTCCCGTCGCTTGGTACAAATCAATTAGTGCATCATATTCAGCCTGATTTGGAAGGGATTGGCTCATAGTCTGAATCGACTCGGATTTTTGCATTTGAACTGACTCATCCGATCCAGAATATGGATCAAGACTGTCCAAATGAGTATTGATAAAATCTTCTAATTCTTGTTTTCTTAATTCTTCAAGCTCTTCCATTTCGGGATCTCCTGAAACACCCAAAGTATCAGGTAGATCCTCGGAAAAACTATCCATCAAGGAAGCTCTATCTCCATTTGGTCCCTCTAACTTAAGGATACCATCCAATGAAAGCGAACCAAATACTTGAATGATTCCTAATGGCATCAAAAAGGCAATCAATAAAACACTAAGAGGATTTTTCATAAGTATAAATAAAATATTTTTAAACAAAATTTATAACACAGAATAAATTGCATATAGCGATGAAAACACATTTCTAGTCATAAAAAACTTTTTGAATTTAAGATTAAATTATAATTTTCATTTAAATCAGAACATATTGGACTGTACGCTAGTTAAAAGAGAACTAAAAACCATAAGAAGACCCCTACTCTGTTTTTTTATCCATTTTGATAAATAACAAATCACAGCTCCCCTAGATCCTTCAGATAATACTCCACCTTTTCATTTCCCTTTTCCTCCAAGCCATCCAACGGAACCAGCTCCTTCACTTCTTTCCTGAGCTTCCGGAAGGAACCGATCTCAAAGCCGATCTTCAGCTGGATCCTGCTCTTGTGTAAACTGGATCTCTTGTCAAAAAAGGGATCAACAGAACCCATCACCACTGAGCGTATGGTATTGCCCATAGGGATGGTTCTTCCCAACGCGAAACCGGTAGCCCAGGCTTTTCCATTAAAATCCCTGGACTCATAGCCTGGCGGGTTGGTGACGGTGACCTCATTGCGGTTTACAGTCCCTTGGGCAAACCAGTTGCCCTTGCTGAAACGAATTCCTGTAAACACCCCAATCCCTTCTCTCCTCAACTCCCCCTTGTCGTCAAACTGCTTTTTCCAGGTGCCCCCGCCCAGCAGGGAAAACTGTTGGGTAAAGGAATAGGATAACCCATAATCCAGCAACAGCCCATCACCGAAGGAGGTCAGCGGATCATACCACAGCAACATCCCAATCCGGTGGACAACCGGCACTCCTTTTAGGCGGTTTGGTTCAAAAAATTCTTTCTTCTTGTTTTTCAGCTCAGATGGAATGGTCTTTATATTCCCAAGGGAATCGATTTTCAATCTTGAAAAATCCTTTCCTGCCTTTTGGATGTATTCATTGGAAATATGCCCTGCCTTCTCCTTGGCAAGTTCCTTGGCCTGATCGAAAGGCACTTCAGAAGGCAATCCTTTTTTTGTCAGTTCAGCCAATGCGTCTTTACCGTAGAAGTCCGGGATTTTGGCGTCTCTGGGGTCAAATCCCTCTTTCACTATTCCTGTGACTTGCTCTTCCACTTTGGGCATGATCCATTCATTGGTCAGTGCCTTAAGGTTTTCATTGTTCTGGTCCACCAGGGATTCCAGCTCATCGACTTTTCTGATATCCCCCAGTCTGGCCTTGGATTCATTCACCCGCTCCAGGGTGTTTTTTGCCGCATGCTTGATTTCCTCCCCGGGGATATCCTCGCTTTGGACCAGGCTTTCCAGGGTTTTGCTTTCCTGTTCGAGCACTTCCCTGCTCCTTTCCTTGGCCAGCGTAAAGAGGCTGTCCCGCCGGGTGCTGTCAGAGGTCATCTCCTTGAGTTCTTTGAGTTCATTCTGTAGGGAATCGTAGGATTTCTTCAGCGAATGGATCTGTTTGAGCTCTTCCAGGTAAGGGATTTCTGGTTTGGAGGGAAGCTTGGGAAGTGGGCCGGAAATAGGTGAAGTAGGAAGTCTTGAATTCAAGCCACCCGGTAAGTTTTGGGCTTTCAAAAAATAGGATGATAGCACCAAACAAACAATAAAAATGATTTCTTTACTCATAACGATATGTAAAAATCAAATATAACTAAAACAGCTTTTGAAAATCAACAATAGAAGTAATTTCTTTACCCCCTTGCATTTCATTTCAGGCATTATCATTACCAACCTTCGCAAGGAAAAAAAACTGGTCACAGGGCGGTACAGCTCTTCAACATGACCACCGACCAGATACTCGCATACGACGGGGACATTCCCGCCGAGGTCCACATCGAGGACAAGACGGCCGTCGAACAGCTGCGCCTAATCCAGCAGCTCGAGGACGAGGACAGGCAGACCATCTTCAAGCTCATCGACAAGATGCTCACCAACAAAAAATTCAAAGACTTCTTCCAGAAAAATGTAGCTGCGCTGTAAAACAAAAAGCCCGGACATGACCGGGCTTTCGTTATTTTAGTTCACTCCCCGAACTTACCAACCAATTTCGCCAAGTTTATCCACTAAGCGTTCAAAGATTCTTCCTTCTGGAGTTAAATTATAAAAGTAATCAAACCCTTCTAAAACTAATTTATCCTTAACTCTTTCTGAAAGAAGTTCAGCAACATCGTCATCCATTAAAAGAAAATAGGTTCCATCTTCATTTTTGATCCACTCGGATTTCCCCGCAACCCCTTGAATAAGAGAGATTAACAATAAACGCTCTTCATTTTCTATTAAAAGTTTGTTAATTCCCATTGCCTAACCTTCCCGCAATTTTTGAACCTGTCTTCCAAGTTGTTATAACCTTATTGGTATTGGGGTTCACGACTACCGTTGCGTTTCTTCCAATATATTGTTGGCTTGGTCTCCCAAAAGAATCGTATTTAACTTCGCTCACCCGTAGCGGATTTGCTCTAGCATCCGCTATGTCTGAAGGAGATACCCCCCGCATTATAGCCCTACTTTGAGCGTGGTTATACATTCTCGAATAGCTAAATCCTCTAGAACTTGGAAGCCGTGCGTTACCCCCAGGAGCCGGAAACATAGTTTGCTCAAACATCATCATTCTAGCTGAACGTTCATCAACTTGTCTGAGATAGTTTTTCGCCGTTATCGGCTGAAAATTGCCACTTTCTTCCCTACGCAACAGCTCCGCAGCTATAGGATTACCACTCCCTAATCCTAATATTTCTCCCCTCATCTCCACATCAGACTTATCATACTTGTATCCTGTGGTATTATTAAATTCCAAAGCAGAAGGGTTTGCTTCTGGATTTTCTATCTGAACAGTCTCGTAACCAGATTTGTTTTCCGTATTCTCCCTCATTTCATAGAACCGATCATCTTGATCGGTCTCTAAAACAAAAGCCAATTCGCCATTTTTATAATAAAAATCATCCAGCATCCCGTCAGGATCCAACATAAGTATAGGATTGTTCTGAACGTAATTGTAAGGTGAAAGCCATTCCCGTTCGCTGGCCATCGGATCCGGACTGGTCCAGCGTCCTATTGCCGGATCGTAATAACGTGCCCCGTAGTCGTATAGGCCAAGGTTCTGGTCGTCCAGGAGTTCCTTGCCGTTATAAAGGTACTTGTTTGCCCTCCATATTGATATCCCCATTCTGTCAACTCCAAGTGCAAAGGATCATAATGTGTTTCCTCCTCTCGCTTACAAAACTATTTTTTCTGAATTATTAGCTCTAAGGAGCCTTCTTCCAAGGAATTAAATTCATTAAAATGTAAATGATATCCTTTAGGAACTTCTTGTTGAGCCAAATTCATAAAATGATTTGCAAGTGAAATCAATCCTTCTTTATTAGCAATAATAGTAATTGCCCCATTAACATCTTTAACTTCAATTTCAAACCCATTTTCCCATTTGTATTCGATTCCTCTATCAATTGAAAAGGAAGGAACTTCTATTTTTATATTCATTTCGCTTAAATTAATCATTAAGAAACACATGGATATTTTTATCAACCATCATTTTTCCAGGTTTTGGAATTAACGTTTCGAAACTTACGTGAGGACCGCCACCGTGAGCTCCTATAATATCACTTTTGCCCATTCTGAAAACTCTTGTACCATCTGCGGAAACATATCTACCACTACCCGGAACTAACTCTTTATACCCCTTACCTAAAAATTGCCTTCCAATTCCAAAGCTCTACTGGATGAAACCTTCATTCCATCTTTTGGCTCTAATTCTGATAAAGTTTTAAATCCCGTCTTAGCCGCAACTTAACCAAGCACCGATTTTATATACAGATTCTTTGCTGTCGGTTCTTTATTACACTCTTCTATCAATTTTACTTTTTCTTCTTTATACCTGCCTTTATCAAATAAATATAAGAAAAAATAAGGAACTTTACTATTAGTATCTCCATATTCCTCTATTAGTTTCATACAATCTTGTGCCGAAAATTCTTCTCCATAAATTATATGTTGAAAATATCTTTTCCAAAAATTCAACTCCAAATTATTTGGGTATTGCTGAATACCTTCTTCTATAATTTCAGTATATTTTAAACACCCAATCTCTCTCAACTCCTCCGAAATATTATAATAAGTAAAGAAGCCGAAATCTTGAAAATTCCAGTATAAAAAAGATAAATTTAAATAGGCTTCAATATTTAATTCTTTTTCATCAATACTTTTTTGATAATAAAATACCGCATCATTATATTGCTTATTAATATCCTTATCTAATGCTAAAAAGTAATTTTTCATAATTTTATTTTTTAATTAAATTAACACCTGCATTAAATATTTTCCCATCTTTAACTTGCACCCAAATTTGACCATTATTAAAACTCTGAGTAAATCCTTGAACTCCGTTTTCAATAGCTCTTGGTGCTAAAATGCTTTGATTAAGATTTGCAGGATTATTTGCAACCTTTTCAAATAAACTTATATACCTATTCTGTGAAGTGACTGTAGAAGGGTTAACATGTCCAGCTGCGTCTCTAAAAATATGCCCTAATACAGACTCTGACCTTGTTACTGTTTTGGTTACCTCCTTAGCGACTTTCCCGACTATTTTTCCGAAAACAAACCCTGACCCTGCCTGGTATACGACATTCTGGCTAAATTCTTCACCGGAAAAATTGCCTGTTTGAATATCCATTAGTGCTGAGCCCAAAAATCCTCCTGGCGCTAATTCAAGTACATCTTTTTGCGCATCATGAAGATCATTTACAGTCTCACTTACCCTTCCTACTGTTGCCCAAGTAGCTTGCTGCTTTTCATTTCCCTCTTCAGTTTGAGATGGGATTAATAGATTATGGAAAAAATCACCTACTGCTTGGAAAAATTTTGATATATCACCCGGATCATCGGTAAACAAACCTCCATTCTCTCCCTCAACCCACATCCCGTTGGGATCGATATATTTGATCGGGTTGTTTAAAGTGTAATTGTAAGGGCTAAATGCATGATATGAATCTGCCATGGGGTCAACAACACCCCATCTACCTATGGTAGCATCATACATCCTCGCTCCATAGTCGTAATACTGAAGTCCATTGTCCTCGATCAGTTCCTTGCCGTTGTAAAGGTATTTGTTCGCCTTCATGCTCCCGTGCTGAAAGCCAAGCCCTGTCAGCTCCAAGCCCCAGGGATTCCCGATATCATTCCGCTTCGCTAATTTCATCGGGACAGGCTCCATGCGTCTCCTGCACGATGGCCGAACTCACACTCATCACCATCATATTGTCAAATCCGCCAAGGCGGGACTGGCCAGACATCCTCCGAGGTCTCGTTCACCACAAAGGTCTCCATACCTGTGCGCCGTGGCGTATATCCGTCCCTGGAAATATACATATTCTCCTCCAAGACTTCATGCTGGTTTGCCGCGTTTTTGCTCAGGACTTTCTTGCCCACCTCATATCTGTTAGAATCCTGATCGTAAAGTGCATACATGAGGTAGGCCTCGGGAGCCTCTTTCTTCTGCAGATCCTTGGCCAGGATATCCGCCAGGTTCAGTAAAGCGATCGGGTTTGGTCCGCCCGCCCGCAGGTTGCTCAGTGCAAGTTCGTTCAGGTCGTTGATCAGCCGGTCCGCAGCCCCGGCAGACATAAAGCTCCCCGCATTGGCTTTCTGTTTCTTGTCTTCCACGTACTTTCCATGTACCTGCAGTTTCACGCTATCCCCCGCATAGATTTCCTGGGTTCTACCAGGTCCCACCATTCTTCCACGGTTTGCGTTCAGCCAGGCCACCCTCCCCTTCAGGCCGGCCCCTCGCTAAATCAGTCCACTGGACTGATTCTTAACGCTCGGTCCTCACCCACAGTCACATTATGCTCGGTCTGTCTGGATACGGATACCATGGAAAACTCCATTTCCTCTGTTTCCGCATGCTGCGTCTCCATGGTGGCCATAAAGGTCTGGGCATTGGAGCTTATCCCAGGCTCCTTAAATTACAAATTCAGCAGGATAGTTGGGTGTAGTCACAGACATACACCCAGTCCCACGCTTATTCTACACTCAGGCGGGGAATGCGGTGTGTCCAGGGAGATGATCGGCAAGTACGAGCGAGGGGATGCCGTACCCTCCATCGAGGCGGCCAAAAAAATAGCGGATGCCTTCGGCGTGTCACTGGACTATCTGGTCGGCGAGGGGGTCAACAGCTCCTTCGACAAAAAAAACGTCAAACGCCTGCAGGACATCGAAAAACTACTGCCCGAGGACCGGGAGCACATCTTCGCACTCATGGACTCATTCCTGTTCAAGTGCCAGGTACAGAACTCCCTCAGTGTATAAAACACAAAAGCCCGGCACTGCCGGGCTTTTTATTTCAATATTGTGCCGTCAGGTCAACTTTAAAACCAGAACAAAAAGCCCGACAACCACTATAAGGCCAAGTATGATATTCGAAAAACCATGCATGATGATTTCCGACTTCTGGCTTCCTTTTCTTCCGTCCCACATTTCCCTAAAGCTTATAACCTCTCTCCCCCTTACTTTGTGGTGCACCGCATATACAACCCATTTTGTCAAGGCTCCAACAAACTCGAAGAAAAGCGAACCTATTATACTCTCAATCATTTTTTCTTATCCCCGTTCCTTTTCTTTTTGAAAAAATTGAAGTCAACGTTCCTTATCTTACTGAAAGGGGATAAACTATAGTAGGTGACAATCAAGGATATAATTCCAATCAGTATTATTAGGTGTCCACCATATCCCGATACCATTAATGTTCTTCGGTTTATTCCATAAACTGACAAGTTGTTCACCAACATTACTCCGCCCGTTAACAATAATAAAATAGAAACTGTCAACAGAATTATAAATAAATGGTTGGAACCCTTTTTTGACATGCTTATTCTTTTCTTTCGGAATTGGATTTTAAATACTTCACGCCAACATAAAAGGCTTTCGCAACTTCATGTACCAAAGAATCTGCCCAATCTGGATTATTTTCACCTCTATAGCATGAATACAGTGCAAGCAGATAACCATGGGGAGTATGCCTTAAAATGAAAGATTCTTCCCGTTAATATACTCAGTCAATTTTCATACTTTGCTATTCAATAAATCATTACACCCTAAACTATCCGAATTAAAAATTCTATTTTATTTTATAGAAAGGTATAGACTGTATCTACACCTAGCACCTACACCAAACTTCTCCCAGAAGGGAATTCACTATACTTAGGGACAAAAGTTAAAAGGGGAAATAATATACGATATTGATCATATTCTTCTCATCAACAACATCTGTGGAACAAAAATAGATTAGATTATTACTATAGTTCATAACGCAAAATATAGTATTAGGATCAATAAGCGAAAAATCATCAGGAACCATAAGAAAAACATTATTCTCTTTAAGGAATTTCTCTAATTCTTCTTTATTGAATTTTTCAAAAGGAAACCTCCAAGTCTTCGAATAAAGCCTTTTTAAGTCTTCCGTATATTCATAATAAATTAAAGTATCGTTAAAGGACTTTTCAAACATCATTGCATCAACTTCAGATTTTTGAAAATTCTGATTTAGTAAGTACTGATAGCCAATCCGTGCCTCTTCAACTCTAAACAATTCCAGTTTCAACTTCTCTGATCCACAGGACATAAAAACTGCAACAGCTCCCATTATCAATAGGTTATTTAGCTTCATAATTTCAATATTTTTGTCTACTTCCTGGCCCATGGCTTCTACCCCTTTTCAACCCAAAGTGTTCTCTCATTTTATTAGGATTACCACTTTCAGTCTTCCCAACTGTATGAATATGGTATAGGATCTCATGTAGCGTGACAGCACCTATTGTCCATGTATTCGTCTTATTTCTATTATCAGTGTTTGGTAATTTATTGGAAAGAATAACATTGTTTGAAGAAACTGTATATCCTCCCCCAAAGCCATTCAGCAATCCCTTTCCATCCATTCCTTTAGGAACTGAATTTTTAAATTTACTCCCATTATCTTGGACGATATCAACATATACATCTCCGGCCCCACTGACAACATCCTTCATGCCTGAAGTATACTTATCCTGATTCCAATCGAAATCTTCATTTAACGAAATAGCATAATCTGTCGTGGTTACCAGGTCATATTCTGCCGACTTGAATATATTCCCCCAAATTGAAGGGTCTAAAAGCGACCAATCATTTGTTCTAGTTTTTTCTGTTTTACTTCTTTCATGAGTACTAAAACCAGAAGTCCCGTATGTACTTTCGAAAATTCTGTTTAAATCATTGACAATGGATTCTATAACCGCCCTATTGTTGTTAACTATGCTATCCCCGTTGATATCAATATTACTTATATGGTTATTTGCTCCGTATTGGTAAGGCGATAGAGAACTGTACTTCTCTGAAAATCTATCGATCCGGTTAAAACGTCCTATGACTGGATCATACATACGTTGACCATAATCGTAGTTCTGAAGACCATTGTCTTCAATCAGCTCTTTACCGTTGTAGAGGTACTTGTTCACTTACAATTTTCTTTAAGTATCACTCATTCACTCAATGAATTGAATTCCACCATCAGAAGCTATGAACATCAAACTGTTACTACTCACGTCGTACCTAAACCTACTCTTTATCCCACCTTGACTGACAAACCCTATCTGATTCCTTTTATATTCACTCCATAGGTTTTTTTGAAAATCAACTTTAAATGTAATTATACTTACGTAGAATTCTCCATCTTTTAATTGCATAGGAGAAACAACACAATAATATTTAATCTCTCCAGCTTTAAATCTTCTCTTCACTTCCGAACGAGGTACATAATTAATTTTAATTCCTTCTATTTCATCTGGAAACATAGTTGTAATAGGTAGGTTCTCAAAATTAAGCTTGTTAACATTAGGGAACTGGTCGTTTACGTAATCACAAAATTCAATAATAGCCTTATGATATACGTTTGTTGAATCCTGCTTCTCAGTGTTGTAGCGTGTCTGCGAGTTTGCTGAGCAATAGAATAAAAGAGACAAAGTCAATATGCAAAATAGTTTTTTCATTTAATTCCAATTGAGATAAATTTCCTTAAAGGGAAGGTTGCCACTCTTGGGTTGCTTCCATTATATATGGTAACTCTATCATTTCCTGTACCAAGAACGTAATGATTACCTTTCACGTATCGCACTCCATTCGGATTTGATTGAGAGATTGCAGTTGGAATATCACCCATTCTTTCACCAGTTGTTCTACTTATGAAATCAGATGGATATTGATCAAACCCTCCTGCACTGTTTCTTCCGCTTGGGTGTGTATGGAATGTACCATCAACTTCATTTAGATAATTATCACTGGTTTCACCACTAAACGGATCAACAGATGCAAATTCATCAACTCCTGGAATTGCTAGCCCTCCTGGTTTTGCATATATCACTTGATCACTCCTTTTATTACCTGTCCCAAAAATTCCTCCTTCTTCATGAAAGCCTCCTTTCGTATCATCACCGCTTGGTTGATTACTTCGTGTAACCGCTTTCCCCATCTCTTTTCTAACCTTGGCACTTGGCAACTCAACGGCAGAAAAAACTGAGCTGGCTTGTGTCGTACCTCCTGATTTATTTGTTGCACTAATTGATTTGGCTTCTTGCCTGTTCGTATCTACGTAAAGTCTTACATCATCATTTCCATCTGCCCCCAGTTTCTTCCCCCTTTCATCGTAGAAATCACCAAACATTCCGTCTGGATCAATAAATAGTAAAGGATTATTAAATGCATAAGAATATGGACATGACTTTCTATCGAGTTCCGCCAGTGGATCTATTCTCTAAAACCTCTGTACGGTTTTTTACCCCGGACTCACCCTTCTCTACACGATTATCCAGTCAAAGAACGCTTCAACATGCCGTTGCACTTTAATGGATCAAGATATATTATTCCAAAAATGGGATAAACATAAAATCCTTCAAAGATATCTGGGAACTTAATATTGAATCTTGTACAGATTCCTTACTTGGATCTCTCTTGTTAAACGAACTTGTTCGGATTTGGTGCAAATTGAAACCGTTTTGCTTGCACTGAAAATAAAACTCCTTTTGATAATAGTTAATTGAGCCATACTCGACTGAAACAATAAATCCTTTCTCAGTTTTCAAAAAGCCATTCAATGAAAATCCACTATAATCAAGCTGACTAGGTAGTTTGACTCTTTTATATATTCTGTTTTCGTTAAAAACGCGAATGAATTTTGATTTCGATTCTTGGTCATAATCAACTTCTAACCTGTATTCTTCTCCATTACAAATAACCACCAGAGTATCACTTAATTCTTTTAATTGTTCATTTCTCAAATTCTCTAAATTTCTTGATTTTGTATTCTTACAAGAGCAGAAAATTAAACTTGCAATAACCAAAATTGTCTTGAATCCCATGTCTTTAATGTTTATTAATCTACTCTCCAAAAAATAGATTCCCCTGCTGTGCCAGTTGCATTTAATACTCCTCCTTTATTTCCTGTATTATAATAAAATCCAAATGTGCCTCCTGAGGTGGATTGTCTGTAAGACCCCCAATTTGAAGGGTTCTTAATTATACTGAAAACATCCGCAGGAATATTATAACTTTTGGAACCATATCTAACTGAATTACCCCATTTTTCTTTCTGAGAAGCCTCATAAGCATTAAAAGTCATCACATCAATAAAAATAGACGAATACTCTTCAAATTTATTTTGTGGTGTTCCATTTGGTGAGCTTAAACCCCAAGCAAGAAAATCCGTTCCATCCCAAAATTGAGCCCCTCCTGTTGGGTCTGCTCCTCCAGATAGTACATCCATCACTCCAGCCCTAGCAAATTTTGCTGTGTTTGAATTATTGCTAATACTTAAAGCAGTTTTATTAGACTTACTAACACTTGAATAACCGGACATCAATTTACTATAGAGGCTTTTCCCAGAAGCATTCGCAGCATTGTTTGCTGTATGTGCAATCCATAAGTATTCTTTTGATTCAGATGTAGTACCTTCCTGCCTAACAATATTTGAAGAAGTCTGAAACTGAGTATGGTTGTCAGTAAACTGGGTTAGATTTTTAAATCCACCTTTGCCGTCTCTTTCCCCGATAAAAGCCAAATCCCCTCCAGTTCTACCATCATCTCCCAAATACGTTCCATCTTTCCCATAAATAGGATAGTCCAAAGCTCCTGTCGGATCTATTCTAAATATCGGATTGTTGCTTACGAAGTTGTACGGAGTTAAAGACACTCTCATATGTGCCAACGGATCCACAACACCCCATCTCCCAATCGTCGCATCATACATCCTCGCCCCATAATCATAATACTGAAGGCCTTCGTCATCTATCAGTTCCTTTCCGTTGTAGAGGTACTTGTTCGCCTTCATGCTCCCATGCTGAAAGCCCAACCCCGTCAGTTCCAAGCCCCAAGGGTCATAATGCGTCTCCTGCACGATGGCCGAACTCACGCTCATCACCATCATATTGTCAAACCAGACATCCTCCGAGGTCTCGTTCACCACAAAGGTCTCCATATATCCGTCCCTGGAAATATACATATTCTCCTCCAAGACTTCATGCTGGTTTGCCGCGTTTTTGCTCAGGACTTTCTTGCCCACCTCATATCTGTTAGAATCCTGATCGTAAAGTGCATACATCAGGTAGGCCTCGGGAGCCTCTTTCTTCTGCAGATCCTTGGCTAGGATATCCGCCAGGTTCAGTAAAGCGATCGGGTTTGGTCCGCCCGCCCGCAGGTTGCTAAGTGCCAGTTCGTTCAGGTCGTTGATCAGCCGGTCCGCAGCCCCGGCCGACATAAAGCTCCCCGCATTGGCTTTCTGTTTCTTGTCCTCTAAGTATTTCCCGTGAACCTGCAGTTTCAGGCTGTCACCCGCATATATCTCCTGGGTCCTGCCAGGGCCTACCATCCTGCCTCTATTTGCGTTCAGCCAGGCTACCTTGTTTCCTCCCTGCGTCACGTTGTGCTCGGGCTCGGTCTGTCTGGATGCGGATACCATGGAAAACTCCATTTCTTCTGTTTCCGCATGCTGGGTTTCCATGGTGGCCATAAAGGACTGGACATTCGGGCTGCGCAATACCTGACGCACATTCCCCAGGTGGTCTTTGACATAATATTCACTATAGAGACCTTCCGGTTCGGATACTATCCGTCCCTCCTCATGTACTAGGTAATCCAGGGAGCCGTCCAGCAGCACGATCTCACCGATGTAATCCTGGGTCTTGGTCAATGCCCCGCTACTGTTGTACACCTTTTGGGTCAGCTTGTTCCCCTCGGCATCGTAAGCGAATCTGATCTTCCCTCCCGTGGAGAAGGTGATCTCCTGTGGCAGATTGAGGTGGTTATAGGTGATCAGACTGATCTGCTTGTCCACGTTCTCGGTCATGTTGCCGTTCTCGTCATAACCGTACTCCGCGGTTCCCCGGTCTTTAAAATCCCTGGCGGTATAGGCAAGTGCCGTGTTGTTGTCCTTTACCTGCGACAGCCTGTTGCTGTATCTGTGGTAGGAATACTCCAGATCATCCACGGGGCCATAAGTCGATGCGGTCTTTTGGTTGCTCCTTTCCAGGTTATGGATATTCCCGTTCGCATCGTAGGTGATGCCCGAGACGGTAAATCTGTCTGCTTCCCCGCTTGCGGTAAAATCAGCGGCTTTGAGCCTGTTGGCATTGTCATAGGTGTAGTTGTAGGTTCTCGTCTTATAGGGCTCCTCAGGGCCTGACACCCCACCCCAGTCGATTCTTGAGATATTCCCGTTATACCTCGGCGTGGCGGCGGTGCTTTCCTGGTAATAATTGGTCTGGGTAAACCCGCCGTTCAACGCACTGCCCAGGTTTTTCAGCCATCCCCGGATATTGTAGCCATAGGTCTGGTTCCCCGAAGTTATTTCGGGAAAGGATTTTGCCGTCAGCTGGCCGAGATCGTTATAGGTGTATTGCGCAATCGTCCGGGGGTCTTCGGACCCGACCGTATGCTCAATGGATTCCAACTGCCCGATCACATTATAGCCATACGTCCTCAGGATATCCCCTACGCCTGTACCCGTACTTGAAGTGAGGGTGGAAAGCGGCTGGTTTTCAAAATTGTATTGGGTTGAGGTACGGATCACACCCCCCAACTGGTGGTCAGAGAGGGTTTGGATCACCCTTCCCCTATCATCATAAAAAAATGCCGTAATATAATACTCCCCAGTTTCCAGATTTTTGACCTTTTTACCCGTCTGCAACCCATGGACACGGGTGCTTGCCTGAGTATCAAAACCGGGATCAGCCTGGAAAGTGTAGACGGACTGGTTCTGATAAGAATCATAATAATTAACTGTCAACACATCTCCTTGATCTGCAGGCAATCCACCTACGATATCCCCGTTGACTAAAGCTGCATTGTTGGATCCTCCTTCAGTATTAACTAGGTTTTGAAGGTCCGAAAAGGAAGCAGCAATTGAAACAATACCCGTGGAAAGCAACCTCCCCAAAGCATCATACTTGAAATACAACCACTTTTGGTCTTTTCTAAGTACTCCGTCTTGTGTAGCTATCATTCTATCCTGAAGATCGTATATTAAATACTCTTTCTCTCGGCCAGGTAGTTTTTTCTCTATCATCCTTCCCCTGCCGTCATATTTGTAAACAAAATACTGCTCAAAAGCGAGATCTTCGTTATTCGACATGGACCAGGCATTGTTCAACTCAAACATATCAACGGCAAGGGGAGGAATCACTGCCCGCAACTGGCCTAAATCATCGTACACATAATAGGTGGCCAGCCAACCCGAATGTCCGTCACCGGGAGGTGTGTCACAGCCTTCTGTTTTTTTCAGGATAAGCCTTCCCAGTTTATCGGTATATTGTAGGGTTTGGATATCGTCCTCGTCAAAGGCGGCTTCAACCCATAAGGTATTGGCCGCATAGGAAGATGAGGTCACGGGCAGCCCGTTCGAGTCCACTGTCCAGATCCTCACATCATCGGCAACGGTGTTCGGCCTTCTCTGAAACTTCACTTCTTTGCCCGAACCCAGATGCCAGGAACTGCCCGGAGCTGCCTGCTTATCCAGCCTATTTAGGGGTGAAGGTTCAAACAGGTTTTGGGTATAACCATAGCTGTCCCCGTAAATAGCGCTGGTTCTGCTGGTGTGGGTTGCCAGTGCATTATCACGATAGCTACCGTCCTGGGGGCCAGTGGTCTCAAAATATGGCAGATACTCTTTCTCCTGCCTTCCGAAATCATCATATTCTATGGGCGTAATCAGATCCTTACCGTTGATCGTGGATTGTCTGCCTATGGTCTGCTTGGACCTGCCCAGGCCATCAAAGTAGGTAAACGTCTTATAGGACTGGCTGGGTGTACCTCCTGTGACCGTGGACACAGAAGTGGTTCCCATACGGGCTTTATACGTCTTGACAAAGTTTTCGGTCGTCTGGCATACCGTTGCTGAGGCGGTAACCAAAAAGAGAAAAAGGGAAGCAGTCAGATAGTGTCTCATCTTAAAAATGGTTAGTTGCCGCTGGCGTAGTTGTATTCGTAATGCTCCAATATATGCCCGTCCTCGTTCTTGACGGTCTTCAGGCGGTTGGCCGTGTCATATTCATAGATGAGCGTATAGCCATTGGGCTCGGTCTTGCTGGTCATCCCGACCAATGGTTCATAGGTGTATGAGGTCATCATGGCATCCGCCGGGTGAAGCCTGAGCTCATCGATTATCACACTGCTCCCAGAAATCGTGAGACTCGACGAGGTTATGTCCTTCTCCACCCACTTCCAAGCGGTGGTCAGGGATTCCGTCTGGCCCCCAACATTTACATTTCCTGTACCTGAGCTCCTTCTGGCCCAGAAACCCACTCTATAAGGATTAGATGAGGAGGCTCCAATCCCTGTCTTGGTAACCGAACCGGAACTAAGATTGTAGCCTTTCTTACCGGTTTTGTGGGTAGTGACAGGGGTACCCGAGTAAGTCCAACCACCTTTGTCCGTAGTTTCGAAGGAGGTGAAGGAGATCTGGCTGTAAGTTGCGTTGACAGACTCGGCAACAGGGAATTGCCCATCATAAGACCATAAAAAACTGGCTTTTTCAGCACTTTTTGATACCGATAAGAGGTTTCCCATTCCGTCGTAGGAAATATATTCAATTCTATCTTCCAGAGGAGCAGTCCCCTTGGAGGTTTTAACTTTGTGAGGTAAAATTTTATTGGCTGGCAATTCCTTAAAAGTGGTTCTCCTTGTTGCCAACAACGTATTTCCTTTCCACATTTCAACCTGAACAGGCTCATTAATCTGGTGCTTATCGATACTTTTCAATTTGTTGACCGCACTAAATTCACTCGCTGTCAACACCCCACCTCCCAAAGCACCTGTACTGCTGACATCATCTGGATAATAATATTTTGTCGTTCTTTCTGCTCCTGTACTTTCATCCTCATTTATGCTGCTTATTTGCAAATGGTTAAGGTTGTCATACAAATATTGTATTGTCTTTTTAAAAGACTCATTACCAGACGTATCAAACATAATCTCATCCGACTGAGACACATAATAAAACAAACTATTATGTGCTCCTTTATTTTCGACGAAAGTAGAGTTTGTGGGAGTTAAACAATTCTCCCTAAGAAATCCAATTGATAAAAAAAACGGTACAGACTTCTGATTTAGCTTAGATGAATAAGAATTGACAACTTTTTTCACAGGTTTAAATATACTCCCATCTATTTTATAATAATTCTGCTCAACTATCACACCTCTCATAAAGGATCTGCTAAAAGGGGGTAAAAAAGGGAAATCTGAAAATATCACATCACGATTCTCCTTACTGGTGATATATTTCGTATGTGCCTTACCAATAATACTACCTAATTGTTGGCCATCCTCGAACACAGTAACATCACTATACTCTATTGCACTTCCCTGGGAGTATGACATAGGTACAGCACTGGTAGATAATCTAACTAGATACTTAGCCGTAACTACAGATGGTATTTCGTTGCAAGCTATACAAACTGATTCATACTTATAATAATCATGGTTATATTGCGCAACCAAAATTCCACTTGACCTATCTTCCTCTTCAGGAATAGTATAATCATATGTTTTATCTTTTAAAAGTTGATTATCACTATCATAATCTGAAATTCTTTTTACTCTTATACCACCACCAGTCCTATTTTTAGCGAGGGTATAGTTCTGTGAATTTTGCAAATGGTGTACAGAGATTTGAGAAACAAACTCCTCTTCATAATTAAAAGCCAATAACTTATATTCGCCTGCTCCAAGCGTCATAAAAATGTTTTGGGTTTGGACGTCAGTACTTCCGGTACTTTCCTGACCATAAATTATAAATTCTCCATTATTAATTTCATAGAGCCTTACGTAAGTATTATATCCCGAAACCTGCGTTTGTATATTGACACTTTGATCATGGGTAATTGTAAAAAACTTCTGAGCCGCAACACCTGTAGGAGGGGCTGACAACACCGTATTCACCGATTGGGTAGTTCTTATAGTATCCAATATATCTTTCCAGCCTCCAAGATTTCCATATACATGAGGCTCAAACTCAAAAAGGGTATATCCTTTTGTAGGGTAAGTAACTTTACTGATAATCCCATTTTTAACAACTGTACCGTTAGGATTCCTATCGGCTCCAGCAGCATAAATATATCCTGACTTTAATCCAACAAAGGGATCAAGGGATTTAGGCACCAAAGTATTATTTGAGTTTTTCCCGTTATAAAAGCCCCAGAAATCCTGCGCCTTTGATGATCGAGAAGGAAAATTATCAGGATTAAGATAGTCAAATACGTAAGGAGGTTTAATCTCCGCATTGTTCCCGTCAAGTTCGGAAATGGACTTAAGGTAAAGCCTGCCGGCATAGTATTGTTGTGATAGTTCAAAAACTTTTATAGGTTGAAGATGGTCTTTAACGGTGATTTTTTCCAATGCTTTATCACCAGGTAAATCATTCCTGTCAGCTGCTTTATATGCAAAGGATATTTCACCATTTGGAAAATTAATCTTTGAAATTTTCTTTTGGGTAATCTGAACATCCTGAAATGTATTGATGCTATATTCCATATCAAATGGTACATTCTCAGGACAATATTGTTCCAGAGCATTTCGGAAGTACCTTGTTTCAGCAGTTTGGTATTCCGGAGAAATTATTGAGGAAACATATTCAAAAGTAATTTCCTGTCCGGTTGGCATATCTATTCTGGACATGTACCAGCTTGAAGTGTATTGCTGAGGATCCAAGTAAGGCTGAAGTTGACCGTTTTTCTCATAAGTGAGATTTGAGAACGTTGTTTCCTTTTCGTCAAATCTATATTGTATCCCCTTGGGATCTATTATTGTAAAACCATTGGAATCCCGCAGGATTTTTAAAGGCTGAAAAGGTATAATATACGCTTCGCCATCTGCATTGAACACGAATTTTCCCGAAAAGCCTGAAAAATTAAAAGTATATACATCTGGCTGGGTATCAACAAGTCCATTTATTACAGACAGTCTATAATTGATCTCTTCCGCTTCAGTCATTTGCCCATTTATATAGTCCGATACTTCTTGACCAGCACCATTATATAAATATCCACCAGGAAGATAATCATCCAGTCCCATAATAGTTCTACTTATTACCCCTCCGGAATTTAAAGCCCAGCCAATACCCACAGAGGAACCTAACTCCTCTACCTTTAATCCCGAGGCATGGTAGTCAAGTGAAATTGGTAAAGTGTTTCCGGAAGCAGAAATTTCGAAAATAGGAATGGAAATAGAGGGTATGCCAGTATGAAGGCTAACCGGGATATCTCCAAACTTACCTAAAGAAGCTGCATTTGGAGAAGGTGGGATTATATTTGGAATTTTTTGTGACAAGAAATCTTCTTCTGATTGAGCAGTGGCTAAATTAGAAATTAGAAATAAAACGAAAATCGCAATAAATATTTTACAAATCATCCCATGTAATAACTTCATAATAGACTTTGTTATCATAGATTAAAATTTACACTCCCTTTCATCACTAATCGCAGGTTATTCATTATAATAAACATAAATTAACTGAAAGAATTTATATACTACTTTTCAATTGAAAATATTTCAAATAAACATTAACAACAACAGGAATATCCCCTTCCAGAAAACTTGAGAGATCATCGCTTATTCCATTAAACATATCGTCATATTTAAAGTCTCAGGTATTGTTTCAACTACCACAGGGGGACCTTTAATCACCGTACCAGCAGGCAATAAGGAATTTTGAATTTCTACTTGATACACCCCATTGCAACTGTTGGGACCAGAACTACCCTCGGGATAATATTGGCATGAAAATGAAGTGTCCGTAAATTCAAATGCATTCTGCCGAAAGTCAGGAAATAACGGAGCTCCATCTTTTACCCACCTATATTCGGTAACACCTGGAGCATTTATGCCCAAATCAGTGGTAAGGACTAAAAAATCACCTTCAGCGACACTGACATAAACGGTGTCCGTAGAGGCCTTTTGCGGAAGAAAATAAGATTGATCGGGGAAGTGGGGAGCCATGTCAATAAGACTCTCTATAGAAAAACTATTGTTGGCCAGAAATACATGGTTGATTCCCGAAGTATAAATACATGTCGGTAAAGTACCCGTAAATTGATTGTTTTGAAGGTTTAAAATCAGAAGATTTGGAAAAGAACAAAAATAATCGGGGACAGGCCCTGTAAGCTGATTATCATATACTCTAAAGTGATATAGTTTAGTAAGGTTTGAGAAATAGGAAGGGATTGGCCCCGAGAAATTTGACCCCATTAATTCCAACCACTCCAGATCATGTATATTTCCGATTGAGGAAGGGAGATTTCCTTCAAGTTTTGTAAAGAATAAAGCCAGTACTTTCAATTTAGTAAGGTTCCCTATATCGGCAGGGATTGGTCCTGTCAGGTAGTTGGAATGAAGGGCCAACTGTTCCAGGTTTGTCAAATTAACTATAGACTCAGGAATTGTTGACCAATTGATCACGCAGCTGTTTAGATACAGTAACTTTAGGTTCACAAGGTTTCCAATAGATTGGGGGATATACTGGTATAAATTATTGACCGATAAGTCTAAATATTCCAAATGGGCAAGATTGCCGATACTTTCTGGGATTTCGCCCAACAACTTGTTTGAGGACATAAAAATCCCGGTAACATTTCCATTGGCATTGGTATGGACCCCATAAAAGCCCGATACGTCTTGGATTACATTTGGATTGGCACTACTCCAACCTGTATTATTTGTCCAGTTCGCCCCATTTGTGGCCTGATATAAATCCATGAGCGCATCATACTCAGCCTGTGTAGGCATACCGGCCGACATCATCGTTTGGGATCCAGATTCCTGAGCGGTCTTGCCCATTCCCGATTGGATGGACAGCAACTCCGCCTGCTTTCTCTGTTCCAACTCTAATTTTACCTGCTGGATTCTCTCTGCCTGCATTTGCTCGAATGCTGCCAATTCCTGCTTTTGCTCCGGTGTAAGTTGCATCTCTATCGATTCCTCATTCTCCATAGGCATTGTATAGCCCTGCCCGCCACTGGGGGCTATTGCATTTATCAAAGTATCAATCCCATAAGGTTCAGACGATTCAAAAAGAGGGGCATTGTATGAAAAACCATCCTTTAATGGGGCGTCCATCTCACTTGTGCTGGGCGAAGAAAATCCACCAAATTCAGCGGTTGGGACTCCAGATGTCAATGCAAGTAATCGCCCAGAGCCCATCGGTAAGGTAAAGACCAACAATAGAAAAAATGCGATGCTTTTCTTATGCTTGTTCATAAACAACATATAGACTGGTTAAATTATATAGGAACTGCTTTCTATATTTGATCATGGCAAGGCTTCATTTAAGCCCTTATAAAGAGGGGCAGGGAAAAACATTCAAGGATACCGGTTGGAATAGAAGACATACCAAAACCATCTTTAAGATATTGCACTAGGCTATCATGCCTGAAATCTTCAAATGAGCCGGAGCTTTCTTTCAACGTTGTAGCTGATAGGAAATCCTTGAATTCTTGAAGGTTTGTTAAAGCTGGACTCATTATGCTCCCGATATGAAGAGATTCTGGTGCTTTGCTGGCATTCTGAACCAAAGTTCCGAATGCATTTTCATACCCTGCCAGGCTTTGAAAGGCAAAACAATAAATCACAAAAAAAATATGATTATCCATCGGCATTATTCGTTGAAACTGAACGCATAATCGGTTTTTAAATCCGAATAAAAAATACCCAATATTGGGTATTTTTTTATTTATGGAAATTACATGGATTGTTTGAAATGCATTTTTTAGTAATTATTCAGCAAAAAAATGAAGTGGGAATAAAAAATTCCAAATCCTTTGGAAATTCATATCTTATTGATTACCAGATACAAAAATTTTATCAGGTTTTCTTGACCTAAAGATAACTTTGCCTTTTGGTAGCTTTTTTGGGAAATTTTAGAGGGGGAGGGGCTCTAGCCAATTATTGCATGTATGCCTAAAGTTTCGTGCAAGACACCGGGAGAGACTAACAGTAAGCCGTTCGCTTGATCCGAAATAGGGCAGAAGAACGGGGGAATTATAAGGTAAAGCCCGAATCATTAAAGCACGAGACGATGGATTAAACGGGGCTTGCTGGGAAAGTCCTAGGTATGCCATCCCTGCCTAAAGGACGGCAGGCATGTTTCAAGGCATCCGTGTGGTGCGTATACTTATACTTCGAATAGTCCAACGCAGAAAATGGTATGGCTGAACACTGAGACTCAACACTGATAATTAAGGCTTCTTATCAACGGCTGTCTCTAAGTTTCCCAATATTAAGTTTTCATCCCTATGCGTTTTAATGTTATCAAATTGTTAACTTTATACAACGCTTATCGTAATATTGGTAACATTATCTTCATCCAAGGTGAAAAAGGCATTTCTCACATATTTCCTTTTAGCAGCTCTTGCCTTTCTGGCAAAAGCGCAGGTGGATATAGGGAATTTGAATGAGTTGCCTTTTGACAGCAATACCGAAATGGAGCTGTGGAAAGCAGGACAAGAAAATTCCTTTCTTCTCTTTAGAGCGGTTCATCCAAACAGTAGTATTTCAGATGAAAAATGGGTTGAGTTGCTCGCCGTTCTAGATAAAAAATACGACAAAAAAGGCACAGACCTTAGCGTACTTCGGCACCTATTCGAGAAATCCCACCAGAAACTGTTCAAGACCTACGAGCAACATTCCACCTTCAATGACATGCTTTTTGATGGCAAATATGACTGTGTCAGCGCCTCTGCGGCCTTAGCCTTACTGTTGGATCGCTATGGATATGAGTACAAGGTGGTGGAGACGGATTATCATGTTTTTATTGTGGTACACCATGAAGGGAAAGACATCATCTTGGAAAGCACGCTTCCTATAGGAGGCATGATCACAGCGTCTACAGAGGTGGCTTCGTATCTGGAGGGCTATAAAGCCAGTGATCATGCACCGCTGAAATCACTAAACCAGCGATTAGGCACTCCGAAGATTGATCTATCGGACAATGCTATTTTCAGAAAAGTCAACCTCACTGAGCTGGCGGGCTTACAATATTATAATGATGCCATAGCCCATTTCAATGAGCAGGATTTTGGCAAGGCCTCCAAACAATTGAGCAAGGCTCTAAAGCTATACGATTCTGAGCGCATAGAAGGCCTAAAGGAATTGGCTGATGAGCAGGGCAGATTAATGGCAAGCTCCAATTAACAATTTTCGTCAATCTGGGGATTTTAAGATAAAAAGACTCCTTCCAGTCCCAATCAGTCCCGAGACTTTATACGATAGATGCCCTATTCTGGGAACAGGGCATCGAGTAAATCTAATGATGATGGTGGCCATCTGGCCCGTGGGCATGCCCATGTTCTATCTCCTCTGGAAGCGCATCGCGTACTGAGATGATTTTACCTTCAAAAAACAGATCATATCCGGCAAGAGGAGGGTTGAAATCCATGTGTACTCCCTTATAGTCAATCTTGGTGATTTCCCCCCGGATCTGTCCTCCTTTATTGTCTTGCATTGGAATCACATTGCCTACCCTAAGTAGATCTTTGTTTTTCTTTCCATTTTCCTTGAAATTGGCTTTGGGGATGATTGTTTTCTTTTCCTCTATATAGTCCCCATAAGCATCTTCATAGCCCAGGTCAGCTATAAATGTATCCCCTGCGGTTTTGCCTACCAATGCCTCTTCGAACTTAGGGAAGACTTCCCCGGCATTGAATAAAAAGTAAAAGGGCTTATCCTCAGGTACGGACTCGTAAGGGACCATTCCCGTCTCTCCATCATCCACTTTCAGTTCATAGCACACAGCTACCACTTTGTTCTTCTCTACTTTCATGTGTTTATAAATGATTTTTAACGGTCACGCCTGTCGGTAGGCAGGTCGAATCTCGCATAAATTATAATCATCCCAGTGTGATCTCTCCCAGTATCTAAATCCTACTGGAAAATATAGGTTAGGCCTACTTGTCCCACGAAGTTTTTTCGGTCATAACCAGGTACAAAATACTGATCAGGGTTATTCTCCAGATACCACTTGTAATTCAGGGTATTTACGTATTGTAGCCTGGCATTGAGCAATACATCTCCAACTTTCCAGTCGCCTATCAAGGAAGGCACCAGATCGACATATTTATTTCTCCAATCCTTGGAAGCTTCGTATCTATAGTAATAGTAATCATTGTTATAGACAATCCTCTCCATCTGGAAGCCGATCCTGTTCATCTTATTCACCCAGGCAAGTTCCACAAAGATCACATTGCTTCCGGGGCCATTTCCAGCACCCAATACCTGGCCGTTGTGCGTATAGCCATCCACTACATGACCATGGATATACCAAGTATCCAGATTTCTGATATCCTCCCGTATGGTCTGTCCTGTCTGGGTCATTTCTGAACTGACCTGGAAATAATGGCCCGGTTTTTTCAAACTCATGAGATGTGAGAACCCAAAGGTAAATGCCCTTCCAGACTCAGGAGTCAGCATAAAATCATTCAGTTTGCGGTCATTGCCACGGGTACCATATTCCCCGTAGAACTCAAAGTGTCCTTCCGGGCTCAGCCATCTAAAGAATCCGGAACTAAACTGCTGCCTTTTCTCCTCTATGGGATCTACAATATTCTGGGCTTTTTTTCTTCCGTTGAAAACCGGGAGAATATCTCCCAGCGTAGAAATATCATGCTGGTACACCTGACTTGTGGAAGCATAACCTAGGAATAGCCCAGGCACCCATTTAGGTTGGTAAGTAAATATCAGACCCGACAAGAAACGCTCACTATTCTCCGGTTTGGGGATAAGAACACTATTTTCCTGAATCCTATAGTCTGGCCATGGTGGCAAATAACCGGAAGATTTCAAAAAACCACCGATCATCTGTCCTTCAAAAGCCCCTATGGTAGTTTTTACCGGTTTGCGGGTATTGGCGGTAAAGTGCAGAAATCCGGGGGCGTTGTTCCCCAGCAGGAGCGAATTTCTCCTTCCGGGCCCCCACCAGAGGTTTTCTGAGGAAACTCCCACGGAATACTCTTTAAAATTATAGCGGATGCTGGATTGTCCGAGATAGGCCTGGACATAGGTGCCTTTACCAAACTGCTCCGGCATGTCAATCCGGTTCATATAGTCATAATAATACAGGATACTCAGTTGATGCTCCAGAGGGAAACCTAGGTAATCCTGGTTTTGGGCGACCAACAATTCAGGCTGAAACTGTACACTCAATCCCCCATATTCCATATAGGCACCGGGGCTGAGGATGGTCTGAATCCCACGATTGGGAATAAAAGCCCCGTCATTGACCCCAAACGCATAGGTGGAATTATACTGAAGCTTGACCACTGCCGGCATCATCAAAAATGTCCCTTTGTTATCTTTTCCAAACCGGGTATGTACAGTGGAAAGATCCATATCTACCACTGAGCTATCGAGATCAAAGCCGTATTTTATACCAAAGGCAGATGCGGGATATAGTGGCCTGATCATAAAGGAGGAAGCGGAATCTATATCTCCGAGCAATTGGGCACGGCGTAGGTAATCATCCAGCACAGGGGTTCCCACGGGCACAGTTTGGGTAGAAGCATAGTGACTGAGCAAAACAAGCAGCAAACAAGCTCCAAAACCCTTATTCAATAATTTCCTTGTCTTCATCATGCTTAATTCACGGTAAGGGCTTCAACTGTAATACCTGCGATAGACCAGGATTCATCGCATATCGGATCAGGGGAATTTGTGGCCAACAGTTCCGCATTCATATATATCCGGGCACTGGCATTACTATGTTCGATTATTTTAGAAAAACGGTACCTTGTCGAATACGCTGGATCAGAACTGTATAAGCACCGTCCGGGCAAATTTGTCTGGATGGCGCTGGTCTTCGGTCTGTTTGTTTTGGAAAAAGTATCCGGAAAAGACTGATAGAGACAGTAAGTGGATTCACAGGGAGTGTTGGAAAAGGTCGTCCTGAAAATTTCTTCCGAATCTACACCAAAAAACCACTGATCCGGACCGCCTACACCATCAGATGAATTTCCATCCCAAGTATCATGTATTAAAATCTCTAAGGTGATTTTCAGGAGATTGTGGGAAGGTAGGTCTTTCAGATTCAATGCCACTTCCTCGTTATGATAGTATCCCGCCACCGTGTCGTCTTCAAAAACGAAAAGTCTGCCGTTTTCAAAGCCTTCCAAGTTTAAATCGGAAAAATCATTGGTGTAAACTATTTGCTCCATCTCCAGTGTATCGGCACAGGAGAAAAATGAAAATATGAGAAAAAGCGGAAATAACCTCCTTGCTCCCTGGTA
This sequence comes from Algoriphagus sp. AGSA1, assembly GCF_021390545.1. GTDB lineage: Bacteria > Bacteroidota > Bacteroidia > Cytophagales > Cyclobacteriaceae > Algoriphagus. The sequence continues at coordinate 1,866 of NZ_JAJUWR010000045.1, read as the reverse complement.
CCAAATATTACAATTCATCAATTTCAGTCAGTTAAGAAAATTTAACCCAACAAAGAAACAAAAAAGGAGCCAAAACAGGCTCACCAAAAGATTGTTAATTTACTCCAAAGCCTACAAAAGGTTTGCTACTTTTGGGTTGAATATAACAACAAGAGATGTCTAGTTTTACAATAGTCGCCGGTGCCCGTCCCAATTTCATGAAAATAGCACCAATTATCCATCAATTGGCCAAAAAAAAGCAAGCAGGTGTTGAAGTCAGCTTCCGATTGGTACATACCGGACAGCATTATGACAAAAAGATGTCAGGGGATTTTTTTGAGCAGCTGAATATTCCCGAACCTGACGTAAACCTGGGAGGCGGCGGTGGTACACAAGCGGAACAGACTGCGGCGATTATGGTCGCTTTCGAAAAGGAATTGTTGGAAAACCGCCCAGACATAGTCCTGGTGGTGGGAGATGTGACCAGTACACTTGCTTGCTCTATCACTGCCAAAAAGCTTCAGATCGATGTAGCCCATGTGGAGGGAGGAATTCGTTCAGGTGATCTGTCTATGCCGGAAGAAATCAACAGGATGGTCACTGACAGTATCACGGATCATTTTTTTACCACTTCCGAAATCGCAAATGAGAATTTGAGGAAAAGCGGCTTTGCCCAAAGCAAAATCCATTTTGTGGGCAATACGATGATCGACACCCTGAAGACCCAGATGCCACGCTTCCAGAAACCTGAAGGCTCCGTTTTCGAACATCTAGAATCCGGTCAGTACTTTGTGATGACGATGCACCGTCCAGCAAATGTGGATCAAGAGCATAAGCTAAAAGCCATGATCGTCGCGATTCTGGAAGGAACAAAAGGCCTTCCTATCATATTTCCAGTTCATCCCCGCACTGCCAAAAACCTTCAAAATCTTGGAATAGCCGCTCCCAATCTCCACATGACCGATCCCTTAGGCTATCTGGAGTTTAACTATCTGGTGAAGTATGCAAAAGGTGTGATTACCGATTCCGGTGGAATAACAGAAGAAGCGTCAGTGATGAACGTGCCCTGTATCACCCTTCGTGACAATACAGAACGACCTGAAACCATCCATCTCGGTACAAACGAACTTGTGGGGACGGATCCGTCCAAGCTAAAACCTTACTTGGAAAAAATCATGCATGGAGAGTGGAAGCAATATCAGGGAATACCGCTCTGGGATGGAAAAACCGCTGAGCGAATTGTGGATATATTGATTGCATCTTATCCAGCCACGTGATATGGAGGTGGACAAAAGAATTGCTTTTCTTGTAGAAAAGCTAAACCTCATACCACATCCAGAAGGTGGATTTTATTCCGAGACTTACCGGTCTGAAACCAGCATTGGAACCGAGACGGGGGAAAGAAACCTGAGTACCGCAATTTATTTCCTTCTCACATCTGACAATGTATCCAAATTTCATCGAATCAAGAGCGATGAGCTTTGGTTCTTTCACGAAGGGAGTAATTTGACCATACACACCTTAAGTGAGCATGGCCATCAGAAGCTTTCCCTTGGATTTCCATCGCCAAAAAGGCATACGGCTCCTCAGCATTTAGTGATGGCCAATACAATTTTTGGAAGCTCTGTGGATGAGCCCAGAAGCTATGCACTGGTTTCCTGTGTAGTATCCCCAGGCTTTGATTTTGAGGATTTTGAATTATTTGAGGCAAAGGATCTTATTCGGCAATTTCCTGAATCGAGCGAGATCATCAACAGATTGAGGCTGTCTCATATTGATGTTTGATAATTGAAGACAGCCTTTTTTATTCAATAGAGGCCGATTTCCTGATTTCGGCCTCTATTTTTTTGAATACCGTTTAATTTTATAGGAATCGGGATTCTCCCA
>NZ_JAJUWR010000044.1 GCF_021390545.1 Algoriphagus sp. AGSA1 | reverse complement strand
CATACAATTCAAAGTCCTAGTTCAATTACTCGTACCCGCTGCCATGCCGCACAACCCCTCGTGAATCAAGCCCCTCCTGCCTGCCGCACATCGCCAAGCTTGATTTCCTGTATGGTGCGATTGAGAGACATAGGTGTAGGAGTCGAAGGGTCTTTGGAGTGTGATTTCAATTCCTGTATGGTGCGATTGAGAGTTTCGGATGGTGATACTTGATTGAGTGTTTGCTGAATTTCAATTCCTGTATGGTGCGATTGAGAGTCTAGGCGAAGAAATTAGAGAAATCCTTTTCAAATGATTTCAATTCCTGTATGGTGCGATTGAGAGCCGTGTAGTGTAGATTATACCCTAGACTGTCGGGGATTTCAATTCCTGTATGGTGCGATTGAGAGCGGCATTGCTGGAAGCTGAGCAAACCGCCTCAGCGTATTTCAATTCCTGTATGGTGCGATTGAGAGGCTTCTCATCTTTTTGCCCAGCCTCGAAGGTGGGAGATTTCAATTCCTGTATGGTGCGATTGAGAGCAAGCTGTTTTTTACATATGGCTTTCTGAGATGCTTATTTCAATTCCTGTATGGTGCGATTGAGAGAAGCCTGCTATTTTATCCGGTGGGCAGGACAATTCATATTTCAATTCCTGTATGGTGCGATTGAGAGCAGTATTGATGATTGACTTTATCGGTTATATCAAAATTTCAATTCCTGTATGGTGCGATTGAGAGCGGACCGGTGAGATTGATCAGAGCCGTAGCTCCTTCATTTCAATTCCTGTATGGTGCGATTGAGAGCTCCGAGAATTGCAGCCCATGCTGATTTAAATTTCAATTTCAATTCCTGTATGGTGCGATTGAGAGCTTCTGAGAAGCCCAGATTTCATCTGCTCCTGCAAGATTTCAATTCCTGTATGGTGCGATTGAGAGCATGAACTTCGTCATAGCCTTGATAGAAGTCAGCAGATTTCAATTCCTGTATGGTGCGATTGAGAGCTCCTTGATCATCAGTACGCCCGCCATCCCACCGCAATTTCAATTCCTGTATGGTGCGATTGAGAGTAAAATGGCCCAAATAGATTTTAACCAGTTGGTAAATTTCAATTCCTGTATGGTGCGATTGAGAGATCTATAGATTCGAAATCATCTACAGTTACAGGGTAATTTCAATTCCTGTATGGTGCGATTGAGAGCAATAGCATTAACATCACTCATGCTTTTCACCAAAGATTTCAATTCCTGTATGGTGCGATTGAGAGAATACCATCCTTCAGGTATTTTGTCACTATTGCGCCATTTCAATTCCTGTATGGTGCGATTGAGAGCCTCCGTATCAAAAAGATATTCCCTCCACTGGGTAGATTTCAATTCCTGTATGGTGCGATTGAGAGATAGGTTTCTTTTTTTACCTCAACCCAATCAAAAGAATTTCAATTCCTGTATGGTGCGATTGAGAGAATACATTCTCCGGACTCCTGCGGGAGGTTTTACCCATTTCAATTCCTGTATGGTGCGATTGAGAGCTACTGCATACGCTTCTTCTGCAAATGTTTTTCTTAAATTTCAATTCCTGTATGGTGCGATTGAGAGTCAAGTTTTTGGAATGTTTACCAAAATCTCTTCCAAATTTCAATTCCTGTATGGTGCGATTGAGAGCTCGAATGATTCTATCTTAATTGAATCCCCTACCTTATTTCAATTCCTGTATGGTGCGATTGAGAGAAATCGTTTATTGCCCCACCTGTCGCATCTATTTGATTTCAATTCCTGTATGGTGCGATTGAGAGTTTTCAAGGTTTGACCCAAGTTCTTTAGCCTCCCCTTATTTCAATTCCTGTATGGTGCGATTGAGAGCATTATACCCCCACAACCTTTCACGCTTTCAATCCATTTCAATTCCTGTATGGTGCGATTGAGAGATCAGGTATGAAGAATTCATCACGGATCCGGAAGAAATTTCAATTCCTGTATGGTGCGATTGAGAGCCTGAGCAGCGAATCCAGTTGATGGATATTAATGCCATTTCAATTCCTGTATGGTGCGATTGAGAGAAAGATCCCGCACTGGTATCCGGCAATCCCTCCCCATTTCAATTCCTGTATGGTGCGATTGAGAGTTTTCTCCTTGCACGCATACAGGTGAAAAAATGATCATTTCAATTCCTGTATGGTGCGATTGAGAGGCAATTCAGTTTTCAAAAAAGGGGAGGAGGTAAGTATTTCAATTCCTGTATGGTGCGATTGAGAGAGAGGAAGCAAGTAATTACGCCCAGCAAAAAGCTCATTTCAATTCCTGTATGGTGCGATTGAGAGCTCGGTAAAACGAATCTCTATTATAGCCCTCGCTGTATTTCAATTCCTGTATGGTGCGATTGAGAGAAAAATACCTGTGAGCGAAGTTGATTGGACAAAAGAATTTCAATTCCTGTATGGTGCGATTGAGAGGAAGACCGGGGCGATAGAGACGATGACCGATTGCTGATTTCAATTCCTGTATGGTGCGATTGAGAGCCGTTAAGGCAGGGGCCATCAGGGAGGCCTCTCTCAATTTCAATTCCTGTATGGTGCGATTGAGAGAACACTGGCGACTGGAACACTGGCTACAGGAACACATTTCAATTCCTGTATGGTGCGATTGAGAGCCTTCCCCTGATCACATCCGGTGAGCTGTTCTACCATTTCAATTCCTGTATGGTGCGATTGAGAGTATACCTGTACAAATAACATTTTGTCCAATTTGATAATTTCAATTCCTGTATGGTGCGATTGAGAGCACTGCCTGAGCGGTAAATTCTTCTAATTCTTTGAATTTCAATTCCTGTATGGTGCGATTGAGAGATTGCCTTGGAAGACGCTTTCAATCTTAACCGGAAAATTTCAATTCCTGTATGGTGCGATTGAGAGAATTCCGCCTGGTCTTCTCCTATCATCCGGTTCTTGATTTCAATTCCTGTATGGTGCGATTGAGAGTGTCCAAGTACCCTGAAAAAGAACTGGCAGGATGAAATTTCAATTCCTGTATGGTGCGATTGAGAGTTAGGTGAGTTAAAGGAGGTCAAGACGGATTACTGTATTTCAATTCCTGTATGGTGCGATTGAGAGCCGTCAGGCTACAAACCAAAAATAGCTGTTTTTAGCGATTATAAGTAGATGTTCCTCGCAAAAATTAAGGATCCAAGTTGTCGATGTCCAATGAAAGGTTTTTGCCCAGGGTACGACAACCGCGGTTACTGTGCGTAAACGTGGCTTTGGGCTCCTTTCACCCAATTTGCAACCCAGGCATGCAGCATTTATCCGCTACATCGACAACCAAAACCTTATAAAAATGTATCCAGATCGTTTTTTTCAAGACCCACGATTTCCTTCTCAAGCCACCTCTCCTCCCTGCTCTTGAAAACTATAATGCTGTCTTCCTCGACTTTCATGAATTTTTTCGCATTGGCCAGCAGCTCCTTTAATTTGACCTCGGTGATCTCGCCTTCAAACACGGAATTCTGGATCCAGTTCAGATACCTTCTGCACAATTTAAGCATCTTCCCTACCCTTCGCTCACCTATATCATAAACCAATACTACATACATATTAACTCCCTTTAGCGTTTCCCCTGAAGTGTTTTTATACTCACCACCAGATTTTAAACGGTTTATACGTTTCTATTTCCAAAATATGCTTGCTGAGCTTATAGCACTCCAGTTTGATCAAATGCTTATAACTAACATGCTTATTCAGGGTTCTATGCTTGATGGTTTCATTTAACCTTTCCTCAAATGCCTTAAGAAAAGCTTTTTTACCGGAATCTTTCAGCGTCACCCGATTAGTCTGAAAATCAAAGTCCTTGGATTGGATTTCCCGCTTGTTCAGCACCCTGAAAATAGTCCGATCTACCAAAATAGGCTTAAAAATCTCAGCAAGATCCAATGCCAAAGAATACCTTCTATATCCTGGCTCATGAAGGTAACTAATGGTAGGATTCAACTGGGTATGGTAAATCTGGTCAAGACACTGGGTATAGCATAGCATATTGCCAAATGAGATAAGTGTATTGATCTCGTTAAGCGGAGGACGCATGCTCCTGCTTTCCATCGCATGGTCCTTGATGATATGGTCAAAGGCTCCATAATAGGTGCTCCGTATATTTCCTTCAATTCCCATCAGTGACGGTATATCGGGAGCCGTTGCGATAAGTCCCGTATAGGATTGGATCCGGTTGAGTTGCTGATCCAGATCCCGCTCCCTTTTCATGTAATAGCGAAGGTTTTTGGTAATGTTGAATGCAGCCCCTTCTACAAATTTCCTGGCAATTTTAAGACGTTTATCCCCATCCAGGTAATGGGAAGTCTGGCTGATCTGCATTTTGCCCGCCAATAGGTATTCCTTGGATTGAAAGCTTCCGGTATAATGTTCGTAATAATCAAAAAAATGAACGCTGATCCCGGCCTTGCCCAGAAAATTGTACAGCGCTGAATTTGCATCCAAACTCCCAAAGCAATACAGATCCGAAATCCCTTCAACCGGAAGATACTTCGGTACTCCTTCCCTACCCGATTCATCTACCGGGGTAAACTTCAGCGTGTTGTCTTTGCGGCTCAGGCGACCGGGATTGAAGAGGTAGTAGGTTTTTTTCATGTCTGGAAGCAGGTGGTTTGGTGATCTTTAAACTGTAGCTACTGTTGCTTTCGAATATTCCATGTCAAAGAAAAGGGTATCCCAGTCTTCACCCTTTTCCAGACCGAGCCACTCCAGCATCTCGTCGTGCATTTCATGCTTGGGATCTGCCAGGGTCTCCTTCAGACTCTCATACCCCCAGATCCCACCACAGTCTTCGGGAGGACAGGCACCTTTCCCGGATAGGAGTTCGGCCCGGATGGCTTTTTCTTCCCGTATTTCCTCCACGGTGAGGGTATGTATCCAGTCATCTCCAAGGTCATAGATGTAGGTAAACTTCTGTCCTTTTTGGTTGAGGTATTTCTCAATCTTTACCTCTTCGGCATTCTCCATATCCTCCTCAGACCATTCATCTTCTTCACCGATTTGGGGTTCGGATCCGTATCCTTTGGGAGAAAATTGGTACAGGTGATAATCTTCCCATCCAAAAGACGCCTGTATGACATTGTGCAACCGACTAAAAGTAAAGTGGCCAGGCACCAATATCCTCCGCCATACAGGCGGATTGGAAATTCCTTTGATTTGAATTTTTAATTGTAATAACATAAGGTCTTCTTTATTTTTTTATCATTTTTCCCACATCGAGGCATCACTAAATTACTCCACCTCTCCCACATAACACAATTCAAAATAGCTGCAGCTTTTGCAGATCTTGGCATTTATAACTGGAGGAAATTGCCCTCTTTCTTTTTAAGCAGCAATTTTTGTCATTATTTGTTTCAGATAATTGATACCAGGTTTCATGGGTGGCGATGATTTGCATGAAATTAGTCTTCGAATAATAAAATAACTTCCCTGTTTTTCTGCTGCCGGTGAAACGTGATAAATGCTTCTGCCCCTCCAAACCAATCTATTCCTTCCTGTCTTGAAACTTTGGTAGGTTTTGACATCAGGTAACTATGCCAGCTGCTGTGCGGCCAATCAGTAGGGTCTGACACAAATTCATGGTGTACCGGATTATTGTGGATATAGGCGATCAAAGCTGTAAAATAGCTGTCAGAATCAATTAATTTACGTTTGAACCGGGGGATAAAAAGATTTCCTCTCCGGTCATACATTTTGTTGTAGGCTTTGGTATAGGCATTGAAGAGATTGCTGAATTGACGGCTTAAAAAACGCTCGACTTCCGTTTCCAAACCTTCAAGGTTTTGGAAACCTTGAAGGTTTTTCAACTCATCCAGCGCTCGAAACCTCACCATCAGATGCAAATGGTTGGGCATCAAACAATAGGCAAAGGTCTCTGCAACAGGATATATGTAATGGGTGTATTTCTCCAGAAAGTACCGGTAATTCTCCTCTGACCGAAACAGATTTTCGCTGCCGCTCGCATGGGTCCAGATGTGGTACATCTTCTCAGGTTCTAATGAAATGCGTATGTCTGGCATTGCTTCTGTTTTTTTTCGCAGACCTTCAAGGTTTTTAAAAACCTTGAAGGTCTGGTAAAGCAGGCTTTTTCATTCCTCTTGGATATAGCAAAAATCAAAGTAGCTGCATTTCTTGCAAATCGGTTTCTTCAGCAATGGGGGACATTGTTCGTCATGGATGATCTTTGAGCAGGATGAGATCCATTCTTCTACCCTGACCTTATCATCTTCTTCCCATTCCACAATTTCCCTTTGTTTCATTTTTGGATATTCCAAAATCGCGGAAGCTCCGGATATCCCATTTTTTAGAAGAATATACAGGTAGTATTTGACTTGGGCAAAATGGGCATGCTCGACTTTATCTGACTTCTTTACCTCATGGATCACCTTGTTTTTGGCATCATAGTAATCGATCTTGATCCCATCCATCTCCAATTCGGTATATTTTCTGGCCCGGTCGAGATAGGTGGTTTCAGCGATTAGTTTCCCCTCGGCCACTACCTGGGAAGTATGCTCCATCTGTATCCCGTTGGCGAATAGCCATAGTTTCCTGTGACAGGTGTGGAGGTAGGCGATATGGGTTCCGGTGATGTTCATGGGGCAATAAAGAAGCGTTCACTAAGCTTGGTGATATTAGGTTTGAATGGAACACTTTCGGTCAATAGGTACAACAAGTGCCTTTAGAAGGTTTTTTTCATAAATGTTTTTTAATTCAACAATAATAGACAAGAAACGTTTTTTCAAAAAAACGTTTTCCGGAAGGCTTCTTCCAAGAAAGACAGCTTCAGCTGATCACTTGATCGGTGGTAGAACTGATCGAACATGGTGCTAATTTTGGATATATTTTGTTTTGGTCAGGTTAAGGTTTTTGGTTTTCATGGTCATGGGAGAGCGTTTTGGTGATTAGGGGTTGATGGGAATATTTGGGGTTTTATCTATTTTTCTTATATGATTTCCTCCGGAATATTCAAATCAATACCTTTCCCAATCGAATAAAACCCCTCTCTAATTACATATAATTGCTCTTTATCTTCTTTAATTCTAACTTCTTTTAAATCAATTATAAAACTCTTTTTTCCTTTATCAATAAGATATATTGGAAGTTCCAATCCATTTTTTAATTTCCAGTCCTGATAGCTTAAATAGTTTGAAAAATAATTGTTCTCAGGAACGCTTACAAAAACAGTTTCTTGAGGTGGAATATCTCGACTCTTCCAGAAGTTAACTCCTGAATCATCTTTGTTACTAGTCTGCTTAGAATTTATGAGCCAGTTATTTAGAAAATACTCCTTCAAGTTTTTAGCATTTGATAAAGCGAGTGCTGAAAACTCCGATTGAGCTTCATAAACTTGATTTAGCATTCTAACAAGCTTTTCAGCACTATATTCTTCGCAAGCAATTATTTGTCTGGTTTTCTCCAAAGCTTCCGAGCTTACCCATGATTTTTGTTTACGATCAAATCTTCCGTAAGGAGCAGGGTAAATGTTGTTATTCTTTTTAAGAACTAGTACATGGAGTTCTCCCAGTTTCGATTTATCAAATCTGCATAGACGACCAGCTCTTTGGGTTAATCTATCGATAGGACATAAATCACTAATCATCAAATCTGCACTAATGTTAATACTCATTTCGCCTATTTGAGTAAGAATGGCAATACCTCTGGCATTTCCATTTTTCCAAGCATCACGGCCAAGCATTTGAATTAAGGTTTTTTCCTTTTCCATTTTGTCAGGTTCGGTGAACCGACTATGATAAAGACAAGAATTAATTCCCTTACCTTCAAACCAATTCAGAAATTCCATTGCCCGATCCACTGTATTTGCATAGATAATCGCATTTCCTTTCAGTAAGCAACTCTCCAACAGTTTCTCGATATCCGTTGGTATTTCGCAATTGACAATGGATTTTACTCCAAACCTAGGCCTAGAATACTCTTCTTTATCTATTTTATCCTCTTTGATATCAGTTACTTGATAACCTATCTTTTGGTAATCAGATAAAACCGAATCAGGCAATGAAGCACTCATCAATAGTACTGGCACATTCCAATATTTCAGCATTTCTAATAATACCAGGATATTTGCCTGAGTGAAGTTATCATAGAAATCAGCTTCGTCAATTACTAGACAGGAATTTGCCAGATTAAAAGTAATCAAATGGTGATCCTCACGGGTGAGTGTTAGTGCCATCAATAAATGGTCAATAGTACAAACCGTTACAGGAGTTTGAAGTAAACGGGCAAACTCATGCTCCTTTGAAGCATCCTTTTTTGAAACCGTACCATCCTCAACTTTTTCCTGAAATTTGGTGAACCATGCGCTGGAGTGATATAATCCTGTTTCTGAAAGACTTTCCGCTACATTGATTGATAAAGCATTGGATGTAAATCGAGTAGGCATAGCAATTACAAGCCGTTCTGCTTTACCATTTTCAATTTGCTTGGAAGCCCATAAGAGTGAAGCGTCCGTTTTACCTGCTCCTGTAGCAGCACGTATCAACAGAAGTTCATCTTCCCAATATTGATCAATTAACTTCTGTACATTACGCTTTTCTGAATGTGGAAATTGGTATTTGAAAGGCTTATGATCTGGAACAGAATCTCCATCTTCTATAGCGCTAGCTCTATGGTCAGCAAGTTGCAAGTACCCTCTTGGGCCTGCAAATTCATAATGTAAATTGGCGACTTGGGAAAGACTCATTCTTTCATCTATTACCCGTCTACTTTCTCTTTGAAAAGTTTTCCAAAATCCTTCAACACCTTCACGAATCCAACGATCTTCAAATTTGAATCCAAGCTTCCCGTGATGTGCAGCTATGGCAGCTTGTAAACAGATGGGTAGCCTTTTCTTCTGATTAATAATTAATGAGTGAAATTCATGCCGTACTCCAGTTTTTTGAAGGTGTTTTCCCGCTTCTTCATACTTTTTAAAAGTATACTCTTGCCAACTTCCACCATACTTCTGTTTCCAGCTCAAATAATTATTATAATCGAGTTGACAAGCCCTTTGCCACTTTTCATTCTGCTTTCCATCATCATGAAAACTGGTTACATTATCGATTCTTTTTTCAAGACTTTTTCCAGTTCTCTCTTGATACTTTTTAAATGTGTATGGATAGTATTTGGAGAGTAATCCACCCTCTGACATCACGTCCCTTTTGTGTTGATCCAAAGTGATACCAGAAGGTTTGGCCAAATCAGGATACTTCTTATTCACGACCGAATGCTTCTGCAAAACTTACGGGAACTGCACCATTCGACGGATCATACAACGAATTGCTATTATCCTTAAGAAAGTCCATAGCAGATTTAAATGCTTTTGACACACTTATTTCACCTTTATCATCGCCAAGGAAATACTTGGCATTTCTTTCGTTCAGCTCATCCAGAATATTCTCCCTTTCTTTTGGGTCAGCAGTGAAATACCGGCTTGCTTTTCTGCTCAAAATGGTATCGAACACAATTAATACTTCCTGAGGCTCTCCACTTACCGCATTTCTGGCTTGGTTTGCATAGTCATTCATGGATTTGGTAGCTTCTAAAAATAGCCTAGCTCTCCTCAATCGTTCATTTTCATCTGTGTGCTTAAAGTACTTCTTTCCAATATTGAAACTCTTTTCATATTTAAAGGCCTTGGAAATACCTAGAGAACTAATATCAAGGAAGAAATTCATATGCATTAGATCAGACTGACTAAACTCTTTGGTTGCTAAGGCTTGGTCTTTAGCGTCATCCTCTTCGCTTATCCTTAATCTGACTAATAAATCTCTTCCAACTTCACTGGCCTCTTTCGCAACTGCTGGAGTCACCGAGAGCGGTGCAGTCCTTCTGCCGGAATAGTCCCCCTTTGATGGGTGCATAAAACCGCCCATATCGGCGCGCAAATCCTTTTCTATCAGATTACTTATGCCATCACCATTTGAAACAAATGTTTCTCCTTTTGCTACATCAGATTCGTTTATTCGATCAATAGCAGAAAACAGCACATGTCTTTGCATCTGTCCTGAAACATATACTTTTCCATCCGGCCTTCTCTTGATAGAGGAAGCGTTTCCCAATAACTTTTCACCTCCATTAGCAATGTGGTTTTCAAATGGGGCAAGTACTGATACAAGTATTCCTTTAATTTCCATGATATTTTAAGTTTAGTGATTGTTTGATTTAGTCATTTGAAAGATCGTCTGATTCGTCCGTTTGTTCAGCGTCATCTTCCGAAAGGTCATCTTTTGGTTGTTCTTTTAGTTCCACCTTATTCTTGAGCCGTGAGAAAGCAATAAGGAGATTTTTAGCATTGTCGAGTGCCAAATCCCCACTTGAAGTTTTCTCCATAAACAAAGTAGCTCCTTCTGGCGCATCCATGCCTGAAATTCGACCTGCTCTTGTGATGGCTTGAGCAATAAGTGCATCCCCGGATTTAGCAGAGAATGTAGAACTCTCCAATTCAATTAAAACCTTTGATTTGGCTTTTCTCAGTTCTTCCCAATAATTTTGAGAACCATTATTTACTTCTCTTTTAGCAGCAAAGTAAGCTACTTGGTTTAACCATCTGCCCAGCTTTCGGGCAGATACTACAATCTCTGGATCTATCATCTCTATCTTTTTAAAGTAAGTATTAAATAGTATGTCAAGTTGAAAAGGATATTCAGCCCTGTGTGAAAGAAAATCCCTAAATGAAGGTTTGTTAAAGAGTTGTAAAAATCTACTAGCAAACAAATCGAATTTTTGGTATTCTGTGCTTTGACTTTTCCTCCTACCTTCATTGTATAATTGAGTATAATATACGCTATCGACAATTTCTCTAAGTTTACCTTCTTTAGCTAAATCTACCACATGGTGATTGTATGTAAACGTTAATGCCCCTCCATACTTAATCATATACATAGTGGCTTCTTTAAGGCTATCCAAAACCTTCATTGCCAAAGATGATACTTCTGCCTCCTTGGCAAATTCTCCAATAGCACCCAGTAAGGCAACACTTCCTAATACGCTACTTCGAGGAGGGTTAGGAAAATTTCCCCTATATATCAATGGCCTCTTAGGTTGGTAGGTAGTTTTTTCATTATCTCCTTTTCCTTCTGTTTTATTGAGAACATCGCCAACCAATAGATCAGCTGATGTCTTTGAGAATAGTAGCTTTTTAAATAGAAAAACAAAATTGACTAAATCGTGAAACGGGAGATCCGGTATAATACAAACATTGAATAGATCAGGCCTAGGTTTTTTATCTATTCTATATTGTAAACAAGGTTTCAAAGGTGTTATAGTAGAGACAGAGTTAAGACCAATGTCTTTAACAGTGCTTTTTGGTTTTCCTCGTCCAATTGAACTGCTGAGTGAAAAATTCAAAAATTCTCCAGCTATTGGAGCTATTGACATTTTTACAAGTTCTGACTTTCCTAAGTCACCTTTTCCTAAGTTCTTCAATATATTATTTCCTTCATTCCAAATATTTTTTGCCTGCTTATCAGGTGTCAAAATATTCGGTGAAAGAAACACCCCTGCTCCCGTATCGCCTTTTGCTTCTTTTATGTATGTATAGCTTACTCTTTTTTTGCCTTCAAAAGAAGATGACGGAGCTAATCTAAAAGAATTCAATCCTTTTTCTAATTCAATCGAGATATGTTTAGAAGTTATTTGATCGCTACTTGACAACTCATGTTCAACGATGATTACTGCCTCAGCATATCTTGTATATGGATGGTTATTCATAGTTCCAGCATTTTAACATCTACCCAACCCTCACTATTTCCCAAATAAGCAATATTTACAGACTCTAATTTTTCTTTTAACATTTGAAATAGAAGCATGTCTATCTCAATTTTTAATTTATACTTTCCGTTAAGAAAGATGTATTCCCTTCCAGTAGGTGAAGAATAATATAATGGATAAACCTCTTTGTTAATCAGAAAAAACCTTTCTAATGCCTTATCATCAACTTGTGTTGGTTTTTTATCATTTCTTGGAAGATCTCGCTTTTGGGGAATTAGTTCATAACTAATATTAAATGTACCTTTTGGGTGCACAATAGCATCAGCTCTTCTATAAGCCTTACTCCAATAATCATCGAAATGAATAGGCTTAGGGAACATTTCCAGTTTTACTTCAAAATATTCCATAAGCAAGGGTAAGAAATTTGAGCCTACTCCTTCTTCATGAAATTCAACCTTTTGCTTTTTCCGTATCTTTTTAATCTCCTTAACTATTTCTTTTCTATCAGCAGCATCAATATGCCATTCAAGAATATTTTCAAATAATCCACAAAGCATTTTTTTGCTAGGAGATTTTAGGGTTTTGTAATAAGAGCCCGGCAAGTCACTCACCATCGAAAGAGGAGCAAGTGGTTCAATTTCAAGGATGATCTCTCGATTTAGATCAGGGGTCTTTTCTAGTATTTCCAGCATTTTTTTTCAATTAATATGTGAAAATTTTAACTTTTCATTACAAACAAATTTTGGTTAAATTTTTATCTCATTTTTAACCCCCACACATCCAAATCCCTGACTGCCCAAATGCCCAAACCCGGCGTAATAGCCGATCTCCTGCAACTCCACCGGTGCGGATAGCTCGAACTCATAGCTATACCCGATCAGCTTGGACTGCTGTGGGGTCAGCTGCTTGATGGTCACCCCGTTTTTGTATAGTTTCCCCGTCACGGTCAAATCCAAGGAAGGGCGCTCATCTGCCAATACAGCCCCACCATCCGGGTACACCGTGGATAGTGCGACACTCTTGGAGATTAGATTCTCCAAAATCAGATCAGCGTATCCCTCATCCATAGGACTTAGATAATCCTCCCCTCCTGACGCGCGCTTTCGTCTGACCAAAATGGGAGACAGACATCGATAATGCATTACCTGCTGAAAAATAGGAGTTGATACACTTTCGATCCGCTGTACCTGGTAGGTAGTCCCGGAAATTTTATCCCCCAGAAAAATTTCCTGGTTCATAAACAGCCCCTTTACAAATTCCTCGGCTATTCTATCCACTAAAAAACTTACTTCTACCCGTACCTCTTTTCCATAATGTTCGATCCTTCCTGATTCGGTCAAGACTTTGAATCCTTTGAAAAATAGTCTGGAAAAAGAGAAAAGCCGAAAAGGTCTCCCATTTGCCCTATAGCCCTGATGATGGAGAAACCCCGCAAACTCCGAGTCTGCCTGATCTACAATCCGATATATTGCCGAGGAAAGCTCATACTGGTAATTAATGGGGACAAACCTTCCTGCTCCCGTACGTTCTAAAACTATATTAAATCTCATGGAATAGGGTTTTAATTAACTTATCATGACCTAAAGTAAGCGACCTATACAAAACAAACTAATTATTGACACAAACTGTCAATATATTGGCTAGAAACCTGATTACTCAATTGATAATCAGCTGTTTCAAAATGGAGTCAGGAAGATATGAACAGATTTATCTGTCCACATCAAAATAAAAACAGTTGGCAGGAGTCTTCTTCTTCTCAGTTCACTTTCCCAAGTAAGCGAATTAAAAAACCCAAAAAAATACCCTGTACAGGGTATTTTTTTGGGTAAAGGCCAGAAAGTAGCCCATATTTTGAACTGGATGGAGGAGAACTGCCGGGTTGGGGATGCGGCAAGTCCGCACATTTGCCATACCACCGCATGGGCTAAAATCCTTAAGCTGGACTTTTCGACTATCTGTATGCCTGCAGCAAACAGTTCACTTGGCTTATGGATCACAATGTATGTGTCCGGTGTTTTTTTATTGCTCTTCTGCCAGAGTCTTTATTTTTTCCTTGGCAGTGTTTAAAAACCCAATCGTTGCATCGTAGTAACTTTTAGCATCTGGGAGTGGGGAAAAATCTCCTATTGAGAAGTTTAACTGTGTTTTATCGCCCTGCCCTGAAAGATAGTATGAATATGTGATGTCATATTTTGAGGGATCTAAGTTTACTTTGGGTAGAAACAATTTCATTTTTAACTCTTCGTGTTTTTTGCATTCCACCACTGTCATTCTTGAAAAACCCTCCCACTCCAGGACATCTCCCTTCACCAATTCCTCACCCGCAAAGCTTTCCGGCAAGTCATCCCATTGTCTGTAGTATTCGGCTTTGGTCAAAACATCCCATACTTTTTCAATAGGAGCATTGATTTCAATCTGGTCTTTTACGATTGCATTTTCCATAACGTTTTGATTTAGTCACAATAGTTCGTGTAATTTGTTAAGCATATGTTCCCAACCATTTTTTGTTTGCCTGCTGTATTTTTGCCATTTAGGATCCAGTTGGTGTTTCAATGTCAGCTCACAGCCTTTTGTAGTCGATGTAATTGTTATGGTCACTATACTTTCCTCTTCCGGTTCATAATCAATCCCCCACGTAAATACTAATTTGTTTGGACGTTGGATTTCGATATAACTACCTACATGGTTGATTTTTTGGCCGTTTCTTATGACCACAAAAGAAAATTTTCCTCCGATGCTCGGATCAAGTTCCATGCTTACGATTTCTTCATCACGTACACCTGGGCCAAACATCCATTTGCTTATTTGTTCGATGTCAAGCCACGCATCAAACACTTTTTCAGGGGCCAAATCAAAGGATTGGGTCAGGCTGACCTGTATGGAACGGTTCATAGTATGTGGTGCCATTACTTGTTGTCTTTTTCAAGAAATTGTTTCAAAGAATTAAGCCCTTCATCCCAGAACTGCCTGTATTTCCCAATCCAATTTGATACATCTTCCAGAGATTGGAGATTTGCCTTACAGTACCTTTCCCTCCCTTCTTTATGGATTATTACAAGTCCACATTCCTGTAAAACCCTCATGTGTTTTGATATTGCAGGTCTGCTGATTTCAAAATTTCCCGCCACACTATTTAAATTCATCGTTTCTTCAGCCAGAAGATCTATTATCTCTCTTCTAGTGGGATCAGCTATTGCCTGAAATACATCTCTTCTCATAAATTATGCGTAACCATTTGGTTACAAATCTAACACATCCGTTCCGTTACGCAAGAAAAATCAAAAAAAGCAAAGGGCTTCCAGGTTTCAATCGATTCTCTTTTCCATTCTAGCTACTTGGCCTTCGATCTACTTTCTTCCACAAACCAGCAATGAAAAAGCCATGTCGATGCAAAGCCGACTCGGAGCCGAAGGTCAGCCCCCTATGGTTCTGGCCGAATGTGGATAGGGTATGTATTGGCTATTCCACCCGATATCCTATTAAACAATCCATTGCACGGCAGGACATTTAGGATGATTAATGAACAAATCCATGGGCAATAGTTGGTCAGGCTAAACCAGGAGAACTTCTGCCCCTCCTTGTTGTTTGCTTTTATCAGCAGCATCCATAAAGGCATAGATTTCCAAGGTTTCAGTATAGTCAACCGGCGAAATGCGGGTTCTAAAAAAACGGGCGATCTGCATTGCCAAAGCTTCATAGCCGTCAAAGGACCCCAGGGTAAGATTGCCCTCTGTTCCGAAGGCAGTACCACCATACTCATGTACGCCTGTACGCATTCCCCTAAAGGTCCCGATTCTTCCGTCAGCCCATTTTCCGACCACCAGATCCGCTTCATGGCTGTAAATCCTCCTAACAGATTCACATCCTGGTCCCATCACGGTAAAAAGCATTTCCACGCCATGAATCCCATACCAGAACAAGTCACTATGGCTCGGTTCCATTTCTGCCGGACTAAATGTATCGCAGCCGATAATTTTGCCGATTGCCTTTTCATTCCTAACGGCATTCACCTGTTGCTGGTAACGCAGGGAAGAGGAAGAAAATACCGGAATCCCCCTATCCTTTGCCTCGGAATAAATCGTTTTGACTTCTTTGTAATCAGCCGCCACAGGCTTATCAATAAATAGCGGTTTATTCGCTTTAAAAACCTTTCTAGCCTGCTCGAGGTGAAGGGTCCCATCATTGGTTTCAAGAAGAACGACATCTGTTTCTTCCAGGAGCTCCTCAATGGAATTTGCAATTCTTACCCCCATACCCTGGACAGCCTGCATATATTCCGGAATCCTCTTCATACTCGATGTAATCTGCCTGCTGCCATAAGGAAAAGCTGAAACCACTTTGAATCCCTCGAATTCTTTTTGGGGGTTTTCGGCATTAAACAAGCCAGTGAATGCCACTGCATGGGAAGTATCCAGCCCAATGATGCCAATCCTGACCGGAGAATTTCCGAAGTGGGGGACTGAACTTAAGTCCAGTCCCACCCCAACCCCGAAAACCGCGGATTTCTTCAAAAACCTCCTTCTGGATAAATCCATAAAGCCATTATCCTGTACCATAAGAGTAACAGATCTTAATTAGTATATGCGTCAACCACTTGCTTATCACCTACGGCCTGAACGACCAAAGATCCGTGCCTCTTCGGAAGAAAAGCGTTCCCTGCTTATCCATGACCAGTAAACCTGCCTTATCGGAAAGCTCGGTAAGAACCATTGATTCAGGGTCAATCCTAAAGAGCTTTTTATTATCCGTTCCATATATGTGTCCATCTGGATGTAGGACGAGAAAAGCACTTCTCCAGATGTGGCTTTTAAACTCCGGAAATTCATACATTTTCTGCGTATTGACCACCTTTCTGCCTATCGGGTCGAACTTAAAAAGAGTCCCATCTCCCATCCCCCATATATTGCCGTCAGGACCTTTAATGAAACCTGTTAGTGCTGAGGCGCCCGGAACAGGAACAGTCTGAAAAAGGGTATTTCCGGTTTCCGGATCCCATCCCGCCAACACCGCTTCCGTAGTAGTAGGCTTTACCCCCAGCCCACCGGAAATAGTAGTGCCGACCAAAACGTATCCTTCAGTATAGATAATACCTGATATAGCCTGTGAACCAACCGGACTGGTATAATCTTTTAGTTCGTTGCCGTTAAGATCGTAGGTGATCAAGGCTCCCCCAAGTTTACCATATTCAGGGATCATACCAAAAACCATCAGCTCTTTTTCAGGGATACTGACCTGGGCGAATGACCTGCTCTGGTCAGGGATTTGTCCAAGCATTCTAGGGTTACCCCCTTTTGGATCCCACGGCAACTTGATGTCATATTCATAGAATTTGCCTTTCGGATAAACCCCAAAATAAATCTTATCCCCTTGATAGGACATCCCTTCCGTCTGGTCCAGTCCCGGCAGAAATCTATGTTCGCCCGTTATGGGATTATAGGTGGCATTTCCCCCCGCCAGGTATCCACCGGACCAGATGTTCCCATCCGGGCCATACATTAAAGACTGGATCGGTATAGGTTGACCTGGCACCTTTAATTTAGTCTTGTCCAGCCTTTTGCTTTTCGGGTCATATTTAATCAGATTTGCACCAGAGGTCAATGCATATACTTCCCCCATTATTCCCACGCTGAAGGCATTGGCCGTACCCACCTCTTCTCCCAATATCTCAGCGTTGGCTTCCGGAAAGGCGGGGTTAAAGCTTTTCAACGAACCCGCAGAAGTATAATAAACGGCATCCCCTGCGGGAACCCCCGTAATCGCTCGCATGTCCATCTTTTCTATTTCCTGTTCGAATTCCCCTGATCTCAGGTTATAAACCAGCGTCACGCTGCCATTGGTCAGCAAGACGAACAACCTGTCATCCCCGTCCGGCCCAGGAACGATTTCCAGCCCATAAACAAATTCATAGTCCTGGTATTTTTCTGGAAGAATATCTCTCTTTTCCCCTGTTTTGGGATTGATTTCAATCAGATGCGCTTTGGAACCCACTCCAGCATAAACCATTTCAGTTTTAGGGTAATAGGCTATGCTTCTCACATAATTCTCATTTTCAACCAATGGCCCCTTACCAACATCCGAAAACCCATCGGCAGGATGGTACCTAAACACCCTACATCCGGGATAAGTAGCCCCGAAGACCTCAGCATCCTTGCCTGCAGTAAGATTCCAAAGGTAAGTCTCTCCTTCGAGTGCCTCGCCCAGATCCTTTGCTTCCACTGTTCCCGGCTTATGGGAAAACATCGTACCATCTGCTCCTGGGACATAAAGTGTACCATCTGAAGCCTGGGCCATATCCCATGCGCCATCCGCCTCACCCAAAGGAAGATCTACGAGTAAGTCCTTGGTTTCAACATCATAACCAAGCAGGTGGGCAGGTTCCCCCCTTACCACCGTATAGATCAATTCCCTGCCATTCTCATCCTTTACAAAAGCACTGCCCTGTATCATTGAGGCGAATAATTGGGGGCCGTGGTTTTTAAACTGTGTTGTATCCACCTGGCAAACCCCGGGAATAGCAGGAAACAGAAGAATAAGTACCGCAGCGGATTTCAAAAGTGATTTCATATTATAATTTGTTTTTAAAGGCCATTTGGAATCTCGCAGGATTTACAATCATCCCGGTGTATGAGGTCCTGCCTCATGCTCGATTTCATTAGTCTAGTATTTATCGTTGAGTAAAAACTCCCTTACAAATGAGTCATCATTCAGGGCAGGATAATCTTGATGTACGCGCTGGATTTCTTCCAGCTGACCGGCAGATAGGCGCTCATCTGGATTAAGACAATGCGTGGTTCCGAGCAGGTCTTGATGTTTAAGCATGGTATGCATACCCGGAATACAGCCATGAAACTGATGGGAGGGGTCAAACATAGCCGCGTTTACATCCGTAACAGCAACACCTTTGGAGAGGAGTCTTGCCCAGTCCTCACCACTTCCTTGGGCTTTGCACTGCTTTACTTCCTCCAAGAGACTTACTGCCTTTTGGGTCCATACTGCCCAATGTCCGAGCAGTCCTCCCACAAAAGCTTTTTCAACTAGCTTTCCGGCAACGGCAAACTTATAGTCAGTCAACAGATCCGCTACGATATTGTCATCATTGCCGGTGTACATGGCAATCTCATCTACCCTTGAACTGTTGCAGACAGCCCGCATCACGTCCAAGGTCTGATATCGGTTGAATGAAGCGCATTTTATTGCCACGACATTGTTGATTTCGGCGAACTGTCTCCAAAAGCCATAACTGAAAACCCGTCCTCCCACGGAGGGCTGCAGGTAAAACCCGAAAACAGGAATGACAGCAGCCACCTCGCGTACCCTATCCAATAGTTCCTGTTCTGTCCACCCTTGCAAGCCTCCCATGCTGAGCAATCCTAGTTCATAGCCGTATTCCAAAGCCGTGTTCGCCTCAGATACCGCTTGCCTGGTATTTCCACAGATGCCGGCAATTTTCAGGAAAGGACGGTCCAGATTTGCTTTATCAACCTCCTCTGACGCCCATTTTAGCACGGTATCGTACAGGTTGTGTCTGGGATCCCGTATTTCAAACTGGGTAGAATGCACGCCTACGGCGATCCCTCCTGCCCCGCTGGCGATATAATACCTGGTCAGTTGCCTTTGCCTTCGCTCATCAATGGACCTGTCCTGGTCCAAAGCGAGCGGATGTGCGGGAATTACGGTTCCGCGAAGCAGGTGTTGATACAATTCTTTGCTTAATTCCTTCATCAAAACCTCCCTCCTCTCTGCTGAAAATGTGTGGGCTTGCCAAAGTCGTCTCCACCTTGAAGCAACCAATTGGCAGTGATTTCCACCATCTCCCTTGGAGTGGTTTTAGGATAACCGAACAAACGGTGACATTCGGAGGCATTGTTCAACAATGCAGTCCCGACAGGCTCATTGATGAACCTGGGCTCTTTTTTGAAAATTGTTCCAAACTCCGAGGCAATCCAGTGAAGGGAAAGAATTTCCGGCCCGGTGACATTCAGCAGTCTTGCAGGTGCCGTGGTGTGTAAGAGCGCTCTTAGTGCTATTTCATTGGCATCCTTTTGCCAGATAACATTCACATTAGATGTACTCAGATCAATTTCCTTTTCGTGGAAAACGGCTTTGGCCATTTCCAGCAAAATCCCATACCGAAAGTCCACCGCATAGTTTAGCCTATAGATCAACATAGGCGTTTTGTTTGTTTTGGAGAAATACTCAAAAACCCTTTCCCTTCCCAGGCAGGACTGTGCGTATTCCCCTATGGGCTCCGGTGCGGTCTTCTCTGTGGCCCCGCCTGAAGAGATGGGGACAAAGGGCAGCACATTTCCTGAGGAAAACACGACCAGTCTGGAATTTTTGAATTTCTCCGAAACCCTTCCTGGTAAATAAGCATTCATTGCCCAGGTAAAGTCCTCATTTCCTGTGGTCCCAAACTTGTGCCCGGCCAGGTAAACAATATTTTGCACCTGGGGCAACTTCTGGAGTTCGCCATCATTGAGCAGGTCACAGGAAATAGTTTCAACCCCTGCCTCCTGTAATGACTTCATAGCACCGGCATCTGAAAACCTGGACACACCATATACCCGTTTTTCCAATCCTGCGGCTTTGATGGCATCTACGGCAAGCTTACCCATGCTTGGCCCCATCTTCCCTCCTATTCCCAGCAACATGATATCCCCCTCTATCCGGGCCATATCCGCAATCAGCGCCTCTGATGGAACAGTAAGTTCATTTTCTAATTCCCTTAAATTTTTCATTGATATAGGTTTATGTTTTCATTCTAGTTGATAAAAAGTGCCTTGAAATTCCAGCTGGCCAAAGCGATCAGCAGCAGCAGGCCGATCCCGCCTGAGACCCTTGCAAAAGGGGTATTGGCCCGATCCCCCATTGTCTCCCTGTCATTGGCGACCACGTACATGGCTCCCCCGATGAAAGGGACAAGGAAAATGGTCACACTTTGGGCAAAAATGATCAGCTCCAGAGGGAGCTTGCCAAAAGCCAGTGAGATGCCTGCGCCACAGACCATGACCAGGGCGATCAGACCCCTGACCTTTCCTGAGCTCAAGCCGCTGCCAAACCCCATGGCATCCCCCAATAAACTTCCCCCGACTGTGGCATTCCCAATAAGTGATGAAAATGAGGCACCGAACAGACCTGCCAAGAACAGATAAGCCGCGGATGAACCAAACAGTGGCTCCAGGGCTTTGGACATTTCAGACGCCGAATTGACCTGGATTCCCTGTGGGTACAAAACCGCGGCCGCACAAATGATCACCACGGCGCTCATCAGCCCCAACAGGACAATTCCTGTGATACTGGTATTTTTATCAGCTTTTCCCCCTTTGCTCTTATTTCTCTCCTGGACCAGGTAGGATTGGTAAAATGCCCCCACAATAGAAAAGCAGGAAGCCACGAAAGCGATTAAAATAGCTTCCGAACCTGTGGGCACATTGGGGACCAGACCACTGCTGATGGCAGAAAAATCCGGTTTAATCAATACCACAGTGGTCAGAAATGAGAGGAGCATCAACCCTACCAGGGCAATCATCAATTTCTCCAGCGTCTTATAAAAACTCCTGAAAAACAACAAGCCCATCCCAACCAGGTTAAACACCAAAACCCAGACCCAGCTGGAAGTACCGGTTGCTTCCGCAACGGCGATACCCACGCCTATGGAGTTCCCCGCCTGAAAGGAGGTGGTTACCAAGAACACGCCCATCCCTATGATGACCCCAACTGTCCTGCCCCACTTTTTCCTTATCTGGGACAGTAAGGTCTCCTGGCTACTCAGACCGATCCTTGCCCCCATATCAGTAAACACCAGCATAAAAAAAATAGCCACCACGACCAGCCATAGGGTACTATACCCATATAAGGCACCCAATTTTGAAGTAATGGTCATCTTGCTAGGCCCAAAGACCAAGGCCGCGGTGATGATACCCGGACCAAGGCTCTTGAGCCCGCTGATAATTTTTTCCACCTGTTTGCTCATCTGTTTTGTTCAATAAAATCCGGATCTATTCTTTGCGTGTTTTCTGTCCATTCCCCTCTGATATAATTGAGGATTTCAGCTACTTGACTGTTGTCCAAAAACGCAAAGCCTGGCATCTGTTGCCCGCTCCCGGAGGGTTCCGTACCCTTCAGCACCAGTCCCACCAAAGCTGGAGGATCCCCTGTGACCAACCGGGAGTCTTTTAAGGAAGGGAATACCTCAGGAATACCACTTCCATCCTCTTTATGACAGGAAGCACAGTAACTTAAGTATAGCTCACTGCCAGTCACTATCGACCCTTGTTGTGCTTTCACCGGACTGAGTGGGGACATAGATGTTTCGTCCGAACGGCTTATTTTTAAGATTTTGTCATCGCCGTCCAAGGGAAACCCGGGCTGGGGATTCCAATCCAGGTTGCTGGTGCTGAGATAGATTTCCCCCTCACTACCTGTCACGATATCCCGAAGCCTACCGTAGCGGTTTTCAAACAGAATTTCTTCTGAGATGACATCATCCCCTTTTGCATTTAATGAAAGTATTCTGAGGCTCTTGCCCTTTAGGGTAGTCAACAATAAAGAATTAGTCCATTCCGGAATAGCCTTGTTCCCGTAATAAGTCAATCCTGCAGGGGCGATTACCGGCGTCCAGGAACGCAAAGGCTCTACCGTGTTATGTATGCGGGCAAAATCCCGCTCCTCATCCAGATCCTCTTGTCCCTCTATGCCAGGCCAGCCATAATTGCCTCCCTTACGGATCAGGTTTACCTCATCTTCAATTGCATCTCCATGTTCAGAGGTATAGAGCATTCCATGAGAAGAAAACACCAGTCCCTGCATATTCCGAAATCCCATCGCCCACACATAGCTTTCTGGATCAGGATTGTCCTTGGGAATGCTCCCATCCTCATTGAGCCGAAGAATTTTCCCATTCAGGGACCGGGGATTCTGGGCATTTGAGAAGTCATGTACATCCCCGGTAGCCCAATACAATTTATTATCCGGTCCAAAATCCAGCCTGGAGCCATTATGGGATGTCCCACCTTCGATTTCCAATAAAACAATCGGTTGGATTAGCGTATCGTTTTGGTAGGCATATCGGATGAGGCGACTAATAATGCCCCTATCTTTCTTTAAAGTATAGTTAAGGTATATGTAAGGGAATTCCCTGAAATCAGGATGTACTGTCATCCCCAGTAAGCCTGAGGTCCGTTCTTGCCAGACATCAGGTAGGGTCAAAAGATGTTTTAAAGAACCTGACTTTAGGTTCATTTGGGAGACCTTGCCCTTTTGTTCAGCGATCCACAAATTGCCAAGTCCGTCAACTTCCAAGTCCCAAGGAACCTCCAACCCTGAGGCCAGCACCTCTACTTTCAAGTGCGAAGCACTCAGATAGACCATATCAAGGCGATCAAGTTGAAGCTCCTTTTCCTGCCTGCAGCCCGCTAACTGGCACAAGCCTACCAGTAAAAACCCAAGTATGACCCTGTTAATTTCCATGGACACCAAAGATTAGTTCAGGTTTGGCAAACTGTCCATCCATCTGCGATGGAAGCCTATAGACATTTCCGGAACGGTCAGAAAAATAGAGTGAAGAAACTGATTTTTGCCGTCCATGCCCATCGGCCCAAAAGGCATAAAATCCCTCATTGGCATTCACTGGTTTCCGTGCATAGGAATGATTGTGGCTACTGTTACGGGTGAGCTTACTGCTGGCCCAGCTTCTCCCTTGATCCAGACTGGTCCAGAGCACCATCTCACCCCCGGTGTTAAATTTTTGTGGGCCAACGTCAGTAGGCCCAATTATCCTCCATGTCCCCTGACTGTCAATATAAAGAGAGCCCATATCGTAATTATTGTCAGAGGAGGTTACTGGCAGGATTTCCCAGTCATTACCGGTAAATCTCGCTGTATGCCAGGTTCTAGGGCCATTTTCAGGTCCAGCTTCATACCCCTTACTTGTCAGGTATAGGATCACGGGCCGATTATGGCTGTCAAATTCCAGGTCATTGATATAAACCAATAAACCCTCGGACTGATAATCCCTTACCAATGCCTTATTTTGAACATCCTTAAGAGGTATAGTCAGCGGATCACCACTTGCGTTTGCCCAGCTTTCCCCAAAATCATCCGTCTGCAGGTAATATAGATTCGTCCTATAGTTGAGCCCGTTGCCTTCTTTGACGAAAGGGTGAAAATTAAAGGATGTCCCCAGCAGGTTACCGGACTGTCCACTGGTCTGATAGTGACCTTCCCCAATCCTGGCAATATCCTGCCAGGCACCATATGAGCTCCCATCAGCACTGGTCATAAAACCAATCGTTCTTCTGGGCTTTTCTGGCTGCCCGGGTATTACTCCGGTCTGGTAATGGGTAAATAAATTGATGAATCCCTTATTGGGTTGGTACCAACTTTGGAGATAGGAAAAATTATCCATAGGGACTGTTTGGCCCTGCTCGATTTTAGAGACAAACACAGCTTCAAACTCAGAAATGTCATAGGGTTGGGTACTCTTGTGGATATATGAAGGCCGCAATGTTCCATTAGATGTAGAGAAAATCCAGATAAATCCCTCCTTATCAATGTTCATGACCGGGTTGTCATGGGCATTATCCGTATGTTTGTCCAAGACCAGTGTTGGTCTGGGCACCAGACCTGTGGTATGGTCAAAGTAGGACACCATATGGTATAGGGTATTCCCCTCCGGGTCTGCTCCCCCATAGCAAAAAAATGTCTTGTTTACCGCTTCCGCATACACCGAAAAGGGGTAATGGTTTGCAGGATAAGTAGCCAGGCCACCACTGTATTTATAGACATACTCATCTTCAGAGGGCTCATTGCTGTACCAAATCCCCCTGTATCCGGTTTCTTTCCGATTAAGCGTACTACTGGATTGGGCAATGGAAGCATTGACCAGAAGGATAAGAATAAGCCAGCAGGCTCCCACACTGTTTCGTATAGTTGACATCTGATAGTTTAATTGATTCATAGGTTTTCCATCCCACACTTAGCCGTCGGCCCAAAGAATCTCCAGCCACCCCATAACCTGGGGTGGTAAGGTGATTGTGTAGGAATGGATTTTTAACTCAGGTAGCTCAATATCCTGGATTCTGTCCGATCAGGCCTGGATTAATATCTATCTGACTTTGAGGTATAGGAAATAGCAAGTGGTGGTCTTGGATTCCTTTGGAAGAAAGCACATTCAATGCCTCATCGGTCCTGACCAGATCAAACCACCGATGTCCCTCAAAGGCAAGTTCCACTCTTCGCTCTTGGGCAACCGCCGCCCTGAAATCCTGCTGGGTTGTCAGCACGTATGCGGGATCTGATCCCGAACTGCCCATCATAGGCAATCCTGCTCTTGACCGAATCTGATTGAGCAGTAAAAAAGCCTCCCCGTCCGGCTGAAAGGAAATCTCATTCAGTGCCTCCGCATACATCAACAGTACATCGGCATAGCGTAGAACTATCCAGTTATTGTCACTGTCCAGGTAAGCTGCAGGAGTTCCCGAATACTTGAGGATATAATTATGCTCCACTTCATTGCCATTTAGCTGATAAGAAGTGGCCATTGAGAATTCTTTCCTGGCATCCCCAATGCTGTATGAAGCCTCCATATCCTGAGTGGGAATATTCTGACCTAGGGGATTGCCTACAGACACCACGGCAGTTCCAGATCCTATGGGAGCAAACTGATTGGTAAAGGGACTTCCTTCCCCGTTTGAACTGCTACTAAACTGTACTTCAAAGATGGATTCAGCATTATTTTCATTCATTGGCCCGAAAATATCACCGTAAGAGTCCATTAAACGATAGCCTGTTTCGCCTGAAGAATCGATTAATTCCCTGAGTTTTTGTGAAGCAGCTGTCCATTCTTTTCTGGTAAGATACACTTTACCCAGTAAGGCCATGGCTGCGCCTTTTGTTGCTCTTCCCAGCTCTGCAGAGCCGTAAGTGAAAGGGAGACTTGCTTCGGCATCATTTAAATCAGCAATAATCTGTTCATATACTTCCTCTTTTGGGTTTCTGCCGAAGGTATAGCCTTGCTCAGGATTGGTAATCACCTGTAACACCAAAGGAACATCCCCATAGATCCTGACCAGGTTAAAATACAACAATGCCCGAAGGAATTTGGCCTCACCTGTATAGCGTGCTTTAAGCGTGGCATCCATTGCTACAGGCTCAATTTTCTCGATTACAATATTCGCGGCCTGGATTCCCTGGTAGTGCGCATTCCAGGTAGTGCTGCTGATGGAATTGACCGCATCATTGGTGAAGTCATCCACAGCCTGCAGGTTTGCGCCAGCATTAGGGTTTGTGATTTCCGTATTGTCTGACCTGAGTTCCCCGATTACATGCATGGAAGAGTAATAGGTCCCGCCATATTGAAGCGAGCCGTAAACTGCCGTCAGGGCATTTTCCATATCAGAAGCGGTCTTGTAGAAATTAGTGCTGTTTTCCTGGGAAATAGGTGCCAAATCCAGGAAATCACTGTCGCAGGCACTGAGCCCCATCAGGAACAAAGCACCAACCAATTTATATTTTAGTATGTTTTTCATTAGAGAATCCGTTTAGAAGCCAATAGTTAAACCCAACATATATGTCCTCGCCAGAGGATATCCACCGGCATCCACACCGGGCACAAGCGGGCTTCCTCCCTGTGCCGAGACTTCGGGGTTGAATCCCTCATATTTGGTAAAGGTGTAGGCATTTTGAATTGTGAAATTCAACCGCGCATTGGAAACCTTAACGCGCTCCAGCATAGTTGCGGGGAAGGTATATCCCAGGGTGATGTTCCTGATCCTTAAGAATGATCCGTCCTCTACAAACTGCGAAGTCACATTGTTTACCACATTGCTTCCTGCATAGGCATTGAAATTCCTGTCAATCATCGGCGAGACCCCATCTCCAGGATCCGTTTCGGATTTCCATCCATTTGACGCACTTCGAAGTACATTGTAAGACCCGGCATAATTGCCATAATATCTTCTGGCCAGGTTGAGCACCTCAAATCCCTGTACGCCTTGGAGGGTAAAAGAAAAATCGACATTTCTGTATGAAAACCGATTCGTCATTCCATAGGTAAAGTCGGGAAAAGGGTCACCTAAAATCGTTCTGTCATCCGTATTGATAATCCCGTCGCCATTGATATCGGCAAATTTCAATCTTCCCGGAATGGACTGGACAGTTCCGTCGCCGTTCAATACTACCGCGCTGTTTTCAATATCCTCCTGATTTTGATAAACACCGATCACCTGGTACCCATAAAAACTTCCCGGCACGGACCCTATCTGGGTAATATGCGTAGGTGAGGAAGCGGAAGTGGCCTGCCGTGAGATAATAGGCGACCCGTCCGGTCCCAATGCCATCACCTCAATCTGATTAAAAGCAATATTAAAGTCTGTCGTCCAGGTAAAATCAGACACCATGTTTCTGCTGGTAAGGGTGAATTCTATCCCCTTGTTCTTAATCTCCCCGATATTCTGCAGTGCATTGGTATAGCCAGTAAGGGTAGGCACCGGAACGTTCAACAATAAATCAGAAGTACGTTTGATGTAATAGTCTGCCGCCAGGTAAATCCTATTTTGGAACACACCCAACTCCAACCCAAAATCGAGCTGACTGTTTTTCTCCCATCCCAACGTGGAGTTGGGGATATTGGCCAATCTTATTCCGTTGCTGATGCTGGTACCCAGTGGATAATTCTCTATAGTCGTCAGGCCGATGGCACCATAGTTAGAAATAAAATTATTACCCGTCAGACCATAACTGGCCCGCAGTCTAAGTTCCGACAACCAGCTTACCTGGTTCAGGAAATTCTCTTCCGAGAGTCTCCAGCCAAGTGATAGGGACGGGAATGCCCCCCATCTGTTATCAGATCCAAACCTGGATGAACCGTCCTGTCGGAAAGTTGCCGTCAAAAGATAACGGTCATCGTAATTGTAATTCAATCGTGCCAAAAATGACAACAATGACCACTCCTCCTCAGTATTGAGCGCCCGGGTAATCAATCCTGCGGCATTTGTTGTTTTAATATTGTCATTCGCAAAATTTGTCCCGGTGATCTGACTGACCTCTAGCTTCTCTTTTTGGACCGTATATCCAAGCACGGCATCAAAAGTATGTTTGCCCAAGGTCTTCCCATAGCTCAGCGTAAATTCGGAAAGCCAGTTTACCGTCTGTGCCGTATTATTGGATCCCACGGCAGGCCGGGTAAGATTGACACTGTTTGGATTGATAATAGAAGAGCTGAAAATATCCTCTCTAAAACTTCTGATATCAGTACCTACCAAAGCTTTGAACCTAAGGTCATCGATCAGATTGATCTCAGTGAAAGCCGTCCCCAGCAATCTCAGGTTTTTTTGCTGATGGAAATATTCCCGGGCTATCTTGACCGGGTTATCCACCTCCGAGGTACCAATTCCCAATCCGGTTATCTTGGTATAGTTACCTTCTGAATCGTAAGGGGCCAAATGAGGCCCAGCCGTGATCGCGGATTGGATTATCCCACCCCCCTGCCAGTTTCCTTCAGCAAGTGACTGGTTGGAAAAAGTATAGGATGGGGTAATGTTCACCCCCACTTTTACGCGCTCATTCATCTGGGATTCCACATTTACCCTAAAGGAATACCGTTTCAAATCTGAATTTATGATCACTCCTTCCTGCTCCAAATATCCTCCGGAAACAAAATACCTGGTTTTTGCATTTCCCCCTGAAAAGTTAAGACGGTAATCACTCATACGTGCGGTACGGAAAATAGCATCTTGCCAGTTTGTGCCTTCACCCAAACTTTGTGGATTTTCGAACCCTTCAGGGATCAGGTACATGACATTCTGAATTCTATCAGAGTTAGGGTCTGAGGCAGATCTGCCCGGCCCGGAATTCACCCATGCGTTATTCCGGGCTTCATTGATATAAGTCGCAAACTCTGATGCATTCAGTACATCCAATGTCTTTTCTACCTGTTGAAAGCCAGAACTTACATTCAGCTCAATTTTGGCCTGTCCTTCCTTGCCCGATTTCGTTGTGATCAACACCACGCCATTGGATCCCCTTGAGCCATAAATAGCAGTGGCAGAAGCGTCTTTTAACACCTGGATATTATCAATGTCCGCTGGATTGATGGTATTGAGCGGGTTATTCCGCTGATCAAAATCATTGGTTACCGGAAATCCGTCAACCACGTATAAAGGCTCATTGCCGGCACTTAATGAACCTGCCCCGCGGATACGGACAGAAGCTCCACCACCAGGGGCTCCTGTTGCCTGGGTTACCACCACGCCTGCCAACCTACCGGCGATCGCCTGGTCAATACTGACTATCGGCTGATCCTTAAGTTCCTCGGATTCTATGGCGCTGACGGCCCCGGTAATGTCTTTCTTTTTGACAGTACCATATCCCACCACTACAAATTCATCAAGTGAATTCTCCTCCTCTTCCATCATCACCTGTAATACAAAGTCCGAATTGATCAGGATTTCTTTTCGTTTATATCCGATAAATGAAAACAAAAGAGTCTGTCCAGGATCTGCTTCTATCGAAAAACTGCCGTCCAGATCTGTCACTGTTCCTTCACTTGTACCTTTTACCAAGACAGAGACACCCGGCATGGGTTCACCCAAAGCATCCTCTACCTTTCCCGTGATTTTTTCCTTGTCTGATTTTTCAATCAACAAAGAATTAACTTCAGTTGCTTCTCTAATCACACTGATCGCATTATTGATCTGTTTGAACCTCAGCTCTGTCTGAGAGGCAATGTGAACTAGGTGGTTCTCTACGCTTTCATATTCTTCCAGATAAGAAATAGCCGAGTCTGACTTCACCGCCGCATAGGTGTAAAAGAATTTAAATTCCGTCTTTTTCTCAATTTCACTGAAAAACTGAATCAAAGATTTGGGCTTCCTTTCCAGTTTGAGAAAAACTTCATCAATACTTTTTACCTGAGCTGTAGTGGTGTTGGCCAATAGAGGATTGAGAGATAGGCAGAGCATAAAAACTCCTCTGGCCAGTAGCTTAATAGACATGACTATTAATGGTAATATTTTTTTCATAAGTTTGGATGGTAAGTTGAAACATGGTAATTCCCCAGACGACAGTTTGCAAATCTTCTGAACGGGGCAATGTGTTTTGATTTCAGCAGGAGCGTATTCGCAGTACGTTCCTGTTTTTTTCCTTACATGGATTTAATCATAGGCTAATCAGTTTAGTATAATCACTACCTTTTTATCGTTTAATTCGTAACTGAAATCCAGGGATCCGCTGAGGACTTCCAGTACATTCCTTAAGCTTTCATTTGAATCAAATGTCCCGCTTGCAAGCTTATTTTTACCGCTACCCCGAACTGTAATCCGCACATCGTACCACCTTTCGAGAATTTCTGTGAGTTGATCAAAGTCAGTATCAGCAAATTTCAAAACCCCTTCGGTCCATAATATCCTATCCTGCACATCTACCGTCTTCTTGTTCAGGTGTTCATCATACCTGGACAGCAGAGATTCCTCACCGGGAATAAGCTGTATAGCTTTCTCTTTACCCGTCTGTCTCAGTTCTACCTTCCCGGTCAGGAGGGTGACGGCTACTTTATCGTCTGTTTCAAAAGTGGATATGTTAAAAGAGGTTCCTAAAGCGGTGGTAACAATGCCATTGGACTCCACTTTAAAAGGATGTTCGGGGTCTTTTGTCACTTCAAAAAAGCCTTCCCCTTCCAAAGAAACTGACCTGTCCCGCCGAAAATCAGCCGGATAAACCAGCTTACTGGCTGAATTTAAAAACACGATGGATCCATCCGGAAGGGTAATCCTGGTTTTCTTACCGGCTGGATTGTAATGCGTGATCAGTCTGGCATCCAATAACAGTTCTTGCTCTTGATCGGTTTTGTATTTATCCCTGTTGACGAAAAACAGGGTCGATAGGCCAATTGCAATAAACACGGCAGCCGCTCTGGTCCAAGGAAGCCAATTTCTCTTTCGGATGCTGTCCCGCTGAACATAGGGACGTGCATAATTGGACTTATTATGGTTTATTTTTTCCCACAACGCTTTATTGTCCCAATTATAATCCTCGGATTTCAACTTGCTTGACCACAACTTAATCAGATCGGCAGTTAAGAATTCCTCGGCCTCTTGGCTTTCCAGGAAGCGCAGGAATTCCTCGGCTTCTTCCTTTGTAAGGTTTCCTTCAAAAAAATCCTTTATTCTTTTGTGATGATTCATTTTGTCCTTGTTCAATAGTATATACCATCAGCGGGTAGTTTATACTCAAGACAGATCCAAAAAAAATCGGAAAATTTGTGATTCAACCTAAAATAGAACTGAATTACATCGTCATAAACGAATCAAGTATTGCATTTATAGCAATTATCCAAACGCTTTTGGATACAATTTCTAATTTATCGAGTCCTTCCTTAAACAGTTTCGTGCCTCTGAATATGTGATTTTCAACTGTGCGCCTGGAAAGGTTCAGGGCTTCTGATATTTCCTCTATCGATTTATTCTCCAGATGTCTCAACTTGAATATCTGTCGCTGTGCAGGGGGCAATTTCTCAATAAGCTCCAATGAAAGGTTATGAAATTCAGCGTATATCAAATCACTGTCCGCACTTAAGTTCGTGACTTGTTGTAAAAGTGGTATCTGATATTCTTGGAATGCAAAAAAACGCGCTTGTTTCTTTAACTGATTTATAGCCCGAGACCTTAAAATCGCGAAAATGTAAGCATTTATGGAAAGCTCTGGATTTAGTTTAGACCTGTTTTTCCAGATTTTTAGAAAAACTTCCTGAACCACTCCCTCTGCGTCTTCGTGCCCAAGCCCCATTTTTCTGGTGATGTTGTAAACTTTAACAGAAAACAGCTCATAAAGACTTTTGAAGCATGCCTCGTCACCCTGGACAAGCCCTTCCACAAGTTGCTTCAAATAAGTAGAATCATTTATCTCCAAAATCGGATAGCTTAAGTATGGTTCACATGCAGTAAGGAAAGGAACTATTACATCGAGTTCTTTATCAGGCAATAATGATATGATATTATTTTTTTAAAGCCAAAAGTCAGAAAATATAAAAACTAGATTACAACGTAGAATTCGAAATCAAATATAATGGCAGGACAGAGCAGCAAAGAGATAGGGTTCGGCCCAGAAAGACATTTAGTGGAGAGGATTATATTCGGTAGGTGTCTGTCCGAATGATTTTTTGAATGCATGGGAAAAATGCGACAAAGTCTCAATTAGTCCCAAAGAGAAGAAACCATAGAAGAAGAATTTGGCGAAGCCGGGCTTTTTGAAATCACAGAGGTAACAGAGAATTATCCTTTTTACCTTATTAAGTGTAAAAAGGACAAAACAAAATGACGACAAGGGGAACTGCCAAACAGTTACAATTTTTAAGCATAATGCGTTGGGAATATCCAAAATTGAATATTATTGCCGGTAAGAAATCTTGTAGTGGGCGGATATTGAGTTGTATTTGGCCCGCAACATAGGATTCAGGTCTATGCAAAACCTTGACAAAAAAACACAACAATGAGACATCTGGGAATCTTGACAGGCTTACTCTTACTCTCTTCCCTAACATTTGGACAAGTTGAAAAAAAAGAGAAAATCAAAATTGCCCTATTGGGGAGTTTTCATTTTACGCCTTCCACACAGGATACATACAGTACAAATGCATTAAAATTAACGGAGCAAAAGCAAAAAGAAATTGAAGAAGTAGTCCTAAAACTGGCAGGCTTCAATCCAGATCAAATATGCATAGAAATGCCTGTGGATAAGCAGGAAAGTATAGACAGGCAGTATCAACGATATCTCGAAGGCGCCTATGAACTCGAGCTTAACGAGATTGATTTGCTTGGATTCCAAACCGCAAAAAAGTTGGACCTGCCCCGGTTGACCTGCGTGAATTATTTAGGAGAATTCAATACCAAGCCGCTTGAAGAGGCCGCCAAAACATATGACCAACACCACCTACTCGAAGAAACCAACCAATATGCACAAGGATTTGTGGGTGAAATGAATGAAATGGAAAAGAGCCTGTCTGTAAGCGATAACCTCATATATCTAAATAGCCCAAACACCCTCAACAAAAACCTGCGACTTTATACAAAGTATTACACAAAAGTGGGAAGTGGAAGCAATTATGAGGGGACTGAACTGGTTGCCGGGTGGTACGAAACAAACCTTCATATCTATACCAATATTTTAAGGCAAGTGCGATCAACAGACAAAGCGATACTGGTTATTTATGGACAGGGACATATCCCCTTGCTCAAGCATTTTTTTGAATCCAATCCCGATTTTGAAGTGGTCGATATAAAATCCATTTTAGAATAAAATCAATGCGTATAACACCTCAATGAAATTAAAATTTCCTTACATATTAAAAATATCAATAAGATTTTAAGTGTCACGGCTGTTTTTTATTAGTTTGGGCACACCATATATCCTCATTCATCAAACCAGCCTGAGCAAAACACCGCTATTGAAATTGAGATGCCCCTGCTTTTTGATGAAGAATGGATTATTAAGGGGTTCGGTACATACAGCAAAAAAACTATGTGATTATCCGCAATGATGCCAGTAACCATATTCTCTTTGCTTTACTGGACGGAAGACCGAAGACGGGTGACCGAAGTGCCTTGGCGCTGGTGTTTTCCGAATCCTATGATGCTTTTATTGTTTTACTGGCAGAAAAGCGGATATACATAAAAAACCATTAACTAAAACTTATGAGGTTCGCGATAATCACAATTCTGTTTTTTTTATTTGCAAATGCAGCCCATAGCCAACATAATTATGTTGTTGAAGTGCATAAGGGCACGGAGCTGTTGCACATCATCAATTATCTGGCTGGGGTCTATAGTCCGGCAGTTCAAAACTCAAGTTATCAAAAAGCAGTGGACGAGTGGTTTGCCAACTTCAAAGACCATCCTGTGGTAGAGGTTGCCAAAAAGCTTCCCTATAATGATTTTGTTGATTTAGGTTGGTGTATCCAGTTCCCGGATTATAGTATAACACTCCCTGAAAAATACGGGTATTTCGATCAGATAGTTGATAAAAACCTCCTTATCGACTATATGACACTGTGTGCGGAATTTGGCAGGGCTTCTGATTTTATGGGCTTTTTTGCCAACCAGAAGGATAACTACAGCAAATGGGAAAACCAATTCCTAACTAAATTACAGGAAGAGAAGTCATTACAAACATTAGAAAATTTCTATCAAGCACCATTAGGGCAAAAGATATACTTCTCTATCTCACCTATAGGCGTGGTGCTAAGGGCAAATATTTTTCAGGAAGCGATCAGCCCCGAAAACAAAATTTATGCTCCTGTCATTATCCCCTTTGACAACAGGTTTATTGATAATGAAAGTAAGGAACCCAACTTTGAATATTCCCAAGCGGCAATAAACAACAATGTATGGCATGAGGTAAGCCATATTTATTGGGAACAGCTGAACGCCCCATATCGCAACGACATACTGGCACTTAAATATTCAGACTCACTTTCGGAAAATTTTAAAACCTTTGAAAGTGAGGCGCAAAATACCTATTACTACATCCACGAAATCATATCTGATGCAGTTACTATATTTTTAAAGAAAAAGTATATAGGAATTGAAGAGGCTAAAGAACATCTTGCCCTGAATGAATCTTACGGAAGTCCATTGTACCGCAAAGTGATCAATCTCATAGAAAACGAGTATTGGGACGACAGAGAAATGACTAATTTCCAAGAATTTATCCCTCGAATAATCACGTTAATAAGAGATGAGGGGCAATAGCGGGTGGTTGTTCTTAAAATCATATGCATGTCCACCCATTGGGTAAGCTGCACACCGAAAGCAAAGGTGATTTTAAACCCTGAATTAATCAAAGCTCCTAAAGGAAGATCGAATACGTCGTATCCACTGTTCGAGACTGTAATCTAAACTCTGTCTAAGACTTTGAAAATTAGTTAAAGTTTTTAAGATAGAGCAGTATGAAAGAACAAGAATCAGCATTCAAGAAAAAAGTATTAAAACAGTTTTTGTCAGGAGAGAA
>NZ_JAJUWR010000043.1 GCF_021390545.1 Algoriphagus sp. AGSA1 | reverse complement strand
TTCTCTCCTGATAAAAACTGTTTTAATACTTTCTTCTTGAATGCTGTTTCTTCTTCTTTCATACTGCTCTATCTTATAAACTTTAACTAAAATTCAAAGTCTTAGACAGAGTTTAGATTACAGTCTCGTTCGCTACGCCAGTTTCAAAAAAATCTCCACACCTACGGGAAGTATTTTTTCTTCACTGCCCTTGCCACAATCACACCGTCCTGTGGTTAGGCACTATGTTTAAGTTATTATTTAGAGTTCGTTTCGGTAACAGGTGGCTATTGGCGGGCGTGCTTCTGGTTGTTCATTCTTCATGGGCATTGTTCGGTGCAGTGTAGTCTATTATACTATTCAGCTCTTTTGGTTAGAGTTTAGTTTCTCAAAGCTGCCCTTTTTAGGTGGCTTACTTTGTTCTTTATAATGTCTGCCTTAGAAGAATTCAATTATAATGGTTAATGTTTCAAGGTTTCGTTTTTATTAGAATAAAATTAAACGTATTGATAAAGAGGTTTTTATGCCCTAGATATCAGCTTTGTTTTATTTGAATCTTGTTTATTAAATTTTCGACTATAGATTTGTGTACTATTTGTAATAAGTCTAAATAAAAATGAAATACTGTTTAACAATAGTTGCGATATTATTCTCAATTAGCGCATTCTCCCAATCTGTCTTAACTGGAAAAATAACCGATCAAAAGGATCAGCCACTTATTGGGGTTAGTGTCTATGTCCAATCTTTGCAAAAAGGAGCAGTCTCGGACCATACTGGTAAATTTGAAATAGCAGGATTGGACAAAGGAACGTACAAGGTTTCATTCAGTATGATCGGTTATTTGACAGAAGTAGTGGAAATTTCAGTTGATGGTGAAGGAAAGTTAGAGTGGTTTCAGGTTCTTATGGAAGATCTAGCCAACCTAAATGAAATAGTCGTGTCTGCGAGCAGGCATTCAGAATTTCTTTCGGAAATCCCCGCTTCCGTTACTGTTGTGAATGAAAAACAGTTGGAAGACCTGAGTCAATCTACAAGTAATATCAGTGAAATTCTGGAATTTACGGTTCCAGGTTTGGGTGTTTCCACAGGTACTTTTTCCAACTGGGGGCAAACATTGAGAGGTCGTTCCCTATTGGTAATGGTCGACGGGATTCCCCAATCTTCACCTTTGAGAAATGGGCAACTCGGAATCAAATCTGTCAGTCCTTTGGATATTAGCAGAGTAGAAGTGATCAAAGGAGCTACTTCAATTTTTGGTAACGGAGGAAACGGAGGGTTTATCAACTACATTACCAAAAGACCGAATGCTTCAAGAAAAATCGAAGGCACCACAAGTCTGTGGGGCACGTCCAATTTAGCTAAAACCAAGGATGCATTGGGATATGGGGTTTACCAATCCCTAAAAGGGAAATTGGATAAATTCAGCTATTTAGTAAGTGGTAGTTTTGAACAAACTGGAAATAAATACGATGCAAATGGTGATGTGATCCTGCCAACTTATGGATTGGATAATACCCAAATCGTAACCGGATTAGCGAAAATTGACTATCAGCTATCAGATAAACAGTCAATTACTTTGGGAGGGAATATTTATAATTCACGTCAGGACACTCCTTTTATACCTGTTCCAGCGAGTTTTGAGGTGCAGGAGAATGGTGATTATACCTTAACTCCAGGATACGGAGTCGAGGGATCCATTGAAGGAGAGGATCCAACTGGCTCAAAATTGATCAATGGACAGTTAACGTATAACTATTACTCGATTTTTAGAGGTTCCACCGATTTTGCCACCGATCTATATTATCAGAACACCAAAAATGTGTTCTTTTATTCAGACAAATTCGAGAATGGAGGGCAATCTGTGATCAATGCAGAAAAATTCGGTATCAGACCAAATTTCACCTCCAATATCCCAACCAAAGGCTCCACAAACATTACTTTGATTTATGGTCTGGATTTATTGAATGACAAAACGAACCAAGGACTTCTCGATGGTAGATTATGGGTTCCCAATATTGATATGTTCAGTTGGGCTCCGTATTTGCAATCTACCGTCAAGTTTGACCAAAATTGGGTGCTTAAAGTTGGGATGAGGTATGATGATATGCGATTGAATATTGATGATTATAATACCCTTCCATATTCTGCCCTTAGCGACGGTAATTTTACTCCTTCAGTAGCAGTCGAAGGAGGTGTCATTGGGTTTAATAACCTATCATTTAACGCAGGGCTTAGATTTATTAAGCATCAGGAATTTATTCCATATGTTAGTTATTCTCAGGGTTTCTCTATCTCTGATTTAGGCTCTGTTTTGAGATCTGCTACGGCATCTAATATCAACGATATTCAGCTCGAGCCGGCCGTGACTGAGAATTTTGAATTTGGGTTTACTTCCATGTTCAATAATTTCAAACTGGAGGCAGTGGGATATTATAGTACGTCAAATTTGGGTACCGGGGTGGTATTTGACGAATCCATTAATTCCTTTGTTCCCTCAAAACAGCCACAGAATATCTATGGGGCTGAAGTTGCATTGGACTATAGAGCTTTTGACAGTAAACTACTACTGGGAGTGAGCTATTCTTATGTAGAAGGGGTCAACAAAAGTACTGGCAGTGGAAGCACCTTAACCTACCTTGGCGGTGATGTCATTAATGCTCCCAAATTGACAGCCTATGTTACCTACAACCCAAGTGATAAAATCAGTACCTCACTTCGGATGACCTCTTTGGGAGATAGAGATCGATTTGATCCATATCTGGATGGAGCCGGAAATTATACCTATAGACATACCCAGTTTCCAGTAGAAGGATATACTCTTGTAAATTGGTCTGCTAACTATCAAATGCTAGAAAATCTAGGCCTTTCTTTGGCTATCAATAATTTGTTGAAGGAGTTTTATTTGCCAGCCAGATCACAATGGGCAGCTCCTTTAAAGACTTTTTCTGGAACAGGGGAAGGGATCAATGCGAAGTTAAGCCTGCAATACAATTTCTAAACAGAAATTGATAAACAACAAGTATGTTTTAATTCAACCCAGAGCCTATTAAGCTTTGGGTTTTGTTATTAAGAAATCAGATTGACACGCTTCCAGAAATTCAATAGAAAACTCCATCTCTGGTTAGGAATAACTTGCGGATTGATTGCATCATTCTCGGGTTTAACAGGTTCCATGTATGTATGGCAGCCCGAAATTTCCGCATTTTTAAATTCTGATTTATTGGAAATCCAGCAAAAGGAGGAATTTGATGAGAGTTGGCTGTTGAATACGATGAAGTCCCTGATTGAAGAAAGGGGAGGGGAAATCAGT
The DNA here is from genome assembly GCF_021390545.1 of Algoriphagus sp. AGSA1. GTDB lineage: Bacteria > Bacteroidota > Bacteroidia > Cytophagales > Cyclobacteriaceae > Algoriphagus. Next base: position 36,806 of record NZ_JAJUWR010000043.1, on the reverse strand, counting down.
CAAATCCATTTGCCTTATAGAGAGCAGCAAACTATTTCAATCGATTATAAAGATGGAAAAACGGAGTATTTTCATCCTTATTCGGGTACGTATCTCGGTGAAAAATCGAATTCAATTAAATTTTTCGAAAAATTATTGATTTACCACAGGACCTTGGGAATAGCCGATTATGGTAAATATATCATCGGTACCAGCGCCTTGATTTTTGTGTTCCTCCTTTTAATGTCTGGATTGAAAATTTGGTGGGATATCTATGGAAAGAAGGTGTCAAGTGGATTTAAACTGAAATGGAATTCGCCAAAAAGACTTTTTAATTATAATTTGCATAAAGTCCTGGGAATTTTCTTCTTCCTTCCATTAGGTTTTATGGCTTTCTCAGGTGCATATTTTACCTTCAATTCTTCTTACAAAGAAGTCATGCAGGTTTTTGATTTGCCTAAAAAAGTGAATCAAATTTACGTAGATCATAGCCTACCGACTTATCATTCAATTGGTGAATACTTAACTCATTATGATGAAACTTACTTCATTCGAGCCATATATTTTCTTGTGGATGGAAATGGGAAATATAAAATAAGATTGATAGAGCGTCGGGAAATTCAAACAGGACTAAGAAAAACCAAGGAAATGGAGTTGCATCAAGATGGAAGCGTCCTTACACTATCAGATTTTCCTAATGATCCCTTAAGCTTACAAATGGCCGGTCAATTCTACCCCATCCATATTGGTGAAATCGGAGGGATAGTTGGTCGTTTTTTAGTGTTTATATCAGGATTTATCCCTTTAGTTTTGCTGGTTTCTGGTTGGAAAATTCATAATTCAAAAAAATAGAGGATGGATATATTCCCTAATAAAAGGATAGAAGTTTGCTTACCCAAATAACATGTTACTCTAATATAGATTCAAATTTGCGATCAAATAATCCTTTTGTCATCATTCAATTTGCCTCTATTTCTCTGAAGTTTATACTGAATAATTTGATTCCAGCGAAAAGGTGAAATTTCAATTTGTTAAATAAATTTGAAACTGTACCCATGGAAATTAATAAGCTGTTGAAAGAATTTCCAGTAAAACCAGTGTCTTAATTATTAAAGAATATTAGATTTTTTATCTAGTAAGTAATCCGCTCAACCTAAACTTTGTTCCTACGGAGATGGATTAATTTTTTTTATAAAATATAGTTTCGAATGGAAGGTTATTGTCTCTTGGAGTTTTGGAGAATGTTGTTTTAGTTTTCCTTTAAGCACTTCAATCTCACCCCACTCCCCAATTTCGGATGATATGAAGGATTATATTCTACCAACCCTCGATCTTTTAATTCGGAGATGCATTTATGGTAAGTGACGATGCTTTTGACTCCCGATAGTTTCATGATTTTTCGCCTGGATACCCGAAATGGACTGCATCTCTTTTGTTCTTTCCAGAGTTGTAGCATGGCCAGAAACACAGCTACTCTGGACGGTTTGATGTCCCTTTCTTTTACGATTCTATCGACATAATATTCCATTTGAAGAACTTTCATAACTGGTTACTTTTATTGTTTGAATAAAGATTTCAACTCTTCGGATTTGTAGTAATAGAGGCCTGAGATTTTAACAGGATGCAATAGTCCCCGAATCCGTAAATTCTGTAAGGCTGCATCGGAAATACTCAGCATTTTTTTTACATCCCGGCTTCTTAGCCATTCCTTTTCGTTTGGTTTATTCTCAGTTGGTTTTTCCAGTAATTTTTTGAGATCTGCAAATAGCTGAAATCGTAAGGTGTCCAAATCTTCTTTAGTGATGGTTTCCATGGTCTTGGAATTGAAATTGAATTGACTTAGGCTTGGTTACTTTAAGGTTCTTTAGCTAATGCGACCCGACTTTGACTCATACGGTTGAACGTTGGCAGGTAGCATATGTAGCCATACTCATGGAGTTGCCGGATGATTTTGAAGTAGGTGGCTGTGCTGGATATCTTAGCAGCTTTCATCAGCTCTTCCCGTTTTATTGGAAAGGGTTCAGTACCTCCATATTCTTCACGTGCATGAAGCAGCACGGAGAAAACCCCGATATGGGAAAGGCATATTCTGGGATCTTTCTCAATCCCTGCCATAAATTCCTCCAATGCTTCTTTCATCTGTACATGCTTTTTTTTAAATGGTCAGATGGAATCTTGCAAGCTAAGTAATACTTATAATGTATTGCGTTCTCTGTCATGCTTGATTTCATCTGCTCCATTTTGGGTGAATTAACCTGCTACTCCTGCACTTTTCCTTTTTCGTGTCTTCTTCTTGGGACTCTCATCCGATTCTTCATTGACTTCCTGTTTTTGGGATTTGCTCTGTGATTCACTTTTGCCTTCCCGAATAGTTTCTGAGGTGCGTACCTGATTTGAATCGTAGGTATTCACATTTTTGAATTGTGGGCTGGCTTCTACATAGCGCTTTTGTTCGCCCTCACTACCAATAAAAGTTACCGATTGTCGGTTTCCCTTTTTTAAGGAATCCATCAGCTTGCTTTGGTCTTCAGGATAACCAAGTTCTTTTATCGGGTGCTTTTCCAAGGCCTTTTGCAGGTCAAAGCCGTAATTCTCATGGAACTGCTTTAGTTTAAAGTTTCCTTGATTATCCGTTTCCTTAAAGTCCAGTTGGACCCAGGCATTATACTTTTCCTGTTCCTTGTTTACCAGATCTTTGTTTACTGCACGTCCGTCCAACAGATTGTATCCTTCCTTCAATGTGATGTTGTTGTCCTTGCCGATGTAAAAGGTCTGATTGATCGCCGGTTCATCCTGTCCGGATTTGGTCAGACTCAGATCGTACTTGTTAAAGAAATACATATCAGTCATTTCTGACTTTCGAAAATGCAGGTTTGAATTGACGGTATCCCCTCCAAAATTTGCTTGATGATTTAGCGTGAAATTGGATTCTCCCTTGCTGATCTTTTCTTTTAATTGAGGCTCCAAAGCTTCGCCGAATCCGGTGTACTTAACCTGGTTTTTGAGGTAATCGAAATTTTGCTCGTTCATGATCTATGTTGTTTGTGGTTAACTGATAAAGATTTATTGATTGGTTTTTCTGTAGGTAAGGAATCTTACTCTACCACAGCTGCCTGGATAATGTGGTTGTTTTTGACTTTTATTTTCAAATGTCTTCCGCCTTGTTGTTCCATTAATTCAATTCCTAAATGCTTTTGGTCTGGAATGGTAAACTTGGGAAGTGCGACTACTATAGTCTGGGTTGATTGGGCAGGAATTTGTGCTGTATTGCCAAGAATCTGAATGGGGATTTGCTCCAGTTCCTGTACTGCTGTTCGTTTGTCTTTTCTGTTGTCCCGGATAAAAAAGCGGAACTGTTCCACATCGTAGGTAATATTGGTTTGGTTCTCCAGCCTGATCTGAAAATAGAGTAGGTCTTCTTCGATGTAGATACCGGTCAGACTTAGCCCGGTCATGTATTTACGTTGTCTGATCGGCTTAATTTGCCTGTTTTTTACAGCTACTTTTTGAGCTGTTTCTAAAACGGCCACTTCATTGGATGTTCCCTTTGGGAACTCAGCTGCAGGTTTTTTGGAACCTGGAATTACAGTCAAATTGAGCTGTTGGGGATTTGCTGAATAACTTACTTTAAATGAGTAAAACTTACCGTCCGATGTGATCACAGTTAGGTTGCTATTGTTCATTTCGCTTGTTTCAGCCTTCACCTGAAGGATGTTTTCAACGGAATTTGCACGTTGAACCATGATTTCTCGATTACCTCGGTCCACACTTTTGATGGCCTGCGGGAAAATCAGGTTGGTAGTGAGCTGCTCGCTGATCTGTAAGGAAACAGAAGGGATTGCTTGCGTAGTAAAGGATGAATTTGATTGGGCTTTTACTCTATTGCCAACCAGAGAAGTTATTCCCACAAGCACTAGTGTGACTGTCCATTTTGTGAGTTGATCGCTTTTCATAGTATTGGATTTAGAAGTTAGCGTTGGTTTTTTCATCACTGAGCCAGATCTGATAACCTGCTTTTAGCGTAAACTGAATCAGTTTGGTCTTTTTGCTTAAGAAGGTTTTTGCCGTTTCGATTCCCGCACTTGCAGCCTGAGCTTCCAGTGAGGTATCGAATGTGCTGATCCCAAATCCCTGAATTGCCCGATCACTAGCTTGTGCAGTCACTTCTCTTGATAGTGATCCTGGGATGTAAATTCCTTCCATTCCATCTGCATCATGAACTGTCAAAGCCACGGGTAGAATCTGGTCATGTACCCGAATGTGCTGGATTTCAATTTTTAGACGTTCTCCGTTGAGTGAAGCGGTGCCATATACCAGCTGATCTTTGGGAATAGTTAATCCATTGATACTTGCTGCCTCAGTCAACCGAAGTTTCACTGTAGCTCCTGATGTCAGTGTTTGTGTTTCATGGATTACAGCTTTAATGGAGTTTGACTGCTCGTTTATATCGTCTGGACTTTCTAAGCCAAAGAAGCCATTTCTCCCTGCCGTTTCTATTTCTCCTACAGTAGCTGCCTCAGTAGGGTCTAAACTGGAAATATGTTGAGTATTAGAAATTGGGTTTACACTAAATACCTGGTTTTGCTGCTGGATCTGGTTGGAGCGTATTCTGGCTTGTACACGTTCAGGATGCTGTATGTCCAGAATCTGTTCGAGTAACTGGCTCATTTGCTGCATTTCAGGATCTGAGCTTGCATTGCCTGCCTGCATCTGCTGCATCATGTGATCTAAGCGATCCAAGTCTGCGTTAAGCGTTGGATCACCGGCAGTTTGAGTGAGTTGGTTTGTCTCAACTTTTTTATCGTGAACTTCAGCAATCGGGTCTTCCATAAGCATTTGGTTGAGTGTTTCCAGTTTTTCCATAATTAACCGTTCATTCGGGTCCTGAAATTCAGCCATAGGAACACTTCCCAACCTGCCATTTTCCAAGGATTGGGAATCAGTTAGTTGATCTTCAATACCGGTGCTTTTTTCCGGTTTATAAGCCATGCGATAGTACGGGTCATTCTTTACTGCCTGTAGAAATCTAGCAGAGTCTGTTTGGGACTTTTTATAATGCCCTAGCTTGTCAAGTACTTGGGTTTTATTATCTGCAATACCTGGCAGCTCCATGTTGATTCCACTTTGCTGGCTTTGCATAGGATCAGTTGCTATCCCGTTTCCACCGCCGAGAGCCCAGAATGTAAAAGTCAAAAAGGGTACTGTGAGCAGGGGTAGCATTAGAAGAAATTTTCGTTTCTGCTGTTGTTTTTGGGTTGTTGTGTTAGTCATGGTTTATATTGTTTTGAAGTGTTAGGGTTTGAAGTGAGACTGTCGGGATCGGAATTTGAATTTCCCAAATCAGGAAAGTAGGGGAGGTTGGTTGTTGGTAATGGTTCTGTTGGAGGAGAAAAGGAGGAGCTTTTAAAAACAAGCAGGTAGGCACATCCACTTAATGAAATGAGGAGAAAGAGAATTAAGTATAGGTATTTAGCTCTTTGACTGAGTTTCTCAGTTCTGTGGTGGAGCAGTTCCGCGAATTTTTGGGCTTGGAGTTGCCCAAATTCTTGGACTGCTTCGATGGGATTGGGATGTGTTTGAGGGGTATTCATGCTTAGCGGTTTTGAATATGTGTATCTTTATTTTCCAATGTCTTCCAGCCTTCGATCAGGAAACCATGAGGATTATTATCACTGCGGGACACCTCGCGCAGGTAACCTTCAGTTACTATTTTTCGGGTAACGATGGAGCCTGTCCGGGTCAACTGTTGGGTACCATAATACCGGAAGTAAGACGGGGTTTGCTGCAGATCAATGGATACACTGTCCATGTTGATTTCCTGACTGATATTCCCTGCAATGATATTTGAGTAGTAATTGCTTTCCGTCAGGTTATCGTATTGACGTTTTGCAGAAGCATCTGCCAGATAGAGTGCTTTGGCTGTATTGGCGATGATGACTTTTTCATCAGGATCGAGTGTGAAGAAATACCGATGAAAGGCGGATATATGATCTTTTGCCTCGACTAGAATATTATCCCTGCGGTCTGTTGCAAAAGCTTCCAAAGCCTTTCCATTGGCCAGGATGTAGACTTTTTGCTGAAGCGATGCGGTCAATTGCTGACTCTTGTAGAGGGTGAAACCTGAAAAGAGGAGACAACCGAGGATTATCGTAAGTGTGAATAACCGGATTTGTCGAAAGGCGGTGTCTATGTTTTTTGGTTTGCTGAACATGGGTAGTAAGATTAAGAGTTGCCTTTAAGTTTGCTGGATTGATAATCACTGCCATCCTTGAAATAACCGGCAGCCGTACCACGTGAAGCCATGGACTGGTTCATGCTTCCTGCCTTATCTCCATAGGAATCAGCAGACATACTTGATCCTCGTGTTGTAGCTATTTTGGCGGCGGAGCTGGCCATGGAAACAGTGCTGAATGCAGCTTGAGTGAAAAAGCTGGATGCTTTATGCGGAAGTGTTCCACCTGAAGCAGCATGGACAATGTAGTTGGCTACTGAGGGTACTGAGAAATAGCCTATGATACCGATCACCAAAAAGATCAGGTATCCTGTATCTGTGGCAGAGAAGAAGGTGTCCCCGGTGCTTTCGATTTGTCCTATGTCCAGCACGAGCATTTTTTCCTGTACGGTGCTGATGATGGCACCGAAGATATTGGCCACGGGTAGCCAGAGGTAGATATTAATATAGCGGGCAAGCCAGACCGTAAGAGTATGCTGGAATCCATCATAGACAGATAGACCGAAAACCAAGGGACCCAGAATGGATAGAACAACCAGCTGAAAGGTTCTCAGGGTATTGATGCAAAGCGCGGCAGCTTCAAATAGCAATTGCAATATTTCAGCAAGGGCTTGTTTAATCCAATGTTTAAAATTGAAGCTCCATTTTGCATTTGAGAAAAGTTCGTTGTTCCATAAAGATTCTAAAAAACTTTCCTCCGGAGCAGTAGCTTCCTCAGGCAAACCCTGAGTGTATTTCAACCATTTTTCATAATCCCCCTCCCTGTAATTACTTCGGTACATTTGGCCTTTAATAGTCCCTTTAACGACTTCTTCTTTATGCTTCAGAAGGTTTTCAATAGCTTGGTTGGAATTGTCCATCATCGAGGCTGTAGCGTTGACAGTTGGATTCATCACTCCATTGATCAGGGAAAGAACAGATGGGAATAGCAGGATACAAAAGCCGATGGCAAATGGCCGGAACAAGGGATAGAAGTCTATGGGCTCAGCATTTGCTATGGATCGCCAGACTCTGGAGGCGATATACCATAAAGCTCCAAAGGCAGCAATTCCCTGAGCCACGCTGATCAATTGACTGCATAATGGCATCATCTCAGAGTAAAGGTCTTCCAACACGCCATGGAGTCCTCTATCATAGCCCACCTGGGCCTGAGTAGTCAGTGGTAGAAGGATGGAGAATAAAATGATAGCTATGGATTTAGGAATTACTTTCATGGCGATGGTTGAGCTTAGTTCCCTATTTATTGATAGAGGTTTTTGATTCCATTTACTTCCTGATTTGCCTTGATTCGGCTCATTGCCAGAACCTGGTTCTCCTGATTGAATGCAATTAGAAAAATCAGCTGGTCTTGCATGTGGGTATGTATCTGATCAATGGCTGCCAAGCGTTCCTCATCTGACATCCTAAGTCTATTTGCAGTTAAGACTAAGGTTAGTTCGTCGAGCTGTTGCAGACTTTTTTTGAAGAGATTGTTATACACTGAAGAGAGGTAAGAGATTTCCCTACTCGTGAACTGACCTGAGTTTTTGAGTTTCGTAAAGGCCGACTTATAATCCTTCACCAGCTTGATTTGAAAGCGGATGATTTCTGTGACTTTGTAATAGTTTTTTACAGTTGGATTTACTTTTAACAATCCATCCAGGAAGGCTTCATGGATTGTGAAATTTCCTGACGCAATATTTGAAATCTGTGAATATCCGGAGTTCAGTGTGGTGTATCCTTTTTCCAGATCGCTGAGTATTTGCTTGAGCTGGCTCAGTTTGGTGACATTCAGTAGTAACTGAGCAATTTCGTCTGCCTGTGCAGATGCTGGCTGAAGGTTTATCGTGAAAATGAGCGGGAAAAGCAGTATCAGTAATTTTTTCATGGTTGAGTAGGTTAGAGTTGATCATGGGTATGAAAGTTTCTTACTTGGCTAATCCCGTTTAGTTCCTGCTCTCTAAGGCTGGATAATTGAATGGCTTCCTGTCCAAACCGCATTGTATAGGAATAGATGCTTTGCATGTGCAGGAGGAGTTGTTCCAGTCTAATGATGCGCTCTGAATCAGACAGGCTGAGTTCGCCGTTATGCAAAAGGGCTTGTAGCTCAGTGAGCAGTTGCCCAGTTTCTTTTTGAATGTTTAAAAAAACATGGCTGACCACATTTTCTTCAGACTCATTAAGTTGGTTGAGTGAGCTAAGTTGCTTTTGGTATTGTCTTGACACCCGTTGAATAGTTGAAGCTAATCCTATTATTTGCCGGGTGTTTGAATGGTTTTTTACTTTAGAACTTACCTTCTCAAAAGACTGGAAATGATCCTTATGCTGATCAAAATCTCCATTTGTGATGGTACTGACCAAGCTGAGCCCTTGTTGGCTAACCTCATAACCTTTTTTAAGGACAGTACGGTAGGATTGTAATGCAAAGATCTGCTCGGCCAGATACTTCTTTTTGGTCTGCTTTTGTTGAAACCATTCCTGGAAGTTCTGGGCTGATACTGGCAATGCCGCAGCGATGAGGTAAAGGAAAATAAGTAGCTTTTTCATAGGAATAGGGATTTAGGGTTGGATCCCGTAGAGTAGCTGTATGTGTAAAATCTCTGTGTTGCTTCTCGCCCGTTGTAGACTCAGCTGTCCGTTGCTGCGGTTAAATGAGAGCAAGTCCTGGTAGTTTTGATCTACCTGTAGAGCAGTCTCATTCAGTAGGGTCAGTCTTTCCCCATCACTCATTTGAAGGGTAAATGATTTGATAAGGATTGACAGTTGATCCAGGTTTTCTACAGTAGCTCCCAGAATTCCGGCATACACCTGCCCCATGTACTCTTTTTCCAGGATGGTGAAATGATCATCCTGCTGGATTACTGCCCAGACTTTTTTGTATTCAGTGACAATCAGTGTTTGTTTTTGGGCGATGTCACGTACCCGATGGTAGCTGGAAATCGCTGACTTGACCTGTTGGAGCTCGTCGAAATATTTTTCGTAGAGTTCGCGTTGCTTTTCTGTCCAGCTGGAGATCTCATCTAACTTGAGTTTGGACATGGTGTTTTCCAATACTTTTTGGGCATTCTGTAGCCAGATGACTTTATTTTGCTGCCTCTGAATTTGAAGATCTACTGCAACGATGACTTTCTTGACAGCAGCCTTAATTATCTCTACAATAGGAATTGCTGCTGCCGCCTGAGTCCGGGTTGGCGGAAGGATAAATGCTACACAAAGTACCGTGAGCAGGACTGTACGGCGGATGTTTTTATGGGAGCTAATCATGGCTGTGTTTTTAGTGTTGGACTTGTTCTACTGTAAGTGCTGCTATTCCTTTTTGTATGGAGCCGTATCGATGGGCATAATCCATCACCTTGATTTTCTCGGTTTCTTCAGTCGTATAGGAGAGGTACTCTTCTTTGGATACCTCGGTACGATACACTTTGGAGAGCATTCCACCCAGACTGATGAATACCTCCTTGTAGATGCGATTGGGATCATTTGCCTTGTTGACAGAAAGTACCATTGCCCGTTCCTTGTCAGTTAAGCCCAAGAGTTCTTGGATCTGATCAAATTTGTTCTGGTACTTGGACTGATCCAGTAGGATCTTGCAGTCACTGTTGTTGATGATTGCTTGCTTAACCACAGGGGAGCTGATGATATCCTCGACTTCCTGGGTGACTACAATGGCTTCCCCGAAGAACTTTCGGACTGTTTTAAATAAGTATTTGATGTATTCAGCCATGCCTTCCTTGGCAATGGCTTTCCAGGCTTCCTCAATGAGAATCAGTTTGCGGATGCCTTTGAGCTTTCGCATTTTGTTGATGAAGACTTCCATGATGATGATGGTCACCACTGGGAATAGGATAGGATGGTCTTTGATATTGTCCAGTTCAAAGACAATGAATCGCTCCTGAAGCAAGTCTAGGTTCTCGGTGGCATTTAAGAGGTAATCGAATTCTCCCCCTCTGTAATAGGGGCGAAGCACATAAAGGAAATTGCTGATGTCAAAATCCTTCTCCTTGACTTTATCGATTTGAAGAAGAGGCAGAAAGTCTGACTTCACGTACTCGTAAAAGCTGTTGAAACTCGCAAACAGGGATGAATCTGAAGCCAATTTTTCATAATATCCTTTTAAGGCATTGGATAGCGCTACATACTCGCTACGCGTGAATGTTTCGTTGTCTTTTTTCCAGAGTGCAAGCAGCAGCGTCTTGATGCTTTCTTTTTTTTCGGTATCCAGCTGGTCACCTTCAGCAATGTAAAAGGGATTGAATTGGATGGGGTTTTTCTCATCATAAGTGAAGTAATAACCTCCGACCAGATCACAGAGTCCTTTGTAGGAATGCCCCACATCCACAAGGACTACATGCGTTCCCTGCTCGTAATAACTGCGGATCATGTGATTGGTGAAAAAGGATTTGCCGCTACCACTTGGACCAAGGATGAATTTGTTTCTGTTGGTGCAGATGCCTCTTTTCACAGGTTCATCGGATAGATCCACATGAACTGGCTTTCCGGTGAGCCGGTCTCCCAATCGAATTCCAAATGGGCTGAGCGAGTTGCGATAGCCAGTTTCCAGATTTAGGAAACAACTGGCTTGCTCCACAAAGGTGTCAAAGCTATCATTCATCGGAAAGTCGGCACTGTTACCAGGAATTCCTGCCCAGAAGATCTGGGCAGCTCCGACGGTTTCTTCCCTTGCAGTAGCCTCCATCTGGGAGAGGGCAGCGCCAACCTGCTTTTTGATATCAGGGATCTGTAGTGGATCTTCTGTCCAGGTTAGGATATTGAAGTGGGCTTTTACAGGTAGCCTTTGTTCACTGATCGCCTCATTCAAATAGTCATTGGTAGCATCCCTTGCAATGGCATTTTCCCTGCTGTAATTGGCAAGTGACTGGAGACGGAGCCGTTTGGATTCCAGTCTTTTTAGAGTTTGCTGTACATCTTCAATAAAGATGTACTGGTTGTAGATATGGTTGCAGGGTAAGAGTTGACCTAGTGCTGAGGCAAAGCCTACGCTGAATTTGGTAGTGTCCGTACTGTATTTGTCGTAGTTGATTCTGCTTCCGCAAAGTGAAGGCAAATCACTGGCATCGGAAAGGGTGAATAAACGGCAGTGCTTGTTACCAATGCTTAGGCTTGGTTTGAAGTTGATGTCTGAAAGCCATGTTGGTTCCTTGGATTCCGAGAGACTACAGTATTTTTCCAGTATTCCCTTTTGGGTGCGAGTGCTGTAAATGTCGAGTTCTTTTAGTCGCTTTATATGAACAAATCCACTGTCGGTCAGGATGCGTTCGAACTGTCCGCAGGTATCCAGAAAGTTGGGAATGGTGTCAGCAAGAATCAATTCCTCAGGTACAATATGGGAGCGGAGTAGGGTGGAAAACAGGCTGCTTGAAACCTTCCTGTTTTTAGGACTTAGCGTTAAGTATAGGTAACAGCAATGATCTAAATAGGGACGTTCGTGAAAGAAACGCTCACTACTTCTATGCAGAAAGCTTTCTTCGGATTCCATGAAATTAGCTTGATGGCGGCTGTCTATAAACCAATCCTGTTTGTGTAGAATACTGTGCTTGGGAAGTGATTTGATAGCCTTGATCCACACCTGATGAAAGGCTTCGTATTCCTGATTACTTAAGGTAAAGATCTCTGGAAGTTCTGCCTGGAAAGCTACCGTGATATCCCCTTGTTTGGAAAGGATACAGTCCTGCTCTATACTCAGGATAGGAAAATGGGTTTCAAGTAGTCTTTCCATGGATTGGTTTAATTTTCTCTTTGGGAATGAGGGTTTTTGTGGGTTTGACTAGCGTATATGGGCTATTTTTTAGTTCTGGGTTTCCGATAGATTCCTCTTGATTTGATGCGGATGCCATGCGGGATCTGACGGTGGGCAAGCTTTTTCATCATGCCGTGTTCCCCATATTTATGGCTGAGTTGATAGACCTTGACGACTAAAACTGATCCTGAGATTGTGATAATGATCAGACAGATAAAGGGATTTACCCCAAGAATAAATAAGATGGCGAAGCTGACAAGTAGTGCCAGCACACCGGCACCGAGGTACCAGATATACTGGGCTTTTAATCCTTTGAATTCGATGGACTTATTGATGCCTTTATTGATTTTATAAATGCTAGTTCCCATGGGTGTGTAAGTTTTGATTATACCCCAAAGAAGGACTTGATGACTGTGGCGACTACCACGAGAAACACGCAGCTTCCAAACCAGGCAGCGGCAACTTTTCCGGTGTCCGGGTCGCCTGCATTCCATTTTTGGTAAACTTTAACTGCGCCGATCAATCCCAGAATAGCGCCGATGGCATACATCAGACTAGTGCCTGCATCAAAGTAGCTTCGAACCTGTCGGTTGGCTTCGTTGATTCCTGCAAGACCATCCTGGGCTTTTGCAGTCAGTGTAGAAAAAACTAGCAGTAGGGCAGATAGGCCTGCTCTTGACTTGGATGAGGTAAGGAGTTGCTGGTTCTTTTTCATGTTTGCTTTATTTAGTGGTTGTTGTGATGCTGTAAAGTTTTGGGAGGGTTATGCTTGATTGGAATTAAGGAGAATGAGCAGCCCAGGCTTCTTCGAGTTCTGTTTCGCTGAAGGAAATCCTGCACTGCTTTTCAGCGTTTTCTAAAATGAAATTGATAACGGCAACCCGGTAGGCGGGCTCCCGAAGCCCGGTGTGGTTTGACAGCATCTGGATCAGCTGCAATAGCAATGTTTCCTTGCTTATCCTATTTTGCCCCGCCTTCCCGAGGATGCCGCTTAATTCCGCAACTGTTGCTTCCAACTCTTCAAAATGATCAGTAGGCTTTCCATCAATCCTCCTGTGGTCCTGCTCCTCTTCCTGTTGACGGTTCTGACTGATCTTATTTATCCTGCCGGAAAGCAGGCTGCGAAATTCTTGTGGATAGTGTGCTACCAGTATGGTTATATAGTAAGCCGCTATGACTACTGCCAAGGTGCTGAAGTATGTGTTCCAGGTAATTGCTTCCAACATAGTGCGACTGTTTTGAGTCAGCGTCCTTGATTTGTCTCGCTGACAGAAGCAAATGTGGGTATGGTAAATTCCTGGTTTTTACACCGATGTGGTAGCTACCAAAAAAAAATAATGAAAGTATTTGGATTGGGGAATGTGTAATTACTGACACCTTAACCAATTGCTAGGTATATATCTAGATGGTTAATTGGGATTTATTCTAGGGAATTTGATAGCAAAAAAAATGAGAGTTTTGGCCTCTGAATTCCTCACAAAGTTAGTCCTCTGGGCTCTGGGCGACCGAAAGCTTCCGGCATAAAGCCGCTTGCTGCGCTGCGCTTTTTATTCCTTTGCCTTCCGGTCTTTGTCGCCCACGGCCTGATGAAGCTTCATAATTCATTGTTCCACAAAAACGAAAAAGATTATGGAGACCCAAGAAAGAAAAATTGATTTGTTTGAAGTAGCTGAGATTAAGCTGAGCTACAGTGCCAAGATTAAAAGCAGTCAAAGACCGAAGGTGGATTGTTCCAGACAGGTATATGAAGTGTTTGCCCAAGCCTGGGATCAGGACAGGATAGAGTTTGTTGAGGATTTCAAAGTGATGCTGCTATCCAGAGCTAATAGAGTTTTAGGGATAGTAACTATCAGTTCTGGAGGTACAGCTGGTACAGTGGTAGATATTAAACTAGTCTATGCGGCAGCCATCAAATCAAATTCTAGTTCAGTAATAATAGCTCATAATCATCCTTCAGGGAATCTGAGACCTTCAGAACAGGATAAGCGATTAACCCAGCGAATCAAACAGGCTGGAAACCTTCTGGATATCCCAGTGCTGGATCATGTGATTATGACAACTGAAGGATACTATTCCTTTGCAGATGAAGGGGAGCTTTAGGCTTCCTTTTTTATTTTTCTGAATTCAACTCCGTTTTTCATTTTCGATCAGTACGTATGTTTTTATTCAAAGTCATTTTTGCTTTTAGATACGATAAAAATGTGATTGTGATTTCAATAAGTTGACCTATTTCAAAGCAGTAAGTCATATAGAGCAAGTTTTTCAAATGCAATTTTGAGGGTTCTTTAGTGTAATGGTTCTTTAGGGGTATTGTGTGAGCCTACAGTAAAACTTTAATTTTTTCTATTCCTTCTTCAGCCAATTTAGCCAGAACCGGTCACACGAGGCAAGAGACTTCGGCATAAATCCCATGCTTTCGCCCCTGCTGGTTTATTCCGATTCCTCTTGCACTTAGTGCCCGGCTCAGGCTGGTGCAGCTTCATAAGTATTTGTCAAACCAAAACACAATAGCTATGAAGACTGAAGTAAAAAGATCAGTAAGTGAGACACCTGTAAGAAGGAAGAACAGGGAGGCCTATTCAAGTAAGGCTGTAAACTCAGTAAAAACAAAAGGATCATCGGATATCTATCAGAAGTTTACCGATCTGATTATTGAGAAACTGGAACAGGGAGTGATTCCCTGGAAGCAACCTTGGCATGAGATGGGATTGCCCTGTAATTACCTCACCAAGAAACCTTATAAAGGGATTAACCTCTGGCTGTTATTATCCTGTGGGCATCAGTATCCGTATTACCTGACTTTCAAACAGGCTAATTCATTAGGTGGTAAAATTAAGAAGGGTGCAAAGGCTCTTCCCATCTGCTTCTGGAACTTTGTCTTCAGGGACAAGAAGACAGGGAAGACGATTCCCGAGAGCAAACTGGACTTCTATGATCTCAAACAGGTCGGTAGATCCGGATTTCTCAGAGAATTCAAGGTCTTTCCCATAGAACAGATAGAGGGGATCGATTGGGAGTTTCCAGAGGCATCACTTAAAACCCAGTTACTGGAAAATGAGGCCTGCCAGAAAATTTATGCAGAAATGGTAAGGCCTCCCGAGTTGATTCATCAAGGTTCCATGGCATATTACAGAACGGATCTTGATCAAATTACCATGCCGGAAAGGAAATTGTTTCCATCGAGCGAAGCCTATTTTGGAGTGCTTTACCATGAGCTTTGCCATGCGACAGGGCATTCTTCGAGACTTAATAGGACAGAAATCACAAACCCACATTCATTTTCTGATTCCGGGTATGCAAGAGAAGAACTTTTGGCGGAAATGGGGGCAGGTTACCTAAATAACTACACAGGGATATTGGATGAAAATCTGCTGGAAAACTCAGCAGCGTATATCCAAAGCTGGTTAAAGGAACTTCGGAACGACAAACATCTACTAATAGACGCAGCTAGCAAAGCGCAGAAAGCAGTCGATTATATTCTCAATGAGTGTCCATTTTAGAAAGAGGGGGCAACCCCTTTTTTGGTCATGGCTGGATACTGAAAAGGGTTTGGTCTATAAAAGATCCGTATTTAAAACTGAAGCTATTGAGCAGTTGGTGGATCTTTCGAAGGGTAAAAGATGAAAACATATGCTACCAATGGCCACGTGACTTACTGAATTGAAAAATTCAATGTGGCCATGGAAGCGCAAGAGTTAGTGAAGAATTACGGGTGTTTGTCTTTTCAGTAGTTTACCGAAAGATGTTTTTTTAGATTGGTTGGAATTGTTTAGTGGTGGAAACTTATGATGGTTTTCTTAGGTAAGTACTTAGGAGTTCAAGCTGGGATGATCTATCTATATTGGAAAATATTCTTATTTTGAACCTTTATAACTGAAAATATTTAACATTTCTAGTTAGAATCGCTCATGTATTGGAAAAAACTTGCAAGGACAATTTTTATCATAATAGAAAATATTTGTCTAATAGTTATTTATAATGGAAAATATTTATAATATTGAGTTTGAACCTGATTTATAATGGAAAAAAATATCCCAATCCACTTACAGGAAATTATATATAGCTCTTCTGATCCAACTATCTCCAGGTTTGTTTCAAAACTGGAAAAAGAAGGTAAAATCAGAAAAATTGCACCTAGATTATATTCAGCTAATTTCGAGGATAGCCCAGCAGCTATCATAAGAAGAAATCTGTTTTCTGTTCTTGGGAAATTATATCCAGGAGCAGTATTAAGCCATCGTTCTGCGCTGGAATTTAAGCCTACGAATGCAGGTCAGATATTTCTGACGTATAAATACACCAAGAAAATTGAATTGCCGGGCATAATGATCCACTTTTTGAAAGGTAACGGGCCAATAGAAGGAGACAGCCCATTATCTGGGGAGTTATATGCTTCCCAACGTGAACGGGCATTTTTGGAGAACCTTCAAGTCTCAAGGAGACCGGGGCCTGATTCAAAAACGTTGACATTTCCTGAAATAGAAGATCGTCTGGAACAAATTATAAGGGTAAACGGAGAACAGGAGCTGAATAAAGTAAGAGACCGGGCTAGGATCCTAGCGAAGGAATTAACTATGCAACCTGAGTTTGATAAACTAAACAAGATAATCAGCGCACTACTGACAACCCATCCGGCAACTATATTAAAATCTCCGGTAGCCGCCGCACGTGCATTTGGTAATCCTTATGATCCTGCCAGGATTAGTTTATTCGAAATGTTGTTTCAGGAATTGGCCCAACAGGAATTCAAATACAGGGAAGAGCAAAACCTCAGTAACAAGTCGTACAGGAATTTTGCATTTTTTGAAAGTTATTTTTCTAATTACATCGAGGGTACCGTGTTCGAAGTGGCGGAGGCAAAGCAAATTATCCAGACCCAACAACCACTTGTAAATAGAAATGAAGATTCGCATGACGTTTTGGGGACTTACAGGATTGTCTCAAATAAGAGCGAAATGAGTACTACTCCCAATTCACCGGAGGAATTACTTACCATATTGAGTTATAGACACCAGCTATTCTTATCTGCTAGGGCAGATAAGAATCCCGGAAGTTTTAAGCATATTAATAATTATGCCGGTCAAACTGAATTTGTTGATTCTTCACTTGTAAGGGGAACGCTGATCAAAAGTTTTGACTTTTACCAAGCACTAAAGCACCCATTTGCGAAGGCAGCCTATATTATGTTCGTTATCAGCGAAATTCATCCGTTTTTGGATGGAAACGGGCGTGTGGCCAGGGTAATGATGAATGCTGAGCTAACAAAAGCAATGCAATCCAAAATAATAATACCAACAGTGTATAGGGAGGATTATTTGGGAGCCTTAAGAAAATTAACCAGACAAAGTGATCCTAAGCCCTATATTCGAATGCTTTCCCGCACCCATGAATTTAGCGCCACGATTGTAAGCGAAGACATGGACAAAATGCAGGCACTGTTGGAACAAAGCAATGCCTTTTTGGAACATACAGAGGGAAAATTAAGAATTATTGGCTAAGTGCCCAGTAACTATTGATAGCTACATCCAATTGCACCTATTCGGATACTATTTGCGGCAAGGACTCTTCCTTATCCTGTACTTTGTATTACCTAGGGTTAGGTAAGGACATATGGCAACCGGCATTATTCAGGATTATCAGATTAAAGAATTTCCTCCCAATTGATTTCCGGTAGGTCTTCCAGTATGTTGTGGAGGTAACCGTCTCCCTGGGCAAATAATATCGGAGGTGTGTCTTCGGTCTCTTTGATTCGCACAGGGATTTCATTGTTGTTTGCTAAAACAAATAACTCCCAACTCCCGGAACGTATCCCTTCAATAGCCTCTTTGGTACTGATAGCCCATCGCTGACCAGTATTGTTGACTCCTCCGATCTTCAGGATAAGAATTGAATCTTTACTCTTGGAATCCTTTTGTATAAAATGGACGATTAATTTTCTCATGTGTTTAATCTATTCTCGTATAAATATGTCAAATAATATAGAGGAAGCATTAGTTCGTCTACCAAATGCTGATTTATTCTGTAGTAGGAGTGCAAATGGTATAATGATTTTTTTTCGCTCTATTCCCTTACCGACTTTAGTTTTACTCCCTTTTCCAGAAGCATTTGTAGGAGAATAGAACCATCCTTTTCATTATCCTGCTCAATAAACCCTCGGATGGCTCTGGAAAGAGATGCAATTTCATGCGCCTTTTTAAAGCGATCAAAAGGGAATGGATCTGGATTTGCGCTTATAATCAAGCTTACTTTTATTTCCACACGCTTCTCGATCCCTTTTAATTCACTACATATTTCTGCCCAGTTGTACATGCGATTTTTGAAATGATTCTTATCGCAATATCGAATGACTTTGAGTTAATAATTTGGTTCTGCCTTGTTTTAAATTCTTTTTGAACCAAACTGTCTCAGTGGTTTTGAAAAATAAGGGATGGGCCGTGTGTTCGCCATAATCTTCGGGGCAATGCCTCTTTTGTATTGGTGTTTAAAAAGGTACTAAATTTCCCCGAACAAGTCATCCCGGAATTTGAGACTGAGTTTGTTGAATTATTAAAGTGTTAACGGTCTCTTCTCAAAAACTATCTTATATTTAAATGGTCATAGATAATTAGTAATGAGGTGTTTAAAAGGTTATTCTGATTGGGAGGATAGAAGAGATAGGGAAATCGCATTGATTGATTCAGAAACAAGGTCATTAAATATTTCGTTTTTCAGGGTTTTCATCCTTTTCCCTATTATTGTTCTAGTTGTAATTATTACAAATGAATTACTGGGTAATTCATACACTGCAAAAGGAACTGTAGTTGGATATTCTTTTTCTGAGGGTGAATGGGTGGGGCCGCCGTCAATGTTTTCTGATCATCCTAGTATGATGTCTTCATTTACTCATTATAGAGAAGATGCATATAATGTGATTGTCAAAATGGAATCAGGGCAAACCATATCATTTTTATGTTTTTCATGTAAAGCATCCAGTTATAAAAGTGGTGATTCTGTTGATTTCATCATTTCCGAACCCTTAGTAGGCCGAGCAAAGTATTCAGAAGCAGAGAAGTAGCTTTCGGTTTATATTAAACTGGATTTTGAAGCAAAATGATTGTTGGCTCACTAGCTTGAATTATAAACTAGTAGAGGTCATTCATATAGAAAAAAATAAAACACACCAAAGAAATAGCTGGTGATCTGGATCTAGTGATCAAGGAGCTGATACCAACTAATTCTAGAATAGCCTCCGTGGAGGATGTGAAGGCAGTTCTTTTTTCGGATAAACATGAGGGTTATTTGATTTGCAGAATACCAAACAGATCAATAAGACGTATTGGTGGACTTTTACTTTCTATTGACCATAATTTTTAGTTTTAATCAAATACTCGTTTAGAATTTTAATTTCATTTTTTAGTAATACGCGTACTTAAAAATAAATTTTTCATTTTGTGTTTTTTTTAAGAATTTCTCCTTAACTATGTAAAATCGTAATTGATGTACTAAGAAATAAAATTGAAAAAAGCACTCAAAAATATAGCGTCCATAAAATCCGGTGTTTTTCTAAAACCCCAGGCTCAAGGTGATTTGGTTTACTTGCAAGCTAAGCATTTCAATGCTGATGGCGAGCTTGACTCCGAGCTTTTCCCAGACGTTCAATGGCAGGATATTTCGGAGAAACATGTATTGAAGCCTGGAGATATCTTATTTTCAGCAAAAGGATTGAAGAACTTTGCAGCTGTCTATGAATCACGGAACTTGCCTGCGATAGCTTCCACATCATTTTTGATTATTTCTATTTGGGAGAAAACGGTGGATCCTGAGTATGTTACCTTGATTCTTAACTCGAGGCATAGTCAGGAATATTTGAAAGGAGTCGCTAAAGGGACTTCGATTCCCTCAATAAGTAAAAAGCAATTGGAGGAATTTGAAGTTGTGATGATTCCAAGGGGAATCCAGCAAAAGTTGGTCGCATTAAGTAAATTAAAAAAAGAAGAAAATGATCTGGTTTCAAAGATAGAGCGATTAAAGAAGCTGAGTTTTGAGCAGGATTTAAATACTATTATACAGCAATATGAGTAAAATAATAACGCAAAAAGACATCAACGACGCGGTCTGGAGAGCCTGTGATACGTTCCGTGGAAGCATTGACCCCAGTGTCTATAAGGATTATGTGTTGACCATGCTTTTTGTCAAATACCTGAGTGATGTGAATGATGACACAGAAGAGGAATACTTAAAAAAATATCACGGAGACCAAGAGCGTGCAAAGCGAGCCATGCGTCACGAGCGATTTATTGTTCCAGAGCATAGCCATTTTAAGTATTTGTATGCCAACAGAAATGCGGTAAATATTGGAGAGTTGATAGATATTGCCCTTGTGGACCTGGAAGAAGCCAATCGCCAAAAGCTGTATAGTGAAGATGGAGCAGGGATTTTTAAAAATATCAGCTTCAATAGCAGTGTATTGGGAGAGCCAAAGGATAAAAACAACCGACTCAAAAATCTACTTTTGGACTTCAATAAGCCTGAGTTGGATTTGAGGCCATCTCATCTTTCTGGGGTAGATATCATTGGGGGAGCTTATGAGTACTTGATTTCCAACTTTGCTTCCGATGCAGGAAAGAAGGCGGGTGAGTTCTTTACACCAAGTGAAGTCTCGACTTTGTTGGCTAAGTTGACTAAATCAGCTCCAGGTTCAAGGATATGTGATCCTACATGTGGATCTGGATCCTTGCTGATCAAGGCAGGTCAGGAGGTTGGTTCGTCTAATTTCTCGCTCTATGGTCAGGAAGCTAATGGTAGTACCTGGGCTTTGGCGGTAATGAATATGTTTTTGCACGGATTTGATAATGCTACCATCAGATGGGGAGACACCATACGGAATCCTAAACTGAAAGAAGGAGATTCTCTGATGAAGTTTGATACTGTGGTTGCTAATCCACCTTTCTCCTTGGATAAATGGGGGAAAATCGAGGATAAAGATGGAGAAATAACTACGGTAACTTGGGATCCTGAAACGGATCTATATAATCGTTTTTGGAGAGGGGTGCCACCAAAAAGTAAAGGCGATTGGGCATTTATCACCCATATGATCGAAACGACCTATGAGGGAAAGGGGAAGGTTGGAGTGGTTGTTCCTCATGGAGTACTTTTTCGAGGCAGTTCTGAAGGACGTATTAGACAGAAAACCATTGAGGAGAATCTGCTGGAAGCAGTGATCGGTCTTCCTGCAAACTTATTTTTTGGAACGGGTATTCCAGCAGCAATCCTGATTTTCAACCGGGATAAAAAGCAGGGTAAGAGCGTCTTATTCATAGATGCTTCTCAGCATTATGCTTCTGCCAAAAATCAAAATAAGCTTCGGGATTCGGATATCAAGCATATTGTAGATACCTACCGGAATTTTAATGAAGGTAAATCCCAGCCTGGTGTGGTAGAGGATAAATTCAGCTATGTGGCCACATTTGAGGAGATCAAGGAGAATGACTTTAACCTGAATATTCCACGATATGTGGACACCTTTGAGGAGGAACCTGAAGTGGATATCCAGGCAGTCCAGCAGGAAATTAAAAAGTTGGAAGGAGAGCTGAAGATTGTTCAGGCTAAGATGGACGAATACCTCAATGAGTTGCTAAAAGGATAAAGGATGAGCCAATTTCACCATATTAGACTCAAGTCTGGGGTTCGGACACCCCATCAAGTGCCAATGAGAGAGGCATGGACATTTGCGATTAACAAACAGGCCAGATTGATTTTGGTGCCCTTATTTCGCCGACTTATCGTTGATTGGTATGTAGAGGATGGAGTGAAGTTTCCAATGATTTCGGGTATGGCTGGAAGTATTTATAGAAGGGTTGTTGATTTTGGGGATTTTCCTGTTGATGAATTGATTCCAGTTAGAAAAATTATTAAGGACTTTGTTCAGAAGCTAAAACCTTCAGATTTAGAGTTACTGAAATTCTATTTTTTAGGATCGGAATTAGAAGAGAATCGTTTATTTCAACATAAACAGAATCCTGATCTTAATTCACTTGAGGAAAATCTCGTTGAAGATGGGAAGATTTTTTTGGAACAAATTTCTGCCTTTCCTGATAAACAGCTTGAGTCATATATTATACAAGAACTCACTGAAATTGAAAAAATAATTTCAAGTGGGGATTGCCTCAATAGCCTGAAAGTGGACGATATCATTCGAGTCAATGAGAATTTTTCGGAATATTTGGATATGCCTTATCGGGAGATTGCATTGATTGAGGTACCGGGTGAGGAATGGGATTATTGGGAAAGAGTGTATGTAGAAGAAAGAAAGACTATAGGTAAAAAGCTGACTTCCGATGATGGTCCTGAATGGTTGGAATGTTGGCTTTTACCTGATGGGAGTTTTAAGGTAAAAGGTGATCTTTATTTACCTGAGACAAGAGACAATGCGGCGAAAAAGTGGATTCATGAGGACATGGAGTCTGTTTTGGTGATGTTGGAAACTCGCTTGATGGAAACCTATGGAATCCAGGAGCAAGACATCAATTATACTTTTTTTACCAAGAGAAAGAATTTAGTAAATGTTGATTTGTCCACGGGCATGAACTTTTTTAAGGATCAGATTGAGCAATATGGAGCAGATGATTTTGAATCTGGAATCAAATACCACCTTGTTAGGGAATTGAGAGGTGACCATCAGATCTGGGGAGCTCAAACCAACATTATAATTAAAAAGCAATTTTTTGAACTTGAAGATCAAATGGATTTAGTTTCTGCTTGGGTGATCCATGTGGACAAAGAAGTATTTCAGCTGGAGAGCCAGTTGTCTATGCGTGAAATGGAAAGAGTGATACAGACACTTTTTGATAAAATTAATGGAGATTATCAAAAGGTATACGGAAACTAATAATGAGCGATAAAGTGAAAAAAGCAGGATTGGAGTTCGAGGTTCCCAGTGGTTGGAGTTTAAAAAACTTAGATTCTCTTGCAGTTATTCAGCAAGGTATATCCAAGGGTAAGAAGTATAATAATGTTGAGACTGTATTCCACCCCTATTTGAGAGTAGCAAATGTAAAAGATGGATATTTTGATCTTTCTGAAGTTAAAGAAATCGAAATACCAGCTACAGACTTAGAACGGTACGCCGTACTTGAAAATGATATATTAATAACGGAAGGTGGCGATCCAGATAAATTGGGCAGAGGTTGTATTTGGACAGGCCAATTACCTAAGCCAGTTTTTCAAAATCATGTATTCAGGATCAGGACAGATGGATTTTTACTAAATCCAAGCTTCTTGTTTAATTATCTTCAAAGCCATAAGGCAAAAACGTATTTCCTGAATTCTGCTAAACAGACTACAGGAATCGCTTCTATAAATTCTTCGCAGGTCAAAGAAACACCAATTCTTCTACCACCTATTTCTGAACAACAATCCATAGCTGAAATTTTAGGGACAATTGACCAAGCTATCCAGATCTCAGAAAGGCTAATCGCAAAGAAGGAACTCCAGAAAAAATGGCTAATGCAGAATCTGCTGACGGGGAAGAAGCGGTTGAAAGGTTTTGAAGAAGAATGGAAGGAATATCAGTTGGGCGAGTTTTTTCTTGAAAGAAGGGAAACAGGTTTGACAGACTTACCACTATTATCTATTGGTCAAAATGGTGTTTATCCTCAAGCTGAATCCACTAAAAAGGATACTTCAAGCAGGGATAAGCGAAAATACAAGAGAATCTGTGCTGGTGATATAGGCTATAATACGATGCGAATGTGGCAGGGACGAAGTGCATTATCATCGCATGAGGGAATTGTAAGCCCTGCATATACCATAGTAAAGTCTAAAAATAATGCTCATTCATTATATTTTGCTTATTTGTTCCAGACCTCACGAGCAATCAACCAGTTTTGGAGAAATAGTCAAGGATTAGTTGAAGATACCTTGAATTGTAAGTTTAAAGACTTCTCAATTGTGAGAATTATTCTTCCCAAAAAAGAAGAACAAAAAGCTATCGCTTCTATCCTTTCAGCGTCTGATCTTGAGTTGAATTTAATTCGGGGGCGCCTAGGCAAGCTTCATAAACAGAAAAAAGGAATGGTGGAGCTGCTGCTGACGGGAAAGGTGAGGGTAAAGGAAAATGAAAACTAATCGATCTAATATGGGAAATAGGCTTAATAATTTTGAGAAGTTTTTAGTTTTTGTTGTGATTTTGTATCACCTCGGGATTATACTTTTTAGCATCCTATGGTTATTTACAAATTCTTTTTTTGATTATAAGCTCTCGCTCGGAGTCCATAATCACTTGAAGATAAATGAAGATGTAACTTACGGACTCTTCATTTCTGGCTGTTTAGGTGGCTCATTTTATTGTTTGAGGGCTCTTTATCAGAGGATTGGAGATACTTATACTCCAATTGATTTAGGGGGATCTGATCAATCAAGAGGCTTAAATATTAGGCCATGGTTTTTTTGGTACCTATACCGACCAATTCAAGGGGGGGTATTGGCTCTTGTCCTTTTAGCCTTAATAAATGGGAAGATGTTGACAATTTCTGAGCTGGATGATGAAGCTTTGAAATCCTATTTTTCACTCATTGGCCTAGGTTTCCTTTCTGGATTTGGAAGCCATGAGTTGATTCACAAAATACAAGAACTGATTTCAGTTCTTTTCGCGAAGTCCAAAATTTCGAATTCGAATTCCTCAACTAAAGTCAAAGAAAATAACGGAGAATGAATACAAATAAGTTTATTACAAAATTTAGAGCTTTTCAGTTAAACTCTGATGGATCCCTTTTTTCGCATTATAAAAACAATACATATACCTTGGTTGAGGCAAGGTTACCCAAGGGAGGAATTGAGGTTTTATTAAGTGACTTGAGAATACATGGGAAGAGTAAAATTGATGTTTTACATATCACAAGTTGGGATAATGATCATTGTAATTACCAATCCTTGATCGAAATTCTTAACAAATTAAGACCTGATAGGATTGAGATCCCCGGGTATGAACCAGACTCTGAAACAGGGAAGTTGTGCCGAAAAACATTGTTAGGGTATGATGAAATTCACCAAGAGAGAATACTCAATGTTATTGAAGTTAATAATTCATATATAAGGAGTCTTCCCATAGCTCAAAATGGATCATCAAATAATGTGGTTTATCAGGGTGATTATTTAAGCTTGAAAAAGAATGATTGGTCCCTAATTAAACTTTTCAGGTCAATGGGTTTTAGTGTTTTAAGTCTTGGAGATTTAGAGTCGTGCCGAGTGTCAACGAGGCTTTCCAAGAATTCTATATTAAGTAATGAACTAGATGTTTTGATTCTTCCTCATCATGGGGCAGATAATGGATTTATTACAGGCGAATTTTTAGATGCATTAAATCCAAAAATCGCAATTTGCTCATCTAATAACTGTAATCAATACGATCACCCCAGACAAAATATAAGAAACATGCTAAGTTCGAGAGGGATACCTTTGATGACAACGAAGAGGGGGGATGTAGTAATTGGCCAGTTGGAAGGTAATTCTTATGCGGTTGCAATTAGTTATCAAGGTGATAACCTGGAGAATCAAAGAAGTGAAAAATTCTATCCAAAGAGATATTCTTGAAATGTAATCCAAATTTTGAAATTAAAATTAGCCAAACAGAAGTAAAAGCTGTCTTTGGAATATGAGCATTAAAAACATCTACATAGACGAAAGCTGCCATCTGGAAAATGATGGATTTCCTGTTATGTGTATCGGTTATCTGAAGATTGAGGCGACAGATTACGAAGACATCAAGGCGGGAATCAAATCCATCAAGCTGCATTATAAATCACCTACTGAGATCAAGTGGAATAAGCTATCTATTTCCAGAATGCCGATGTACCGCACATTGATAGATTTCTTCTTTGATCAGCCGATATTCTTTAGATGCCTCCTGATGAAGTATAAGGATCGATTGCATCATGAGGATTTCAACAAAGGAGATCATAACAGCTACTATTACAAGCTGGTTTATTTTGTCTTGAATTCCATGACAAATCCACCCCGGCAAAATGAGTATCGCGTTTTTATGGATATTAAAGATACCAGGGGACGGGAGCAGCTAGAACAAATAGAGCGGGTCTTTGTCAACAAATATGCTGGAAACTCTCCATTTACTCATTTTCAACACATCCATTCTGATGAGAATGAGTTGATGCAGCTAACTGACCTTTTTATTGGTGCTATTACCTACAAGGCGAGAGGGGAGCATCTTAAAGAAGGCGCGTCGCAGGTGAAAAAGGAAATAATTGATTATTTGGAGAATAAGTCAGGTTATTCATTGGATGAAGGGACAGAGCCTTGGGAGGAGAAGTTCAATATTTTTGATCATCAACCCAAGAATTTGAAGTGATGTTGGATTTAGATGACCTGGAAGAATTATTTGATGACTTGGGATATGAAGAACTTACCAAAGACCAGCTTGACGTTTTACTGAAAATTTTTCAAAAGGATTTTATTGATGAGCCATTTGAGATAGACGGTAGAAGAGTGAAAATCGTGGATAAACCATCTTTCAATCGGGAATTTAGAGGGTATCCAGAGACGTTTGTGCACCTGATTACCAGGGAAAGCAAAATGAAAGGACAAAGGATGTTTGACCCGGCTAGGACAAATTGCCTCCATTGGATAAAACCCATTTTACTTCATTTTGAAGATCCTAGAATTAAGTATTATGAATTCACAGATAATAAGGGAGTATTGAAAAAGCACTTCTGGTTTCAAGAAGCTGATTTTATGGTGGTTTTGAAACCAATCGGAAGTGACTTGTTAGTAGTCACTGGTTTTAAAGTGGATGTATTGGAAAGAAGAACCTATTTAAAAAGGTATAGGGATTACCATGGGCTATAAAAAAGAAAACCGCATTTCGATGAATGCGGTCCGCATTTACGGATCTGCGGGCAACCAGGTCTTTCACCCTTTGGGCGATGACAATGCAAACTTGATCATTTCACATGAATTACACAATAATTTCACAGTTTTTGTTTAAAATCAGTCTAATTAGAGAAGAAAACAGCTCAGATTTTAACCTTTTTTAACAAGCTATATGGATACACCCAGTTTCAAAGAAGATCATATTTCACAGATTCCTGCAATACAATGGCTCTGCAAACTTGGGTTTGAGTACCTGCCGGAAGAGGAAGCAATGAAACTGCGTGGAGGAAAAACTACCCAGGTTTTGCTGGAAGAGGTACTTCGAAAGCAACTTCGTTTGATTAATTCTGAAAAGAAAGTCAGTTCCAGTCGTAACACTTACATAAGCGAAGCAAATATTGAAAACGGAATCCGAAAACTTCAGGAGATTCCTTTGAACGAAGGCTATATCCATTCCACCGAAATAATCTATAACCTGCTGACTTTGGGAATGGCCGTGGAGCAGACTGTGGATGGAGATCGGAAAAGTTTTACCCTACAGTACATAGATTGGGAAAATCCCCAAAACAATAAGTTTCAGGTTTCAGAAGAATTCAAAGTCTTACGTAGCAACGGCAAAGATCATTACATTCCGGATCTAGTGATTTTTATCAACGGAATTCCCATTGTGATCCTAGAGTGTAAGCGACCGGACATGAAGGAGCCGATCAAGCAGGCTATCTCCCAACATTTGAGAAATCAGCAGGAGGACGGGATTAGAAATTTTTATGTGTATGCCCAGCTGCTGGTATCATTGGCAAACCAAGAAACAAGCTATGCTACCAATGGTACTCCGTTGAAATTTTGGGCGCAGTGGAAAGAAAAGATTTCATCCGATTTGAAAAGGAAGGAATATGAGGATCAATTAAGGGTAATCAAAAAAGAGAAACTAGATCCTACCACACACCAGAAACTGTTTTCGGATCGCTTTTCCTATGTCAAGCGATATTTTGAAGACTTGGAGAAGGAAGAAATACAATTTACGGCGCAAGATGAGTTTTTATTCAATCTATGTCGACCGGAGAGGCTTCTTGATTTGATATACAACTTTATTCTGTTTGATGGTGGTACGAAGAAGGTCACCCGATATCAGCAGTACTTTGCAGTCAAGAAGACATTGGCACGTCTTAAGGTTTTAGTAAAAGATGCAAAAGGTAGGGATCGACGAGAAGGTGGGGTGATTTGGCATACACAGGGAAGTGGTAAATCTCTTACGATGGTCATGATGGCGCAGGCGATTGCCATGGAAAAAAGCATTTTGAATCCAAAAATCATTTTGGTAACGGATCGGACGGATCTGGACAGACAAATTACCAGTACGTTTCGAAAATGTGGGATGGCAGTCAATAATGCTTCGACTGGAACGCAACTGGTACATTTGCTCGAAAGTCCAAGTGATGCTGTAGTCACTACGATAATCAACAAATTCACCGCCGCGGTAAAGAAGATTCAAAAGCCGCTGGAAAATCCGAATATTTTTGTTTTGATAGACGAAGGACATCGGACCCAGCATGGAACCTTCAATATCGAAATGCAAAAGACCCTGCCAAATGCATGTTTTATTGCGATGACAGGTACTCCTCTTTTCAAGAAAGAGAAGAGTACAGCTGCCAAATTTGGGGGAATGATCGATGCCTACACTGTAGATGAAGCCGTGAAAGATGGGGCGGTCGTCCCACTCTTGTATGAGGGGAGATTGCCATATCTAAAAGTGAATTCAGGCCCTCTAGATCGATTTTTTGATATGGTTTCGGAACCTTTTAATGATAGGGAAAAGGCTGATTTCAAGCGGAAATTTAGCCGTGCTGACCAGATCAACTCTGCTGAGCAAAGAATTTATGTGACCTGCTGGGATATCAGTAGACACTTTAGGGACAATTGGCAAGGAACAGGGTTTAAAGGTATGTTGGTCTGCGACAAAAAGCTAAGTGCAATCAAATACAAAGAGATCTTGGATGAAATAGGACTGGTAAGCTCTGAAGTTTTGATTTCACCCATTGATGATCGGGAAGGAGAAGACAATGCCTATGAGCAAAGCAGTGACAAAGTGCAGAGGTTTTGGAAAAGGATGATGCAGGAGCATGGATCTGCCAAGAAGTACGAGAGCCAAGTGATCAGTCGCTTTCAAAACCTGCCTGATCCAGAAATTATAATTGTTGTAGATAAGTTGTTGACGGGCTTTGATGAACCCAAAAGCACGGTTCTTTATTTGACCAGAAATCTCAAAGATCACAAACTGCTCCAGGCTATTGCCCGGGTGAATCGAGTAGAAGAAGGTAAAGATTTCGGATTTGTGATAGACTATTATGGAGTCATTGAAAATTTGGACGATGCATTGAGGATGTATGCTGCTTTTCAGGAGTTTGATGAGCTCGATATGGAAGGAACACTGGTGAATATAGAGATAGAGATCAACCGACTTCCGCAGAGGCATTCTGAACTTTGGGATATTTTTAAAAGTGTAAAAAACACAAGGGATGCGGAGGCTTATCAGCTTATCTTGCGTGACGAGTCAGTTAGGGTGATTTTTTATGACAAGCTCACTTCTTACGGTAAAAGTTTGAAACTTGCTCTTTCGACCATTTCCTTTCATGAGAGAACTGACCCAAAGGAAATCGATCGGTACAAATCCGATCTGCTTTTTTTTATGAAGCTACGTTTCGCAGTTGTTGCCAGGTTTTCTGACCGGATAGATTACAGTCGATATGAAGAGCAGATTCAAAAACTGCTGGATACTCATGTGACTGCAGAGGAGGTAGAGCCCATTACTGATTTGGTCAATATTTTTGACAAAGACAGTTTTGCTAGTGAAGTTGAGAAGACGGTGGGAGAGGCGGCGAAAGCAGATAAAATCGCAAGCCGGACAGCCAAGTATATCTCCGAAAAGATGGATGAAGATCCCGCTTTTTATAAGAAGTTTTCTCAACTCTTATCCCAAACAATTGCCGATTATGAGGCGAGGAGGATTTCGGAAACCCAATATCTTCAAAAGACAAAAAATGTCATGGATGCGGTGCTCAATCATACAGACTCGGACATTCCCGAGCTGCTTAAGGACGAGTCGGTGGCAGCTGCTTTTTATGGATTGACCAAGGAGTTTTTGGATGAAAAGATTTCCAACAGCGATGCGCTAAAGTCTATCTGCGAAACTTCTGCATTGAAAATAAATCAGCTTATAAAAGCGGAGGTGTTTGGTCGGGGGCAGAGTCCTATTGTGGAGTGGGAGTCCAAAAGAGAGATTACCGGTAAACTTATTATCGAGATAGGGGACTACCTGATAGATGAAGTCCGTGATAAACATGCGAGGGAGATTTCCTACTCAGAGATCGATTCCTTGGCTGAAAGAATCTTGGCCGTTGCCAAAAAACGCTATCGATCATGAAAGATTCAATTCAGTTTGGTTCTAGGGTGATCGATTATGAAGTGAGTTTTTCGGATCGGAAAACCTTGGGAATAACTGTCACACCTACCTCCGAAGTCTTGGTCAAAGCACCTGCCTCTGCCAACAGAGAAAAGATCAAACAGGTTTTGCAAAAACGTGCTGCATGGATTATCAAGCAGCAGAGTTTCTTTTTGTCATTCCAGCCGAGACTAACAGAGCGTAACTATGTAAGCGGAGAGACTCATCTATATCTGGGAAGGCAGTACCGATTGATGATAGAAGAGGCAAGTCAGGATTCGGTGAAGTTACTTCATGGAGAAATTCGTGTAGAGACTACAGATCGTGGTAAAGTGAAGGAATTGATGAAGGCTTGGTATCTACAACTAGCTCGGAAGAAATTTGAGAAAATTGCTTCTGAGTTAATTCTAAAATTTAGATCAGAAGGTGTGGCTCCAGATTCAGTGGTCATACGAGATATGGCTTTGAGATGGGGAAGCTGCACTCCAAAAGGAAAAATAATACTAAATCCTGAGTTGATCAAAGCACCCAAAGGATGCATAGAATATGTCATTATTCATGAGCTATGCCATTTGGTTCACCCGGACCATTCTCCTGCTTTTTTCAGACTTCAATCCCGTTATATGCCTGATTGGGAAAAATGGAAGGAGAAGTTGGAGCGGATGATGGCTTAATTTTGATTCAGAGGCTTAGAAAGTGTTCTTTGTGGGGGTACGCTAAAGCACCAGATTTTATAAAGCAAAAGTAGGTATACGGAATTGATAAGTAAGGAATGAAACAATTATATATAGAATGTAGACTAAATCAGTGGTCTGATATTTTTACTTTAAATCAGAGATTTTTAGATCAATTTGTGTTTAGAGGTCAAGCTAATGAAAATTGGCCCTTATCTACCTCTCTTGAAAGACTTATCAATTCATTGTTCCCTAACTTGGTAGACAAAGCAATGATCCCACACCACGAAAAGGAAATGTTAAAAGAGTTTAAGTGGAAATATCCGCTTTATTCGCAGAATTCGCCAGATAGCACAAATAATATCGAGTGGTTAACTATTATGCAACATTACGGAGCGGCAACTAGGCTCTTGGACTTTTCTAAGTCACTATTTGTGGCAATAAGAATGGCTATCGCAAATAACGAAAGTAATTCTGCCGTATGGGCTATAAACAAAAATATTTTGACATACAGTATCTCAGATAGTTTTTTGCGAGAAAAATATGAAAAAACGGGGAAAGGTGGAGGTATGAGTATGGATAAAGTGTATCAGCTTAGTAATGAAAAAGCAAACTGTGTAATTACTGACAAAAGTTTCGATAGGGAATTGGAAAAGGAGTTGCTGTTGATAAACCCGGATCAATGTAATGAACGCTTATCTATTCAGCAGGGAATATTTGTTATGCCTACAAACATAATGGTTCCGTTTTCTCATTCATTAACGTCCTATTTGTCCTCACCAACCCCTACAAAATTACATTTTGATGACTTGTCAGGATACAACATAAGGGAAATCGCCCTATTAAAGATTACTATAGCTAAGGAATTGAATTATAGTGTACTGAAATATTTAAGACAAATGAATATTACTCCAGAAACTTTATTTCCTGGCTTAGAGGGATTGGGGAAATCTCTAAATTATCCGAGAATTAGTTTTAATAGAGATGGTGATTAGTTTGATTTTCCAACCTCCATTTATTGGCAGGAAAGGTGAAATGAGGGATGTGAATAATTGAAATGAAAAATTCGGATAGGTCATAATGTAAAGAGTCAATATCCATAGATCTAACGAATTCTATAATGAACTACAAAACATTATTATCTCAAATATGACTATTAACCTTGATAACTTAAACGGGTTGCCAGATGAATTTATAGCTGAGCTTGAATCCATCAAAACTCTTTTTCAGAAAACAGAATCTTTTGAGAAATTGTTAGAGAATTATTTGATAGAAAACTTAGTATTTAGGATTAATGAGTACTGTCTTGAGCAAAGTATTTTTGGATTTCATTACACACGAGCAATTTATGGGGAAATATCCAAAGCAGGTTTAACTTGTCGTTCTGGCAGAGAAATTCGAGATAGCTTTATTACTAGGTATGAGGATAAATTTTCACTGAAGGAAATAGATGAAATTAAAAAGGCATGGAAAGAACACTTTAATAGTCAGCAAAATGCATCTAGAGATAAACGATTGTTTTTTAATTTTACAACTTCCGCTTTAGATAATCATGGTGCTGAACCATTGCTTTCTAATTTTGGTGGGGAGCAGGTCTATTTTCCACTTCAATACTTTGATAAGATTTCTGACAAAATTAAAGGAATTGGAGAGCCTTTTATCTTAAAGTGCAAATTGGATCCAAATGATATTCAAACTTTTCATGATAATCCTTGGGGTAGGATAGCAGTTTCAACATTTCATTGTAGAGTTAATCCAAGAGCCTGTCAGGAGGATCAAGATGGTTATCAAGTAATCGATGTGATTCCAGAGAATATTGAAATAATAAGGTACTATAACAATAATCGATTAGGATAATTAATGAAATAGGGAGTCTTGTAACATAAGTGTATCGCTGACATGGAACAGGATCATGTTACCCACTTTCTATTTTTGTTTGTAAAATGGCACAGAGGTATACTTATCATTCTGATGAAAGCCTGAAAAAGCACTGCAATTCCCTCACATTTCCTCTCATTTCCCCAAAATATACCCTGTACTGGTATGTTTTCTTATCATTTTATTCCCTTTCTTGCTACTGTTCTTTGTCAGCTGAGACTCTCAAGTACTGAGACTGACAGGATCCTGGAACTACGCCAACTATTATAGTACCTATCTGGGCTTAAATCCGGAGAACTTCTCAATCCAGTGGAATCACTAGCTTGAAACATACAGTCTCACAATCGCCTTCTCCTAAAGGAGAGGGAGGGGTGAGGTAGAACAGCCAATTGCTAATTGGCAAGAATAGAAGGGTTAAGTTAAAAATTCAACCCAGTGCCACGAGCGATGAGACTACACCGAGGGGGGATTTTTAATTGTGTGGTATGAAAAATGACAAAATATGAAACCAGAACTATTAAACGGAATTTTTGCTGTCGCTGGAGCAATAATTGGTGCAGTTTTAACAGCGTTTCTAAGTAGGTGGAACTCGAAAAAAGATAAAAAGGAAAAGATATTGTCGATTTTTTCAACTTTTTCTACAAGGTTAATTGAAGTTTCTGATTTGGTGAAAAATAATATTGAAATCAAGATGAATGACAAACCAATTAATGAATTGTATAAAAATGAAATATTAGTAATCAATACAGGGAATCTTCTAATTGACTCTATTCAAATTGATTTTGAATTGTACAGTAAAAACGCTGAGTTGATGAATATTGAAATGGCTAGATCAAACTTCAATATATCAGAAGCTGAATATAGCTTAACTTTTGACTCAAATAAAGGACAAATTAATATATCATACTTGAACCCTAGTGATGAAATTATCTTTATTCTATTGTCAAATAAAGAATCTTCGATTGATATTAAACACAGACAGCAAGAAGTAACTACAGTTACTAAAAACGATTACTTTCCTGAAACACCTGGAATTATATTAAAATCATTCTTTGATGCCATGTCAAAGGATATCATAACAAGAGTTTTATTTAGTTTTGCTTTGCCTGATTTTAGAAAATATCTTAAATTAAAGAAGAACAATAGTAGGACATAATCGACTAGAAGGCCTCACCAATCGTTATGTCAGTATTAACTAAGAATTGGTATGAATCATTTTAATGAAGAGAAAACCGCCTAATTAAAGTAAATTAATTCCAGGCCTCTACTATTAAATCTGCATGGACTTGAATCAGCCTTCGGTCTAAATCAAAAAGTTTGTTGAATGTCTCTCTATGGCAATGTCTAAATTTATTAACACTACCACAAAAGCATTGATGGGTCCTTCCTGGCCTAGTTTTGATCAAGGCCATTTTTTTCATTAAGCGGATCAACGCACTTACATTTCCGTGTGTTTTAAAAGTTTCATCATAGAATTCGAAAATTCCCTGGATACCATGGGAATATTCTCCGTTTTTATAATATCCTTCAACCCTTCGAAAGGCTTGATTAAAAAAAAAGGGCAATACAAATTCATCAATAAATTGAACTAAAGTAATTCCTTTCTTGCAAGCAATACTTTCTTCAGGTGCAATCGCAACGCAGCATGATTTTGTATCTACATAGATGTGCCAATCGGCTATTTTAGGGATTTTTCCTCCGACCTCATAAACCTTTGGGAATTGTAATGGGTAACTGTCTACATGGTGAATTTCAATTTCGAAAACTTCCCAAAAGTTACCTTCTGCATCAATAATTTCCATTTCTCCTTTTAAAGTTACTTTCCCTTCAGAGGTTAATACCCTACTTAGTTTTGGGTATTTTTCAATGACAGGCCCGATATGGCTTTCGAAAATCTCTGAACTTTCCATCTTAGTAGCACCACGGTTTTCTAATTGAACCTCCAATTCCCAAGCTAATGGTAGCGGAATTTCCATTAATCTCATCTTTTGCTAAATAGCAAGGAAAACGATCTCTCAGACTTACTTGCCAATATTTGCAGGCAATTTTTTCGTTTGGCTCTTCGAGTGCTTTTTTGGCATTTTCAATAAAGTAACCGAGATATTTCATAAAGGCATCTTGATTTTTATAACCTTCAAAAAGATTTTCTCCTTTTGGTGTAGTCGGTCTTTCGCATCTAAAATTTTGTTGCAAGGATGCGTGAATTTTGATTAAAGTTTCCTTTAAGGAAATATCATCCCGCTGGTGCGGATAATAATTGTTTGCCGCAAGGATGGTCATTATTAATCCACAGGGCATTTCCTCTCTCCGCAGATCTCCCCAAGCCTTTAAAAACCGAACAATCCTACGAAGCTGATGATCATTTTTTCTAATATCTGATGTCCATTGTACAAACTCATCAAAAAGTCTGGATTCAGTAATAAATGCTTTTCTGAAGCCTGATTGAACTTTTTGTTCAAACCACTCAATAAATTCGATTGGGTGACTTAGAATCCACCCTCGGTTCACATCTGCCAGATCTGGACAATCAATATTGTCGGCATAATAAATAGGGATATCTACATGGAAACCACTTTTGTATTGTACTCGTATGCATGTCGATTTATCTATGACTTTTTCGATGTCATCATGTCCGCGATCAAGAGCATATTTTACCCATTTATGAAATTCTGAAGGAGATGGCCTACTCTTTCTATCTAAGCTGCCAATAAAGTATAGTCCATCATCGATATCATAATCGCCTCTAATCGGAGAAATTATGGTGTCCATAACAAAGGATCCTTGGCTCTGATGAATTATTTCATTTTTTAGACCTAGCTCTTCAGATATAATAGAGTAGCCGCGTCTAAGCCTAATCCTTAGGTTGTTACGAACTTCTAATAGTTGTTGTCGCCTTTCATCGGATAACCTGATTATGCTATTGTATTCGCTGAATAATAAGTTGCAATTTGCCATATTGTTATATTTTATAGTTTTTAGCTTCCATAAAGAATGATCCTATTTCAGGATCTTTTTTTGCAATTTCTCCCCTGTCATTTCCTTTTCCTTTAATGAAATGGATCGCATTTTCCGTTGCTATATCAAGTTGAACTAAGTGTTGTTGTTCTGCTGATATGCTTTCTGATGGAATCCGTATGTACCTCACTTTGATATGATTCATCTCGCAAAACTTTGACATCATATAATTTGTAAACATGCTTTGCCCAATTAGAGATGTCTCAAATAAGTCATCCTTCCATTTAATAAAGGGACGATGTCTTTTCAGACCAATTGATTTTCCAGCAGTATTGTTAAGGCTGCTGACTGAAAGCACCTCAATAGAATCGAACTCTTTCCCGTCACCAACAAAGTATGTAAGAGCTTCAATAACCCCTACCATTGTTGGATTATTGGCCCACACACCGCCGTCTATAAATTGCTTTTTATCATAATATTCAATCTCTGCTAATGGGAAATATGTCGGAGCTGCAGAAGTAGCGAGTGCGACATCAACACAAAATGCCTTATTATCCCTATCTAGTGGAACTTCTTTGTGGTCATATTTGAAGACCCAGGGACGTGCATCTGTTAGCGAATAGCTCGGGATGCATAAAAGATTCTGGCAATCACCAATTTTTTTGTCTTTAAAAATGGTTTTTAGTGCATTTCGGAGAGGCTTGTCTGAGTATTTTCCCCGCCAGAATGTTTGTCTTATAAGTCCTCCTAATTTGGTGCGGTGAGGAAAGATTTGACTTCCGTATTTTTCGTAAAACGTACATACCTCTGAAGCAGGAATTTTTAATGAAAGCGCAAGGGCGATAAGACCCCCAGTAGATGTTCCGCAGATCATATCAAAATGATCTGATGTTGAGCAGGAATACCGTTGTTCCAAATGCTCATGTGATCGGTAAATAACAATGCACCACTTTCGGTAAATAAGAATACACCATAATTGGCAACAAGAGTGCACCAAAAGTAATCCCTGTGGGGCATGCCCCACAGGGATTCGGACTATTTTGCTAGTCT
>NZ_JAJUWR010000042.1 GCF_021390545.1 Algoriphagus sp. AGSA1 | reverse complement strand
TTAAGGAGTTAAAGGAATGCCAATTAAAGGCAATCAAAGATCATAACACCCGAAGAAAAAAGAAGGCTCTGGGAAATATCTCCCCGGTCCAGTTCCGAACATTGCTGAAAAAAGACAAGATTTCCACTAATTATAACTTAAAACTCAAACCAAGAATACCCGAGCAACCGAGGAAAAGGAATGAAATCAAAATACAAATTATAACTTGACACTTGACAGATAAGTGACAACCATTTTCAGGCAAAGTCAAAGGTTAAAAGTTAAAGGTTAAAGGTTAAATGTTAAATACCGTGCTGATAACTTCAACTGGGATACTTCTTACTTTTCACCTCCTACTATCTTGGCTCTAAGGTCTTGGCTCTAACATCTTGATTCTAGCTACTTGATACTTGATACTGATGACTGGCGACTGGGAAGGTCAGAAGTTGGAGGTGGTCAGTGGTTAGTGGTTAAAAGTTAAAGGTTAAAGGTTAAATGTTAAATGTTAAATGTTAAATGTTAAATACCGTGCTGATAACTTCAACTGGGATACTTCTTACTTTTCACCTCCTACTATCTTGGCTCTGTCATCTTCGATTTAACATCTTGGTTCTTGAATCTCGGCTCTCGGCTCTTGATTCTAGCTACTTGATACTTGATACTGATGACTGGCGACTGGGAAGGTTAGAAGTTGGAGGTGGTCAGTGGTTAGTGGTTAAAAGTTAAAAGTTAAAGGTTAAATGTTAAATGTTAAATGTTAAATACCGTGCTGATAACTTCAACTGGGATACTTCTTACTTGTCACCTCCTACTATCTTGGCTCTAAGGTCTTGGCTCTAATATCTTGATTCTAGCTACTTGATACTGTGACTGCGACTGCGACACTTCTTACTTCCCAAACACAGCTTCGCCTGCTCACTCCCAAATGATTAAAGTTGGAGGGTAAGAGGGGGATCCTGCTACTCAGGTTATTGGAGATTTCTCCCTTCGCTCGAAATGACTACACAAAAGACTGAGTAATAAATTTACTCGGTTGATTTTAAAAAGCAAATTATGGGAGGGATAATGTTGGGTGTTGGATGTCGGGTGTCGGGCGTAAGGAGTGGTCACAGTGGTAAGTTGTTAAAGAAAATCTGAAAGCTAGAGTGAGAAGGCTGAAAGCCTAGCGTCCCACGAAAACTCCAGATTCTTGGCTCTACATAGAGATTTCTGCTCCGCCCCGGCCGATCGAAATGACGTAGGGGTTTCGAAGTGTTTCAGTTAATTGATGACTTGATCGGCGGTGGTCGGGACGGCATGGGCCAAAAAAAGCCTCCACATCTTCTGGATATGGAGGCAGTGTTGATTGAATGTCCCTGGCTTTAGTCCCAGGGGGCGGAAGTTCCCTGATAGAGCCAGGACTTGGACCATTGGCTGTCTTTACCAAAACTGCCGGAATAGTCCGTCAGTTGCAGCCTATCCAATGCTCCTGTGATACTCTCCGAATTGTTGTTGTACTCATCATCTCCATACTGGAATCTCAATGCGACACGGGGCTGTGGGGACTGGGGGCCTGTTACCAGCTTAGGGTAGCCGGTACGCCTGTAGTCGGCAAAAGCCTCGGTGGCCGCTGTCCAGCTTGCAACCCATTTTTGCTCGATTATCTGCTCCAGACTACCATCAAAAGCAACCTCATCTTCCGCTATAAAACCCTCATAATCGTCCGATTTACCCCATACTGTCAAGGATTTGAGGATACCCTCATAATAATGCTGCTCGGCGGATCCCACACTCCATCCCTTTAGTGCCGCTTCGGCAAAAATAAAGCTGACCTCTGCGGAGGAGATCAATCTTGCTTTCAGGATATCCCCCGCGGCTCCCGCGGACTGATATATATCCGCCAGCTGGGAGACATGCTGGTTTTGGGTGCCTTGCCCGGGAGATGGGTTACCATTGTAGGATTCCGGCACCAAAAGTGAGGGAGGCAAACCCACGTATTCCGCATCATTGTATGCTACCAGGTAAGGATTGTATTTTCGGGTAAAGTGTTCATCTGGGTACTGGTTTACAAAATCATCAAATGGGTAAGTCACTACCCCTAAAGGCTCCCCGTCATTTCTGATGAAGTCCTCTGAAGCCACCGCCAATGACTCATCCGCCTCCCATCTGACCCGCACAGGAGCAAACCATACCGCAAGTCTGGGATCATTTGTTCCCATAAGCTGATCAATAAAGGTCTGGCAAGCCTGATAACGTTGGAAATCATCCGGGTTTAAGGGGATGTGGCGGGTGATCCAGATATCACTGGCTCCTCCGGTATAGTCCAACACAGCATCCTGGGACACGTTTTGTATATACTCCCCAGAGGCATAGACCGCTTCAATCCCCGCCTTGGCCACATCAGGTTTTTTTTCGGAAATCCTCATGTAATAGCGAAGCAAGAGGGAGTTGGCAAAGCGCTTCCAACCTGCGGCATTTCCGCCATAATAGAGGTCGTTTGCCGGAGTTACGGCATCATTTCCCGCCGTGCCGAAAAGGGAAACCGCCGTCTGCAAATCGGCGATGATCCCGTCATAAATCACTTCCTGACCATCAAACTTGGGAAACTGCAATTCCACTGAAGCCTGGTCGCCTTTAAGTGCGTCAGTGTAGGGCGCATCTCCCCAGAGATCGGTGATATTGCCAAAGACAAAGGACTTCATGGTCAAAGACACAGCCGTAAAATAATCGTTATCCAGCTCTACGGCTCTTTTGTAAAGCAGCTCATTATTTCTCAGAATATTATACCATCCTGTCCAGTTCATGTTTTCCCAGCCATAGTTGTTATGCCCATCATACCAGCCGTTTTTCTGTGTATGCTGCACGGCACCTGCCATGTCATTTACCCCCAGGTTGGCATAGCTTTGGGCTGCCGCGGCCAAGACAGAAGGCATAAGCAGATTAGGGTTTACTTCTGCGGGATCTATGCCATAGGGGTTGACGTTCATCTCATCAAGCTTGTCATCGCAGCCTGCGAATCCCAGGCAGCAAATCAATGCCATCAAGAATCCCTTATAAATTTTAGATGTAATTTCCATGATGCGGTGATTTGAGATTAAAGATTAAAATTCAATTTGAAGCCTATAGGAAAGCTCCAGGGCATTACATTCTGACGCTCAATCCCTTGACGGAACTGCGAGGAGGTGTTTCCTTGAGTGTCACTGTTAGCCCAGAAAGCCCTTTCCGGATCCACTCCTATGTCTGCCTTGGTCCAAAGCATAAGGTTTCTGGTATAGATGGAGAAAGTCGCGTTTCTGAATTTGCCCAGATTAGGGAACCTATAGCCTATGCTTAATTCCCTTAGCTTGATAAAACTGGCGTCGAAGGTGATCTGCTCGTTGAATCCCCAAGGGTAGGTATTGGTGATGGGATAAATATTAGTCCCTTCTCCGCCGAGGTGTTCCTCGTAAACGTCGTCACTGTAATCATCCGGGGTATCCGCGCCTGCGACCTGGATCACGCCGGGGACAAATGCCCCATCACTCCCGTTTTCATCGACATAGTATCCCCCAGTGGCCGCTGTATAGCCACCAACTCTAGGGTAATTGCCCATAGTGGGAATGATGTACCGCTCAGGATCAGCCTTCATCATGGCTATCAATTCATCGACTGAGTAAAGACTTCCGGGTATCAGGTTGTCTATCTGTCGCTGGGATTTCCAGTCAGACTCCCCATACCTATAAGTAAATGACATGAACTCCCCACCATGCCTCCAATCCAAACTTGCCCCGATGACAAAGTTTTTGATAGATAAGGTAGTCTGGAGTCCCATTTGGAAGTCCGGGTTGAAGTTTCCTACTTTCTTTAGGTTTTCGGTTCCCGATAGTTCTTGCCAGGATCCTGCATTGGAAAGCACGGGCCATCTATAGTAGGGAGAATTAGGATCCTTTACCGAAGCATAGCTTCTGCTGTACATGTTGCCGATTTCCTCTCCCACAAATGTGATCGCACCTCCCCCGTTTTCAGACCATAAGGTGATCCTGTCCAGGCCCTCTGCCAATTCTATCACAGATGTTCTGTTTCTGCTCCAGTTCAGGTCCACATCCCATGAGAAATCCCCTTTGCTGATCAGCGTACCTCCCAGAGCGAGTTCAATTCCCTTGCTGCGGATCAGCCCCGCATTGATCAGACGGCCTGAGTATCCCGAAGAAGAAGGAAGGTTTACCGAAAAAATCTGGTTTCTGTTGTCTATCTGGTAAATGGTGGCGGAGAACCTCAGCCTGTTGCTGTACATATTAAGGTCCACGCCGCCCTCGTAGGATGTAGCTTCCTCGGGTTTCAGATCCGGGTTTAAAATACCTGAGGGCATACTTGCCGTATTTATGGAATTGTACAATCCTGTGCCCAGGTTAGGCACGAGATTGTACGGGCCGGTATCGTTGCCCACCTGTGCCCAGCCAAACCTGAACTTCAGCATGTCAATTTTCTCTGTCAAACCAAGGGTATAATTAGCCAACCAGCTCAGCGAGGCAGAAGGGTAAAAGTAGGACCTGTTGTCTGCCGGCAAGGTGGATGACCAGTCATTTCTGGCTGTAACATCCAAATACAATTGGTCTGCATATCCAAGGGATACCAATCCATAGATGGAGTAAATCCCTTTTTCAAAGTAACCGTTGTCCATGGACCTATTATCAGCGGGGATGTTCTGCACATTATAGATACCGGGGATTACCAGGCCGTTGTTCCGGTCCCCTCCTACGCCCACGTTGGTGCTTTTACCAAACCTGTTCATAATATTCCCGCCCAAAGATGCATTGATGTCCAGGTCACCAAAATCATCCATCCAGGAAACCAGAAAATCCGCGTTGGATTCCTGAGTGAGGATATCAGAGATGTAGTAGCCTCCCCTGGCCATTCTGCTGTAGCTGAAGGGGATTTTGGTTTCCAGTTCCTCATCAGACCTATCCAGGGAATATCTCACCCGGAAGTTGAAGGAATCGGAGAGCTGATAATCCAGGGACACATTTCCATAAATCCTATCCCTCACAAAAGCGTTTTCCATTCCGTAGGCGATAAAATAAGGATTGTCCCCGGCAGCGGTCCTGATCTGCTGGACACCTTCCTGCCCAGGGACCCAGATACCGCGCATCTGATTATAGTCCACGTAAGGGCTGGCATAAACCGCCTCAAGTGGATTTGCTCTTCTATCGCCTGTACTCGGACGGTCATTGGATTTGCTGTTGGTATAGTTGAAATTCGAGCTGAAGGTCAGTTGGGGTAAGATCTTGTGGCTGATGGAAGTAGAGTAGCTGTTTCTGAAAAGGTCAGAATTGGGTATCATGCCCCTATGCAGCATGTTGGAATATGAAATTCTATAGGTGGTCTGATCCGAGCCTCCATCCAGTGCGATATTATTGGTGGAAGTGATCCCTGTCTGCATAAAGTCCTTCATGGCGTTGGGATAGGATATCAGATCGGTGGGCAC
Source organism: Algoriphagus sp. AGSA1 (assembly GCF_021390545.1). Taxonomy (GTDB): domain Bacteria; phylum Bacteroidota; class Bacteroidia; order Cytophagales; family Cyclobacteriaceae; genus Algoriphagus. The sequence goes on along the minus strand of NZ_JAJUWR010000042.1, from coordinate 34,851 downwards.
GGGATCCCCGTTTTCATCCAAGGGACTATTCCACTGAATAGCTTTGTTGCCCACATCCAGATCCGGTCCGCCCCAGTAGGCCGAACCCTCATTGAATACCCCGTTACGGTTGCCATTGGCATACTTATAATGAAAATCCAGCAGGCGTGTAGGCCTTTCAAAAACATTGCTGGTAGAGAAAGATATTCCCATGGTCTTACCGGCTTTGCCCGACTTGGTGGTAATGATCACCACACCATTTCCGGCACGGGTGCCATAAAGTGCCGCCGCACTAGGGCCTTTCAGCACAGAGATGCTCTCTATATCGTCGGGGTTGATATCCGAGATCGCATTGCCGTAATCCACCTGGTTTCCGTCCCCGTTTTGCCTGATATTGTTCAGGGAATTGGACATGGGGACGCCATCCACCACAAACAGGGGCTGATTATCCGTGGTCAGGGATGTAGCTCCCCGTATGACCATACTCATGGAAGATCCCGGGCCGGAGGTCTGGTTTATGGTGACCCCGGGCATTCTCCCGGAAAGGGAACTGAGCACGTTTTCCTGTGATACCTGGGTCAGTTCCTCCCCTTTTACATTGGAGACATCGTATCCGAGTGAGCGCTGGTCCCGCTTGATGCCCAAGGCAGTCACCACTACTTCAGACATATCTGTTGCGGTTTCGGACATGGACACATCTATCGTAGATTGGTTTCCCACTGTGATTTCCTGGGAATCAAAACCCACGAATGAAAACACCAGTACCGCGGCAGGCCCGGCCACATTTAAGGTATAGGTGCCGTTAATCTCGGTGACAGTGCCATTAGAGGTGCCTTTTTCCAGCACAGTGACTCCCGGGAGGGGTGAACCGTCTATACTGGAGACTATTTTACCCCGCACCTGCTGTGCCTGGATCTCCTCCAATAGCACAGGGGGGTGAGGGCTTATCGCTGAGACATGTGCAAATGTGCCCATGATGATGCCAAAGACCAGGGGAACTCTCCTGAGGATCTTGACGGGTTTGATTTTGGAAAATTGTTTCATCTTCTGTTTATAGTTTGTTTTTTTAATGGTCACACCTGCCTATCGGCAGGTTTGGCTATTTCATACCTGTCCTATTAATTATTCATTAGATTGATCGGTTGGGTCGGTATCTTTCCCATCCGGATCCAGTACATCAAAAATTTCCTGAAAAGCCTGGTCGATATCCATGGAATCTGTTTCTGATTTTATTTTTTCCAGAAACAGATCAAACTCTTCTTTGGATATCTCACCATTGGCTAATTTTCCAATCAATTCCCTGATGCTAGGATTTTTCATAGGCTGTACCTTCATGGATACTACCCCGGACATTAAAAAACGGACTACCTAGCTACTGATTACCAGTTTGTTAATTTATGGTTTGGGTTATCAGGAAGTTGATAACAATTTGAAAACACAGAGATGGGGGGGTAAGTGGGATGTTGGGTGACCGATGCCGGATGCCGGACGCCGGATGTCCGATGCCGGATGTCCGATGTCGGGTGTTGGGTGACCGAAGACAGTGGGAAGTTTATTTCTAAAATCCTGTGTAAACGAGCAATGCCGTAGGCATGATAGATTTTGTAGCCCCGGGTTTTAACCCGGGGATTCAATTGGAATCATGGCCATTGCCCTCGGAGCACACAGTCCTTATGGAAAGGAGTGTCAAGTCCGAGGGGTGGAAATGACGCAATCGGTGTTGGGAGACGGAAGACGGAAGACCGGAGACCGAAGACAGTGGGGTGCTGGGTGACAGATGTGGGGTGTCCGGTGTCAGCACCGTCTTTGCGAGGACGAAGGACGAAATGAACAAAACCCATTATGGCAGTTAATAGACCGTTCGTGAGACACGAACGGTGGCGGATCTCAGTCGCAGGAGGCAGAAATAAAGTCTGAAAGCTGAAGTGAGAAAGCTGAAAGTCTATAATCCAACCTACTCGTAATTCCTAACTACGGTAGGCAGGCTTATCTCTTGGTTCTCGGCTCTCGGCTCTTGATTCTTGCGTCTGATCACTGCGACTGGATATCCCGCTCCTGTAGAGCTCTTGGTAACCTTGCTGTCTTTTCCACCCAGCCCTTTGATAGTATTCTAAAGAGGATCTTGGGCAGTGGACCAACTCTTACAACTTAATCTTTTGCTCTTTCCTGGCTCTTGACTCTTCTCTCTTGGTTCGTGTCACTTAGTTCTTGACTCTTGGTTCTTGATACTTGCTACTTGATACTTGCTACTTGATACTTGATACTAATCACTACGACTGCTGTCCGATCCAGTCACAGGCATACACACCGTTTCACGCATTTTCTACACTCAGACGGGTATTTGTCATACTAATAAAGAAAGCCAAAGAGCCAAAGAGGTATTTTAGATCCAAAACCGGTTTCAATATCATCGGCAGCAATAAATCCGCTATCCAATCCTGCTTTAGACAACGATTTTCCAGCTCCCCCAACTTCTATATTCCAGCTCTTATTGATCAGGAAATCTCCTTTTGGAGGCAATACAACTTTATGATGATAGCCCACCTGATTCAAAAAGAAGGTTTCTCTTAGATTACCTATATCTACATTTTTTCCTAGCGCAAAAGCCAGATTAGTGTTTTCCAGATATAACTTGGACGGTTTTTGTAACAATGAAATACCTTCTGTGGACTGGTAAAGGTTCTTGGTCAATTTACTTTGGTCCAAATAATGAAAGTAGGTTAAAAGAGTAGTTCTGTTTATCCCGATTTTCTGTCCAAGCTTAGTGACATTGGGCACAAAGGGAACAGAATCAGCAATAATTGCCAGTAATTGTTTGATTTTAGGAACATAAGCAACATCAAATTTTCTGAGCTGGGGCAGTTCAACCTCCAGCACCAAATTTACCACCGCAGTAAGTTGCTGCTCATATAGCTCTCCAAACGCCCGTGAAAAAGGATAATAACCCTTTTTCAAATAATCCTTGAAGTATTGAAAAGGGCGAAAACCCGTGAGGAGTTCATTGCTTAGCTCCACATGTCGGTCTAAAATATCCTCCATTTTCAGTATTGGAAGCTTTAAGTCAGTTTCCAAGTTTATATATTCCCTCAAAGAGAGTCCGCTAAGCTGATATATCAATGCCCTTCTACTCAAATCTGCTGCGGAATTCAGTATTTCCAATAAGGAGGATCCCGTGAAAATAACTTTCAGCTCAGGATAAAAATCATAGATATTCTTCAATTGCCTGGACCAGTCAGGATATTTATGAACTTCATCCAAAACCAAAACCTTCCCTCCCATTTTGGTAAATTGATCCGCAAGGTCCAAAAGGCTATTGGCAGAAAACCAAAAATGGTCCAATGACACAAAAAGCACTGTACTATCACCTTCTCCAAACTGCTTTTTCAGATATTGGAGCAGCATGGTGGTTTTGCCCACTCCTCTCGCTCCGGTAATGCCTATCAATCTATTTTCCCAACGGATAGATGCAAGTAAACTTCTCTGAAAATCCAGTGAAGTATTTCTTAAAAGTTTTTGATGTAAACTAAATAACTCCTGCATAATTGTATATTACAATAAACAAAGATATAGAAATTTTGTTCACTACAATGTACATTATTTAAATTAGTAGTCTGTCTATATCCATGTTAGGGAGGAGGGGTGTTGGGTGACCAATGTCGGGTGTTGGGTGACCGAAGACAGGAGACCGGAGACGGAAGACAGTGGGAAGTTTATTTCTAAAATCCTGTGTAAATGAGCAATGCCGTAGGCATGATAGATTTTGTAGCCCCGGGTTTTAACCCGGGGATTCAATTAGAATCATGGCCATTGCCCTCGGAGCACACAGTCCTTATGGAAAGGAGTGTCAAGTCCGAGGGGTGGAAATGACGCAATCGGTGTTGGGAGACGGAAGACGGAAGACCGGAGACCGAAGACAGTGGGGTGCTGGGTGACAGATGTGGGGTGTCCGGTGTCAGCACCGTCTTTGCGAGGACGAAGGACGAAATGAACAAAACCCATTATGGCAGGTAATAGACCGTTCGTGAGACACGAACGGTGGCGGATCTCAGTCGCAGGAGGCAGAAATAAAGTCTGAAAGCTGAAGTGAGAAAGCTGAAAGTCTATAATCCAACCTACTCGTAATTCCTACCTACGGCAGGCAGGCTTGTCTCTTGGTTCTTGGCTCTTGGCTCTTGGCTCTTGATTCTTGATACTTGATACTTGATACTGATCACTGCGACTGGAAACTGGCACAACCTATTCTTACCTTTTGAAGGAGGTAGTGTTGCTCCCAAACCGCTTCCTATACTCCCCAGGGGCAAATCCGGTCAGTTGCCTGAACTGCCTAGCAAGGTTATTACTATCCTGAAAGCCCAAATCCAATGCCAGCTCAAACACACTCTGGTCAGTACTGAGGAGTTTTTGGGCCAGTCTCTCCATCCTGACCTTGGTGATATACTTGTACACAGGCTGCCCTGTGATCTTCAGAAAACGCTTTTCCAAGGCTCTGCGGGAAAGCGGAACTTCTTTGACCACCTGATCCACCAAAATATTGCTATCTATATTCCTGTGGATAAAAGTCAGGGCTTCCGCCACATATTCATCCGAGGAGGCATACATGTCGGTAGAGGAACGGGTGATGATTTTCAACGGGGGGACAATGATATCCCGGATGTTTTTTTCCCCTGTTCTGATCATTTCATCCAAAAGCCGGGCTGACTCATACCCTGCCCGCTCTATATCCAGGTCTATACTGGACAGTTGTGGGTCTGAGAGTTCACAAAAGGTCATATCGTTATCCACTCCCAAAACGGCCACCTCCTGTGGGACTTTAATATTATTGTGGTTGCAGGCCTCGATTATATGGACTGCTCTGTTGTCATCACATGCCATTAAGGCCACTGGTTTGGGGAGATTTTTGAGCCATTTGCTAAGTGATTTGCTTTTGTAATACCACATATCGGCAGTGTGGGATTTTTTATGCTCATAGTAGTTCACCTCATAACCCGCCTCCTGAACGGCAGATTCAAAGCCCTCTGCCCGCTCTCTGGACCACACGATATTGTTGAAACCATAAAACGCGAAATGATAATATCCTTTGTTCAAAAAGTATTCAGCGCCCATCATGCCGGTTTCCCTATAGGATCCGGTGATATTGGGGATTTTCTCAAACCTTTCCTTAAAATCCTGGGCAATAACCGGGATGTCTTCCGCGAGAAAGCCTTCCTCCATCTCGTTGTAAAGCTGCCCAATGATGCCATTTGCCTTCCATTCCCTGGCCCAGTCCGCAATCCCTTTCACCCCTATCATCTCCCGGTAATAAAGGGGCATTCTGCAAAATGACCATTGGCCGTTTCTGGCAGAATAGGCAGAGATCCCCTTCAGCAATAACTTACTGTACTCTTCAGCAAAGTCCAACAATAAGATAACCCTATGCATGGTTTCGGTCAAAAAGCTCTTTGAACGATGTGACCCTGGAGTTTTTCACCAATGGCCTGGCCCATACTCCGATAAACAAGATGTACCCCAAGGGAACAAAAAGAAAAAACATAGCCGCATGCAGCCCTATGCTATCTGCCAAACTGCCGACGATGAGGGGGACTACCGCACCGCCTACAATCCCCGAGCAAAGCAGCCCGGCGAAGGTACCATGGGCAAAATCCACCGAATTCAGTGCCAGGGAAATCAAGATAGACCACATCACTGAGAGACAAAACCCGGAAAAGGAAAAAGCAAATAACGCGAGATTTCCCTGTGCGGTAAGTCCTGTAATAAGAGCCAGCATAGCAGCAACCGTAAACAGGATCAGCACCAGCCTGCTGTCCAGGAATTTTAGCAACACCAGGCCAAACAAACATCCTATCGTCAGCAATCCCCAGAAATAGGAAATGACCTGAGCCCCTCCTGTACCGGGATCTACACCATGATTATCCTGTAGAAACTGACTCACCCAGTTAGCTATTCCCTGCTCAGTGCCCACGTAGGAGAAAATCCCAAGGAAGTATAACCAGACCAGCCTTTTCCCCAACAATTTTTTTAGGGTAAGGCCCAGTTCTATTTTTTCATCGGATTTCAACTCCACTTTAGGGAAATGTGTGAGCCCTATCAGAGCAAGCATCACACAGGCCAGCAAGGCAAAGACAAAATATACAGAAACCCACTTCATCCCGGCAGGCACCCAATTTTCCAATAGCACTATCCAGTAAGGGGCTGTTTCGGAGAATAGGTTTTGATCCATATAGCTATATAGCATAGGACTCAGAAATGAGGCCGACCCAAATGCGAGCTGCCCCAAAACAGAATTGAAGGCAAAATGCTCCTCTCCGCCGGTCACCCTCAGCAGTGGGTTAATCACCACCTGCAGCATTGCCATTCCCAATCCGATGATAAACAAGGAAGTCAGCGCAAATCCAAATCTAGGAGTAAAACCAAACAGCAGGGCACCGGCTGCGGCCAGTGCAAATGCCAGCAACAACACCTTTTTTCCGCCCATGCGTTCGACAAGCAAGCCTGACGGCAGGGACATGACCCCATATGCGACAAAAAACGCAAACGGCAGGAAACCTGCCAATCCATAGCTTAAGGAAAAACTGTCGATAATCCCAGGGATGATGGGGCCGAGGATATTTGACATCAGGGATATGACGAAGAATATCAAAAAAATCAATAAGAGAATCTTCGTTTTCCCACGTTTGGTTTTTCCTGTCATACTTTTATCTGATTATCCGCAATGATGTCAGCTGTCATGTTTTCTTTGTTAAACCCGAAATCCCCGGGAGGCAGCCCGTTGCTTCGACTTCGCTCAGCACAGGAAGGGTTCAATGCTGTTTTTTGTAAATCCTAAAACACATTGATCACTTCACTGGCAGCAGGCGGCTGTATAAGGTATTGATTTCAGTCCAATTTTAGGTAAAAATCCTTTCAGAACTGTATGCTTAACAATTCTTTAATTTAAAGAAAAACCAATTGACCATTAGTCCATTCTCCACAATAAGGGGTACTACTATTGAAATTCAATGCATTTATAGTTTAGGATTTACAAAAGAGTGCATACGCCACCCCGGGCGGTGGTCCAGTAGATTGGTCATGAGGTTGGAGTTGCTTTACATAAGAATAGGAACCCAAAAAAAGATATGGGTTTGACCACAGGATAGAAGAGTTCGGTTGAAAACAGACCCGAAGGGCAAGTGGACACTACAATTTAAACTGATTAAATAAAAATGATGACAATCACAAATCTGCCCATTTCTTATGCGCCTATACAATAAAAGTAAGGTAATACTAGCTCTTTGGGTTTCAACTCTTTCTGTTTCACTTGCCCAGACCGAATCCGGAAAGACGTATGCTGAAAGGCTGGGCTATCCGGAGGGCAGAAAAGTGGTTATATTTCATGTAGATGATGCCGGTATGTCCTATGAGTCCAATCAGGGCACTTTTCAGGCAATGCAAGAAGGCGTGGCCACCTCCTGTAGCGTGATGATGCCCTGTCCCTGGGCGGGTACATTTTTGAGATTAAGCAAGGAGACACCCGGAATGGATATTGGATTGCACCTGGTGCTCACCTCTGAATGGAAAACTTACCGTTGGGAACCTCTGGCCGGTAGGACTTTGGTACCGGGATTATTGGATCCTGAAGGCTCTTTTTGGCCCAGTGTAGAGGAAGTCGTAGCTCATGCCCCCGCAGAGGAAGTGTATTTGGAATTAAAAGCGCAGGTGGAGCGTGCCTTGCAAAACGGCATCTTGCCCACCCACCTGGATTCCCATATGGGCACATTGTTTGCCAGCCCGGAATTTCTGGAAACTTATCTCAAGGTAGGATTGGAATACCAGATCCCGATTATGTTCCCGGGTGGCAACAATAAACTTATCACTGAAAGTTTTCAACAGGCTATGATAAAGCAATTGAAGAAAGAAGGAAATTACCAGGAAGGCATGGATCTTCCCACTCCCGCTGTTCTGCGTGAAGCCCAGGCTATGGGAGAAAAAATCTGGAGTTCGGGATTTCCTGTGCTGGATGACCTTCACAAGGACAGTGGAGACTGGAGACCAGACAAGGTTTCCTTTACCCAAAGGGAGTTGACCCAGCATAAAATCATGAAATTCAAAGAGACACTGGAGCAGCTGGAACCTGGGCTAGCCATGATCATAGTCCATTGCAGTGAAAATACAGAAAATTTCCAAAGGTTTTCAGGATCAGGGGCTTCCAGACAAGCTGACTTGGAAGCCATGCTTTCACCTGAATTGAAAGCCTATGTTGAAGAGGAAAAAATAATCCTTACTACATGGAAGGAAGTCATGGAGCGTAGGAGAAACAGTAAATAGTATGATTGTCCGCAATGATTTTCCAACGATTATTCCAAAAACATAGGTGCGGTTAAGCGGATACACATATCAATTAAAAATGCTAAGAAGCCTTTTCAGGCAAACAACGTTCCTGTGGATAGGAATGATGATGGCACCGATTTGCCTATTTGCTCAAGCCAAGCTTGTACCCTCCCTACTCAACGAGCCCATATTCCCCTTGCAGGCAAAACACACCCATGCCAGCAGTATAGTGGCGCTTCCCGGCGGGGACCTGCTTAGCGTATGGTTTGAGGGTTCGGGAGAAAGAAAGGCGGATGATGTACTGTTGATGGGATCAAGGAAAAAAAGAGGGGAATCCGGCTGGTCAAAACCATTTGAGATGGCAGATACTCCGGGAATACCAGATTGCAACCCTGTACTTTTTCTCAATCAAAATGAAGAATTGTTCTTGGTATGGATCGCCGTAAATGCCAACGAGTGGGAAAACTCCCTACTTCGGCTGAGAAGAAGTACCTCTTATAGCACCGCCGGGGCACCGATATGGACTTGGCAGGACAATATTATTTTAAAACCGGGAGATGAATTTGCGGAGGAAGTTTCACGAAAAATCAAGGACCTCCCACCCGCCCATTTGGGATGGTCATCCTATGCTCCAGAATACGAGACGATGATTATCGAGGCATCCCAAGATTCCAAAAAAACAAGTATGGGATGGATGACCAGGATTAAGCCTCTCATCATGGAAGACCGGATACTTTTACCACTTTATTCGGATGGCTTCAATTTATCCCTGATGGCTATTTCTGATGATATGGGAGAAAGTTGGAAACCCAGCTTACCGCTGGTAGGCAAAGGCCCTATACAACCTGCATTGATCCAAAAGGAAAACGGAGATATCCTCGCGATGCTCCGTGATGCAGGAGATGCCCCTCCTATGATCCAGCAAAGCGTTTCGAGAGACAGGGGTGAGACCTGGACAGCCGCCACAAAAACGGCCTTCCCGAATACAGGCAGTGTGGAACTGCTAAAACTTCAGGATGGCAGGTGGTGGATGGTAGGAAACGATATACCTGATGGCAGGTATCGATTGGCCCTCTGGATTTCATCAGATGAGGGCAAGGTCTGGAGCGCGCCCCAATACCTTGAACTAGACCCGGCACAGGAGGGAAAATATTCCTATCCTGCCTTGATCCAGGACAGGGAGGGCCTAGTTCACCTCACCTACTCCAAACACCTAAACGAGGGGAAAACCATTCAGTATCGTCTATTGGATCCCTCGCAAATCCACTGACATAGAAAACACCCGCATGGCAGGCAGACATAAAATTAAAATTCCATTTGTAGTATATCCGAAATGATGCCACTAGCCGTATTTTCATCGCTTTACCGGAAGGATGACCGATACTTCGACTTCGCTCAGTACAAGTTACTTCACCTGCGCTCAGTACTAGTGACAGAAGCCGTCGTGACGTGAATGTTTCCCGAAGCATTGCTGTATAAAAGCGGATCATAAAAAAAGACTTCGTCCCACTTTGGGGAAGGATAGTATTCATTGATAAACAAATCGTAAACAGATGAAAAAAATTTTTCACGTATTCTTACTACTCTTTATCGTACTGGCCAATAGCACTCTAAAAGCACAGTCAGGAAGCGGAGGTTCATATCAGGACACTGCGTTTGTTCAGGAATATTCGGTAATAAATTCAAGGGGACTCAGCGATCTATCTATACAAAGCCTGGCCAGTAACCGGGCTGGGAACGTTCAGGTTCTGGAAAATATGAAGCTCTTGCGTCCGGAAGGAGGTCAGTTTCAGGTTTGGGGAACTTTGGCGCCTGATCGGTCCTACCTGCCCATGGCTGACAAAAAAGTGAAGGCGATAGACAGTTACCAGGGCGAAATGATATACCTGGATGATCAAAGCGTATTCAGCAATGCTTGGGCGGGCAGCTTGTTTTTGAAGCATGAGTTACCAGCTGCACATCGCTTCGAAGGAGGTCGGCAGTTTGATTTTTTGATCAGTGACGGTAAGCGATTGCAATATGTGGGCCCCAGCATAGAGAAGCCGCTTATACTGTCGGTTCCGCAGGAAGTCCTGGACATTCGATACGATTCCACCCAGGATAAATTCTGGGTCTTGAGCGAAGAAAAAGTCTATCAGTTTGATCCCGGATCCCGGGAGCTTCAGGAGGAATTATCGGCACGAGGTCTTAGCTCTCTAGCCTACTTCCTTCCCCAGAACCAATTGGTACTCGGAAGTGACTCGGGATATTTCATCTATGACATCCAATCCAAAACCCAATCCCCCCTATTGACAAAAATACCCTGGGCGGACATCCTGGTGGTAGAAAGTTGGGAAGATGAACTTTGGTTTGGAACGGGCAAGGGAGCCTTTGCCATACTTCCTGATGGGGAAATAAAATACTACTATTTGGAAAGATGGCTTCCTGGTGAGGAGGTGTACGACATTGCCTTTGGCCTGGAGGAAATCTACCTCCTTACCAATGAGGGCCTGGCAACTATACACCGAAAGGAAATGACCTTGGGAGAAAAAGCGGAATATTTCGACGAATACACACGGAAGAACCATCTTAGAAACGGATTTAACGCTAGACTTGAACTAACAGAGCCGGGAAATATAGCCACGGGGAGACTGGAAGACTCGGACAACGACGGCCTATGGACCTCCATGTATTTAGCTGCCCAGGGTTTTAACTATGCCGTGACCCAAGATCCCGGAGCCCTGAGCCAGATCAGACAATCCCTGCTGGCCATGGAGCGTCTGTTCACCATTAACCCTGTGCCTGGTTTTCCTTCCCGCTCTTTTGAAAGGACCGGGTATATAGAGAAACTGGCTGATCCGGAAAGATGGCAACATTCACCGGATCCTGAATGGGACTGGAAATCCACCACCAGCAGCGATGAGGCAATCGGTCATATGTTTGTCTATGGGGTACTTGCGGAGCTTGTGGAGGATGAATGGGTGAAAAGCAAATCCATAGAACTGATGGATACGCTGATGTCCCACATCCTGGAACATGACATGTATTTGTATGATTTTGACGGAAGACCTACTCAATGGGGCAAGTGGAATCCTGAATATGTCAACAACTTCCCCATACAGGTCGGGGACAGAAAGCTCAACTCTTCCAACATCATCAGCATGCTCCAGACCGCCTACCACTTTACCGGCAAGGAGAAGTATAAGGAAAAGGCCTTTGAGTTGATGGAGAATGAGGGTTATCTAGAAAACCTAATGAGACCCATGAAAATCATCGGAGAAGCCGGGGCCGAAAGTGATTCTTACAGCCAAATGCTTTCTGAGGCCTGGAATCATTCTGATGACGAGATGTACTTTTTAGGATACTGGGGACTCTATAGGTATACTTTTGATGCAGGATTGCAAGCAAAATTCAAGCAGGCCATCCTAGATCACTGGGAGGTAGAGAGACCGGAAAAAGACCCCTTGTGGAATATCATTACAGCTATAGTCCAACCGGAAGAATTTGATTTGGAGGAATCCATTTGGTTCTTGCAGAAGCATCCCCTGGATCTGATCAACTGGGACGTGAAAAACAGCCATCGAAAAGATATACAGAACCTCGAAGCTAATTTCAGAAGACAAAGCATCTCCGAGGTATTGCCTCCTTCCGAGACCAAAATAGCTAGGCATAATGCCAATCGCTTTAATCTGGATGGAAACGGAGGTGGAAAATCCAGCTTCAGTCCGGGAGATATTTGGTTGCTTCCTTATTGGATGGGCAGGTACCTGGGTGTAATACATTGATATCCGGCCAAAATCCCTGAAACATACAATCATAAAAACCATCCGCAATGATAGCTTGGCGGCTTTTTTCAGCAGGTCCCACATCTAAGGTTGCCCTATAAGCTTAACATAAATATAATATACTGATTATTAAGAGTTAACCGATTTCAAAAATTCGCAAATTGAGGATTTAAATACGTGATTTACGTCCTTCGATAAGGCTATTTTTCCAAAATTTATAGAGGAAAAAATAAATAGCCATATGAAATCGAGCCTACCGGCAGGCGCAGATGTGGCCTATAAAACTCAAATTATAATCACATGAAAGAACCTACTACAGCTACTATTGAGGATTTTAAAAAAGGCAAACAAGAGGCGATTGAAGCAGTTTATCATTATTACAAACCTTTATTGGTCAAGTTTGTAATCACCTTAATAAAGGATGCCGAGGAAGCAGAGGTGATTTTTCATAATGTGTTTTTAAAAATTTTAAGAAGAAAAAAGGAACTGGACTCGGCACAGGCAATTCGCCCATATGTTTTTACCATCACCAAAAACGAGGTCAGGGATTATTTCAAGCGACTGAGTGTAAGCCGGAGAAAGGCCAATGAATATTATGAGGGCAGGATAGAAAGCAGTGTAGAGCTGAAGCTTGAGGAGGAGAAGCTTCTGAACAAATTGGAGGAGGCGATGGAAATGCTTACAGAGCAAAGAAAAAAAGTGATACAACTCTCCTACTTCGACAATCTATCCTATCAGGAGATCGCAGATCGAATGTTGATTTCAAAAAACACGGTAAAAAACCACCTGATCAAGGCCAGACTTAGTCTTAGGAGTTATTTGACATAGGTTTGAATGGGACGTTGGTAGATGACCGGTGGTGGATGATGGATGACGGATGTCCGGTGTTGGATGATGGATGTCGGATGTCCGGTGTTGGATGTTGGATGTGAGGTGAGCGAAGACCGTTTGGTTCAAGTCTTCAGAACCGTTTGGTTCAAGTCTTCAGACTTGGACCTACAGTAGTGAAGTCTCCCGACTTCCTATCTCAATTTCACAATATAGCAGTTTGAAAACTGCATTGAAAAAGGCACAAGCCTGCCTGACCGGTAGACAAAATCAAGATTCTAGCTACTAGCTATGTGATACCCCGTTTGGTTCAAGTCTTCAGACTTGGATCTACAGTAGTGAAGTCTCCTGACTTCCATTTCAATTTCACAATATAGCAGTCTGAAGACTGCATTGAAGAAGTCACAAGCCTGCCTGACCGGTAGACAAAATCAAGATTCAAGCTACTAGCTATGTGATACTAACTAGTGATTTTTACTACCTTGCCGTCCTTATGAAAAAACTCGAGATCCATTCGTTGCCGCTTAAGGAGGTTATCAGTGACATAGCCCACGGTCTGGGTACAGAATATAGCCAGGATTGTGGTGAATATATTGTTCATATACCGGAAGAATGGGGAGAAGGAAGCATCAAAGGGATAAATTTTGAAGGGGGGCTGGGACTATTGATTTACAAATGTCTGTTTCACCAAGAAGTAGAAATGCATTTTACGGTGAACAAGACCCATCCGTTGAAGTTTCTGTTTTGTCTCAATGGGGATCTCACCCATCACTTCGAAAAGGACCAGCAGAAACATCATCTTCAACAATACCAAAACATAATTGTAGCCAGTAAGGATCACAACGGACACATTTTGAATTTTAAGGAGCAGGTGCTGACAGAAATCTACAGTCTGGAAATTGACCGAAGCAAATTCAACTCCACAAGGTCATGTGAACTGGAGAGGACGAAGCCAAATCTAAGGGAAATTTTCAAGGACGAAAAAGCGAGCAATTCCTTCTACTACAATGGATTATACAGTCTAGTTCTGGCAGAGATCTTTGAAGACATGAAATCCCAGGAGTATGACCATCTGATCAAAAAGATCTACCTGGAAAGCCAGTCCTACCGCATGCTGATACATCAACTCATACAATATGATGATGACACGGACATCAATTCGGACAATAAAATCCTACGCAAATCGGAAGCCCATGCCATACAGGAAGCTGTGGAAATCATGAAGCTTGAACTGGATTCCCTGGACTCCCTGAGCACCATAGCCCAGCGGGTTGGGCTAAGTCCCAGGAAATTCCAAAGCGGATTCCGCCATTTCTTTGGGAAAAGCGCCAATGAATACCTTCAGACGCTACGGCTTAATCTGGCAAAGGACCTGCTCATCAATACTTCTGACAGTCTTCAGGAAATTAAGGATAAAGTGGGATTTAGCAGTCAGAGTTACTTTACGGAACTCTTTAAGAAAACCTTCCGCGACACACCTTCCAACTATAGAAAGAAGCATAGAGGCAGATGATCTATGGGCAATGTTCGATGGGCAATTCTCTCACATCAATGCTCAGATTTCAATCATTAAGTTCGCTAAGTGAAGTCACCTGAGTATAGCTAAGACAAAGAGGTATTACCCCTGGCATTCTTGACACTATCTTCCTTTACACGGATATAGGCGAGTTTGCAGGCATCAATAAAATCCCTGGCCCAGAAGCAGCCGTTTACCGTGCCGTCTTCCAAAATTTCATAACTATAAAGTTTCCCTTCAGGAAGAGTGCTTCCCTGGTTTAAGCTGATTTCTATAATCTTAAGGTTCTTATCCATTCGTATGCTGAAGAGTTGCATCCCCTTCTCCATTTGGCCAAACTCTGGATTTAAAGGCAGTTCCAGAATACTTAACATGGAATTTACCTTGCCTGAAACGTGGGATTTCATCCAAGCCTCACTTTTTTCCCTGTCCCCAAATACTCCTTCAATCCTAAACACTGGCAATGTTCCCTCCAACTGTTTAGAAGCAATTTCCATCAAGAGGTATTCTCCGGAAAAAACTATAAAGACGTTTTTCATTAAACAAATCGAAATTTAACTGTAAGCCCGCTCTCCAAACGGATGCGCATATTACAGGCTTTTTATAAAATGGGGTGTCGATTTAGAGACAAGTATTAACGGTTTGGTGACGAAGGGAAGGGTGTTGGATGCCGGAAGACGGAAGACAGAAGTAGCAATGACTGAAAGCTGAAGGTTAAAGTTAAAAAGCTACAAGGTCTGATTCAAGCCTCAGGAAAGTAAGCTTGATTCGGCTCTGTACTCTTGACTCTTGGTTCTGAACTCTTGATTCTAGCTACTTGATACTTTCTATCTGCCCACACTTCTCTAAAATTGGAATAGTTATTGACCAAGGGTCATTCCTATTGTACTTGTCTATGAAACTATCTGTTACACTCTTTGTACTCACGTTCTTCGCAACCCATTCCATCGCCGAGGCCCAGCGTTATGGTACTGCGGTGGGCTTGAGATTTGGAAACAGCAATCTATACAGGACAGTAGGCGTGACCGCCCAGCAGAGGATCGGGAAGCGGCTTTCTCTTGAGGGCATGTTACAATCGGATTTTAAGTTGAACACTACCATGTCAGTGCTTGTGGAGAAGCACCATCCCATTATTTCCAAGCGTTTCAATTATTACTATGGCGTTGGCCCCTCCCTAGGTGTGGAGGAAAGCTTTGTGAAAGATCCGGAAAGCAGGCAAATCCTGCACACCTATGGGAATACCACTACGGGAATTGACCTTATAGGAGGGCTGGAGTTGACGATGTTGAACACCGTCGTGTCACTGGATTACAAACCAAATATCAATTTAGCTGGCAGGGAAGAATTCTATAGAGGACAAGTAGGGCTATCCGCACGTATGGTTTTGGTCAAAAGCAAAGCGCAGAAGAAAAGGCAAAGAAAGCGTCAAAAAGCCAAAAAGAGAGCCCAACAACCTACATTCAGCGAACAGATCAACTCATTGTTTAAGAAGAAGAATTAAGGTTTTTTGTCCGCCGCTAGGACTTGTCTGAAAACCGACCACCTGAACAAGGGCGAGGCTATCAACGAGCTGCTTTTGGTTTGCTACTGGTTGTTTTCAGGGCGTCCCAAGTACGCCTTCTCATGCAGATCAGCCCTATTTACCACTGACCTATACCATTTCATCCTCAAGATCTGTTTTTCCTCTTCTGTGAGATAGTAGTCCGGGTGATTGTAGTTCTTGACTTTTTTGACAAGCTCATAAAGGGAGATGGATGCTGCCACGGAAATATTAAAGCTCTCCGTAAATCCCAGCATGGGAATATGTACCAATCCATCCACATTATCTTTTACTTCCTGGCTTATACCCTCATGTTCATTCCCAAAAACCAAGGCCAGCTTCTGATCCGGTTCTAAATCATAGATTGAAACAGAACCAGGTAAAGGGCTTGTTCCATACACTTTATACCCCCTCTCCCTCAGACTGGAAAAGAAATCCTGAACCGCTGATCCTTCTGGGGTATAGTACTTGTGCAGATCCACCCACTGCGAAGCCCCACGGGTTACGTAAGGATTGATTTTATATCTGTTTACTTTCTCGATGACATGCACATCCTGAATACCAAAGCAATCACAGGTGCGCAAAACAGCACTGGCGTTGTGCGGTTTGAAAATATCCTCCAGCACTACCGTAAGGAAGCGGGTTCTTTGGGCCAGGACTTTTTCCATCACCGCTTTCTTGTGGGCAGTGATGTACTGGCCCAAATAATCCAGCCAGCCCTGATCAATACTATCTAAGGTACTTTTCTCCTCCATTCCTATCGTATGAAGCTGCTTAGAACAGTCCCAGTTGATCTTCGTCGTCTTTATTCACCGATAAGTCTATGGTGGACCCAATCTCCAGCTCATCATCAGTACCCTTCTCACCTTCAGTTTTCTGGTCTTTGGACTCTTGCTGTTTTTTTGATTCTATCAAGCTGAGATCTTTGACCTGATAGGTGCTTAGCTTATTCCCCAGCGCTTTCCAGCCTTTTATGTCAATCAGCATGTCCAAATCATACTCCATCACTTCTTCCTCTTTACCCTTGACAAGGGTAACCCGTGCCTGAGGTTGCTTCTCTGTGGAAATCAGCTTCAGATAGGATTGTTTATGATCTGAAATAAAGTTGAAATTCTTGTTTAAGGTAGTGGTCTCTATCTGGAACCTCTTTATATAATAGGTTTTACTACCTCCATCAAAGTAAATGGCTGACAGCACTTTATCAGGATCAAATTTTTCTATCAACAACACATTGTCCACATCATATCTGTTGGTCAACTCAAAAGTGGTCAACTCATAATCCCCGCTTTTGTAGCAGACCAGCACCCGATCATCTCCGAGAAAATTCCCGATCAATTTGCCCCGTTCATCGGTATTCAACCTGCCCACGATAGGATCATAGTAAATATCCAGTCCGCCCAGTGTAGAGACACCTTCCATTTTCAACTGGATTTTGCGTATAGGGTGTCGGGTAAGGATATTTCCACCAGCCCCCCTGCCCTTGATTTCTATGGTGGCAAAATCAAAGTCGAAGACCTTCACCCGTGCTTTTGCCCCTTGCGTAAGATATACGGTAATGATCTCAGCTTCCCCGTTTGGATTAGCGGTAAGATAGAGCACTTTGCTTCCTTTGCTCCCTTTGGTAAGCAGGTACTCCTTGTCACGGGTCACTGCCAACACCTGGAACCGCTTCACCATAGCACGTCCGGTTCCTCCGTCCAGGTAGATCAGGTTATAGACCATGCGTTCGTCCCCCTTGCGGAAAACCGCTACATGCAGAATATCCTTGCCCATAAAATTCTTCTCCTGGATCTTGGATACCATACACACACCATCCCTACGGATCACTATGATATCATCCAGATCAGAGCAGTCGCAGACAAACTCGTCTTTTTTAAGACCATAG
The DNA here is from genome assembly GCF_021390545.1 of Algoriphagus sp. AGSA1. Taxonomy (GTDB): domain Bacteria; phylum Bacteroidota; class Bacteroidia; order Cytophagales; family Cyclobacteriaceae; genus Algoriphagus. The sequence goes on along the minus strand of NZ_JAJUWR010000042.1, from coordinate 17,035 downwards.
CCCACAAAGCCATCCGCACGGTTTACATACAATTTGGCGTTGGTCGCAGCTACCGCGTTTGCCTGGATAGCATCGAAAGTCCTGATTTCAGTCTTACGCTCCCTCCCCTTTCCATACTTAGTCAGGAGGTTTTGATAGTAGGCTATTGCGTAATCGGTAAGATGCCTTAGATGGTGATTTACCTCCTTCAGTTCATCCTGAAGGCGTTTCATCAGTTCATCTGCCTTGAAGGTATCGAACTTGGAAATACGTTTGATTTTAATCTCAGTCAGTCTGACAAGGTCGTCCGTGGTGATCTCGCGATAGAAATCGGGTTTATAGGGATCCAGTCCCTTATCTATCGCCTTCAGGACATCATCCCAGGTAGTACATTCTTCTATATCCCGGTAGATCCTGTTTTCTATGAATATCTTTTCCAGAGAGGAGAAAAGCAGCTTCTCCATCAGTTCCCCCTTGCGGATTTCAAGTTCGCGCTTTAAGAGAGCTTTGGTCTGCTTGGTATTATACTCCAGGATCTCGTTTACGGTAAGGAAAATCGGAGTGTCCTTGATGATCACACAGGCATTTGGAGAAATCGATACTTCGCAGTCCGTAAAAGCATACAAGGCATCTATGGTCACATCAGGGGACACGCCCGGTGCGAGATGGATGGCTATTTCTACGTCCTTGGCAGTGTTGTCCACCACCTTTTTGATCTTAATCTTCCCCTTATCATTGGCTTTGAGGATAGAATCGATCAGGGAATCCGTAGTAGTCCCATAAGGTATATCCTTGATCAGAAGGGTTTTACTATCCTCCTCTTCAATTCTTGCCCTAACCTTAACTTTCCCCCCACGGATCCCTTCATTGTATTCGGAAAAATCGGCCAATCCTCCCGTGATAAAATCAGGAAGCACATTGGTCTTGTTTCCTTTGAGGATCTCTATAGATGCGAGGATCAATTCGCAGAAATTGTGGGGAAGGATCTTGGTGGAGAGGCCTACGGCAATACCTTCTACTCCCTGGGCAAGTAGAAGAGGGAATTTTACTGGAAGTGTGACCGGCTCTCTTTTTCTGCCGTCGTAGGAAAGTTGCCACTCGGTAGTCTGCGCATTGAAGAGTACCTCAAGCGCGAACTTGGAGAGCCTGGCTTCAATATATCTGGCCGCCGCCGCCCGGTCTCCCGTGCGTACATCACCCCAGTTGCCCTGGGTTTCTATCAGCAAGTCTTTTTGTCCGAGATTGACTATGGCGTCCCCTATGGAGGCATCACCATGCGGGTGAAACTGCATGGACTGGCCGATGATATTGGCCACCTTGTTGAAGCGGCCGTCGTCCATTTCCTTCATGGCATGCAGGATACGACGTTGTACGGGTTTCAAACCATCTTCCACCGCAGGGACCGCCCGCTCGAGAATTACATAAGAGGCATAATCCAGAAACCACTCCTTGTACATTCCTGTCACCGGGACAGAAGTGTGCATGGAGTCGTCTTCGTTCTTAGGCAAATTGTTTTCTTCACTCATAGTATAATCCAGTATTTATAGCATTGGAAAGTCAATAAGACCAATCTTTCCAATCAGGAAATAATCATTTGAAATTTTATCTTCATCTGCTTTGATTCTTGTGCCGATTTTCAAAGCTCCAAATAATACCAAGCCATGATATATACCGCTTGTCAGGCATAGCCAGATGAATATCCTCTCTATGATTCCATTCCACATGGGACGTAGAGAACCATAATTTTTCAGATATTTCATCCGTACCAGCTTGAAAATGAAATATGCCAGTATTTCCGACACCAGATAAAATCCAATAAATCTAATCCCTATCTCCATATATCAGATTGACAAGCTTTTTTCTTTTCTGGTAAGAAGTGAAATCCAGTGATTTAAACCTTCTCCACATCAACGATATATCCTTACCCAGTACTTCAGCTACTTTTTTATAGTCTTTGTATAGGAAGTATCCATTGATAATATCTCTATCCTTCCATTTCCATTGCTCCTGCAATTCTAGCAAAAGATTGAGAGACAAAGCCATTTGACGCTTCCTAGGGAAGTCGCCGTTCAATACCAGTCTGTCTTCCGCTGATTTCATCTCCACTAGTGCTTCTCTGGCTTCCATCAGCCCCGAACCAAGCATTCCGTATGCGATGACTGGGTTTATTTCGGTATCTATTTCTCCCAAAGTCACACTATATCGCATCAAAATAGGAAGCTCTAGCCGCCATCTATATTCCTCCAAAGCGACAAGAACGAAAGCTACATCTTCTGGAGATTTCACAATACCCTGAAACTCATCCCCGAGCGTGATAGTCAATGGAGAAGCCAATTCCTCTTTGAATGATTCATTAATCATTTTGATTAGCTGAGCGAAATTCTTCTGTAAGGCTATTTGATCCGCATTACTGCTGTTGACCACATCCCCCATTATTATCCATTCTCTCATAAACTACTATCTACAATTTTCACTGTAAACATAATACAATCCTATTAATTATTGCATAAAAAATGCAATAATTAATTTTTTTGCGTCTTTTGTGCAAAAATTAAGCAGCTTCATTATCCTCCTCAACTTCCTCCTTTTTAGGGTCTTCGAGAGCCAAATCCTTCTCGATTTTGAGGTTTTTGATAATGAAATTTTGCCGGTTAGGTGTATTTTTTCCCATATAGAATGTCAGCAGATCCCCTATTTTGGTCTCCTTGTTCAATATGATCGGCTCCAACCGAATATCTTCCCCGATAAATCCACCGAATTCCTCAGGGGAAATCTCTCCCAATCCTTTGAATCGGGTGATCTCAGGCTTGTTTCCCAGCTTATGAATCGCCCGCTGCCGCTCTTCGTCGGTATAGCAATAGATTGTCTCTTTCTTGTTTCTTACCCGGAACAAAGGTGTTTCCAGAATAAACAAATGGCCGTTCTTGACCAGATCCGGGAAAAACTGCAGGAAGTAGGTCATGATCAGCAGCCGGATATGCATGCCATCCACATCGGCATCCGTGGCGATCACGATCTTTCTATAGCGAAGATTCTCTATGCCATCCTCTATATTCAGGGCATGCTGTAGTAAGTTAAACTCCTCATTCTCATAGACCACTTTCTTGGTCATGCCGAAACAGTTGAGGGGTTTTCCACGAAGAGAAAACACAGCCTGGGTCTGTACGTCACGGGACTTGGTGATGGATCCTGAGGCTGAGTCACCCTCAGTGAGGAAGAGCATGGTATTCGCCTTTACATCCTCTTTGGCTTTGGGGTCATCATAGTGGACGCGGCAGTCCCTTAGTTTTTTGTTATGGAGGTTGGCTTTTTTGGCGCGCTCATTGGCAAGTTTCTTAATGCCGGAGATCTCCTTTCGTTCACGCTCGGACTGTAGGATACGCTTCAGAAGCGCATCTGCGACCGCGGGGTTTTTATGCAGGTAATTGTCCAGCTCTGTCTTGAGGAAGTCATTGATGAAGGTCCGTACGGTGGGCCCGTCAGGCCCTACGGATTGGGAGCCCAGCTTTGTCTTGGTCTGGGATTCAAAGACAGGTTCCTGTACACGGATGGAAATAGCGGCCACCACACTCTGACGAATGTCTGAGGCATCATAATCTTTCTTGAAAAACTCCCGGACAGTCTTGACCACAGCCTCACGGAAGGCGGCCAGGTGGGTTCCTCCCTGAGTGGTGTATTGACCGTTGACAAAGGAGTAATATTCCTCCCCATACTGATTGGAATGGGTTAGGGCCACTTCTATATCATTTCCTTTCAGGTGAATGATGGGATAGCGCTGGCTTTCCTCGTCGATTTTATTGGATAGCAGGTCATAAAGCCCCCTGTCGGAGAAATATTTTTTGCCGTTATAATTGATGGTCAGGCCTGCGTTCAGGTAGGCATAGTTCCAAATCTGGTTTTCCAGGTATTCCGGGATAAAGTGATAATTTTTGAAAATGCCTCCATCAGGGGAAAAAACCACTTTGGTGCCATTGCGGTCAGAAGACTTGGTGACCGGGGGATCATTGACCAGAATGCCTTTTTCGAATTCCGCTACTTTGGTTTCACCCTCTCGATAAGCCTGTACTTTAAAGAAATCCGACAGGGCATTTACCGCTTTGGTACCGACGCCGTTCAGTCCCACGGACTTTTGGAAAGCCCCTGAGTCGTACTTTCCACCGGTATTGATCTTGGACACGCAGTCTATCACTTTTCCCAAGGGAATACCCCGACCGTAATCCCTTACTTCTACTTTATGTTCAGAGATTTTGACGTCTATGGTCCTGCCATAGCCCATCATGTGTTCATCGATGGAATTGTCCAGCACCTCTTTTACGAGCACATAGATCCCATCATCCTGTGCGCTACCATCTCCCAATTTACCAATGTACATCCCCGGTCTGAGCCGGATATGTTCCCTCCAATCGAGGGATTTGATACTGTCTTCTGTATATTTTACTTCTCCAGCCATATTCTAATTGATGCTAATTATACTCAAGACTTGTTTTTGACCTGATTGAATTTGCCTGCCAGTATAGCAAATAATCCGATTACCCACCCCACGAAAAGTGCGGGAAACAGATAAAAGAAGAGTTTGAACTGACTTGCGGCTATTTCCTCCTGATTATTGATCGCATGTGTGTAGAACACCAGCATGACCAAACTCATATTCAGCATACCTCCGAACGAATAAAACCATGCCAGGAAAAAATCCCTGTAGGACTCTCCCTTGGGAAAAACCCTGCTCAGTCCCTTGTGATTGCCTGTTTCCAGGAGTTTGGGCGGCAGCAGCACGATCACATTCATGACAATAAAAAGCCCTATCATTCCATAGAAAAAGAAGCTTTTACTCAGTCTATCCCCGGAAAGTCCACCTTCATCGAAACTGTACCCCACATGCTCCGGCATGGCAGAGTAAAAGTAGAGCAGCAAGAAAATGAACAAGGCAACACTGAGAAAATAAAAGGCTTTTCCGAATCGGTAATACATAATGAAGGGGAATTGAATCCGCTAATATAAAGGATTTGGACAAACTGAATCCGACTTATCGATGATCCTTTTATCTTTATCTTTGACAACTGGCTTCGCCAAAACTCCCAAAATAATGAACCTCAGTCCCGTAGTGATCGCAATCCCGGTGTATTTCATCCTGATGGCCATAGAAATGATCCTGACAGGTTTTTTCCTATTTAAGGTGGACACTTTCACCTGGGTGCCAGAAGTGCTGCTAAGCCTGCTCATTGTCTGGACCACGGTTAGCTTTTCCGGGATTTTTGAGAAAAGAGCCTGGTATGCCCCACAGGAGATCGCAAGGATACTGGCATTTGCTGGGTTAGTCTTTTTCTTAGCCCAAACTCTTTTACCTTTGCCGGCTCTGGGGGTGGTTTTGGTTATTTATTGCCTTGCCTCCTTCTTTTGGCTCTGGAAAAACCAGCAGCTTAAATCAGATATCCATTCTATTTCCATGTGACTTATGCCTAAGAGCCTGTTGTATTTTGCCCTACTATTCCTCGTCATTACTATCTCTTGCAGTTCCAAAAGAGATACAGGAACTATGGACATGAAAGGTTGGAAATCCGATAGATACGGTTGCAAAGGACTGAGAATCCAGGATCTGGAAGAGTTTGAGCGGATCAAGCACACCTTTTTAGGAGTGGATAATCAGGCTTTGATCAAAACATTCGGGCGTCCAGACCGGGTAGAGCTGGTGGATAAAAGCCAGAGTTTTTTCTTTTACTTCCTGGAACCCAGCGGGGACTGCAAGGGGGTAAAAACCGAAAAAGAACCCCTAAGAGTTCTTTTTCGGCTAAATGCCATCAGTAAGGTGTCCGAAGTGAACGTTACAGACCAGAATCCATAAAACATAGGGCGGCGGCACCCAGTGTGCCGGCGTTGTTTTCAAGGGTTGCTTTTTTCAAGACCAGGTCCTTGCTGTAGTACTGGCTAAGGTATTGCTTAATGGTGCGGTCCAAGGTAGGCATCATAAACTCGAGTCCTGCGGAGATTCCTCCCCCAAAATACACATCAGTCACATCGAGGATTCTGATGGCGGAAACTATGGCTTCGCCCAATATTCTCGCCACCTCCTCAAAAACCATCAGCGATACCGGGTTACCTGCCTTGGCAGTATCCACCAGTAAATGCGTGCCCAGTTCGGCCCCTACCAACTCCCCTGCTTTTTCCGGATAAGCGTTTATAAGCCGAGACATGATATTGAGAATCCCTTGTCTGCCAACCAGGGTTTCCAGTCTGGCGGCACCTTTGGAAAGCATGTGGCCCATCTCCATGGCATTGCCCCGGGAACCTTTGAACACCTGACCGTCCAGTACCAGGGCGCTGCCGATGCCTGTGCCCATGGTAATGAAGAGAAAATTCTGGGAGGGGTCATCCTTTCCAAAATAAAATTCACCTATTGCGGCCGCGGCGGCATCATTTTCCAGGAAAAATTCATGTTTAGGGTACTTCTGCTCCAGATTACCCTTAAGGTTAAACCCATTGAGTGAAGGTATGGCAGGAATTTCCAGTGCTGTTGTCCTGTCTTTTGAGATCATACCCGGCAGACCGATCCCCACATTTTTTACTTGCGGATACTTAGACAGATACTTCTCCAGACCGGCGATAAAAGCCGGCCCAAAACCCTCAGGATGATCACGGTAAGAAGTGGTATCTTCTTTCACAAAGTCTATAATTTTGCCCCCTCTATCCACAAGGCCAATCTTCAAGTGAGTTCCCCCCACGTCCACTCCAAGGAAATGCGCTTCCTGATTTTGCATAGTTTTATTAATAGGTTTACGGTTTCAAAAAAGCAAAAGAAAAGTATTACTTCCTATAATCCTTCCCAATCTGCTGGAAAATTTTGAAAACCGCGGGACAGACAAGTGTGTTTTTAAGGGAAAGCTCCAGAACACCGTGTATTTTCTTGCGGTTTGTGTGGGGATATTCCCGGCATGCCTTAGGCCTGTCTTCATAGACCAGGCACTTATTGTCGGTACCCAGAAAAACGCAGGGAGAAAAGTTCAGGACAAAATCACCCTCCTCATCCCTATGCAGGTACTCCTCTATAAAAGCACTGCTTTTCATACGGAACACTTTTGCAAGGCGGTCAATGTCAGTATTGAGGAAAATAGGACTCGTCGTTTTGCAGCAGTTCGCACAGTCCAGGCAATCTATCTCTTCGAAAGCCTCTCCATGCAGTTTTTCAAACTTTTCATCCAAGACTTTTGGCTTGATTTTTCTCAACCTAGCCTTCAATCTCAGGTGAGAAGAATATTCCGATTTGCTCTCTTTTCTGAAATTTTCAAGATTGATTTTCAAGGTTCTTAGAAGTACTGTTTTAAGTTATTGATAGAGGGGAGACGGGAGTCCGGTTGTCGGATGACCGGTGACCGGTGTAGGATGTCGGATGACCGGTGTCCGGTGTAGGATGACCGGTGTCGGATGTTAGATGTTGGATGTTTGTCACTTTAATTAAATCTTGATTTTTGGCTCTGCTCTAGTCTCTTGATTCTTGATTCTAGTCTCTTTATTCTTGATACTAGCCTCTTGATACCAGCTTCCTACCTCTGGCAGGCAAGCTTGAATATATTATTTTAGCATCAATTCTTTTATAAACTGTAGATTTTCAGTATATTAATAAGTAAATAAACCAAAAAAGCCATGAAAACCCACCCTTCAGAATTGTATTTCTATCATTCTCCTTCCCAGGTAGTGGACAAACAGACCCTGGCTTATGCCAAATCCGTAGCCCAATTTGTCAACACCATAGACCTAAGCAAGGAAAGGCTCACCGCTACCCAATGGCACAGTCTCTTGATCAAGCTAAACCTAAGAGCCAAGGATCTGCTCAACAGGGCCAGTCCCGATTATCAGCGGCACATAGCCGGCAAAAACTGGGATGATGAAAGCTGGCTGAATATCCTGATAAAATATCCCAATCTGATCAAAGCACCTATTGCCAGTCTTCGCGGAAGCGCGGTGTTATGCCAAACGCCCACTGATATATTAAAGCTTAATTCGATGCATTTAGCCTGATCCCATCGGGTTCAATCTGAATCATCTTTGCTTTATAAAGTTGTCCAATGCATTGTTTGAAGTGCTTCTTGCTCATTCCCAGTTGCTCCTGAATCATCTCAGGGGCAGACTTGTCATGCAGTTGCAAAAACCCTTTCTCCTCTAAAATCCCAAGTATTTTTTCCGATCCCTCGTCATATTTTACCCTGCCCGGTGCCAGTAGCTGTAAGTCCAGCTTCCCGTCTTCCCTGTTCTTTTTGATATACACTTTACGTTTTTCTCCCAGTCTCAAAGGTTGAAAAACTTCATTTTTGTAAAGTAGCCCTTCGTACTCATCATCGATCAAGACTTTGAATCCCAGTTCAGTCTCCTCAAAAACAACTCCTTCCAGTTCCTTGCCAGCTTCCCAATCCAAGGGAGCCAATCGAAGAAAATCCTTGTACTTGCTGACGCCTATCAACCGGTTGGTTTTATAATCAACACAGACTTTGACCAGGTATTTCTCTCCTACTTCCATGTTTTTGCCCATTTCGGCTTTTGGCACAAAGAGATCCTTGGGCAGGCCCCAGTCCATGAACGCGCCGAAGGAAGTGACTTCCTTGGCTTCCAGCACGGCAAATTCATCCAGAAGTGCCAGTGGCTTTTGGGTAACCGCCACCGGGCGATCCTCACTGTCCGTATAGACAAACACTTCCAGTTCATCGCCTTCTTTCTCCTCACCTGTGAGGTAGCCTTTGGGAAGCAAAAGCTCTTCTCCGGAACTCAAGGCCAGATAAGCACCGAAGTCTGTAAATCTGTTGATGGGCAATTTTGAAATTAAACCGAGTTCCTTCATGGGTATGTAATTTATCTTTTTATGGCCTGGGCGTCAAAGGAGCCCCTGAACAACTTACAGAATAGTTACTATAAGAGGGATCCGTATATGATTTTACTACAAAGTTAGCATAAGAAATCGAGCCTGCCTACCGCACTTTAGGCAGACAGGACTTAAGTTTCACACATAGGAATGATTGTCTCGCACCTGCCCGAAGGCAGTCAGGTGCGAGATTTCCTGTCAAATGATAAGTGGGTATATGGCCACTGAAAAACACCTTTAATCATATCAAATGTCAGTAATTCTATGCCGATATGCATAGTCAGTAATTACGGGATTTTAAAGGGAGGGTGAATTGCAGAAATAGCTTTACAGCAAATGGGAGGTTTGAGACAAAAGAAATTGAAGCTTCCCACAAAAGTATCAGGGCAGGCTGCTATGACCCCTGATGCATAGTATGGGGTAAAAAATTGGATTTGGAAACAGTCAGGATTAGCTTTGGGCTCCTCAACTGTTCCGTTCAGTTGAAATAAACCCAAGTTTTAACTTTACACGTTACACACTTTCTTATGAAAAACATCTCAGTTATCGGTTCAGGAACCATGGGAAACGGCATCGCGCATGTTTTTGCCCAGCATGGCTATGAAGTGAGCCTGATTGACATCAAGCAGGAGCTTCTGGGGAAAGCCATGACCACTATCACCAAAAACCTGGACAGACAGGTAAGCAAAGAGCTGATTTCGGAAGAGGGAAAAACCGCGGCCTTGGCTAGAATCCACACGTTCACCGAATTGGAGCCAGGGGTGAAATCAGCCGATCTGGTCGTGGAAGCAGCGACTGAAACTATGGAAATCAAACTGGACCTATTCCGTCAACTGGACCAATACAGTCCCAAAGAAGCGATTCTGGCCAGCAATACTTCTTCCATTTCCATTACCAGAATAGCTTCTGTCACCCATCGACCGGAGCAGGTAATAGGAATGCATTTTATGAACCCTGTCCCAGTGATGAGGCTGGTGGAAGTGATCCGTGGCTATGCGACTTCGGATGAGGTGACAGATAAAATCATGGAGTTATCCGTGAAGTTGTCCAAAGACCCGGTGGAAGTAAATGATTATCCGGGATTTGTGGCCAACAGGATACTGATGCCTATGATCAATGAGGCTATATATTCCCTCTACGAGGGAGTGGCTGGGGTGCAGGAAATAGACACCGTGATGAAGCTGGGCATGGCACATCCCATGGGGCCATTGCAGCTTGCTGATTTTATTGGTCTGGATGTATGTCTTTCCATTCTCAAAGTACTTCATGAGGGCTTTGGTAACCCTAAATATGCCCCATGCCCCTTGCTGGTCAACATGGTACAGGCTGGATATAAAGGGGTGAAATCCGCTGAAGGTTTTTACAAATACATCCCCGGGAGTAAAGATTCAGTTGTTTCCCCACGCTTCTCAAAATAAAAGAAATGCATATCGCCGTATCCGGAAATATAGGCAGTGGAAAAACCACCCTTACCGCAAAACTAGCCAGGCATTATGGTTGGAAGGCTGAATTCGAAGCTGTAGATGACAACCCTTACCTTCCTGATTTTTATGATGATATGCAGCGTTGGGCTTTTCACCTTCAGGTGTATTTCCTGAATTCCAGGTTCAACCAGCTCAAGGAAATACAGAAGCGTGGTACACCTACCATTCAGGATAGGACCATCTATGAAGATGCCTATATCTTTGCGGAGAACCTGTATAAAAGCAAGTTGCTCACGGAGCGTGATTACCAGAACTACCAGAGTCTTTTCAGCAGCATGATAGCCCATGTGAAAGCTCCCGATCTCCTGATCTACCTCAAGGCAGATATCCCAAAGCTTGTGGGGCAGATCGAGAAAAGGGGAAGAAGCTATGAGACGGCCATGCGCATAGATTACTTAAAAAATCTCAATACCCACTACGAAGAGTGGATAGCTGGCTACAAGGAAGGCAAACTGTTGATCATAGACGTCAATAACCTTGATTTTGTGGAGAATCCTGGGGATTTCTCATTGGTGTTGGAGAAGGTGGAGAGGGAGATATTTGGGTTGTTTTCTTAGAGGAGGTTGGGTGTGGAGTGACGGATGTCCGGTGTGGGGTGTCTGATGTTGGGTGACGAGTGTTGGGTGTTAAATGTTAATAGTTAAAGGTTAAAGGTTAATCTGTGCAGTGTGGTGAAAGTTTAGATTGGTTGAACTTCAAAATCCTGTGGAAACCTAAAGGACCGGTAGGCCCGCCTCCCGGAGGGCAGGCAGGCATCGTAGATTTTATACCTCGTCCGCCGTGGCGGAGCGGCGGGTTTTAACCCGGCGTAAAATAACAAAAAGGCCATTGCCCTTCCCGATATCGCTATACTTCCCGAATCACTTCGTTCCCGAATTGCTCCACTCTCGGGACGTCATGTTGACCGATACTGGATGGAAAGAAAGTCACAGTGTGCAATCGCAGTGGGCAGGGGAATCAGGAGACTGGAATACCTACAGCATCTATTCTCCTACTTTAAATCCTACGGCTTGGGATGCTGATCACAAATCCCTTTACATTACTGATCGTGCCGTTGGCACTCTGAAAACATATCTGCTTCAGTAACCCAGAATTGCATTCTGGACGTTTACAGGCCTTGCCTTTGGCAAGGAAAATCATTTTGCCAGTTTTCGTTGATTTGAGTGTTTGTGCCAAAGGCACAACAAATGTCCTGAATGCAGCAAAGCGAAATTCAGGGTTGTGAAACCGGATGAATCCGCCAAAAGTGCCAACGGCACGTTCGGTAAATTCTGGATTAATCCTGGAGCTGGGGTTTCCTAATTTCCAGTAAATACTATGAGAGCTAGGTGACTATCTGGCCAAACAAAAGTTATTTGCATAGTCAAGCATTTTTATCCCACCAACTTTTAAGACTGATCCGGTAAAGAGGCACGACGCAACCCTGGGCAAAGAACAAGACCTCTGCATACTATCAAATGCCATTCGTGACATGAATGCTGGCAGAAATAGTCAATGGCCAATTTTCAATGACCATTGAAAAATCAGAACCTAGAATCAAGAGCAATAGTACGCAAGAGAAGTCTGCTGAATAATTTAATCAGACGACACTCGTTAGACACGAATGGTGGCGGAGAGAGAAATTATAATGGTCAAGGATCAATGATCAATTTTCAAGGGTCAGGAGCAAGCTACCTATCCATTGAATTTCCTAAGGAACCAGTTCAGCAGCATCGTTCTTTGCTCCTCTTTAGGGTTGACAAGCAATTGATCAAGCCGTTTAAGGGATCCTCCTGTCATCAAGGTTTCATAAGGTGTGATCCGGAAGAGCTTATAACCATGAATCCTCGTCTGTAAATCCACCTGCGCATCATTGTAAGCAGTAAGTTTCCAGCCCGAAGCCCCGTTCCCGGAGAAATCCCCAGGTTCACCGGCCTCCCCAAAACTATGTTTGGCAAGTGGAGCCCCGTTCCAGATCCTTTGTTGCAGACCGACTTTCAGGCAATCCTTTTCGTAGGTCCGGCAGAGTCTCTTTTGGGTTTCAGCAAAAGGAAAATTCATTTCATAATATAATCCTGACTTATAGGAAATCAACCTATATCTATTGAAGTGGATTTCCTCATCATACAGTACTAAATTCCGTCCGAGCTTGAAATCAAATTTCAACTTTTTGAGCAAAGGGGCTTGACCAAGCCCACCCAGATCCCTATAGATTTCCGAAAGCCAATCATGTCCTTTTTCATCAAGGTATTTTGGCACTACCTCCAGTTCAAAGTCCCGTTCAAAATCCACTTCCCCCTCACGTAGGATGAGTTCAAGTTGACGGGTCATTAGGTTATCCATGAATCTGATATTTGTACGGCCATTCGGCCGACTCACGTTCGATTAGACTATTTTTTGTGCTTATCTGATAGTTTCCGATAAGGAGGCGCAAACGGGACAGGACTTTACGATCCTGTCCCGTTTGCATATGTTTTCGGGCAGTGGGATTATTTATCCTTATTCAGGTCATCCCCTATTCTTTGTTCCAGATTTCCTTTGGATCCCGGGAAAGTGGTTCTCTGGGAAATATCATATCCTATCCAGCACATGATCAACATGAAAATCACAAACAGGATGAGAAAGATTTTCTTATTTTTCTGCATTATGCAATTCGATTAGCTAGCGTATCGCAAAATTAGCCAATCGGGTCAGAAAGTGTCTTTTTAATTTAAAAAATGTGATTATCCGCAATCATGCCAGTAACCATATTCTCTTTGCTTTACTGGACGGAAGACAGAAGACGGGTGACCGAAGTGGCCTTGACGCTGGTGTTTTCCGAATCCTATGATGCTTTTATTGTTTTACTGCCAAAAAAGCGGATATACATATTAAATAAAAAATCAAACTCCTCGGCTTAGTTTTATGCAATTTTAAAAAATGTGATTAAATTTAGAATACATGCCAAACCAACTTTTTACAGTTTAGAGCCTTTTTCATCCAATTATGTATCAACTCATCAACGAGCAAGCAATTTATCAGTACTTTGGGGACGATGATCCCGAAATGATAAGAGAGATGATCCAGATAATCTTGGACACCAACGTTCAGGATTTAAAGGGACTTTCCATGTTCTATGAAAAAGGAGACTTCATTGCCATCAAAAAGCGTTGTCATAAAGCTAAACCTAGCATGAGTTACATAGGCGCCCAACGGGTCCGTAAAATCCTTGAGTCCATAGAAAACAAGCCGGAAACCTCCCAAGCATTGAATGAGGAACTCCAAGACAAACTTACCCTGATAGAATCAGAACTGATATCCTTTCTGGACACGATTTAACTAATTGATCATTAAACCAACCCAACTATACATGCAGAGAAAATTACTCTTTCTGTCCTTGCTTTTCATAGTTTTCATGGAAGCGAAGGCACAATCCGAATTAAGTGTGGAACACATCATGAGAGATCCTGCCTGGATGGGCACTTTCCCCTCCAGACCCTCTTGGAGCGATGATTCACAAACTCTCTATTTCCAATACAACAGGGACAAAGATCCAGCCGACTCCCTCTACAAAATCAGGATTTCTGATAAAAACACCATCTCCAAGGTGGATTGGGGGGAATTGAGATCAAAAAAACGGGATGAAGCGGCTTATAATCCTAGCAGGACATTGAGAGTTTACCGCCATGAAAAAAGACTGATGCTGGAAGACCTAAGCAAGCAGAGCTCCCAGATGCTGATGGAGTGGCCGGAGAATTTCTCCAATCCCAAATTTCTGGCGGATGAGCAGGAAATAGCCTTCTCGTCGAAGAGCAATATTTACATCTACAACAGAGCTGGCAATACAGTGCGAAAAGTCACCAACATCTCCACTGAGTCCAAGCCTAAGGATAAAACAAGTGAGGAGAAAACTCCCTGGCTGGAAACAGAAAACCTGGAACTGCTCGGGGTGGTAAGGGAGAGGAAGGAAAAAGATAAATTGAGAACCCAATACCGGGATTCTTTTGACAAGACGGAGGAAAATGCGTTCGTATATTACACCGAAGGAAAATCCCCTGTGAATTTGCAGTTATCCCCGGATGGCAACTTTGCTTCATTCACTAGCTATACCTCTTCCGACAATAAGAATACCAAGGTCCCCGATTACGTAGATGCGTCAGGCTATACAGTTGACCTTAATACCCGTTCTAAGGTTGGGACTACTCCCGCTAAGGTGGAAGTAGGGATCTATGATCTACGGCGTGACACGGTGTATTTCATCAATTCGTCAGAACTTCCGGGAATCAAGGATCTGCCTGATTATGTAAAGGACTACCCTGAAAAAACCTGGGAGGAGAAAGAAAGGGAGGTTGCCTTTTCCAGTCTGCACTTTTCGCCAGATGGGAAGCAGGCAATAGTAAATATCAGTTCGAATGACAACAAGGACAGATGGATAGCGGCGGTGGATTTAAAAACAGGAAAACTAAACACCCTAGACCGTCAGAGAGATGAGGCATGGATAGCGGGTCCGGGGATAGGAAGGTCTTACTATGGAGGTACTTTAGGCTGGTTGCCAGATAGCAGACACATTTATTTTCAATCCGAGGAAAGCGGATACTCCCACCTATACTTATTGGACACGAAGTCTGGCGAAAAGAAAGCGTTGACTTCAGGGAGTTTCGAGGTATTCGATCCTTTCCTTTCCAAAGACAAAAAAAGCTGGTATTTCACCTCTTCCGAAGTGGATCCCGGGGAGCGTCACTTCTATAAAATGCCTGTTATGGGCGGGAAAATGGAAAAGCTTACTTCCATGACAGGGAATAATGAGGTATCCCTATCGCCGGACGAGAAAAAACTGGCCATAATCCATTCCTACAGCAATAAACCAGCAGAGCTCTACCTTCAGGACAATAAATCCGGGAGCCAGGCCATACAGCTGACCCAGGGACAAAGTGATGAATTCAAGGCATATAACTGGAGAGAACCCCAGCTTGTAAGGTTTCCTGCAGAAGACGGCGCCCAGGTTCCGGCCAGGCTTTACCTGCCCGAACCGGGCAAAAAAAACGGGGCTGCAGTGGTGTTTGTACATGGAGCGGGTTATTTGCAGAATGTACACAAATGGTGGAGCAGCTACTTCAGGGAATACATGTTCCACAACCTGCTGGCCGATTTGGGCTACACGGTATTGGATATTGATTACCGTGGTTCTGCCGGATATGGAAGAGACTGGAGAACCGGGATCTACAGACACATGGGGGGTAAAGATCTATCCGACCAAGTGGATGGCGTAAAATACCTTATTGCTTCCCATGGCGTAGATCCGGACCGTGTAGGTTTATACGGAGGCAGTTATGGAGGATTTATTACGTTGATGGCATTATTCAACGCTTCTGAGACATTCAAATCCGGAGCTGCTTTACGCTCAGTGACCGACTGGGCACATTACAACCATGGTTATACCTCCAATATACTGAACACACCGGAGGAGGATCCCATTGCTTACCGACGCTCCTCTCCTATATATTTTGCCGAGGGACTGAAAGGCAATTTGCTGATGGCACATGGTATGGTGGATGTGAATGTGCATTTTCAGGACGTGGTGCGGCTTTCCCAGCGATTCATAGAATTGGGAAAAGATAACTGGGAAATGGCAATTTATCCGGTGGAAGACCATGGGTTTGTGGAGCCAAGTTCCTGGACGGATGAGTACAAGAGGATTTTGAAGTTGTTCAATGAAACCCTTTTGGAGGAGTAGGGATGAGGGATGTTGGATGAGGGATGTCGGATGACGGATGGTTTGGATTCAAAAATTGGAAAATCGGAAAATTGAAAGATTAAGAAGGTCTCAACCTCAAATCAGCAAAATACCCCTTGGAAAGATCTGAGGGGTTTTGTTTTTTAGTTCAGTTATCTGGTTCTGATTACTGGGATCTCCTTAATTTTCTCTTGGCTCTAGCTTCTTGGCTCTTGATACTTGATACTAAGCATTAATGGCCGGGCGATTTATTTGGATTGAAAAATTCAAAATTGGCATATTGAAAAATTAGGAAAGCCTCAACCTCAATTCACAAGGCCTGACAACTGAGACTGATTACTGGCACTCCTCAATTTCCTCTTGGCTCTGGCTTCTTGGCTCTTGATACTTGATACTAGCTACTTGATACTAAGCATTAATGGCCGGGCGATTTACTTGGATTCAAAAATTCAAAAATTGGCATATTGAAAAATTAGGAAAGCCTCAATCTCAATTCACAAGTCCTGATAACTGAGACTGATTACTGGTCAATCCTCAATTTCCTCTTGGCTCTGGCTTCTTGGCTCTTGATACTTGATACTAGCTACTTGATACTAAGCATTAATGGCCGGGCGATTTATTTGGATTGAAAAATTCAAAATTGGAATATTGAAAGATCAGGAAAATCTCAACCTCAATTCACAGGGTTCAGTCCTGATAACTGAGACTGATTACTGGCCAATCCTCAATTTCCTCTTGGCTCTGGCTTCTTGGCTCTTGATACTTGATACTAGCTACTTGATACTATGACTTTGCCTGAAAATGGTTGTCACTTATCTGTCAAGTGTCAAGTTATAATTTGTATTTTGATTTCATTCCTTTTCCTCGGTTGCTCGGGTATTCTTGGTTTGAGTTTTAAGTTATAATTGGTGGAAATCTTGTCTTTTTTCAGCAATGTTCGGAACTGGACCGGGGAGATATTTCCCAGAGCCTTCTTTTTTCTTCGGGTGTTATGATCTTTGATTGCCTTTAATTGGCATTCCTTTAACTCCTTAA
>NZ_JAJUWR010000041.1 GCF_021390545.1 Algoriphagus sp. AGSA1 | reverse complement strand
TTCAGCCCGAACCAAGTTTTGGATATGGTGATGATCGCGTCCCGATTTTGATCGGGAAGGTCGTAGGTTCGAATCCTGCCACCCCGACGAAAGCCACTGATCAGTTTCAGTGGCTTTTCTGTTTTCAACCCAAACCAAGTTTTGGATATGGTGATGATCGCGTCCCGATTTTGATCGGGAAGGTCGTAGGTTCGAATCCTGCCACCCCGACGAAACCTGTTTCAAGGGAAATCAAAAGCCTGTAAATCTACTGATTTATAGGCTTTTCTGTTTTTTAGCCTTTAGTTCATATCAATGAATATCAAAAAAAATGTGCGTTATTCGGTGACCTAATTTAATGCTTAAATTTCACGCACAGAAAGTAACTTATACTTCTGTAAATCAGATTTTTGTATTAAAGTAATTAAACCAAATTAGACGCGATTTGATGCGATTTCGTTGTGCGTTATTCGGTGACCTTTTTAAAGTGATGTAAAAACCTTTAAAACAGTTCATTTATTATGAAAACAACTAACACGTTTGGAATCAGGTTTTTCTTAAAAAACAACTCTACAGACGATTTAGAGATCCCTCTTTACGTAAGGATCACTGTAGACGGAACCCGGGTGGACATCTCATTAAAGAGAAAAATAAATGTCTACGATTGGAACCCTGTCCTAGGATCGGCTAAAGGATCCAAAGAATCCTCTAAATCCTTAAACCATTATTTGAAAGAATTAGAAGCCCGGATTATCCAGATTTATCAGGAGTTTCAACTCAAAAAAGTAACTATTACCGCAGATGCTATCAAGCATGAGCTTTTGGGGACCCAAACAAAAGAACATACCGTTTCCATGCTCTTTGAATACCACAATGAGAAGTACAGAAATGTTTTAGCATGGGGGACGCTCAAAAACTACTTCACAACCCAAAAGTATGTAATGGCCTTTTCAAAGGCTCAGTATGGCATAGAAGATTATTTCCTGCAGGACATCAATTACCGCTTTTTAAATGAGTTCGAATTATATCTGGTGAACTATGAGCCTCAGGACCATCATAAGCCGCTTGGAAATAACGGCATCATGAAGCACCTGGAAAGGTTTAGAAAAGTAATCAACTTAGCCTTGCGCATGGAATGGATGGTAAAGGATCCCTTTGCAAAATTCAGTTTCCGATACCAAAAAGTAGAAAGAACCTGCCTCAATCCTACTGAACTCAGTAGAATAGATGAAAAGCAATTTGATATCCAGCGGTTACAATACATCAGGGATCTGTTTGTTTTCAGCTGTTACACTGGGCTGAGCTATATAGATACCATGAAGCTGATGCATGATGATATAGTATTAGGCATGGATGGAGAATATTGGATATCCATAAGCAGACAAAAATCACAACAAAAGTCCAAGGTCCCTCTATTGCCTCAGGCCTTGGATATCATCAGACTTTACCAGGACAGGGAAAGACCCTATTCCAAAGGGAAAATTTTCCCGTTGATATCAAACCAAAAGGTGAATGCCTATCTCAAGGAAATCGCAATCATCTGTAAAGTCAAAAAAAACCTGACGTTCCATTTGGCCAGGCACACCTTTGCCACTACTGTTACTCTTTTAAACGGTGTCCCGATTGAAACTGTAAGTAAAATGCTAGGGCATGCGAGTATCAAAACTACACAGATCTATGCTAAAGTAGTTGAGAAAAAAGTCAGTGATGATATGAAAAAACTTAGAAGGAAGCTCGGCAAATCTAAATGATCCATTCACCACCTTCGGGTGGTGATGTGACTTTATGTAGGGTATTAGCACGATTTTGTGACTTATTCACCAAAATCAAAGGTAAATGGCAGCAGAAATCATCACATTAAATGACTTGGAGAGGTTCGGTACTGAATTGAAAGCAGATATAAAAAAAATGCTTTCAAGCCTGAACGGGCAACCGACCAAGAAATGGCTTAAATCCCATGAAGTGAGAAAATTATTGGATATTTCACCTGGAACGCTTCAGCACCTTAGGGTAAACGGCACTATGCCATTCACCAAGATTGGAGGAGTGATCTACTACGACCATGAGGATATAGTCAGACTATTTGAAAAAAATAAGCGAGTGAACAGCTTTCCAGATGATGGAATATAAGAGAAATGATCTAAACCAGAAGCCAAACTTGGGATTTGGAATTGATGTCCCTCCTCTCCTCGTTCATGTTAAAATTATTTTTGACCAACAAGATCTTCAAGAGAGTGATGCCATTGAGTTCTTTAATCTTTTTCAAACGAGAGGCTGGAAAACCAAGACTGGTGCTCCTGTTAAAAACTGGAAACATGTGTTGGATCAGTGGATTTGGGAACTTAAAAAAGGTATTTAATAAAATTAGCTCCACTTAAACCACAAAAATAGAAATATGAAAATCGGAAAAGCATATGGATTTTAGGGTAGTCAACCTTCAAATTATCACATCGAAGACCAAAGTCGGAACTATATTAGGTCGAGTAAATAAGGGAGCTCCCTTTTAAAAGCCCCCTTCATTTGCAAAGGAATAGTATCAGTCTTCAGTTAAGATCAAATGGTCTAAAACTAGTAAATCCATAGCCCTACCTATTTTAACTAGTTTAGCTGTCAATCGTTTATCTTGCCTAGAGGGCATAAGGTTTCCTCACAGATGGCGGGAGGCTTCCTTTAGCGTTGTAGCAAAAACCAGTTTGGCATTGACCATTGTACCGGTAGTTCGAATCTCTTATTTCACTTGAAATGAGACAATTATAAATTAAACTTACGAAAACGCTATATAAAATTACTGTGAGTTCTAAATCAATAAACCCGGCAATCACGCCGGGTTTATATAAATAATTCAATGTAAATTTCTTGGTCAAACCTTAGCTCCTCTTGATTTGCTTTTAACCTGCTCTTTCTTTTTTACTTCCATTTTCACCTCCCTTTGAGCTACACTTAAATCACCAAGCTTCACACGTTTCCCCTGCTCATTATAAACATTCAGCGTCTTATATTTTGGATTTGCCTCCAGCTGAAACTTTCCCTCATTCCCCTCAATTTCTACCTGATGCCTGTTGCCCTTCTTTAGGCTATAATACAAAAGGTCAAGCTGTTCTGTTGCCTCAACACCCTTAACCTGTAGCTTATCAACAGATTTCTCCAAATCAAAACCATATTGCTGATGGTACTGGTTTAATTTATGTTGACCTTTCTCATCCATGAATGACATATCAAGTTGCATCCAGGCATTGTATCGCTCCCCTTCTTTGTTGAAAAGGCTTTTATATACCGCTCTCCCTTCCAGTAAATTTAAAGCTTCCTTAGCCGTGATCCCTTGATTTTGGAAAAACCGCTGGGACAGCTCTTTACCATCCGATGTACTAAGTCTTGCATCAAAACCATTGTAATAGTACTTACCTTCGTCTGACTTTCTGAAGTGAAGCCCATATTCCAGTTTTTTATCGCCCAAATCCTTTAGCAGGTTAATTTCAATATCTGTTTTACCAGCTTTCATCTGTTTTTCGAGCTCCGAATTCCCGGATTCCCCAAATCCTGAATACTTCATCCTATCCTGTAATTCCTGTATATTATCTTTTAATGTCATGGTATTATTGGTTTAAGTGAAAATCATCAAGAGTTCCTGCTTTCAGCAAATTTCTGCCTGAGACAGAAAATACAGGGTTCCTGTCTCCGTTCTGTTCAAAAACCCTTATTGTAAATTCTTTCGTATCCGATATTGTAAATCTTGGAAAAGCAGCTACTGCATAGGAAATGGAATTTCCAGCAACATTCTTAAATCCGGAGAAAGCAACAGGCTTCATTACTATTTCTCTTTTTGCAGTCCTTTTTGCAGTATTTTTATCTTGTACGGTGTACTCCAATTTAGCAGGCTGATAATTTATCCCACTTCTGTTCTCTACTGCAAACTGTAAAAACAACAGCCCTTCTTTCTCTACTATAGCACCCAACCCAATGCGTATTTTACCTTGTTTAGTGCCCCATCTTTCTACAGAAACACTGGATGAGAGCAGGCTTTCCAATAGTGAATGCATTGCAGATGGCATCATTTCAATGCCATCCAGTCGAACTTCAGCATAGTTTATATTTTCCTGTTTACCTATATCGATTGGTCGTACATCGGGATATTCAGTATAGCTGACAGAAAACGGATATAATTTTCCCCGCTTGGTAATCACGTACATGCTTGTAGTCATAAAGTTTCTTTGGCCTGCCTTCAGTTTAAGCACATTGGGTGAGGATTTGTCTTTTTGTGCCAATACCGCCGGACTCCCAAAATCAGCGCTGCTCACTTCATCGGGGAAAACAAGAACTGTGGTCATATCCCATCCAATGTGAAGTGGGTACGTTTCCACATTTGTCTCACTGACATGTTGGGCATAGCAGAAATTCGAAAACGCGAACGCCATCAAGAGAATATATATTTTCATGGTTTATATGGTTATTAAGTAATTAATGATTGGTTCTGTCGGCCAAAAGGAGCGGGTGCCCCGCCTTAACCTTTACTTTGATAAGCTTAGCCTTCTTGGAGAATATTCCTTTTACAGCTTCCATACCTGCCATGGAAGCCTGAGCTTCCCAAGAATTTGACATGTTCATCATATTCATTGACTGGATTCCATTACCTGCACCCTTCTTGACAGCTTCCCGTGTGATCGCATTGGGTATTCTGATACCAGGAAGTGCATCCAGATCGATTGCCTCCAGATTAACAGGAATAATAAGATTTCCTTTACGGATAGACTTAACCTGGATGTTGAGCCGTTCACCATCTAAAGAGCAGATTCCTGTAAGCGCAGTTCCTATTGGAAGCTGCTGTCCTTTAATATAGATTGGCTGGGCTAGCTCCAAGTCAATGGAAGCCCCATCTACAACCTCCTGATCAATGGTGATTTTGGCGGAAATTGCAGGCATGATTTCCGAAAAAGCCGTAGTCCTGTCTTCTTCGAGTGTATAAAACCCATTGTTTACCCTATGTAAGGAACCAGGGGATCCAGTGGTCTTGCCCCCATTTTCCAGCTCAAAGGGAACTGTACTAACCTCAAAAATTCTGGGATCTCGAACCGCCCTTATTTCATTCATTCGTTCCTGAACACGCTGCGGATGCTGTACATCAAGCAACTTTTCCAGCATTGCATCAATCTGTTTCAATTCTGGATCTTCCATTTCAGGATTTATAACTGAAGCCATCATAGCCTCTAACCTTTCCAAATCAGGATCATCAGTTGGATCAGTGGCCACCGGATCAATCGCCTGTGCTTTATTAGTAGGAAAATAGTGAGCAGGTTCGGAATCGGTAATGAGTTTTTCCAGATCAGAGAGTTTATCTCTCACTGAATTCTCTGCTTCTTCCAAAGAACTATTCTCAACCTTAACTGTAGATAAAAACAAGTCTTCAGAACCAGATTTTTCACTAGTCTGAAATTCGGCAAAAGGATCCATTCTACGCTGTTCCTTTAGCTTTAACGCTTTTCTTTCCGCCTGCTCGTAAGATTCCAGCTTATCCAATTCAACAGCTTCTATCCTTGCTTCCGGTAGGGATAGGTTCAGTCCTTTTTGCAATCCATATTCTATAGGTGAAGAACCCTTTCCTCCTCCCAAAGCCCAAAATGCCAAACATAGAAATGGTAGGGTGAGTAATGGAAGCACCAGTAGAAATTTGCGTTCTCTTTTTTGTTTTTCATTCAAAGGATTCATCAAGTAGTTCATTTAGTGGTATATAATTTATTGAATCATAATAAATTAAAGGAAACTCTAAATCAGGGGGTATACTAGAAAATGATACAACACTATTGGTTTCCCAATGCAGCAAACCACAGTAAATCATAGTGGAAAGAAGCACAAAGAGCACTACCACTTGCTTCTTGTCCTTTACAGGTAGGCGGTTAAACTTTACCGAGAAGCTGTCCATCCAAGAGGACGCCTTCTGCCAAACAGGAGTGCGGAAATGAATATGAACACCCATTATCCTCATCTTTTGGCAACTTCGATATCCTTGTTTGATATCGTTTCCCAATTCTCAATCAAAAACCCATGTGGGTTTTGGTCTGTACGGTCTATGTGCCTGAGTCTGCCGTTCGTAATAAGTTGTCTGGTCACTACTGAGGTAGGACGTATTATCTTCTGGGTTCCGTAGTATTGGAAGGTAAAGGGGTAGGTATCCAGAAAAACCTGAATACTGTCCATCATCAAGGTCTGGTTGATATTTGCGGAAACCAATTCGTTGTAATACCCTTTTTCACGTAGATTATCATAGACTTTTTTCGCAGAGGCATCAGCTAGATACAGACTCTTTGCAACCTGTTCCCTGATAAAGTGTTCATCTGGACTCAGCGTAAAGAAATAGTGATGGAACATCTTTACATGATCCCGGGTCTCCACGGGTATATTTTCCTTTTTTGTTTCCGAAAAAGCCTCCAAGACTTTGCCTTCAGCGAGTATATATATTCTTTCCTGTGCCTCCTGTGTAATATGAAAGGCTTTAATTCCGAAAAAAGCCGCAAAGCTCAATGATCCCAATACGGCGGCAAAGGAGAGGTATTTCACATGGTGAAAAGCGGTATCAATATTTTTTAGATTCTCGAACATCAGATTTTATTTTATCAGGTATTTAACTGCATGAGCTCCTGCAGCCCCGCCTGAAATGGCTGCACTGCTGGTTTTATTCAAAAGGCTGTCCCTCCCGCCCGGCTGTACTATAAATGAGGCTACATTAGGCACTGTGAGATAACCGATAATGGCAATCACCATAAAAACCAGGTATCCTATAGAGGAGACAAAATCCCCATCCAGCACAAGCATGTTAAGCTGGATTTTAGCGATGATAGCACCAAAGATATTTGCTACCGGAAGCCACATAGAAACATTGATATATCTCGCAAACCAGGCGGCCAGCGTATGCTGAAATCCATCAAAGACAGACAGACCAAAAACAAGCGGGCCTAAGATTGAAAGCACAACCAACTGAAATGTCCGGATGGTATTGATACAAAGCGCCGCCGCAAAAAATAAAACCTGAAGAAGCAATGAGATCATTTTATTCATTACCGCTTTGAGGTTGGACACAAAAAGCTCGTTGGTCATCCTCTCCCAGATACCCACCTCTTTAATGTTTTCCGGATGGTGTTGGGCCCCACTTTCATTCAGGTAATTCAGGTAAGGTTCCGGTTCCTCCGTTTCCATTTCTTCAAGGTGTCTGGAAATGGCGATATTGCTTCCCTCCACCATTTCAGAGGTTGCCCTGACTATAGGGGACATGGCTCCGTTGATCACGGCCAACACCTGGGGAAACAACATGATGGCAATGCCTATTGCAAAAGGGCGGAGCAGAGGATACATATCGATGGGTTCCGCTCTGGCTATATGCCCCCAAACCCTGTATCCAATGTACCAGATGGCCGCAAACCCGGCCAAGGCACGTGCTACCGTGATTAGATTGCTTGCCAATGGAATCATTTCATCATATAGTCTGGCCAACACCTGGTGCAAGCCATCAACACTTCCTGAAACCGTCTGGGCTTGAACTGAAGTCAAATCCAACAACAACAAACTGATAACCATAATAAATACTCGATTATGCATAGAAGATTATGTATGGTCTAATACTTAAATACCTAATAACAACCTCAGGGCATCTCCCAATTTTAGAGAACATAATTCAGGGATTTATCCCGACTAATGTCCCTATGGTCTCCTGTTCTTTCTTCATCCGTACCCTCCGATTATAAACAGCAGAGATTTCACTGTTAAATTCCCGAACACTAACAAGGACACCTGACATCTCAAGGTGAAGGCGGTCTATCGCCTCCAGCCGTTCAAAATCCGACATGCGTAATTCTCCCGCAGTAAGGATCATTGCCAGTTCATCCAGATTTTGTAGGGATGTTTTAAAAAGTCCGGCATAGACATCCCCCAAATAAGCCAGTTCAGCTGGAGTGAAGACAATATCTTTTTTCACCTCTTTATAAGTGGATTGATATTCATTTATAATCCACTGTTGGACCCGGATAATTTCAGCAACCCGATAATATTTCCTCACCTCAGGACTCACACTTAACAATCCGTTTAAAAATGCCTCATGAAGCTTGAAATTGCCCTCGGTTATATCCTTTACGCTATTGTACCCATTGTTCAGAATCACATATCCCTCATACATGTTCTGTAAAATTTTCTTCATTTGGGTCAGTTTTTCGTAATTCAATATAAGTTGTGTCGCTTCGTGTGCCTGGGATTTCCCGCTTAAGGGGCACATCAGACATACCAAGGTTAACCCAGTCAATATGAATTGTCTATAGTGTCTAATCATTATATAGCGCTTTGATTTGATTCCTTTCGAGATCATCTTTGCTCCTGTGTAGATTAAGCTGTCGGATCTGCCCATTGTATAGTTTAAGAGCAGAGTAGAGTCTGGTAATTTCCTTGTCCAACTTTGCTATCAACTCCATTCTCTCGCCGTCTTCCATATCATAAGTAAGGGAAGTAAGCAAGTCATCCAGTTCGCGGACCATATACCCAGATTCTGTTAGACAGGTTTGGTTGAATCCAAGTATGTGTGAGGTATCCGATGTCCCCCATTTCCCGTTACTCTTCAGATAAGTCCCCATCCAATCCACCTCCTTTTGAATCTGACCGTAGATCCAAACTATATGCTTCCCAGTAGGGTCATTAGCCACCACCGGATGAACCTTGGTAAGGGAGGCAAAATAATCCCGGTGCAAGGTAAACTCTCCATCTTGTGCCAAGTCGACCAGATTCCATCCTACCCTGGCGATCTCATATCCTTTTTTAGCCACTTCCAGATAACCTTTAAGAGCTACAATCTGGTTGACTTTATAGGCAGTCTGTAGTTGCTTCTGCTTAGTCCATTCCTGCAGCGTCTGCCCTTCCGTCATTGTACCTAAAAGCATCAGCAGAATGGCCGTGCAGGATACCCGCATGAAGATATAGTCAATCCACCCCATAATTTTCCTTTATGATGTTCATAGACTTCATAGTTCGGGAATGCATGATTTTATAATTCTGTGCGTTCACCCTTCTCAGCTCCTCCAGGTTTTTCCGGATGTTATCCTCAGTAAGATGGATGGTGGCAAGCCTGTCCGCATCATTCATCTGGGAGGTAAATGAGGTCATGATACCCATGAGGTGGTTAAGGTGTTCCAAAGAGGCGTTCAATATGCGTTGGTACACTTTTCCAATAAGCTCTTTCTCTTCTGACCGCAAAACCGAAGAGCTATTTGCCAGGCTCCAAGCTTGTTGGTATTCCTTTACAAGCTGTTTTTGCATGTCAGCGATTTCCTTTACCCTGTTGATTTGGGAAATCAGGCTCTTGACTTTCCATAGTTCCTGGAATAATCCCTCATACTGTTCCCGCTGCTTATCACTCCAGTCATAAATCTCCTGAAGCTTAAGTTTGCTGAGCTTATTTTCAAGAACTTTCTGGGCATTCTGAAGCCAAATTGTCTGGTTTTGCAAGCGTTGCACTTTCAGGTCAATTGCCTGAATTGCCTTTTTCACAGCGGCTTTTACGACTTCCATAATCAAGGTGATAGGAACGGCAGAAGTGGTCTGGGTTGGCAAAACCGTCAACCCGATTGCCAATGGAAATATCATAGATAAAATTTTGATTTTTAACTTCATAAGATTAAAGTGTTAATGTTCTGCAGCAAGTAATTCTATAGCCTTTTTCCTGGAACCATACTTGATGGTATATTCCTCGACCTTCATTTTTTCCCGTTCCTCGGTTGTATATGTAAGGTATTCCTCCTTGCTCACCTCAACTCTAAAGACCTTCTGATAGATACTGATGTACACTTCCTTGTAATTTCTGCCGGGTTCCTTGGCCTTGTTCATGGAAAGGATGATTGCTTTTTCCTGGTCAGTCAATCCCAGAAGTTCCTGTATGTCATTGAACTTGTTCTGATACTTGCTCTGATCCAGCAAGATCTTTATATCAGCATTGTTGATTATTGCATTTTTGATTATAGGACTGGAGATAATATCCTCTACATCCTGGGTTACGACCATAGCTTCACCGAAGAACTTCCTTACCGTTTTAAATAGGTACTTGATGTACTCTGCCATCCCTTCTTTGGCAATAGCCTTCCAGGCTTCCTCAATAAGGATGATCTTTCTGATACCCTTTAGTTTTCTCATTTTGGAGATGAAGATCTCCATGATCATCAGGGTCACCACAGGGAACAGAATAGGATGGTCCTTGATATTGTCCAGTTCAAAGACAATGAACCGCTGATGCAGCAAATCCAGATTATCCCGTGCATTTAACAAATAGTCAAACTCCCCTCCCCGGTAATAAGGACGTAGCACAAACATGAAATTTTCCACATCGAAATCCCGGGCATTTACCCCATCATTTTTCAATGTTTCCCTGAATTCCTTTCCCACATACCTATAGAAAGTATCAAAGCATGGAAATATCTCCGGCTCTCTATCCAACAACTCAAAATATCCTGAAAGTGCATTGGATAATGCCACATATTCGGATCTCCGAAAAGATTCATCATCTTTCTTCCATAGTGCATGAAGAAGCGTCTTAAGACTTTCTTTCTTCTCCGTATCCGGACGTTTCCTTCCCTCGATGTAAAAAGGATTGAAACAGATGGGATTTTCCTCTTCATAGGCGAAGTAATAGCCCTTCATCAACTCACAAAGCCCCCGGTAGGAATGCCCTACATCTACCAGAACCACATGGGCACCCTGCTCATAATAGGTTCTCATCATATGGTTGGTAAGAAAGGACTTTCCTGATCCGGAAGGCCCCAACACAAACTTGTTCCTGTTGGTGATCAGCCCCTGTTTCATGGGCTCATCAGAAATATCCACATGAATAGGATATCCCGTGATCCTGTCTCCAAACCTTATTCCTACCGGACTGCGGGAAGTGAGGTAATGGGTTTCTGAATTAAAGAAGCAAGTGGCCTGTGCGATAAAAGTGTCAAACGTCTCATTGACTGGAAATGAAGCCTGATTGCCAGGCAGACCAGCCCAGAAAATCTGGGCAGCCCCAACCGTTTCCAACCTGGGTACCACATTCATCTTCGCAAGAGCTCCGGCTGTTAAGTTGCGGAGTTTTCCTACCTCTTGCCTATCATCCGTCCACACCATCACATTGAAGTGTGCTTTGACCGCTTTTCTTCCCGTTGAGATAGCCTCATTAAGAAACTCTGCAGTAGCATCCCTTGAAATGGCATTCTCACGGGAATAATTTGACAGTGATTCCAATCGGAGTCTTTTGGCTTCCAGTTCTTTGAGCCTTTTTCTATGGTCCTCTATGAAAAGAAACTGGTTGTATATATGGTTGCAAGGCAACAGGCATCCGACTGATGTAGCGAATCCTATAGGAAATGTTGTCTTATCCGTGCCGTAGGGCTCATAGGTGCGGTATGGGCTCACAGACGAAGGCAAATCTTCAACATCTCCCATAGAAAACAGCTGGACAAATTTTTCACCTATTCTCCATTCAGGTTTGAACTGGATATCCTGAAGGACTTCAGGATTACCCAGCGTAAGGTATTCTTCAATCAATCCAGTTTTCTTGGATGTTCCGGCAATTTGCCTCCCGGTCAGCCGGTTCAAAGTAATACCCGCATCAGCCAAAATCTGGTTGAGCTGTCCTACTGTATTAAGGAATTCTTCTGTTCTGTTACTTTCAAACGATTCAAGAGGAAGCAGGGATTTCCGCAACAGGTTTGACATAGACGAGTTCCCAAGCTTACTTCCTTTTGGACGTTTGGTGATTGATAAAGTACAGCGATGTGCCAGATGTGGTCTTTCCGCAAAGAATCGCTCGCTGGAAAGTGAATGAAAGGAATGTTCGGCCCCCTCGAATTTTCCAAAGTAAGAATCATCAACAAACCAGTCCTGTTTATGCAACACAGTATTTCCCTCCAAAAGACCTATAGCTTTGTTCCAGGCATGCTGAACTGCCTCATATCCTGCAGGACTTTGTGAGAATATTTCTGGCAATCCCACTTCAAAGACTACTGTCATATCTCCCGGACGGGACAGAATCATGTCGTGCTCAAGTTTATATAAGGGAAACATTTTTTGCAGATCCATAGTTACTGAGCCATTAATCCTGTAAAACAATTCCGGCTACGTATTACCAGGTTTTCTGGAACCTGTTTTCTGGCCATTTTTTTCATCAGCCCATGTTCCCCATAAGTCGCACTCAAATGAAAAACTGTAAAGAAGACAGCGCCTGCGAGCACCGTAGCAATGGCCAGACAAGCATACATAGAAAGGCCTGCTACATAACACAGTGCAAAGACTATCAAAGTCATACCCACACCTGCAGCCAAATATCCGATATACTGTCCCTTTAGCCCTTTAATCTCAATCGGCTTATTTATCCCTTTATTTACCTCGTATTGAATCATGTTCAGTTTCAAATGACACACTGTTTTGTATTCATTAAAGATTATGAGTCCGGAATTACCTATTGGCATATTTTCATCCGAAATGACTTTCTCTTATCCGCTTTCTGTTTTCCGCTACAAACTCCAACAACCCGGAATTTTCTAAGGGAGTAATTTGTGCAGAGGGCACAGGGTCGAAAGGATGCATCTTAAGAAAATACTCGTCACCCAATCCGTAATTTCTTGCTAAGCCTACAGGATCCAGCCCCATTTCATCTGGAATTTTCACCAGAACCACATGGTCAGGTACAGCGACCAAATCCGGGGAGGAGTGCAGAATGCACATATTCTTCACATCAAAGAAAAACAGGTAATGTCTCCCATCTGGGCCTGTTACCATCTCATCCAGATTGAGCTTTTTCCAAGGAAAATCCACATTCCTTAATTCATTTAGCCGGACATCCACCGTAAAGCAATGCCCGGCGACATCAATTACTGGGAGAACTCCCTTCTTTCTCAGTTCGAGTTGATCCATATCCCCTGCTTGATCAGACTCCGAAGAAACTCTGAAGTACGGTAGCCACCACAACCAAAAACACACAGGAACCGAACCATGCAGCTGCCACTTTACCGGTATCCGGTTCACCATTGTTCCATTTGTTGAATACTTTTACCGCTCCTACCAGCCCTACTATTGCCCCTATCGCGTACATTAGATTTGTACCTGCCTGAAAGTACCCCCTTACCTGCTGGGAGGCCTCGGTAATTCCCGCAACCCCATCTTGGGCAGATGCAATTCCTGCTATCAGGAATAAATAAGCCGTACCGATACATCTTGTGGTTTTCTTCATAGTAGTATAGTTATGTTCGTGTTGAAATTGCGGTATGAGGAAGGTCTAGCAGTTCCTGAATGTCTTCTTC
The DNA here is from genome assembly GCF_021390545.1 of Algoriphagus sp. AGSA1. GTDB lineage: Bacteria > Bacteroidota > Bacteroidia > Cytophagales > Cyclobacteriaceae > Algoriphagus. Next base: position 28,974 of record NZ_JAJUWR010000041.1, on the reverse strand, counting down.
AGATATAGCTAGCGCATGCACCTGAGCTGAAAGGAGAATATGCCTAGCTAGCAAAGAACGGACAGCTAATCCCTCATCCCCCTTAAGAATCTGCAGCTTGATCCTGAGCTTGCCAAGAAGCTCTTCACTTGTGCTGCATATAGGAATGACATCTGTGTCTATCTCGTCGATCAGCTTGGCCAATTTTTCCATCAGTAACCCATCATGCTTACTAGTTCCCTTAGAAAGCGTAGTCGCACTGTTCTCTTGAATCTTATTCAATATTCCCGAAAACTCTGGACGGAAATAGCGAATAAGTACATAGCAGTAGTAAAAAACCAATACTGTTGCCAGACCTTGTAGAAATTCGCCCCAGGAGATTGCATCCATCATATCTGCTTGATTTTGAGCATGCAAACTGGGGCGGAATTTCAAAAATCTTCCACACTGAATACCGAAGGGGGAGAAAAAAATTCAGATATCTCCCCTACTGTTTAGATCTGTATTATCCATCCAGCGCTCCAGCTTGTCTTTAAGACGGTCCAGGAAAGTTGTTCGGCTGTTCTTCCGGATACGTATTTCCTGAAAAGTGCGGTAAAACTGGGATAGGTCCTGATGGAAGGCGTTTTCCAGATGGGTTGCAATATCCCTGATAGATGCATTTCCGTTATTTATGGCACCCGAGGCCTTCAAAGCATAAGCAAGCTCCACTAATGCGGCTTTTGTCGCAGTCCACCGGATAGAATGGTTAATGCCGTTCACTCCTTTGTTACTTAGCTTTCCCAGTTCTTTTTGCAGATACCCATGAAGTTCCTGATAAGCCCGAAACCTAGCAAAGACCTTACCTACAGGCAATGAATTAGGATCCCCGTGAGGCAAGGGTCGGGAAAAAAAGATAAAATCTTTCAGACCCTGACGGGCAAAGAGTTGTTGATCCAAATCCGATCGATCCAAACACCAGTATTCATACAATGATTGATATCGTCTCCTGTACATCATTATAGGAACATACTGGCTTTCTAAGTATTTTATCCGGTTCTTTTTCCCTTCTGGCAATGAAGAGATTAAATAATACAGCTCACCAAAGTAGATCAGTTCGGCTTCAAACCCAGGTCTTATTTTCTTGAAAAACTCTATTTCAGATTCTTGAGTATCAAAAACGTCGGAAGCCTTCACTTTGCTGCAATAATCAGAAGCAATAAGATAGGCCTGTTCAGTTCTTACTAGTGGGTTGGAAGAAGTTGATCCTATAGCTGCAATTTCCTCCTTCATCTTTAAAAAAAGATGACTAAATTGTTCATTGTAATCCATAATATGAGAGGTTAGTGGGAAATAAATCCCGGTTAAAAACTGCCCGCGAGTTAAATATTTCCTTAAGCCTGGGTACCAAATAGGCCGGCCACAAACATAGGATCACTAGGGGAAAAACTTTAAAAAAGACTCAATTGAAAAAATGAATCAGGTGATTATAGGAATGAAATGCCACTAAACACGCTTGAAAAATAATGCCTTATTCAGGGTTTACTACTATAAAACCGCTGTTAAAAGTGCCATTTAACTATATTTAGAGCACCTATAACCCAATCCTTTCAAAAATTAACGAAGAGTTTATTATCTTATCTACCTAGGATCTCAGTTTAAGCAAGGATCAGCAATTTTCCTGATTCCAATAATGGAGGAAGGGAAACAAACATTTTTGTTTTGGTGAAAAGGAAGCTCCCGGTACGATATAACGATCAGGTGATGCGCATACTTTTATGTGTAATCGCTGCATTCCTTGTGGCTATGTACGGCACCGGGGCGCGCTTTTTGGATTCACTCTCCAACAATTCATTTTTCGTAAAGTTGTTGGCGGCCTTCTTAATGGCCTTTCTTTTCATTGAATTTATCCATTGGGTGACAGTTCAGCTTGACAAAAAATATGACTGGAAAGATAGCCCACTCCTTCGTCTCACCTTACAGTTTACACTTGGAGTGCTCCTACCTGGGGTAGTAGATTACTTTTTCCTGTCTCTTTATCAATGGTACTTTGGTCTAACCACATCCTCCGCAAATCCCGGACTAAACAACTCTATACCGGCCATGGCGCTGCCAGTGTTCCTTTTCAATATCTATTACCTGTTCTATTACCAAATCCTAAGAAACCGAGAAGGCAATACATACACCAAAACCGAGATGGAAATCCTGCTTGTACAACAGGGAACCAAAACTATTCCCATGGAACTGCAAAATATACGTTTCATTTACCACCAAGACAGAATGAACTATCTGGTGACATCCAACCAAACCACCTATTTCATCAATGAAACCCTGGATGAACTGGAGCAGAAATTACCACCCCGTGATTTCTTCAGGATAAACAGGAAAATGATTATCCAGTACCGCTCCTGTCAGGACTTTCGGTCAAACGGGCATGGGAAACTGTTCGTGCATCTTTCCCCCTCATTCCATGAAGAAGTGACAGTTAGCCAGAGTAGAGCAGGAAAATTCAAAGAATGGATCAGACGGTGAGACAAATAAAATCAACCAACTCTTCTTATCCATGCTTATTTTTTTTTGATTGTTACCCCTTAAAATCAACACCTTATATCATTGGGGAAATAATATTTATCAATATTTTGCTTCCTGATATGTTTGCATTATTAGGCATTGGTTTGGTGGTTATTGGTATGCTGTTGCATAGCACTAAAAGCTAAATAGTAACTCTACTTATGAAAACATTTTTTGATCATGTCCTTCGAAACCCCATTTCCTTTTACTGCTAAATAAAACGGATATATAATTTAAGCCATCATTTAAACCCTACTTCTCCAAGAATGTACACCACCGTATTTGTTTAGCTGAAACAATTTTTAAATGTAAAGGAATATACGTCAATTTCACCCGAATCCCCTCCATCTACACCAAAAACACCCAATCAATCGCAAAATCAGGTAGGATTGAATAAAAATTTCAATCCATTATGTCATTTCTATACCGGCTTCCGCTTTTCCAGTTTGACCATGATAATCCGTCACGCATAGCACTACATTGGGACAGCATTCTCCAGGCCATCAAACTTTCCTCAACTGCCTTTTATAATGAATTGGAAGGAAAAGTCTATAAAGACCTGGATCATAGACAAAGAATCAAACTCAGAAAATACCTGTTGAGAGGCCGCTTCCGCCCTACCCCATTCGGTAGATTTGCAGGGGTGGGTACTGGAACCTGGGAAAAGGAAATATTGATAAATTTCCCTATTCAGACATCCGAAGTTAATGGAAAGAGCCCTCATGGATTTGAAAAGCAGCTTGAATCAAACCCAGATCGGTTCCTGTCAAATTACCACCTGGTTCCAGGGATCTACAAAAGACATAAATACTATCATGCCTTGGTTTTTGACACTATTAGCCGTAGTTGGAAAGGATGCAAGCTTCCGGTCAACCCCCTATTTGAGGCCTTGATCAAAACAACTTCCAAAGAGGGGATAAACTTCAATAAGTTTCAGCAGTTGCTTAGCACACAGCTAGCCACACCCCCTACAGCGCAGGCAAAGCTACTGTGGGAACAGGTCCTTGATTCCGGTTTTTTAGCGCCGGAATACTTATTTGACAATAAGCAGTCAGGGGTGGACATGGTAGTGAAAAACAGATTAAAGTTACCTGAGGGCATCAGGGAACAATTGATGGAATTCATCAATTCAGCTGGAAGTATTTTTTCTAAGGAGGAAAGCTCTTACATCAGGGATTTCAAGAACTTTTTCACAACTCAATTTGATGACCGATACGTCTGCCTCAGCGATCTCTTGAGTCATACCGAGTTTCTAGCCGGGCAGTTTCTTCAACCGGAAAAAGCAGGTATGGATGAGGATATTACCCCAACTATTCTGGGAAATCATGAGCGGAAATCCATAGACTTGAAGAAGTTCTTTGCCAAAAAAGAACTGCAGCAGGAGATCCATGATGTACAGATTCTCTTTCGCCTAGATGCTCTGGGAAATCCAATCATAGAAAATATGGTCTGTAACCGACCCTTTGTCTATACCGGGAGATTCAACAGGGATCCGAACATCAAAGACCTATCTCAGCAGATCAAAAAGAGTGTATATACCGATGCTGAGACCCTCTATGCAAATGTCCAGCTTTTGGAAGCAGCACCTATCCAGCATATCTGTAATGTGGAGAATGTCTTTGACTATGAAATCACACCATTTAAATCCAAGACCCCAAAACAGCTGGGTTTTGATGAGCTCTACCTTGGAATCTGGGAAAACCGTATCCAACTGATTCATAAATATACCGGCAAGCAAGTAATCCCGGTCATCATGCATCCCCTGAATGGTGAGCAGATCACCCATCCTATCCTACGGTTACTTTGGGAAATAGCCCACCATGACAGGTATAGATTTTTACCTTATAAGCACAACATCCTTTCCCAATCCCCTTATTGCCCACAATTGAAGTGGGGTCAACTATGCCTTCAGAGTAGAAAATGGAAGCTGAACAGAGATACATTAGCCACACCGAAAGAACTCCGACAGAAATTAGAAGATCTGGAGATTCCCTTCCATATACTGGCTGGGCATACTGACAGGGAACTTTTGCTAAACCCCAACAATCCGGATGATTTAAAAATACTTTGGCAGGAACTTCAACGTGACCAAACCCTTACCCTGAGCGACCCGAATTGGTTTCCAGCAGGCCTGTTCCGTGCAGCAGACAGTACAGCTGCCTATCCCCAGTTTGTGTTCCAACACTCCCGACCACAGCTTGTCAAGAGATCAAAATTGTCATTCAATCCCATTACCCATACCCATAAAAACTGTCTTTGCTTCACCCTCACTATAAACCCTACTGAAATCCCGGAAGTTTTAGAGCGCCTGCTCCATCAGATGGAAGAGCCTCAGGTCAGCTCCCTGACACCCGTCTGGTATTATCTTCTCTATGGAAAAAACGGAGCCACAGAAATCCGCTTACGCCTTCTGGATATAGCCCCGATTGATAAAAGGACACTTCTAGCCTCATTCTCTGAATTCTTTTTACAAGAAGACCTGAACTGGAAAACAGCTTCCTATTTTCCGGAAACAGCCAAATACGGAAATTCAGGATTAGAAACCTCACACCTGCTTTTTCATCTAGAATCTATATTTCTGGCAACCAAATTCCAAGGAATTTTATATCTGAACTATCCACCCAAGTATAAAGAAGACCTTGTTGTCCACTTATGGAGGATCATTTTTTTCCAATCCCCCTACCTTTCCCGAGTATTCTCCCATCTCAAAGAAGATGTGAAAAGTATGCCTTGGGATGAGGTAAAGACATTTAAATCCTGCTTTGAATACGCATCCACTTTTGAAACCCTAGGTTTTGAATCAGAAAAGTACCTTGAACTCATTAGCTCCCATGAATATTTTCACAGCAAGGAAGATTCAGCAATCCACCTAATGTCCAACCACCTACACATGATGATCAACAGATTCTTTCCATTGGAAACCCAGGATTATGAGCGGAGGATCCGCTATAGGCTTTATAGGGAAATAGGGAAACAAGTCTATGCATTTCAACAGCCTATTCAAACGCTAGGTAACCGAATACTCAGAAAAAGTCCCTTTTAATTAATCCTTCTGTTGTCAAAAATCCGTCTCACCTCATCCTTGTAGGTTCTGCTCATAGTGATCATATCCCCAGAGACGAGCTCACATTCCTCAGGATGTAGTTTTCTTATCTTGAGGATATTTACCGCAAATGATTGGTGTACCCTGACCATATACCTGGAGCGGAGCTTTCCCATACTTTCCATGAAGGAATAGTGCATTGTAAATTCACTTCCGTCATCCAGTTTTACAATGGATATTTTATTCTGCTGTTCCATGTATAAGATTTGTGAGGGATTAAACACCTGATGCCTGTAGCCGAGTTTATCGCTTATCACCCGAATGTTTCCTTCCAACTCTTTTCTAACCCAGTAGAGTGTATCCATTTTCTTCTTTGCCTTTTCCAGTGCCTCAGTCAATTCAATGGTTTCAGGTGGTTTCACCAAAAAATCAAGTGCTTCCACTTTGTACCCCTGCGAAGCATACCTGGAATGTCCGGAACAGATAATCACCGGAATTCCTGAATCGATCAATTTTCTGGATATTTCAAGTCCCCCCAGTTCAGGCATCAAAATATCGGTAATCAGGATGTCCGCCTTTCCCTCCTGTAGGTATCCCAATCCCATCACCGGATCTACTGTTGAAAATCCCACCTCAAAGTCGGGTAGCATGGATATTTCTTGGATCAGAATATCCAAGATATGTTCTTCATCGTCAATCAGACCTACTTTGTATCGTTTTTCCATAATGTATTCTTAGTAGTAAGGAATAATTCGACTCATCTGATTCTACCCTGTAATGGAATCCATCCCCGAATTCATGTCCCAACACACGGAAAACAGAGGAGGAACCAAATCCTGACCGGGGCTTTATCCCCCTGTTTTGGACTTTGTTGGTGATGTTGACTTTGAACACCCAACCCGCTGTTAAATCCTCCTGAACAAGCAGGAATTCAATTTTGCAGGGATGGTTCGTATCTGTGTAATCTCCATGGAAAAACACGTTCTCAACCAAGGTAAGTAGACACATCTTGGGCATAGGAAGCTTGTCGGCTATAGAAGGCACATCTATAGCTGCATGTAAAGAAAGCTGTGGAAATCTCATGCTCTGGATTTGAAGGTATTTTCCCACTGCTTTTACTTCTTCATTCAGGAAATTAGGTTCACCTAATTCCTTGAAACTATACCTGAGTAAGGAAGTCAAATGGGAAAATTCTCTCGCCAAGTCCGGCGACAGTTTGATAATTTTAGACTGGTAGATACTCAAAGAATTCAAGACAAAATGGGAACTGAGTTGCATAGACCGGTGCATTACCTTCAACTTTTCATGATTGATTTCCACGGCATACTTACTCTTCCCTAGTTCAAGATTATTATAATAGGCCCAGACCACCGAGGTTAAAATTAAAAAATGAAATAAGCGGGTGAATTCAATGACAAGGAAACTTTTGGATAGTGAAAGTGTACCCAGGAAAACATTATGTACCAGCAGTTTCACAGCTACTAAACTGGAAAATAGTAGCAGAAAGTAAAACACCGCACGAATCCTTCTTTTATGGTTAATAAACTCAGGGAGTACCAGTTTAAAATATAAGGAACAAATCAGGTATCCCGCTATAAAATGGTATTGGGCCATCAACCATCCGTCAACCTCACCGAATTCTATAAAGGTGGCAACCAGATCAACGAATGCATACAAAAGAAATATCAGGAAAAGTAAATAGAGGGGGTATAGGGTAGGCTTGAACAGCATGTCAATTACACCTAAAACCCTGCCCTTTACACCTAACTGGTCAGGGATCATCTTAGAATTACTAGTTTCCATGGTTCAAAAAAATTATACGTTATGACCAACAAACAAACTTTGGAGGAATGTCAAAAGGCACTCTCATCCATCAGGAAAATCAGTTATCAGGAAAAAAGCAACAACAAAGGAAAGGCTACAAGAAGCTTCTTCAGGGAGTGCCGTACCACCATAACCCGTGCTTAATCGGAGCGTCCGAACTGATGTGGTTTAGAAAGACTTCAGATGAAGTCCGCAAGCTGTACCGGATATTTTAAGGTAATTACCATTAAAAAATCCCCGGTTCTAAGAGACCTGCCACTGTGCAGGTCTTTTTTTTTGATCCTACACCATGAAGAAGCTATACCTACACTGCATTATACTTTTAAGGAAGAAAATATAAAACCCAGTAGATAATCATTTGAAGAATTTATTGCTCACAATTCTCTGCCTATACAGCTTGATTCCAGCAGGGGTAGTAAACTACTTCAAATAGATCCACACAACCATTCACAAAAAGCTCCACCTTTAAATAGAATGGTTGGTTCAAATAAGTAAATAAACTTTAGATCAAACTAATATAATCATTATGACTAATGACACAATACTTTTTTAGCAAATTCTTGATTCTAGCAGCAGCTTAATCCACTTATCATTAATCAGTTAGGATTATCCCAAAAAAAAAAAAACCCGCTTCAATGGCTAACTACCCAAAGAAATTCTTCCAAGACCAACTCATTAGGAATAAACCCATCAGTTGGTTGCAAGTTTCACCCAAAACCCTGCCATGTTCGCCACTTACTTGCTTTATGGTTCTATTTCTCCTGACATTTATCACAGTTCAACAAAACAACAACATGCTCCTTAACTGTTGTTTTTCAATTATTTAAAAACCTTAACAAATAACTAGAGCACAATATTAACAGCAATTCGCATGAATTATCCCAACAGTAATGGACAAGCTATCAAAATTACCTTCAGCCCTTTTAATCCTGCTATGGATCTATACAGGACTGGACAAACTCCTAAGGTTTGGGGCAAGCAGGGATGCCTTTCACAACCAGACCTTTCCTGGGGAACTGGCGGAAGTGCTGGCCTACGCAGTCCCAACTGTAGAGTTGCTGATCGCCGGGCTCCTACTCTTTTCTGTCAGCAGATGGTGGGGATATCTCTCAAGTATTCTCCTCCTCACCGTCTTTACCACTTATGTGGGCCTGATCTGGGTAGGAGCATTTCCGAGGGTGCCGTGCAACTGCGCAGGAATTCTCAACAGTTTGGGTTGGGCGGAGCATTTCGTGTTAAATATGATTTGTATTGGAATAGCTATTTGGGGATTACGATTTGAAGAGTTGATTCGATTGAAAGATTTGAAGATTGAAAAATTGGAAGATTAGTGGAGTTGTTGGATGATAGAAGACCGAAGACGGGAGAAAAGTCCGATGATTGATGATTGATGACGGGTGTCAGATGATAGGTTAAATGTTAATAGTTAAAGGTTAACCTGTAGTGAGGAGAGAATTTAGATTGAATAATCTCCCAAAGTCCTGCAGAAACAGAGCAATGCCGTAGGCCTGCCTGACCGGTAGGCAGGCATGTCAGATTTTATTGCACAGGGTTTTAACCCGGTGAAAAAAAGATAAAAAAGCCATTGCCCCGGACATGAGATACAGTGATAAGAAGAAAGCTTGTCCCGAGGAGGTCTGCAGCGTTTGTAAATTATCGGATTAGAAATCCTACGGGTTGGGGTTGGGATTACAAATCACGATCAGCACAATCGCTGTTCACCAGATCTAGACAAAAAAGTCCAAGGCAGATGCCCCGGACTCTTTAGCTGTTAAGTTTCAAAAAATATGAAATCACAATTTTCTCTTACTCAAATATAATCCATTCCTAGAATCTATCCATTTACCATAGTAAATCAACATAATAAAGGGCGACGGAGGTGGAGCCGCCGCCCACAGCCCAAAGATCTAAAGCACGGGCTGTAAAAAATAGCATGAACAAATTCCCTTAAGACCATTGGTCTTGGGAAATCAAACCTAATTACCGCACCGTCCATCTCTAATGACTGGGAGTAGAGATGCCAGTCAACACTCGGCGGTGCAGGGAGCGGAACCGGCTCCCAAACCGGGGCAACCTGGACGGTTCACCCGCTGAGCCGGAGTCTTTGGGCGGATTCCTCACGAAGGAAAAAGTCCACGGAAGGGACTCCGCATCAGTGGGACTGAGTACCGAATAAGTTAACCCGGGAGGCAACTCCCACAACCAACACGACTATGAAATCACTTAAAAACCTGCTCCCAGCACTAGGATTAGTGTTCGGGGCAACCCTGGCCATGGCCATGAATTTTGCCAATGATCCCACCGAGCGATATGCTGAAGATCCTGCCCCAGGGCCAGAGATCTGGTACAATTTGGCTGGCGTAACCCCAGGTCCTGAAACCTATGTCTGTGATGAATTGAAAAACGAGGATTGTTCTTTCGAAATGCCAGATAAAAACAGTACTCCAGTAGAAGAAGGTGAATTCATCATTACCGGTGAACTTGACTCATTTGTAAAATAATTTCCGAATTAAAGAATCCGGAAATCAAGGCATTCCCCTGAAAGGAATGCCTTTTTTTACTGATCATCTTTGGTTTTGCGGCATCGGGTTCAGGTTTATCTCCGCAGGAGGAATCATGAATGTGTACCGTGGATCATCCGGCTCCAATAGTGCCCCCCCCTCGTTGAATTCACGCCTTAATGTGACCGCAAGTTCAGGATATTTGTTATGTCGCTTTAAATCCCACCAACGTATTCCTCTGTAGAGCAATTCTTTCCTCCTTTCCTCCACTATTTTCTTGAGTAAATTTACATCATACAATCCTTCAACAGCATTGTATCCAGACTCCATTCTGTGCTCCAATAAATAGTTTAATTTTTCCAATGCGTCAGTATCCATGCCTAACCTGTTTGCACTCTCTGCATAATTGAGAATAACTTCATCCGTGGCAATGCCGCCAAAGTTGTAGAAATCCCCCGTATAGTTGCCCCGGAAATTATAAACGCCCTCCTCTCTACCTTCTATTAAAAAATAGGTCAGCCTTAAATCACTGCTGTCATAAAGACTTACCAAATCGGGATTAACCATGTTCTCCGCATTGGTGGTAAATGTGGAACTAAGTTGCCGCTGGTAAAAAATGACTTCAGGATTGAAAATTTCAAATGAATAAGGCAAATCTGAATCTAGGCTCTTATAATCCATCAATGTATCGTCAATTTGCAAAGCCTTTTTTGAGTATTCGTAAGCCTGTTCATAATTATGCATGGTCAGATAGACCCTGCCTAACATGGCAAATGCTGCCCATTTTGATGGACGGGTTGCAATGGTAGGTTTATCATTCAGTACCCGTGAGGAATATTCCAGATCGCTGATAATCTGATTAAAAGATTCCACCATGGTAGATCGGCCTACTTTAATATTCACATCTGAGGTCAACCGGATAGGTATGCCCAACTGGTCGTCCATTACAGGATCAAAAGGCTCAGCAAAATGCAGCAGTACTTCAAAATGTCCCATAGCCCTGTAAAACATGGCAGATGCCTCAAGTTCCAGTTTGCGCTGTTCTTCAACCTGATTTTGAGTCTCATACCCGTTCAATCCATCCAATACCACATTGGCATAAGATATTTTATTATAAGGGGATGACCAGTTCGCATCTGAATCGTCCGCCATATAAAGTTCTTTTTCCCAGAAATACGTAGCCGTCAAATTAAAGGAAAGTCTCTGGATGAGTCCTTCTCCAAAAACAAGGTCATCGGAGCTTATCATTCCTATTATTGGGAAAGAGTTCATTCCGCGCTGCTCAGCATCCAGTAAAGCCTGGAAGTCATCCAATGAGGCAGGGACCACCAAGGCCTGATTAGGTTTGGCATCTAGAAATTCGGAGCATGATTGGGCAATGAACCCAAAAAGCACAAGCAGGACTTTTATATAATGAGTTTTCATAGTATTTAGTTTTAAATGGTAAACCCATGGATATTTTCCCAGCAGGAAGATTAAAGCAATGACCCGCTTAAAATCCAATATATCCCTAGGCGTAAGGTTAAACATTAGAATGAGGCGCGGAAGCCTATGGCTGATGAGAACAAGGCAGGGCTTAAAAGGTAATCAGGGTCTTCTACCTTATCACTCGCTTTCCATAGAATACCAAGGTTGTTGAGGTAGCAGTAGGCTTCAAATGTCCTGAAAAGTGCCGTACGGGTATTTTTAGGAGCTAACTTGTAGGACAATCTAACATCCTGCAACCGAATGTGATCACCCTTTTCCACCGTTGCACTACTGCTGAGGTAGAAATGTGTTTTGAAGGCATCCACTTTTGCCGGATCTGAAGGGACCTGTGTGGTAAGCTCGTCTCCGGGCTGTTGCCAGCGCCTTTCATAATCGGCATGGCCAAACCCTCCCCTATTGATCTGGTCAAAATCCACAGAAGGACGTCGGAAATAATAACCCAGCCTGTACGAAATATTTGCGGACAGGCTCCATCCTTTGTAGCTTATTGTATTGCGTATAGCCCCAAATTTGGTAGGACGTCCACTGCCATGAAACTGTATGTTATCCGGTGTGGCCTCACTGTAAATTGTCGCATAATCCGTGCTGGCTACCCCTTCTACTATGCCCATAGGAGCCCCGTCCGAAGGCTGTAGCCCGGCAAACGGAAAACTGAAAATAGAGAACAATGGCTTTCCCAAGGCAGGAGTCGGCGATGATGGGGAATAATCAATCAGCTGTGTGGCGGTTGGTTCATTTTCAATCTCGGTCACCTCCTCTTTCAACAAACTTAAAAACAAAGAAGTCTCCCATCTCAGTGATCCTTTGGTATTGACAGAATTCAGTACGATATCCCAGCCTTTGGTATGCGTGGCGGCATAATTCAATGTTGCGCTACTGAACCCAGAAGAGGGGAACAAAGGGATCTGCCCCAACAGATCAAGCCCCTGCTTGTCATAGTATTCCACCGAACCCGACAGACGGGATCCCAAAAGTTCAAAATCCACCCCCGCATTGGTTATTTTGATACGCTCCCACCTCAATTCCGGATTTGGAGGGGTACGTATTCCCAGATATGGAAGATAAGTCAACAGGTTTTGAGCCCCTGCATAGCTGTTAGCGGTAGTTAGTGCAGTCGCATTTGGATTGGTATTTCCATTGTATCCATAACTCAATCTAAGTTTGAGAAAGTCTATAAAGCCTCCCTTTAGATAGCTTTCCTCAGAAAGTATCCATCCCGTACCAACGGACCAGAGTGGTACACTTTTTTGATTTGTATTGACTCCGAAGAGATTGGAGGCATCTTTTCTGGCACTGGCATTCAGCAGGTATCTGCCTTGGTAGCTATACCCCAGATTTCCAAAATAGGATACAAACCGGGTCGTGATTCCACCAAAGCTCTCAGTGAATGGAACATTTTCCATTCTCCCAGTAGCAATATTTGTCCTTCTTGTCAGATAATCAACAGGGAGGGAGGTTCCGTTTTCGGCATTATACCCGTAAGATCTCATCCCATAGCTTTCACTCTCCTGATCCTTAAATTCCCCTCCCACAAAAGCATTGATGCGATGGTTCTCCCAAGTCCTACCATAACTTAGTTGTCCTCTTAGGTTATGGCTGTATGCCTGTGTATTGTTTTGGTTCAGTATCCCACCCATGGGCACATGATGGATCAGCTGGTTGTCTTCGCCGATCTCTGTCAATGAATTGATGAGATTCCTTGCTAAGTAAGATTCCACCGGATTGTAATTATCCGAAGTCCTACGGTTGGTCCAGTACTGATAATTGACCGATAAATCCAGTCCTTCAAGGATACTATAGTCAGTCTGAAGGAAAAGCCTCAGGTCTTTGGAACGGGTCGTTGTCGGTGTAAGTCCTATTTCATCCAGGGGAACATAATTCCAGTCCAATGCGAGCTGGTCTGCCATCTGTTGTTTGAACCTGATGCTGTAATCACTGTAAACAGAGAGGTGATCGCCGTTTTCATCAGCAAGCCGGTCATATGGATTAAGACTGGAAGTTGACGGAACAGCGGAATTGGATCCTGACTGAACGTAAAATCCCCCTACTCCGAATTGCAACCTCTCCTTCCATATTTTCCAGTTCTGCCTTGTCGAAAGCGTAATCCTCGAATTGTCCACAGTGACTTCTGATCCCCGGTTCTTATCCCAACCAGCACTGACCTGATAGTTATACGCTGCTGAGCCACCTGAAATATTCAAGGAATATTGCTGGTTGACCGCCGGACGTGTCAGGTATTCCTTCCTATCCCTCCGTAGGTCGGAATTTCTGAGCGTCCCGACAATCCCTTCCAGCTCCCCGCTTGAAATCAACCCCTGCTCATGGGCATAAAAAGCTTCTGCCAGTGGGTTGACTACAGGATTACGGATATTGTTAAGCTGGCTGTTATAGTAGCCTTGTTCATAAAGGTCTGTCTGCTTATCTACCAAGGACCCAATAGTCATGGTAGGATAATAGAACAGATCCGGTTCCTGTATGTAGGTTACATTTGAATTAAACTCCACCCTCATAGGCTTATCAAATGCACCCTTTTTGGTAGTTATCACGATGACCCCGTTTCCTGCCCTAGCTCCCCAGATAGAAGCAGCCGCCGCATCCTTGAGAACGGTAATGCTCTCCACGTCATTGGGATTGATGCTGGAAAGTGGTCCATCGTAAGCCAGGTTGTCCACTACTATTAGCGGCTCACTGGATGAGATCAAGGTAGCAGTTCCCCTGATGGAGATGCTCTCTCCACTTGCCAGATTGGGCCTGTCCCTGTTAAAAACCAGTCCAGGTGTTACATCCTCCAACCGGTCTATGATATTGGTGGACACCCTGCGTTCAATGAGTTCCTTGTTGATTCCCACAAATGATCCGGTGGTACGTTCCAAAGGGAGCTCCTGGAAGCCCGTTGATACGATGGTCACCCCTTCTAAATCAATGTCCTTTTCCTGCAATGCCACCTCCAGATAGGATTGTCCAGCAGAAACCACATAGTCCAGTGATTCATATCCGATAAAGCTAAAAACCAACAGCACATCACCCTCTGGTACAGAAAGGCGAAACTTCCCCTCCTCATTGGAAACTGTGCCGTTAGAGGTTCCCTTCACCATAATTGTGACCCCCGGAAGAGCCGACTTATCTTCTGAGGCGGTGATCCGCCCTTCCATTATCCTCATTTCTGTCTGGGAAAATGAGACTAAACTACTGAGTATTAGAATTAAGAATAAACTGAAAGTCTTCATAGGTTTGGTACAGAAAAAGGTGAATGGGAAATTTCTTCTTGGTACAGTTTTAGGAAGTTGTCGTGAAAGGACTGATAATCCGTCCCTAGCTCGCGTATATCAAAAGAGACAATTCTACCCTGCTCATCAAGGAGCATGGTTTTGGGATAGCCATAGATCTCATAGTAGCTGATCCACCTTTGCTTATCCTTTCCGGAAAGATTGAGGTTCAGAATAGTGGAGTCAGAGTATTGATCAATGTGTGATTTCCAGAATTCCTTATCCCTGTCCACAGAAACAGCGACCAACTCATAGCCCAGCTCTTTGGTTTGCCCATAGAGCGGAAAAAGGTATTCCTTAAAGTAAGTGGCACTGTGCGCACAGGAGCTAAAGTAGAAATAGAGAAGGGTGGGTTTTCCCAGCAGGTCCCCACGGGTATAGTTGTTTCCCTGAAGATCGGATAACCTTATCGGCAGAATAGAATCGCCCGGTACATGGGATTTTTCAAGGCTCACAATTCTTTCTCTCCATGGGGATACTGAAGTCACTTCCAAAAACCTCTGTATTTTTTCTTCCTGTCCGGAAAGCGCTGAAAGGTAATTGGACAGATATCCGGCACGGAGGCGGTCTGCTACTTCACCGGTATGGTCCCGCGATACGATCTCCAGAAAGGATTCCTCTTCCCAGAGGGATTTAAGAATGGAGATTTCAAGGGACATCATGAGGTAAGAATCAGAAATCAACCGGGTATGCTGCAGGTATTCTTCAGCTTCAGCTTTTTCGACAAAAACCTGCATTCTATTTCTGAAATCCAGCCTCTCATCTTCGCTGAATTGTCTTTCCACCTGGGGATGATAAAACTTACGATAGGTAGAAAACCCGCCGGCATAGAAGTCACTGTAGATTTTAGCCTCCAACAGATCAAATTCCTCATTACTGAGCTGATCGGAAAACCCGTTAAGTACCGTAATCTGGGCTTGTAAAGCCTCCTCTGGATGCCCTAGCGTATTCATTAAATATTCCAAGCTTTCAGTTCCCGGCTCAAATATGAGCAATTCGGCACCATAAGCACCCTTATACTTCGCTATTTTGGCTTGGTTATCAGGATCTTGCAGCATCCTGCTGTCTGCCTGAGCCACCAACTGCCTCGGAGATGCAAAGGCACGGCGTTTCTGCTCCCGTTTTATCATATATTGGGCTTCATAAAAGGCTGCATCGCTTCCGGCAAACAGAACTTCCATCAATCTCAGGTTTAGGCTAAGCATCAGGCTATCCCCGGGATGGACCAGGTAGTTTTCGAGAATCGGCCAGCCATCAATGGACAGCGTGAAATAACCCGTGCGTTTACCCAAGGACAGTTCAGCAAGAAATTTCATAGTCCTCTTATTCATGACCCCATCAAAGAATTCTCCCCTCTGTGGATCTATGGTTGATTCCTTTCTCATAAAAGAGGATTTGGGATCCAGATAGTAGGGAGTAACAGTCAGCCTGATCGGCCCCAGCGAATCAGGATTGATGATCTCCCCATAGATAAGTGCCTCCCCCACCGAAGCAGAAGAGCTTTCGCTCTCCTGCCCTTGGGTGCCGAAGTGATCAACCAAACTACTATTCTCCGGCAAAGTATCGGGACGGGCATTCCCGCCCCGATGGGTGTCTCCGTGTTCAGGGGAGACTTGGGGCACAGACCTATGAAGAAAATCCGCCCCGGGTGAATCAGCAACTTGTGCCAGTAGTGTGCTTGTGGGAAGACATAGCAGTCCCACTAAGCAGATGAGTATGTGTTTTTTCATGTGCTTTTTGTTTTAAGCTGGCGGTTCGACGGGCTCACCGACCGAAGACCGAAGACGGAAGACCGAAGAAAGTGGTCAGTAGGCAGTAGCAGTCTTTAGGTCATTTCGACGAGGTACGAGGAGAAATCTCAGTCGCAGTAGGCAGTCTCAGTGTTCAGAAGGGAAGTGCGAGAGCTGAAAGCTGAAAGCACTATCACGAACGCTTGAATCTTGCCTCCTACCTTCGGCAGGCAAGCTTGACTCTAGCTTCTTGCTTCTTGGCTCTACTCTCTAGCTACTTGATACCTGCTACTTGCTACTCCAAACCAGACATATCAATCCCACCTCAGTCTATCCGACCAACCAGCATTAATTAATAATAAGATGTAATCTGTCAGCTCTACCGGCTATTCTGAGCTTGCTGACGTGAGTGTGTAGTAACCGATCTGCTCAGGGATGTGCACCTCCCCTTTCACGGTCTTAAAAATGAATCCTCAGATCGGATTCTTAGGTTTTCTTCTGAATAGTAAATCAAACAGAGTAATTGAAAAAACAAAATCTAATATTCCCCAATTTTCTAAAAGGGCATACTCGCATTTTGCAAAATCAATTTCCGTTGATACTTTTTTCATTATTCATCCAATTTGCGCCAATACTCAGAAAAAAATAAATTATTCAGGTTGATTTTTAACCAAAAAAGGTTGACATTTATTCAAAAATAAATTTTATGAATAAGCATAGAGGAAGAACAGTGGCGAAATGCCGAAACTTTAAGGGAATTAAGCAAGATTCTTTAGCTCAGGATCTTAATGTTTCTCAATCTGAAATGTCAAGGATAGAGAATCTGGAAGATATTGATGACAACCTGTTTGCTCAAATCGCCGAAGCACTTGGTGTATCACCAGAGTTCTTGGACAATTTTGATGAAAATTCAGCCTTGTATCATATTTCAAATAATATTGATAATACTACAATAACAGAAAATTCAAACGGGATCAGCCAAGTCTTTAATCCACTAGATAAAGTAATAGAACTTTATGAAAGACTACTGGCGAGTGAACGAGAAAAAATCGAGCTATTCAAAAAAAATAAACCTGAACAATAATGGAAAATGTATCTGAAAAACTGTCGTTTCATAAGGGGAGAAAAGTTGAAAGAGTAAGAAAACTTAGAGGTCTTAGCCAATCTGAATTAGGTGATAGACTTGGAGGTATAACGAAGCAAGCTGTCTCTAAACTTGAACAATCCGAAAATATATCCGATGAAAAATTGCAACAAATAGCGAACGCTTTGGAGGTCACTCTCGAAGGTCTCAAGGGGCTTAGTGAAGAAAAAGTACTTTATAACACAATTAATTTTTACGAAAACAGCAACGTGAATGCGTCAAGTATCAATGCCAATGTTGAGAACATAAATAATCCGTTAAAAGAAACCATCGAAGTTTTTGAAAAACAGCTCGAAAAGCTAAGAGAAGAATTTATTAAAATAATTAGGGAAAAATAGAAATAGCCTCACTTCTTCAAGCTATACATAAGAAATTAAAGTTAATCATCTTGAAAAAATTGAGACTGTAATCTAAACTCTGTCTAAAACTTTGAATTTTAGTTAAAGTTTATAAGATAGAGCAGTATGAAAGAACAAGAATCAGCATTCAAGAAAAAAGTATTAGAGCAGTTTTTATCAGGGGAGAACCTTTTCGGGAAGAACGGGGCACTTTCACCAATTCTGAAGGAATTTTTGGAAGAGTCACTTCAGGCAGAGATGGATGAGCATCTGCGTGATGAAGACAAAGGGTGGTCCTCGGGCAATAAGCGCAACGGAAAAGGTACCAAAACAGTGAAGAGCAACGTTGGCGAAGTGACCATTGACACCCCGGAGGACCGTCACAGCAGCTTTGAACCCAAGATTATCGAAAAGCGCCAGCGGATATTGGCAGACAATCTGGAAGATCAGATCATCGCCCTTTATGGCATGGGCAGCAGCCTTCGTGACATCTCCTCACATATCAGGGAAATGTACGACACCGAGGTCTCTACCCAGGTAATCAGTGATATTACCGACCGTATCATCCCCAGGGTAAAGGAATGGCAGAACCGTCCGTTGGAGGAGGTTTACTGCATCGTATGGCTTGATGCCATGCACTTCAAGGTACGGGAAGAAGGCAAGGTGAAGCATAAGGCACTGTACAATGTGCTTGGGATCAACAAATCCGGGAGAAAGGAAATCCTGGGAATGTACCTGTCTGAAAGCGAAGGGGCCAACTTCTGGCTACAGGTGCTCAGTGACCTACAGCACCGTGGTGTCCGTGATATTCTGATTGCCTGTACAGATAACCTTGTAGGCTTTCCGGAGGCGATCCATTCGGTTTTCCCCAAAACAGAGGTCCAGCTCTGTATCGTCCACCAGATCCGCAACAGCCTGAAATATGTGGCCAGTAAGGATCAGAAGGAGTTCGCCCGTGACCTCAGGCTGGTGTATGGGGCAGACACCAAAGATCTGGCAGAATCAGCCCTTCTGGATCTGGAAGAGAAATGGGGGAAGAAATATCCGGTGGTACTCCGGTCATGGAACAGCAACTGGGAAAGGCTAAGCGCTTATTTTGCATACACCAAGGGCATCCGAAAGATGATCTATACCACCAATGCCGTGGAAGGGTATCACAGGCAGGTGAGAAAGGTCACCAAGACCAAAGGGGCATTTACCAGTGATATGGCACTGTTGAAGCTCGTGTACCTTGCTACCCGGCGGATCGAGAAAAAATGGAGCTCCCCTTTGCACAACTGGGGCTTGACAGTCCAGCAGCTGGCCATTAAATTTGAGGGGAGGCTGAAGCTGGACATCAATACAAATTAATTAATTAGTTCCCTTCCCTTGGGGTACCCCAAGGGAAGGGAAGGACAGAGTTTAGCTAACACTCCCAAAAAATTCCACCCGGACAGGAATCTTATTTTTCCCATATGATCCACAGCAAAAAAATATTCAAGTTTTCTTCTTAAATTGTTAATGCAAACTGTTTTACTGACATGAGAAAATTTCTTTTAGCTCTAATCTTCTTATTCTCCACATTCACACTCCTCTTTGCCCAAGAACGATATGGACCGTATAAGATTCATAAGTTCGTGGATGGAGACACTTTTTGGGTGAAGATGGGTGCCGGGAAAAACGAGAAAATCCGATTGATCGGAGTGGATACACCTGAAGTGAAATGGGAAGGACTGACGGAAGAGCAGCCGGGAGGCAAGGAAGCCTCTGAATATGTGAAGAACATGCTAAAGGGTAAGAAGGTGCTGCTTGAATATGACGTGCAGAAGTACGATCGATATGGCAGGACTTTAGCCTACGTGTATCTGGAAGACAGTACTTTCTTGAATGCGCATCTGCTGGAAATGGGGCTGGCAAGGTTGGCTACGTTTCCGCCGAATGTGAGGTATGTTGAGTTTTTTAGGGAGGTGCAGGGAAATAGTATCGAATAGTGAATGTTATGGAGAAAATCGGTCTATGAAGATTTTTACCAATAAAATTCTGTTCCTTTTTGCGTTTGCAGTACTTTGCACAGCATGTAAGGAATCTCATGAACCTAGCAGTCCAATAGACCCACAACTTGCATTAAGAGATAGTTTAATTGCCATCTATGGTTCCCTAATTGATGTCCAGGATCTGGATTATTTAGGATTATATGAGTATGGAGCCACAAAACATACTTATCTCTATGGAGGTACTAATGGGGAGTTCTGGTTGGGTATTTTTGAATCTCCAGATAAAAAAATAACAGAATATACAATAGACCTGGATCCGGATTCTCTTATCTCAGAAGCAATCTATAATCCTATTCTACACTCCCATATGGTTTGGGACTTTGAATTCTTCGAAATTTACGGTTTTTCCAATACGACCCTAAATGAGGATGCTATCAGCTCTAAAAGCCTTTTAAGGATTAGCCATGATAATTGGGAGCTTAAATCCACAACTGAATATATCCCTAGAAATGCATTTCCCTTTCTCGATTATGTAAGACCCTGGAAAGGTGGTTTTTTATTAGAGTATAACGGGGAGATTAATGACTATGGAGTATCCTATACTCAATTTATAAGCAGCGATTTTTCAGAAAGCATTCGTTGGGAATGCAGAGCGCCCTACTCTCCACCGCTGGGAGTACTTTATTTTGAAGTAGATTTCTTTTTAGCCGTATGGGAAAATTCAGTGGATGGCTTTGATTACTCAATCTGCCAATCCTGGGCCAAAAACATTTTAGACTTTTATGGCGTAACCACCTGTCCTGGATGTAGTACTTCTATAAAGCTATTAAACCAAATCGGTGAGTATATCACCATTGAGGTGAAACTTAATGAAGAAGTGAGAAAAGCAATCCTGGTGTACCGAACTGGGGAAGTAGTGAGCAATGAGGTGATAGAAAGTTAAGCTTTTCTTATGCATTTATAAAGAAGCTGCAAAAGGGAAAAAAGGTGTTTCTTGAATATGATGTTCAGAAATATGACCGATATGGAAGAACGCTGGCATGCGTATATCTGGAAGACCGTACTTTCTTGAATGCGCATCTGCTGGAAATGGGGCTGGCTAGGTTGGCGACCTATCCTCCGAATGCGAGGTATGTGGAGGGTATTACGAAGATTCCATATAAATCCAAAGAGATTGGATATAATGGTCAGCCTTTCAACATTAAATAATGAATTAAAAAAAAAAAAAAATTAACAAAAGTATTTATTGCTATTCATATAATATTGCTATTTAAAAGATTCAAATAACTCAAAAAATTAATCACTAAAAACTAATGTTTCCAAACAAATTATCACTAGCAGTGCAAAAATAATAAATAAAAAAATATGAAATATAGAAGAAAAATTAACAATTGAATATCCTAGAATCAAAGCATTAAACAACCAGATAGTATAGAAAAAACACCTTAATCTAATTTTAATCTGCTCAGACCTTTTTTCTATCCAATCCTTTGATTCTTTAAAATAACTCAGTTCATCTTGATAAGTAATAAAAAATCTATTAGAAGTTAAAAAACTATAATCTTTCTCAACTAAGTATGCAATCCTATTTAAATCATAAAAATACATTCTTATAAAAGATGTAAAAAATGCACCCAGAACAAATATAGATAAAATAATAATAATTACTGCAGCTAAATCTTCCTTTAATCTAAATATTGCAAATGCAGCACCGGCTAAAGAAATTGGTAATGAAATAACTTGATTAGTTAAGCGAGACAGTATAGTATTCTGTTCTTCAAAGTACTTATTCTTATAATCTTCGTATTCATCTCTAATTTTTGATATTGAAAGCTCATTTAGATAAACATCGAAATTAAGTCTAGATTCAAATAGAATTTTGTGAAAATTAATAAAAACATCTATAAAGGAAGAATCACTATTCTTTGACACATAGTCAATTATTGATTTTTTTAGGAATACCTTGAAATTCTTGCCATTATTTTCAAGTTCTATTTTAAACTTCTCAAAATCTACTAGTTCGTATCGTAAAGGTTCATTCAAATTTAGCTCACCCTTATCTTGAAACTTTAATTTAAATACACGATTTAATCCATTAGAAATTAATACAATCTCTCTTTTAGATATGTCAATATAGTCAATTAAATCACCATGCTTATTATACTCAGTAGTGAAACAATCCAAAAATTGGAAGTATAATTTCAATTGTTCAATATCTTTCTTTGAAAGTCCTGAAGAAAACACCGACACCAAGCCATCAACTAATTGAAACAGTAACTTCCCGCCTTCAATAACATATAAATCACTTTTAAAATCTCTATAACCAACTTTTTCAGAGTATTCCTTACGAGAGAAATAAACTTGAAATGGGAGATCACTTTTAGATAATAAAAATTGATTATTTGATTCCTCTAATTCTAGGCCCTCAAAGTTAGGTTTAAGAACAAATGTAATAGTCTCATTATCAAAATCATAGCTAAAACTATCTGTATTAAGCAGCTGATTAATTAATTCTTCATATATTCTCATCTGAATCCAGTAAATTTAATTTATCAAATTTGCTTCGCAATTGTTTTGATTCGATAATAATCTTATCATCATCTTCAATACTAATATGACCCGAATTGATATCCCCAACGGAAAATGAAACTTTAATTTTTCCATAAGACACTTCGTATTTTCGTAAAAATTTTATACTGCTAGAAGCTTTAAATTCGTTGCTGATATTAAAATTATAATCTTCTACTATATCGATTAAATATTCATCATTTTCCCAAAACCTCATACCAATATCAGTAAGTCTAATCACACCTCCATTTCCTTCTATGTATTTTAGCATATCCTCACGAAAAGAATCAATGTTATAGATTTTTCTGGTTTCAGGATCTATAGGTAAATCTACTTTTTTAATTAACTCTAAAAAAGAATTTGTATCTGAAATACTTTTTTCAACAAGCTTAGAGCCAATCCACGTTTCTGAAAAGTAGTCAGAAACAGTACCTTTCCGAGGCTGAGTTAAATGTAAATAACGATCTTCCCCCTTAACAACACCATCTATCAATATTCTACAAGCCATTGCAAGTTTCTCGATATTAATAACCATTGTTGTATTAACAGTATACCTACCTTTAACTCCTTTATTAAAAATAACCCCCTCCGAATCTCTTACTATAAAAACACCTATATAGGTTTTATTATTTACTTTATATACTGAATAAACAAAATAACCGCCAGTTGCAAAGGGAATATTTTGAATGATTTTAACCATCTCTGTCAAGGAATTCTTAGTGAAAGAAAAGAATACTTTATCAGACTGATTGTCAATATAATTTTTCAACTCGTCTTGAAAAACGAAAGAGTACTTATCCTCAAACTCTGTTCTAACCACCCTTTCATCCTTAGTAAACCCCTTGTCAAGTTTAGTAATTAAATCGATGATATTATCATTGACATCATTCAAAGAAGTGGAAAATTGGCCAAATCCTTCATTTACATTCTTTTCTTTTTCAATTTCATGAATAACAAACTTCTTAACATTTACCATATTTTTTTTTAGTTTAGGAGAGAGACTGTTTATGTCCTTTAGAGGTTATTTATTCTTCATACTTTCGAAGTTTATTAATTAATCACAACTCTTTCTATCAATTATTCGCAATATATGTTTTGATTCTCCCGCTTCTGCATAGAAAGGTTTATATTCTAAGCAGGCGGGTGCTGCCAGATCTAATGCCTGGCCAGTTTTGGAATAGCGGCACGGTTTGACCGAAATGACTGGCATGGTCAGACCGAAATATCCACTGGGCTACAGCAAGTAGGAAGAAGACTGATAGTACCTTTTTCATCCAGATTAAAATGGGTGACCGATTTGTTTCCGGATTTAAGCCCGGATGGGTGTGATAAAAGTTGGTGAGGCTACCTTCTCCCATTCATCCCGATATCGTTTTGCTCATACGGGACAAGCTCTCCTTGAAGAGGAGGCGCTTGGCAGCGGTAACTGATAGCTTTCAGTAACTAAAAGACTTCTGCAATAAAAAGAATAATATGATACCAGCACATACCCTGTACAGGGTATTTTTTGTAGGAATGAAAAGAAATTGTGAGAATTTGCTGTGTTTTTCAGTCCGTCAGAGGAATTATCTGCACCTGTCTGTGCCTTTTTTCGGACGAATATAGAAAGCAGGTTGTAGGCTTCAGATCTGTGATGCGAGTGATTGGATTGATTTCTTTTCCCTATCCGTGATTGAATATAGATTGTTTCATCTGAATTATCAGATCAGGTTTTTTGGTTATCGAAATTTTTCGCTAAAGAGTTAAAACCATTGATCAGAGGGGTCATACTCCAGAATATCCAACAGACGATCTTCTCGTCCATCATGAAGCTATCCGGCACATAAAAGTAACTATGGATGATATAGGTGAGTCTATGATTATCCAGCATTCCTTTAATCAGTATGTTCATGGAATCAACGCCGAGCGCTTTGATGGCCAACCCTGAATTCTGATCTAGCTTGAATATGACGTGCAGAAGTACGATCGATATGGCAGGACTCTGGCATACGTGTATCTGGAAGACAGTACTTTCTTGAATGCACATCTGCTGGAAATGGGGCTGGCAAGGTTAGCGACTTATCCACCTAATGTTAGATATGTTGAGGATTTTACGAAGGTTCAAGAAAAAGCCAGAGTGAATGGAAAAGGGCTGTGGAATGATTGAGACTTATCCGCATACTCTTCTTCCCATAGAACAGCTCTGCTTAGTTCTTTCTTTTCCAGTTCTTTTAGATAATACCCAAGATTGTCTTTAAATTATTCATACCTGGAACCTTTATAAGAAGGGTTTCCGGGATGAAAAAGCTAATATAACTCAGGCTCGTCAAGGATTAGAAATGTCTCGTAGGTATAGTTTCTGACACTAATTGCTAATGTGTATAGCTTTAAGCGTTGGTATTTTCAAGCAATTTAGTTAATTCTTTCTTTTTTCCTTCTATGTAAAGAACTACGTCTTTGATAACCAATTTATGTATGGCAGAAATAATTGTCTCCATACTTTTATAGTCAGGCTTGTTGTCTTTTACTGGTAACGAAATATTTAATGCGTCAGCGTCCTTTGTATAAAAATTTCTACCGTAGTTAAATTGTCCGTTGTATGATGATTTGTGGATTGAAGCAGTTACAAAAACGGATGCATTTTTTGGAATTTTGTTCGCATGAATAACCGCAATATGGTCATCACCACCATATTTAAAGTTTCTATATTTGGCTGAACCAAACATATCAATAGTTGTAGTATTAGCAGGAAAAATTTCGACTTTATTTCCAATGTATGCAGAGAACCCTTCATCTGTTTCGCCCGCTGTAATAAAAGGTAAATCTCCTGGCAATCTATCAGCACTCTTCAAGCGTTTACCACGTGTTGATTTTCCAAAAAGTTTTTCAAGGTTGAATATATTCCACTTGAGATTGTCAAAATTTTCTAACGCTTGCGTTTCTTCTTTAGTTAATTCGTAATCAGTTATATTGCTAGATAATAAGACTGATTCTGTATTCGCAGCTTTATCTGTGTTTAACAGTTTTCCTAAAATTTGATTTTTGAGAAGAGAACTCAATTCCCAAGAAATATAATTACTTATTGTCCTTCTGAAATCTTCCAAATTAGGTTTACTGTCGATTGGGGCAGACTGATTCCAATCCGCTCCATTATTTGGGTCAATATTTCCTTCGTAGTATTCCCTTTCTGTAAAAATGTTAAGCTTACTTTTTCCAAAACGAACTATGTCAACAACTTCTTGATAACGCTCTTTTGCTTGGTCAGTATCTTTTAAGTTGTTACTTGCTTTTCTTCTATTGGCACGTGTGTATCCATCATTTGTAAAGTCAATGAACTTTACTATATCATCTTTATGATGTTTTTCATTAACCTTGAAAACATAAATGTTGGTGTTCACACTGGATTTGCCAATGAAAATGTCGACTGGCATTTTGATACTTGCCAAAAGCGTGTGTTTGGATAAAATTCTTTTATTATATGCAACGGCTTTTCCTGAACCTGATGAGTTTTGAATAATGATTGCAGCGTAGCCTTTGTTCATCATATCTAAGGCTTTTTCGACAAAGTTCATTCCGTTACCTGGAGCAGAATAGGGCGGATTTAATATAAAAGCATCCGCAGGGAATTTTTTATCTGTTCTTCCAAAACCATATTTACCGTCAAAATCTTTTATTGAATCTGTATTTAAAATGTTAGAACTTCCGTCACCCATCAAAATCATATTGAGGATTGCCAACATATAAACACTAGAAAGCAACTCTAAACCAAGTAATTGTTCGGCTTTTATTTGAACTTCCTTTTCTGCGAGTTCGTCTGGCGATTTGATAGTGTTTTTAGCATCAATTAGCATTTCGTTCATTGCCGCAACTAACAAACCTGCTGAACCTGTGGCAAAATCCCACACGTAGGAATCTTTGTTCACTCTTGCCAATTTGACTAATAAGGAAGCAACATAAGAAGGCGTAAGTACAACGTCATTTAACTTATCTTGCGAAAAGCCCAACCAACCGTACATTTCATTAAATAGTTTACCTGTGAAATCGGTAGTCAATCCAATTTTGTAGTAAATACCTAAATCATCTACAATTTTGGCAAACACTCTTTTAAGTTGGCTTTCCCCGTCTTGAACTTTGTTGATGTTCTCAGTTAAAAGAGTGTTAGAAAGGGTTCTGACAATGAGGTTTCTCTTTTCGTCTGGTAGTTCTTTATGACTTAAAAATGATTCTATTTTTTTAATCATTAAATCACCATCTCTATATCCTTTCTCAGTTGATGATTTTAAGTCAGATTTTTCAAGCGGTGTAACTTTTCCTGGAATACCAAGCGTTGCAATAATTGATGCAGCAACCAGATAAACACGGTCATTTTCTCCTAAGCCTTTTTCGTTCTGGTAAATGTCGTTGTTGAGTTTTACAAGGCTTTGGTCAATTTCTCTTTCTCGTTGCTCTTTTAGCTTTTCTAGTTCTTCCTGTGAAAGTTGAAGCGTTTTTATTGACTCAATAAATGCGTCAAAATTCTTAGATGCTAAAAATGAAAAGTCAGTGTAGTCGCCAATTTTCTGACCTGCTCCTAAATTGCTTTTTGAAACATAGTAAACGCCTATTTCGTGATGAATTTTGCCTGTTTCATCTTTGTGACCTGTCATTCCGATAGCAACAATATCAGTGTAGCTTGTATGATGAAGCAAGGCATTTGCGTAATGAACAGCACCGTTTACAGCAAAAGAGTTGATGTTTTTAAAGTGAGATTCATTTTTAGAAGTTCTGTTTTCAACTTGTCCGTCTTTGTCAAGTTTTACGAGTTTGTCTTTATAGCCTTTATACTCAATAAGAACAGGGAAGAAGTCCAAATTTTTGTCTTGAAGTAATATTTTGGCATCTGGTCGATTTGCACCTGCTCCACCATTCTTGGTGTAGTAATCAAAAAGGGCTTTATCAATTTCTGCATTAACTGATTCCTGTTCTAATTTGTAAGGCAGTTTATACTTTTTTAGCCATCCGTTCGCTAAATCTGCAATATTCGGCTCTATTGATTGTGCCATTATTTTTGTCTTTCTGTTAATAAATCTTTGATTTCAACTTTAGGATTTCCGCAAGCTGTACAAGTCTTCAAAACTCGGTTGTCTCACGTTACGAGCATATTCGTTAATCGTGTTGTAGCTTTTCCCTGTTTGTTTGGCTGAGCCAAGTCTGCGAAATTCCTTTGTCCTTTAATTCGATTCATTTATAACCTAAGTTTTATTTATTCGGTGTCGAAGATAGTAAAAGTTCACTATATCATAGTGTAAATGTTCATTGTCTTGTCGCCGATTGGGAAAGACCTTCACCGAGCGTTGGCTTTTTCAGTATGACGCACAATCGGATCATGCGATGGAATTTCCGCCCTCAACTTCCCACAGAACCGTGCGTGAGACTCTCACCTCACGCGGCTCTTCAGGTTAATAAATTACTTTGTACTAAAAGTACTTAAGGTTGAACCAATTTCCAGTGTTCAAATAAGCCGGACTTCAGAGTAATGCGATTTCAAGGCCAATCCTCCAAGCCACCGTTTGAGGATCTAGCTATTAATTCATCAATGGTATTCCCATCCATATCAGAGCATTCGACTTACTTTTAAGGTCGATTCAAGTCACAGTCGGGTCAGGCGGGGGAATTTCGCCCCTGCCTTCCCACAGAACCGTGCGTGAAAGTCTCCCTTCACACGGCTCTTCTTGTCCAGTCCCTTATGGCTTTCCACAATTTGTATCCTCACGCCTTTCGGCCTGATCGGGACTTTGTATTCCTTGTACTGATCCTCCCATCGCTGGTTGTCTTTCACTAGGAACACCGGACAAGCTAAACCCTTCGCTCCACTCCCATTACAGGAGCTTCAATACTACTACGGTTTAGTCCGCCACCATTGCCTCATTGATACCTGATGTTTGCGTCCCTGTGAAGGTTAACAAAACGGCAATGACTTCTCTTGTTCCATAAACTACCCTACATGATGTTCCTGCCCACTTTACCCCGGATGCCGTGTAATCAGTAATCAAGTCGTCCATTACACTTGTTTCACAGCCTAAACGTGAGAGACTGCTTTCGACATCACAATTTGCGCTTTCGAGGCTTAATAGTAGGTTCAATTTATTCAGCTCCATCATGCTCACCTTCGGGAATCTTTGTCCCCGTTTTTAACATCATCGTTCACCACAAAGAATGTTTCCATCAATGCAGCATGATGCGGTTTGCCAACTACTCTTGACAGTCGTAGGCGGAAGGCCAACTCATTGCACTTGCGAACAATGTCTTCCATGTAAGTTTACAGCATTCATCACGATTCCCCTATAAGGAAAGGTAAGATTCAAGACACACCACGGTCTAGTGTATGAGCAGTAGCGGATTAAAAACCACTAACTTTTCGGTTAAACACTTACCTTTATTAATATTCATTTCGTTTCAATTTAGCACCAAACCCGCTATTGCTTATAGTTCCCATGATATAATCTGGTTCGTTTTAAGGACAGAACCAAAAAGAATATATCATGGACACCGAAGTTTCTCCTAAGTTATTCATTGGTATTGATGTGCACAAGCGCCAGTGGAGCGTTTGCA
>NZ_JAJUWR010000040.1 GCF_021390545.1 Algoriphagus sp. AGSA1 | reverse complement strand
AAGTAACCTTGAAAAATTCAAGCAGGCCATGCGGCAAAAGCAAGCTGAGGTAATCCTTTTCTTCCAATTCTTTTTTTCAACAAAGAAAATCGATTCAGTCAATTCCCCCAACTTTTAGGACTGATCCGTATGGGATCTATAAGATCTATATGCGCAACTTCTAATAAACCAAAACAGTAGTCAACCGCTCTATCCCGACATAAACGATAGCGATGATCTAAATTCATAAATGACCGAGGCCCGCCTTTATGCTGTAATCAATTTGGAAAAACCAGTTCTGAACTTCAGGTTCTGCTTAAAAATCCCCGTTGTCCCAAAAAAGAACAGATTGTCAAAGACTTTGACCATCACAGACGTGATATGACATAAATTAAGGTTTAAAGATCACAATAAGACCCCATATTGGGGGTGTTTTATGTGTTCAATAAGGTATAGAAATGTATTTATGACGAAGAATAGGACAGTCTTTTAGTTCAGCTAAACTCATAAAAACTTCTTTTGAATCAAAATGAAGCAGGTCAAGGAAAGGTAAGCTACTAATGGTTCCGATGAGTTTAACCACTGGATGCCAATGTTTCCCGTATTCGATTCTCGACCTCAAACAACTCCGCAACGTATATTACCCACCAACACTAGTCGCAAAATAAAAAGCCTGCCCCTTAACCAGCTCTAAAAAAGTAAGTTAAATCAAATTTAATCCTGTCAAAATACAGTATAGAACCCATGACACTTAGTTTTTCCCAGTAAAAAGGATGAGAAAAACCATTTTTTTTCTTTCGCGGCAAGTTTTCTGTAGCGAAATTATCATATCCTGCGTCTTAGCGTTATATTAAAGTGCCAACCAACTAACTACCCCCTATGAAGATCGGATTCGACGCTAAGCGTGCGTACAAAAATTTTACGGGCTTGGGAAATTATAGCAGGTTCATACTGAAGTCGCTCAGTCAAAACTTCCCTAAAAACGATTACTTGCTCTACACTCCTGAAAACAGTAAAAAAGCAGTGGAAATAACACAGGCCTGCAATAATGTAAACCAGGAAACCATTACACCCGAGGATGTATGGAAACTTCCCGTGATGTCCTCTATATGGAGGAGTGTTTATCAAGGAATAAAACATTCTGACAGCCATCTGGACATTTTTCACGGGCTCAGCAATGAGATACCCATCATCAAAAACAAATCCACCAAATATATTGTATCGGTACATGATCTGCTTTTTTGCAGATTCCCAGAATTGTTCAATCCCATAGATGTACAGATCTACAAGCTTAAAATGGCCAGATCCTGTAGGGAAGCCGATCAGGTAATTGCGGTCAGCGAGCAGACAAAAAGAGATCTTATTGACTACTTCCAGATAGATCCGGCAAAGATCAAAGTAGTATATCAAGGCGTGAACGAAATCTTCAAACAGGAAGTAAGTATAGATCAGGTACAGCAGATCAAACAAAAATACGGCATCTCGGAGCGTTTCCTGCTTTTTGTAAGTACGATAGAAAAAAGAAAAAACGTCCAGTTGATCCTCAAAGCCCTAAAAGAACGTCAAAATTGGGATATGCCCTTAGTAGTCATAGGCAGGCCCACAGCTTATCTGAAAGAACTTCATGCTTACATAGAAGAGCATCGCCTTCAAAACAAGGTCATTTTCCTTCATAATGTTGCTTTTGAAGATCTACCCACTATCTATAAAATGGCCCATGTCTTTATTTACCCTTCTTATTTCGAGGGTTTCGGCATCCCTATTATAGAAGCCCAGCAAATGGGAATCCCGGTGATCACCACAGAAGGCTCAGCGTTTCAGGAAGCAGGTGGACACGGGGCACTTTATGGAAACCCCGATGATACGGAAGCATTGATAGAAAATATAGAGCTGCTTTCTGATGAAACCTGCCGTCAGACTATGATCGAGAGAGGATTTCAAAATATCAGAAGATTCGATCAAAGTATTATCTCCAGACAACTGATGCAGATCTATGAAGAAGTCTTGGAACCCTCTGTGGTAAGAAGACCGGTGTTGGTGCCTTGACACTTAAATCCTCGAGCTATCAATTGTCATATCCTCTGCAAATAAACAGCTATTAGAGGGCATAATATCAGTAATATTATTGGCTTCGAATATGAGACGACGTTCCTCTATCCAAATGAAAACGGTCAAGATGAATTTGAAAGTTAATAATCAGGGAACAAGAGATGCGACTTAGGAGATCATTTGTTTCATGGATAGAAAACGTAAAATTGGGTTTACATTGTATGGTAGTGATTGCTGAAAAAGTGTTAGGTAAAACAGCTTTAAGGCCGCCGAGTGAAGAAATATGCTTATACGCCGAGAAGGCTAACGTAGAAACGGGCATGGCTGAGACTAGCTTGAAAATCCCGATTTTGGAATTTTCTGATGTATGATGCATAGACAAAAGACCTATTGCGGTGAAAAGCTTAAACTCGCTGAAACCTGGCTCCATGAAAAATTTGGTTAAGCCTTTAAAATGATAGCATTTGATCCATTACTGGCATTTTTCAGCATGCCCTAAGTACATCTCAAATGTATCTATTACCCATTTCACTCCTCACCCAAATTCCTGAAGGGTAAAATTCAGCTCCTCCTTAATTTCCTTTTGTAATTCAGATGCTTGATAAAGTAAATTATGGTGGTTTTAAGCCCCAAACCTCTTATACAGCCTATAACTTCTTTTGGGTTGCTAAATTCGACCCTTTCTATAATTTTCATAATAAGCCATTTACTAAGTTGATTATTTAGCTGCCTCAATCTTGTCTTCCATTCAGTATTCAATTTTGATCTTTCAATTACTGCGCCAAGCTTCTTGCGAAAAAGCACTTCACCAAATTGCAAAGTAACTATCTGTACAGTAAGACTATCGCCATGACGGCGGATCAAAGTTTTAGCTCTATCATCCCCAAAGTAATGAAATGAGGCATTAGCCAGTGCGCATTCAATCCAAAAAAGCCAATCCTCTTTACTGTCAAGTTCTCCATCGAAGGATATATTATTGTCAACCATGAATTTTCTATGCACAAGCGGACTACTAACAGCAGTAAAATTATTACGCACCAACGACTCCAGTATATCAAAACTTCTTCCATTGAACTTAGGCATCCATTCAATTCCTTTCATATTGAAATCAGGATAATGTTTCTCCGGGGATTTATCTTCAAAATATGCTAGATCAGTATAAGTGATTACCTCATTTGGAAGACTTAATGCAAGATCTAGCTGTATCTGAAGTTTATCTTTACTCATCAAATCATCTGCATCCAGAAAGCATAAATAGTCTCCCGTAGCATGAACCAAACCTGCGTTTCGAGCACCACCACAACCACTATTAGTTATCCTTAAATAAGTAACCCTATCTTCCCCTTTGCTGTGTAGTTCAACTTGCTCCGGTGTATTGTCAGTAGATCCGTCATCAACAATAATGGCTTCCCAATTTTGAAAAGTTTGTTGCTGCAAATTTTCTATTAACCCCTTAATGTATCGACCATAATTGTACGTAGGAATGATAATTGAAATTTTTATGGAGGTATTATGCATGACTATGTTTTCTAGGGTTTTTAAAAAAGTAAATCATCTAAAAGAGCTGAAACATCCCTTTTTACAGCGGGATAACTAAATTGCTCTATTGCTATATGGGAATTGTTGAAAAGTGTATTCCACAATATCTCATCATTATATAGTAAGATTATTTTCTTAGCAAACTCTTCAGTATTTGCTGCAGTTAAAACGTTTTTTCCATCTCGTAAATTCATTCCTTCTGAGCCAATGGTACTGGTTATCACTGGAAGTTGGTATGCCAGACTTTGGCCGATTTTCCCTTTCATGCCAGCTCCAAATCTCAGTGGAGCTACAAATAATTTATGGGTTTTGAAATAATCAGAAACGTCCGTCACATAACCCGGAACAATCACACGTTCACTTGCCAAATCATAAATTTGAGAGGAGGGCTTGCTTCCTAGTAGGGTCAGTTTAATCTCAGGTAATTCTTCCCACACTTTCGGCATGATTTCATTAACCAACCACTGTGCCGCATCAACATTGGGAGGATGATTGTATGCGCCTATAAACAGCAGTCCCTCCCGTTGATCAAATGGAATATTTTTTGTAGAAAATATAGGGTCGTGGATATTGGGAATTACTGCCACTGTTTTAATCCCTTCTTTTTCTAACAAAACTTTTTCATCTTCAGTCACCGTCAAAGTTAGGTCAGCGGCTTCCGCGATCTTCAATTCATCTATTTTTACCCGTGCCGCTTCGGTAAATAAAGCTTCATCACCCGATTGTAGTGCTTGTCTTTGTAGGCGGATGTGATGCAAATCGATGGTGTCATAAATCCATTTGGCATTTGGAAATTGTTTGAAAAGCCATCTAAACTCCATATTCATTTGGGGCCTGCTGATCCAGATTACATCACACTTTTCCAGCGTGGCATTCAGTTCTCGGATCATTGCAGGTCTATTCGGATAGCGATACAGAACTTCCACCTCCATTTTCACCAAGTCAGAAAAATAGGGCTCTGTCTTATTGGCATCATCAGGAACAAAGGTGATGTGGTAACCTGATTCCTTCAACATTCTTATCAGCTGAAATGCTCTATAAGAACCAGAATTTCTGTCATGAGCAGGGATAATGTCATCAATAAACAAAAGCCTCTTCGCCGGTAAAAACTTGCGGCTATCCTCTGATACATCGTTTCTATGACCATGCATTTCAAGTAACACCTGTTGCCATTTCATCTGGAATTTTTCCCGATTTACTTCCTGATAGGCTTTCACCGTATTTTTCTTAATGGTCTTCCCCGAAGTCACACCTTCAAAATGGATTACTTCAGAAAGTGGATGGAACATAACTTTCTTTTTCAATACATTCCTTACAGCAAAGCATAGATCTGTATCTTCATAGTAGGCAGGAATATAGCGCTGATCGAATAGTTCGAGTTTTTCAAAATCACTTTTCCTCAACAAAAGGCTGGCACCGGAGCAATAATCAACTTCCCTGATGTAGTTGTACCTAGGTCTGTCAGGAAGGTCATTTCTGCCGTAATTAGCCCCAGAAGCATCCTGATAGATTATCCCTCCTGCTTCCTGAAGCAAGCCATGTGCATAGATCAACTTACTTCCTACACAGCCGACTTGCTCATCTTCCATCAGTTTCAACATGGGATTTAGCCAGTCGGCCGTCACTTGAGTATCGTTATTCAAGAAATATATATACTTCCCATTTGCTAGGCGCGCGGCTATATTGCAGTTCATCAAAAAACCTTTGTTCTCCTCATTTCGAATATAGGTGATGCCAGAAACATTTTGAGTTAGAAAGATGGGAGTATCATCTGTAGAGCAATCATCAACAAGTATTAATTCTACCTTGACGGTATCCGGAATATTGTTCTCTAACGATTTCAAACAATTAAATGTATAAACCAACTGGTTGAATACCGGGATGATCACGGAGATTTCAGGATTATCAACTTTCGGAAAACTTATTTTTTGTCGCATAATTTCCTTTTGGCTCAGCTGAGGAAGTGCCGATGGGGAAACAAAAAACCTATACCCAAAAAGTGTAAGCAAAAACTCCTGCATTCTAATGGAAAATGCGGAATATGCATCAGGAGAAAAGAATACTGATCTTTTGGAAAATAGAGGTCTTTTAAGCTCATCAAGAATAGATTTTTTAAGCGTAATTGTTCCTGCCAGAACTATTATAAGCCTAATCAAGTAATACAAAATGATGTTGGGATGCAGCCTAAAAAACACTGTATTTCCAGCATCTCTACCTCTATAATATTTATTGTTGATTTTATAGCAGTACCTCTTATTATACTTATCTATCCACTTGTAAATCTTCATTATTCTATTTTTCAGAAATTCTCAACTCAAAACACATTATACCATCCGTTCCAATAGAACTTGTAATTTCCCTTTGATATGACTCGGACTATAACTAGCGAGCACCTGCTGTGAATTACTTGCCAAGGTCTCCCAGAGCTGCTCATCCTGATAAACATTAATTATCTGTTGTGCAAAAGTTTCTTTATCATCTGCTATTAATACGTCCAATCCATGGGTCAAGCCGACGCCCTCCGCCCCGATCCCCGTAGTAACAATTGGAAGCTTATAGGCCAGACTCTGCCCAATTTTCCCTTTCATCCCTGCTCCATATCGTAGAGGAGCCACAAAAACACGGTGACTCGTAAAATAAGGATCAATGTCCCTCACATAGCCTGGCACTTTTACCAGTTCATTTTCTAAAGCCTTTACTTCTTTACTTGGAGCATCTCCAAGAAGTGTGACAGGAACTTTGAATTTGGCCCAAACTATAGGCATAATCTCCTCAATCCACCACTTGACAGCATCAATATTAGGAGGATGATGATATGATCCTATGAACAATAGTCCCTTCCGTTCGGCAAATGATGGATAATCCCTGATCTGATGTGGTTCGTGAACATTCGGAATTACTGCCACATTCTTAATGCCCTTGTCATTGAGCAAGCCTTTCTCATCTTCCGTCACTGTGAGTGTCAAATCTGCTTTGGAAGCTATAGCTAATTCGAGCCTTTTAAAACGGGACGATTTTCTCATTAATCTTTTATTCCCGAACAATTCGGCCTCTCTCTCCAACCTTACGTAGTGTAAATCTATGGTGTCAAAAATCCATTTTATGCGTGGATTAACCTTGAATATCCACTCAAATTCTGAATTCAGTTGAGGCCTACAAATCCAGGCAAAATCTATAGAAGGCAACAATGATTTAAGTTCCTTGAACATTCCTTTTCGATCAGGGAAACCATATAAGACCTCTATCCCTAGGTTAATCAATTCTTCATGGTAAGGTGATGCGGCAATGCCTTTTCGTGGAACAATGATAACATGGTTCCCTAGCTCCTTTAATAGTTTCAGTAAATAAAATGCCCGCAATGAGCCTGAATCCCTGTCATATTCCGGAAGCCCGATATCTATAAAAAGCATGCTTTTGGGACTGAGCAGCTTTCGGGCATTTGCATCACTACTGGATGACCTAGCCGATAATCCCTCCTTTTGCACTTCCCATGATTCTGATAACTCAACCATCTGTCTCGGGGAGTCTAGTTTAATCATCTCGGCCTGGGGTGTATAAACAATCTTTTTCCCTAGTTTTTGGCGAAAAGCTAGGGAAAACTTACTAAAAGATTTAGATAAAGACTCATCCATTTCTATTCCACCAACCTGCTCAAAATCTGATTTTCTTATCAAAGAATGCCAGCCCGAAGCGCATTCTAATTCTCTTATAAAGTTGTATTTCGGACGTTCTGGAAAATCTGAATTACCATAGCTTTTAACCTGAAAATCGAAATCAATAAAAGACCCTGCTTCATATAACAGTCCATCCGAAGAAAGGACTTTGGCACTGACCATTCCTATGTTTTGGTCTTTGTCAAATTCCGTTAACAACACCTGTAACCAATCCCCCTGCAGAAGAACCGCAGGCTTGAGTATTGTGAAATATTCACCCTTCGCCTCTGAAACAGCAAGGTTTATGCTTTCCCGAATACCATTTTGATATGAAGAATACCTCACAGAGACACCTTCAATGTTTTTCATCATATACTGTACCACCTCCTCATTCCCTTCCTCCATAATCAGTATCAATTCTTTCTCCACTCCTTTGCAGCTTCTCTCTAAAGATTCCAGAAAATTCACCAAATCACTTAAGCTATCGCTGCATAATACCAGTAAGGTTACCTGAGGATTTTTTGGTACAGCAAACTGAAACCTTTTTTCGCTAATTTTCTCGGCGGAAAGTAAAGGGAAACCGTGTTTCTTCGGATAAAAGCGGTGACCTAAAAAGCGCATTATTTTACTCTTCAATGGAAGGCAGTGGCTAGTCGGATTTGAAGGAACCAAGAGTTTGCCGATTAGCCCGAGAATGTATAACCCAATGGTTAATAGTTGCAACATAGGCCGAAATGTTTTGCCGTGTTTTACACTTCGAGCGTACCTCCGATCAATCAAAAAGTATATTTTTTTTATAGGTAAAATCATCCCTTGAGAAATAATCTGGATTTTGGTAAAGGCTAAAATTTAATCTATCTCCGTAAACTGCTGCATATTCACCAGCTTACTATAAAGCCCATTCCGGCCGATCAACTCCTGGTGGCTGCCTTGCTCTATGATCCTACCTTCTTCCAATACCACGATCATATCCGCATTCTGTATGGTACTGAGTCTATGGGCAATCACCAGCGAAGTCCTGTTCTTCATCAACTTGTTCAGCGCATCCTGAACAAGTTTCTCTGACTCTGTATCCAAGGCTGATGTGGCCTCGTCCAACAGCATGATAGGTGGGTTTTTCAACACCGCCCTAGCAATGCAAATTCGCTGTTTTTGACCGCCGGAAAACTTTAGCCCCCGGTCGCCCATATTGGTCTGGTAGCCATTCTGGGTATCCATGATAAATTCATGCGCATTCGCTATCCTTGCCGCAGCCTCCACCTCTTCGGGACTGGCAACTGGATTCCCAAAGGCAATATTATTATAGATGGTATCATTGAAAAGTATGGATTCCTGATTTACCAATCCCATCATATCGCGAAGCGAATCCATGGTCACATTTTGGATATCGTGCCCATCAATGCGTATTGAGCCTTGCTCAGGTTCTATAAATCTAGGCAGTAAGTCCATCAAAGTAGATTTACCGCCTCCGGAAGGCCCTACCAATGCCACTGTTTTCCCCTTGGGAATATGGAGATTGATATCTTTCAGTACAGGTCTGCCTGGGTAAGAAAAGGATAGACTGTTGATTTCTATACTCTTCTCAAAATTTTTCAATGTCACAGCTTCAGGTGCATCTTTGATATCCGGCTCTACATCGATAAGATCCAGCACCCGATCACCTGCGGCAAGACCGGAGTGGATGGTGCTGAAGGAGTTTGTCAGCGCTTTTGCCGGTCGCATCACCTGGCTGAAGAGGGCTATATAAGCGATGAAATCAGAGGGAGAAAGTTCCGACTGATTGTTGATGATCAAAGACCCACCATATAGGACTATTCCTGTCACCATGGTGACACCGAGAAATTCGGAAACGGGAGAACTGAGCTGCTGCCTTTTGGCCATCTTTTTACCTAGCTTGGAATATTCCAGGTTTTCCTGATGGAATTTATCCTTGATCAAGTCAGTAGCATTGAAGGCTTTGATGATCTTAATCCCTGACAGTGCTTCATCTAGGTAACTGATCATCACACCATACCGATGCTGGGCTTCGGAGGCCTGACTTCTCAGGCGCTTCACGATTTTGGCAATAAAAAACGCGGAAATAGGTATCACCAACAGGGAAAACACTGTCAACTTATAGGAAATGGCAAACAACATAAATATATAAGCCAATAGCTGCAAAGGTTCCTTGAAAATCACCTGGAGGGTGGCTGTCACTGAAAACTGCACCACCTGCACATCTGAGGAAATCTTGGAAATGATATCCCCCTTACGCTGATTGCTGAAATACCCCACATGCAGGTTCATCACATTGTCAAAAACCCGCTTTCTCAGATTCAGCAAGGTATGGATACGCATGTTTTCCATTACCCGCTCAGAGAGGTAGCGAAAAAGATTACCCAAAAGCACCGACAAGATAATTACTCCGCAAACCACTTGCAGAGCCCCGAGTGGCCCATAATGCATATTGGCCTGTTCAGCGTAGTAATTCAAATAACCAAATACATCCGTCCAGTTTTCAGGTTTGGTTGCGGCGGTCGCTTCCCCTCCATCGGTATTGAAGAGGGTGCTCAGCAACGGTGCCAGCATAGCCAGGTTCAACGTATTGAAAATCACTCCCAAGACTGTAAACAACAGGTAGGGAATTGCGAATTTTTCAATCGGCTTGGCAAATGACAGTAACCTGAAATAGGTTTTGATTGAGGATTGTGGCACAGATTTAATTTATTTTTATAATCAGAATAATCTCAGATCCTCTTAATTCTCCTAGCATACATAGGATCGAAATATTTCTTTTTTATTGCTCGGAGACTTTGGGTTTGGCCTTGTTCTCCCATTGTCAATTTTAGGTTCTTCCTGGATTCTATGATAGACTCTTTCTTTTCAAAAAAGCCTCTCAAAGCGGTAAGTATCCATAATTTACCCACTACTATACGTAACAGCACCTCGATTAGGAACATTTGACAGTACCAAAACACCAATCGAATGCCATCAAGGTGTATGGCATGCAGAATAAATTTATTACGATAAACGATGGCCATCAGTCTATTTTTGGATGAACTGGATCGTATGGTTTTCGAAACTTCATGTTTACAGACAGCTTCATGCTCGTAATAGCATTTCCATCCCATGCGCCAAGCTCTGAAACTCAGATCCACATCCTCGCAGTAGAATGGTGAATAAATCTCATCAAACCCACCCAGCTTCAAGAGCATTTCACGCCTTACCAGTGCGTTTGCCCCAGAGAGATAGGCAGTGGGTGTCATTTTATTTTTGTCTTCACAATAGAAAAACCGTGTAGCCTTAAACTTCATGCCACTAAAGGAGAGCAGCCGGGCCGCATCTTCAATTTTACCCTCGGGATTCATGATCTTACCCATGACCCCGAACGTGTCCTCCTGCTCAAAATATCGCCAAAGTCTTTCGAAATAATCCCTCTCTAAAGCCACGTCAGTATTTAACAATAAGACCAACTCGTTTTTAGCAGCTTTAATTCCACGGTTGCAGGTAATGGAAAACCCCAGATTGGCCGAATTAACGAGTAGGACAACTCCGGGGCATGTTGATCTTATCCATTCCACCGAGCTATCTGTAGAACAGTCGTCCACGACGATCACTTCGTAAGCCACACCCGCACTTTCCGCCGCGGCAAATGTATATGGAAGGTATTGCCCGAGTAATGCTACTCCATTGTAATTGGGAATCACTATGGACACACTTTTCTTCGGGGGCGTATGGGGTGAGGGATAGCTGGGGCTGATGGCGGTCAAAAGAAAGGTTTGCAAGAACAATAAAAACCCTCCGTCCAGCCTGGTTGTGCCAAGCCGGAGGAAGAGGTTTCAACTGCAAAGTTAACTGTTGGTTTGGTTTTCTATTTGATACAGAACGTATGGAAAGCAAAAACGCTACAGAAGAAACAGAAATTTCCTTCATTTCTCTGCTGATCCAACGAATATTCCCGCAATCCAATTGGCGATTATCTCAATGTCAATCTCTTATATATGTGCTAAAATGAGGCGGCCCTACTCCGAATGGATACGGGACAATTCCCTCACGAACAACCTGTTAATCAGACTTCATTAAACAATATAGAGCATATCTTAATGCATATTTGGAGGAAATCTTACTCTGTTTACTATGCTTGCGTCTAGTTAGGGCTGACTGAAAAACCGCTCGCATGAAATTGAGCTAATCAGTCAAAACGGTAGCTTTTATTCTGTTATCGGCGTTTTTCAGCAGACCCTAGCTACTCCGAAACTATAAGATAATACCCATCCAGATCTCTGAGGATAAATTGTTGTCGCCCTGAATTTTCATTGATGTGTGGTTCTTGTTCAATTTCGAGATTCAGACGAAGTGCGTTGCTCCATATTCCCTGTAAGTCTTTAACCCTAAAAAATAAAATCAACCCATTTCCTGCAATACGACCAGAGTCTGTCATGGTAGGATGTTCATGTTCGCCCCAGCGATGGAGGCATAGAATAACCGTCCCCTTGGTGTCAGCCAGCATTTCAAAATTTCCGCCACCGTGTTTGCTTTTCAAACCCATGAAATCCTGATACCATTTAGAACTCTTGTCAACGTCTTTTACGGCAATGATGGTTTCCAGTCTTGTCATACGCTATGATTCAGGCTCCAAATTGTCTCAAATGATGATCCGTATGCTTGTAAACTAAAACCCCTATTTGATCTTTAGTCATCTTGCCGAAGAAATCGTGAACGAATTTTGGGTTACTAAAATCCCCATAGTTATTGATCAAAGAAATCCATTGAATCCGCTCAGATTCCAGGTCACCATTTTCCTCCTTTACTTTAAACTGGTCTGAGGTGGGGATATTTTTATCAAAAGGGCTGTCGTCTTTTATCATCCTTTTCAATGCTATTTTCCCAAAAATCTTACCTATAAAAGCTTGTTTGTAAGCGTGGTCTTCTGTCCCAAGGATCCACCCGTTCCAATAAGTATTATGCTTGAGCATCTGATAAACATTCATTTTACCCCATTGAGGATGACTGTCTTCTTTTACTGAGCCTATTCTCCGGGTAAGCTCCTCTCTTGCTGCCGGATCAAATATCGTTTTCATTATCAAAATTATTGATAGGTTGCAAGGAAAAATAGTTACCGGAATCATCTTTAAACAAGGCTTCCGTGCCGTAAAATTCCTTGGTGGGTGCCTTTATGAATTCTACCCCTTTGGCCTTTAGCTCTTCGTAAGTCGCAAAGATGTCGTGACAGGTCAATACGCCGCAACCAAATATTCCCTTTTTTATCAACCCAATCAGGCTTTCCGCAACTTCTTTAGGGAACATTTTACTTACTTTAACAGGAAACAAAACCAATTGCAAATCGGGTTGTTCCGGGGGCGAAACGGTCAACCAACGGGTATCTGGCCCCATAGGTATATCATCTACAAGTTTGAATCCCAACTTGTTGACATAGAAATCATACGCACTGTCCTGATCTATGACATGTATGTTTGTAATGGTCATTTTTGTAATCATTGCTTGCTTTATTTAGTTTTTAAAACCAAACCAAAGATCGGCAATGACTTAAACTTTCACTTCTTCAAAATTGCTATTGTCAGTCCATCCGTGTTGATATGCATAGCAACTGGGCACAAAATCGAGTGGTCTTTTTGTGATCTTTTCCTTGACCGTCTTTTGCCTATCTAAATATTCTGAAGGTGAAATGCCTACTGTTTTTGAAAAAAGGCCACTAAACGAGGATACGCTATCAAAACCGACAGCATAACATGCTTCTGTCACTGAAGCATTGTTTCTCAGAAGTTCCTTCGCTTTTTCTATTCTCACATACTTTAAATATTGGTGAGGGGTCTTGCCGTAAGCGGCTTTAAATAAGCGAATGAAATGAAATTTGGAAAAATATGCTTCGTCTGAAATGTTGGTAAGGTCTATTTTCTCAGCAAACAATTGATCAATATAGAGTTTCGCCCGAACAATACGTCTATACAAGTATATTTTGGGATATTCTTCGGCGCTCATCTTGTTGTTACGTTCTAGGACAAATGGTGAATATAATAGGCTATACCACCTCCAATTTTAGGTTTTCCAACAGCTATAAACTAAGGTAAAGCTTATTCATCTTTTTTCTTTAACCTATCCTTTTTTTCTTGCTTCACTTTCTTGATTCTTCCTCTAAAAATTAAGTATGCGATAATGATAATCGCTGGGATAAGCACAAAAATAATCTGGTTACTCGTCTGGGAAAAATCGATGGGACCAGTTGGCCTAGGGATACCAGGCTGTTTTTGAGCATATCCTAACAGCGGCATGAGAAGAAAACTAAAAAGGCAACTCGAAGCTAAGGTGATATATTTTATGAACTTGTTCATTACAAATGTTATCCAACAATGATACCATCTTCAAATTCCGCATGACACGTGGTTTTCAGCCGTATAGAAAGAGAAAGGTTAGTAATTTCCCCAGATTGTGCATCTATTGCTATAAGATATTGCTCCCATCATACAGTAGAGTCAACAAGAATGGAAATTTCCATCCTGCGTCAAATCCCCCATCTATCTTTCTAATTATCAGCCAGCCCCTGTGTATGATGCGATCAGAATACCCGAATCCAAACCGCAGAACAGGAGCTGTTGAAAAATACAGGGGAGGAATATCCTGACCCCTTAAGTAGGGTAGGCTGAAAAATGCCGATATTGGATCAAAAGCCAACATTTTGAATGGCTAACCCGTTTTCCTACGAACGGTTTTTCAGCCTCCCTTTATGAAGACCAAAAAAAATCCAAAACCACATGATCTTGGATTTTTTTATTACCTAATCTATCTATTTTTATTCAAGGGTATTGTTGCTGATTTTCTGTATAACGCCAAAGACTGAAAAGGATACCTTCTAAGATGTTTTTAGATTCCATTTGCCGCCAAAACCGTGACTATGGATCTGGCAGGGATAGTGACTTTCTCGCCGGAAGTATAACTTTTCAACGAGGCCA
Organism: Algoriphagus sp. AGSA1; assembly: GCF_021390545.1. Classification (GTDB taxonomy): domain Bacteria; phylum Bacteroidota; class Bacteroidia; order Cytophagales; family Cyclobacteriaceae; genus Algoriphagus. The sequence continues at coordinate 28,479 of NZ_JAJUWR010000040.1, read as the reverse complement.
AATTCTTATCTTTGGATGTGACGTAGAGCCCATGGATGGAAATAAACTTCCCATCTACAGTTAAATCCACCGTCACTTCTTTTATCCCGGAATTAACCAAGACGAAAACTGTTTCCTCTTTGGAAGATGATTGGTAGGCAGATACCAGTAAGTCCGCATTCTGCTGCTTTTCCTTATTCATCTCCACACTGATCCGTTGATATCCCGGACGGATAAACCTGCTATAATTACCCAGAGCCCATAGCATTTTACTTTCGTAGAAATTGCCATCTTCTTTCTGCTTATCAATATAAACAAGCCCATCCTTATAATCATAAGGAGAAACTGCCAGCCACCAGTGCCAGGCACTGGCGTTTGAAACTGTCAGGTCGTTGTGGATCACCCTGGCCACATAGAGTGCGGGATCAATCCCCAAATCTCTTCCGCTCCCATTGATTTCGCCCCCATTGTCCCCAAGAATGCAATATTCACTCATCCAATAGCTCAAACCCTGAACCGAGTTGATTTCAGAAGAAAGTCTCGATCGTTTATTCACCGCAGATTCAAAAGGAGAGGTAGTGAAGTAACTGTGTGCGGATATAGTAGAGCTGACATGGGTAAAGTCACCTATGTAATTTGGGGATTCCGGATGGAAAAAGTCGGCGACCTGATTTCCTCTCCCCTCCTTATCGGCCTGTTCGTAGAGGTAGTCGATTTTTCCTGCCTCAGCTACATCGATTTTGGTCTGGAGCTTATTTTCTGACAAGGCTTTGTCCAGCGCTTTTACTATCCCCGCAATTTCACTGTTCCAAAAGGGGGTGCCTTCTTGGCCCCCATCCGACCAGTCCCATTGCGGTTCATTCACAGGACTGACATAATCAACGTTCACCCCTTTTTTTTCCAACCCTTTTATCACTTGCGCCAGATATTCGCCGTACGCTTCATACTTATCTTCAGCCAGGTTTGACTTTCCGTCTTCGGCATAAGCCTTTCCTGTTTTGGTCATGGATATAGGAGGGCTATTGGGAAAAACCAGCAATTTATCCACTCCAAATTCCTCTGCTGCCTGGGCAAACCAGACTTGACCGGCCTGCTTCTCCCAATTGTACGTTCCATCAGCTTCCAGAAAAGACTCAGCTCTTCTCCATTCATCGCGAATCCCGCTTTCCTCTCCCTGTCCTGCACTGCCTGCTCCCACATTAAATCTCCACAGTGATAGCCCTATTCCCTTCGGGCTACCCTCCGCATCGTCTTCCATACTAAAAAGCAACTGGGCGATGGCACGTTTCTTCTCATCAGGCCATAAGCCCACAAACTGGGTGGACCAGGCATCTGACGCACCAAAATGTTCTATGATCTGATGAGATTCCATATTGAGTGCGTTTACTTTTACAGCTTCATCTTCAGTAGGACTATTTTGTTGTTCCTGTCCTGAACTCTGACAGGAAACAAGTAATCCCCAGATAGCAATAAGTAAATGCTTTATTAACGATTTTATCATGTGGTCAAATCTTCTGTTCATTTCCTAAAATTGTAAAAAAAGGGAAACTAAAAAGCTTCCCCTTTCACTTCTCAATAACCCTCGTTCTGCCTCAGCTGGTTGTCAGAAGCTAAAATTTCTGAACGTGGAATAGGTAACCAGTAATTCTGTGGTTCAAATTTCTTCCCGTTCAAAGATATCTTCCTGCTGTAAGACAATGTACCATCAGCTGCTTTAATGATTTCAATACCGTAAGCCGGTGTATTTTCCACTTCATCGGCCGTCATCCATCTTCTGACGTCATAGTAGCGGTGCTCTTCGAAAGCAAGTTCTATCCTACGCTCATGATGGATTCTTTCTCTCATCTCATCCTTGCCCAGTCCGGCTGGCAAAGGAGGCATCTCCACCCCTGCTCTGCTTCTGATTGAATTAATCGCATCATATACGCTTGCATCAGGCCCTACAGCTTCATTTTGGGCTTCCGCATAGTTGAGCAGGATTTCAGCATACCGGAAATATATCCAGTTTTGGGTACCCGCTACCTCCCAAGGATTGCGAATTGGAAGGTCTTCATCAATGAATTTTCTCAGGTAATACCCTGTCTTACTTGTATTCCAGTTTGATGGGCCTCCCTGGCTATCCCGTCCATTAGGTAAGAATGTTTCAACTTCCCTGTCTCTGTATGGAGCCCCATTGTAGAGGATACTTGCATAGAATCTAGGATCTCTATTTTCATAAGGGGCACTGGCCTGCTCTTCATTATCCCAGCTGAACGGAGTTCCATCCATCATTTCATAGTCATCAATCAGATTTTGAAGGGGTACATTCCCTCCCCAACCATCATATCCATTGGGTCCATTGGCGATCTCTAGTGCGGTATGTCTAGCATTGATATTGTAATATCTGGCAAAAATGATCTCAGAATTACTCTGGGGAGTCAAAAAAAGCTCTCCATATCCGTTTTGATACAGGCTATACTGTCCCATATCCATTACAGCCTTTGCGGCATCCGCTGCCTGTTGCCATTTTTGGGCGTCACTGCCGCCATCATTGTACAGTGGACTGGCCGCATAAAGCAAGAACCTCGACTTCAATGCCAATGCCGCTCCTTTGGTAGCCCGTCCTTCCAGCCATGATGCACTGTTAGTTTGAGGCAATCTTGCTGCCGCGGCATCCAATTCCTGGATGGCATAGGCTATTGCCTCTTCCTTGGGAGCACGTTCATAGTAAGAAGGGTCTGTGAAATCATCTCCAAGTTGGGCTACATTGTCCCCCATCAGCACCACGTCCCCGTAATTTTTGATCAGATCAAAATAGCGGAATGCGCGGATAAATTTAAGCTCAGCGATCAGCCTGTCTTTTCCAGACTGACTCATTTCCAGCTCCCCAATATTGGCAAGTGCATAATTCACTTCCCGGATGCTTCTGTAGGATCTGCCCCAGAAAGTCCCCGCTATTCCGGTATTCTGTGGAGAAAGTTGCCCTTGCTGGATAAACCATGTATTATCATCATTGTTGTAAATGGACTCATCCGTGAGCGAGCTCCACATGGCATATTCGAAGCCTCGCCCAAACCCAGGCTGGTAGGCGTCACCTTCTTTATCAGTCAATCTTACTCCGAGGTATCTATTGATCACATAGGCCTCAAATAGTGTAGAGTCAGATAAAATTGATGCATCAGAGACTCTGTCAGTGGGCACTACATCCAGAAAATCCTCCTGACATCCGCCCAGCAATATGCCGCTCAGCGCAATCCCCAAGAAAGGTTTTAATATATTTTTAGTAGTCATTTTGTTCGGGTTTAGAATTGAATGTTGACACCTAGGTTAATGATCTTCTGCTGCGGATAGAATTGTCCGCTTTCACTGGATCCTTCTGGGTCATAGTCTTTCACCTTGGTCAGAGTGAATAAGTTGAAGGCATTTGCATAGATCTTCAGACTGCTGATGGATAGTTTTTCCAAAACAGGCTGAGGCACATTGTAACCGATCTGTACATTTTTCAATCGGGCAAAACTGGCGTCGTTCAACCAGAAATTATTCCTGTATAATCCCCCACTGACAGCTGAGGAGGATCTTTCACTGACCCTAGGAAAAGTGCCCTCCGGATTTGTGGGAGAATATCGGTTATCTGCCCAGCTACTATAGAAATTGCCTACAGTCCCTGATTCTGGCAATACATACTGGCTTACCTGCGACTGTCCTGAAATCACTGCCGAGAAATCCCAGTTTTTCCAAGCGGCGTTCAGCGTCATACCAAACGTAATCTGAGGGATATTGCCATACTTGCTTCGGGTCATATCGTCTGCATCAATCACTCCATCACCATTGAAATCCTCATAAATAAGATCTCCCACCATGGCTCCCGGCACATGAGGCGTACTATCCAGTTCTTCCTGGCTTCTAAAAATACCTATGGCATTGTATAGTAGATATGTATTCATGGGATTCCCTGTCTGACGCTGATAATCCAGTACTCCGGAAGCTTCATCTATATATACAACTTCATTTTTCGCATAGGTGAAGTTCCCTGCTACCCCAAAGCTGAAATTGCCTTCATGCTGGTAGCCCACAGTGGACTCAAATCCGTGGCTTTTTACCTCACCGATATTTTCCGCAGGCACCAGTGACTCCCCATCGTATGGATTTACAATACCTGAAGTACCGGGAATCGAGGCATTTCTGATCGTCAGGATCTTGCTTCTGTCCTGCTGGAAATAGATGAACTCGGTGGTGAATTTCTTCAACCAAATTGCATTAAAGCCGATGTCAGTTTTGGTAGCCACTTCCCAGGTAATATTTGGATTGGCAAGGCGGGTGAGATCGATGCCTGTATGTACCACATCCCCGAGTACATAGCGGTTGTTGAAGGAGTAGTTGTCAAAATACTGGAACTGCCCTACGTTGTCATTTCCAAGCTTACCATAAGATGCCCTGAATTTCAGGTCATCAAAGAAGCCTACTTTCTCCCTAAACCAGCTTTCTTCAGAAATCCTGTAACCCACGGATAGGGAAGGGAAAAAACCATACCTACTGTCCTCAGGGAAATTGGAAGACCCATCCACTCTCATCTGCAACTCAGCCAGATATTTTTCATTGTAGTTATAGGCGATTCTGCTGAGAGAGCTTTTCCTGGTGTAATTGTAGCTGCTTCCCCAGTTGTCATAATCAGATGCCGCGGCGCCACCCTGGGAAAGTTCAGGAGTCTCAGCAGTCGGGAAATGCAACCGTGAGGCTCCAAGCGTATGGGATCTGTTTTCACTTTGTTCATATCCCACAAACGCATCAAAGAAATGGTCTCCAAAATAATGCTTGAAGTTCAGTCTGATATTGGATACCACCATGGACTGGGTATAATGCGACTCTGAGAGGGTAGGCTGCTGATCAGGTCCTCCACCTACTACCACAGGATTGTAAGCGTCCGAAGTACGGTCATAATTGTACAGCGTATAAGGTTTGCTGAAATTCCTGGATCTGTCAGAGCTTTCATCTACTGAGAAAAAACCTTCTGCGGAAAGACCTTCAAGGAAGCCAAACTCATACTTCCCTCTTAGTATTCCATTAAATACGTAGCGGGGGTTGTGGTTTAAGCCTCCCTGCTCTGTGGCCATGACCACAGGATTGGAATTTTCTATACCTGAAGAAGGAAGTCCATTAGGATAGACTGCCGCCACTGTAGGATAAGCTCTGTAGATAGACCTGAAAATCTCCCCTGCACCTGATGTTGGGTATTGCCTATCTTCTTTTCTCCCTGACAAGGATAATCCCACTGTCAGTTTATCCGTGATATCCGCATCCACATTGGATCTGAAGCTGTATTGATCGTAGCGTGTAGCCCCGTCTTTGTACAGGCCGTCCTGTCCGGTTTTGCCCAAGGACAGGAAATAGGTGACATTTTCCGAACCACCCCTGATGCTCAGATCATGCTGGCTTTGCAAAGCAGTATTATTCAGCGCAGCTGCTGCCCAATCGGTGTTTGGATAATTGAGCGGATCAGTTCCATTTCTAAACATCCCCAACTCGTCCTCGGAATACACCTGGTTCAAACCGCCCTGAGGATTATTATAATAGGCTATTTCATTTCTGATCTGTGCATAAGTCCCCGCATCTGCCATAGCAGGCAATCGTGTGGGGGAAGAGAATCCTTGGTTGAAGCTGTAGGAAATCACCGGTTTCCCGGATTTACCACGCTTAGTGGTCACCAGGATCACGCCGTTGGCCGCCCTGGAGCCATAGATCGCCGCCGAGGCATCCTTTAGTACCGAGATACTTTCGATGTCATTAGGATTGAGTCGCTCCAACCCACCAATTTGCCCAGGAACCCCATCCACTACAACCAGTACATCATTGTTTCCTGTAGTGGCCAAACCACGTATGCTGATACTGGAGCCATCATATCCAGGTTCACCTCCACGGTTATTCGCTATAATCCCTGAAAACCTTCCGGATAGGGAATTAGAAATATTGGGTTGCGGACTATTCTGTAAATCCCTGCCTTCAACCTGTGAAACAGAACCTGTGAGCGTAGCCTTCTTTTGTTCTCCATATCCCACCACGACTACTTCATTTAGAGACTGCTCATCAGGTACCATTTGGATTGTGATGTTGCTTTCACCGCTTTGAATTTGATATTCTCGGGTGAGATATCCGATAAATGAAATACTTAAGGTAGCATTGGCGGCAGATCCAATTGATAATGTGAAATTGCCATCCAAATCTGTAACGGCACCCGTAGTAGTGCCTTTCAATAAAACGGAAGCACCAGGCAATCCTGCCCCGGTTTCATCCAATACCCGACCTGAAATTTTTTCCTGGCCGAATACATTGGGCACACTGCACATCATTACTAGCATAAATGACATACAATACAGCCATGCCCTGGCTGGTAGTTGTGTTAGCATGTTTTTTAGGTTTATTTTGTTAATTACAAAAAGCCGAAGACCAAGTAAAAAACCACTTAATCTACGGAGCAATGTTCTTAAAAATCCGAAAGATACAGGGGGTATAAATCAGCAATTAATGGGGCAGAAAGTGACCAAATGCCCATTCCTGTGAATATTGTTCGTTTTTTTGAGGACGTTTTTCGTGATTGTGCACAGATGAAATCGAGCCTGCCTACCGGACAGGCAGGCATGTCGATATCGACACACACTGGCATGATTGTAAACGCTGCGAGATTCCCTGCCTGCCGACAGGCGGGCATGTGACCATTGAAAAACAATTATAGACACATGAAATCGAGCATGACGCAAGCGACACACAGAGGGATGATTATTCGCCTGGCGAGATTCTCCCGAAGAAAAATCGGGACAGGCTATCTGACCAGTAAAAATCAAAATATAAACAGATGAAATCCTATATTATAACCTTCCTGTTGCTTGGTTTTTCATTGATCGGTCATGCGCGGACTTCCGATACCACATCTATTTTATCCCAACAGAACCAGCTCACCTTTTACTTGCTGGATGTAGAAAACGGACTGTCCAATAACTATATCAATCACATCGAGCAGGATTCCTTGGGTTTCATCTGGATCGCCACGATAGATGGACTCAACCGATATGACGGAAGTACATTTCAGATTTATAGAAAAAGCAACCTTAATCCTTCCTCAGGCCCAGCCTCCAATTATATAGAGCAGTTGAAAATAGATCATAATCAACACCTTCTTCTGGCTACCAGCAAAGGTCTGGGTGATTATGACCCAAAGTCAGGATTGTTCAGCAAGGCCGATTATATCAAGGGTCTGAGCCAAAACTCCATCAGCTATATTATTGACGGTCTCAAAGGCCAAAAAATCATAGCCCATTACGAGGGAAGTGTACAGATTTTGGCTGGGGACAGTGTACGTGTTAATTTTTCACATGACCCTTCCAATTCCTATCCCCTTTCTTCTACACGTATTTCAGCGTTGGCATTACAGGGTGATTCCATTCTCTGGGTAGGGCATTTTGACAAAGGGTTGGACAAGATTGATTTGAGGCAAAACACAGTTCATCCGTTGGCGGATTCAAATACTTCCATTCCGCTTAACATCAATACACTCTATACTGATGAATCAGACAATCTCTGGCTAGGTACCAACGAAGGAATTCGTGTGATCACCCCAAATGCAGACACTTTGAAAATCATGGAGGCGGATAGCCCTACCCTGGGGTTGAGCGATGGAAATGTCTTGTGCTTTGAAAAAGATGAATCGGGAAATCTTTGGATCGGAACCAGAAATGGCGGGTTAAATATTCTGGATGCGAACAGCTTTCTAAAAGACCAGCATGTGAAAATAAAATGGTACCTACCCAAACAAGATGGAACCAGCGTCTTCAACCGGACAGTTTCCGCTCTTAAGCTAAGTAAGGATGGTTACTTATGGATAGGGACCAGTACGGGCATAAATTTCGTCAACCTAAAAGGTGACCCTGTGAAGCTCATCCAGCGAAACCTATCAAAAGCCCAGACGATCTCCCACGATAGAATAGGATCTCTCGCAGAGGGCAAAAATGGCAGTATCTGGATAGGGACTGACGGGGGAGGACTGGACTACTTTCACCCTCAAAGAGAAACCATCCTACATTATGAACACGAAGCGGACAACCCCAACAGTCTGTCAAACAATTACATTATATCCCTACTTGAGGACAGTAAAGACAGGCTTTGGGTAGGCACTTACCAGGGAGGATTGAATTTATTTGACCCCTCCACCGGGGACAGCAGGCACTATCTCCATGAAAGTCAGGAAAAAGGAAATGACGTAAGGGTGATCTATGAGGGAAAGAACGGACAACTCTGGGTGGGGACCAATAGGGGTGGTTTGTATCGCTACCACCCTCCAATAGACAATTTTGATTATGTAAAGCAACTGGGAAAAATAGATATCCGTGATATAGCTGAAGACGGGCTGGGAAATCTTTGGTTGGCTACATTCGGCGATGGTATCATCCGATATAATTATCTGACCGGCGAGCAGGAACGCTATAATGAAAATACGATTACAGGATTCCCGGTAGAAGTAGTCTTCGCCATTGAAGTCCTGGAGGACGGGGATATCCTGGCCGGTAGCAGACACGAAGGACTGATCCGATTAAATCCCGAAACTAAAAAATACTCCCTATTCACTGACGAAGATGGACTTAGTAATAATTCCATCAACAGCATGGTCCAGGGAAAAGATGGTAAAATCTGGCTGGGCACCTATAGAGGGATCAGCTATTTCGATCCTGAGACCAATAGGATAGGCAATCTTAATTCAATCAACAACATACAACTGGGGGAATTCAACATAGGCGCCGCACTGGTCACTTCAACAGGACACGTGTATATGGGCGGAAATAAGGGCATAAATGTATTCAATCCGGAAACACTGGACAAACAGACCAATAGATATCCGCTGATTTTCACAGAACTGCGTCTGATGAACAAAAAAACTTCGGTCAGAAATGAAGTAGAAGGATACCAGCTTTCAGAGAGTCTCCCCTACCTGTCCCAGCTCAACTTATCCCATCACCATACCCTAATTTCCCTTGACTTTGCAGCATTGAAACTTCCTGTAGTCAAAGACATTAACTATTCTTATAAACTTGAGCCTTTTCATAGCCAATGGATAGAAACCAACCATACCGGAACTGCCAATCTGAGCAATATCCCTCCCGGAAACTATACCCTAAAAGCCAAAGCGGCATCTGGTTCTATAACCATTGCTGAAAATGAACTTAAAATTCACATAAGCCCGCCTTTTTGGAAAACCTGGCCTGCCTATCTACTTTATCTTATCGTAGTGGTTTCACTGGCTATCGCCGGGATGCGCTACTATGCGGATAGGTTAAAATTGAAAAACTCACTGCTATTTGAGAAAAAACAACGACACTTGGAGCATGAGCTCAATGAGGAGCGAGTCAGGTTTTTTACCGGCTTTTCCCATGAGTTGAAGACCCCCCTAACTCTTATCCTCGCTCCCGTGGATGATTTGCTGGTGGAGACCAAAAACCCAAAACATCAAAAAATCCTACTACTGATCCAGAAGAATGCCAAATACCTGCATGAGATGATCACCAAACTGTTGGAGTTCAGAAATGCGGAACTCAATGTGACCCAGCTGGATTTAAAGGCACAGTCCCTGGTCAAACCTCTAAAACAATGGATAGAGCAATATCAGCCACTTGCAAGGCATAAAGGGATCAAAATCAGAGGTGAATTGCCAAAAACGGACTTAACGGCAGCGGTGGACATTCAAAAACTCCACATCATATTCAACAACCTGCTCTCAAATGCTTTAAAGTACTGTCTGCCCGATGATCAGATCACCGTATCCTTAAAAGAATCAGTTTCAGAATTTGAACTTTGTGTAAGTGACAATGGGCCTGGAATCCCCTATGAAGAGCAAGACCATATATTCAACTGGTACTATCAAGGAGGGGAAAGCGCTGCAGAAAATGGGGCAGGAATCGGTTTGGCCTTGACCAAAAGACTAGTCGAAGACCATCAAGGCTCCATTCTGCTCATCAGTCAGCCGGGAAAAGGAAGTAGTTTCAGAATCAAAATCCCAAAGAACGCAGCAAAAGAATATCATACTGCACTAAAGGATTTTGAAGAAACTGGCGAATGGCTGCCGGTACCCGATACGCATGAATTACATCCTCATGCCACCTTTGATATCAACGGAGAAAGAGAGGTGCTTCTGGTCATTGATGACAATCCTCAGATTCTGGATTACATGAATACAATGCTGGCGGATCACTACGATTTGATCTTTGCTGAGAATGGAAAACAGGGGCTGGAAAAAGCGGTACAGTATATTCCTGATCTGGTCATTTCCGATATCATGATGCCAGAGAAAAACGGCATTGACCTATGCGGGATTCTTAAAGAAAATCCCGGCACTACCCACATTCCGGTGATTTTGCTCTCGGCAAAAGACAGTACTGAGAGTATCACTTCCGGATATGGAAATGGGGCGGACGATTACATCACCAAACCTTTTGAGTCACAGATTCTCAAATCCCGGATCAGGAATCTGCTGGATGCTAAGATCCGACTTCGCTCGTATTATTTAGGAAAGAACGCCAAAAACGAAGATCTCACCTCCACTGAAAAGACCGCAATAGGCAAGGAAAAAACCTTCCTAAGAGATCTGGAAACACATATTCTGGACGGGATGACACAACAAAACACTGATGTGGACAGCATCTCTCAAGCCATGGGAATGAGCAGAACCTCTCTGTTTCGAAAATTAAAAGCCCTCACTGGCCAAAATATCAACCAATATATACGCGCGGTCAAAATAGCCAGAGCCGCAAAATTGATCAAAGAAGAAAAACTGGGGGTGGCACAGGCTGCCTATGAAGTCGGGTTTACCAGCGTCAAATACTTCAGAAAATTATTCAAGGAGCAGTTTGGGCACCTTCCCTCTGAAATAAATGAAAGTGAATTTCATCCGGACGAAAAATGAGTTCTAAGGAAAATTCATGATTTTTAAGGACAAAATCCCAACCTTTCCTTAGTCATTTGCCATTGGATTTTATGCAGAAAGTCACTGAAGTAGAGCTTATTGGAAAACAAAGAGGAATTCAATACGAGCAATGACTTCCTCTCTACCAGAAAGCCAGGATAATCTCACTGTTTTTTTTAAGACATCCTTTTTCTCTAGGTATGGATTGATTCCATTATTGCCTTTTTTAGGAAAGTGATTTAGACTTCAGATAATTTATATACTTGTCCCGTAGGGACATCTGGTCGGTAGAAACAAGCGATGATTCTAGAAGGGCGTTCCAGCGGAACGCTTGGCGAAAGTAGTTTAACAGCAAATAGTGAACAAAGTCACCATCCCATTCTAGGCCAAACCATCCAAAGTTGGTTATATCCTGCCTAGCTGAAAGCTAACAATCACTGGGTATCCAAAATTTTCGTCTCAAATCCATCAATACTTTGGGTGTTTTTGTTTTTCCAGTAAGTTTCTATTCCGTCTATTCCTTGTTTGGAAGACCAGGAATTCAATGTCTCACGTTCTTCCCTATAATCCATAAAGGGCACGGCAAAACCACAAGACGTTTGGACTAAATCCACATCCATCTCAATGATTTGACGAGAGCCTGTATTGGGAGGAAATAAGCCAGTATATGTATGAAACTCAGGATCCCGCTTATGGAAGATCCTCGCATGACCATATAATCGTAAGATCATAGGTTTGCCTTCAAAGGCACAAAACATGACCGTCATCCTATTATTCAGGAGCAAATGTGCGGCAGTTTCATTTCCACTGCCTGTCAGGTTTAGCCAGATTATTTTATTGGAATCAATTACCCGGAAGGAATCCGTACCCTTGGGGGAAACATTTACACGTCCCTCTGCGGCTGCTGTACCTACAAAGAAAATCTTTTGGTTTTCTATAAATTCTTTCAATTCCACGGTAATGGAATCCAGTTGCTTTCCCATATTGAACTTTGTATTCCTAAAATTAAGGTTATTGTCCGAAATAAATGTACTTTGACGATATAGGTTTTATTCACTCTCTCATCATGATCCGTTTGGTCACGATAAACTGGAAGTGATTCATCAGATGAGGCGGAATACTTGTTGATTCTATTCTTTATGAACAAACTATTCATCCTGGGTATTTTATTGGTTCACTGCTTAATCTCTCAAGCCCAAACTGTATGCACAGCAGAAAGCAGGGAACGATTGGAAAGTTTTCTCAGCAGGCTTGCCGAATCAGAATTGACTTCAGAGACCTATTCAGAACAGGTGTCAGAAATCGGCCAGTGGTTTCTGGAGACACCCTATGTGGAAAAGACCCTGGAGCTTCCAGGCTCAGAAAAATTAGTCATCAATCTTCAGGGATTAGACTGTACCACTTTTGTGGAAACGGTGATCACCCTCACCAGACTTTCCTCACTTTTGGATTTTACATTTGACGGCTTTGAAAGGGAACTGGAGCACCTGCGCTATCGAGACGGAAAAAATGAAGGCTACCCTTCTAGGCTGCACTACTTTTCGGATTGGATCTATGAAAATCAAGAAAAGGGCATAATCACCGACATCACCCAGCAAATAGGAGGCTCACCCTATCCCAATGCCCCGACTTTTATGTCCGAAAACCCCAAATTCTATACCCAACTCAGCGCACCAGAAAATCTGAAAGCTATCAAAATCACGGAAAACCAACTCCAAAAACGGGACTATTTCTTTATCCCTAAAACTGAAATCAGCAGGCTGGAGAAGAACATTAAGTCTGGGGATATCATCGCCGTCACTACCTCCATGCCAAATCTGGACATTGTCCATACCGGTTTAGCTCTAGAGAAAAACGGTAGAATTCACCTGCTTCACGCATCATCTAAAAGCATGAAAGTGGAAATATCCGAAAAACCCCTCAGTGAATACCTGGCAGCCAATAAATCCCAATCTGGGATTATGGTGACTCGATTGACAGGAAAATAGGTGAAACTATAAGCCTACTATTTACAGGATCTCCACATTGTTCTCTAATCAATTACTGCTGCGATAATCCTTAAGGGGCCTCCACTTCCTCCTTTGATTTTCATGGGAAGTGCCACCACATAGATCCCTTTGGCGGGTAAGAGGTCTAGGTTAGCCACATTTTCAAACCCGGGAATCTGATTTTCCATCAAAGCCTGATGAGCTGCAAAGTTTTTGGATTGCCCATAATCCAAACTTGGTGTATCCAATCCGACGGCTTTCACATTTCGATTCTTGGCCAGCCAAGTCGCTGTTTCAGGCTGAATACCTGGAAAATGAAGTTCCGGAATAGCCTCCGCCCCAGTTTTGGCAGTGCCAAAATAAGCTTCCCGATCTGGATAAAACTTGCCATATCCGGTGCGGAATAATATCATCGCCTGATCAGGAATTTTTCCATGTTCCGCTTCCCAAATCAAAACCGCGGCGGAATCGATGAGATAATCCCTGTCTTCCAGAGCCTGAGTGCTGACATCTATGACTACAGCCTCTCCAGTCAATTTGCCTAGAGGAAGTTGATCCACAGTTTCTCCTTTCTCATAAAAGTGAATCGGTGCATCCAAGTGCGTGCCGCCATGCTCCGGCGTGAGAATCGTGTAAGAGGAATAATAGTACCCCAAATCCGTCAGGCCCTCAGCATCGACTCTATGCTGAAACCCATCCAGATTGTTAGGCCAATACAAGGTGGTAGAATCAAAAGTGTAGGTCAGGTCTATCCATTCAGCAGCTATAAAACCAGATGAATATTCCTTAGAAGTACATGAAACTTCAACGGTCAGTATGGACACCGCAACCAGTGTTGTCTGAGAGAATGTCAATCCAAAAATCTTCATCTTTGTGTTATTTACCTACTGGTAAGTTAAAAAACAGAAACCAGTAACTACGATGTTCCGGCAAATTTTCCACTTCGTGGTCTGAACATAAAAACACATTGGAGATGGAATAGATAGGTAAATAGACACGAAAACACTTCTAAAAACCTGTTTTAAAAGTAATTACAAGATCACTCCAAGCTTTTTATTTGCTTTGTAAAAACAAGAAAAATGATTTTTTATTCTGAATTCTTATATAAATACCAAATAAAAAGTTAAAACCACTATTTTTGCGTCATGGAAAAAAGTGGAATGAAAATCAAATGGAAGGTTGCCTTCCTGATTACAATCGCTGCACCTGCGTTGGGTTTGTTCTGGAAACAAGCAGAGCCAATCCTGGAAAATTTTGGATCCGAATCGGATTTGGTATATGCGGATATAGCCTGGCTACTCACGGCTTCCTGCTTGGTGCTATTGATGACCCCTGGCCTTTCTTTGTTTTACGGAGGAATGGTTATCAAGAAAAACCTCATTTCCACCATGCTCCAGAGTTTTATATCCTTGGGTGTGGTGACCATGCTCTGGGTAGTTGTGGGATTTAGCCTTGCCTTTGGCGACCCGATTGGGATTACCATAGATGGGGTGAAATACGGGATTATAGGAAACCCTTTCCAGTACCTGTTTTTTGACCAGGTAAACATTCTACCGCATAAAGCTCTAGGCCCAACCCTTCCCTTTGTGTTATTTGCCCTGTTTCAGATGAAATTTGCGGTGATTACCCCGGCCATTATCACCGGGTCCTTTGCAGAAAGAGTACGCTTCATTGGCTATCTGTTCTTCATTGGGATTTTCAGTGTATTGGTATATGCCCCACTTTGCCACATGGTTTGGCATCCTGACGGGCTAATAGGCGCATACTTCGGCGTACTGGATTTTGCCGGGGGCACGGTAGTCCACATCAGTGCCGGTATGGCCGCGCTGGCAGGAGCCTTATTTCTGGGCAAACGGAAAAAACCACATCATGAACCCTGCAATATCACCTATGTTCTCTTAGGCACAGGCATGCTTTGGTTTGGCTGGTTTGGATTCAATGCCGGCTCTTCGTTCGGTGCCAATGGAGCCGCCGCACTGGCTTTTGCTACCACTACTGTCAGCTCGGCTACCGCAATGATGACTTGGGTGTTGTTTGACAGGATTCAGGGAAGAAAGATCTCTGCTATGCAGGCTTGTATTGGGGCAGTGGTCGGTCTGGTAGTCATCACTCCTGCGGCGGGCTACATTACTATTCCCGAAAGTTTCTTTTTCGGAGGAATAGGCGCAGTAGTATCCAATCTGGCCGTGCATGCCAAGTTTCTCAATAAAATTGACGATACCTTGGACGTATTTGCCTGTCATGGAATTGGCGGTATCATGGGGATGATCCTGACGGCGATATTCGCATATCCCGAAGGTTCCAGTCTGCTTCATGGCGGCTGGTCGGTCTTTGGTTCGCACATGCTAGTTCTGGTGGGCGTGTGCCTATTCTCCTTTGTGTTGTCTTACGCTATTTTCTTTGTTCTAAACAAATTCGTGACGCTGAGGGTAAGGGAGGAGTACGAGGAAATTGGCTTGGATATGTCCCAGCATGGGGAGTCGATTTAAAAGCACTATGATCTGTGTAAAAATGCTGACCTAAATCACTATTCTCCTCTTCATGGCCCATCCTACTATCGGCCCCAGCATCAGAGCTGGAACCAATCCAAACAATCCATTGATTAGCAACACGTTCCAAGACAAATCAGGTAGAAATGCTATTAAAGTCAATAGTATCCACGGGGCAGTCCAGCAGATTAACAGGCTTTTGATACCGACATAAATCCCGTTTTTCCCTTTGCCAATGGCATTAACCGCCATTGGCCCGATGAAATAAGCTATCGCAATTGAGCCTAAGATCTGCAGAACAACCATTGATTTTTCTACTGGACTAATAGCTAAGCCTAGCGCAAACCCGCTTCCGCTTTCTCCCATAATGAACATCAGCACAATTGCGGTCAGTAGGATTATCCCGATAGCAGTTACCCCACCTGTAATCAACAGATATTTGAGGAAGAAGAAATTTGATTTAGTGTTTTCTGGTTTCATAACTGAGCGGTTTGGTAGTTTGACGCCTAGTTTAGACGTAGGCGAAGCAAATGATCGAGGCATAGAGGTTATGAAGTGTTTCAGTCTGCTTTACCATAGGTAGTCACTTTCTGCTTACACCAAAATAGAAAATATTCGTTTGCTAAAGTACTGAAATTATAAATCTGGATAAATTCAGTTGTTCAAAAAGCTTTGGGATGGATTCCCCGTTCATGCCTGTAAGGAAACCATTTCCCTCTAAACATATAATTTACCCCATCAACTCTTTTTCTATTTCTTCCAATGACTTCCCTTTCGTCTCAGGAAGTACTAAATAGATCATCAAAAATCCAAACGCACAGATTCCGCCATACAGCCAGAAATTATAAGCCCAGCCCAGATTTTCCCGGATTGCGGGAAAGAAATAGGTCAGCGTAAAATTTCCCGCCCAGTGCGCCAATGCTCCGACAGAGATAGCAGCTCCCCGGATCCTCGTAGGAAAAATCTCAGAAAGAACCACCCACAGTAAAGGTGCTAAGGTGAAGGAATAAAACATCACATTGGCCAGAACTGCAACGACTACGCCTGTCCCTCCTTGATCAACCAGGAAAAAATAGCCGATCAATCCATACAAAACAGCCATGGCAGCAGTCCCGATCAGCAGTAGCTTCTTTCTGCCAAATCTATCCACTGTGAAAATGGTAATGAACACCGAAAGCACCATCACTCCCCCGATCACCACAATATTGAGCATCATTTGCTTCAGGTTGTATCCTGCCGCCAGAAAGATATCCGCTGCATAATAGATCACCACATTGATCCCGCTCCATTGCTGCAGAAAAGCCAGGAAAATCCCGATACAGAGAAGCTTGACCACTTTCTTATGAAACAATTCTTTCAAATTCACCTGTCCAAAATCTCCTTCTTTCAGCGTAGTTTTCACTTCTGCTATGGAATCCTCCGCATAGCTGTCGCCGCCGATTCGCTGTAGGATCTTGCGGGCACGGGCTTCTTCTTTGTTTTTGACCAACCAAGGGGCCGATTCGGGCACGAAAAACATCAATACAAAAAACAGAAGCGCAGGTACAGCTTCCGTGGCAAACATCCATCTCCATCCGATCTGCCCACTCCAACTCCCTGCGATCATCTCAAAACCCGCATTCTCCACCAGCAGTGTATCCCTAACCGATATCCGCCAGTTGACCACCTGGGCCAGAAGCACTCCCATCATAATCAGCAGCTGATTTATGGTCACCATTTTGCCGCGTTTCTCTGGTGGAGAGAGCTCTGCTATGTAGAGGGGCGAGAGATTCAAGGCCACTCCCATAGCCACTCCTCCGATAATCCGGTAGAAGTTAAATTCCCAAAAAGTGCCGGACAAGGCTGTACCTACAGCAGATAGTGAAAAGAGCAAACCGGAAACTATGAGCAGCCTTTTCCTTCCCAATCTATCAGATATCAGGATGCATATCCCCGCTCCTATCATACAGCCCACGAGGGCTGAGCTGGTGCCCCAGCCTTGATCAGAAGGTGAAGTTACATTGAAAAAAGGCTCATAAAATGGTTTGGCTCCACCGATCACCACCCAGTCATACCCGAATAAAAACCCTCCTAAAGCGGCCGTGAGTGTGATCAGCCAGATGTAAGTTTGATTGTACTGATAAGTTTGCTTCATGGATATGTTGTACCAGTAGGACTTAAATCGATAAAATAGCAGAATTATTGTCAGCAGCTGTCCTGCTGCGCCCGAAAAAAATTCTACTGGCAAAACACAACTTCAAACCTGTGCGGAATAAGCGTTTTGACTGTCCGAAATCATTACAGTAGGGTATTACAAACCCGCAAAAAGGTGTCTAAAGGCTGCTTTTAGAAATTGGCGTAGGAATTGAGTTTTCAAAGCCAAATATATTTAACTATGATTAGCTTTCTTATTTGGTGCATCTTTTTTGTGCTTTGCTGGCCCTTGGCAATAATTGCTCTGATTCTCTATCCCATCATTTGGCTCATACTCTTACCTTTTAAATTGTTGGGATTTGCCATAGATCTTTCATTTTCCTTTATTCGGAACTTATTCATGCTGCCTTTTACTTTGGCCGGGAAGTAAAACGGCAATAGTAGTCTATTATTCATCAGCTGAAGCTGATTTTCTATCCTTGAAAATCTTATCGATCAATTCGGTGTTTTTTCCTCCAAAAAACCCCTTCCGATCCGACAAATCATCCAAATACAGATCAATATACTGCTGGCTGATCTGGGAGTTATCCCCATATTTTTCTCTCAACTCATCCAACTGCTTATGTAAATCTGCCCTAATCTCTGCGTACGCAGGATCGTCATAGACATTGGTCAGTTCCATAGGGTCATTTTTACGGTCTATCAGTTCCCATTCATCCACATCGAAGTAATAATGGGTCAACTTATAATCCTGATTGACAATCGCATAATGGCGCTTCACCATGTGTACCGATGGATACTCGTAATAGTGGTAATACACCGCATCCCGGGTCCATTCGTCGTTCTGCCCGACAAGCAAGGGCATCATACTCTCGCCCTGCATATCAGAAGGAGCCTCGATTCCCGCAGCTGCTAGGAAAGTCTGGGCAAAATCCAGGTTTTGGACCATTTCATCTGTCTTACTTCCGGCTTTCACCCTATTTGGCCAAGATATCAACAACGGGGTTTTAAAGGATTCATTATAAACAAAACGCTTGTCAAACCATCCGTGCTCTCCCAAATAAAAGCCTTGGTCAGAGGTATATACGATAATGGTATTCTCCATCAGTCCATTTTCTTCCAGGTAGTCCAACACACGGCCTACATTTTCATCCACAGCTTTGATAGTACCCAGATAATCCTGCATGTAGCGCTGATATCTCCATCTCATCTTATCCTCTTCGCTCATGGCAGGGTAAGCCTTTTTGAAGTCCTCATTAACTTTCATGTAGGCTTTATCCCAATTTGTGCGTTGGGATTCATTCAATCTCCCCACTTCACGCTCAAAAGCCCCCTTATCCCAATCGGAAGTTTCCTCGAGTCCCAGTTCATCCATGACTTCCGGGTAAATCTTCGAATCCCCTGACCAGTGCATGTCTGTCAGCAGATTCATTTCTGCCTCCCGTGCAGCTCTTCCTCTACCTGCATAATCATCGAAAAGTGTAGTTGGCTCTTTAAAGGTACGGCTGGTAAACTCATCCACATGTCTTTCCGCAGGCAGCCATTCCCTGTGCGGTGCTTTGTGCAGGTACATCAGCATAAAAGGCTGATCCGCTTTCCGCTCATATTGTAGCCACTCAAGAGTCATATCTGTGATGATATCCGTCACATAGCCTTCTACCTTAATATTACCCTCATTTTTTGTGATAAAGTCTGGGTTGTAATAGGATCCCTGCCCTGGCAAAATCTTAAATTGGTCAAAACCTTTGGGATTATTCCCAAAATGCAACTTGCCAAACATGGCAGTCTGGTAGCCTGCCTCTTGGAATAGTTGTGGAAACGTGACATTAGTGGTATCAAAAGGAAAATGATTGTCCACCTTACCGTTGATGTGCGAATGCTTGCCGGTCAAAATAGTGGCTCTCGATGGCGCACAGATAGAGTTCGTTACAGAAGCATTTGTAAACAGCATCCCCATTTTTGCGATTCTGTCGATATTCGGCGTTTCAATCAACGTATTGTCATAAGCCGAAATCGCCTGATAAGCATGGTCATCAGACATGATAAAGACGATATTGGGAGGATTTTGAGCTTCGGTTTGCTCCACCTTGCCGCATGAATCCAGTAGTATAAAAGCTACGCCACTCAAAAGTAAAAGCTTCGTGATTTTCATAGGTAAGTTTTTGAGGTAAAGTAGATTTACGTTTGGATCACCCAAACTAACATATATCTTCTATAGACTATCGCATGACTTCGCTTTTTTTATAGCTATATCACATTAAAGAATAGACTTTAGACTATGAATATACCTCAGGCGAAAAACTTTTCCTAATGTCATTGGTGCATCTGGCCTAATCCTCTATTTTAGCTATTCAACATGAAAAGATTTTTGATAGGCTGGGCTGGAATATCCCAACGATATTCAGGGACACTTGTACTATTTTAACTATATTTCACAAATGAGCAAAACAAAAACCCAATCTTTTAGGTAGATTTATGCAACAAGACAATAACCTATTGACCAAAAAGATGGCCTCTTCCTCCACAAAACTAAAGACAAAAGACAAAATTATACTCAAAGCCATAGAGCTTTATAATGAAACGGGGGTAAACAGCATTACCAGCAGACATATAGCCGGAGAAATGGGGATCAGCCATGGAAATCTGGACTATCACTACAAGACCAAGGAGGATCTTCTGCTGGCCATCCACCGGAAAATGAGGCAAGAAATGAGCGAGATTTATGCTCGCCAAAATGAAAAATACTCTTCCTTGGAGAACTTTCATCTGCTGTTGATCCAGTTTGAGGAGTTTCAATACCGCTACAGATTTTTCAACCTGGATGTATTGGACATTACCCGTTCTTTCCCAGAAGTAAGCAAACTGATCCAGAAAACATTTGAAGTGCGAAAAAAGCAAACAGAAGAGCTCTTTGAAAAAATCAAATCGGAAAACTTTCTAACTGCTGAATATTCCTACGCATCTGAACGCTTACAGCACATCATCCGCATGGTCATCTCCTTTTGGCTTTCGCAGCGCGAGGTTTTGGTCACCTATAACTATACAGAGAAAGGAGAGATGGTAAAGAGTATCTGGACGATTTTGACTCCCTACCTTTCCGCTTCCGGGCATGAGGAATATCAAAAAGTCGTTGACAAACATGGGTACACAAAAGACCTGGCGTAGTTTGCAGTATTTATCCAACTATTTAGGGCATGCTGAAAAACGCCAGTAATAGATCAAAAGCTATCATTTTAAGGGATTAGTACATCTTTTTACTTAGCTGGTTCACGGGAGCGTTCTTGGGGGTTAAACCAATTGCAGGGAAAAGAATATTAAAGGCCATATATCCCCCTTGTACTTCCTTAGACTTACAGACAAAACATCAATTGCTTTATAAAGAAGGTTCCTTGCTGACCGGACGTTCTGAAATTGCATGGTTTCAGCTATATCTTTATAAGAAAGACCCTCATGGAAATGAAGGAAAATAACCTCCTGTTGTTTAGCGGACAACTGATTTGAAGCTGTAGCTATTATTTTGTTGATTTCCGAACGGTAGTCTTCATTGACTGAACGTATTATAGACTCACCATTATCAACTTTATCTTCGCCGATCAATGCAGCTTCATACACAGCTTTTGCTGATCTATTTTCGTTCAACAGAGCCAGAAGCTTACGCCTGTAGCTAGCAAAGAGATATGCCTTTACATTGACATTAGAGCTAAGATTCTGGGCCTTTTGAAGAATATATAGGAATGTGTCCTGAAGTGCATCATATACGAAGGTCTCTTCTCGGGTGATTTGAAATCCATATTTGCACAGCCTGGATGAATACCGGTTATAAAGTACTTCCATACTTTTCGGATCACCTGAAACGATTCCAAGCCACAGACCATTATCTCCAATACTATCCGCTTCACTAGAACTATCTATTTGGCTCCTATCAAAAAGGCCGAAAGGTTTTAATTCTCTAGCATTCATATTGGCTAATCATTCACTTTCAACTTACTCAAATAACTATTACCCACCAACATGATTTAATTATCGAGCTGATGATTTTAGGGTATTTCAAAATTCAAGAAACTAAATTTCAATGGAATTATTCGGCTACACCAAAAAAAATCTTGAAAAATAAGACAGGAGCAACTCTAAATCGCTTCATCCCCCTCAGAATCCATTGAATATTCTGTCATAATATGTCAATGATATCACAAACAGGACAAAAAAATCCGGCTTGGGCTTTAGGCTGTTCTTTTAATTTAACTATTAAAATAGTTTATGTAGTTTTTAAAATAAGCTGATTTTTTTGATGTCATTTTAAAGTTTTTACGCTCTATGCAGAAAAGCCAATAGAGACACTCTGATATCTTAAAACACATTTATGAATTTCAATCCAAAAGACGAATTTGATTTCCTTAAAAATCAACAGTTCGTTCAGTGGGTAAATCACCAAAGGGAAAAAGACACAGAAATGTGGCATGCCTGGCTTCAGAAGAACTCTGACAAAACAGAATATTTTCATAAAGCCAGATCCATAGTTAATTCATTTCAATACTCAGGTGATGAGAAGATTGATGATTCTAAACTGGCAAGCATACGTAAAAAATTGCTTGAGGAATTTGATGATCAATTAAAAACCAGACCTATTCCTCAGAAGAAAGCCGCGCTTTCCAGGCGGAAGACTTTTAAATGGGCAGCGGCCGCATCTATCACTTTAATCTTAGCAATAGGGACTATTCTATATACTGCCGATAAAAAATCAGCTTCCGGACCCATGGTTAGGATCTCGACGGAAAGAGGAGAAAGGAGAAATATAATGCTCCCGGACGGGTCTTCAGTTATGCTAGATTCATATACCTCTATAGCGTATTTAAAAGATTTTACGGGAGGGCGCAAGGTCAATTTAAGCGGTAGGGCATTTTTTGAGGTAACGAAACAAAACGGTCAACCTTTCGAAGTGCTTTCGGAAATGTTTGAAGTCAAAGTAATAGGTACCTCATTCGACATGAACACTGACCCAACTAGGGGAAACGGTCATGTAGCACTGGTTACGGGTAAGGTGAACGTGAAAATGGAAAAGGGAGAAGAGATTGGGTTGGCTCCGGATGATGCCGCGTTTTTTGATTTTACCACTAACAGAATTTCTAAAGGCAATTTCGACAAGGATCAAATTCTCGGCTGGCGGGAAAACATTCTCAAATTCAAAGATGAGCCTTACCCTATAGTCTTTGAGCGAATATCGAACTGGTATGGGATAGAATTTATCTATGATAAGAACCTGGAATTAGAGGGACTCTACAGTGCCACCTATCGTGATCAAAAACTGGAAGATGTGCTTCAGGGACTAAGCTACGCCTCTGACTTGCAATTTAAAATTATATCCGGCCAGGTACATGTTTTAGAATGACCTTAAAAAATCAATACAACAAAAACCATAACAATAAACCTCAACATACAATAACCCAAAACAATTATGGAAAGACAAGTACCAATAAAAATATGTCTCCGACGGTATAGTTACATGTTTTTGATCCTTTTTTTCAGCGTTGCACTTTCTAAACCTTTAATGGCAACAACTTTAGATCACGTGTCGCAAGCTGATGTCTTCATTAACCTAGAAAAACCGGAAGGATCAATATTTGAAATATTTTCCGAAATAGAACGCCAATCAGATTTCAATTTTGCTTATGACAAAGACAAACTGAAAGGAGTAGAACATGTAAAATTAAAGCAAGGAAAACAGTCGCTAAAGAGCATTCTGGATCAATTAGCCAAAGATCACGAACTGGTATTCAAAGAAATCAATCACGTCATCCATGTAAGGCAGGTACCAAAAAAAGTTTCTGTGTTTAAAACGGAGAATAATACCGAAAACAGAGAAATCAAAGGGGTAGTCAAAACCCCAGATGGACTTACGCTCCCAGGTGCCAATATAAAAGAAGTCGGCACTACCAATGGAGTCGTCACGAATAACGATGGTGAGTTTTTCTTTAACCTGATCACTGCAAATCCAAAAATCGAAGTTTCCTTCATAGGTTATGAAAGCCAGATTGTTGAGATAGGATCAAATTCGGATTATGAAATAATCCTTCAAGAAGATGAATCTGCCTTAGAAGAAGTAGTCGTCGTAGGTTTTGGAGAGCAGAAAAAAATAAGCCTGGTTGGTTCCCAATCGACTATTAAACCGGCTGAGCTAAAGCTACCAGTAAGAGATTTAACGAATTCACTAGGCGGTCGCTTAGCCGGATTAGTTTCAGTGCAGCGAAGTGGTGAACCAGGTTATGATGGATCGGAGATTTTTATTCGCGGGATCGCGACTTTTGGATCCTCTCCCCGCGGGCCATTATTGATTGTTGACGGCGTACCTGACAGACCTATAGACAACATCAATCCGGAGGATATAGAAAGCTTCACTATATTAAAGGATGCCTCTGCAACAGCCGTATATGGAGCCAGAGGTGCCAACGGCGTAATCATCATCAATACCAAATCTGGTCAAGTAGGCAAGCCAATTATCAATTTTGAAGTCCGACAGGCTGTAACTTCCTTTACGCAGCTCCCAAGTTTCGTGGATGGGCCAGATTTCATGAGGCTCTACAATGAAGGACTCGAAATGAGAGGTCGAAACCCACAATACTCTGCGGAGCAAATCCGGATGGTGGAAACGGGCGAAGATCCAGATCTATATCCAAACGTGGACTGGTATGATGAAATATTCAACACACATGCTC
Source organism: Algoriphagus sp. AGSA1 (assembly GCF_021390545.1). Classification (GTDB taxonomy): domain Bacteria; phylum Bacteroidota; class Bacteroidia; order Cytophagales; family Cyclobacteriaceae; genus Algoriphagus. The sequence continues at coordinate 4,259 of NZ_JAJUWR010000040.1, read as the reverse complement.
AAAACAGAAGTGTTGACATAAATATCAGAGGTGGTTCTGAATATGCCAAATACTACGTATCTGCAGGATATTACTCAGAAACCGGTATGTTCAAAGCCGGAAATGTTGAAACATACAACAACAGACTTACCCTTGACAGATATACGTTTCTCACAAATGTGGACGTAAACCTGACCAAAACCACCAATATAGAGCTAGGAATCAACGGATTCATTATTAATTCGAATTATCCAGGCGTTGGAACAGGATATCTTTTTGACCTAGCCAGCCAGAATCCTCCGCATATAGCTCCTCCGCAATATTCCAATGGGCAGTGGCCCAGGGTACCGGGAGGTTTCGAAAACCCTTATAAGGCACTTACCCAGTCAGGCTATGCCACCGAGTACCGAAATACCATTAGGTCAAATTTACGCTTGAAGCAAGATCTGGGTTTCATCATGGAAGGATTGAGATTTACTACCATGTTTTCCTTCGATGCCTATAACTGGAATAATTTAAACAGGACAAAAAGTGTACAAACCTACTATGCAAATGGTAGAGATGAAGATGGAAACCTCCTGACGGAGCTTGTTGATCAAGGTTCAGATGTTTTGGGTTTTGAACAATCGAGAGGTGGAAACAGGAAATTTTATACAGAATCATCCTTAAACTACAATAGAACCTTCAGTTCTGACCATGATGTTTCTGCCATGCTGCTATATTACCAATCTGACTATATAAATGCAGATGCCGGAGATTTGGTTTCTTCGATTCCATTCAGACTTAGAGGTGTTTCAGGGCGTTCCACATATGGTTTTAAGTCCAAGTATTTTTTCGAGGCAAATTTTGGGTACTCTGGATCTGAAAACTTCTCTCCTGACAGTAGGTTTGGGTTTTTCCCATCCTTTGGTACAGGTTGGGTGATCTCAAACGAATCATTTTTCCAGCCTGTAAAAGATTTGATTTCTCATCTAAAACTGAGGTACACTTTTGGCCTGACGGGCAATAGTAACACGAGTGACAGATTCTTGTTTCAGACCAGGATAGACAATGGCGATGGATACACGTTTGGTGTTCCTGGAAATACCAGAGGATATGGTGGTATGCAAGAAGGGCAAGTCGGCTCAGATGTAACATGGGAAACAGGAAGAAGGCATAATCTAGGTCTAGAAGTAAATTTCTTCAATGATGATCTTTCCTTCATAATAGAATTCTTTCAAGAAAGAAGGGATGGAATATTGATGAAGCTAAATGATGTACCCGCTGCTTCAGGTTATGGCAGCAATACTCCCTATGGGAATATTGGCATTACAGAAAACAAAGGGGTTGATCTCACACTGAACTACAACAAACATTTTGGAAGCAATTCGCTGGTCAACTTCCTAACCTTCAGGGGTACAATGACATACAACAAGAATAAAAATGTCTATGATGGGTTACCTGAATGGCAATATCCATGGCTCAATCGTGTAGGCCATAGGATAGATCAACGATTCGGTTATATAGCCGAAGGGCTATTTATAGATGAAGAGGATATAGCAAATTCAGCTGAGCAAGCCGGGGATGTTCGTCCTGGAGACATTAAATACAAAGACCTGAATGGCGATGGGATTATCAACACCTATGACCAAAGAGCAATCGGGTATGGTCCGGTTCCTCAGATCATGTATGGACTGAATATTGGAGCTGGAATCAAGAGATTTGAAGTTGTACTTTTCTTCCAAGGTGCCGGATTAGTGGATTTTATGTATGCGGGGGGCCAGGGAACCAACCCATTCTATGATGGCCCTACCCGAGGGAATTTATACGATATGGCACTGGACAGATGGACTCCTGAAAATCCCTCCCAAGATGTATTCTATCCACGATTGTCCACAAGGGAAGATATCACCACAAATTACTATGGGAGCACTTGGTGGCTATTTCGCTCAGATTATCTACGTCTGAAAAATGCGGAAATCGCCTATAATTTTGATATGGGAAAACTTCAAAAGTTTGGGATGAAAAACCTCCGACTTTACCTAAACGGGACCAATCTGGTGACACTAAGTCCTTGGAAAATTTGGGATCCCGAATTAGGTGATGGAAGAGGGACAAGTTACCCTAACACTACCACTTTTAATGTTGGGTTAAGAGCTAGTTTTCAATAAATAACTTCCACGACTATGAATAACAATATTTCTAAAATTCGAAAATATCTGACCATACTATTTTCCGGGCTTATTCTATCATGTTCTGGTGATTTTTTAGACACTGTACCTGATAATATCACAACCCTGGAGGACGTATTCACCAACAAAAGCATGACCGAGCAATGGTTGGCCAGAGTCTATAATCCTTTGCCTGATATGTGGAATCAGCCCTATAACCAGCAATGGCTGGGCCAAAGTGATGAAGCTGACTATGCCTGGGTATTTCCATTGATGAACTCAGGAGCAATGACACCTGACAACACAAACCACAATGTGTGGTCTAGTTATTACCAGGCAATTCGTTATGCAGCCATATTTTTGGAAAACATCGACCAGAACAAGGAAATCCCTGCAGAACCCAACGGCGAAAGGTTAGTCCAGCAGTACAAAGGAGAAGCTAGATTTTTAAGAGCTTACTACTACTGGCTTCTATTAAGACAATATGGACCCATCGTAATTATGGGAGAATCATCCTTGCCACCTGATGCCAATTTTCAAATTCCTCGAAGTAGTTGGGATCAAAGTGTAGAATATATTATTTCCGAAATGGACTTGGCTTTGGTTGATGTGCCAGAAGAACATCTTAACCCAAATAATCCCCAAGAATTAGACTTAGCCCAAACAGGAAGAATCACCAAGCCAATAATCAAGGCTGTCAAGTCGCAAGTGCTCCTATTTCATGCCAGTCCCTTAGTGAATGGGAATACAGAGTTAGCAGGCTTGGTAAATCTTGATGGAACTAATCTAATAAACCAATCCTATGATGAGAACAAGTGGAAAAGAGCAGCTGATGCCGCAAAAGAAGTAATTGATCTGGGAAAATATCAGCTATACCGAGAGCAAAATGACGATCCGTTCAGAGCAGGTTTTTTATCCTACCGTAATCTTATGTTTGAAGGATGGAGAACCGAGGGAATATGGCTAAGATCCAATTCTGATATGTATTACAACTGGGAAAGACACAGTTCTCCCAGGAATTCAAACGGCAATGCATGGAATGGCATCGCTGTACCACAGGAAATGATAGATGCATTTAGAATGGCCAATGGACTGAATATTGAGGATCCTCACAGCGGATATATTGAAGAAGGATTTACAGAGGAAGGAAATTCGTACTATGCACCTGGTACCTATGCCATGTACGTTGGCCGTGAGCCTAGATTTTACGTCAATATTACATTCAATGGATCTTACTGTCCAGTTGTCCCCAACCCTGGCTGGAGCAACATTGTAGAGTTTTTCTATACGGGCAACTCAGGAAAGCAAGGAGCGACACGGGATTACCCTTCTACCGGATACACAGCTAGAAAAAACATTCACCCCAATAATGACTATAGGGATAATAGAAGTTTTGCCAGGCCAGCCATGAACATCAGGTTGGGTGAGATATATTTAAACTACATCGAAGCATTAAATGAATATTCTCCCGGACATGCAGATATTCTATTCTATCTCAATGAGTTAAGAAACCGTTCAGGACTGCCAGATTATGAAGGGGATATAAGCCAAGAAGAAATGAGAAAGACTATTCACAGAGAAAGGCAAATTGAACTCATGTTTGAAGGGCACAGGTATTGGGACGTAAGGAGATGGAAGGTTGCTCACCTGCCTGAATATCACCAAGGTGGTGCATTCCATGGTATGGACATAGATAGTGGGGATGAATTATCCGCACCGGGATTCCACAAAAGAACCGTGGTTTTCACCAGGGCACCTTGGGAAGATAAAAACTACTTTTATCCAATTCCCCAAAGTGAAATTGACCGGAACAAGGAACTTGTTCAAAATCTGGGATACTAAATAATGCTCTAGGGCTATCTGGATCTGAACTGATCCAAATTGCGTACAGTAAATTTCACAGAATGGTATTTAAATAAAAGCCAACTTTCCTAGACAATTATCCCCCAGGTTATATTAGCCACTTTACAAATCCCCGAAGTAGTTATTTACTTCGGGGATTCCTCAAGTTTGGCTAATTTCTAGCATGAAACAATGCGGAGAGGATAGGATTATCTGATTTTTTGAGGGTTTGCATTTTTTTCTGGATGTTTACGAAGTCGGAGAAATTGATTTTTGAAGTGTGTGCCC
>NZ_JAJUWR010000039.1 GCF_021390545.1 Algoriphagus sp. AGSA1 | reverse complement strand
TGAGTTGTACTTTGGTTGGATATCCCATATCTAGTTTATTAACTAGATATAATAATCTCAAAAAAAGGCCATAAATCCAAATTATGGCCTTTTTATTTTAAGTATCTAGTAAATAGCCAAACGAAAGATTGTGCACACAGTGTGTGCACAAAGTTTATCCAGACGGTTGGATTGGGTTTTTTTCTATTCAAAATGGGTACAACGCTGTTTTCAGGTTCAGTGCCTACCGTCTCTGTTTCTGTTCAATACACTAATCACCAATTTCTTCACGGTATCCATTTTCCCGTCATTCGTCGGGACAGGCCTTCTGGCTTGCTTGATGCGATGAAGAGCGTTAGGCTGGCAAGGGCGTCATTACTTATGATTGGAATTCCATCACTAGAATGTAGAAGATCATTGTGCTGCAAAAATAAAAGGAAGCATGCGGCCGCAATCCGTTTGTTACCATCTACAAATCCATGATTCTTGACGATCAGGTAGAGTAGGGTTGAGGCTTTTTCTTCCAGGGTGGGATAAAAGTCCTATTCGCCAAAGCCTTTGCTAATTTGTGCTATGGCACTTTCAAAGCTTCCATCTTTCTCTTTACCAAATACACCGGGTTCAAAATCTGACCTCATGGATTTAATTACCTCCTGATATTGAGCTAAATCGGGATAGTTTGCTTTTCTTTTGCTTAAGCCTTTTTTATCTAGATTTTCATGATCGTAATCGTCAAGTAACTCCAGGCCTTTGGCAAAGTGGTTGAGCCAATCCAGATTTTGATCTTCCTCTTTTTGCTGAATTGCTCTACTTAATATCCGGATCCCATCCTTTAAAGTTTGGACTTCTTGTTCTTTCTGAGCCAGCCGACTTTCATTGATGGTGTAGCCTTGGATGAGGTAATCTTTCAAGCGCTTGGTGGCCCAAATTCGGAATTGGGTTCCCTGGTTTGATTTGACTCGATAAACTACCGAAATGATTACATCTAGATTGTAGTGCTTAATTACTTTTTCCTGAGTTTTCCCCACTATAGCTCCATGCGGAGTGGTATGTCGGAATTCCCGACGTACCACTGGCTCTTCTAATTCCCCTTCCTTAAAAACATTTCGGATATGCTCAGTTATCGTACTTCTTCCCTTTCCAAAAAGCTCTGCAATTTGTTCTTGAGATAGCCAAACCGTTTCCTGCTCAAATTTTACCTCGATTTGAGTCTGACCGTCACTTCCTTGATATATTTCGATCTGGTTTTCCATTGGCCGATATTCTTTTTCTAATTCAAAAATGACAATTTTTTATCTCCAAATCCATAAGTTACAAGTTTATAAGCCTTTGACTAAATTAGGGAGAAGTTAAAATTTGAAAGTTTCGGAAATCTAAAACAGATGAACTAAAGAGAAGTATTCGAGAGCCGGAAACTGATTGAATTCAGGTCAATGAGTTGGTAGCTCTTTGATTTAGTTAATTTTGAGAAAGCGACTACAAATTAAAGCAGGAAACGATTTTTGCCACAAGCTGTGGCAAAATTGGAAACGGCGGATTTCCAGTCCGAACTTCAAAGTAGGTTAATTTTTCGCCAAGTAGTTCACTTGAGGAATAGAAAGTTGTTCTATAACTCATTTAGAATGTGTTATTGAGCTATTGAAGTAGAAGTAATCTTACAGATTAAGGTTTTATACTCTTCTTCTCTACATATAAAAACCCTAAATGTCTTAAAAATGATGGTTAGGGTTTTTAATTTTGAATCAGTAGCGAAATCAGTAGCGAATTTGGATTATTTCGATCTTAATACTTCTATTTTTTTTATCGCAACCGGAAAAATTGATCATTTTTAAAATAGACAAAACAGTTATTTTCGATTTGCTTTTGCAATTAAAATTTATTTGAATTAATCTTAGGCTTGCCTTAATTTCAAATTAAATCTTTAAAAGAACAAGAACATGGGCATTATAATAATGGGAACTTTATATTTGATTATTGGTCAAGTGGTTAGAGTGTATCCAAATATTTTAGCGGGTTATAGTAGGTTGTCAAGTAGTGAAAGGGAAAATGCCGAGAAAAATGGTTTGCCATTCTATGCCTCTCTGCTTTTTAGTTTAATGGGGGGTGTTGTCCTTATAGGATTTCCTGTATCTATTTGGCTTGAAAACCCGAAATTAAGTGTAGGAATATTTGTGTTAGTGACTATAGTAGGATTGATAGTTTCTGTTGTTGGTTCGAACTTATTAGTGAATAATCGATTTCGTTAAATTTCTAGGTACGGCTGAAATTGAAACCAATGCAACATAAAAAGCTTTAATGCTTGGACTCCTACATTTGAAATTAAAATCTAGCTCGAAAAATATCTGAATCTCAACTAAAAAACATGAAACTAAAAATTATCACGCTAGCACTGGTAATGCTAGCCGGAAACCTTCTTGCTCAAATAAGTGATAAGGAGATTACTCTTGAAACCAAAACAGGAAATATAGAGGGGGCTTTACTTAGTCCTGATGTCAGTAAAAAAATTCCTGTTGTTTTAATTATTGCAGGTTCAGGGCCGACAGATAGAAATGGTAATAATCCAATGATGACAAATAATCACTTGAAAATGTTAGCAGAGGGATTACTTGGAAATGGAATTGCTTCAGTTAGATATGATAAAAGAGGAGTAGCTGAAAGTAAGGATTCAGGTTTAAAGGAAATCGATTTACGTTTTGAAAATTATGTCGATGATGCGGTGAGTTGGGTAGAATTCTTAAGAAAAGATAAAAGGTTTTCAGAAATTATTATTCTTGGTCACAGCGAAGGATCACTAATTGGAATGCTGGCAGCTGGCAAGTCTCAGGCGGATAGATTCATCTCTATAGCAGGAGCTGGAATTCCGGCAGGTGAGGCTATAAAGGAGCAATTTAAATCGCAACCTCCTGTGGTATTAGAACAAGCGCTACCAATTATAGAACAATTAGAAAAGGGAGAAACAGCGGAAGAAGTTCCTCAAATGCTTTACTCGATTTTCCGCCCTAGTATTCAGCCTTATATTATTTCTTGGTTTAAATATGACCCGCAAAAAGAAATTGCAAAGCTTGATATACCAACCTTAATAATCCAAGGCACCACGGACATTCAGATAGGTGTCTCCGATGCTGATAAACTTGGAAACGCAAATGAAGAGGCTAAAAAGCAGATAATTGAAGGAATGAATCATATTTTGAAAGATTCAGAACTAGATAGATCGAAAAATATTGCGACCTATTCTATGCCAGATCTACCTTTAAATGTAGAATTAATGGATATCATTATACAATTTATCGATAAGTAAAAAAGCATAAGTACTTTAAAAAAACCGTGAGAGAGCTGATCTCACGGATAATTTTTTTTTTCCACCTGATGTTGATGCAGGTAAAAGGGTTAAAAGTTGTTTTCTTTCCCTAGATCAATTTTTAAAACTACGAACAAAGTAAATTCGAATATGATAATCCTTTTCCAACACTGTCTCAAAAAACGACCGTTTATTGAATTATTCCTATTTTCCTTGGTGATATTCAAGAGTTTCAAATCATTAATCCATAATTTTGTAGTTCAACAATGGGGACAGGATTATAATAATCACTTTATTTGTAAAAGAGGTAAGGAAAAAAGGGGCGTTGAAATGCCGAGATTGGAGTTAAGGAATTCTGATTATGGGTAGTTTAGTGGGGATTAGATGGATATTCCGGACAATACTGACCCCCGTTCCGGGCATATTGACCTCTCTAAAAATGGGTTTGGTACTGTAATCTGTTAGGCTGACAATTTTACATTTTTTTTCTGAGACTTTCCCCCTTTAGCTCGATCCTGTAAGATGAGTGGACCAATCTGTCAAGAATTGCATCAGCAATGGTCTCTTCTCCGATGATATCATACCAACTCGAAACGGGCAGTTGACTGACGATTATCGTTGATTTCTTCCCGTGTCTGTCCTCAATCATTTCCATAAAATCTATTCGCTGTTGTTGTTCCAAGTGTGTCAGCCCAAAGTCGTCCATGATCAGCAGGTCTGTCTTGGCCAGTTTGTCAAAGAACTTCATCACTGTCCCTTCCAGCCTGGCCATCTTGGTTTTCAGCATCAGTTTCTGTGTGTTGAAGTAAGCTGCTTTAAATCCCAGAATACAGGCCTGGTGTCCCAGCGCAGAAGCCATATAGCTTTTTCCGCATCCTGTTGCCCCGGTAATCAGGACAGCCTCTCCTTTATTGATGAACTCTCCTGTTGCAAGGGTGGTGAGAAGCACATCGTCAAGACCTCTTACCTTGTCCAGTTTGAGCTCCTCTATGGAAGCTTTATACCTGAATGCAGCATTGGTTTCAAGTCTTTTGAATCTTCTGTTGTCCCTTTCAAGCTCTTCGGCCTGCAGCAACAGTTCAAGACCCTCAGCGAGTGAGAGGCTTTGGTTTTTTCTTGTTTCCATGAGGGCCGTCCATGTTTTGGACATGCCGTGCAGCTTGAGTCTGGCAAGCTGCGATTGGATCTGGTTTGTCATAGGCATTAAAATTTAATTGTCTGTTGGTTACTGTAATATGCTTTTCCCCTTAAGTTCCGGTGTTTGGGCAGCGCTGTATTGTTATTGTGGACAGATTCGTCTTCCATATGGTTTTCGATGATGTTTTTGATGAATTTGTAGGAGAATATCCCGTTCTCCATGGCCGTTTTACACGCTTTTTCCAATACCTCCGTATCGGATTTTCTTGCCAGGGCAAGCAGTCCGTCACAGGACCGGTAGAGTTGCTCGGGATATCTGTTCTGCTCAAAAAGCAGACATACATACTCATACAGAACCTTTGACACCTTCGCAGACAGGTTTCTGTAATACTCCGGACTCCGGTCCCGGTAGTGTTGGTGATGGGAACAGAGGTGTTCTTTGACCGTGGAGTAAGCCCCGGTCTTGAAGCTTCTGGAATGGACCGCCACTTTTTTGCCTTCATGGTATATAAAAACCATGGATCTGGTATAGGCCACTTTTACTTTGTTGCCCATCAATATGTGGGGGACGCTGTAGTAGTGTTTGTCGGCAGACAGATAGACGTGGTTGTTTTTGGCGACTGTAAGCACTGAATAACTCCTGAGCTCAAAACGCTCAGCAGGAAGATCTCCCAGCAGGGCCTTTTCATCTGCAAGAAACTTCTCTTCCCGGCAGTATGGCTTCTTCTGCATCCTTGTCTGGTTGTGGGACTTTACCTTCGTTCTGATTGCCCCGTTGAGGGCAGTAAGATCAAAGAACTGCATGTTCCTGAGCTTGGCATATACCCTTGAGTACAGGATCCTGACCTGGTTTTCCACCAAAGCTTTGTCCTGGGGTTTTCTTGCCCGCGCAGGTAACACTGCTGTTCCGTAGTGGTTGGCAAAATCCTCAAGGGCCTGGTTGATATCAGGTTCGTACCGGTCGGCTTTAACCACAGCTGCCTTCAGGTTGTCGGGAACAAGAAGTTGTGGTACACCGCCCAGGTCTTCCATGCATCTACTGAGCGCATAAAGGAAGTCGGATGTACTCTGGGATGGCACAGCCATGGCAAAAGCATAATCCGAGAAGGGCAGGCAGGCAACAAAAAGCTGGCAGGCTATGACTTCCCCTGTTTCCCTGTCGACGTAGTGAATTGTCTTTCCCGCAAAATCCATGTAGAGCTTTTCTGCGGGTTTGTGGGCCAGAATCATGGAAGGCTTCCCTTTTGCAGTCTGCTGCTGGTCAAGGTGGAAACAGAATTGGGAGTAGCTGTATCCGTCCGGAATGGACTGCCTGTATTCTTCCCACAGAACGGCTTTGGTCACTCCCGTCTTTTCCAGCTCTTTTAGATAATACCCAAGGTTGGCTTTGAAGTATTCATACCGTGAATCTTTATAAGAAGGGTTTCCGGGATGGAAAAGCCTATATAATTCAGGCTCGTCAAGGCTTAGCAATGTCTCGGTGGTAAGCTTTTTTGACAGATTGGCTGTCAGTAGTTTATCGAGCTTAAAAAGATAAGTCTTGACGGTATTCTTACTGATATCCAGCATACGGGCGATTGTTTTGACTCCCTTTCCCTGCCTGTTAAGTATGATCATTTGTTTTATCTGACTCATAGGTTTAGGTTTTCCAGCCATTGGATTATAGTTAGCGGTTATCGAAAATGTCCGCTAAAAAACCAAAACCATCGATCAGAGGGGTCAACATACTCCGGAATATCAACCATCAGGGGGTCAACATGCTCCGGAATATCACCGAAAATCTATCTTAGAGGGGTCAACATGCGCCGGAATGTCAGTCGAATCCAGCCTGTAAAGGCACTTTCACTACTTAAAAACTCTCCGGACTGGAGGGGTCAGCATGCTCCGGAATATCCACTATTATTTTAAGACTTCTTACTGGTTGAAAATTTATTGATCTAATATTCTCATGTGAATGGTTAATTGAAATCCAAACTTTCTTGAAATTTGAACTTAGTATATTAAGTTCTTTTAGTTCTATCAATTCCAAACTGGCATTATTAGTATATATTTTGCCTGTGAAAATTCAATTTCTGATATTTCACACTCTTGAATAAATATTTTTTCATTTATCTGAGTAGAAACGATTACAAATTTATTAATATTTAAAGTGTCTAATGAAAGTTCGAGTAAATTTTTGCAACTATAAATTTTAAAATTTGAAAAAGAACAACTAGAAATAGCTAATGAAAAACTACTTGACATTCCGATTGAAAGATTATTGCCCTGACCAATTATTCCCTCTAAAGTTGTATATACTCCCTCTATATTATTAAAAAATATCGAGTTTCTTGCCCCATTAATTGAGAGTACTAAAGTATTTAATCCAACTTCATTTACAGTGTTTCCATATATTAATATTTTAGAATCACTAGCATTTATATAAATTGGTTCGTTAAATGTACATTTGGAAAATCTAATATTACGACGTACTAGCTGTAATTCTATGCTAAATTCTGAAGTTATGACTTTTTCATTAAATGTTATTGTAGAATTCTCTGGAAGATCATTTATTTCTCTATTGAATAGCTGCGCATTGAAAGTACTGTCAATATATTCAAATTGTCGCTTAGAAATTTCTGAATACTGCCATGTTCATTTTAATTAATTGTATACTGAAATTTCCCAAGTATTTAATTTTTCAGAGAAATTGTCCACTCAGTTTGTTTATCATTACTGTAAAAACGTGCTGGCGTGGTCATAGCTTTGAAGAGTATTCCTCTTACTTCGCAATAAGCCATTATCTCGTCCACATGTTCTTTCATATTTGGAATACCAGTAAAGGTCTTTCTTGTGAAGCAAACAAGCTTCAGATTTGGCAACTTATCTATTTCACCAATTACGTTCTGCCAGATGCTAACCTTATTGTCTATATACACATCATCATAATTAGCTTCTTGACCTTCCTCAACTTTTATCTCTTCCATTAAATCAATCAAATCGATTTTGAATTTTTTAATGAAGTCCAATTTCTCAGCCTTGGGGGCACCTTTTAGATCATCCTCACCAAAAGCTGTAGGTAACAGCCTCCATAAATAATTCCTAGTTCTTCCATAGAAAAAATCTGCGTTATTACCTGATGTTTCAGGGTTAAATGTTCCAAGTATCAAAGTCTCGGTATCAGGCCTGATTGTATGATTTGAAAATCGGTGTTTTACAGTTATCATATCAAATGTCATTATTTCTATTGGTTAATCCCTTAATATAAGGATCAAAGGCCTGCTGAAATTTGGGAAGCATCTCTACGAAAAATTCATTTCTTTTTGGCCATTCCTCTTGATTGAAGAAATCCAATCCATCCAGTTCACACTTAATTCTGCACATCTTTTTATCAGGTAATTCCTGCCATTCTAAAGAATGCCCAAATTTTTCCTCAATAGCATCTTTTTTATTGAAAAGTTGTCGGTAATAGGATTTGTTAAGATCCTTATTTGACGTCATTATGTCAAGTTCAACTCTAGAACAAGATTTGGTGATTACTAAACAGTAAGCAACTCCAGTAACTCCAGAGCCAGCATTAAGCCAATGATCTTTATTTGGCTTTATATTTTCAAATAAAGATGATCCTTGGATTTGCGGTAATAACTGTTGCCAGAATTTTTTATGCAATCCTGCCTTTCCCGTTTCACCATTATTTGTTGGCCCAGTTTGATATTTTATGATCAGCTCCTCTTCCATCTCGAAGAGTGAAAGCAATTTTTTCAAAATGCTGAATTTCGAATTACTATCAATATTGGATTCGAAAAACCAACCATTATCTAATTCCTTTGCTTCTCTAAAGTCAGTTTGGTTTCGGGTTATTTTCAAAATTTCCTGACCGCTTACCATTACTTCTGAGTTTTTCTTGAAAAGGCTTCTGAGCACATAGAAATACATCTGTGCAATGGCATCCTCTTCAATTTTATTGTTTTCAAAAATAAAGTATCCTAACTTTTTAAATGTTGGTTTTTCAGCGTCAAAGATATTTTGTTCCTCATCGCTTTGATCTTCAAAGACTATAACTTCAGGCAATTTCCAGATTTTTAGAAATCGTTCGTAGATGATTTCAAATCTTTGCTCTAAATGTGGAATCGTCCATTCTTCAAGTTTCTGAAGATAGGAGTTGAGCCAAAGCCTGCTGTGAATATAACCTTGCTCATTTCCGTCCACATTCATGGTTTTCTTCTCCAGGAAAGACTTATTGCTAAGTGCTCCATTGTTGCCAGACAGCGTAAGATTGGCAATGGTATTAAGATACTTATCCTTAAACTCAGCAAATTGCTCTCTTGTCAGCTGTGATTTCCATTCATCTGTGGGAGTTCTAGGGAAAATGTGCTCTATGGTGATTGCCTCGTTTGAGGTATCCACATATTCCTTGTTATTGTAGTTTTCCAGTAATTCGAAGAAATAGGATCTGTTTTTTGACTGGATATTGTAAAGGTCTTTGTCTTTCAAAGCCAATCTGATATCATCATTGGTTGGGAATTTTGAACTACCACCTTTGCGCATCAGGGCTTTCTCTATGGATTCTACATAGTCTTCTGTATCGATTTCTGAATACAAAGTCATAAAGACTTTATTGAGGGAATTAGTAGGTAGGCCGACAATAAACCTTCTCCAGGCAAAACTTTGGATCAACTTCAAAATAGAAACAAGCTCTGGAGTTTCGATCAATCCATTCTCCAAATCTTCAAACACCTGCAGTAAAAAAGGGTAGGCGACGTTGATTTCAAGTCTATTGATATATTCAAGCTCTTTCCGGACTTGTTTATCTGCCACTGTGGATGGGTTGACAAGCTTTTTGTAATGAACAGAAAGTGATTTGATGTCCTCTAATTCTTGGTGGAATCCATCTTGATTTTTGTCGCAGAACAGAATTTTGAATTCTTGGTAAACCTTATTCTTGTTCGGAATCTTCTTGTTTTTAAGAGTCAGATAATCCCTGATAAAGTCAGAAACCAACGACGTTTTCTTAGCCAGATCTTTTGCGTTTTCTTCTATAGGACTCCAAATGGACTCAAATATTTTGTTCTGCGAAATAGGAGGTAAGTCCATTAAAATGAAATTCCGGATCAAGTCAGATTGGGAAAGATCCAAGCCTGTGGAATTCAAGCTTTCAAAAATCCGCTGCGGATCGTCTTTCCCGCGTTCCAAGGAAACTTCTACAAAAATCAATCGATTTAAACCATCCAATATGGTATGGAAATTCTCTGAAGTGATCTCCCCGCTGAAAAAAGTGAAGTTCTCTTTTACATTGGAGTATTCAGGGAAAGATTTCTCATTTCCATAAAGAATAGCTTTAAATGCATCCCCATTCCGATCCGTTTGCTTCAGCTTTAGTTTAGATGTTTCTTTTTGTACATATTGATTCGTCAGGAACATATCAAATACCATATTCGCATCATTGGCGATTCCATTTTCCTTTGCAAATCGGTATAGAGCAACATAGAGAATATTTATAGTAGTCAACCGCTGTTGACCGTCAATAATCACCAATTCCTTTACCTCATTACTGGAGCTATAAACCCCGTCATGAATAAAGACTATACTTCCGATAAAGTGGGAGGGTCTGTTCTCTTGGGAAACCTGAATGATATCTTTCAGTAGTTCCCGACATTCAGAAATAGTCCAATCGTAATTTCTCTGATAAATAGGAATTACAAATTGGACTTTAGGTGCTTGTAAAAAATTGATTATTTGGAGTTCTGTGGCTTTCATAACAATATTACTCTATGATATGGTTTTTGAACACTTCGATTACAGAATCGTAAAAGTCTTCTAATGTGAATTGTTTTGCCTTTTCATTCTCTTTATTTGCCATATGGCTCCATATTAGACTTTTTATATCTGTAGGCATAGTATTTCCTCTTCCTCCAAGTCTTACGTGAATTTCATTTAATATAGAATTAAAGGATTTAACTCTTTGCCTGACACTAGTATTGACTACTTCCAAATTCATAGACCTTAATATTGAAGAGTCTAATGGATTTAATTTTTCGTTGCCACTTGGTAAAGTAGGAGAAGATTCTAATATCTCATTAGATAATCCAAATAAATTACTGTTTTTGTAAATACTAAAATTGTTTGAAAACGCAAGAGTTATCACCATGTCATGAATAATCATAGAGTATGGATATTTAAATCGTGGATGAATCATATGATGTGAAGCATCAGTATCATTAAGAACAGATTTTAAAATCCGTAATCCTATTTTTTCGAATGTATGACTTTCAATTATTCCTTTTTCATTAATTTCTTCTCCATTGGATGTTAAAAATCTATCTAATGATTTTCTCATAAACTCAATCTCTTTTTTTGAGAATATTTTAGGATAAATAATTGAAAGTCTCCAAAACACACTAACCCAAAATAATATTGAAATTACTCCGCTATTTCCAGATTCATTATTTGAATTTATAGGTTTTGACAAACCTATAGAATAAATCGATTCAATGTTTGAAAATCTTATTTCACAGTTGCTACAAAAAATATAATCAAGTATCATAGGATGGTTATTATTTTCTATGTCACTTTCTTCTATTTTTCCTAATACCTTTTCTAATTTTTCAGGAGGTACAGCTCTTCCGAAATGAACCTTTGAGTCAGTAGCAGTAAGAGTAAATCCTAACTCCATATCTCTCAATTTTGAGCCATCAATATTTTCAATTTTCTTTAGAAGAAAATGAGGTATAATATGCGATCCTTTTTTGACCGCATTGGAGCTTTTACATAGTTTACATTTATTCATGTGTTAAAACTAATTATTTTTTGTTTCAGATAAAAGGTAATCCCAGTCTTTATTCATGCACCTTTTTTCAATTTTTTTTACTGTTTTAGTATTATATTTTATCATAATGGATAAAGTTATAATTATTCCTATCCCAATAGGAAAGAAAATATTAATGTTGAAATCTATTTCTAGCAACTTTGTTAAGACACCCCAAATAATAGCCCCTAGGAAAAACCCGTAAAGTAATCCTCTAATAATTAAAGAAATCCAATGATATATTTTTTTCCAACTTGAGAATTGAGACCAAGGAATATCCCCAGTTGCATTAATTATTCTACATTTTGGACATTTTACATAAGGAATTCCTAGATTTGAATCCATAAATCCATTGGCTGGACTATATCCCCCAGTAAAAGAATATTTACAATTTCCGCATTTGATGTTCTTATAATATCCCATATTCTGTTAAGTTTGAACTATCATAATCTCCTCCTCACTTAATCCATACAGCTCATAAACCAATTGGTCGACCACTTCAACCGTTGCCTTAGCTTTATCTCCATTATGGATTACCAGGTCATTTCTTCCTTTGGTATTGATGTAATGATTGGGATCGTAATAGGTATTTTCAAGAAAATCAATGACCAGATTCTTATGAAATTCCTCAGATTCAACCTCATTACTATGATTTATCAGCTTGGTAAGATTTGACTTAAATCCCTCGATTTCTGTACGGTTAGGCTTTACTTTTAGGTAGGCTTTATTTAGTGCTTGTTTGGGCTTAAGAATCTTGATGGACATTCAGAAAGGATCTTGTATTAAAAAACATATTACAAGATGCATTTTTTTTGACTAAAAACTCAATGGGATGTGGGGTTGATTTTTTTTTAAAGCTCGACGAAATTCTTAATTTGGCTTCGGAATTGGTCTAGAGTTTACGAGAATTGAGAAATTGGAGTAACAAAAAACAAAAATTGCTGTATTCACGGGATAAGTTTAATCCATGACGATAAACTCATACACTTAAAACCTGCGAATATAGTTTACGCGATTGTTAAGAAAATCTTAATTTTTGAGAATTCTTTTTATTGACCCTAATTACTTAAAAGAGAAATCATGAAACCATCATTCCCGGTAAATTTTGCAGTTGACAGTTCATTTTTTATAAAAAACAATTTTTTAGCCGGTAAAAATCAGTAACATTAATTCTTTTTATGATCAAAGTGCCTTTAATTTTCAATGCACCTTCAACCCTCTGGATAAGTTAATGGAGGCACTAGAAGAAAATAAAAAGCTATACGAACGTTTGCTAAAAAGCGAACAGGAGAAAATTGAAATTTTAAAAGGCAGTAAGTGATTTTTTGCCACAGCCTCTGGTAAAATTTGGGTCAATCAAAGCATCCTAGATATCTGGATCCTGCTTATTTTTTCTACAAGTCCTTAATGAATAGACAAAGCATCAAAAATGGAGCATCTGCTTGAAATAGAGTTTGATAACCCGAAAGTATTAGAAAAATTCAGAAAACTTGCCTATAAAAATGGCGTGACACTTAGAGAATGTGAATTGGTTTCGCATGATAATCCATCACCAAGCGGAGATCCATATTTTGATAACCCAAGGAACGTAGAAGAAATACTTTTCAGAAAAAGAGAAATGGATCTGGGCCAAGTTGAAACGGTCAGTTTATCCAGAGATCAGCGAAAAAAACTCCTAGGCTTATGATAAGTAGAAAAGTTATTCTGGGATTTTTCGGCCTATCTAAAGGCCTGCAAAAATTAAGGAAATACCATGCCTAATTATGCTTTCTAACAAATTACTTAAAAATGAAAAACCCTCTAATCAGCTTAGTTAGAGGGTTTTGTTAATTTTCCTTATAGTTGTTTGTAAGCGTTTATTTACCAATACAGAAATTCCTAAAAATATTCTCCAGCAGATCATCGGTCGTAATTTCCCCAGTAATTTCTCCTAGAAAATGTAAGGAGCGGCGGATATCCATTGCCACAAAATCATTGGTGACTTCATTGTCCAGTCCACTCAGAATATCCAGTAAGGATTCGCGGGTTTTGACCAAGGAATCATAATGCCGCACATTGGTCACCACGGTGTTTCCTGTACGGAATTTATCCAGATTCACCAATACCAAAATCCTGGATTTGAGCTCTTCGAGATTCTCCTTTTGGCCAGCCGAGATAAATATAGTATCTGGATGTTTCTCTTTTAATTCGTTAACAAGTAGTGAATTAGCCTTATCTATCTTGTTTGCAACTTTAAGGAAAGGTACCCCTTGATTTTCCAGCTTATTGACATCCCGATTGATCTCCACCAAGTCTGTATCTCCCAAATCAAAAAGATATATAATCAGAGAGGCTGACTTCATTTTCTCCTGGGTTCTGCTTACTCCGATAGCCTCGATGGTGTCGGTGGTTTCCCGTAGTCCGGCCGTATCGATGAAGCGGAAGATCACGCCCCCTATGTTGATTTCATCTTCGATAAAATCCCGTGTGGTTCCTGCGATCTCAGAGACGATGGCTTTTTCCTCATTGAGCAGGGCATTGAGCAGGGTGGACTTGCCTGCATTAGGTTTACCGGCGATCACGGTGGGCACTCCGTTTTTGATCACGTTCCCCAGATCAAAACTTAGAATCAATTCTTCGACCACACGAAGTAAGCGCTCTACAAGTGTCCGTAATTCTTCACGACTTGCAAATTCCACGTCCTCTTCACTGAAGTCCAGCTCTAGTTCTATCATTGAAGCAAAATGGATCAATCGGCTCCTAAGCTCTTGTATTTCAGAACTGAACCCTCCTCTCATCTGGCTGAGAGCTGCCTGGTGTGAAGTCTCGGAATCCGCATGGATGAGATCCGCAACGGCTTCGGCCTGAGCCAGATCAAACTGTCCGTTCAGAAATGCGCGCTGGGTAAATTCTCCCGGCTTTGCCGGACGGGCCCCCTTGCGGATAAATAGTTTGAGTACTTGATTGATGATGTAGGAAGAACCATGTGTGGAGATTTCCACCACGTTTTCCTTGGTGAAGGACTTGGGAGCGATGAAAAGAGAGACGAGAACTTCATCTATGATTTTGTCTCCATCCCGGATAGTGCCGAAGTGAATGGTGTGGGATTCCTGCTTCTCTAGGTTTTTGCCAAAAAAGACCTCGTTGGTAAGCTGAATGGCATCTTTTCCAGAAAGGCGAATTACGGCAATGGCACCTACACCTTGTGGTGTAGCTAACGCTATGATGGTGTCATTCTGCTCTGAAAGGGAAAAACTCATTTTGCGCCGATTCCATTTTCTACGATTTGCCCCAATCCATCGAGAAACTGAATGGGCTGTCTATATCCGGGTAGCTGGGTAATATTCCTTAGGGTAGGGTCGATGATTACAAAGTTGGGATAGGAGTTCACGCGCATTGCCGCTGCCATTTTTGCCTCAGTATATTCTTTTCCTTTGAAGTCAAACTTGCGCTTATTGTCCTCAGCGTTCATTTTGACGGCATAGAATTTCTCATTGATGTAGTTGACTACAGCCGGATCGGTGAAGGTTTCCTTATCCATTTTTTTACACCACCCACACCAGTCGGTATATACATCGATCAAGAGCATTTTCGGGTTGGCCTCAGTAGCGGCTACTGCCTCTTCAAATTTCAGCCATTCAATTTTATCCTGAGCTTGCGCAAATGAAGCTGTTAATAGAACTAAGCCTATGATTACTATTTTTTTCATGCGTGTAATTTTCAATTCTCCAACGGCTTTGGACTAGTGGAAGTTCCGAATATCCAGTTTGGCTTGGTGCGTGTGAGTAGGGCGCTTCCCAGAAATACTACTCCTCCCACAGATACCATCATCCCGGCTATGGAACTGTCCACCAAATATGCCATGTAATATCCGGCAATGGAAATAAAAATACCCAATGCACAGGTAAGTTTAATCAGGGAACTCAATTTTTTAGTCCATAGAAAAGCTGTGGCGGGAGGGACTACTAGTAGCGCCACTACTAGAATAGCCCCGACTGCCTCAAAACTGCTCACCGTAGTGTACGATACCATACTCATTAACGCCAGGTTGATCGCTCCTGCAGGAAGGCCTATTACCAGGCCGAAACTTTCATCAAAACTTGTAAGTTTTAACTCTTTGTATAACAAGACTATAAATATGCATACCAAAACCAAATTCAACAATGCCAGGTAGGTGATACGTGGCCCCATACTAAAACCGGAATTAGTAATCCAGAGATCAATCGGGAGATAGGCTATTTCCCCATATAGCACGCATTCCTGATCCAGGTCCACTTTATAGGCGAGCATATTAATGAGAATTATCCCTATGGAAAAAAGCAGGGTAAAAGTGATTCCTATAGATGCATCAAGTTGCACTTTGGCTTTTGTTTTGAGCCAGTTGATGATTAAGGTGGCCATAATACCGAGCAAACCTGCACCTATAATGACCTCAAGTCCCCGCTGGCTTCCGGATACAAAGAAGCCTATGACTATGCCCGGCAGTACGGCATGAGAAATCGCATCGCCAGTCATGGACATTTTGCGGAGCATCATAAATACACCCAAAAGTCCGCAGGATATGGAAATCAGGGATGCGGTAAAAATGATCAGAAATGCGTTTTGGTCAAAGCTCATCGGTGTCGCGGGGGATAGTCTCTTGGTGAGGATCGAGTTTGGGATAATTCAGCCTGTTTTCCAGTAAAGCTTCCAGTTCCGGTGTAAGGATATGCTCTAGTTTTTCGGCAGAGTCATGCACATGGTCTGGGGCAATATTCATGTATTCATTGAGGTAAAGTTCCCAAAGCCTGTGCAGTCTTACGATTCGTTTTGCTTCAGACTTACCCATTGAAGTGAAACTTATATCTAATTGGTTTACAGTAATAAGACCTGATTTAGTTAATTCATCGATTATATTTCTTGTTTTCCTTTTTGAGGATGAAAAAGACTGATAGATTTCTTCTATGGGGTAAGTGCTCTTTCCACTTTCCAGACCATGGTAAATAAGCTTCAACACATGATCTTGGTGTGTTTTTTTCAGGTAATGCTTTCTGGCTATAAAACGTGAAACCACTCCTTTTCTTGGAGCAAAAAGGAAGGAGATTACAGCAAGTAATGAAAGGCTTACTACCACCCAGGGCCCTGTGGGCATCTGGGGGATTACAAAGGAGATGTAGGTTCCGACTATGCCAGATATAGCAGCGAATAATCCGGCTACAACCAAAAGTCGCCCAAGCCTATCCGTCCAGAATCTGGCAGCAGCTCCGGGGGTGATCAGCAGTGCGGCCATCAGCACTACTCCAATGGCCTGGATTCCGATAACTACTGCCAAAATCATCAGTACATTAAAAACCAATCGGATTGTCCCCATGGGGTAACCAATGGATCTACCAAAGTCGGCATTGAATACCAGCATGGAAAATTCCTTGCGGAATGCCGTCAGTGTGACTATGATCAACAGTGCCAGCCCTCCGTAGATGTAAAGATCTTCTTCCAGAATGGCTATGGCATTGCCGAAAATAAACTGGTTGAGGCCAGCCATTTCAGGGTTTCCAGACTTTTGAATAACAGTCAGAAGCACTATTCCAAATCCAAAGAATATTGACAGGATAGAGGCGATGATCGCATCGTCACTTAATCTCGTGTTGCCTTTGAGCCAGGAAGTGAGAAAGGTGGCCAGGGCA
Source organism: Algoriphagus sp. AGSA1 (assembly GCF_021390545.1). GTDB lineage: Bacteria > Bacteroidota > Bacteroidia > Cytophagales > Cyclobacteriaceae > Algoriphagus. Next base: position 27,123 of record NZ_JAJUWR010000039.1, on the reverse strand, counting down.
CCGGACAGAAATGCACCGGAGACTATATATAGAGGGTTTTTTTCACCAGCCAGTATAAAGCCCAGGCAGATGCCTGGCAACACCGCATGCGAAATGGCATCTCCCAACAGGGCTTTTTTATCGAGAAAACTGTAGGCGCCCACATAGGCAGACCCGATGCCCAAAAGTGTGATCCCTAACACCACGAATGCAATGGAGCTGTCTTGAAAAGTGAAGAAATATACAAAGTCACTCATGTCAGCTTTTTAGAGGGTTGAAGTCCTTTTGTCTTATGATATCGCTGACTTTGGTGAGCAGGTTGAGTTTGCCACCATAAGTCTTGCGCAGCAATTCTTCCGTCACCACATCGGTTTTCGGGCCAGAAGCTACCAGGTGAAGGTTCAGCATGATGATCCAGTCAAAGTAATTCATCGCAGAATGGATGTCGTGATGTACCACCACTACGGTTTTTCCTGCTGTGGTCATTTCCCTGAGCAATTGGAAAATAGCCGTCTCCGTCGCCATATCCACTCCGGCAAAGGGCTCATCCATCAGGTATAAATCCGCCTCCTGTGCCAACGCTCTGGCAATAAAAACCCGTTGCTGCTGTCCGCCAGAGAGCTCTGATATCTGCCTGCCTACGAAAGACTGCATCCCTACCTTTTCAAGACATTCCATGGCTATGTTTTTTTCCTTTTTTCCAGGTCTGCGAAAAAGGCCTAATTTACCGTAGGTTCCCATCATTACTACATCCAGTACCGATGCGGGAAAATTCCAGTCCACAGATTCTCGCTGCGGGACGTAGCTGATGCGGCTTCTTACCTCTTTTAACTCCCGGTCAAAAAGTTTTACATGGCCAGCGGTACTAGGAACCAATCCCATGATCGCTTTGATAAGCGTGGACTTTCCCGCACCATTGGGGCCAAGAATGCCGATCAGCTTTCCCATAGGCAAACTTAGGTCAACATTCCATAGTACAGGAGTCTGGTCGTAGCTGACTGTGAGGTCATGTATTTCTAATATCGGGGATTCTACGTTTATGATCATAGTGTTAGGCTTTCAAAGATTACTTGCACATTGGTCTCTATCATTCCTATATAGGTTCCGGCAGGGGAGTCAACGGCTCCCAAACTGTCTGTATAGAGAGGCCCGGCAAGCCTGATTTGGTGGTTTTGGTTTGCGCAGCCGGCGACTACGGCCTCTATAGCTTTGGGAGAGATGGTTTGCTCGGCAAAAACCGCATGGATATCACGCTCCACAATAAAGCTCACCAGGCCGGTCAAGTCTCTCAGTCCCGGCTCACTGAGTGTGGACAGTCCCTGTAGTCCCAGAACCTCTAGATTATAGGCTTTCCCAAAATAGGAGAAAGCATCGTGGGCTGTGATCAGAGCCTGGTCTGCCTTGCGAAGTTCTGCTATTCTGTCTATGGTCTCCTGATGCAAAGTTGCCAGTCGGGCCAAATAGCTTCTGCTGTTCTCACGGATTGCTGCTTCCCAAGCAGGCCTCCAGAGGATGATTTCCTCCGCGGCATGGGACAGGGCTTGGGACCAAAGTGAAACATCAAACCAGATATGCGGATCTACTGAGTGGGTCTCAGGGCCAGACCTTAGAAGCATGTCTTGGGGCAGTTTCTCCGAGACATTGATCAGGTTTTGGCTGAAGTCTAGCTTTTCAAAAATCTCCGTCATTTTTCCTTCTAGGAACAGTCCATGGTAGATGACCAAATCTGCATCTTGCAATAAATCCAAATCCCTGACGGAGGCTTTGTATAAGTGCGGATCTACACCTGCGGGCATCAATGAGACCACCTCTGCTTTTTCGCCTACTATATTCCTGATCCCATCTGCCAGGATACTGGTAGTGGCCACGATTTTTGGCTTCACCCTTTCTTCCTTGTTTTCAAATTTGCAAGCGAAAGAGAGTAGCAGTAGGGACAATAATGCCAGGAATTTTTTCATGTGATTATATTTTGAATCTTTATGGTCACAGGAATCTCGCATAGTGAATAATCATCCATCTGTGTTTCGCTTCCGATGTGCTCGGTTTCATGACTGAATCGCCAGAATATTTGCTGCGACATCCTTTGACATAAAAAGCGTTTTCTTCTGATCGACGAGGATTTCCATGGATCCGTCAAACTCCACCTTGTCCAATATTTTGATCCTTGCCCCGATATACGCGCCCACTTTGTCAAGGTATTTAAGGAAGGCTGCCGAACTGTCTTTTACCGCTACGATCTGACCGGATTGATCTACTTCCATTTCGTTCAGCGCCAGTCTTGGCCTAGCCCTTACGTCCCCGTATTCATCTGGAATAGGATCACCATGCGGGTCAAATTTCGGGAAGTTCAAATATGCGTCCAGACGCTGGATAAGTAGGGTGGACTGTATGTGTTCCAGTTCTTCTGCTACATCATGAACTTCGTCCCAGGCAAACTGTAATTTATCCACAAGAAACACCTCCCAAAGTCTGTGCTTTCGAATGGTCTGAAGTGCTTTCTTTTTGCCTTCTTCCGTGATGTTGACTCCGTAATATTTCCTGTATTCTATCATTTCCTTTTCACCGAGTTTCCTAAGCATATCGGATACGGAGGCGGGCTTGGTTTTCATCTCGGCAGCCACATCATTGGTGGATACACTTTTGGTGGCGCCGTCAGAAAGATGGTAGATGGCTTTCAGATAATTCTCTTCAGCTGTAGTCAGGTTCATGGGGTAATGTTTTTTGCTATGGCAAATATAAAAAATAATTTAGATATAGCTAAAAATATTTTGAACTATGGCTAAATTAAGTGTGGATAACTCATTTCCGAATGTGTTTATTGATTAAGTTATAGCGAAAATAAAGTTTAGGCTCCCCTAATAAAAACTGTAATGCATTGATAATTTGTCATTTAATTAAATTGTTTATGATAATCCGTCAGTAAAAATCGCAATGTCCCCCAGTTTCCATTGGCCGGGAACTGGTGTCAAAAATCAGGCATAGGTGGATAAGTGTGGATAGTAATCCACATTCAGATATGAACCTTGGTGTGGATTATAAGGAGGTAATGGCGGTGATGAATGCTTCGTGTTGGGATTTCCACAGGATAGATTCACCCGGTGTTTGGGTGAAATACTCTTGTTTAAGTGCAGCTTCAAAATTCTTGAGTGCATGGTCCAGGTCGTAAAAATCCATGGAAAACCCACCTGAAAACGGAGCTAAAAATTCCTCCCATTTTGGATTGGGACTGATCAGAACAGGCAGTCCCAAGGCTGCTGATTCAAACAGTTTAGTGGGCATTTTATTCTTAATAGCAGCTCTGTTTTGGTAAGCTAGAAGTGCAAAATCTACCGTAGAATAAGCAGCGACAATCTGCTCATGAGGCACGGGGAAACGGGATGACCGGAGTTGGATTTGGGGAGTGTTTTCAACGGCTTTTTGCAGGGTGAACTGAAAGTCCGCTAAAGGACAATGGCCGATAATATGAAGTTGCGAAGCCGGGAATTCTCTCAATATTTCTTTGAACCACTTGACGGCATCCAGGGTGCCAAAAGCAGGGGTGAGCGTCCCCGAAATCAAAAAAGAGTAACCATTTTTGTGCCCCACTCTGAAGGGGGAAATTGGCGTGATTTCACCTTTATATTTATTTTCCAAAATCAGAAACGGAGATTTCTCAGGCATCTCTTCCACATAGCATTTTTCGGCAAGGAGATGTAAATCTATGTTAGCCATACTTTCCATCAAACGGATTAGATACCCGGTTTTTCTTTTGGTTGGACTACTTAAAGTAGGGTTAAGCTCCAGGTTTTTCACGTAGTTTTCCTGGACATCATAGATTAATTTATACCCTAAATATCTCTTGAAAAAGGTGGCCAAGGGGAGATATTCATAAGTGCAGACAACTAGGGTTTTTGGCCGTAGCTTAAAAAGCGTTCGGGTAAAATTCACCTGCGAAAACACTCTTTTACCTATTGAGTTCTGAGATGAAAACGAGGAATAGAAGTTTTCATCTTTACAATTTTCTTCAGGATTTTGTGAAAATCCCATAAAATATACCTTAAAAAGCCCTGTTTTATGCAGTGAAAGGCCAAGCTTTCCCCAAGCTCGTGTATCTTTGACGGGCTTCAAGCTTGACGCGATCAAGACTGGAGTTAAGGAAGCTGATTTTCCACTCATTAAACGAAACTAACCAAAATAATGGAACTGAGAACAATCATTGAGCAGGCCTGGGAAAACCGGGAATTATTAAAAGAAGAAGCAACACAACAAGCAATCAGAGCAGTGATAGCTGACCTGGATTCAGGTAAAATACGTGTAGCGGAACCTGCTGAAGATGGTAACTGGAAAGTAAATGACTGGGTAAAGAAGGCAGTAATTCTCTATTTCCCTATCCAAAAAATGGAAACTATAGAGGTTGGGCCTTTTGAATTCCATGATAAGATGGCGTTGAAAACAAATTACGCTGAAAAAGGAGTGCGTGTGGTTCCCCATGCAGTAGCCCGTTATGGGGCATACCTTGCATCCGGGGTAGTGATGATGCCAAGTTATGTTAATATTGGAGCTTATGTGGACGGTGGCACGATGGTTGACACTTGGGCTACTGTGGGTTCGTGCGCGCAGATCGGCAAAAATGTTCATTTAAGTGGCGGTGTAGGGATAGGAGGAGTTCTGGAACCTATTCAGGCAGCACCGGTGATCATTGAAGACGGAGCATTTATAGGGTCTAGGGCCATCATCGTAGAAGGAGTAAGAATCGGCAAAGAAGCTGTAATCGGGGCAGGTGTCACCTTGACTGCTAGTTCGAAGATTATAGATGTAACCGGTTCTGAACCTAAGGAATACAAAGGCTTTGTCCCAGAACGGTCTGTTGTGATTCCGGGGTCTATAGCCAAAAACTTCGCCGCCGGTACTTTCCAGGTTCCCTGCGCATTGATCATCGGTCAAAGAAAAGCTTCCACTGATCTTAAAACTTCGCTTAACGATGCGCTGCGCGATAATAGTGTGGCAGTATAAACTGATTAATTAAAATGAAAATGGGTAAACGGGCTTTATTGGCTCTATTTATTTCAGTATCACTTTGGTCTTGTTCGGAAAAGAAAACAAGTTCCGGAGATTCGTATTTCAACAAAGGGGCGTACGAGGAGGCAGCAAGTGAATACACCAAGGAATTAAAATATAAACCAAATGATGTACGGGCTCTTTATAACAGAGGCAGGTCTTACGAGGAGTTGGGCAATAACCAGGACGCTATAGCGGACTTTGAAAAAGCACTCTCTACAGACCCGAACAACTTTCAGGTCTTGCTCAGCTTGGCCAATGTGCATTATAATGAGAAGAACTACACCAATGCCTTGCTGTATTCGGATCAGGCAGCCGAGGTCTCAGGAGCACCCGCTATGGCTTCATTTATGAAAGCACGTGCTTTGCATCAATTGGGCAAGCCTGATGAAGCGCTGAAAGCCTACGATAATGCTATTTCGGTTGATAAGAATTTTGGGCAGGCTTACTATAACAGGGGCTTGCTTAAGGTCGCAATGAAAAAAGTGGGATCCTCATGTGAGGATTTTCAATTGGCTTCAGCTTTGGAGTATCCCGGAGCTGAGGAAGCATACTCCAAATACTGCAAGTAATAAAAAGGAGGCTGTCTCGTAACTCATAATTGTCACATTGAGCCAAGTCGAAATGGGCTTAATTAGCACATAAATAAAAGGCTTCGACTTTCATGTCTTCGGCAGACTGGCTGCCTAGCCTGACAAGAGAACCTGATTATGAGACAGCCGTTTTTTTTGCGAGAGGCAGGGACAGATTTCCGATAGGACAGCTTCTAGACCTTGACTATGTCCTATAGCTCATGATCGTGAGATTCCTCTTCATGATTGCATATCACCTCTGAACTTAATTTACCACTGCCGCGGCATGTTTCACATGAGCTTACTTCCTTTAAATTTCCCTCACACACAGGGCAAGTAAGCCTGCCCTTTCCATGGCATCTGTCGCATTCATAATATTCCACGATTTTGAATATATTCACTTTGGTAATCATACCTGAACCACTACAGCGACTACATCCTACCACTCCTTTGCCTTTGCAGTAGTGGCAATCCTGTTCTAGTTGCCGATCTCCATGACAGGTGAAACATGTTTTGAACCGGTACCCGCGACGGTCACATAGCTGACAATCCAGTATTTCCCGTAGGGGGGATTCCAGGCGCTGCTGTAATTCTTGTGCAGCTTTGTAGTATTCACCTGTAAATCCATTCAGCTCCAGGTACTTGTTGAGAAAATTGGATGAGTTGTCATACTGTTCGAGTTGGAAAAGAGTTTCTGCGAAAAAATAGGGCATTTCCTCAGGAAGTGGTTGGCCTGAGTCGATCATGTTTCGGAAAATAGAATTTGCCGTCTTATAATCAGTTCTTTCAATAGCCGCTTTGGCAGCTTTCATCCAGCGGTCGGTATGCCCTAGATTTGGGCCGATCTGGGCCAGGGAAACCTGGCCCAAAGCCACTGTGAGGATCAAGCAAATCAGATAGAGAGGAGGGTGGAATTTAAAGCTCACATGAACAGGTTTTATCTACAGAAGCAATAAAGGTAGAAGTTTCGTAATCGTAAAGTTAATGTTTCCAAAAAGCCAACACTAGCATGAATATGTGAAATTGGTTTTGGCGAATTGATAATTGTCTTTATTTTGGAATGAAATTCTATTTAGACCTGACATATTCCAGGCACTATTAAAGAATTTTTTGTCAATTTACTTTAACCCTAAAATTAAACAAAGATGGGAAAATCAATTACAATGATAGAGAGTATCGGCCCGGCAATTAAAGAGAAACTAGCTTCTGCGGGGATTTCTACGGTAGAAGGTTTATTGGAGAAAGGTGCGAGCAAATCAGGTAGAAAAGCTATTGCGGAAGCTTCGGGATTGAGTGAGGGCAGGATTCTGGATTGGGTGAATATGGCAGATTTATTTAGAATCAACGGCGTTGCCAGTCAGTTTGCAGAACTCCTAAAAGCCGCAGGAGTGGACACCGTAAAGGAATTGCGGACTAGAAATCCTGAAAACCTGTACAATGCCCTGGTAAAAACCCAGGAAGAGAAAAAATTGACCAGGGTAGTTCCGGCCGAATCCAAAGTGGCTGACTTTATAGAGCAGGCTAAGAATTTGGAACCTCTAGTAACTTATTGAACTGTATTCAATCAAAGGATTAACTGAAACCTTTTTGCCCAAGGCATCAAGGTTTTTTTTGTAGTTTGCTTACTTAATCGGCATGACAATGAGCCAAAAAGAAGAATTTATTGCCCACCTGGCAGAGGGCCAGAATTATAAAAATGATTTCATCACATTGGGAACCGGCATATTGGCGGGGGAACCTGTGACTGGAGCGCAGGTGAACATTGCATTGAAGACCATGAACAGGCATGGTCTCATCGCGGGAGCTACCGGAACCGGTAAAACAAAAACCTTGCAAGTGATCGCCGAACAGCTGGCTTTGAAAGGAGTCCCCTCTGTTTTAATGGATCTTAAAGGGGATCTCTCTGGACTTGCACAGCCGGGGACAGCCAGTGATTTTATCAAAAAACGATCTCAGGCCATAGGAGTTGACTATGATCCAATAGGCCTTCCTATCGAACTGATGTCCATTTCGGAAGAAAAAGGAGTTCGGTTAAAAGCGACTGTTTCCGAATTTGGCCCTGTTTTGATTTCCCAGATACTGGAACTTAACGATACACAGCGGGGAGTAATATCTCTGCTATTCCGCTACTGCGATATGCATCATCTGCCTTTGATTGATCTGAAAGATCTGAAAAGGGTGCTTCAGTATATTACCAATGAAGGTAAAGAAGCCATTCAAAAGGAATATGGACAGGTTTCGGCTGCTTCAGTGAATACCATCATGCGGAAGATTATTGAACTGGAGCAACAGGGGGCAGAACGTTTTTTTGGAGAGAAATCATTCGAAGTAGAGGATTTTTTGAGGATCAAAGATGGAAAAGGAGTGATATCCGTTATCAGATTGACTGATATTCAAAACCGACCGAAGTTGTTTTCAACTTTTATGCTCAGCCTGCTATCGGAGATTTATGAGACTTTCCCTGAGCAGGGTGATGCGGCTCAGCCAAAACTTTGCTTGTTTATAGACGAGGCACATTTAGTGTTTTCCAATGCATCCAAGGATCTTCTGGAAAAGATCGAGGCTATAGTCAAATTGATCCGTTCCAAAGGAGTAGGGGTGTATTTCTGTACACAGACTCCGACAGATGTCCCGGACAACATACTGGGGCAGCTGGGACTGAAAGTGCAGCACGCATTAAGGGCTTTTACTGCGAAGGATCGGAAGGCAATTACCAAGACCGCTGAAAACTATCCGGATTCTCCGTATTACAAGACTTCGGAAGTGCTCACAGCTATGGGAATAGGGGAAGCCCTGGTGACGGCTTTGAATGAAAAAGGGATTCCCACTCCACTGGCACATACATTAGTCAGGGCACCGATTACCAGGATGGATATTCTGAGTCCCGAAGAGATCAATGCGGTAGTAGGGAACTCAGTACTTCTTTATAAGTATAACCAGGATATTGACAGGGAAAGTGCTTTTGAGCTATTGAACCAAAAAATGAATGATCTGGAAGAAGCACAGCGACAGTCGGGATCTCTGCAGTCTAAAGCATCGGCGCAGAAGAGCAGAAGGACTACAAGCGAAACTTCTCTAATTGAGGAATTGAGCAAAAACACCATGGTGAGGCAAGTGGGACGTACGATTTTCAGGGAATTGACCAGAGGAATTCTAGGTTCATTCTCTAAAAGAAAGTGAGTAATATAATCATTTGAAAAACAATACAATATAAGTTTTGAAAATTGGCATAATTGGGGGCGGAGCTGCAGGTTTTTTTGCTGCTATTCATGCTGCAGGTAGGGGATCTGAAGTAATTCTATTTGAAAAATCGCCCAAGCTTTTATCCAAAGTGAAGGTGTCGGGCGGGGGGCGTTGCAATGTGACACATAGGCCCATGGAAATATCGAAACTGGCAAAACACTATCCACGGGGTGAGAGGTTTTTGAAACGGGTGTTTTCCAAATTCAAATCAGAAGACACAATAAGCTGGTTTGAAAGTAGAGGTGTGGCACTGAAAACTGAAGCTGACGGGAGAGTATTTCCGGTTTCCGATTCCTCACAGTCCATCATCGACGCCTTGTTGGGCGAAGCCCATAAACTCAAAGTTTCCATCCGAAAATCCTGTGGCGTACAGGATATTATTCCAGAAGAACGACATTTTCTTCTAGATACAGATGAGGGTTTTACTCAGGTAGATAAGCTCATTGTAGCTACTGGTGGCCATCCTAAAATAACTGGATATGATTTTCTTAAAAATCTAAACAACAATATTTTAGATCCTATCCCCTCACTTTTTACTTTTAATACACCCAAGGAGTCGCTTCGAAAGCTGATGGGACTGTCCGTAGCCGATGGCTTAGTGAAAATCGAAGGGACTAAGTTGAACTATCGCGGGCCTATCCTTGTGACGCACTGGGGGATAAGTGGGCCAGCAGTATTAAAATTGTCGGCATTCGGCGCGCAGTGGTTAAAAGAGCACAATTATAAAGCCAATGCGCTGATCAATTGGAATGCTGCCTTTGGAGAAGAGGAGTTTGGTTCCCATATCAGAAATTATATACAGGCGCATCCTTCCCGCAAGGTGGAAAGCAATCCACTGTTTGATATTCCTTCCAGACTTTGGGGGCACTTTTGTACTCGTGCCACCATTGAGCCGGGGCAGTTATTTGGTTCGCTTTCAAAAAAGCAAATTAATAAGTTGGTACAGAACCTTTTTTGCTATAATTTGAAAGTCGAAGGAAAAACAACCTTTAAAGAAGAATTTGTCACTGCTGGTGGAATCGCTTTGAATGAGGTGAATCCGGAAACTATGGAAAGTAAATATCACCCTAACCTTTACTTTGCCGGGGAAGTCCTGGACATCGATGGAATCACCGGCGGATTTAATTTTCAGGCTGCCTGGTCAACAGGATTTCTTGCTGGTATAGCCTCATCCCGCTAATAATATGGAACAACTTTACCCTGAACTGGATCTACTGATTATCAATATGTCTGAAGGTGATGAGGCCTTTCAGAAAGAATTGACGTGGGCAATATATACAGGATTGCTTGAGCTTAAGGATATATACACCAAAGCCTCCATGGAAAAGGATGATGAAAAGATACAACAGATACGCCATAAATTGAAGCCCACCCTCAGCATCTTTGAACTGACACATATCATAGATGAACTTCAGGTGGGTAAAGAGATTATTGAAAACAGTGGATTTGACAATGCTTTGTTCCGATCCCATTTTCAAAATCTACAGATAAAACTGGATGCGACCATTCGACGCGTTTACGAACTTACTTTATAACAAAAAAAGGAGCTGACACCCGCCGCTCCGCTTTTTAAAATGATTACCCTATGAAGATTTTTTCTGTCATAAAATTAGGTGATACATGTAAAATCGGCTTTAAGAGAAGATGAATTTCATGTGATTATATTTTTTCCCCATAAAGGCCATATAGAATCCCTGCGGCAGGCAGGTGGCATTGGAATCATTTCAGTTGTGTCGCTCAGGTCGTGCCTGCCGGTAGGAAGGCTCGATTTCATGTAAAGCTGTTATTTTTGCTTTTTCATGGCAATCATCAACTCTACTTACACAGGCCCCCCGGCATATCTATTCAATGGCCATTTGGAAACAGTCATCCCAAGCCTGTTCAGGAAAATTACGGATGTAACATATGAAAGGGAGAAAATCCCTACTTCTGACGGCGATTTTCTGAATCTGGACTGGTCTTCTGTCGGCAGTTCCCAATTGTTAATTGTGTCCCATGGGTTAGAGGGAGACTCTGGGAGACACTACGCCAAAGCATTGGTTAAACTGTTTAATTCCAGCAATACAGATGTCTTGGTCTGGAATAACCGTTCTTGTGGGGGGGAGATCAACCTTACCCCGGTTTTGTACCATCATGGAGCCAGTTACGATCTGGACACCACTGTTTCGCATGTGCTGGCATCGAGGGATTACAAGGAAATTTACCTGACAGGGATTAGTATGGGAGGAGCTCAGACGCTTAAATATCTCGGGGAAATGGGGGCAGATTTGCCGCCTGCAATCAAACGTGCCGCAGTTTATTCCACTCCATGTAATCTACTATCCAGTGCAAATACTTTGAAATTTAGAAGTAATGCATTTTATAAAAATAGATTTCTGGGAAAACTCAAAGCTAAGGTCCGGGCCAAAGCAGCACAGTTCCCGGAGTTGATCGACTTGGATTTATTGGAACGAGTAAGTGATTTTGATTCCTTTGATACTTTTTTTACTGCCCAGCTCCATGGGTTTAAGGATGCGAATGATTTTTATACTTCTGTAAGTGCTGATAACTGGATGCCTGCCATAGAGACACCTACTCTGGTAATCAATGCGCTTAATGACCCATTGTTAGGACCGGAATGTTACCCCGTAGCTCTTGCAGAAAGGAAGGCGGAACTATCACTGGAAATGCCAAAAAGGGGAGGGCATACCGGGTTTGTAGTTGGTGGAAATGAGTTTACCTGGGCGGAATACAGAGTCCGGGATTTCCTCCTAAATGGAGGCTAGACCCTGAGGGATTTATTATATTGTAAGCATATTCAACCAAAGAACCGTTATGAGAAAAGTATTTTTCGGCAGCCTGTTGCTGCTATCACTGGTGACATTTTTTCTAATGTGGTATTTCCAGTTTGTACAGTTCAAATTCGGATATTTTATACTGGGGATTATAGTGCTGCTCTTTGCCCTGGGTATCTATGATATCAATCAAAAATCCCATGCTATTCTGCGGAATTTTCCTGTCATAGGGCATTTTCGCTATTTGTTGGAGAAAATAAGCCCCGAAATCCAGCAATATTTCATAGAGACGAATACGGACGGCACACCATTTAGCAGAAATATCAGGTCACTTGTTTACCGTAGGTCAAAGAACGTGAATGATACCCATCCTTTTGGAACCCAGCGGGATATTAATGGAGAGGATTATATTGGGCTTCGGCATTCCATCTACGCTGTACACACACATGATGAAGATCCGCGAATCACCATTGGAAACGATTCCTGTAAGCAGCCTTATTCATCGTCCATCTTCAATATTTCCGCAATGAGTTTTGGGTCGCTGAGCTCCAATGCGGTGAGGGCATTGAACCTGGGTGCCAAAAAAGGCGGTTTCTCCCATAATACAGGAGAGGGAGGAATTTCCTCACATCACAGGCTTGGGGCCGACTTGGTCTGGCAGATTGGTACAGGGTATTTTGGGTGTAGGGATGATCACGGCAATTTCAGTGAGGAAAAGTTTGCGGAGAAAGCAAATTGGCCGGAAGTCAAAATGATAGAAATCAAAATCTCCCAGGGTGCCAAACCGGGACACGGAGGAGTGCTTCCGGGTGTGAAAAATACAGCGGAAATCGCTGAAATCCGAGGAGTATTGCAGGGAACGACTATTCTTTCTCCACCGGCGCACAGTGCGTTTACAAATGAAGGGGAACTTCTTGATTTTATCTCTAAACTCAGAGAGCTTTCCGGAGGAAAACCCATAGGCTTCAAATTGTGTGTTGGTAGGACGGAAGAATTTATTTCCATCTGTAAGCAGATGGTAAGTAGAAATATATATCCGGATTTCATTACCGTGGATGGAGCAGAGGGAGGAACCGGTGCCGCCCCATTGGAATTCTCAGACAGTGTTGGCTTGCCCCTGGAGCCTGCCCTTATTTTTGTAAGGATGACTCTGGAAAAATTCCAGATCCGGGACCAGATCAAAGTAATAGCTTCCGGTAAGGCCATCAGTGCCTTTGCAATCCTAAAAAATATTGCTCTGGGAGCTGATATCTGCAATTCTGCAAGAGGTTTCATGTTTAGTGTTGGTTGCATACAGGCGCTTCGCTGCAATACCAATGAATGTCCTACGGGAGTTGCTACACAAAAAGCGAATTTGGTCGGTGGTTTGGTAATCACCGATAAAGCTGAACGGGTATATAATTTCCATAAAAACACGGTGCATGCGGTGCAGGAGCTTCTGGGAGCATGTGGGCATAAGCATACATCTGAATTAAGCGCGGCAGATCTTGTCAAAGGCGATGAAATGATCAAGCTAGCAAACAGGTATCTTCCGGATTCTGTAAATACTCAAGTGTAGGTTGCTTCGAGGTTTAAAAACCGTTAACTGGTCTAAGTCTCATGACTTAGACCTTTTTCAAAACAGTCTTCAGACTGGTTTTTTTATAACTGGTTTTTTCTATGCAGTTTTCTCGGCACAGTCCTACCTGCTGCTGCAAAGTCCCATCGGGACGGTTCATCTTATTGCCAGCCGTTTCAACGTATAGTGATTACAAAATGATTTGATAAAGTGCCATAGGCACGGACTATGAAATCTGTTTGAAAAGATAATGAGGCTAAGATTGGTAATCCAATTGTATGGGGCTCGATAACCTATCGTCAGTTTCTCCATTTTGCCTGCATTGATTTCAGAAATGTATCAGCAGGTCTGTAGATTTCCCCAAACCTGTTTCAATCAAACCTCTTCAGCGCTAACTCAGCTACTGTACCGCCGATCGCCAATGAGCTGGTTGCCGCCGGAGATGGCGCATTGAGCACATGTATGGCATGAGTGGATTCTCTGATGAAGAAATCATCCAAAAGCCCTCCATTGCGGTCACAAGCCTGTGCTCTCACACCTGCCCCGCCTTCCACAAGATCTGTTTGCTGTATCTCAGGGATCAATTCCTGCAGTGCTTTGGTAAAGGCCGCTTTGGAAAACGAGCGGTACATCTCCCCAAATCCAGTCTGCCAGTATTTGGCCGCGACTTTTTGGAAACCCGGCCAGGCTAAAGACTCGGCAAGTTCCTTTAAGTTGATTTGTGATTTTTTATACCCTTCCCTTCGGAAAGCCAAAACGGCATTGGGACCGGCTTCTACACCACCTTTCATCATTCGGGTGAAGTGAACACCTAGGAAAGGGAAATTGGGATCCGGAACAGGGTATATCAGGTTTTTGACCAAAAACTCCCTGTCCTTTTTCAGTTTAAAATACTCCCCGCGAAACGGGATGATTTTCACATCTATGGGTTCTCGCTCACTCATCTGAGCGATCTTGTCTGAGTATAGCCCCGCACAGTTTATTACTAAGCTACTCTCGATTGTCCTCTTGGAAGTTTCAATGTAATTAACTCCATTTTGTTGCTTAATTTCCAGTACTTTATGATTAAGAAATATTTCTCCGCCATTCTGTATTATTTTTCTTCCGTAGGCCAAGGCAACTTTATAATAATCCACTATCCCCGTCTGAGGAACATGCAAGGCAGCAACTCCCACACAATGTGGCTCATATTCTTTCAGTTCATCTACGCTGATGTATTTTGTACCCTCCAAACCGTTTTGTATCCCTCTTTCATACAGCTTGTCCAATAAAGGCTTTTGCCTCTCTCGGGTGGCGACAACAACCTTTCCTGTGATCTCGAACGGGATTTTTTCTTCGGCACAGAACTTTATCAGTTCATGATATCCGCCTATACAGTTGGTCGCTTTCAGTGAGCCCGGCTTATAATACAACCCAGAGTGTATCACCCCACTGTTATTGCCTGTCTGGTGCTTGGCCAGTTGATCTTCTTTTTCCAGAAGTGCAATTTTCAGGCCTGGGCGTGCTTTTTGGATTTTTAGCGCAGTTGCCAGCCCCACGATCCCGCCACCTATTATTGCTATGTCGTATATCATATTCCCTGTTTTCGGAGCCAAATATAAGGAGTGATCCGCTTAAAAAGGAATGGGAAACTAGTCAGTTTCTTTGGTGAAAATCACATAAGGACATTAATTGGGCAATAAGCAAAGGAGGAGACCCGAAAGATTTGGATTAACTAAAATATACTGATTTGTATTTGCTTCTTTGGTGAACATCTTCGGGTAGTTAATCCTTTATAATTTTTAGGGCTTGAGTAGCAATTTGCATGGGGAATGAATTTATTTTGCAGGAATATCCTTTTAGTGCCACCACTACTACATGATCCGCAAGTACTTTTCCCTTTTCTTAGTCCTTATTTGTACCCAGTCTTTTGCCCAATATGTGGTAAAGGGGAAAGTGACTGATTCGGCCACTGGAGATCCAATCCCTTTCGCTTCGGTGCTGCTGAAAGGTACCACCATAGGGATCTCAACGGATTTTGAGGGTAATTATATTCTGGAAACCAAGTCGCTTACAGACAGTATTTCGGTCAATTATCTGGGCTATATCACAGGGGTAAAAGCCTTGCTGCAGGTAGCCGAGCAAACTGTCAATTTCCAGCTCAAGCCTTCTGATTTTGAGATGGAGGCTTTCGAGTTTCAAGCTGGGGAGAATCCCGCCTTTGAGGTAATCCGAAAGGCAGTGGGCCGTAAAAAGGACTTTGATAAAAGAGAATTAAGCGCCTATCAGACAAAAAACTATACGAAGATAGAAATTGATATAGACCATGTCTCGGAGGAATTTACCCAGCGGAAAACTGTCCAGAAAGTCACCGCGGTTTTGGATTCGATCAAGCAACTAACCAATGACGAAGGGGAGAAGATCTTGCCCGTTTTCTTTTCAGAGACGCTTTCCCGATTTTACTTCAGGAACAATCCAGAACTCAGGAAGGAAGTAGTAGAGAAATCCAAGGTGACCGGCGTTGGGATCACGGATGGATCCACCACTTCTCAGATCACCGGATCAGCATTCCAGGAATATAATTTTTACAGAAACTGGCTGAGCATCGTAGGAAAGGAGTTCGTTTCACCAATTGCCGATGGCTGGAAGCAGTTTTACGATTATGATTTGGTGGATTCGGTTTTGGTAGGTAAGGATTCCTGCTATTTGCTGAAAGTCTATCCGCTGAGGACTCAGGATCTGGCTTTCTCCGGGAGCATTTGGATCAATAAAGAAACTTATGCGCTGAAGCAGGTGGATCTGACGATTCCCAGAGAGGCTAATCTGAATTTTATAGAACGGATCAAAATCCAGCAGGAATTGGTACCGACCTCCGCAGGCCCATTGATCCCTTCCAAAACACGTGTCCAGATCAAAATAGGGCAGATTACTCCTAAAACCGCAGGGCTTTTGGCCAAATTCTATACTTCTGCGGATAGTGTAAAAATAGACGATCCACAACCTACATCTTTCTTCAACCAATCGGTGACCTTACTACCCGATTATGATGAAGCGAGTGAGGAGTTTTGGAAAGACAACAGACAGGATATCCTGACTCAGGAAGAAATAGCGGTACTCAGGATGGTGGATACGCTGAAAAGAATCCCCATCGTGCGTTTTTACTCCGAAGGATTAAAATTCTTCGGTACTGGCTACCTTCCTGTCGGCAAAGTGGACATAGGTCCTTGGCCTGCCTTTTTCAACTATAATGACATAGAAGGAGTGAGACTGGGGATGGGCTTCCGCACCAACCTGAAATTCAGTGATGAATGGGCATTTAAAGGTTATTTAGGCTATGGCTTCAAAGATGAGGAACTGAAGTATTCGGCAAAAGTCACACGGATTTTGGATAGAGAGCACTGGACCTCTGTTTCCCTGTCCACGCAGAAGGAAATCGATCAGGTCGGTTTGGAGATGTCCAGTTTGCAGGGAAACAGTGTATTTCTGGCTGCAAGCAGGTTTGGTACGCTGCGAAGACCTTATTTCAGCCGGAAGCATCAGATTAATTTTCAACGGGAGTTTTTCAAGGGTTTTCTCTTGTACTCAGACCTTACTTTTATGAATTTTGAGCCGTTATATGATTTTTATTACCTGGAAAAAGGCAGCAGGGAATACAAATCCCAGTTTGAGACAACCGAAGCCAAGGTAGGAGTGCGCTATGGGCGGGATGAAACCATCCTGATCAATGACAATGAACGAAGCTCTCTGGGGCCTCTGAGATGGCCAATTTTCGAATTGAGCTATGCCAAAGGGATGGATTGGTTGGGTGGAGATATTGCTTATTCCAAAGTAAACTTCTATGTATATCAGCGGTTGAATGTGGGCATGTTCGGCGTCTCAAGGTATGAGTTCGATGCGGGAAAAGTGTTTGGGGAGGTGCCTTATCCTGTACTGAAAAACCACTTGGGAAATGAGACATTGTTCTATACCTCTGCCGCCTTCAATACCATGAATTTCAACGAATTTGCCTCGGATCAGTATGCAAGCCTGCGTTATAGACATTATTTCGAAGGTTTTTTGCTCAACAAAGTTCCTTTGCTGAAAAAACTGAAGTGGCGTGCCGTGGCCAATGCGAATATACTGTACGGATCGGTAAGTGATAATAACATAGCCAATGCTCCGACTGTGGGGCCCGCCGGAAATCCCTTACAGACCTTTGGAAGACTCGATCCTTCCAAACCCTATGTGGAATTGGGATATGGAATTGAGAATATTTTTAAATTCTTCAGAATAGACTTCTTTCACAGGATGACGTATCTGGATAATCCTGAAGCTAAGCCATTTGCGGTGAAAATCTCCGGACAGATTATCCTTTAGTTAGTGGATTGTTTTCGCTTTCATTCCCCTAAGAATTGGCTATAGATACCAAAAAACCGAGGGAGGATTTTTCTACAGGGTTGCATATACTCCTATATTTGATGTTTATTTTGGAGGAAGAGGATTGCGGGATTGAGTATTGGAAAGAGTTTTTAAATAATCTGAAGCTTATCCAGTAAGCCGGGTTAATAAAGATTCACATGACCATGAGCTGTTGAACTTATTTGGAATAAGTATAAAATTCCCGATATTTAAGTATTCAGGATTAGAAATGGCTAAAGTTGATAACTCAAGAAGAGGAGATTGATCGATAAAATTTTTCAATCACAAACAGGTTTTTTAGATGCGCTTGACAAACTGATTTTCCCAAGTTCACACGAGCTAGAAAAGGTGGAACTAACGAATGAACAAAAATGATGTTGGAAATGAGTGAGGAGGATATTAAAAACGGAAAGCTGATTTCCTAAGAAGCGATGACAAAAGAAATCTTGAGTAGCTAAACGAGAGGTAATTTGGGCAAAAACCGCAGACCTTCAATTTGTCTGCGGCAGCCATTCGCAGAGACGGAACATCTCTGCGACAAAATTAACTAATCCCTCAGTGTATCTCTGTGCTTCCTCAGTGATCTCTGTGGCCAAACATAAAATAAGCACTCATTTCCATATTCCCTTCCCATATATTTTTTGATTGCAGCTGTCTTGTGCATATTTGCAACTTAATCTTTATGCCTGTTTGTATGGGCAGAATTAACACAAACAAATGTCACAACTAATTAAAATCACCCTTCCGGATGGCACTGTGAAGGAGTACGAAAAAGGAACTACCGGACTACAGATTGCTGCAAGTATCAGCGAGGGTTTAGCCAGGAACGTTCTAGCCGCAAAAGTTAACGGGCAGGTGTGGGACGCTACCCGGCCTATCAATACCGATTCCACTATCCAATTGCTGACCTGGAATGACAGTGAAGGTAAGAATACCTTCTGGCACTCATCCGCCCACTTGCTTGCTGAAGCATTGGAAGCACTCCATCCGGGGATCAAATTCGGAATAGGTCCTCCCATTGAAACAGGTTTTTACTACGACGTGGATTTTGGGGATAAAACGCTGGACGGATCTGAACTGGAAGCCATCGAGAAGAAAATGATCGAACTGGCCCGGGAAAAGAATGAGTACATCCGTACTGATATTTCCAAAAAAGACGCAATCGATTATTACCAAAAGAAGGGTGATGAATACAAACTTGACCTGTTAGAAGGACTTGAGGATGGTTCAATTACTTTCTACCAGCAGGGAAACTTTGTAGATCTTTGCCGTGGGCCACATATTCCTAATACGGGTTTTGTAAAGGCAGTGAAGCTGACCAACATCGCAGGAGCATACTGGAGAGGGGATGAGAAGCGAAAAATGCTTACCCGTATCTATGGTGTGACTTTTCCTAAAGCCAAAGAACTTTCGGAATATTTGACTTTGCTGGAAGAGGCCAAGAAACGTGATCATAGAAAACTAGGCCGTGAGCTTGAGCTTTTCACTTTCTCTGAGAAAGTAGGGGCGGGGCTACCGCTCTGGTTGCCAAAAGGAACCTTGCTCAGAGAGCGTTTGGTGAATTTCCTGAAAAAGGCGCAGGATAAAGCCGGATATCAGCAGGTGATTACACCGCATATAGGACACAAAGTCCTGTATGAGACTTCCGGCCATTATGAGAAATATGGCAAGGATTCCTTTCAGCCTATCGCCACTCCCCATGAAGGGGAGGAGTTTCTGCTGAAGCCGATGAACTGTCCGCATCACTGCGAGATCTATAAGCATAAGCCACACTCATATAAGGAATTGCCTATCCGCTATGCGGAATTCGGTACAGTTTATCGCTATGAGCAAAGTGGAGAACTTCATGGCTTGACCCGTGTTCGGGGCTTTACCCAGGATGATGCGCATATCTTCTGCCGTCCGGATCAGGTGAAGGACGAGTTTATCAAAGTGATTGATTTGGTATTATATGTGTTCAAAGCATTGGGTTTTGATGATTATACCGCACAGATTTCTCTACGTGATCCAGAAAATCCTTCCAAGTACATAGGTGGTGATGAGGCTTGGAACAAGGCCGAATCAGCAATCATTGAAGCATCTGCGGAAAAAGGATTGGAAACCGTGACTGAGCTTGGAGAAGCGGCATTCTATGGGCCTAAGCTGGACTTTATGGTGAAGGATGCCTTGGGAAGAAAATGGCAGTTGGGAACTATCCAGGTAGATTATCAATTACCAGAACGGTTCGAGTTGGAATATATAGGCTCGGACAACCAGAAGCATAGACCTGTGATGATCCACAGAGCACCGTTTGGTTCTTTGGAGCGATTCGTCGCTGTGCTAATCGAACACTGTGCAGGTAACTTTCCGCTTTGGCTTTCTCCGGAGCAGATCAATATTTTGCCTATTTCTGAGAAATATGTAGCATATGCCGAAGAAATAAAATCAATCCTCGAAGAGGTGGGTATATCAGGTTCTATTGACAACAGAGATGAAAAAATCGGAAGGAAAATCCGTGACTCAGAAGTAAAAAAAGTGCCATTTATGCTGATCGTGGGGGAAAAGGAGCAGGAAGAGCGGAAGCTTTCTGTCCGTAAGCACGGTGAAGGAGATCTAGGTAACTTCTCAGCGGAGGAGTTTATAAACTATTTTCAAGGGATTATTTCAGCATCATTGAGTAAGGAATAATACTGTATTGTTTAATTCAGTTTTTCTTAATTAGAAATAATTCCGATATTTGCATCCAATTTCATAAAAACAATCAACGCAAACTTGAGAAACCAAAGACAACCCTATAGAGGTCGGCAGGAAGAACCTTATAAAGTAAACCAGAAAATCAGAGCTCGTGAAGTGCGGGTAGTAGGTGATTTTGTAGAAGGTGGTAATGCACTTCTTCCTACAGATAAAGCCATCAAACTCGCTCAGGAAAATGACCTGGATCTGGTAGAGATTTCCCCGAATGTTGATCCTCCAGTTTGTAAAATCCTTGACTATGCAAAGTTTAAGTACGAGCAGAAAAAGAAGCAGAAGGAGATCAAGTCCAATGCGGCAAAGATTGTTTTGAAGGAAATCCGATTCGGACCGAACACCGATGACCATGATTTTAATTTCAAACTGAAACATGCGATAAACTTCTTGAAAGAAGGCGCAAAAGTGAAGGCTTACGTACACTTCGTAGGCCGTAGCATTGTGTTTAAAGAAAGAGGCGAGATGTTGCTGTTGAAATTTGCGCAGGCACTGGCAGAGTACGGTGCGGTAGAGCAGCTTCCAAAAATGGAAGGAAAAAGAATGAACATCTTCATCGCTCCGAAGGCAGGAAAGAAATAAATTTCAACTAAATAAATACAGCAAAATGCCAAAGGTAAAAACCAAATCCAGTGCAAAGAAGAGGTTCGCTTTAACGGGAACCGGCAAAATCAAAAGGAAACACGCTTTCAAAAGCCACATCCTGACCAAAAAAGCTACCAAAAGAAAGAGAAACTTGACCAAAACCGGTCTGGTTCACGAATCTGATGAGGGTAGAGTAAGAGACATGTTGAGAATCTGATTCTCTGCAATAGCTTAAAAATCAATTAATTAAGGTTTATTTATTCACCAGATAGTTTGGTAATCAAGATCCTGGTCACTCGGGGCACCAACTGTCAAAAAACAAAACACTATGCCTAGATCGGTAAACGCGGTAGCGTCCAGAGCAAGAAGAAAAAAAGTGCTAAAAGCCACAAGAGGTTACTTCGGAAGAGGTAGCAACGTATGGACAGTAGCCAAAAACAAGTATGAGAAAGGTCTTCAGTACGCATACAGAGACCGTAAAGCGAAGAAAAGAGAGTTCAGAGCTTTGTGGATCCAGCGTATCAACGCAGGTGCAAGAATGCACGGCGTGTCCTATTCTCAATTAATGGGATTATTGAAGAAAGGTGAGATCGAACTTAACCGTAAGGTTTTGGCAGATCTGGCCATGAATCACCCAGAAGCATTCAAAGCTGTAGTTGAAAGAGTAAAATAAGGTTGCACTGTCTTATTTTAGTAGAAGCCTTCCCTCGGGAAGGCTTTTTTTGTGTGTTATAGCCACAGGGGATGACGCAGTGCATACAGATTAGGAGGAAGTAGCTATGATTCAGGAAGAATACACGTATATGGATGAAGATGAAGCTTGTAAATTTTGTTATCTTACCTTGATTGCTAACTATAACCCAAGATTGACTATGAAATTCCCAAGATATTTTTTGGTGATCGTGCTCTTTTTTTTCTACCACTTTTCTTTCTGCCAAACAGATAAATATGGGAGATATGAGCATGAATTCACCAGTGATAAGGAATATACAAATCCACTTTACGATGTCAGCACATTTGATGTCACCTTTACCTCTCCTTCAGGTAGGTCAAAGACCGTGAGGGGCTTTTGGGATGGTGGCAAAAAGTGGAAAGTCCGGTTTATGCCGGATGAAGTAGGGAAGTGGAGTTTTTTGTCCACATCCTCGGATAAAAACAACCCAGGGCTGCATGGTGTGGAGGGCGTCTTTGAATGTGTGACAAATTCAAGTGACTTGGATATTTACCGAAAAGGGTCATTGACCCAACCTAAGGGAACTTATCACCTGAGCCACGCGGATGGGACCCCATTTTTCTGGACAGCCTGTACCGCCTGGAACGGTGCCCTGAAATCCACTGATGAAGAATGGGAATATTACCTCAATCACAGAAAAGAACATCACTATAACACCATCCAACTGGTCACCACGCAGTGGAGAGGAGGAACAAAAAATGCAGAGGGAAGAGTGGCGTTTACGGGATCAGGCAAAATCATCCTTGATCCTGAGTTTTTTATTCGTATGGATAAAAAAATAGAAGAAGCTAACGCCAAGGGGTTTTTGGTTTCCCCCGTGGTTCTTTGGGCTCTTCCTTTTGGAGAAGGGACAGAATTCAGCCCCGGGTACTATTTGCCGATACGTGAAGCAGTGATTTTGGCTAAATATATTGTGGCAAGGTATCAGGGGAATCACGTGCTCTGGACATTGGGTGGTGACGGAAAGTATTATGGCGATTTGGAAGAGCGCTGGAAATCAATTGGGTCTCAGGTCTTCGGAGAAGGGAAACATCAGGGTTTGGTCACCCTGCATCCGCATGGACTTTCGTGGCTAGGGGATCTTTATGAAGATCAGGATTGGTATGATGTGGTCACCTACCAATCTTCCCATTCAAATGAATCCAATACAGTTAATTGGATCAATAAAGGCCCTGTGGCCGAACGCTGGGATAAACTTCGTCCCATGCCGCTGATCAATACTGAGCCAAATTACGAGGAAATTTACTTTAAGATCACAGCGGAAGATGTCCGAAATGCATCTTATTGGAGTGTATTTGCAGCCCCGCCTTCAGGAATCACTTATGGTGCAAACGGCATTTGGCCTTGGCTGAGGGAAGGAGAGGAAATTGAAAATCATGAACCTTCGGCAGGAACTCATACCTGGAAAGAAAGTGTGGATTTTGATGGAAGCCGTCAGATAGGCTATTTGCATGAATTTATTAACCAGTTTAAGTGGTGGGAATTCCGACCAGTAAATGAATTGCTGGTAGCTCAACCTGGTGATGAGGTTTTTAACCACTTTATTTCTGTGCTGGCAAATGAAGACCGTTCTATGGTTTTGATTTATTCTCCTGTTAAGCAATCAATCAGTGTATTTAACATTGACGGAAAAAAGTATAAGGTTCGTTGGTTTGATCCCGTTTTGAACAAGGTTATAACTGGTGAACCAACTCCGCATGAGCACATTCTTGAATTTGAAAATCCCTTGGATCAGGATATGGTGCTGGTGATGGAAGCAATTGAATAGGTGTTTTTCAAAAACTAACAGCATACTTCTTGACACTATATTTTTAGCTAAACATTGATTATGGAAATGAAAGTCCATTCCTTTTCTTTGAAGGTTATAACTGTAGTTTTATTGTCCGTTAGTTGCAAAGGCAAGGTTGAAAAAGATGTATCAGAAACTTATGAAGGTGCTTATACCATAAAACTGGATAGGGATGTTTCAGAATATTCGGAAATAAGCAAGGTTGAAGTTTTGGATATAATTCAACTTGAAACCAATGAGGAATCGTTATTAGGTAATATTTCAAAAGCCCAGAAAGTTGATGAGCAATGGTTCGTAGGGTCTATGTCAAAATTGTTTGTTTTCAATTCAAATGGCGAGTTTATCCATACGATTGGAAATATTGGAGCTGGGCCCGGGGAGATCTCTGAGGTAATGGATTTTTGGATTGATTCCGAACAAAAGCAAATTAATATACTTGATAGCGGTGGGAGAAAGATTGTGATATTTAATCTCAATGGGGAGTTTCAGAAAGAAATAGGGATAAATTCATTCCCCCAAGGTATAGCTGCATTTAACAGCGAATTTTTACTATTTTTGAATAGGTCAGCCTCAGATTTTGAATCAAA
This sequence comes from Algoriphagus sp. AGSA1, assembly GCF_021390545.1. Lineage (GTDB taxonomy): Bacteria > Bacteroidota > Bacteroidia > Cytophagales > Cyclobacteriaceae > Algoriphagus. The sequence continues at coordinate 3,165 of NZ_JAJUWR010000039.1, read as the reverse complement.
TGAATCCTTCGAAAACATAGTTAGTGTACAGGATAATCATTTTTATCATTCCTAGCCAAATATGTTTTTGAAAATCACCTTCTTTTTATTTTATTAGGTGATGCGATTTTTAGTATTCTCTGTCTTTTTTATTTGTGTTCATTTTGTAGCCGCACAAAATCAGCAAGCAAATAACCTTTCCGGCGTCATCATAGACAGTGAAGATTCGGCTCCGGTTCCCTTCGCTTACCTATACCTAAAGAACTATCCTGGTTTTTCTGCCTTGGCAGATGAGCAAGGTGAATTTAAGTTCTTTTTCCCTTCACAGTTTATGGATGAGATGCTGGTGGTCTCCTGCATAGGATACGAAAAGAAGGAGGTCTCAATTTCTTCTCTATCAGCTACCGCTAACAAACTGAGTCTCCAGAGGCAATTTCTGTCGCTAAATGAGGTAACGGTCATGCCAGAAGGTAATTCTATAGAAGGAATGATTTCGAAAGCGATAGATAATATCCCCAAAAACTATCCTGACAAGCGTCACCAGCTGAGAGGATTTTACAGAAAAATATCTACCAATTACGAGGAGTTTACGAAGCTGGTCGAGGCTGCTGTGTTGGTCGAGGATGTTAGCTATAAAAAAGACGGATTGTCTCTTCGGATAAAGCTTGAATCGCTACGACAAAGCGACGAATTGGGAGAAGTGGATTCTTCTATGTCAATACTGAAGCAACGGATTAGAGAGCATATTAAATCAACGGGAAGTACTTTCGGGCCATTAAACGAAATCATTGGAATCTATCAATATAATGGATTTCGAGGTGATGCGTATAATTCCAGAACTTGGTTTGGGAAAGATGGAGGTCGATTTATGGGGATCCCGGAGCTCCCTACTTATCATAGGATAATGGGAGAGGAAATTGTCGGTAAGGACACTATCTATCAAATAGCATTTGGAGGCCAAGACCCGCCAAATGGACGCAGCTATTTGAAAATTAACAGTAGGAACCATGCCATTGTAGAATATCAATTTAGATGGGCTTCTGGTGAATATGAGCACTTTGCGAAGTTTAGGGAAGTAGATGGGCTTTATTATCCGGAAATGATCCGAAATAAGGAATTACGGTTAATTAACCGTGATGTGGGCACGCATCAAATGAATATCAGTACATTCTGGTTTGATGTGCCTATGATTGAGGACTTGAAAAAGATTCGAGCGAAAGATGCTCTTGGGCGGGATGAAGAAGTGGAATCCAAAAAATATGAACTTGATTCAAACTTTTGGAAGACCTATGATTTAATCAAAAAATACCCACTCGATTCAGCAATTATCAGGAATCTGGAAAAGGATAGTAGTCTGGAAGAACAGTTTAGAAATAATGCGAAAGACTAGAAGCGCAAGTCGTCCGGTTAGCCTTTTCTTGGCTATTGCAATCTTTTGGGCTTGCAATTCAGGTGAAAAGTCCGACATTATCGGGGAAGCAACTACTCAGGGACAGATTGTGTTAGTCTTTGCAGATAGTCTTTCCATGCAGTTTTTCCAGCAAAGGAAATCAGTATTCAAGTACCTGGATGATAATAAGTTGCCTTTGGAAACTCCGTTTAAAGGCGGAGAACTTGAGACAAATCTTGTAATCCCCACTGAGAGAGAACACCTAGACCTTGTTTATAGAGACAATAGCCAGGTAGAGTTTACTTACCTACTACAAAAAGGAGACTCTATCCTGATTCAAGAAAAAGACAAAAAGCCATGGCTAACTTCTATCAATAGAGAGCACTCATCTTACCATTACAATCTGGAATTTCTCAGGAACACCGAACTCTTTGGTAAACATTTTTCAAAAGCCCAGGATTTCTATTTTTTGTGGAATGAGACAAAAATGTTTACGTTCGAATTAGCAATGGAGGAGGACTTGAAGCGAATTAGAGATGAAGCCATTCAGGGAATTCAAAAAGAGCTGGAATGGATAGATTCCTTGGTGAATGCCGGTTTGCTCAGTATGGAAATCAAAAAATTCTACACTTCTAAAAATGCGCTGGAGTGCAAAAAATTGGAAGCTCACGATCCTGAAAACTTGGCAATCAATACCCAAATGGCTGTCAATTCTTTTCTGGAAATAGAAGATTCTCCGCTAGCCTACAGCGTGTATTTGGATGAGTTTTCCGAGTTGATTATTTCTACTCAAACGCAGGAAGAATCAAGGGCATTAATTGATGAACTGATTGATGGCGGTGATTTGAATTCCCGTGAAAAATCCATGCTCTTTCACTTTTTACAAAAGGAAATCCCAAATCTGTCTTTTGAAGGAGCAGATGAAGTTCTGGCGCATTATGGCGATAAATTAGCAAATCCTGCCCAGCTGGTTCTTTTGAATTCCTCTAATGAGGTTCTTAAAGGTATAGAGCCGGATATAGAATTGATGGGACTGAGAAAAAGCTTCAGCAGCTTTGAAGAGATACTAAGCCAAAAGAAGGGAAAGTATTTATATGTAGATCTTTGGGCTGCCTGGTGTATCCCCTGTATTAAAGCATTCCCGGGAGCTCTTACTTTGAATCAAGCTTATAAAGGCAAGGGAGTGGAAGTGATCTTTTTATCCGTTGACAATAATTATAAGTTTTGGGAAGAGGTCGCTATGAAATATGATATTGCAATTCCAGGGCAATCTTTTGTAGCTATAAAAAAAGAGGAGTCTGAATACCTGAAGGCACTGGATGTGGCGCGGATACCTAGATATTTGATTTTTGATCCGGAAGGGAAGTTAATTCATCCAAATGCGCCAAGGCCAGGTACTGAGGGAATAAGAAAAGTATTGGATGCGCTTTTACAGATAAGATGAATTGTCACATCTCGATTTGATAGAATTCCACATAGATCACTGTCCATGGTCTATATCTTATTGTATATCCTTTAACTGATCTGGAATTGTGAAAGTGAAATCTTGTGATTAAATCCGAGGTCATTCCGGTGTAGGTCTTACCTGATGATGTGGAAAGAAGCACATAAACGACGAATTCATCCATAGGTAAAAATAAAAAAAGGCTTCCGTTTCCGAAAGCCTTTAGTAGCGAGGACGGGAGTTGAACCCGTGTCCGCCGCGGCGGATATGACCCCTGGGCTTATCTTTTATAAAATGGAATTACATTATTTCGTAACCATTCGCGCCCTTTTCCTGATTTAAGTTCCTTTTC
>NZ_JAJUWR010000038.1 GCF_021390545.1 Algoriphagus sp. AGSA1 | reverse complement strand
ACTGTTGAGATCCAACTCAAATCTTCCGGCAAAAAGCTAAGAAAGACCTTGCTTCTGAACCAAAGTCAGCGAAAACTGGCAAAAATGTTCGGTTTTTGATTTTGGGTGTCCCAGTGTCGAAGTCAGGTGATTTTTATCCACTTGAAAGACCTGACCATCGTCATAACAGAGAGATTGCCTAGAAGCCAAGTTTTTTGGGTTTCAACTTTTTTATTTCCAAACAGCATTCACCTGACCGCTGGCCTTCATATGAATAATCAAGTCTCTTGTCATAGGATAAAATCCTGAAGGTTCGACCGTAAGGTTCTCAATGTTTAGATCTACGATCGGGGTGCTTAGCCCAAGGCGACCTGTAATACTACCTAAGCTTTCCGCAAGTACATCTCCAATAGGAAAAACTGCTTTGCTTTCTATCCTACGGATAATCTTGCGTTTTTTCAGACCCACACCTGTCTGCGCACCTAAGCTTCCGCTTTCCATTTTAAAATTCACATCTTGAAAAATCAAGCTTCGATTGGAGGCATTGTATTCTGGTTTGCCCACAACGAATAAGGTTCCACTGAGGGTTTTTCCATTCGTCTGCTCAGCAATGAAATCCATATTGATGGCCAATAAGTCCCCATAGGCCTGAGTTTTAATATTACTAGGAGTCATGGTGGTTTTCTTATCTACACGGAATGCCTTACCGTCCAGGTTTTCCCGCAGAAGTTCATCGAGGGTAGCGTAATTGACCGTCAATGGAATCAACATCTCAAACTTATTCTCTGGATTTTCATTTGGAATGAGTCCTGGAAGAGGAAAAGCCCTGGATGGGGCAGCATCGGCAGGATGCGAATTCACTTTGCCATCCATTCCCAGCCAGATGTTATAATTCTTCTCCTCGTCAAAAAATTCACGGAGCATTAACTGCTTAGGTTGTATCGAAAAAGCAGTGTTTCCTCCTATCCAATCTACAGAAAATGGCTTCCCCACTTGGCCCCAAGCGAGATCTGTCAAGGTTTTTAAACTTGCCAGTTCTTTACCGCCGGACAAGTTTCTGCTCCCCCATTTAGCTAATTCTCTCCGCAATATGCCACTCAGATCTACCTGCATTCCCAAAACCTCAATCCCCAGATTTCCTCCCAGATCGACCAATTCAAAACTCTCCGAACCAATCCCCCAATCCGCATTGATCTTCGGATCAATCACGAACACAGGGGTGAAATTTTCATTAATAGGCAATTTGGATTGAAATAAACTCCCTAGCCCTTTAGGTTTTAGTCCTATTTCTCCCAGCACATTGATAGGAACCGTCAGCTGGATTCGCTGGCTGTCTAGGGCTGACCAGGTGATTTTACCGTTTCTTTGAAGTTGGAGATCACCTGTAATTCCACTTCCCATATCCAAACCTGTTTCTTTAAATAAAGTCTGGGGAATTTGCCCGTTTAATATCCTGCTTATTGTTTCCTTAGGAATGCTCAGTGGAATATTGACTGCGGCAGTGGGACTGGGAGGCGGAAGAGATGGGCCAGGATTTAAGGATGGATTAATACTTTTGCAGGAAGCCAAAACAAGGCTTAAAAAAACAATGGATTTTGGGATGTTTATAAATAAACTAAGGAACTGTTTTTTCATAAGTGAAGTTTGGTTTTTGCAGGGAATTGGCAGTACTACAACTATTGCCCCAAAAATATGAAATCACGAAAATGAATTGGAATAAACTCACTGAGGATAATCAATTATCGGAAATTAAGAGCTTGAGCAAGGAGATGCCGGTACTAATCTTCAAGCATAGTACCAGATGTTCCATAAGTAGTATGGCATTGGAAAGGCTTTCAAGGAAATGGAAAGAAGAAGATAATGAGAAAATCGCTCCATTTTATTTAGACCTTATTTCTTTCAGGCAGTTATCGGATTTGGTGGCTCGGGAGTTTGGGGTGCCTCATGAATCCCCACAACTATTAGTGGTGAAAAATGGCGTTGCGGTATATCATGCCAGTCATTTTGATATATCCTATGCGGATCTATTTGGTAAACTATAGTCAACCTGTTTTTTAAACTGTTTTTACACCATCTATCCGCCAAAACACCCATTCTTATTTTTCCTCACGGGTGGAGTAAACCTTTGGGCATGCCATGTGGTCAAAGAATTAGAAATTCACCACATCATGACAAAAAACTACGCTTTTATTATTTTGATTTTTAGCCTTTTAATTGGCTCATCGGCTTTTGGGCAGCGTCCTACAGGGCAAGATCGTCCAGAAAGAAAACTTACCGGAACCGTCATGGACGGTAGCACCAAAACTCCCATGGCCGGAGCAAATGTGCTTATCAAGACCGTAACGGATTCACTTTTGATTGGTACGGTGACGGATGACAAAGGGCAATTTGAAATCGTCAGGCCCAGGATTCCTTCTGTTAAAATTGAAATTAAATTCATTGGATACGAGACAATCTCCAAGACCCATACCGGAAGAGATCCGATAGACTTGGGAGTATTGACGCTAGAGGAGGACTCCCAAGTGCTCGGTGAAGTGGTCATAGAAGGTCAAAACTTACTGGGTGAAATGAGAGGAGATACGACTTCTTTCAATGCAAATGCCTTTAAAACCAAGGAGAACGGTATGGCAGAGGATCTTATCGGAAAGCTGCCCGGGGTGACTATTCAAAACGGTGAAGTCCAAGCTCAAGGAGAAGCTGTCCAAAAGATATTGGTGGATGGACGGGAGTTTTTTGGTTCCGACCCCAATATTGCCTTGAGAAACCTGCCCGCAGACGCTATTGACCGGGTAGAAGTGCTGGATCAGCGGTCTGATCAAAGCCGTTTGACAGGATTTGATGATGGCACCTATACTAAGACTATTAATATAATCTTAAGAGAAGATAGAAAAAATGGCCAGTTTGGAAGAGTATATGCAGGTTATGGGACTGACGATAGGTACAATGCCGGTGGAAGTGTCAACCTCTTTAGCGGAGACAGAAGAGTTTCTATCCTAGGTTTGTTTAATAACATAAACCAACAGAACTTTTCCAGTGATGACTTAGCGGGCGTCAATGCCAATGCCTCAGGTGGTGGCGGAAGGCGTGGAGGTTTCGGCGGAGGCGGAAATGCTTTCTATGGCGGAAATGACATAGGTTCCATCACTACCAATGCCATGGGGCTAAATTATAGTGATAAGTGGGGATCGAAGGTAAACTTCTCAGGAAGTTACTTTTTCAATAATACGCAAAATACATTACGGCAAATAACTAACCGTCAGACTGTCATCAACGAAAGTACCACGCAGAATTATCAAGAAAACCTGATCAATTCTGTGGAAAACACCAATCATCGGGCCAATGCACGGATAGAAGCCGACCTTAACGAGAAAAATTCATTCATTATCACTCCAACTATTTCCTTCCGGACAGGTAATACATTCAGCGATAGAGATGCGTTGACTTTGGCAAATGATACGGATTCGCTTTCTGCCCTTCGTTCCGTTACCGATGCGCGATCAAATTCTTATAGTATCGGAAACAATGTGACCTATCGATATAAATTTGATAAAAAAGGGAGGACTTTCTCTACGGACATCAATACATCCTGGAGCAATAACGAACAGGATTCTGAGCTATCCGGAGCCAGTGTGGACTATCAAAGAGCTCAATTGGACACGATTCTTCAGGTAACCGATCAGATTTCCAAAGGCTTTAACTACAGGGTAAATGCTACTTTGACAGAGCCTCTTGGTGAAAAATCCATTGCTACTTTAGGGTACCAGATCAGTAATAATAAAACCGATTCGGATCAGAAAACCAGGGTGTTGAATGAAGAGAATTTGCAGGTTTTGGATACTGCCTTGAGTAATGAGTTCAATAATAAATTTGTCACCCAGCGAGTGAGGACCGGCTACGCCTACAATAGCGAAGGCTGGAACCTGAGTGCCAATCTGGATTATCAATATGCTAAAATGGACAATGAGGCATTTTTTCCTGTTGAAGGTGTTTTCGTGCGTGACTTTAATAATATTTTACCTAGCGCCAGTGTCAGCTATAGAAACAGGGAAAGTGGACTGAACTTTCGCCTTAGGTATAGAACCGGAACAGATGAACCTTCAGTAAACCAGCTTCAGAATGTGGTAAATAACCAGAACCCACTTAACCTCAGTGTAGGTAATCCTAACCTGGCCCAAAGCTTTGAAAACAGCATTTTTGCAAACATTGGCAAATTCAATATGGAGAAGAACCGTACCTTCTTTGTGTTTGCCAATTTCTCCACCACCAAAAATGCCATAGGAAGCAGCACTTACATTGCCTCCCAGGATACGCTTATCAATGACGAAATATTGCTCCGTCCTGGTGGGCAAATTTCCCAACCGGTCAATCTTGACGGAAATTTTAGAGGAAACATGTTTATGAATTATGGAGCACCACTGAAGGGAATCAAAACCAATATCAACTTAAACACACGAGTTGGGTTCAACAGGACACCTGGCTTGATTAACGGAGAGAAAAACATCAATGACAATATAAATCTTGGGCAGGGAATCACCTTTACTTCCAATATCAGCAAGGACTTTGATTTTACCATTAGTACTACAGGTACCTATACCATCGTAAATTCGAGTTTGCAGGAAAACCTGAACAACAATTATTATATCCAGGAATCTAATCTGCGCTTGTATTATTCTCCAAACGGCGGGAAGCTGTTCATAGGAAATACGGTAAACAACAGCTTGTATCGTGGATTATCAGAAGGATTTGACCAGTCAGTATGGCTGTGGAATATGGAAGCTGGATACAGATTTGCCAAAAACAACAAAGCGGAGCTAAAAATGGTGATTTTTGATCTGCTCAACCAGAACAACAGCATCAGCCGTACCATCTCCGATGTGTCAGTCACGGATGTATATACCAATGTGCTGACCCGCTATGGTTTACTTACATTCACGTATATTTTGGGTAATTTCAAACAGCCAGAAAATGATGGAGGGCAGACGCCATGGAGAGGCGGCCCTCCTAGAGGTGGAAGCCGTACTTGGTAAGGCTAGGCATGTAAATGTTGATCAAAGATTTCTGAAGCACAGATTTTCATACCGACTGGATTATTTCAGTCGGTTTTTTTGTATGATTAACTGTGGGTATTTCACAGGTTTTTTGGAAAACACAACAATATTTAAAGATTATAGGAGATGTTAAAATCTTCGGAGGGTTTTGATTAGAGGTTGTAAACTAGTAATTTAAATCAATCAAAATATCATTGATTTTCAGATATGAGCAGGCTGATTAACATCCTTTTACTTTTTTCCCTAGTTGCTTGCACGAAGAACTCCCAAGTGGAAAATCATCGGATTCTCAAACTTGAAGACTTTGAGGAGATTTCAATTTCTTCAGAAAAGTATTTTTTTGAAGAGATTATCAACGCATCAAGTTTAACACTTCAGGGTGATAAGATACTGATAAGTGAATACCACAATGTGCCAGATGAATATCCGCGGATACATATCATCAATTCCAAAGATTGGACTTATAACAAACCAAAAGGAAGGTATGGAAAAGGCCCATTGGAGACTATTATACCTGAGTTTATTGGTTCGCAGAACCCAGATAGGTTTACGGTATATGACTTTAATAACAGAAAGATCTCAACTTTCTCATTTCACGATACCTCTCTTTTAGCCATTAGTGACCATAAAATCACTGATCCAAAGCTAGGCCCCATAAGTCTAGTTTTTACTACAGATGGAAATTACTTGGGGGCTCCAAGGGAGAGCGAAAACAAAATAGTGGAGTTTGATCCTGAAGGAAGCCTAATTGGGACTTATGGAGAATATGAAAAAATAGAAGAAAGACCAGAACTAACTAAACTTCAGATTAGTCTTTTAAACAATGGACGATTCCACGGAAATCAGCAAAATGGGATTTATGTAAGGGCTAGTATTTACCGAGATATTTTGGAAATATTTGACTACAAAACCAAAAGATTTTTTTCAGTTATTGGTCCAGATACCAAATTGCCAGAATTCGAATATCACCAATCTGATTTTGGCGGTATGATGAGTTTTGCTTTGGATGAACCTACTAAATATCAAGGAATTAATGTGTCCGAGCGTTATATTTTTGCGCTATATTCAGGATACACTCATTTTGATTACGCTAATTCTGGACTTACGGCGAAAGAAATCCGGGTGTTTGATTTAGAAGGAAATCCTAAATGGAGGTTGATATTGGACAGTCACATTTCAGAATTGGCCATCAACGATCAAACCAATGAAATCTATGGGCTCACCACAGATGAAGATCCCGGAATAGCGGTGTTTCAGATTCCAGAGGAATTATTGTAAATCACAAAAAAAGCCGGCTCCATAAGAAACCGGCTTAGCAATTGGGCTACAAACAACAATTACATTTTAGGCAGTACCACTGTATCTACTGAGTGGATCACACCATTGGATTGCCATACATCCGTAATGGTCATTTTGGATTCTCCACCGTTTTCATCCGTGATATACAGGTCTTTACCCTTCATCCAAGCAGTCAATTTTCCGCCTTGAACTGTTGTAAGTACAGCCTTGCCATCTCCTTTTTTGATCGCAGTAGCGATTTCTTTGGATCCCATTTTACCGGCTACCACATGATAGGTAAGTACTGCCTGAAGCTGAGCTTTGTTTTCTGGTTTCAAAAGCGTCTCTACAGTTCCTGCAGGAAGTTTCTCGAAGGCCATGTTATCAGGGGCAAATACCGTGAAAGGCCCATCTCCCTGAAGAGTCTCCACCAATCCGGCAGCTTTCACTGCTGCTACTAGCGTCGTGTGGTCGTTGGAGTTTACTGCATTTTCCACGATGTTTTTAGATGGATACATTTCCGCTCCGCCTACCATTTTTGTTTTTTCCATTTGAGCAAAAGCCAGGTTTGCAGAAAGAAAAATAAAGGTTGCAAAAGCCACTTTGAAGAAATTTTGAAAGTTCATGATTGTGTTAGTTTGATGATTTTTTGATTTCTTATTTGGGGAGAGATACGTTCGGCTAAGGGATGGTGGATTGCATGCCTACAGAATATTTTTTGATTCGTGGCGTTTGCGGATCTCAATTCACTTTGGATTAGTGTATTCCCTCTGCCTTTTCTATCCAAAAAACCTCAAAAGCATTAGCTTTGTGGCTTGATTAACCAGTAAGTTGATGTACCAGGAAAAAATCGATTCTATTAAAGCTGCTATTTCAGCCGCTGACGCTTCAAATCCGGAAGAACTGGAGGCCTACAGAATGGAGTATATCTCCAAAAAATCTGTGGTGGGTGCACTTTTTGCCGATATGGGAAAAATCCCCAATGAGGAGAAAAAAGCCTATGGTCAGTTGGTAAACGGCGTGAAGCAATTGGCTGAATCTAAGTTCCAGGAGCTTATCGAAAAAGTTAATCAGGCAAATAAGAAATCTAAGTCAGCAGATATTGACCTTACACTGCCTCCATCCAACCAGTCTCTGGGAGGAATCCATCCACTCACTGCTACCCGTCAGCGTATCATTGAGATCTTTGAGCGTATAGGATTCAATCTTTCCGAAGGGCCGGAGATCGAGGACGATTGGCATAATTTCACTGCGCTGAATTTCCCTGAAAACCACCCTGCCCGTGAAATGCAGGACACGTTTTTTATTGAGAAAAACCCGGATATCGCCCTAAGAACACACACTTCTTCTGTGCAGGTACGGGTAATGGAAAACCAAAAGCCTCCTATCCGTACGCTTTCCCCAGGACGGGTTTATAGAAATGAGGCGATCTCAGCCCGGGCACATTGTATTTTCCACCAGGTGGAGGGACTGTATGTGGACGAAAATGTAGGTTTTGCTGATCTGAAAAACACCCTATATCACTTTGCCAAGGAGATGTTTGGCAAAGAAACCAAAGTACGTTTCCGACCATCCTATTTCCCTTTTACTGAACCTAGCGCGGAGATCGATATATCCTGTCTGATCTGTGGAGGCAAAGGGTGTAACGTCTGCAAGGGTAGTGGCTGGGTAGAGATCGGAGGATCCGGAATGGTGGATCCCAATGTGCTGGAAAACTGTGGCATTGATTCGAAGAAATACACCGGCTTTGCATTCGGTATGGGTATAGAGCGAATCGCCATGCTGAAATATCAGATCAAAGACCTTCGTTTGTTCACAGAGAATGATGTGAGATTCCTGAGACAGTTTAGGCCACTATTATAACAATCAAAGGCGTTGAGGAATCAGCGCCTTTTTTGGCTTTATTTTTACCGCAGGGGTCACAGAGTTTTTCGCAGAGAACCAGTGTATTTTTTTCCTGTTTTTGTTATCCTGATTCTTCAGAAGCCGGATAATAAGTCAATTGACGCTCTCAAGTTATGGCAAAGTTTTGTCAAAAGCCTGCTTGAGGAGTCGATGTAAACTGATTATTTGCTGTTCGTGAGACACGAACAGCGGCAGGTGAAAGTAGTCGGGAAAATGTAGGGATTTAAGTCTAAACAGGCCTTCAACTGGGTAAATAAAGGCATTGCCTATTATTCTTTGCGTTTTCTTCGTGCCCTTTGCGGCTAAACAAATTAGACCGCTTTCGCTGTTTCCATTTTATAGATGATATCCTCGTAGTCTAGTTTATTCCAGTTCTCCGTGATCAGGGGATCTGCCATCACCTGGTCCATGATCGCTTCTTGCAGTTTGCCTTGGGCATAGGCCTCTGAATACCTCATATCCGAGAATGTAACCATAGAGTACAGCGGAATCCAGTCATTTGGATATAGCTCGTACAGCTTGGCTTCTATTTTTTTACGCAGAACAAATTTGGGATCTGCCACAGCATCTTTCATTTCCTCAAAATTCTCCATGGCTAACTGGCAGATTGCATCGGTATCTATCTTCCGTTTCTTCTGAAACTTCTCAAATACCAAATCCCAGGAATTAGTCCCGAACTTATCGATCAGACCATTTAAAATAGAGCAATCTTCAAATCCACAATTCATCCCCTGTCCATAGAACGGAACCATCGCATGACTTGCATCTCCCATCAGCAAGCTGGTGCCCTGTACCCACGGGAAGCATTCTACATTGATCAGTGCTGAAGTAGGATTGGCGAAAAACTCAGTTTTCAAATCAGGCATCAGCTGATATGCATCATCAAAATAATTGGAAAATAAGATCTCAAGATCTTTTTCATCATTTATTTTCTCGAAACATACTTTGGAGCCGCTGTGTGGCAAAAACAGGGTACAGGTAAAGGTCTTGTCCGGGTTGGGAAGCGCAATGAGCATAAACTTACCCCTAGGCCATATATGCAAAGCGTTGGGATCCATAGCGAATTCCCCATCGGCGGTGGCCGGTATGGTCAGTTCCTTATACTCGTGGGAAATGTATTCTTGCTTGTAGTTGAATCGGATTTGCTTTTGCATGGCAAGGCGAAGTGCGGAATACGCTCCATCTGATCCAAAAAGTACAGGTGCCAATACCTTCTTTTCTCCGGCAGGAGTCTGGAAATTGATCTCCTGATTACGGAAATCCACATCGGTGCATTTATGTTCAAAGTTGAAATGAACTCCCAGTCGCTCACCTTCTTCTACTAAAAGCTGATTGAATTTTCCTCTGGAAAGTGAATATATAGCCTGGTTTTCTTTTCCATAGGAAATAAAAGTAGTGCCTCCATGCTCGTCATGGACTTTGCGCCCATACATGGGAATAGCCAATGGCATTACTTTATCTTTTAGCCCTACTTCTTCCAACGCGTTCCATCCTCGGTGACTAAGTGCCATATTGATGGATCTTTTGCCTTCTTCGAAGGTAGATTTTCGCTTGTCCGGTCGTTTGTCGAAGACTTCGACTTCTAAGCCTTGTCGCTTTAGATATATAGCCATTAGAGAACCTATCAATCCGGCTCCTAATACGGTCACTTGATTCTTTTCCATTTGGATTGTTTTATCCACGCTTCCTTTAAGCGAATTTCTTCAGAGATTGTTCCAGAATCTGAGCAAATCGGAACACATCCAGGAAGCTGTTGTAGAGCGGTGTAGGTGCCAGACGGATCACGTTTGGATTGCGCCAATCGCCTACTACTCCGTGTTTATACCATTCATCGAATACAGCCTTGCCTCCGCGATGAATGTGCAAAGATAACTGACAGCCTCTTTCCGCAGGATTTTTAGGTGTAATAATTTCCAAAACCCGTGATTTTCCGCTGATTTCTTCAATTAGAAAGGCTAAATATGCTGTTAGCTGCTCAGATTTCTTTCTCAAATTGGCCATCCCTGCTTCTTGGAAGATATCCAATGATGCTTGATGGGCTGCCAAACCAATAATATCAGAATTGGAAAGCTGCCAGCCATCCGCCCCATGCATCGGGATAAAGCCTTTCTCCATCTTGAATCGCTGCTCCTGATCATGGCCCCACCACCCTGCAAAACGGTTCATATCGGGACGCTCAGCAAAACGCTCATGAACAAACACTCCCGAAACATTGCCCGGTCCTGAATTCATATACTTGTAGCTACACCAAGTCGCGAAATCCACGTCCCAGTCATGAAGACTTAATGGTACATTTCCTGATGCATGAGCCAGGTCAAAGCCAGCATAAGCACCCACTTCGTGAGCTGCAGCCGTAATTGCTTTCATATCGAAAACCTGCCCTGTATAATACTGCAGTCCTGCCATGTTCACCATGGCAAGTGAGTCACCTTGATTATGTATTTCAGCAATAATATCCGCTGTGCGAAGCGTGTGTTCACCCGCTCGCGGCATGAGTTCGACGATGGCATCCTCTGGATCAAATCCATGAAATTTCACTTGACTCTCCAACATGTATTGATCTGATGGAAAAGCACCGCCTTCCACGATGATTTTATATCGTTCTTTGGTAGGCTGATAGAAGGAAACCATCAGGAGGTGAAGGTTCACTGATAGGTTGTTCATTGCCACTACTTCATGCTCATGTGCCCCGACGATCTCCGCAAGGGCCGATTTTGACTTTTGCTTCGCAAAAAACCATGCGTCTTCTCCATGAAAATGCCCATCTACACCCATCTCTGCCCAGTTTTCCAATTCTTTTGTGATATAGTCTTTGACAGATTTTGGCTGAAGACCTAAGGAATTACCACACAGATAAATAGCGTCTTTTCCATCTACCTTTGGAAAAATAAACCGGTCCCGGAAATGTTTGAGGGGATCTTTTTCATCCATCTCCCGGGCAAAGTCAAGTGAATATGTAAAGCTCATTTTTAGAAATATTTTGTAAGTCCCCCTTTTTCAAAGGGGGCAAGGGGAATTTTCCCTCAATTTTAACTAATGCTTTCTAGCGACTTCAGGTATTATTTCTCCATTACTGTCCCGCACTTTTTGCAGGTGATATGCGCTGGGTTGCCCCAGAATCTCTCCTGAACTGGAGGAAGCTGCTTGACGATGTCTGTGACTTCAAAAAATTCCTCATATAGCTTTTCACCACAATTTTCACAGTGCCATATAAAACCATCCACCTCTCCCGCTCTTCTGTATCGCTCGATCACCAGCCCGATTGTATTGGCAGGGCGACGGGGAGAATGAGGCACTTTTGCCGGAAGAAGGAATATTTCCCCTTCTCGGATATGAATATCTGTTGGTTTCCCTTCTTCGATCACTTTGAGTACGATATCTCCTTCTACCTGATAGAAAAACTCCTCCCCTTCATTGGAATGATAATCTTTTCTCGAATTCGGGCCGCCGACGACCATGACGATGAAGTCGTCATTGCCTTTGTAAACCTGCTGATTACCGATTGGGGGTTTTAGCAGGTGTCTGTTTTCGTCTATCCATTTTTTGAAGTTGAAGGGTTGGGCTAAGGCCATATCGCTTGTTGTTCTGGTGAAGTTGAAATCTATCCTGAAACTACTAACTGTAATCCACCCTAAAAGTATTAAAAAACATAGGCTTTTTTGGCTTACTTTGTCTAAACCCTATGGAAATCGCTTTTAAAAGTCCCAGTTGCTATTTCCCCTCAAGAGTTAATCTTCTTGAAAGTAAGCATACTGCTTTTGTTGATCTTTGGTCTTTAATTTGAAAACTCTCGAAGGGTTTTGATATAAAAGCGATTTCCCTGGTATAAACCACAAAAACGATGAAAATCCCTATACTAGATATGCACTGTGATTTATTGTCCTATTTGGCAAGAATCCCTGATGCGAATGCTTACGCTAAAGACGACATCGCCTGTGCTATTCCCTTTCTCCAAGAAGGTAATGTCCGTGCACAGATCTTGGCTATTTATACCGATGTAAAGCCCGAAAGTATGGATCTGGCAAGAAGGCAGGCTGAGATTTTTTCAGACCTAGTAGTTAAATCCGGGGAAGATGTAACCTATTTGGACTCTGGTTTTGTGGAAAGCTGGGATCAGCAAAACCGGATCGGAATAAAAGCATCTGTGGAAAATGCAGCGGGAATTGGTAGTGAAGGAGCAAGCTGGCAAGAGATCTACAGTCAGTTTGACTTTATTCTGGAAAAAGTCAAATCACTTGCTTACATCAGTCTCACCCATCATACAGAAAACCGTTTTGGTGGAGGGAATTACACAGAAGGAATAGGGTTGAAAGACGATGGCAAGAAGCTTCTGGATTACATGGTAGGGAAAAACATCCCGGTTGATCTTTCGCATACCTCTGATTTATTGGCTGAAGGGATCTTAAACCATATAGACAGCAATAATCTGGGGATCCCAGTGATAGCCAGTCATTCCAATTTTAGGGAACTTTGGAATCATCCACGCAATCTTACGGATGAATTTGCCAAGGAAATTATCCATCGGGGAGGGCTTATAGGGGTGAATTTCCTGCGGGCATTTCTCGATCCAGAGGTTCCTGAGCGTTTATTTGACCATATTTTCCATGGTTTTCAGATCGGAGGAGAAAAATCCATCTGCTTCGGGGCGGACTATTTCTATACCAAGGATTTCAAAGACCCAGACCGTTTTCCGTTTTATTTCCCCCTGGTGGAGAATGCCGGGAAATATCCCTCTCTTCTCAAGAGTTTGGAAGATAAGTTGAGCGCTGAAAATCTAGAGGGTTTGGCGTATCGCAATGCCCTTGAATTCTATCGTAAACTCCGAGCCTAATGTCTTCCCATCACTTCGTCAAAGAGCAACAGGAGCCTGCAGTGCTGATTTTGGATGCGGATCAGATTGGTTTTGAGCAAATTTCTCCATTGTTGGAGTGGATCCCTACCGTACTTGTCAGTGAAGTTGCGTTGGATCGGGTATTAAGCTGGGGAATAAAAATTGATGTGATTCTAGCCTCAACAGCTTTTCAGACAGATAATCAACAGCTTCTGGAAGAGCAATACCCGGTAAAATTTATTACTGCGGAAGGAAAGCCCTATCTTGATGCAGGCCTCGAATATCTGCTGGCTACTGACCACAAAGCAGTGCATTTACTAGGGATTTCCCATGTATCTGCTTTGGATCTGGGCACGAGATTAGATTTGATAACTATTACTTTGTTGGACGGTGACTGGAAATATTATCCGGTGAAGTCAGGGGAATTTAAAAAATGGTTTCCAGAAAGCACTATCCATATTCATGGCAAGGAAGGCATGCCGGTGCAAGTTCAGAATGATAACGGGGGATTGATTTTGCCTATTACCTATGCGACCATGCTGGAAGTCCCTGAGGGAATTACTTCCATCAAAGCACCTGGGATTTTTTGGATTGGAGAGCAGGTTTATTCATGAGGTTATAAAAAATGGACGTACCGATCGAATAGCAAAGTACATCTAGTGAATCAGCCGTATAGGTGCTCGATAGTAAGGGAAGGCATACCTCGAATACCAGTGAAAAATAAACCAACCCTATAATCAACTGCTTTGCGGTAAAAGTCAGTTCATTTTTCATGGGGTGAATCCACCTCATTACTTGCAGACAAATCCCAAAAACCACAGGCATGGCCATCAAATCATCTCCATAGGCATGGTAAATTGGAACAAATATCCCAAGTGATTTTTCGAGATATTGATTCGCCCAAAAAGCCACTGAGGCAAAGATAAAAATGGGGTTTTTAGCTACCGTAATCATCCCGGCAAAGCTGCGATCAGCCACATGATAAAGGTTATAATCGCCATAAAAACAGTATAAAACAGGTTGCCGGACTTCTTAAAAAACTTAACGACAGGGCTGTCATCAGGATTAATGTAAAACATCCACTCCTTTTCGTTCCGCTCCTTATCTATGGCTTTCTTCTGCTCCCTTTGCAGTTCTACCGGAGAAAGAAGCTCTCCGCAGTGCTCGCAGCGATCTTTATAGTTGTTGGTCCAGATCGACCATTTTCCGCAATGGGGGCATTTTTTCTGACTCATGTCTTTAAAATATTTTCTGAATCACCCATAATCGACTACAAGTATCATTCTATAATCTAATTACTAGATACTTAAATCTAGCATCTGGCGACTACAATTCTATCTTTCCCGTTCAAATCCTTCAAAACCTGCACCTCAAAATAACCCAGGTTGGTCATCAATTCTGCGACTTCATTTCCATACTTTTCATTGATTTCAAAATACAACTTTCCATCTGGCTTTAGAAGTTGTTTTCCTTTTTCAGCGATCGTTCGGTAAAAAATCAGGGGGTCTTCATTGCTGACAAATAAGGCCAACCCTGGCTCAAAGTCCAGTACATTTTTATGCATTTGACTTTTTTCCTGAACAGGAATGTAGGGAGGGTTGCTTACCAAGATATCCAATGCCTCGACTTCAGGAAGTTCAGTCAGAATATCACAACTAGAAAAGATCACTTTAGCTCCTAATTCTTCTGCATTTTTCGCAGCTATTTCCAATGCCTCCTCAGAAATATCCACGCCAAAAACCTCAGGGTGGTCTAGTTCCAGTGCCAAAGAAATTGGTATACACCCTGTTCCGGTGCCAATGTCCAGAATTCTTAATCCAGATGTTGGGTTTTCCTTGATGATCAGATGAACCAACTCCTCGGTTTCATTTCTGGGAATCAGCGTGTGTGGACTGACATGAAAGTCTCTTCCATAAAAGGGGCCTTTGCCTATGATATACTGAATAGGTTCCCCGGTTTTTAATCTTTCAAAGTCATCAAAGATCTTTGAAGGAAATGAGGCTTCCTCAGCTTTATTAAGCATATCACTTCTCCTCCAGCCCAGATGATGCTCGAAGAGCCAGCTCACCAGTGATTCGGCTTCTTGCTTTTCGTAAATGCCAAGTTTTAATGCCCAAGAAGATATTAGCTCTTGATAGGTGTGCATGCGCTGATGGATTGTGGAGAATTTAGAATGTAAAGGTATTAAAACCAAATTTTCCTGAAGCTACATCTTCAAGCCTTTCAGAAAAGGATGTAGATCATTTTAAGATTATGCTTCAAACTAGACTTGAAGGCCGCTTCGGTTTCCCGTCTTCAGTAGGTTAATTAAAGAAATTAGGTGTGATTGATCAGTGGAGATCTATTCTTAACTCACATCCTCAAAACACAGTTTTTCAAGCCTTTTAAAATCTCATTCTGACAGACTCAGAAAGAAAAACTACCTTTGTGGAGAATTTATTTCCCATGAAGCTACACAACAATACCATCCGCGGGGTTCATACCGCACTTGCGGCCATTTTTGAAGAAGGTCAATACGCCGATAAAGTGATTGAGCGTACACTGAAGTCTAACCCAAAATGGGGGGCGCGTGACCGGTCTTTTATAGCGGAGACAACCTATGAAATGGTTCGTTGGTGGCGTCTGATCAACTATCTAAGCCCGAGCAAGGAGCCTTATGATCTATTTGGTACTTATTGGCTGATGCAGGGACATAGCTTACCCCCTTGGGAGGAGTTTGCTAAAATCAACCCTGACAAGCTAAAGGAGAAGTACGAAAAATTAGATGATCCTGCCAAATTGGAGTCTGTACCGGATTGGCTTTTTGATCTGGGGAAAAAGGAATTGGGGGATAAATGGGAAGCTGAAATTCACAGCTTGAATCAGGAAGCGCAGGTTGTCTTGCGTGTCAATACGCTAAAAACCACCCGTGAGCGTCTCAAAAACAGACTGGCAGAAGATAATATCCATACCCACATAATCAAGGGATATCCTGATGCGTTGATTCTGGATGAGCGTACGAATGTTTTCCGTCACCCTGCTTTCAAGGAAGGTTATTTTGAAGTTCAGGATGCTTCCTCCCAATTGGTGGCTGCGGCTCTAGCTGTGGAACCGGGAATGCGCGTGATCGATGCCTGTGCAGGAGCTGGAGGAAAATCACTTCATATTGCCGCTTTGATGCAGAACAAAGGCAAAGTGCTTTCGATGGATGTGGAAGAATGGAAATTACAGCAAACCAAACTGAGAGCCCGCCGTGATGGAGTCTCTATCATCGAGCGTAAAGTAATAGAGGGTTCCAAGACAATTAAGCGGATGAAAGAAACCGCCGATAGATTACTTTTGGATGTGCCTTGTTCTGGGCTGGGAGTTTTGAGGAGAAATCCAGACACGAAGTGGAAGCTGAGCGAAGAATCTATTGGGAAAGTACGTCAGACACAGCAGGAAATCCTTCAAAATTATCCTTCTATGGTGAAGCCAGGGGGGCAAATGGTCTATGCTACCTGCAGTATTTTGCCCTCTGAAAATCAGGATCAAATCGCAAAATTTCTGGCAAGTGAGGCAGGAAAAGACTTTGAGCTGATAGAAGACCAAAAAGTCTTGGCTCAGGAAAGTGGATTTGATGGTTTTTATATAGCAAGACTACAGAAAAAGTAAGTTATTCACTTGAGATAGAAGTTGAATTCAATCAGGCTCAATTTGCCTCAATATTCAATGCCAGTATGTTTCTCCTCGTCCGACTGGAATTTTGTTTTTAGAGGAAATAGTGGGGTAATCCAAATTTATTTTGGAGTGAAGTGGTTTGGCATTGAATTTTGTGTGTAACTTTGACGGGCAAATAGGGTTACCTCACACCAATATTTGCCATGAATAGAAACTCCGACAAGTTCCTCTTTGAAGCACTCACCTACGACGACGTGCTTCTTGTTCCAGGTTATTCAGAAGTCCTCCCACGCGACACGAATACCTCCACCCAACTCACCAAGAAAATCAGGTTGAACATTCCTTTGGTATCCGCTGCTATGGACACGGTCACTGAAGCGGAGCTGGCCATTGCCATTGCCCTGGAGGGTGGACTGGGGTTCATTCACAAAAACATGTCCATTGAGCAGCAGGCGGCTCAAGTACGCAAGGTAAAGCGCTCTCAGGCTGGGATGATTTTAGATCCTATCACACTTCATATCGACGCTAAAGTCCGAGATGCGGAGACAATTATGAGGGAATTTCACATAGGAGGCATTCCTGTAGTGGATGAAAATAAGGTGCTAAAGGGAATCATTACCAATCGTGACCTTCGGTTTATCAAAGATCAGAATCGCCCCATCCGGGAAATTATGACTGTAGATAATCTAATTACTGCCAAATCCGGAATTTCTTTGGAGCAGGCAGAAGAGATACTTCAGGAATACAAAATCGAGAAACTTCCTATCGTAGATGATGAAAATAAGCTGACTGGCTTGATCACTTACAAAGATATTCTCAAGAGAAAAGACAAACCAAATGCCTGTAAAGACGAATACGGCAGACTTCGGGTAGGTGCGGCAGTAGGTGTTACAGCTGATATCGTAGAGCGAGTAGATGCCCTGAAAAATGCGGGTGTGGATGTAGTGTCTATAGATACCGCTCACGGTCATTCCAAAGGCGTGATCGATACGTGCAGAAAAATCAAAGATGCTTTTCCTGAGCTAGAAGTGATCGTAGGAAATATTGCTACCCCGGAAGCTGCGGTTGCACTAGCTGATGCGGGAGCTGATGCTGTGAAAGTGGGTGTAGGCCCTGGTTCTATTTGCACCACCAGGATCATTGCCGGTGTAGGTGTACCGCAGTTATCAGCCGTTTTCGAATGTGCTGAAGCATTAAAAGATCGCGGTGTTCCGGTTATTGCCGATGGAGGTATTCGCTATTCTGGAGACGTGGTGAAGGCTATTGCGGCGGGAGGAAGCTCCATTATGATAGGATCCTTGTTGGCAGGAACTGAGGAAGCACCGGGGGAAATGATAATTTTCCAAGGAAGAAAATTTAAATCTTATCGAGGTATGGGATCCTTGGAGGCAATGGAATCAGGGTCCAAAGACCGATATTTTCAAGATGCCGAGGACAATATCAAAAAGCTGGTTCCTGAGGGGATTGTTGGCCGTGTGCCTTTCAAAGGATTGGTTTCTGAGGTTCTGTATCAGCTTGTGGGTGGCCTTCAGGCAGGTATGGGATACTGTGGCACCCAGACGATTGAGGATCTGCAGAAAAACGGGAAATTTGTCAAAATCACAGCTGCAGGCGTTAAAGAATCCCATCCGCACGATGTATCTGTAACAAGAGAAGCCCCTAATTACAGCCTGAAAGGGTAAAAAATATAAAGTAACTATAACACAAAAGACCGGCGATCGCCGGTCTTTTGTGTTTGTCCAACTAGGGCTTGCTGAAAAAGTCTCAGGTATGCCAGCTTCAAGGCGGCCAAGTGAAGATGTATGCTTATACCTCGAATGAGGCCAACACAGAAGATGGCATGCCTGAGACTAGCTCGGAAATCTCAATTTTGAGATTTTCTGATGCATGGAAAAAGGCCTATTCTTCTTAATAAGCTTGCACTTGCTTAAAATCCCTAGGCATGAAAAACGGGTTAATCATTCAAAATGATAGCTTTTGGTCTTTTACTGGCGTTTTTCAGCAGACCCTAACTAGACAATTTTAATGATTGTATTCTTACAATATGTATGTCCACTTTTCTACCAATAAAGCGGGAAAAACATATTGAATACGGAAAATACTAGCGTGAAGGCAACTTCAGTATCCAGGTGGTACAGCAAAGAAAATATGGCTGATGGTATTATTGGATAATCAAACCTTATATATCAATTTTAGGAGTTCACCTCGAAACTTACATCCCATTCTTCGACTAGCTTCACCGAATTCTTGAAATCAGTGTGTAGCGGATTGATCAATAGATTATGCTCATTTGGGTAGCCCTTTAATGGTATTCTACACGAAGGGATTTTTAGTACAGGGGAAATCATGCCCTTTGCCCATGCAGTCCCAAACTCCTGAGTGGATCTGGGGTGAGGTCTGTTTTTCCAATCAGAAGGTAAGTCAGTAGCATCTAATTCGGGGATAGGTGTCTGAATTTCTAAAATTACCAGCTTCCATTTGCTTTGCGTGACTACGGTTCCTTTGATACTGAGAAGTTCCAGGAAATTGAGCGAAGTGACACTGCAGCAATATATCATCGGGGTGCCGTATTGATTCCATCTCCCTGCTCCTATACCAAAGCCCAAAGAACTTCTGCCTTCCAGATTTTCAATCAGACGATAATACCGCACATCTTATAGGATAGATCCCCAAGACATAGCCTCCATCGCCTCATCCACTCGCTCTATGCCATACGGATTCTTCATGAGCATGGCCGGCTTTTGATTACCTATGGATGCATTCTCGGTGTGTAGCCACTGAGAGAGCAACTCTTCTGATCCAAAAATCCTGATGCCCTTTGCAATCACCTGGTCCATTTCCAAAATGTTTTTGGTAAGCATCTTGGTGAGCTTTTTGTCTTCTTTGCGCCAGCGGGACAAAGTACTCGGATCCACTTCTAACATCTCTGAAACATCCTGCTGGGTGAAATCCAAGAAATCAAAAATCTCGCCAGTATCGTGAAACGAAACCGCTACGTCATATACAGCATTTGGCTCAGAGACCATCGAAATGGTCTCTTGAAAAAAATAATAAGAATCGCTGCCTGTGCGAATTGATTCCGCATCTTCTTCACCAAATGATATCTTCCAAGTGTGTGTCATAGCTGGCTCATTTCATTAAACACCACTAAGTTACACAAAATTATTGCAAATACAATTATTGAATATTGTATTTGCAATATGTTGCTAAATTACTCGAGGATTTGTTTTATTTCATAATCCTGCAAATGGGCATTTAGCCAACCTGCTTCGAGTGTAGCTCCATATTTTCTGTAAAAATTGATTGCAGGCTCATTCCAGTCCAGCACTTGCCACATCATACCGGTGCAGTTTTCGTCCAGCCCTTTTTTCATGACCCGGTCAAAAAGCAATTTCCCCGCACCATTTCCCCGTTCTGCTTGGGTCACGATGAGATCTTCCAAGTAGATTCTTTTGCCTTTCCATGTACTGTAGCGATAATAATAGATAGCTATGCCAACGATTTCAGCGGTTTCATCTTTTACGCATAGAAAAGTGCCAAAAACAGGATTTTTGCCAAAACCGTCTTTTTCCATCATCTCAAGGGTGTTTGTCACTTGCTCGGGAGCTTTTTCATAGATTGCCAACTCATTAATTAATTCCAATATCCGAGGTAAATCCTCTATTTTTCCTTCTCTTAGTGTGTACATGATAAAGTTTATAAAACCGTTTAATTTTGGGTTGGGCTAATTTAATCAAATCTTAGATACTATGTTTTTAGCAATAGATGCGGGTAATTCAAACGTGGTTTTTGCATTGTATAATGAGGAGAAAAAAACCTGGTCCAATCATTTTCGGATCGAAACACATTCTTCCAAATTCGCAGCCCAGTTACATAAAAAAGTGCCTCTGTATTTTTTGGAGCATGGTATAGGTTCTTCCGAGATCAAGCATATTGGTTTCAGCTCGGTGGTTCCGGAGATCAATGAGCGAATTCTTCAGTTTTGTGAAAACTACTTTGGCGCACTGCCTTATCTGATATCCCCATCCAGTTTTGACAAACTTCCAGTAAAGAGCCTTCGCCCAAATGAGATAGGAACAGATCTGATGTGCAATGTCATGGCGGCTTATTCGAAATACAGAGCAGCCTTGGTCGTGGTTGATTTTGGAACAGCACTCACATTCACTGTGGTGGATGTCAGCGGCGAAATAATAGGGGTGAATATAGTTCCCGGGCTGAAAACTGCGCTTAATTCGCTTTTTCAAAATACATCCAAACTCCCGGAAGTAGAACTAAAAATGCCTGAATCTGCCTTAGGTCAGAACACCGTTCATGCGATCCAGGCCGGGATTTTATACGGATATACAGGTTTGGTGAAGGGAATGCTTGAAGCTATAATCAAGGAAACCAGTCAAAATTACCGGATAATAGCTACCGGTGGGCTTTCTTCGGTCCTGACCCCACTTGTGGAGGTTTTCGATGAGATCGACAGAAATCTGACCTTGGAGGGGTTACGGTTGATTACCGAGGCTAACCGTTAAAGGACTTCGCTTCGCAGGACTAAATTTGGATCAGGGCAATTTGACTCATAGAGAGTAATTTCCCGCTCCGAACAAACCCCAGGAAAATCCCCGACATTTCCCATCAGATCCCACATCAACTGAAAATGCAAGTGTGGAGGCCAGTCGCCATTCTCTGGAAATGGACCAACATGAGCGAATAATTCCCCTGTTTTTATCTCTTGTCCTATTTTCATCCCTTCGAGATCTGCGAGGAAAAGATGCCCATACAGTGAGTAGAGCTTCTTTCCAAAAATATGATGTTCTAAAATAATTGTTGGTCCGTAGTTGCCAAAGCCAGCATTATCCTGAAAACTATGGATTGTCCCGTCTATAGGGGCATATATTGCTGCACCGGCCTCAGTCCAGATGTCAATTCCAAGATGGATATTTCGGAAATCTGTCTCGGCAGTCCCAAAGACGGCACTCCTGCGGTAGATCGCTCTATGCTCTAAATAGCCTCCTATTCCATACCTCGCTCCAGATTTTTCTAGCTCTCCGCTTACATAGGCATCAAAAGCAGAAGTATTACCAAGATCCAGCTTCTCCAGATCAGGATTAGAGTGGCCAAAACCCAACTTTAAAGTGTTGCTGATATCAAGCTTTTCACCCATGATGGGGTAGAATTTAATCGCATTCCAATTCATGCCTTGAAGATAGTCAATCAACTCAAAGTGGATTAACTATTTCTGCTATCTCTAAATTTCTTTTCTCATTTCTGCCTATTTTCATGCCATGAAATCGAGCATGTCACAGACAGGACACAGAGGGAGGATTGTAAACCCGGCGAGATTTTCCTGATTACTTCGGGATGACCATTAAAACTCCATTATAAACACATGAAAACCGAATTTCCCTCTCTCGCTGCCATAGAAGCTGCACATGAGCGTATCCAGCCTTTTATCCATCGTACGCCTATTTTGACTTCCTCAGCGATCAATGAAATAGCAGGCTGTGAGATTTTTTTTAAATGCGAGAATTTTCAGAAAGTAGGTGCTTTCAAAGCGCGAGGAGCTGCCAATGCCGTAATGAAACTCTCAGATGTCCAGAAGTCAAAGGGCGTGGCTACCCATAGTAGTGGCAATCATGCGGCAGCCTTGGCAAGAGCGGCTCGGGTCGCAGGTGTGCCCGCTTACATTGTCATGCCATCCAATGCGCCTGATGTTAAAAAGAAAGCTGTAGAAGGTTACGGCGGTGAGATCATAGAATGCGAGCCAAATCTTAAAGCTAGAGAAACTTCCTTGGAAACAGTTGTGAAAAAGACAGGAGCTATCTTTATCCCCCCATTTGACTATATGGATGTGATCGAAGGTCAGGCTACTTGTGCGCTTGAGTTCATAGAAGATCAAGAAAACCTAGATATCATCATGGCACCAGTCGGGGGCGGTGGATTACTGGCAGGCACAGCTTTGGTCGCTCATTATCTTAACCCCAGCATACAAGTAATCGCAGCCGAACCAAAAGGTGCGGATGATGCATTTCAATCTTTTCATGCTGGAAGAAGAATAAGCCAAACAAAGACTAACACCATTGCAGATGGGTTGTTGACTTCTTTGGGAGAACTGAATTTTGAATTGGTTAAGGAGTATGTCGCCGACATTCTTTTAGCCTCAGACCCCCAGATTGTGGAGGCGATGCGGATGATATTTGAGCGGATGAAAATCGTGGTAGAGCCTTCTTGTGCTGTGCCGTTAGCGGCATTGATGGCAAATCAAGACACATTTAGAGGCAAGAAAGTCGGGATTATACTTTCCGGTGGAAATGTTGACCTTGGCAAGTTGCCTTTTTAACAGCTCTATTTTTTTCCCATTGCCTCATAGATGATGTCATGAATTTCTGTTCGGATACCTTCTTTCAGCAATTTCGTGTTTGTGGCATCTGGATACACACGATTGGATAGAAATACATAAACCAACTTGTTATCCGGATCAGCCCAGACACAGGTGCCAGTGAATCCTGTATGTCCGAAGGTGGACTTGGGCGCAAGGTCTCCCGCGGATCCCCCGCTTCCTGCTTTGGTGTTGGGCTTGTCCCATCCCCACCCTCTGCGGCTCTGACTGGATTGGTTTTTGGTGAATTTTCGTACGGTCTCTGGCTCGATAAGATCCACTCCTCCATAGGTGCCTCCATTGAGCATCAGCTGCATCATTACCGCCAGATCATTTGCTTTTCCAAAAAGCCCAGCATGACCAGCCACTCCACCATACATGGCCGCTCCCTGATCATGGACATATCCGCGTACCTGCCTTTTTCTCCAAGTGATGTCATTTTCAGTAGGGGCGATATTGTCGATAGGCATTTTCAATGCAGGATTAAAAGTCATTGTGTGAAGTCCTAATGGAGCATAGAAGTTCTGATCAAGAAAAGCTTCCATCGGTTGATTCACTACTCTTTCCACTACCGCCTGCATCAGGTACATGGTAAGATCAGAATACACATATCCATGCTTACTTGCTCCTCTAGAAATGGGGGTTAGCTTAGACTCTATAGTCCAGTGCCAGATGCTGTCACGAAGTGCGTCCATTCCGTACATATCATTGGAAACTTGTCTGGAAAATCCTAGGGAAGCTTGTGGTTTATAATAGTCACCTCTCCATTGACCTGCCTCTACTGTGCGTGCATAATAAGGGATAAATGCAACAAGACCCGCTTCATGGGCCATTACATCACTGAGCACCAGTTTTCCTTTATTTGTTCCTTTCAGTTCAGGCAAATAATCTTCGAGGGTTTTTTTCATATCAAGCTCACCCCTGCTTTCCAGAAACATGACCGCTTGGGTGGTGGCCAATACTTTGGTGATGGAGGCCAAATCATAAACTGTCTCGGATGTTACTGCTGGACTGGCCTTATACTCCAACTTACCATAAGATCGTTCAAAAACCACCTTACCGTCTTTGACTACCAAAACATTGGCTCCAGGCGTAGCTTGGATTCTAATTGCTTTTTCGGCTACTGCATCGATTTTATCCAATATTTTCCCATTTAGCCCCACACTTTCCGGGGTTCCGTAGGAAAGCCTATTAGCAGGGGCCAAATAACCACCTACGCCATGGGCGTATTCACCATTCACCGTTACTGGTAAAATTCCTTTTGACGCTCTGCCTCCAAAAAGTATCTGTGGTGCCAATTCTTGGGTTTTGGGATTGTTTTCATAGGCAAAAACCAGATTTCCTATATCCTCTAGTTGCTGTGCGGCATACGCATTTCCGAAAAGAACAGTCACTACTTTTTGCCGCTTAGCCAGGTCTCTGATCAATTTTATGTCACCCGGAGAAATCCCAAAATTCCTGCTTGGGCTGTTAGTAACACCCATCAGGCCGACCACCACTACATCAAAATCCTCCAGTTGCTTCATGGTATTGTAATGAGTGGTCTCATTGGCTGCCTTATCTATGCTGAAGTGTTCAAACTTGGTATATTTACTCAGGTATTTCTGAAAATCCTTACCTTCATCACCTATACTCAAACTTGCGAAATTCGAAAGGTCCAAAAATTGAAATGGAAGTAAATTATCCTTATTGACCGCAACGGTGATAGCGTCTGCATACAGGTCCTCTATGATAGTTTGGGTTTCAGGAGTATTCAGTCGTTCTGCCAGTTTATAAGTGTCAATGGGTTTATAGTCGTTTAGCCCTGCCCAATACTTGGCGCGTAGAATTTTTTTGACCCTTCGGTCTATATCTTTTTCGCTGATCCTTCCGTCCGCCACTGCACTTTTGATCAGAGTTTTTGCTTTGGGTACATCTTGGGAATAGAGCAGAACATCATTTCCCGCCAGCAAAGCTTTTAAGTCCACCTCGCCCGGGGCATTACTATTGGCCACGCCTTTCATGTTAAGGGCATCAGTGAAGATCAATCCCTGAAAATTCATTCGCTTTTGAAGCAGGTCAGTAACAACCTTTTTGGAAAGGCTGGTAGGTACATTCCTCGCATCGTCCAGGCTGGGCACATTGAGGTGTGCGACCATCACGGACATGAGGTTTTCCTTGAATAATTCCTGATAAGGATATAGATCCACCTCCCAGATTCTTTGTTCAGGGTTCTTGATTACGGGCAAGGAATAATGGCTATCTGCCTCCGTATCCCCATGTCCGGGGAAATGTTTTGCGTTGGCAAGCACACCGTTATCTTGAAGTCCCTTCATGTAGGCTATGGCTTGCTTGGTCACGGTTTCTCTGTCCCCTCCAAATGCCCTATACCCGATCACAGGGTTTTGCGGATTGGAGTTGACATCCACCACAGGGGCAAAATTAATGTGCATGCCCAGCTCCTTGAACTGACGTGCCATTTCCTTTCCCATGGCATATACCAAATCAGGATCTTGAACAGCTCCTAAGGTCATTGCCTTTGGAAAATCAGGAACTGAATCCAGTCGCATACTGATTCCCCACTCGGCATCCATCGCAATGAATAGCGGTGTTTTGGCCTGTGCTTGGTAGTAATTTGTCAATCGGGCTTGCCGATTTGGCCCTCCTTGGAAAAATATAAGTCCCCCTAGATTCTCATTTTTGACAAGGCTGCTAATCTCATCTACATGTTTTTGTCCCTTATTTGAGTAAGCAGCTACCATAAACAGCTGCCCCAAGCGCTCTTCGAAAGTCAGACTGTTGAACACGGAATCTACCCAATTCAGCTGATCCATAGGATCTACAGATGATAGGGGGTCTCTTACCAATAATGATTCATCAAGTTTCCCGGAGGAAAAGATCAGAGCTATCATACCAACTGCGAATATTCTCCAAAGCTTGCTGCTCATGCCTGAGTAAATTTTTAATCCTTAACTTTCTAAATAAATTTGTATATCGACCGATTCGGTTTCCCAGTGGGATTTTACTATTCCGCTAAATTCGTACCTATTCCATTTACGGACTTGGGAACATATTCAGTTGAAGATAGTCAAAGATACGGTAACAAAAATCCCTAATTCAGGTTAAAAAGGTCATAAATTTGATGTCTGGTAAATTTATAGGAACTAATTCCTCCAATGTGTTTTTACCTTAACGTGAAATGTCAATGAAAAATTACAAGGTTATGAAATTCAGCCTACCTGAAGCAGAGAGGTAAAGAATAACCCTCATAGGGGGTGTTTACCGCCTAGAACTTAATTGACATACACGCAGGAGGTTCCTACTGAGCATACTAAAAAAAACCAAAGATGAAATTCCCTTCCATATTCCGCACCGCAGCCCCTATGAGATTTGATATCAAACCTAGGTATTACGATCCTGTGCGAGAGGAGATCGAACACAGAACTTCACAGATCAAGCGAGACCTAGAGGCTCAGGGACTTCTGGAGAAAACTGATGGGTCTCCGCGTGACATAGGGGCATATGGCGCAGGAATCCGTGGGGCTTTTGCCCAGCATAAGGGAATAAAAGAACGTGAGTCGCCCAATGTGTTTGCTTCCACTGCGATGATCAGAACCTTCATCTTTCTTTTGCTTTTGGGATCTATATTCGGTTATGTGTATTTAGGCCCGGTGATTTTTGAATACATGGCTTATGCTGTAGTTCTAATAAGCGCAGTCTATTTTTTCTTCAGGCTAAAACCCAAGAAGAAATATGAGTGATATTATACAGCTCCTCCCCGATGCGATAGCCAATCAAATTGCAGCGGGAGAGGTAGTTCAACGTCCGGCATCTGCACTGAAAGAACTACTCGAAAATGCAGTAGATGCCGGTGCTTCCCAGATACAGGTGGTGATTAAAGAATCCGGAAAACAACTCATCCAGGTGATTGACAACGGAAAGGGGATGTCCGCAACGGATGCGCGTATGAGTTTTGAACGGCACGCTACCTCCAAAATCAGGAGTTCAAATGACCTGTTTTCCATCCGTACTTTTGGGTTTCGAGGGGAAGCGCTGGCTTCTATCGCAGCAGTTGCCCAGGTGGAACTCAAAACCCGTCAGGCGGATTCTGAACTCGGGACTTTGATCCAAATCGAAGGCTCGGAAGTGAAAAAGCAAGAGCCCTTCGCTGGTAATGTAGGTACCTCAGTGGCCATGAAAAACCTATTTTACAATGTGCCCGCACGTAGGAATTTCCTGAAATCCAATCCTGTGGAAATGCGCCACATCGTGGATGAATTTCAGCGGGTCGCCCTATCCTATTCCCAGATCGGATTTTCGCTCTACCAGCAAGACTTGGAGGTCTATAGCCTGACGCCAGGAAAGCTCAGCCATAGGATTGTGGGGCTTTTTGGCAAAAACTACCAGGGGCAACTTGTACCCTGTGAGGAACTGACCCCACATGTGAATGTCAAAGGCTATATCGGGAAGCCTGAGAATGCCAAGAAAACCCGAGGCGAGCAGTTTTTCTTTGTCAATAACCGCTACATAAAAAGCAGCTATCTGAACCATGCCGTAAGCTCTGCATTTGAGGGCTTATTGCAGTCAGACCAGCATCCTTTTTATGTACTTTTTCTGGAAATAGACCCTTCTCATATAGATATCAATGTGCATCCTACCAAGACTGAAATCAAGTTTGACGATGAGCGTACGATCTATGCAGTCATCCGCTCGGCAGTAAAACAGGCATTGGGGGCGCATCATGTTGTTCCCTCCCTTGATTTTAGCCTGGATGTAAATTTCAACGAAAAATGGGACAAGGATCCAGAGAAAAAGGCACAAGTGGACCGGGAATATAGCTACAAGTCATTCAATACCCCAGAGTTCAGGCAGGCAAGTACCTCCGGCTGGGAGAGGTTATTTGAAGGGGCACAGCAGGGATCCAAAGCCATCGACAGGTCTTCCCCATTGGAGGAAACAGAAGTGTTGACTTTCGAAAGCAAGGCCAAGCCTGATGAGGCTTCCGAATTTATCTCTCATCCTGTACAGGCAGAATCAACGGGAACTACTTTTCAGGTAGAGCATAGCTATGTGGTGGCCCAGATGTCCACGGGCTTCTTGATCATTGATCAGCAGACAGCCCACGAACGAATACTGTACGAACGCTATCTGCGTCAGCTGAAGCTTGCCCAGGGTACTTCCCAACAATGTCTTTTCCCCCCTACGGTCGATCTTGGACAATCGGATTATGCCTTGGTGATGGATATTATGCCAGAACTTCATAGTCTTGGATTTATGGTTTCTGAGTTTGGAAACAATACTGTACTCATCCAGGGAGTGCCTGCAGATCTGCCAGTAAAAAACGAAAAGGAGCTTTTCGAGGGACTCCTGGAGCAATATAAGCATTTTAAAAACGAGCTTTCGCTCGATACCAGAGAAAACCTCGCTCGCTCCTTGGCTAGAAAATCATCCCTGAAAAAGGGGCAAAAACTAAATTCACAAGAAATGGAGACGCTGGTAGGACAGCTTTTTGCCTGTCAAAATCCAAATTATGGATTTGGGGGCAACAAAGCATTCGTGAAATTGGATTTAAGCAGTATTCATTCTTTTTTCGGCAAATAGCATGTTTAGAAACATTACACCGGTAGTACAAAACCTACTGATCATCAACATTGGGCTACTTATCGTGTCCGGTTTTATCTTTCCACAGTTGAACGAATGGTTTGCGCTTTACTATATTCATAGCACTTATTTCAAACCGTTTCAGTTTTTGACCTACATGTTTATGCATGCTGATTTCTGGCATCTGTTCGGCAATATGTTTGGATTGCTGATTTTCGGACCCCTGCTGGAGCAGTTTTTAGGGCCAAAAAAGCTCTTGACACTATGGATGGTTTGTGGTATAGGAGCAGGGATCCTTTATTCAGGATATACGGCATATAGAATGAATAATCTGGAAGCAAAAGTGGCAATGTTCCAGAATAATCCTGATCCGGATGCGTTCAATAAGCTGGTTTTGGAAAATCGGGGATTCTTTAAGCGGTCAGTATTTGACTTTGTTGATGACTATAGCCGAAATCCAGACGACCCTAATTTAATTGCACAGGCTTCTCAGACATTAAATGCCATTCTTGATGCACAGGCAAATATTCCCATGGTCGGTGCATCAGGTGCGCTTTTTGGCGTTTTGATTGCTTTTGCCATGCTTTTCCCGAACACCCAATTGTTTTTGCTGTTTCCGCCGATGCCGGTGAAGGCAAAATATTTGGTGCTTTTCTACAGCCTTTACACCATATATAACGTATTGGTGAATAATCCCCTGGACAATGTCGCACACTTTGCCCACCTCAGCGGCCTGGTGATCGGCGGTGTCTTGGTTTACTTCTGGAAAAAAGACAGAAACACTTTCTATTAATCATGTACGGTAACTTTTGGGAAAACCTTCGGAACGCTTTTAAGCATAGTGACAACAGTCTTTATAAGCTGATTGCAATTAATATTTTGGTGTTTTTTGTGGTGCTGGTCTTTAGGGTTTTTATGACCATAGGAGGATTGGGCAGTGTCTATTCCACCATTCTGTCCTACCTGATGATGCCTGCATCATTGCCAAGATTGGCGGTACAGCCCTGGAGTATTTTTACCTATATGTTCTTACACGAAGGGATATTTCATATTCTCTTCAATATGCTTTTTCTCTATTGGTTTGGACAGCTGATCCACCAGTTTCTAGGTAGCCGCAAGCTGGCTAACCTTTATATCCTTGGTGGTTTGGCCGGAGCGTTATTCTATGTTATCATTTATAATCTGGCGCCGTATTTTAGTCAATCAATAGATAGTTCTTTGATGCTGGGTGCAAGTGCCGGAGTGTTTGCTATCGTAGTCGGTGCGGCCACACTCAGTCCCAATACAACGTTTTTCTTATTGCTCCTAGGTCCGGTAAAGATCAAGTATATAGCGATTTTCTATGTGATCTTGTCCTTTGCGAATTCAGCTGGAGCGAATGCCGGTGGGGAATTGGCACATTTGGGAGGTGCCCTTATTGGCTATTTATACATCATTCAGCTTCGTAAAGGGATAGACTGGGGAATACCTGTGCAGAAAGTCGGGATTTTCTTTGAAGACCTCTTTTCCAGAAGAAAAAGCAAAGTGAAAGTATCCTATCGTAAAGCAAAAACAGGCAGTGGGGGATTTTCTCCGTTCAAAAAGCCCTCAAGATCCACACCTACCCAAGTTGCTTCCGACGAAGCCACCCAAGAGGAAATCGATAAAATCCTTGACAAAATAGCTGATCGGGGCTACGAGGCTTTAGATAAGGAAGAGAAAAGGAAATTGTTTGAGTTTTCAAAAAAATAGGGTTTTGGCCACAAAGAGTACAAAGGAAACGCAAAAGCCACAGTCAAATCCTGATTATTGAATAGTACGAATTGTGAAAGTGGCTAATTGTTTTACCCCATAGAAACATAGAAAAACTTAGGATTAATCTGGCTAGGGGTGTAATCCGGTTTCTGCCTCAATGCT
Organism: Algoriphagus sp. AGSA1; assembly: GCF_021390545.1. Classification (GTDB taxonomy): domain Bacteria; phylum Bacteroidota; class Bacteroidia; order Cytophagales; family Cyclobacteriaceae; genus Algoriphagus. Next base: position 15,921 of record NZ_JAJUWR010000038.1, on the reverse strand, counting down.
TTCTTTACGTTGTGACTGTTTGGTGAAAAAAGGTTTACCACAAGGTTATAAAGGAGGCAAAGATTAGTGGTCTTTCTTGAGGGAAATCTTTATGCGCAGAAAAGCTATGATCCTATGTGGAAAGATAGCTTAACCATATAGTTGCATAGAGCTTCTGAAATTTTTTCTCCATCTATTTTTCTAGAATCTGAAATCTAATGTCTTTTACGTCTAGCTACTTGCTTACAAGGGAAATGCAAACCCTACCCTGAACCCGACTTCTCTTGGAAGTGGGCTTTGGAATCGAAACTCGGTGCTCAACCCTACTCCATCAGTGATGCGAATATAAGCTCCTACCCCCATGTTTGCCCCCTTGCTATTTCTTCGTGTTCCGACCCCGTCGGGCTGGGTGTTTTGCCAAGTCTGGCTATAGCCTGCCATAAAATAGAGTTGGGAAGGGCCTTCTGATACATAATACCTAAGATCGGCACTGAAATTACTTTCATTCCCTACCTGAGGAAAAACAAACGTGAAACTTGGCATCAAAGCGAATTTGTCCACAAAGAAATATTCTATACCTGCCCCAACCCCAAAATTATGATAGCGCAGACCATAAGTGCCATATCCGTGAAATCTTGCATCACCTTGATCTTGGGACTGTGCTAGTGCCACAAAAGAAAACATGAAGGAGGAGAAAAATATCAATAAAGCCTTTTGCATTGTACTGAGTGTTGGATTTGGACAAGAAATTAGATCGCTTGCGTGAATAAAGCAAATACTTACTCTAATACTCTTACCAATCTTCCTAATCTTCCCGACTCGTCCATTCCTTCCACGATAAGTAAGTGTTTTTTGGCAATATCGGTGTTGTAGTAGGATAGCTTTGCTTTGCCATTTTCATCTGTATTTACTATTGGATCCCAGAATATCGTGGCCCGTTTATCAACTAGAGCATTTTCAGGGGCGGTTGTCTCATATTTCGGGGCATAAAATTCTTTAGGTACGGCATATCCGCCATATCGGGTCACGAGCGTGCCTCCTACACTTACTCCGGTGCCAGCGCCAGATTTAGTATATACGGCGATCACCCCATTTGCTCCCTGAGCTCCAAAAATAGCGGCTTTTGCCGGGTCTTTAAACACATCCACGCTTTGTACCATACTCGGATTGATCTGTAATAGCGTGCTTGCTTCGACTGGCATATTGTCCAATAGGTAAAGCGGATCTGTGCCGGAATTGAGTGAGCCTACTCCTCGTATCAACACCTTTGCGTCCAATCCCGATACGAAAACCTGAACCCCTGCAACCCGGCCTTGTATCAGTTGGAAAACGTTTGTAAATGCCACAGACCCCGGGATTTTTTCTGGATCAATGGTGACATCTCCAGCACCATAGATTTTTCTAATCTCCTCATCTTCCTTTTCCAGAGTCTTTCCCTGCACTGTCACTCCTTCAAGATCCATGATATCCTTGTCTTCATTCATCTGCTTCATCAGCCCCCTTTCCTCATAGGTTGCTATCAGTTCTTTCGGCCAGACGATTTTATCGTTATAGTCACCGGGTAGCTCAGCGAAGACGGCATCTGGACGGATTATCTCCACATCTACAAAGTTTCTCTGACGGTTATCCTCTGCGGTAATGGTCACCTGTGCAGAATCAAGATAGTCCAGATCCCGGAATATAAAGCGTCCATTTGGCCCAAATTCGCTGGAAACAATTTCGACTCCCTCACCGACCATGGCCGTCACTTTTCCCCCTGACAAACCTTTTTTGCTATCTGCTTGATCTATTATCTGCCCTTCTATATTTATTCCCCTTTCTATGAATTGTGTTAATTTCGGAAAATCCGATTCAAGTACCTCTCCCCAGCTAAACCTCCTCCATCCATGGGTGAGCATCACCAAATCAAGGTCTTCAGATGCTGGATTTTGAAAATAGTACCCAGGTTGGAAAATGGCCCCGCTAAGGTCTGAGGTGAGTAAAAGGGAGGAGAAAATACTCCCAACAGCCAAGGATTCATCCTGAACTTGGTCTGCATCCACTACAGACACTGAGAAGGAACCCGGAGCCACTTGATCACCGAAAGTACTTTCTATGTTTAGGCTCACTTTGACTCTGGAAGAAAGAGAACCTTCCTCACTTACATCAAGGCTTAAAATTTCCGTGGGCTCTATAAATAGCAAACGCTCCAAGAGAGGCATGCCAGAGCTACTCAGTACAGTGATCTGATTTATTCCACCGATCAGGTTTTCCTTTGGAATCCTTACTCCCCACACCCCGTTCTTTAATTCTCCATGGATCATATAATTGATCAAGCCCCGGGTCTGGGACACGAGTAAAAGTGAATTTGGCTCATAATCCCCTTGGATAAATGCAGTCACATAGCTTGCAGCAGGATTGTTCATCACCTGTAGAGCCAGGCCTTTCTCGTCTGCTTTGGGAAGAGAGACTACCTTCTCTTGACCCTGGGACGAGATTTTTGCAGTATAGTCAGTTTGGTCGGGGGTGATCTCAAATTTGCCCAACCCCGCAAAATTACTCTCAAAGCGAATCTCTGTTCCTTCTATTTCTCCCTTTATATCGGCTGGATTCCCGTCCGGGAAAACAGCCCGGAAAGCCATTTGGGATTTTTTGCCCACTACCCAATGTCCCCCCTCTGGTAGAAACTGTATATCGGCAAGGTTCAGGCTGTAAGGTAACTTGATCTTTTGGGTAACTGGATAATCCTCTTTTTCAAAATACGTAAGTTCCAGATGCTGGCTCGAATAGGCTTTTTCTGGTATGGAGAAGGTAAAGTTGACCAGTCCCTGATCGTTTAGGTTCAGGGTTTGGGTGTAGAGCTCAGCTTTATCGCCTACTGCTTTGATTTCTATACCTTTACCATTGAGCGGATCCCCCTTACTGTCAATTGCGGTGAGGGTGGCTTTATAAGAGATTTTATTCCCAGAAGATAAGATCTCATGGAATTCTACTTTTGGCAAAAACGAGCCGCCAGCCCCATCTACCACCGAAACGCTGCCGGTGTAAAAATACTCCTCACCGAAATTTCTCATCCAAGACGTATATGCTTTGATTCTATAGTTTCCGGCTTTACCAAATTGGGGGAGCTGAAAATCACCTCTTCCCCGTCCGTTTTCCAGTCGGATGATTTTTTGGGTCAATAGAAGTCCATCACCATCAAAAAGATCCACATACAAGGCGGTACTGAGCGGAGAAGGAATCTGTGTGGATCCGGCAACCAAAAATGCACTGAACCAGATGTCCTCCCCTAGTGTATAAGTGTATTTATCGAGGTGTAAATAGGCCTTTTCTACTGGGTATTCTTTCTGATACGTGTCAAAATAGTTCTGAATTTGGGATGGTAATTCATCTTGTGAAAAAGTTGAATTAGACCAAAGTAAAGCCGTCAAGAATGTGAGGGAGAGCAGTATCTTCATAACAAAATAGCTTTAGACTAAAAGATATTACAATTAAACTAAAGGCTGTTCGATATGCAAGTGAAAAAACCTTAATCTGTATTCAGCTCTGCCACTTCATTTTTGTTTGCCAACTGTCCACAGGCAGCATCTATATCCTGGCCTCGGGATTTTCTGACTTTGGCGATGATACCCTGGGATTCCAAGATCCGCACGTACATGTCCACGGCTTCCTGCTTCGCCTGACGGAATTCTCCCTCGTCGATTGGGTTGTACTGGATCAGATTGACTTTGGATGGGATGATCTTGCAGAATTTTGCCAACGCCCTTGCGTGTCGCTCATCGTCATTGATTCCTTCCCAGATCACATATTCATACGTGACTTTACGCTTGGTCTTCTCATACCAGTATTTCAGGGACTCGCCCAATTCCTCTACGGGATTGCTGTCATTGATCGGCATCAGGCGGGAGCGGGTTTCATTGATCGCTGAGTGTAGGGATACGGCCAGATTGAATCGGACTTCATCATCGGCAAGCTTGCGGATCATTTTGGTCACTCCTACTGTAGATACGGTGATTCTCCTTGGAGCCATGCCCAGTCCTTCCGGTGAGGTGATTTTCTCTATGGCCTCCAGGACATTCGCATAGTTCAGTAGCGGCTCGCCCATACCCATAAACACGATATTCGTCAAAGGTCGCTGGAAGTACGTTTCCGCTTCATCCTTGATGGCTACGACCTGATCATAGATTTCATCAGGATTCAGATTCCGCATGCGTTTCAACCGTGCTGTGGCACAGAAATTACAGTCTAGGCTGCAGCCTACCTGCGAGGAAACACAGGCAGTAATCCGCTTAGTCGTAGGGATCAATACAGATTCCACGATTTTGTTGTCATAGAGCTTTACCGCATTCTTGATCGTTCCGTCAATAGAATGCTGCATCAGATCCACCAGAATATGGTTGATCTCAAAATGAGCTTTGAGCATTTCCCGAGTGCTCAGCGAGATATTGCTCATCTCATCGAAGTTCTTCAGAGATTTGTTCCAGAGCCATTCATACACCTGCTTGGCGCGGAATTTCTTTTCCCCATGCGCCAAAAAGAATTCTTCCAACTGTGCCAGGGATAGCTTACGGATGTCTTTTTTCTGAATTGCTTCCATGATGCAAAGGTAAGAATTTTCAGAGTAGCAAGTAGCTAGAGAAAAGTACCAAGATCGAGAAGCCAAGAACCTACAAGCAAGAACTTCCAGTTCTCTTAAGAGAAGAAAATCTGGGGAAATCCCACTTGGTTAATTTCAAATAAACCTGGTAATAATCATAAAGTGTCCGATTTTGCATACCCTGTACAAGGCATTTTTAGTTAAGTGACGATTTTTTCGTTTTAAAAATTTGGATTGTAATAATAATAATAATAATAATAATAATAATAATAATAATAATAATAATAATAATAATAATAATAATATGTTACGACTAGCTAGTCAGTCGGTTAGCCACTCTTGTCCAAGAGGTAGTTCAAAAATTAAAATTTTAAAACCATGAAAAAAGTAATTTTAGGAATTGGGTTGTTTGCACTCACTTTTATCAGTGTGATACCTGCAAATGCAATATGTAGAAATCCAGATGGAAGTATCAAAGTTATCGATGGAAATGTTTATTCAGGGGACAATTTCGATGGATCCTGCTCTGACTGTGATTACGACTGTGAAAGACCAATTATCATGCAATAAAGTTGTTCTGCTCCAATATTCACTGTGAATAGCGGAGCAGATTTTTTGATCATTCTTACCAATCTACAATGACACGATTTCTTGGAAGCATTACCTTTATTGTTCTAACATTCATATTAACATCTGCTTGTAGCAAAAGAGAGGAGCTACTAGTTGAAGAAATTGAAAAATATAGAGAAGGGGAAATCAACCTAGCGTTAGATGATTCGACCTCACTTGATTTTCTACGAACTTCCTATTTAGGCAAGGGTGATAAAGAATATCTCTATCACCATAACGAATTTAAAAAAAACATCCAAGTTTACGATCTGGAAAGGGGATTGATAGATCATGAAATCAGCTATCCCCATATAGAACCCCTAGGGATCAAAATGGTACAGGGAATCACAGTTGTTAGCGCGGATTCTATCTTTCTCTTTCCTTCACTATTCATTAGAGGCTCCCTGTTGATAAACAATCAAGGCGAAATTATTAGTAGATATCTGCCGCCTAAAACCCCTAAGCGAGAGGAATCTATTGTTAACCATTCCTCCTTTGGAAGCATGCCGACTCTACTTCTGAACAGGGAATTACGTTTTATTCAACTTCCGCTTTTTGAAATAAGCAATCCTGCCAATATCAATGATAAATTCCGGTTTGAAGTCACCTATAGTATAGATTCAAATTCCACCTCAGAGATTCCAGAATCTGCATTCCCGGAATTCTATCACAACAAAATATGGGCAGGTCACGATATACAACTGTCTAGGACCATCAATAAAAAAAATCAGATTATTTATTCTTGGAAATACCTAGATTCCCTCACCGTCGTAGCTGATGGACAATCAAAAAGCGTCTATGCGAAGAGTGATTATATCACGAAGGAAGCGGTGCCTTTTTCCATGATTCCAAGCTCGGATCAAAAAACAAAGTATGTCATAGAAAACACTAAGTACTACGGGATATACTACGATGAATTTCGCGATGTGTATTATCGCACCGTCCAGCTACCTGGGAAATATGATATCAATGAAATCCCTAAAGAAATGGATGCATTGCGGGACTTCTCTGTAATCGTATTGGACAGTACGTTTAATAAAATCAACGAGGTGCGTTTCCCAGGTGGGATATACAACATCTACCGGGCATTTGTCGGAAAGCGGGGATTCTATCTTCCCAAAAACAACATAATGAATCCCGATCTAAAAGAAGACATACTCTCTATTGATATCTTTGACTTCACAGCCCATGAATAGATTGCTTATATTTTTAGTCGCCCTTTTGCTTGGATGTACCAGGCAAGCCAAAGAATTTGAAGACTACAGTGAGAAGATCGGATTTGATCCAAGCAAGCCTACCCTATTGATAAGTCTCGAAAATTGCAGTTACTGCTTTACAGAATACCAGGAAACAGTCAAAGAAATAGACAAGCAACTATTCAATCTGGTCATCATCTCGTCCCAAATAAAAAAGGCCTCCTTGCTTGCATCACCTGACAATGAATCCGTATTTGTAGATAGTGAAAAATATGCAATCAAAAAGGGACTGATAAAATCCCTGCCCGTTATTCTACTTCCAGACGGAGAGAAAATAGAAATCTTTTCCCCCGCTCAATTACTGGAATACACCAACAATTATGTCCTTTAACTCTCCCTTTGCCTCTTATGCATTACTGTTCCTGCTATTGATAAGCTGCTCAGTACCATCTTCAAATGAAACTAGAGTCAATTCAGACTTCGTTGTGAAGCTAAGCCCTTTTGCAAAAGTTAGAGATATGGAAATAAGCGATGACAAGATTTTTCTTTTTACTTCTAAACAAGAATTACTTATCTACTCCATGGTCGGTGAAACTATTCTTGATACCGTTTTGCTACAACCAAAACTTTACCCGGATGGCCAAGTAGAAGCCTATTTAAACAATAGTCTTCATTCAATTTTTCACTTCAAGAATACTATTTACTCTTTGGGTTCTAACCCGAGTGATATTTATAAATTTGATCTGCAGAACCGTGAAATCTCAAGGCAGCGCATCAAACTCGGAGAACGTGGGTTGCATGACATACTCAGTACTTCCAATGACCACATGATTGTTAGCTTCCTAGATCCCCCCAGAAATACAGTTCATTTGTTTTCGGTGGATTTCCCAAATTTGAAACCTAGAAAACTAGCTCAAGTAACACCTACCGCGGGCAAAAACACGTTTGCAACCTTCGAATTCCGAGACAGCCTTTATTTATTGGAGACGTTGAAAGAAGGGCTTTGGAGTATTAAGGATGAAAAAGTTTCATTAGTACAGGAGAACTTTTTCCTAGATTCCATTTTACACAAAGGAGAGTTGAAGGGAGTTAGAGAACTCAGTGAGTATACCGGATTGGCACCTTGGCTGCGGAATCAACATCATCCTGATATACTTATCTCTGTACTTCAAATCAAAGAAGATCTCGCCTATTTTTTAGTGAAAAAACTGAATAGAACAGAACCCAAAGCGCCAGAATTTGATCTCATCCTATATAGACTTTCTGGGAAAGACTTGGAGAGTAAACATTTGGAGGGTTTTCAATTTGCAAAACTGGACACAGAGACAAAGACATTTTTAGGATTTACTTATGAAAACTGGGCTATAGCTATCTCAAACTTGGATAGTTTGGTTGGCAGTAATTGATGGGTCTTTACTTTATAAAATTGATCAAACTTTCAAAATTGAACTCTTTGCTCCTCGAAAAGGGCTAGTAGTTTTCAGCTCAAAAAAGTATAAAAGCCATAAAATACGGCTCATTTCATGTTAGTTTTGAGCCGTATTTTTGTATATTTTGAGCCAAATCTACAGTTAATGAAAAGGCGTTTTTATGCCTAATTCTAATCTCCTACATTCAGCCATTTGCTGATGATGGAAATAAGAGAACTTCCCGAGTCCTATCCAACGTATTTTTGATTCGATAAAAAGAACTCCCATAATCACTTGAGAGAAAAACCCTGCTGGATTAGTTTTAAAAGATTCTGGTAATAATCATAAAGTGTCCGATTTTGCATGCCCTATACAAGGTGTTTTTAGGGAACTGACGATTTTTTCGTTTTAAAGATTTGGATTGCAATAATAATAATAATAATAATATGTTGCGACTAGCTAATCAGTCGGTTAGCCGCTCTTGGCCAAGGGGTAAATATTTTAACCACAAATTTTAACGATTATGAAAAAAGTAATTTTAGGTTTAGGAATCATTGGTATGATGACTTTATCGATCACACCGATTACACCGACTCAAGCTAGTGGAAGTTATTGGATAGAGAATATTGAATGCACTGGGGGAGGGAGTGTATATCGCTGTAGATTTGATGGGTCTGAAACCTGCAATGTATCCGGTCAAAAGCATTGTGATGAAGTTGGAGGGATCGGTTAATTAACTATAAAGCTGTCTCGAAAATTGGGACAGCCTTTACTTTATTTCTAGATGTTGTTGAATTAATATTTGTATAAGCTACTCTTAGAGTATTCATTTAAGTAGTGACACAACCTGGTTGAAACTAAATCATGGTAAAACTTAAGATATTTTGCGTCCTTATTCTCTATACGTTTTCATCCTGTACGCATTCGGATAAAAAGGTCAATGTAAATGAGAGCGATGTGAAAATTGATTTGGAGAATTCCAAACAGCAGAAGTTATCAAGTATTTTCAATGAAATCAGCTACACTCTCCTAAGAAGTGATGAGAAAGTTCCGTTGGTGGAACCCTACCAAATTATTATAAAGGACAAGTTCATTTACGTCCACGATTATTTTAATAGTAATATCCACAGGTTTGATAGAGAGGGAAATGTTGATTTCATCTATAAAGCAAAAGGTCAAGGGCCTGCTGAGTACCAGCAGCTTGATTTTTTTCAGGTGAGGGAAGATTCTCTTCTGATTTTAGATAGAAGTTTGAGAAAGATTATTGTATATGATTCGAAGCAGTTGCTTATAGAAGAAGAAAAAATCCCAAAGAATGCTTCTCAGTTTACCGAAAAAGATGGTAAAACTTTATTCTTCATGAACAACATTAAGGATAGGTCAGATTATAATTTTCTTTTGTTTGAAGGTGCCACACTGCTTGGAGAGTTTGTGAAAATCAAACAGGATTTTGAAAAATTCCAATTTGGTGGCCGAAATGGGTTCATTTCCGGGTTCGATAACGAAATTATATTTACCCTCCCTTACTCTAGGCAAGTTATATTTTTTGATGGAGAGTTAAATTTTAAACAAGTGTTGAAATTTGATTTGGGCTCATGGGGTGTAAATGAATTGGATTTTATCAGATTAAACAGTGTTGACAGAGAAACTTATCAAAAATTCATCCGCGAAAATCAGCTTGTAGAGAATATTTCAATGTTTACCCCATTAGGAGATTTTTATTTTATGTCTTTATATCAATACAGCCAGGGTATACATTTTATCTTATTAGACAGAGAATTCAATATAGTATCGCAGATATCCAATTTTGAAAATGATATAGATGAAATGCGAATTAGAAATATACCTTGGACATTTGATAAGGAGTGTATTGTTTTTAGCATCAACTCCATTGATTTCTACAACGACTATGTCAAAAAATTTACCGGCAAACAGGTGGAAATCGAAACTGGGAATATCCATGATTTTTTTCAAGCTAATAAAGAGGAGTTGATGAATGATCAAACGGTGTTGGTCTCATTGAAGCTTCGAAATGACCTTTCTTCTGTTTCTAAAGTGTACAGGTAAGACTTTCTAGGACAATGATAGGTGGGTAAGTTTGCCCTCAAGAGCAGTCAGAATCGGAATGTATAGCCCCTAATTCATGGGATTAAGCAGGGGGATTTTGCTCGAATAAATAGAATCTCCCGTAAATACAGTACATGTTGTTTGACATTTTGAGCGGTATTTATATGCAAAATGAGTGGATTCAATCATACAAATCGCTTACTCAATTGCCGGTTAAAAGAGCATGATTTAAATTAACGCATTTATCCCCCACCTTTTCCGTACTTTTGCGGCATGAATTACCTTTCGGTCGAAAACCTCAGCAAAGCGTTCGGTGAGCGCAAGCTTTTTTCCAATATTTCCTTTGGCATCTCTCAAGGCCAGAAAATCGCCCTCGTCGGCATCAATGGTGCGGGTAAATCCACGCTGATGAAAATCATCATGGGTCTGGAGATCCCTGACACAGGCCAAGTCGGAGTTAACCAGCAGGTAAAAGTGGCTTATGTTCACCAAAACCCTGTTTTTGAAGGCAAGATGAGCATATACCAGACCATCTTTGACCAAAGTAATTCTGAAGTGCTGAAGGTGATTGAGGACTATCACAAAGCCATGCTGGATTCTGAGCGGGGCATTGATAACTCTGATAAAATGTCCATTTTATTTGAAAAAATGGATGCCTTTCAAGCCTGGGATTTTGAATATCAGGTGAAGGAAGTGCTGGGCAAACTAGGTCTTCATGATACCGATCTCCCGGTGGGTACTCTTTCCGGAGGTCAGCGTAAGCGGGTTGCCTTGGCAAAAGCCATCTTGGAAAAACCTGATCTTTTGCTGCTCGATGAGCCTACCAACCATCTTGATCTAGAAACCATAGAATGGCTGGAAGACTACCTGGCCAAAGCCAATCTGGCACTTTTCATGGTGACTCACGACCGATATTTCCTGGAGAAAGTAACCAATGAAATCCTCGAACTGGATCAGGGAAAAGTGCATCGCTACTTAGGAAACTATGGCTACTTCTTGAACAAAAAGGAAGAGCGCATGGAGATTGAGGATATAGAACTCGAAAAAGCCAAAAGCCTTTATAAAAAAGAACTTGACTGGATCCGCCGTCAGCCTAAAGCGAGAAGCACCAAAGCAAAATACCGTGTTGATGCTTTCGAAGAAACCAAAGAGAAGGCTTCCCAAAAACGTGAAGAACGTGATATACAGTTGACAGTGACGACGCAGCGGCTTGGGAATAAGATCATAGAGATTGAGAAAATGAACAAGGCCTTTGGCGACAAGGCCATCGTCAATGATTTTTCTTACACGTTTAAAAAGAAAGACCGAATCGGGATAGTAGGGCCAAACGGTGCCGGGAAGACAACCTTCCTCAATATGATCACCGGGCAACTGGCTCCCGATTCTGGGACAGTTTCCATCGGTCAGACCACGGCCTTTGGGTATTACAGACAGGAGGAAGGAAGTTTTGATGAGGAAAAGCGGCTGATCGACATCGTGAAGGAAGTAGCTGAAGTGGTGACCATAGCCGGGGGAGCTACGATTACGGTTTCCCAGTTTTTGACCCAGTTTGGTTTCCCTCCCAAGCAGCAACATACCCCAATCGCCAAACTCAGCGGCGGAGAGCGTAGAAGACTCCAACTGCTGATGGTTTTGATCAAGAATCCTAATTTCCTGATTCTCGATGAGCCTACCAATGATCTGGATCTGATGACCTTAAATACACTGGAGGAGTTTTTGGACACTTTTCCGGGGTGTTTGATCATTGTTTCCCACGATAGGTACTTCATGGATCGCTTGGTGGAACATTTGTTTGTGTTTGAAGGAGAAGGCGAAATCTCTGATTTCCCGGGGAATTATTCTGAGTTCCGTGAGGTAGAAAAGAGCCAAGAACCCAAGGCCAAGATTCAAGAACCAAGAACCCAGAGCCAAGAAGAAAAGAATCAAGAGGCTGAAGTGAAAGATCCGGCTCCTGTAAAAATAAAGGCTTCCTTTAAGCAAAAACAGGAGTTTAAAGAGGTGAATGCTTCAATAGCTAAACTGGAAAAAGAGAAAGCTTCCATTACCGAAAAAATATCGGCGGGCATCGACGACCATGAGGAACTGATCAAGCAGTCCAACCGCATCGGAGAAATCGATGCTGAGCTGGAAGATTTGGAATTGACTTGGCTGGAGCTGAGTGAGCTGGAGGGGATAGAGTAGTTCGGGTTTTAGACTCCATTTCGGACGACGAGCAGTGAAGCAGTCTCCTATTGAGAAATAGACTATTTCATCGTTCATCATCCCAGATTTATGGCTCTTCTGTGTACCAAAGTCTTTTACCCAAACTTTGTCACTGTTTCTGCCACAAACAGGGAAATCAATGACCCCAGCGTTTTTTCCTCCAGTTTTCCTGTTGTTCGGGATTCAGAAATGTCCAGGCAATAAACCGCGTTTTCTTATTTCCGTGGGTCATTTGTATGACTCTCCGATCATATACATTTGCTTTTTTCAAGGCAAGGGCCAGCTCCTTCAGATGTTCTTCTTTGGACACCAGTGAGGTAAACCAAAAGCAGTTGAACCTAAAAAACTTGCTTTCAAGTATCATTTTTCGGATAAAAGTAAGTTCTCCTCCAGTACTCCAGAGTTCATTACTCTGCCCCCCAAAATTCAGGGTAATTTTCTTCCCTACTTTTCCTTTCAGATTTTTGACTTTCCTGGTGCTGCCTGCCACAGCTGCTTCCTGAGATTCATGAAATGGGGGATTGCAAATGACGAGGTCAAACACATCGTCCGATTTGATGATCCCGGATAGGATTTCCTTGGGGTTTTCCTGAAGCCGCAGGGAAACCTTTCCCCGAAACTGAGGATTTGCATAGAGATTATCTTGGGCAGCATCGAGCGCCTTAGCATCTATTTCTGACCCTACATAGCTCCAGCCATAAATAGAATTACCCAGCAGAGGATAAATACAGTTTGCCCCCGTTCCTATATCCAGTACATGAATGCGCTCACCGGCTGGCAGGTTGTGGTCATTACTCTCAGTAAGTAAATCAGCCAAATAATGTAGGTAATCCGCTCTTCCGGGTATAGGTGGACAGAGATATCCAGCAGGAATATCCCACTCCGTAATCTGATAATGATGCTTTAGCAATGCCCGGTTGAGTTCTATGACAGCCTTAGGGTCTGCGAAATCAATGCTGAGATCGCCGTACTTATTTTCTGAAACAAATTCGCCAAGCTCGGGCTGAGATGCCATTAAGCTTGGGAAATCGTAGCGCTCCCGATGAAGATTTCGGGGATGGAGAGATGTTTTTGTAGCATTATCGCTCATTTTACAAATTTAGTGAATTCAGAATGGAAGGGACGGATTCTAAGAAGTATAGACCTTTTGGGAACCGGTCTTTCAATGCACCCTCTGCTTAAACACCTGATCTTTTGGATTTCCCAAATCAATCAGGTAGCCGTTGACCACTGCATATTTCCTGACGCCCTCTTGTTCTAAGAAGAAATTTGTGGGTTCTCCGGTTTTCCAACCTGATGGATATGTTTCCGTACTTCCCAGTACCAAAATCGGAAGACCATGTAAGTCTCCCTTAGTCTCCTTTTTAACTTTTACCGCCAGATATCCTTCTTTGAGCAATTCCATCGCTTTTGCCTCACCTATAGCTGCTATAGAATCAAAGACTTGCTCATAGACCTTGCCCTCTGCATACTTCAACTCGGTCGCATTGATCTCCTCTAATCCAAAATATACCTGCAAGTCTCCAAGATCATCCACAGACGCTGACGTGTAGTAGCTAGCCCCTGCGGTAATTTCCCGTCTTCGAATTCCCAGATCCACGGGGTAATATTTACCATTTACTGGAACTTGGATCTCATTGATAAGCAAATCCACCAATTGCAGGTCATTATCAGGAATCGAAAAATATTCCGTTGTGGTATATTGCTCATAGCTTCGGGTGGCGATTTGCTCCAACGCATTTAAGATTATCATGAAATTCAGCTGTCGGATGTATTGCTTTTCAGGATCGTCTGGATACCCTCCAGACTCGATCAGAATTGTACTTGTCCCCCATTTGGTGATGTTATCCCCGAATGCCCGTGGTTCGAATGCGTCGTCATATCTACCCACATGACCAGGAACCACCTCCTGCAAAATCCTATTCATTCCCACAATGGTTTGCATAGCTTTAGTCCGTACCGCGTTTACCTCAGTGGCATAGTTATATGCGGGGGCCAGCACGGAAATGGTCGCTTGCTTGGGTGTACCTGAAGCATTGTAGTAAGTCTGCTGGTCGTGAAGGTTAAATCCGAATTCCGGCTCAAAGTCATCTCTCGCTTTCTTCAATATCACAGCCTCCGGGGAAATCTGGGAAATCGCGTCCCTATTCAAATCTATGTCAAGCGCATTTCTTCGCTTAAAGGTCTCCGCTCCATCGGGATTGAGCATGGGAATAAATTTGAGATTAAGGTTCGACCGAAGAAGGCTTCTCAACCCATCAAATTCATCACCGTTACCCTCCAGGAAATTAAACAGGTCAAAAAGCGCCATGGTCGCGGTGCTTTCATTGCCATGCATCTGTGACCAAAGCATCACCTTCCTTTTGCCATCACCCCAGTCCAAACTGTATATACTTCTTCCTTCCACGGATTCTCCCAGTTGTCTTATCCCAAATTCATCCGAATGCTGATCAATAAGCGGAAGCAAATCCGCATGCTTAAATCTGCGATGGGTGATAGCGTGCTCCTTGGATTTTATGAAAGCAGACTCCAACACTGCGCTAGAGGAAGCATGAGTCGAAGTCTGAGTAGTTTTGCAGCTAAGTAAAATTACTGAAAACAGCAAAAACAAGCTGAGAGGTAAAGAAGTTTGAATTTTCATATTGTTATCTTTATGACTGCAAACAATATAAAGCTAAGCATTATAGAAGCAAAAATCTCGTTATTTTTGCTTGAAAATGAATTTTAACTTGCATGAATTTATCCTATCTAGTCGAAGATCTTCCTCTTAAGCATACATTCACTATCGCACACCAAAGCCGGGATGTGCAAGATACTCTTATAGTAAAACTGCAAGATGGCGCATTATATGGTTTGGGGGAATCCACTACAAATCCATTTTATGGTATGACCATTACAAATATGTCGGAGTGCTTGGAAAGATTCAGGCCTGTAGTGGAAAAAGCCAAATGGGAAACACCTGCGGAGCTTTGGGATCTCGGCAAGGAAATTTTCAAAGAGAATCCTTTTGCCCAGTGTGCAGTGGATATGGCTGCCTGGGATCTATATGCCAAAAAGTGTGGGTTAAAACTCTACGAGCTTCTAAAACTGGATCCGGCTGACATTCCCACCACTAATTTTACCATAGGTATAGATACTGTGGAGAAGATGGTGTCCAAGATGAAGGAAGTACACTGGCCTATTTATAAAATAAAACTGGGGACTTCGGATGATTTGGACATTATCCGTGAGCTCAGAAAACATACGGATTCGGTTTTTAGAATCGATGCAAACTGCGCCTGGACAGCCGATCAAGCCATCTCCTATTCCAGAGAGCTGGAGAAACTTGGGGTTGAATTTATGGAACAGCCTCTGGCCAAAGATGATCTGGACGGGATGAAGGAAGTGTTTAAGCACTCAATACTTCCTGTAATTGCCGATGAAAGCTGCATAGTAGAGTCGGATGTGAAAAAATGCAAGGGTTTGTTTCACGGAATCAATGTGAAGCTGGTCAAAGCAGGAGGGATCACCCCGGGATTAAGAATGCTCCGAGAAGCAAGATCCTATGGAATGAAAACGATGGTGGGCTGTATGACAGAATCATCAGTGGGCATCACGGCCATTGCCCATATTGCTCCGCTGTTGGATTTTGTAGATATGGATGGCGCTATGTTATTATCCAAAGACCCCGCTGAAGGAGTGGTCATCACCCCAGAAAAAGTCATTTTCCCGGAAAGAAACGGAATTGGAGCAAGGATGGTTGATTAAGACAGAACCAAAGTGATAGTACCTGAATAAAGTTGTCACAATTTGTTGTTGTTCACAACTCCAATGAGGATGAAAAATGATTATCAAATTAAGCAAAAGCGTTCCTTTAGTGAAGGGTTACGCAAACAGATTGTGG
>NZ_JAJUWR010000037.1 GCF_021390545.1 Algoriphagus sp. AGSA1 | reverse complement strand
TGGGAGAATCCCGATTCCTATAAAATTAAACGGTATTCAAAAAAATAGAGGCCGAAATCAGGAAATCGGCCTCTATTGAATAAAAAAGGCTGTCTTCAATTATCAAACATCAATATGAGACAGCCTCCTTTTTTTGCTTGATTTAACCACGGCGGACACAGAAGTTCACGCAGAGAGCGCAAGTGCTTATTTGGTTCAGTCCTCAGACTTGGGACCTAACCAATGCAGTCTTCAGACTGCCTTTTTTTGATAGGTAAACTTTACAATTGAACATCTATTTGTTGCTCGACTCCCGATAATTGTTGCGCTGTTATCGTAGGATTTCTAATCCGACAATTCACAAACGCTGTACACCTCCTCGGGACAAGCCTTTGTCTTGTCACTATGCCTCATGTCCGAGGGCAATGGCCTTTTGGTCTTTTTTGACCTAGGGTTACGCCCTTCGTCCCTCAGCTCTTCACCCTAGGCTAACGACCAGGCATACCTACGGCAGGCTTTCGCCATGGATAATACAATCTGCCCACTGCGACTGGACACTGCGACTCCTGTTTCTCCATCTTTCTGACTTTATTCTCTTAATCAATTGCCTCTGAGATTTCTCCTTCCGCAAGCTTCAGTCGAAGTGACCTGGTGCTAGACTTTCTACCTAATTGGCGCAAAGTCTTTTTGACCTGCCTGCAGCAGGCAGGCTTGTGCCTATGATATTGCAGTCTTCAGACTGCTAGTTTGTGCTAAGAAAATAGAAGTCTGGGTACTCTATTATTGAAGAAACAAGCCTGCTTACCTGTTAGTTAGGAAGGCCTGATGACTCGATTCAAGGGATTCTAGTGACCGCAGTGCCACCATTTGTGTCGCACGAACGGAATTTGTGGACTGTGATTCTTGACTCTTGGTTCTTGGCTCTTTATTCTTATAAACTTGTTACTAAAAAAGCCCGACTTCAAATCTGAGCCGGGCTTTGATATGTTATACAGAATTTACTACTTCTTATAGCAGACTTCCTTGATTGCGTCCACGGTTCTCTTCACATTTGGCAAGGTAGCCTCAATGTAAGCCGGAGAATAACTCAGCGGAATGTCCATGGAGTTCACACGGATCACCGGGGCGTCTAGGTAATCAAATGCATATCTCTGGAAGTGATAAGTCAGTTCGGATGAAATCGCCGCTATAGGATTGGCTTCTTCTACGATCACGACACGGTTGGTCTTCTTCACGGATTCCAGACAAGTTGCATAATCTATTGGTCTAACTGTCCTAAGGTCGATCACTTCCGCTTCTATTCCTTCTTTCGCCATTTCTTCAGCAGCTTGTAAGGCCACTTTCATCATCTTTCCAAAAGAAATAACTGTGACATCTTTTCCTTTCCTTTTGATGTCAGCTACACCTATGGGAAGCAGGTATTCACCCTCAGGTACTTCACCCTTGTCAGAGTACATCACTTCGGATTCCATGAAGATCACAGGATCCGGATCACGGATAGCGGCTTTCATGAGACCTTTGGCGTCATAAGGGTTGGATGGGACGATCACTTTTAGTCCGGGGGTATTGGCAAACCAATTCTCGAAGTTTGATGAGTGAGTAGCTCCCAGTTGTCCTGCGTTGCCGGTAGGGCCTCTGAACACTACAGGGACACTGTATGCTCCTCCTGACATGGCAAGCATTTTAGCTGCTGAGTTGATGATCTGATCAATTGCAACCAAAGAAAAGTTGAAGGTCATGAACTCTACGATAGGCTTAAGTCCGTTCATGGCAGCCCCTACAGCCAATCCTGAAAATCCAAGCTCAGCGATAGGTGTATCGTAGATACGCTCTGGGCCGAATTCATCCAGCATCCCTTGGGATACCTTATATGCTCCATTGTATTCAGCAACTTCCTCGCCCATAAGAAAAACGTCTTTATCACGTCTCATTTCTTCAGACATTGCCTCTCTTAGGGCTTCTCGAAACTGTATTTCTCTCATTAGTTTATGACAAAATTTTGGCTCGTAAAAATAGAAAGGAATTGGCCAAAACCAAAAATAAAGGGCTCTTTATGCCTAATTGATTAGCCTGGATATACGGTTTTTCAGTTTCCAAACTCTAAAATCCCATATCTGCCCAACTCTTTTCCATAACCGGTTTTTTTCACTCCCCCAAAAGGCAGGTGAGGGTTGGAAGCCACAATTGAATTGATGAAGATCACCCTGCTTTCGACTTTGACTGCTAGTGCCTAAGCCATATTTACTTTTTGTTCTGTTTTTCTTGAGGGGGTGTATTGAATTCTTCTTCTAATAGTTCTGCAGTATATGATCGATTGATTTAAGTGTTTTCATTTTTCTACGGGTTTACCGGCTTCTTTCCAGGCATCTATTCCGCCGGATAAAGAGAAGACATACTTAAATCCCGCTTCCTTCATCATCTCCATGGCTTTTTCGGATCTGACTCCGGCTTTACAATAAAGTAGGTAAGTTTTGTTTTTGGGTAATTTGGAAATTTCATTTTCAAAATTTTCATTTGAAACATCAATGTTTCTTGCTCTCGGCAGGTATCCTTTTTCTATTTCTTCAGGTGTCCTCACGTCTATAATCACTGTTGCTCCTTTGTTTTTGGCGATTTCTTCAAACTCAGCCACTGAAATGGATTTGTTTACAGGGTTTTGAGCCTGAATGAACGCTGTGTTAGTCAAAAACAATGCGAGTACAAAGACTAGGAATCGCTGAAGTTTCATAGGAAAGTAGTTTGATTAGAAAGAATGCTGTTTCATATTGGAATGAAAATTTAGCAAGATTAAGTCCAAATGCCTAAAAAAATCGCTCTCATATCTGATTCTCACAGTTACATTGACCACAAAACGCTCACCTATTTGGCCGATGTGGATGAAATCTGGCATGCAGGGGATATAGGGAGTGGGACAGTGATGCAGGCTTTGCCCGGCGGTAAGACTATACGGGCTGTTTTTGGGAATATTGATGATAAGGAAATGCAGCATGCATATCCCGAATGGCAAGAATTTACTCTTGAAGGGGTGAAGGTGCTGATGACGCATATCGGGGGCAAACCTCCCCGGTACGCAACCGGCATCAAAGCCAGAATCAAGGGATCGGCCGCACACCTTTTTGTCTGCGGGCATTCCCATATCTGCAAGGTTGAGTTTGACAAGACCGTAAACTGCCTTTATATGAATCCAGGGGCTATTGGGCAGCATGGATTTCATGTGATGCGTACCATGTTATTGTTTGACCTGGAGGCTGGTCAGGTGAAAAATCTCCGGGTAGTGGAATTGGGGAAACGGGGTAAGGTTGTGTGAAAATTGAAAGTGGTGGTAAGTTACAGTTGCCAGTTATCAGTCTCAGTTTTCAGTTTGCAATTCAACCGCCGTGGTTTGTGTCTCAAACCACTATAATTACTGTTGGGGTGGTTTTAAGTAGCTAAAAATCAATAGATAAATATGGCTTTGAATCCGAGTCCTCCGTGCCACTCTCTGTGGTCACCGCGGTTAAAAAAAACAAAAAAAGCGATCAAATGACCGCTTTCTATATTTTGCAGAAATAAAGATTATTTTGCGAAAGACTTCTTAAGTTCTTCAACGTCCACGTTTTTGATTACAGGCTGAGCAGTCAATTGCTTGATCTTAATCACACGTGTGGTCTGAGATTGTCTTTTTCTTTTAAGTTTTCTCTTCAGTGTAGTAACTGCCATGGTCGTATATTTTTAATAGTATTGTTCAGAAACGAGTCGCAAAAGTAAATAAAGATTTCTTTTTAGCCTAAATTAAATTGGATTTAATTCTTTGACTTTCACCATATCAGGGAGGGTTTCCTTTTTTTTGAATAAATTTGGCAGCTAATCACCAAAATACAAGCTATGCAAAAGCCAAGTCTGCCAAAGGGAACCCGGGATTTTGGGACAGTCCAAATGGCCAGAAGAAACTATATCCTTGAGACGATTAAGAGTACTTTTCAACTTTTTGGCTACAATCAGATCGAGACCCCTGCAATGGAGAACCTGAGTACGCTTACCGGAAAATATGGTGATGAGGGGGATCAGTTGTTGTTTAAGATCCTGAATTCTGGTGATTATCTGAAAAATGTAGGTGATCAGGACTTAAGGGATGGATATAAGGCTACGTTGACCAAGCTTTCCGAAAAAGGTCTCCGTTATGATCTCACCGTTCCCTTTGCCCGTTTTGTGGTGATGAACAGGAATGAGCTGACATTTCCTTTTAAACGCTATCAGATCCAGCCTGTTTGGCGTGCAGACCGCCCTCAGAAAGGGAGATATAGGGAGTTTTACCAGTGTGACGCCGATGTGGTCGGTACAGACAGCTTGCTTTGCGAAGCTGAGATAATTCTTATGATCCGCTCGGTTTTTCAGAAATTGAAGCTGGGTGATTACAGCATCAAGTTGAACAATAGAAAAATTCTCACAGGGATCTCTGAGGCTATCGGTGAGGCTGGTAAAGAAGGCCCTCTGTGCGTAGCTATCGATAAGCTGGATAAGATCGGATGGGAAAGGGTCAAGAATGAGTTGTGCGAGAGAGGTTTTGCGACTGACTCCGTGGAGAAATTAGCCCCCTTGGTAGCCCTGCAGACAGATCAGGTAGGGAAATTGACTTTCCTCAAGCAGTTTTTGGGTGGGAGTGAGATTGGGCTTCAGGGAGTCCGCGAACTGGAAGAGGTTTTTCATATACTGAGCACTATGGGGGAAAATCTCGACTTTGTGGAGCTGGATATTATGTTGGCACGCGGGCTTTCGTATTACACTGGGGCTATTTTCGAAGTGAAAGTGAACAATGTGTCCATAGGATCCGTCAGTGGAGGTGGTCGGTACGATAATCTTACCGGTGTATTTGGTCTTTCGGGGATTTCGGGAGTAGGCTTTTCTTTTGGGGTAGATAGATTGTACGATGTGCTTGAGGAGCTGGGGCTTTTCCCGGTAGAGAGTGTGCAAGGCACCAAAATCCTATTGACACATTTTGATCAGAAAGCCTATGAATATGCCTTGGGTTTATTGAAGAGGTTCAGAGATGCGGGGATAAAAGCAGAACTTTATCCAGATCTGAAAAAAATGAACAAGCAATTGGATTTTGCCTCCAAAAAAGGCGTTCCCTTTGTTGGTATTTGTGGAGATTCGGAAATTGAAAACAAGGTGATTGCCCTGAAAAACCTGGAAACCGGGGAGCAGGAATCTGTAAGTTTAGAGGAGGCAATCGCCCGATTGACTTAAATTAAAAACAAAATTGGTAATTAGTCTTAAATAGAGTGATATGTTTGATATAATGGGAATGATGGGCAAAGTGAAAGAAGCCCAGGCAAAAATCAAGGAAACGCAAGCAAAACTGGTACACTTGACAGCTACCGGAGAATCAGGGGCAGGGATGGTGAAAGTCACTGTGAATGGCGATAGAAAAGTGATAAGCATTGACTTTGATGATTCATTGCTTTCTCCCAAAGACAAGGAAATGCTCAGCGACCTCATCGTTGCTGCCACCAATATCGCCATGACTGCCATAGAGGTAAAGATCAAAGCTGAAATGAAAGCAGCTACAGAAGGCATGATTCCTAATATCCCAGGAATGGATCTAGGAGGAATGTTTGGATGAAGCCCTGCGCCATCGTCATACTGAACTATAACGGGGAAGAAATGCTGAAGACATTTCTTCCTTCTGTTTGTATGCATAGTTCGGTTGACACTTGGGTGGTGGACAATGCTAGTACGGATGGATCCATAGAATATTTAGAGAAGAATTATCCGCAGATCCAGCAAATCCGACTTTCTGGAAATTTCGGCTATGCGGGAGGATATAATGAAGGGCTTGCCAAATTAGAAGGCCATTACGAGTATTATATCCTCTTGAATTCCGATGTGGAGGTGACCGCCGGCTGGGACTCTAATTTAATTGCCTGGATGAATTCTCATCCGGAGTATGCCGCCCTTCAGCCAAAGCTATTGTCCTGGAAGGAGAGGGATACCTTTGACTATGCAGGTGCAGGAGGAGGGTTTCTGGATGGGTATGGCTATCCCTACTGTAGGGGGAGGATATGGGATTCCGTGGAGAAGGATAGGGGGGTATATAATGACAGTATTGAGGTAGATTGGGCTTCAGGGGCATGTATGGTAGTAAAAGCGTCAGTTTTCCATCAGTTGTCCGGTTTTGACCCAGGTTTTTTTGCCCATATGGAAGAAATTGATCTTTGTTGGAGAATGAGAAGGTCTGGGTGGAAAATAGGATATACTGGCTTAGTGGAGGTTTACCATCTTGGGGGAGCCACGCTGGATAGAAGCAGCCCTAGAAAAATGTATTTAAATATCCGAAATAGCCTCAGTATGGTTTACAAGAATGAATCGGCCTGGAGGTTTTATTGGATATTTCTGGTCAAATCTTTGTTAGAACATTTGGCGGCTTGGAGTTTTGTCTTGCGGGGAGAAAAGGAGTTTTCAAAGGCGATAGTGGGTGCGTATAAGGATTTTGGGAAAAATAAGCGTGCGTTAGCGAGGTTTCAGCCAGAGTTAAATGGAAGGCAGCAGGTAGAAAGACAGGGGAAAGTCCATTTGATCTTTTGGAATTGGAAGATTTTAGGGAGAAAGAGCTATGATCAACTTTAATCAAAAAGCAGCGGGTTGTTCTTTTTTCTAAAAAACTTCCTGATTTTCATCGTCATTGCCATGCTTACATATAGGATGACGGGTGAGCCCAAGGTGACAAATGAGGCATATATAAAAAAAAGGCGTATGCTGTCAATCGGGAAATTGAGCTTTTCACCCAGTCGGGAGCAGACCCCAAATGCTCTCTCTTCGAAGAAAATTTTCAGCTTTTCCATGTTTATAGGTGATTTAGTTGAAGTAAATTTAGGCAAAAGTCTTAAGAATTAATAAATAAGAATGATATACCAATTGTTTAAGAAAAAACCGGGTTTGCTTTTATTGTTAGTATTGCCACTGCTTTGCAGTTCAATAATAATGCCCGAAACAGATTTTTTGAGAGATGCCACAGTGACACCGGGTAAGCTTGAGTTCTTTAGGGACTCCGTCCGTTTTGAAGTGGCCGGTTCCATTCCGATTGAGTCTGTGCTTAGTCCGAGAAACCCGAGAGTCTCTATTTTGCTAAAGTCGTCCGAAAATTCCATGGTTTTTGAGGATATAGAGCTAAAGAAGAATGTCGCTGATTATTCCTATAAGAAATCTTTTGTACTAGCCTACGAACCCTGGATGGAAGGGGCATTTCTGGAAGCCCGGTTTTTCCATGGCAAAAAATCCCAAGCTCAACCCAATCAGAAAAAGATACTGGCCAGAGGTGTCATCGCTACCCCTTTATTGGCTAAAGTGGGAAGGGTAAACCCAGATGAACCCATCCCACAGGTGGGGCTTTATATTCCTACGGGCATGATGGATGCTGATCTTTCCCGGTCAAAGGAATTTCTGATCCGCTTTGATGCAGGATCTTCTACGGTTAGATTGAACAACTCGAATGCCCAGGCTATCGCTGATTTAAAAGCTTTTTTGACAGAGAATTCAGCCGTGCTTTCTTTTAAAATCACCGGAATCCAATCGCCTGAAAACGGAGAGGGGAAGAGCAGTAAACTGGGGATGGATAGGGCGGAAGCAGTGAGCCGCCTGTTGAAAGATTCTAACATAATAATAAGGGACAGTGTGTCAGAATTGACGTCCAGATGGAACGACTGGTTTGATTTCCGCCTGCTTCTTCGAGAGTATGAGAGGACTTCTACCCATAGAAAGGATCAATACTATGCGGTGTTGCTGGATGGCTCTGATTATCAGTCCCAATCTCTGGCTCTAAGGAAAATACCTGGTTTTTCTCAGGTGGCAAAAGATCTCTTCCCAAACCTGAGAGCAGCAAAAATTGAAGTTGTGGCCAAACCTCTAGCTGGGCTCAACCAAGCCCAAACGGCTTTACTTCAGCAGGCACTGAGTGAGAATTTGACAAATACGGGGCTGGATCTAGCTGACTGGGCAATTGCCGGGGAGGCAGCACCAAGATTGGAGGATAAGGCTAAGATCTATTCAAAGATGACGGAACTGTTTCGGTCTGTTATCCCCTATAATAATCTGGCCGTAGTAAAGATGCGACAAGCCCAGCGCACCCTGGATCAAAATGCCAAAGACAAACTATGGAAGGAAGCGAATGAACTGCTGTATCAAGCCGCTAAAATAGATACTGACCCGCATATACTCCACAATCAGGGGCAGATATTGGTGTTGCAGGGAAAAACCTGGGATGCCTATAAGAAACTCTCTGATGCGTCAGTGCTGACCCGAAATAAGGATTTTTTGATGTACAATGAAAGTTTGAGAGGTGCTTTGGATATTATGAGGGGAGATTACAAGCTGGCAACCCTTCGTTTTGATTATCCTTATACAGAGCCCAAAGACTTTTTCAACAAAGGACTGGCCTATTTTCTCTCCGGGGATTTTGCCAATGCGAGCCTATCTTTTGAGGAGTCCGTGATGGCAGGGCGAAACTACGGATATGGCTTTTATGGCTTGGCTATGGTGGCTGCACAAAGTGGACAGAAGGAGGTCGCTCTATTGCAACTTGATAAAGCTATCCATGCCAGTGAATTGATTTATCAAAAAGCATTGGTAGATCCTATTTTTGAAGAAATCAGGTCTTCGGATGAGTTTTTTCAAATATTCCGACCGTCTGTTAGTGATAATGAAAATTGATTAACAATTCTTTAACAATTCTTCTAAATCACAAATAAGCGTTCCCGCAATTGTATTATTCTTATTTTTGGTAAATGGCATATTTGCGTTAAATTGATACTGTAATTAATGTTGAGGAGTTAGATTAGTGCGTAAGACCTAATAAAATCCAAATTTTATTTTTGGCTTTGGGTTTGAAATGTGTTTAAGAATCTTTAACATTGGTGCTTTAGTACAATTAATGTAACCCAAAATATTTGCCTATGACTTATTCTACTTAGAATCAGTACGCCCACCCCTATAGCATCACCCGATGCTCTCAAACCAACAGGTTAACTAATTAGCCGGCATAAATCGCCAAGGTATAATTGCAGTCGTTCCTCACAAATCGAAACGGTACGTCCTGCAATTAGTTTGAGCAAGACCGCAAACGATTGCATCAACAAAAAAGAAACGACAAGTTTTGAAATTAATCTTGTTACCCAATCTATCTATCTTTATGAAAAATATTTACAAAAATCTAAGTGCGCTTTTTGTGCTCTTAGTCCTCACCGGAGCGGCTGCCTTTGCGCAAAAAACCGTAACGGGTACAGTGCTGGATGAGTACGATGTTGGACTTCCCGGGGTTTCTGTCCTTGTGAAGGGGACTACTACCGGTACAGCTACAGACATTGACGGGAAGTTTTCCCTCAATGTTCCCAACGACGATGCCATTCTGGTGTTTTCTTTTATCGGATATGCCAAATCAGAACAGACTGTTGGAAACAGAAGTGTAATAGACGTGAAACTCGCTCCTGATGAGCAGACCTTGACCGAAATGGTCGTTACGGGTTATTCCATTGACAGTAGGAGAGAGACTACAGGAGCTATTGCTACTGTGGACGCCAAAGACCTAACAGTAATCCCTACCGGTAACGTAGAGCAGGCCCTTCAGGGCCGTGTTTCTGGTGTGACGGTGATTACTAACGGTCAACCAGGAACGCAATCTATTATACGTGTTAGAGGTTTCGGGTCATTTGGAGGTAATCAGCCGCTTTATGTGGTAGATGGTGTCCCTGTACAAACCACAGACTTTCTTAATCCGGATGATATAGAATCCACCACAGTATTGAAAGACGCCGCGGCGGCTTCCATTTATGGAGCCAGGGCGGCAAGTGGGGTGATTATATATACTACCAAGAGAGGTAGAAGAGGAAATCAAAAATTAAGAGTCGATTACAACGGTATGTATGGAGTAACTACTCCAGGCAAAGGTATTGATATGATGAATCCCCAGGATCAGGCGGATTATACCTGGCTGGCAGAGAGAAATGCTGCGGCTGCGGAAGGAAGGGCTACAAATTTTGACCACCCTCAATTCGGAACTGGTGATTCTCCTGTATTGCCGTATTATATTAGAGTAGGTTCCCAAGGTGGTGTTGCTGGTCCTTTCTCGCCAGACCGTCTTGCTGAAGAGGCTGCTAAATACAACGTGGATTATAGTAAAGGAGATATCTATCAGCTAGTTAGAGCAGCTACTGGAGAAGGAACTGATTGGTATGATGCTATCACCAGGGTAGCCCCTCTTAATCGCCATTCCATAGGGATTAATGGGGGTTCTGAAACGAGTAGATTTTTTGTAGGTTTCGGTATTCAAGATCAGGCAGGGATTCTATTGAATAACACATTACGTAGAATCAGTTTTAGAGCGAATTCTGAGTTTGATGTGACCAAGCGTATCAGAATTGGGGAGAATTTCCAGGCAACCTACAGAAGAGCCCTGGGGATATCAGGGGCAGTTGGTGGACAAGGTGTAGCCAGGGATGAAAACTCTATTCTAGGGGCATTCCGTATGCCTACAATTATACCAGTCTATGATGAATTCGGTGGGTATGCTGGAACTGCTGCAAATGGATTCAATAACCCAAGAAACCCTGTGGCAGAGCGAGATGCTTTAAAGGACAATAGGAACTTTAATGCAAATATTTTTGGAAACGTGTATTTAGAAGCGGATATCATAGACAATCTGACATTTAGAACTTCTATAGGTGGACGTTATGATAATTACTATTCCTATAACTATTCAAGACATCAATACGAAAACCTGGAGAATAATTCAGCCTTTGGTTTCAGCGAAGGTTCAGGATACAACTTTGCATGGACTTTCACCAATACTTTAGCGTATAAGAAAACCTTTGATAAACATGCCTTTGATTTCTTAGCAGGCTTGGAGTCTTTGAATGATGGTTCAGGTAGAAATATAAGTGCATCTGGGCAGAACCCATTTTCTGAGGATCCCGATTTCATTACCATAACCAACTTACCGGTTTCTACTCGAATTGTTAATTCGGATTTATTTAAGGGGGTTAATTTTTATTCGATTTTTGGAAGGTTGAACTATACGTTCAATGATAAATATTTATTCAGTGCAGTGGTGAGGCGTGATGGATCATCCAGGTTTGGTGCTAACTCTCGCTATGGTGTTTTTCCTGCTTTCTCTGCTGCATGGAGAATATCCTCAGAAGGTTTTATGGCTGGAGCCACTTGGATTGATGAATTAAAAATACGCGGAGGTTGGGGTGAAATGGGAAACTCCAATGCCTTAAATCCCAATAATCAATATTCCACCTTTGCGGGTAATATTGGAGCGTCTTCTTATGATATTACCGGTTCCAACTCTGGTGCTATAATTGGCTACAGAAGGGATAGAATAGGTAATCCAGATGCGCGCTGGGAAACTGCGATCACTAAAAACCTTGGATTTGATGGTACGTTTCTTAACGGGCGTATGGATGTTATTTTTGACGTGTGGCAGAAGGATACTAAGGATTTATTATTTCAACTCCCAATTCCTTCCACTGCAGGTTATGATGCAGTTGCTCCTTTTGTAAATATTGGGGAAATGGTAAATAAGGGCGTGGATCTCCTTGTCGCTTTTAGAGGGAATCTCACCACTGATTTCACCTATGATGTTTCCGTTAATGGATCATTGTTGAAGAATGAGATTGTTTCTTTAGCTCCTGGATTAACTGTAATTACTTCCGCTGATGCTAACCCAGACTTTAGGGGTATTCAGCCAATTCGAAATATGGTAGGAGAATCACTTTCTTCGTTCTTTGGATATGAAGTAGAGGGAATATTCAGCTCTGCAGAAGATGTGGCAAATCATCCTGAACAAGAAGGTAAAGGAATTGGTAGATTTAAATATAGAGATTTGAATGGTGATGGTGTGATTAATGCCGAGGATAGAAAAATTCTAGGGTCACCTATTCCTAAGTTCACCGGGGGAATGAATTTTACAGTAGGGTATAAAGGATTTGATCTTTCGGCCTATGTCTATACCTCTATTGGTAATAAAATATGGAATCAATCCAAGTGGTTTACTGATTTCTATTCCACATTTGAAGGGGCAGCTACTTCTGAGCGCCTGAAAGATGCCTGGACACCTGAGAATCTTAATGCTACTATTCCAATTGTAGAAAAAGCAGCTAACTTCTCTACTTCTAGTGTAGGTAATTCCTTCTATGTGGAAGACGGGTCATACTTGAGATTACAAAATGTAACCTTAGGATATACGTTATCCCCTTCCTTATTGGAAAGATGGAGGTTGGAGAGACTGAGAGTTTTTGCCTCTGCAAACAACTTGTTCACGATCACAGGATACGAAGGATTGGATCCTGCCGTGGGAGGTAGTGCGGATTTAACCTTTGGTATTGACGTGGGTAACTACCCAGTTACACGGGGATATACTTTCGGTGTTAACTTAAGTTTCTAAACTCACTCTTTTGAGTAGGTCCGTGTTATAAAAACTATAATTGATTAAAACACATGAAAAATATAAAAATTAAAGTCGGCTCTCTGATTGCTACCACTTTAGTGATGGTGGCGGTGAGTTGTAGTGATGATTTTCTGGAGATTACACCCCCAGGTGCCTTAAATGAAGCCCAGTTGAGTACCCTTGCAGGTTTGGACGCTGCGCTGATTTCTGTTTATTCTCAAGTAAATGGTAGAGCTAACAGGATGGCATCGCCTTCAAACTGGGTTTGGGGTAGTATAAGAGGAGGAGATGCCAATAAAGGTACTGACCCCGGAGACTTCAATACCATCAACCCAATCCAACGTTTTGAAACAGACGCCACGAATCAAAATCTCTTAGATAACTGGAATGGGAATTATGAAGGTATTGCTCGTGCAAATAACGTTTTAAGACTTATGGAGAATAGAGGGGATGACGTAACTGATGCAGATGTACAAAGGATTTCGGCTCAGGCTCGTTTTCTGAGAGCACATTATTATTTCCAATTAAAGAGAAATTTTGAAAATGTGCCTTACGTAGATGAGACAGTCGATTATGGTACAGGCTTGGAAGATGTGGTCAATAACATCGAGATATGGCCATTTATTGAAGCAGACTTCCAGTTTGCTGCTGATAATTTACCCGCTACTCAGGCTCAGGTAGGTAGAGTAAACTCCTGGGCTGCGAAGGCTTATCTAGGGAAAGTTTACCTTTATCAGGAAAAATTTGCTCAGGCGAAAACAGTTTTTGATGATGTAATCAGCAACGGGGTAACCAGTGGTGGTGAGAAATATGGTTTACTTGATAATTATGGAAATCTATATAGAGGCGAGTATGACAATAATCTGGAATCTGTCTGGGCATATCAATCAGCTGCAGGCACAGGTTCTGTAAACAATGCCAATCCTGAGTTTGACCTGAATAATCCCTATAACTCCGCAGCACCGGGGGTTTGTTGTGGGTTCTTTGCGCCTAGCTTTACATTTGTAAACTCTTTCCGAACCAATTCATCCGGCTTGCCATTATTGGATGGCTCATATAATTCTGCTGCCAATAGCGTAAAGAATGACATGGGTGTTTCAACAAATACTGCATTCACGATTGATCAAGGACCGATTGATCCAAGGGTAGATCACACTACAGGTCGAAGAGGTATTCCTTACATCGACTGGCAGGATCATCCGGGACAATCTTGGATCAGACAACAATCTTATTCAGGTCCTTATTCTGTAAAGAAATATGTGTATTCCAGAACAGAAGTAGGATCTTATCAGGATAATAGCTCGTGGACTCCAGGATATACAGGTATTAACGTTCACATTATTCGTTTTGCAGATGTGTTGCTTATGGCAGCAGAGGCAGAAGTGGAGACCGGAGGATTGGAAAAAGCCAGAGAATACGTAAATAGGGTCAGGACCAGAGCCATGAACTCTGAAGTAATGAAGCTTGATGGTTCTGGGCCAGCTGCAAATTATCAGGTGGGCTTATATACTTCTCCTTGGACAGACCCAGCAGCAGCAAGAGCCGCAGTACGCTTCGAAAGAAAACTAGAGCTTGGAATGGAAGGTCACAGATTCTATGATCTGGTTCGCTGGGGGACTGCTTCGGAAGAGTTGAATGCGTATTTGTCCTATGATGGAGCGCTTCTTTTAAATGCATTAGGAGGAGCCAGCTATACAGATAGGCATGAAATTTTACCTATCCCTCAATTTCAGATTGATTTAGTTGGACCGGATAAGTTGATTCAGAATCCTGGATTTTAATTACTTGATTTAGATAAGATGGAAGGGGGGGCATTTGCCTCCCCTTTTTTATGACTTTTGGTTAAATTAGTTGCTTTTATTTCCCTTATGCTCCAAAAGTGCTAATTTCAGCATAACCCAAATACCCAACCTATTTACTATGAAGTTTACCTATTCCAGCCTTCTGATTTTATCCCTTTTTGCATTTTCCTCCTGTAAAAAAGAGTCAACTTTATTTGAACTTATTCCGGCCTCTAAGACAGGGATAGACTTTAATAATAACATTGTAGAGTCAGACTCCTTCAATATCCTGACAGATGAATATATATTCAATGGAGGTGGTGTTGCAGTAGCCGATTTTGATAATAATGGCTTACCCGATCTGTTTTTTACCGGCAACCAAGTCTCCAATAAGTTGTATCTCAATCTCGGTGGATTCAAATTTAAAGATGTGACTGAAACAGCAGGGGTAGGTGCTGAAAATCAATGGTGTACCGGTGCTGCCGTTGTCGATATCAACGGAGATGGCTGGATGGATGTATATGTGGCTTCGGCTATGAAGCTTGGGCCGGGAGAACGAAATAATCTGTTGTTTGTAAATCAAGGCAAAGATGCTGATGGTAACATCTCCTTCAAGGAAATGGCGGCTGAATATGGGATTGCGGACCCCGGGAATGCCATGTGGGCAGCTTTTATAGATTATGATCTGGATGGGGACTTGGATTTGTATGTGTTGAACAACCAGCAAAGCCGCAGCGTGCCCAGTAACTATAGACTTAAAATTACAGATGGATCGGCTGTTAACAACGATGCTTTTTATAGGAATAACGGAGATGGGACCTTCACAAATGTGACGCTGGAAGCAGGCATTACCATAGAGGGATATGGCCTAGGAGTGTTGGTTTCCGATCTGAATAACGATGGCTGGCCGGATATCCACGTAAGCAATGATTATGTGAGCAATGATATCATTTATATAAATAATCAGGATGGTACATTCTCCAATCAGGCAGGCGATATGCTGAGGCACCAAAGCCAGTTTTCCATGGGAGCTGATATTTCGGATTTCAACAATGACGGAAAACCTGATATAGTCACTTTGGATATGCTCGGAGAGGATAATTACCGGAAAAAAACCACTATTGGCAATAATTCATACCAAGTGTATATCAGCAATGAGCAGTGGGGCTATGAGTATCAGTATGTACGTAATATGCTGCACTTGAACAATGGAGAAGATATGCCCTTCAGCGAAATAGGGATGATGGCAGGGGTGTATCAGACCGATTGGAGCTGGGCGCCTTTGTTTGGGGATGTGGACAATGACGGGTACCGGGATTTGCTGGTGACCAATGGCTTTCCCCGCGATATCACTGACAAGGACTTTGCCAATTATAGGGCAGATGTAGGCAATATAGCCTCGAAGCGTCAGTTGCTGGATTCTATACCCATCGTCAAAATACCGAATTATGCATTCAGAAATAATGGTGATCTGACTTTTGCTGATGAAGGAAGTGCCTGGGGACTAAACAAGCCTTCTTTCTCCAACGGTGCCGCATTTGTTGATTTAGATGGAGATGGGGACTTGGACTATGTGGTCAACAATATCAACGATCCTGCTTTTGTATTTGAGAATACCTTAAACAATACCAATCAGCAAAACAATTACTTAAGGCTAAAGCTGGTAGGGAACAAATTAAATCCACAAGGGCTGGGGACAAAAGTACAGCTCAGCCTTCCGGGAGGTAAGCAGCTCTATCAAGAGCAACAGGTGGTGAGAGGTTACATGTCCTCCATTGATGAAGTGATGCATTTCGGGGTTGGAGATGTGAAGGAGGTTACTGCGGTTAAGGTGATTTGGCCGGATGGAAAGGAGAGCTCTCTGGATAATGTGCCGACTAATCAGCTCATTGAGGTTGCCTATTCAGAAGCGTTGCCGGGTAAAAATTCCCTGGCTATTATGTCTAGAGATACACCCAATGCCCTTTTTGAGGAGGTGTCGAAGGCAAAAGGCTTGGACTACACCCATGAGGAAGAGGATAAGATCGATTTCAATATCCAGCGGATAATCCCCCATAAACTGAGTCAATATGGGCCAAGCCTTGCCGTAGGAGATGTGAATGGTGACGGACTGGAGGATTTGGTAGTGGGATCGGCTTCTGGTTTTGCTCCAACGCTATATCTTCAGGATGCCAATGGCTTGTTCACTGCCAAAGGTTTGATCCCGGAAGATGGAAATTTCTTTGAGGAAATGGGGATTTTACTGGTTGATATAGACAATGATTCTGATCTGGATCTGTATCTGGTAGGCGGAAGCAACGAGTTTTTAGGGGATGCCAAAGAGTATTCTGACCGCCTGTTTTTAAATGATGGTAAGGGTAATTTTAGTATGGATACCAGTTTTTCATCTGTCAAGGCAAGCGGCTCCACCGTAAGGGGTGCTGATTTCGATGGAGATGGATATATTGATTTATTTGTAGGCGGTAGAACTCCTATTGCCCAATACCCTTTCCCAGAAAATAGTTTTTTACTCAAAAATATCAATGGGCAACTACAGGATGTCACAGATGAACTGGCACCAGGTCTACGCAAGGTAGGTATGGTCACTGATGCCATCTGGGCTGACGTGGATAATGACGGATTGGTCGATCTGGTCGTAGTGGGTGAACTGATGGAGATCACTATTTTCAAGAATACGGGGGGGCAATTCAGTAAACTTGAAGATACAGGGTTGGAGAACTACCTGGGCTGGTGGAATTCCATCACAGTGGGTGATTTTGACCAGGATGGGGATACTGATTTTATCGTAGGTAATCTAGGTGAAAATAACCCGCATCATCCATCAGCGGAAAGACCTGTGAAGATTTATGCCAAGGACTTTGATAAAAATGGAAGTGTGGATCCAGTTACTTTCGCTTATTATAGAGATCGTGAAGGCAATTATAACTCCTATCCAAGCCATTTCTGGGGAGATCTCTATGGTCAAAGCCCTATGTTCAGAAGGAAGTTTGAGCGATATAAATTATATGCGTTAAGCACTGAGCAAACTCTTTTTACTGAGCAAGAAAAGGAAGATGCGCTTATTCTCACTGGGAATTATGACAAAACTGCCTATATAGAGAATCTGGGTGACGGGAAGTTTAAGGTGTCTCGGCTTCCGACTATGGCACAGATCGCTCCGGTCAACGGATTGATTACTGAAGATGTCAATGGAGATGGATTCCTGGATGTAGTTTTGATAGGGAATGATTATGGAAATGAGATTTTCATTGGAAGACTGGATGCGCATGTGGGCTTAGTATTATTGGGAGATGGAGAAGGTGGGTTCACTCCGATGAGTCCGCAAGAAAGTGGCTTTGTAGTGCCGAGAGATGGGAAAGCCTTAGTGAAACTTGCATCTGCCCAAGGAAATCAACTGCTAGTGGCTTCGCAGAACCGGGGCAAATTGCTTGCATTTCAGACTAAATCTTTCCCAAATGGACGATCTATGACTGTTGGTCAGGATGTGATGGCGGTAATTCTGGAATTGGAAAATGGTAAAAAACAGCGTATAGAAACCAGTTTGGGAGCGGGATTTCTATCCCAGTCTGGGAGAGAAATCAAGCTACCCAAAGGAATTAAAGGCATTCAGCTGCAGGATTACAAGGGTACTATTAAGGAGGTTGATATGGGGTCTTTGGATTGATTGTTTCAACATCTATCGCTTCCTGTTAAAACACTGGCTTGGCTTTTCTATACTGCTGATTTTAGTCAATTCAAAACTATTTACCTCAAGACTGCCCGTAAATCGACGCAATAATAAGTAGGGATTAGCTTTTTGGCTTTTCTGAACTAGTGATGTATGATTAATTCAGCCATGATTTACTGTAGTTGTGCAGGAGAACCTACCCTTAGTTGTATTACCTATTTTTTATTTACTTGATGTCAGAGTTGCCTTTTGAATTTGCCCGATCACGGACGGTTTTGTCCGCCAATTGGAGAGGATATCCTGAAAAACTCCTTGCTTGGCTGTTTAGAAGACGAATGTGTGGCATGAAAATGGGATTTCATTTTCATCCTGAGGAGGTTGGTGTTAGCGATACCCCTTTTTGAAGTTCAACTTTACCCGTGTCTATATAATGTGGAACAATTACCTTAAAATTGCTTGGCGTGCTTTACTGAAGGACAGAACCTATTCTTTGATTAATATTTTGGGGCTTACCGTGGGGATAGCCTCTTGTATGCTCATAGGCACGGTAGTCTTGGACGAACTGTCATACGATAGCTTTTGGAAACATAAGCACAACCTGTACCGCATACTGCAGGTTGATACTACCGCTGGAGTGGAAGGAAAAATAGAATCTGCCTATATGAACCTAGGCAATGAGCTGAAAGAAAATTTTCCAGAAGTGAAAGTAGCGGGTAAAGTAACTAAAGCAGGTTACAGATTCCGGCTCAAAGAAACTGATAAGGGATCCATTCAGATGAATCTAATCCAAGCGGACACAAATGTGTGGGAGATGCTGGATTTCCATGTCTTGGAAGGTGTTCCCCGCCAGTATGTTGCAGGAATAGGCAATCTTGTTGTCTCGGAAAGTTTTAGTGCTGACTATTTTGAGGGTGAATCGCCCGTGGGAAAAATAATCTACAGTGTTTCTCCTTATCAGGATGAGGCAAGACCGTTTTTGATTACTGGGGTCATAGCCGATATCCCATCGAACAGCTATCTAAGGGCTGATGGCATGCAGGTGACTTTGCCGTCTTCACGTGTGCTCAGCAGAGAAGGATGGGGGTTTTATGAAGAACAGCTTATACTGATGGAGCCACATGCTGATATGGGCGCTTTTGAAGTTAAGGTCAATCACTGGTACCGTGACTTTATCACAGAAGCATCTGATGAAACCAAAAAGCGAGTTCCAGTTTATGAATTTCAGCCTGTTCAGGAAATTTACCTCCATTCTGATTTTGCTAGCCAACCGATAAAAGGCAAGCTTGGCAACGTTTATATTTTCTCTGGAATAGCAGTGCTCTTACTTCTGATTGCGAGTATAAATTTTGTCAATCTCAGCGCTGCTAGAGCAGTGAGAAGAATCAGAGAAACCGGTGTGAGAAAAGTACTCGGAGCCGGAAGAAAGCAACTGGTTATCCAGATTCTCTGTGAGAGCTTATTGTTTTTTCTGATTGCATCCATATTCGCCAGCGTTCTTTATGCACTTAGTTTGGCACAAATGGAATCCTTCTTGGGGCACAAACTGGAAGTCAACCTATTGGGAAATGGCTTGCTTTTACTCATCTGTATCCAGGGAGCTATTTTACTGGGTGTGCTTGCAGGAGCGTACCCGGCATGGATGGTGTCAGGTTTTGCTGTGGGGAATTCGTTGAAAAACAGATTTGGCAGTCAGATGAGCAGTAGTGTTCCCGTGATACGGAGAGCATTGGTTACCACTCAATTTTTCTTTGCGCTACTGGTTCTCATTGGGACTCTCACAGTATGGAGTCAGATGCGTTTTTTAGAGGAAAAAGAGCTGGGTTATGATCCATCCAGAGTATTAAGTATTTCTTTCTTTTCTACCGGGGGCAAGGAGAGTTCTTTAAAACAGCAGATCACTCAAATGTCAGGTGTGGAAAATGTAAGTCTGAGTAGCTGGATTCCTACTCAGGGAGCGGCATCGATGACCAAACAGGTCAATCATCCTGAAAATCCCGATCAATCTATTGCCGTCAATTATATCATCGGGGATAGTGATCTTCCGTTGGTATTAGGATTTCATCTCACGGAAGGAAGATTATTTGATATACGAGAGGATAATGACAAATTTGATCCCAACGCACTGTTGGAAGAAGTACAAGTTGAGAAAACCACAGAAGTGCAAGCTACTGCTTTGATGACCGCCAGCACTTCACGGCTGCTGGGTGTTACTGAGCTGGGAGTATATAGAGCTGACTTAGGAATTAAAACTATAGGAATAATCGAAGATTTTCATAGTACATCTCTCAGAGATCCAATCAAACCCACCGTGCTATTGAGGAGTAATGAAATGAGCTATGCTTCCCTTTTAATCAAGGTAAGAGAGGGAAGCGAGGCAGGAATACTTAGGGACTTGACTCGCATTTGGAGCCAATTTTACCCGGAGAAACCTATGGAATACAATTGGCTGGATGAATTGGTAAATGGCCAATATGAAAAAGAAAAAATGCAAGCACAGTTGTTTTCTTTTTTTGCGGTCTTGATGCTTTTTCTTGCCGCTCTGGGGGTTTTTGGGCTAGTAGTTCACACAACCGAGCAAAGAATTAAGGAAATAGGTGTACGGAAGGTTTTGGGAGCTTCGTTGGGCAATATCCTTTATTTATTTACACTGGATTATATGATGTTGGTGGCGATTGGCTTATTAATCGCCTCTCCGCTTGCATGGTACGGGATGAACCGTTGGTTAGAAGGGTTTGCCTATAGGATATCTCTACAATGGTGGATGTTTGTCGGAGCAGGTGCAATAGCTTTGGCAGTAACTCTATTTACCGTGGGAGTTCAGGTGTGGAGGAGCGCAAGCATCAATCCTGCCCATTCACTCCGTTCCGAGTAATAAAACAGAGGTAGGTGAGGGGAAGGACCGTTTATTAGTGTAGCGTTGTTTTTCAGCTGGCCAATGTATGCACCTGAAGCCGGGTCAATTTATTGCTTAGAGTCCTGAAAATCATTTATATAATTCTTCTGGCTTGGACTTGCAAATATCTACCATAAGCTCAGCAACTTTATCAGTCACTTCTTCAAAATATTTCCTCCCTTTTTCAGGGGAGGATTTTTTTGGATTGCCTATTCCCGTATCCTCGCTCACCTCAGACCATTTTCGCTCTGCCCAGGCCCATTTTTCACGCACACCTCTGATCACGGATTTTTTCTCAACTCCATCTCCCGCTTGATCCAGAGGTAAAACCAGATGAGGATGAAGGTGCATAATAATGGAGGTCTCCATTTCATCAGCATGATCTCCCGCTTCCTCAAAGTAATTTGTCTTGTCCAATGCTTGAAACCAGTTGCAGGTGAAAAGCATCATCTCCGGGAACTTCAATCCAAGCTCCCTGAGCATAGTTTTAAAATCATTTCCACCATGACTGTTTACAATCAGAAATTTTTTGGTGCCTTGTCGGTTCAGGACAGTGATGATGTCCTGAAGGATCAGCAATTGTGTACTGGGATTGAGATTGATGTCGAGATAAATATCCGATTGGCCGGTGTTTACCCCAAATGGAAGCGTTGGAAGAATGGTCACATTGGCTCCTCTTTCCCAGGCTTTTCTTCCTGATTCACTGGCGACGGCATCAGCTTCATACACATCCGTGCCGTAGGGCAGGTGATAATTGTGGGCTTCAGTGGCTCCCCAGGGCAAAACAGCCAATTCAAAACGGTGATCTTTAAGTCTTTTCCAGTTGGATTCGGCAAGTAAGTAGGGTTTCATGATCGATTGCTTGGTAGTGGATTTGAGTTAATTAAGGATAGTTGGTAAGTGCTATGGCATCGCAAAGAATGCTCGTTTTCAAAGTGAATTTAAATGAAATGAGGGGAGGTTAGCCAACTTAAGTTCATTTTTAATAATTTGAAGCCTGATTCTAAATTAACTCGAATGTCTCA
This sequence comes from Algoriphagus sp. AGSA1, assembly GCF_021390545.1. Taxonomy (GTDB): domain Bacteria; phylum Bacteroidota; class Bacteroidia; order Cytophagales; family Cyclobacteriaceae; genus Algoriphagus. The sequence continues at coordinate 26,521 of NZ_JAJUWR010000037.1, read as the reverse complement.
AAGAAGAAAGTTTATCAAGCAATCCCTGATGGGTTCAGCCTTGTTTATCCCTGGGGTTGCTTCATTAGCCGAAGCAAAGTCCTCCTCCGTTTTTAAAGGAGAAAAGCCTCTAATCTTATCCACATGGAATCATGGTCAGCCAGCCAATTCGGCTGCCGTAGAAAAACTGAAAGAAGGAGGGAGTATTATAGATGCTGTAGAATTTGGTGTGCGGGATACAGAGAATGATTTAAGTAATCTCTCAGTTGGCTTGCAAGGTCTCCCGGATCGGGAAGGCATCACCACCCTTGATGCGTCAATAATGAGCGGAGATGGGAAGTGTGGCTCTGTAGCCTTTGTGAGGCAGATAAAGCACCCGATTACACTGGCTCGAATGGTGATGGAAGAAACACCCCATGTAATGCTGGCAGGAGAGGGAGCAAGGCAATTTGCCATAGCACAAGGGATGCCCGTAGAAAAGGAAGAACTAAGTCCTGAAGCTGAAAAGGCCTATTTGAAGTGGAAAGAGACAAGTTTGTACAAGCCAATTATCAATATTGAAAATCACGATACCATAGGCATGATAGGAATGGATGCACAGGGTAATATGGCAGGAAGCTGTACTACGAGTGGACTTGCCTATAAGATGCATGGGAGAGTAGGGGATAGTCCTATTATTGGAGCCGGATTGTTTGTGGATAATGAAGTAGGGGCGGCTACTGCCACAGGATTGGGAGAGTCAATCATCCGTATTTGTGGGAGTTTCCTGATCGTAGAACTGATGCGCCAAGGCAGAACTCCTCAGGAGGCATGCGAAGAAGCCGTGAGGCGATTGATTGCCAAAAACAGCAAGGATATCAAAGATATTCAGGCTGGTTTTCTTGCCATGAATAAGGACGGCGAAGTAGGAGCTTACGCTGTGCGCCCAGGCTTCAACTTTGCCCAGGCCACCTTGAAGAATAATGTAATGATTGATTCCCGTTCACATTTCAAAGGATGAGCGTAGCCCTAGAATCCCCGGTATTCAATGTAGAGGCGGCCCTGGATGCTGCCGAATTTGGTGTAGATAGATTAGAGTTATGTGCCAATTTTCCTGAAGGCGGAGAAACCCCAAGTGGGGGAATGTTGAAATTCCTCAAAACAGAAATAGATATTCCTGTATTTGTAATGATCCGCCCTAGAGGGGGTGATTTTGCCTATTCACGGAAGGAATTGATGGTGATGAAGCGGGACATAGAACTGCTCGGCGAACTGGGAGCTGATGGTTTTGTATTCGGTGTCTTGGATACGCATGGGATGGTGGATAGCGAATCCTGCGACTCTCTTTTGCGGGCCGCTTCGGGTAAGCCCTGTACTTTTCATAGGGCATTTGATGTGTCTGCTGATTATTTTGACTCTTTGGAGAAAATCATTTCCTGTGGTTTTGATAGGATCCTTACCTCCGGTGGAAAAAATTCTGTCACAGAAGGGCTGGAAACGCTAAAGGGACTTATGCTGAAAGCCCAAAATAGGATCAGTATTATGCCGGGAGGAGGCACAAAACCAGAACATGTGACGGAATTGAAAAAAACCGGATATTTAAAGGAGGTACACGCGTCATGCAAGACCTGGATACCCTCCTCCAACCAATATATCAATCCTGATGTCTCCTTTTCGGATGATTCCAGGTCTTTTACCCACCATCTTAGAATTGATCAGGGGGTGGTTGACAGTTTTTTGGAGGTGCTGAAGTAATGAGGTCAATACTACTTTTTGTCTCATTGGGAGTGGTCTTTTTATATTCCTGCAGCCCTATTTCTGAGCGAAAACAACCCCCGCCAACATTAGAACAATTGGCCTCATCTGATTTAAACCTGAATGGTGAACAGCTGGCAAATGCTTACTGTGGGGCCTGCCACCTAAAGCCCGCCCCAGACCTCTTGGATCGGGCTACCTGGACAGAAAAAGTTTTGCCGGATATGCGGAAGCGGATGGGCTTGATCTTACCTGAAGATTTTGGACAGGATTTGCCTGAGGACTCCGGTGTTCCGCCGGGAGTCTATTCCAAAGTGCAGCTGATAAAAAGAGATGATTGGGGAAAAATCCTAGCTTACTATATTGAGAATTCGCCTGATTCTCCACTTCCACAGGCAGAAAAAGCTGAGCCGATGATTGGAATACCGGGATTCAAAGTCTCACAGCCAGTTTTCAACACAATAAAGGGAAATCTGACGACCCTACTGAATATCCAGGAAGAGACAGGCTATCTATGGTTAGGAGACAGGCTGAAAATGCTTTATGTATTAGATGCGAAGAATGGGTTCCGGATTCTGGATTCTATCCCAGCTGATATAGCCCCGGTAGATATCAGTTGGGATAAGAATGGTTCCTTTGATTTATTGACTATGGGCAGGATGGATCCTTCAAATGATACGGTGGGTAGGGTGACGCAATTTTGGCAGGATGGACTGGAATGGAAAAGTGAAGTGATACTTTCGGATCTAATCAGGCCTGTTAACTTAGCGGTGGCAGATTGGAATGGAGATGGAAAGCCGGATCGGGTCATATCCCAATTTGGAAACCACTTTGGCAAAATGTCTATTTATTTATCTGAAGCTGATAGTTATGAGGAAGTGATTTTAAGCGCCCAGCCTGGGGCGAGAAGGGCTATTGCTTTGGATTTTGATAAAGATGGCGATTTGGATGTAATGGGTTTGATGACCCAGGCACAGGAAGGGGTTTATGTATGGTTAAATGAAGGCGCAGGGAAATTTAAAGAGAAAGCTTTGCTTCGTTTTCATCCCGCATTTGGTACCAGTGACTTTAGGTTCGTGGACATAAATAATGACGGTCATAAGGATCTTATTGTAGTGAACGGGGATAATGCCGATTTGTCATCCATTCATAAAAACTACCATGGTATCCATGTGTACAGTAATAATGGGAAAAATGAGTTTGAAGAATCCTGGTTTTACCCCGTGTTCGGGGCAAGTGGACTGGAGATAGCTGATTTTGACGGAGACGGTGATCTGGATTTTTTTGTGTTGTCATTTTTCCCGGACAATGAACAAAGGCCGAAGGAAAACCTGGTTTATTTCCGTCAAAACGGAAAAGGAGGGTTTGACCCTTTTGTGATAGGGGAATCCATTGATGGAAACTGGCTGACCATGACAAGTGGAGATGTGGATGGCGATGGGGATATGGATGTGATCGTAGGGGCATTTGACTTTGATGATCTGTATAAAGGGGCAAATCAACCTTGGAAACCCATTTTATTCTTAGAAAACAAGTTGGACTGACATTCTGACTAAGATTACTATTTAGAAATATAGTATCGGTTATTTCTTTTTATTGAATTATAATTTTTTATTGTGGGTTATTATCGGTAATTTATTCGTTCATCCTTAATTTTTGACCTATGGTAAAAAGTTTTCAAGGGGTAAGAATGGCAGAACCCAAAAGAGCCCCGATTCCCCAGATTCTAGTCAAAGAGTGCATGAGCACTAATTTGATCACTTTCAACCCTGATGACACCATTGATCAGGTGATGGAGGTGTTTAGTAAGCGTAGGATTTCCGGTGCACCGGTAATAGATGAGTCCGGAGCATTGATAGGGATTATTTCTGAAGTTGATTGCCTCAAGGAAATTATCAAAGGTAAATATACCAACACCCCGAAGTTTCCTGCCAAAGTGAGTGAACACATGACTGTAGATGTGCTTACACTTTCTCCAGACTTATCGATTTTTGATGCGGCATCACAGTTTTTAGAGCATAAAATCAGGAGGTTTCCAGTGATGAAAGATGGAAGACTTCTAGGTCAGATCAGTTTGAGTGATATAATCCGGGCATTTCCTACCTTGCGGCAAACCACCTGGTAGAAGTGAGTCATAAAAAATGAATGCCCTCAAAAGGACAATTTCCTTTTGGGGGCATTTTTTATATTCAATCTACTTCTATTTTAAAGGGACGGGCAGCAACGCCAGCCGTTTTACTTTGATAAGCCAATTGCTTTTTCCACATCCTGAATAATGTCCTCATAGTGTTCTAGCCCCACAGACAACCTTACTAATCCATCTGAGATACCTACCTGAGCCCTTTCCTCCACAGAAAGTTTGCTGTGGGTAGTGGAAGCAGGGTGGGTGACAATACTTCGGCTGTCGCCCAGGTTAGCAGTGATGGAAATCATCTGAAGCTTATCTATAAAGCGTTGGGCACGCTGGACTCCACCTTTCAGATCAAGGGTGATTACTCCCCCGCCCTGGCTCATTTGCTTTTTGGCGATTTCATACTGAGGATGGGATTTTAAGAAAGGATATTTGACAGCTAGCAATTCTGGGTTGCCTTCAAAGTACTCTGCCACTTTTAAGGCATTGCTGCAATGCCTATCCATTCTTAAGCCTAAAGTCTCCATACTTTTTGCGAGTATCCAGGCGTTGAATGGTGAAATGGCAGGTCCCGTGTGTCTAACGAAAAATTGCACTTCTTGCATCAAGTCAGCTTTTCCCAGGATCAGACCACCTAGGACTCTACCTTGTCCATCGATATACTTTGTAGCACTGTGTGTGACGATATGTGCGCCCCACTTGGCAGGTTGCTGTAAGTACGGAGAGGCAAAGCAGTTGTCCACAACAAGAATCAAATTATGGGCTGCAGCGAATTTTCCTGCCCATTCCAGGTCAATGATTTCCAAGCCAGGATTGGAAGGGGTTTCTATGAACAACATTTTGGTGTGGGGTTGCACTAGTTTGTCCCAATTGAGGTAGTCTGAAATATCCCCGTAAGTCGAACTGATTCCCCATTTAGGAAATACCCGAGTCAGAAGCTGATGAGTGGATCCGAAAAGTGACCGCGCCGCAAGCACATGGTCTCCCTGTTGAAGCAAGGCGGCAATGCTGCCAAACATGGCCGCCATGCCAGAAGCTGTCGCGAATCCGTCCTCAGTTCCTTCGGCAGCACAGACTTTCTCGATCAGGTCACTGGAGTTGGGATTGGCATATCGGGAATAGATATTTCCCTCTATCTCGTCGGCAAAGGTGGCCCTGGCCTCTTCAGCAGAATCAAACGTGAAGCTGGATGTTAAATAAATCGGTGCGGAGTGTTCTCGCTGACTGGACTTGGATGGGGAGATCCGTACTGAATTCGTTTCGAAGTGCTTACTCATTTATTGATCAGTTAGGTATAAGGCAATACTAATCAGGCAGATTTGAGAAAATCAAACCCAGAGGCGGTAAACGAACTAAAAGGGATTATTTGTGAAGTAAGCCAATCTATAGTTCCCGCATGGGGTAGGATTTGGCACCGTTCTCCGTTGCGGGATGGTTGCCAGAGGGTCATTGAGCCTAATCTCTCGCCTCTTCTTTATAAATCAGTCGCCTGAAGTGATGCAAATAAATAACGGGATATTGGGAATTCCAAATGTTATCGTATCAATCGTTGAATTGATTCATGGTACGCTCTATTCCTATGGTACAAAATGACAGGATCATGTCGATGGCTTTGTCCATTTGAATCGGTAAATCGGAAAATTCGGACTGGGTATAGTTACCCAAGACAAAATCAACTTGTCTGCCTTTTGGGAAGTCATCACCGATCCCCATTCTCAGGCGTGGATAGTTTTGTCCTCCGGTAAGTTCTTCTATATTTTTCAGCCCATTATGCCCCGCGGCACTGCCCTTGGGTTTCATGCGGACTTTGCCAAAAGGGATAGCGACATCATCTACGACCACCAGTGTGTTTTCCTTGTTTATCTGAAGCTCCTTCATCCAGTAGTTCATGGCCTTACCACTTAAATTCATGTATGTGGTGGGTTTGATCATATGGATAGTCCTGCCTTTGTATTTAAATTCAGTTTTAAAGGCCAGTCGGTCACTTTTCCAGATACATCCTTGGGAGTCTGCAAGTCTGTCCAAGGTCAAAAAACCTATGTTATGTCTGGTCAGTTCGTATTCTGGGCCAATATTTCCCAGACCAATGATTAAATATTTCATATTATGCTATAAAGGCATAAAAATAAAAAATCCTGCCCAAAGCGGGCAGGATTTAAATGGAATAGAGAACGATACTATTCTTCGTCCCCGCCTTTTTTGCCTCTAAGTGCTCTTGGTACACCAATAGTCACGATAGAAACATTTGGGCTAGTAAGGATTTCAAAACCTTCAACGTTTAAGTCTTCTACTTTGAAAGATTTGCCTAGGTCTAGGCCAGAAATATCAACAGGGATTACGTCCGGAAAGTCTTTGGCAAGACCTTTCACCTTCAATACTCTGGTTTTCAATTCCAATTTACCACCTTTAGCAAGTCCAGGTGAACTGCCTGATACCTTTACAGGAATCTCAAATTTGATAGGCTTATCTTCTGCGTAAGCTACAAAGTCAGCGTGTAGAAGTGTTTCACTTACTGGATGAAACTGTGCGTCTTTCAATACTGCATTGATGATAGTTCCTTCGATGTTCAACTTAACCATGTGAACTTCAGGAGTGTAAATCAGCTCTCTGAAAAGGATGATCGGAGAGTAGAAGTGAATCTGCTCTTTGATACCAGGTCCGTAAACCACGCAGGGAACATTACCTGATTCTCTCAATTCAGAAAGGCTGGCACTGTCGAGATTTGCTCTTTTAAACCCTATAATCTCTAGATTTTTCATAGTGTATTTGTATTAAAATTGGTTCTTAGATAAACAAAGAACTGATAGAAGTGTTTCCTGTTACGGCATGGATAGCCTTTGCAAACAGGTCAGCGACCGTCAATACCTTGATTTTTGAGGATTGCTGTTTCGGGGTGATGGTGTCTGTGATCACCAGTTCTTCCAAAGCGGAATTTTCTATGTTTTCGTAGGCTTTTCCAGAGAGTACACCATGTGTAGCGATCGCTCTTACGGAACTGGCTCCTTTCTCCATGACCATCTCGGCAGCTTTGCAAAGCGTACCTGCTGTATCAACCAAGTCGTCAACAAGAATCACGTCTTTTCCTTCCACATCCCCGATCACTTGCATAGAAGCAATCTCATTGGCTCTTTTTCTGTGCTTGTCACAGACCACCATTTCTACTTCAAAATGCTTGGCATAAGCCCTGGCTCTTGCTACTCCCCCCACATCCGGTGATGCGAAAATCATATCAGGAAGTCTCAGCGAATTCAAATAGGGCACAAAAATAGCTGATCCATTCAAATGATCCAAAGGTATGTCGAAAAAACCTTGGATTTGTCCGGCGTGTAGGTCACAGGTCATGATGCGGTCAGCACCTGCCGAGGTGATCATATTTGCGATAGCCTTTGCGGCAATGGATACTCTGGGTCTGTCTTTCCTGTCCTGTCTGGCATATCCGAAGTAAGGTATAACGGCACAAACTTTATAAGCACTGGCTCTCTTGGCGGCATCTATCATCAGGCAAAGTTCCAGAAGGTTGTCACTCGGAGGGGTGGTGCTTTGCACTAAAAAGACTGTGCATCCCCGTATAGATTCATTGAAACTCGGGGATAACTCACCGTCACTGAATTTTGACAGGGTGAGATCGCCTAGTTTTTTACCGTAGTTTTTTGCTATTTTTTCTGCGAGAGATTGGCTGTTGGTGCCTGAAAAGATTTTAACCTCGGACATGGTTAGTTGTTTTTTTCGGGAAAGATGGGGAATGGATTTATGAGCAAAAGTAATGATTTTTGATTGGAAGGCTAACTGCCGTTGGTTGATTCAGTAGATTATTTTGGGTTCTTGCCGTTATCAAAACAATTTTCAAATACAATTGAAAAAGATCCCATTGTTTTAATGTTAGGCATGTCCAGTACTTTATTTTGCCTGCTAATCCCCTAATAAATAGACAAGTCCTTTTATCGGTAAGGAATAACTTATTTACGTATTTCTCCAGTCCTGTAAAATATAGAGAAAAGAGATATTCTTTCAGGGATGGGCTCTGTTTTCATACTATTTTAGGCTTTTAAAAAATGAACCCCAAAGCTTATGAGATTAAGATTTACACTGATTGTACTGCTGATAACTTTTACGGTTGGAGTATTCGCACAGCATGTGCCTACTCCAAGATCGCACTTTGGCTTTGATATAGGCGAAGACTATATGCTCGCCAATTTCTCCCAGACAGAAGCTTATTTCAAGAAAGTGGCTGATGCCAGTGACCGTGTGCGGCTGGTGGAAATAGGGAAAACTGAGTACGGTAGGTCCCAGCCCATGATGATTGTGACTGCGCCTGACAATTTTGCAAAGCTGGGTCGGTACAAGGAAATATCACAACTGATGGCCCGTGCGGAGATCTCCAGAGAAGAGGCGGAGAAACTTTCTATAGAGGGAAAGCCGGTCGTTTGGATCGATGGTGGATTACATGCCAACGAAGTGGTCGCCACGCAGCAGCTGACGGAAACCCTTTACCAGTTGGCATCAAGGGATGATGAGGAAACATTGAGGATCCTTGAAAATGTAATAATTCTCTTAGTTCATGCAAATCCTGACGGAATGGAAATCATGTCCGATTGGTATATGCGGAAGGAGAATCCGGAAGATAGGGATCAGAATATCCCAATCCTTTATCAGAAATATGTAGGGCATGACAATAACCGTGATTTCTACATGAATAATATGAGCGAGGCCGCAAATATGTCCCTCCAGCAATACGTGGAGTGGATTCCGCAGATTATCTATAACCACCATCAGTCTGCCCCCGCAGGTGCGGTAGTGGCTGGCCCACCTTACCGGGATCCGTTCAACCATGTTTTTGATCCTCTTATCATCACTAGTCTGGATGCAGTGGGAGCCGCCATGATCAACAGAATGCATCAGGAGGACCGCCCTGGATATACGAGACTGGATGGTTCGGTATTTTCCACTTGGTGGAACGGTGGTCTTAGGACTACTCCTTACTATCATAATATCATCGGTATTCTCACAGAGATCATCGGTAATCCCACCCCATCCAAGGTGCCGTTGGTGCCCGAGCGCCTTATACCGAATAATGGTACACCGTACCCGGTAACGCCACAGGATTGGCATTTCAGACGGTCCATCGACTATTCGGTCTCTTTGAATTATGCGATTCTAAACCATGCCGTGCGGCACGGGGATGAGTTGCTTTTGAATATTTACTTGATGGGGCGAAAGTCCATAGAAAAGGGTAGCAGGGACAACTGGACTATGTACCCAAGATTTGCACAGGCGGTTCAGGATGAGTTTGCGGAGTCGCAGAAAAGCAAAGCAGAAGAAAGCGCCTCCCGATCGAGAATTCCTGAGCAGTTTTACGATTCTGTTTATACTGATCCTGCAAATAGAGATCCCCGTGGCTATATACTTTCTGCTGATCAGCCCGACTTTCCTTCAGCGGTGAAATTTATGAATGCCTTGATCAAATCTGGCATCTTGGTGGAAAAAGCCGTAGAAGCGTTTACCATAAATGGAAAAACCTATCCTAAGAATTCCTTCATTGTGAAAACAGTGCAGGCTTTCCGTCCACATGTGATGGACATGTTCGAGCCTCAGGATCACCCAAATGATTTCTTGTATCCAGGAGGGCCTCCTATCAGACCTTATGATGCGGCAGGCTGGACGTTGGCCATGCAGATGGGAGTAGAAGTGGATAAGATGTACGAAGGGTTTGATGGGCCATTTGAGCGTATTCCTTATGGAGAACTGCAATCTCCTCCGACCAAAACCTTGGCAAATGGCTCAGGATATCTGTTGGATGCCAGAAACAATAACAGTTTTATGACGGTAAATGATCTGCTGAAAGCGAAGGTGAAAGTTTATAGAACTTCTTCAGCTGTGGATGGATTGCCAGCTGGTTCCTTTTATGTCTCTGGAGGTAAAAAGGAGCTGGAAAAAGCAGCAAAGGAATACGGGGTCTATCCTGTACCGGCATCCATGCCAAAAGAAGCTGTCCAGATTCAGCCTGCCAGAATTGGCCTGTATGATTATTATGGAGGATCTATGCCCTCTGGTTGGGTTCGCTGGATGATGGAGCAATTCCACTTTGAATACCAGCTGGTCTTTCCTGAAGAAATTAATGCAGGAGGTCTGAATGATAAATTTGATGCATTGCTGTTCATAAGCTCCGGTATCCCAGGCATGGGCTCCAGAGGATACTCCAGGGCACAGCCAAAGCCAGAGGAAATTGATGAAAAGTATCACCATATGCTAGGAGATTTCTCAGCGGATAAGTCTGTGCCTCAGTTGAAACAATTCGTCGAAAACGGGGGGCGGATCATCACCGTAGGATCGGCTACTGAACTCGCTTATCATTTTGACCTTCCGGTAGAAGATGCCTTGACGGAGATTGATTCAGAGGGAAAAGCCAAATCGCTCAGCGGCGAGAAGTACTATGTTCCTGGCTCTGTGTTGGAGATGCAGGTGGATAATTCAGTTCCGATCAATTATGGGATGGGCGAAAATGCATACATCATGTTCAACCGAAGCCCGGTATTCCGGCTGTCGCCCTCAGCTGTGAATAAGGGAATCAGGCCAATTGCCTGGTTTGGCGATGAAGCGCCCTTGAGAAGTGGCTGGGCATGGGGGCAGTCTTATCTGAAGAACGGTGTGACTGCATTCGAAGCTCAGATGGGAAAAGGAAAGTTCTATGCTTTTGGGCCAGAGATCACCTTTAGGGCACAGTCGCATGGGACATTCAAGATGTTGTTTAATGGGCTTTATAAGTAAATGGTTAGATCTTTATTAAGTTAAAACCGCCTTCAGAAGGGCGGTTTTTTCTATGTAACTGTTTACCTGCCGGGAATGCGGGGTTATATATCAGTGAGCAAAATTAAATCCCGAGGTACGTTAGAGCTTCCGTCCGGGATTTGACGAATGATTCATCTTTGAATCCATTATTGAAACTATTGTGCTAATATCCGTTTGATACTAAGGTGAATTAAATTGAAAGTATGGACTCCTATTTACATTATGCCCATGCCGAACTCTCGCTCTGGCAGTTTAGGATGAAAAAAAAGCCAAGTCTCGGCGGACGACTGACTCACGGAGTGCAGAGCAGAATCAATAGCTGGATACCGGAAAAAGTACACAAGGCTATTACCATGGCTATAGAAAATATGGTAAAAGCGGTGATTACCGGGTCGAGCTGGATTGTGCCTAAGCCCCACGCAAGTCTCACGTTGCAACAGCGGGAGTTCAAGGTACGAAGTAGGATCAAATGGTATAGAAACACCGCCTCAGTAGAGGGTGCGGTTACCGGGGCAGGAGGCATTCTCATGGGATTTGCGGATTTTCCCGCATTCCTCACGATCAAGATGAAATTGCTTTTTGATATCGCGGCACTTTATGGCTTTGATACTAAGAATTTTCATGAGCGACTGTTTTTGCTGTATGTATTTCAACTTGCATTTTCATCCCAGCAAAGGAGGAATGACCTGATAGGGTTGTTGGAGAATTGGGAGGAATATCGGGAGACTTTGCCAAAAGATTTTAAGGAATTTGATTGGAAGACCTTTCAGCTTGACTATAGGGATTACATAGATCTGGCCAAACTGGCGCAACTCATCCCGGTAGTGGGAGCCGGGGTTGGGGCAATAGCAAATTACCGCCTGACCGAGCATCTCGGCAAGTATGCGATGAACGCTTACAGATTACGCGTGTTAGAATAAGGTAGCTTGCCTCTGGATATCTACCTCTTTTTTGTAAACCAAACTCCTATATAATGGATTCTCAGAAACACCTATTTAACCTTGACCCGGATATTCATTATCTCAATTGTGGGGCCAGATCCCCACTGTTGAAGTCGGCTGAGGCTGCTGCTATAGCAGCACTTATTCAGGCTAGAAATCCTTCTCAAATTACACCTGAAGATTTTTTCACTTTACCCAAAGAAGTTAAGGGAAGATTTGCAGAGCTTATAAATTGTGATCCCTTGCAGGTCGCCTTGATTCCTTCCACTTCTTATGGATTTGCCACCGCATTGGGGAATATTGCCTGTAAGCCTGAGCAGCATGCCATCGTGTTGGAGGATGAGTTCCCTAGTGGGTACTTTTCATTAAAAACCTGGTGTGATAGACATCATGCGGAGCTGAAAGTTGTGGGGCCTGACAAGGAAACAACAACTCAGGGAGAAAGTTGGAATAAAAATATCCTGGAGAGTATCACCTCGGAAACGGCAGTTGTGCTGATGTCTTCTGTTCACTGGACGAATGGGTTGAAATTTGATCTGGAGAGTATAGGGCAAAAATGCAAATCCGTAGGGGCAATTTTCATAGTAGATGGCACCCAGTCCACTGGAGCGGCCGAAGTGGATGTGAAGCGTTTTAAAATCGATGCGTTGATCTGCGCCAGCTACAAATGGCTCTTTGGCTCCTATGGGATGGGGTTTGCATTCTATGGACATGCTTTCGAAGGAGGAGAGCCTTTAGAAGAGTCTTGGCTGAACAGAACCAATTCACAGGACTTTGGTAACCTGACCCACTACGACCATGAATATGCGGAGGATTCCGGGCGGTACAATGTGGGCGAGATGAGTAACTTCATTCTCTTGCCTATGCTCAATGAAGGTCTGAAGCAGATAAATGAATGGACTGTGGAGAGAATAGAGAGGTATTGCCGAAAGCTCACGGCACCACTTTATGAATACCTGAAAAGCTTGAACGTGGAGCTCGAAGATGAGTCATATAGCTCAGCACATCTATTCGGTTTGAAACTCCCGGAAGATATAGATCCTGAACTTTTGAAAAAGAACCTAGAGGAAAGGAAGATTTCAGTATCTAATAGGGCAGGGAAATTACGGGTGTCTGTGAATGTGTTTAATAAGGTTGAGGATATAGATGTGCTTATCGAAGGTTTGGAATCAAGCAGACTCTTCAAATAAAAATCACGTTGGATTAATTAGCGGGCAAATGAGAATGTTTTTGACTTCATTCAGTTTCGTTGACTTTAATATATAATATGTATATCCGCTTTTCTGCCAGTAAAGCATTTTAGCTTATGGACAACAATAGAATTGAGGCCTCTACCGTCTTCCGTCTTCCGTCTTCGGTCTTCAAGCCAACTGAGCAAAGAAAATATCTATACTGGCATCATTTCGGATAATCACAATATGTAATTATATATTTACAAAAGAGTTGTCGGGCTAGATTTATTTGTTGAATTACTTTGTCATTGTTTTATCTGATTGTATTTTTGTGCTGTGCTGAAAATACTCATACATATTTCTCTTTGCTCCATACTCCTGCTGAACAGTATGGTGTATTCCGTAATCCAGGGAAGCTATGAGTTGAATAAAGCTTACATCATAGAGAATTTCTGTATCAATAAGGATAAGCCTATGATGAACTGCGATGGCAAATGCTACCTTGCGGAGCAGATGAAGGCTCAAAAAGAAAAGCAGGATGCAAATTCTACCCATAAATTCGCTATGGACTTTGGGGTTTATATTCCAGCTTCAGCAGTTAGTCAAGGTTTTAAGCGTGATTTTACTTTGGTAGGCAGTTTTTTGGCTCCCTATGTTGAGCCTTATACCGTTTTATTGATCAGAGAAGTGGTCAAGCCACCCAAGATTTGATTTTTTAGATCTTCCTGTTATTTCTTCTTTCCGGTTAATGCGTGTTATTGGTGCCAACTTGGTGTGGCATCTGTTTGTGATGCTGTTTTTTCATATATGGATTTGAAAAATATAGCCTGATTCGGAAGTTTATTTATTAAGGATAATCTTATTTATCGCGTTGTATTATTATGCAATACATGTTTTGTGTTGTGGTGATATAACTATGTCTAATTTTCAAAATATCAATTAATATAATTTATGTGTTTATATAAAGATCTACTAAGCAAGTCTTTTGTTCTCCTCTGCTCATTTGTTTTAGTGGTATCCTGCACTGATGATGCGGATCCTATAATGCTGGAAGCGGGAGGGGATACCCGTTTGGTGATTGATGCCCGTTTTGGTGAGGATGATTTTGAGCTGAACAGACCGTTTCAAACAACATCCGGTGATCAGGCTTTAAATTACGAATTCTCTAGATTACGGTATTGGGTGGGGAATGTAATACTGGTGAATGAAAATGGGGAAGAATTTAGTGTTCCTGATTCCTATTACCTGATGGAGGAAACGGGTGAAATACCTGTGCAAGAAGGAACCTACGGAAAAGTCTATTCTGCAAATAAGCGGGAAGAGATTGCACTTTCGGGGATACCTGCAGGAGAATATAAAGGTGTGAAATTCAGTATTGGTGTAGAACCAAAATACAACGATAACCTTACCCTGCAGATCGGTGAATTGACTCCTATGAACGGAATGGCCAAAGATAGTTGGATGTGGTTCACCAGCTACATCTTCACCTCCGCGGCAGGCAGGATGACCCTTGCTTCTGATTCAGAACAATCGCAGAACTTTTTCCTGGAAACGGGTTCCAACGAAATGTACGTCCAAAAATCTATAGAATTTGATCAGCCTATACGCATCAGTTCGGCTACCTCATCTGTGATAGAGTTGAATCTGGACGTGCAGCAGGTAGTTTCTCTTGAAAATGCATGGGATAGTGCTGTCATAGGAGCAACTGATGTGGGCAAGATGGAGAAGTTGAGGGATAATTATGTAAATGCGATTTCCTTTAGCTCAGCATCTTTCGCTTCAAAATAAAAATTGACTACCCACACACGGGCTTCTTTTTATGGGCTTTAACTACGGCATCGGTATTTCTTCAATGGTCTGTTTAGCTGCCCTTGGCATGGGCAGTTGTGCTGCAATAGAAGAAGAGCCGATGCCTGATGTTAACGCTACCCCAACTAAATTGGAGTTAGAAGTCCCTGATGGATTTCCTTCTCCGGTGTATATGGAAGATAATCCACTTACAGAACAGGGTGTTTTACTGGGCAAAACTCTTTTTTTCGATAAGTCGATTTCCGCTGATGGAAGAGTCTCCTGTGCTAGTTGTCATAATCCTGCGCTGGCCTTTTCAGATGGATTGGCTTTAGGGGCTCAAGGGGTTAGTGGTAAAGCTTTGGAGAGGCATTCCCCCGCTTTGTTTAATCTGGCGTGGATGGGGAATGGGCTGTTCTGGGACGGTGGGTCTAAAAATCTCGAATCACAGGCATTAGGCCCTCTCACACACGCTGATGAAATGGGGATGGATCTCGCTGAACTGGAATATGTACTTTCTCTCAATCCAAGCTACACGGAAATGTTTGACGCTGCTTTTGAAGATGGTACTACGGCTGTCAATGTTGCAAAGGCACTTGCACAATTTCAACGTACGCTAGTGTCGGCAGATAGTAAGTATGACCGATGGATGGGTGAGGCTTCAGGGGTGCGGTTTACTGATTCAGAACTTAAGGGATTTGCATTGGTTAAAAAGCACTGCGCTTCATGCCATTCAGGAGAGCTCTTTACCGATAACAAATTTCATAATAATGGGATAGATGAGGATTTCTCTGATACTTCCCATGAGATGATCCGTTTGGGTAGGTATAGGATATCTCACGCTGAAGCGGATATGGGAGCCTTTAAAACCCCTTCTCTCAGGAACAGTATGGTCACGGCTCCCTATATGCATGATGGTCGATTTGGGACGATGGATGAAGTTCTGGATCATTATGCCAATCAAGTGGCTAACACTGCTTACACAAGCAGATTGGTTTTTCAAAATGGCGAAAAAGCGGGGATTCCCCTTTCCCAAGAAGACATATCTGCAATTAAAGATTTTCTACATACCCTGACTGACCAGGATTTCATAGGCAAAGATTACTGGACAGACTCAAATTAACTAAATACACATGAACTATATAAATCAGAGAATAAAGGTCTTTGTATCCAGCATATTAATGGCAGGGATATGTTTGCTTGTCAGTGTTTCTTGTAATTCGACCGAAGACTCCTCGCCAGATCTGACCAAAACAGGTGAATTCTCCATTGAATTTGATAACATCGTGGGAGAGGAGACTTTTGGTCTTGAACCACGACAGTACACCAATGCCAAAGGAGAGGTGTTTTCCATCCGGACTTTACAATACTTCATCAGTAATATTAAGCTTTACACTGAGTCGGGAGAAGAATATGTCGTGCCTCAGGAGGAAAGTTATTTTTTGGTACAGGCACAGGACAGAAATACCCGGTTTACCAAGGTGACGGTGCCGGAAGGGGATTATACCAAGATCTCCTTTGTCTTGGGCGTGGACAGTTTGAGAAATACCAAGCCTGTAGAAGAGCGTCCGGGCGTGCTGTCTTTTGATCCGAGCCAGGGACATGAAGGTGGAGGCATGTACTGGGGATGGAATAGTGGCTATATTTTTTTCAAGTTTGAAGGTACCTGTGATCTGATCACTGATGATCAGCAGGGAGACCCTACCGGCAACAAGCAGTTCAAATACCATATTGGAGGATTTGGCGGGTACAGTGCCCCTACACTAAATAATATTAAAGAAATCTCCATGGATCTGAATCAGGGAGGGATTGCGCAGGTCAGGGAAGGCTTGAGGAGTAATGTGCATTTATTCGTGGATGTAATGAATGTTTTCGACGGACAGCATGCATTCAGTATTCCAGAGCACCCCAATGTGATGTTCAGTGACTATAGCGTGAACATCGCCAACAATTTCCCGGGGATGTTCACCCATGACCACACGGAGAATTTTACAAGAGGAGAAGACGAACTGTAAATGGATGCAAAAGAGAATACCCGGTTTAGCCCCAGGCTTGATTGGGGTGGGGTTGCGGTGTTTTTGGCGGTTTTGATTTTCTCATGCAGTCCCGGAGAGGAACTGCCTGAACGGTTTTCCGGCTTTGTGCAGCCGCAGGGATTTCCGGAAGCAAGCTATGATTTTTCCAGAAATGAAGTTACCAAAGAAGGTTTTGAACTGGGGAAAAGACTCTTCTTCGAACCTAGACTATCCCGCAATAACACCATAGCCTGTGGAAGCTGTCATATACAGTCTGCGGCCTTCACCCATCATGGACATGATGTGAGTCATGGTATAGACGATCTGCTGGGGATCCGTAATCCCATGCCTATTATGAACCTGGCATGGGGTGAAGAGTTCTTCTGGGATGGAGGCGTATTTGATCTGGACCTGGCAGCTGTCAATGCGATTACCAGCCCTGTGGAAATGGATGAAAATGTACCTAATGTGTTAAAAAAACTTCGGGAGCATCCGGAATATCCTGACTTGTTCAAAAAAGCTTTTGGTACAGCTGAGATTACTGATGCAAGGTTTTTCAAAGCCTTGTCCCAATACATGCTATTGGCCGTGAGTGATAACTCAGACTATGACAAGGTGAGAAGAAATGAAGCTGGAGCAGCTTTTTCTCCACAGCAATTGGCAGGCTATCGGGTGTTTGCCAAAAACTGCGCCTCCTGCCATGCTGAGCCGCTGCTCACTGACCAAAGCTATCGCAACAATGGTTTGGCTCCCAATCATATTAATGATCAGGGAAGGTTTGAGGTGACGCTCAACGATGCTGACCGCTATAAATTTAAAGTGCCAAGCCTCCGCAATTGGCAATATACTGGTCCTTACATGCACGATGGGCGTTTTTTGACACTGAACAGGGTAATTGAACATTACCGTACGGGAATGGTGGATTCAGAGACACTTGATCCTGTTTTTAGAAATGCGGACGGGTCAATCGGCATCGCTATAAGCGATGTGGAAAAAGACAATTTAATAGAGTTTCTCAACATACTGAATGACCGGGATTTTGTTACGGATCCACTCTTGGCAGAACCGGTTATCAATAGCTCCTTCAACAAATGAAAATTAAACTAATAATAATTCTTCTTTTACTCGCTTCTCCGCTTACATCATTGGCTTGTGATATCTGCGGTTGTGGTGTGGGAAGCTATTATCTGGGAATATTGCCTGATTTTAGCGATAAGTTTATCGGTGTGCGTTACCAGTCAAAATTGCTGACAACCCATCTTGGCCCGAACGGGAACCGTACGCCTTTGACCTCAGATGAAACGTATCAGAGTATGGAGGTTTGGGGGGCTTGGAATTTCGGCAACCGTTGGAGAATTATGGCAATTTTGCCTTACAATTTTAATACACGGAAGATTGAGCGAGGTACTGTAGCAGGTGAAAAGCATGGTCTGGGAGATGTAGTGGCTATTCTGAATTACAAGCTGTTCGAATCCCGTGTCACTACCGGAAATGATAAGTTTCTTGCACATTCGCTCTGGGTGGGCGGCGGAGTGAAGGCGCCTACTGGGAATTATGAAGACGGTGAACAAATCATGCCTAATTCTCCCAACAACTTCCAGTTAGGCTCGGGAAGCACGGATTTTATGTTCAATGCGGCTTATGACATACGTCTGATGGATCTTGGCATCAACCTCAATACTAGCTATAAGCTGAATACGGAGAATAGCTATGAGTACAGGTATGGCAATAAGTTCACAGGAAATATACTGGGCTATTATAAATTCAATGTTAAAGATAAAGTCCGTATCGCGCCCAATGTCGGTCTGCTCTACGAAACCCAGCCTCAGGACATACTATACAATAAATATAAGGTCTATCAGTCAGGAGGAAGCCTTCTGAGCAGTGTAGTGGGAGTGGAGATGAATATGGGACGTGTTTCTATTGGAGCAAACTATCAGATTCCTTTGAGCCAACATCTGGCAAATGACCGCGCATTGGCAGGAAATAGGCTGATGACGCACATTTCCTTAAATCTGAAAGGGAAGAAGAATAAGGAGGAGCATGTTTTTGAGTTATGATGAGCAGTGTTTTATTCTGTACAGAAATGCAAGACTGAAAATAAATCAGCTAGCTAAAACAAAAGGAGGCTTTTGGTGATTTAATCTTATATGAAGGAAAAAATCACGCTGAAACATGTCCCTCTGTTAAGTTGGGATCTAAGCAATCCGCTCTCCGCTTTGAAAAATAACAGGGCAATAGAGCTAGCTCAGCTGACCCAGCTTGCAGGGAAGAACGGATGGCAGGTGGATATTAAATCAGAACTGGAGGTGTATTATCATGCCATTGTAGTGACGGATATACAGCAAAATATCCATTGGGTAAGCCAGGGTTTCCAATCCATGACCGGCTACCAGCCTGAATTTGCTATAGGTAAAACCCCCAGCTTTCTTCAAGGGGAAAATACATCTACCGAGGTAAAACAAAGAATTAGGGAGAATTTGGGTTCGGGAAGGCGGTTTACAGAAACGCTGATTAACTATAGGCAGAATAGGGAGGAATACCGCTGTCAGATCACTGTAGTTCCGCTGTCGAATTGGGTAAATGAGATCACTCATTTTATGGCTCTGGAGAGAGAAATATAATAATTGGCAAGAGGGGGATTGATGGCAGAGTACAAATGTACCGATTGCAAAAAAAAGTACTCTTATAGATTAGTGTGAACTATACCTTATAATATATAGCATTAACTCCCCAACAGCCATTTTTTAAAGATCTGTGCTTTTTCGCGACTTACATCGAGAATAAACTGTTGAGGTACGTGTAGCTGTACTTTAATTCCTTTATGGGTTGATTTGATGTGCATTATATTGTCAACCCGAATGATGAACTGACGGTTGGCGCGAAAAAACAACGCAGGATTGAGTTTTGACTCCAGTTCATCAATGGAATTAAAATCCGTCAGGTATCTCTTCCCATCCCTTTTCCACGTAAAAATCAATTCATCTTTCTGAAAACAGCCGACTTCATCCTGGATCACAGGCATAAATCCCTGATTGTGCTGCACAAGAAAACGCTCTAAATATAATTGTCCCTGAACGCTCTGTCTCAGGCTTGCATTTAAGTTGGGCAGGCGATAGGACTCCCATCTTTTTTTTAGTTTTTCCAGCGATTTTCTCAGATCATCCTTTCCGATAGGTTTGAGAAGAAAATCTACACTGTTTACCTCAAAGGCCTTAAGGGCGTATTGGTCATACGCAGTGGTAAATATGACGGGACAGGCAGGTTCATACTGTTCGAAAATATCAAAGCTTATCCCGTCTGAAAGCTGGACATCTGAAAAAATAAGATCGGGCACTTCATTTTTATCAAACCAATGGAGTGCCTTTTTTACGCTGGTCAGGATGGGATAAATCCTGGCCTCGGGGATAAGTTCTCTGATGTTTTTGATCAGCCCATTGGCCACTAGTGATTCATCTTCTATAATCAGTATTTTTGGCGTTGTATTAAAGAAAAATTCCATTTTCACGGGTTAACTGACATTTTTGTAATCAAGTAGGACACGATCTTGTATTCTGAGCAGAGGAATTTCCACACTGAAATGATCCTCCGTACTCCGGATCGCTATAGGTGTCTCTGTAAGAAAGGCATAAAGTGATTTGAGGTTATTCAAGCCTTTCTTGTTGCTGCTTTCAACAGACTTCTTTGGAAGAAGTGAATTGACCACCATCAGTTTATCCAGTTGGGAGTAAATCCTGATTTGGAGTGGATGGTCCTCGTCCATTTGGTTATGCTTCACCGCATTTTCGAGAAGTACCTGTAGTGTAACCGGAACTATGCCCAAATCACACACTTGGGGATCTACTTCTACCCTGATATGGATGGTATTTTGAAAGCGCGTTTCCAACAGAAAGATAAAATGCCGAATAAAATCCAGCTCACTGGAGATAGGAACCAATGTGCGTTCTTCATTCTGAAGCACATAGCGGTAAACCTTACTTAGGTTTTGAAGAAAATCCGAAGCCAATTCCTGATTATCATAGATCAGACTGTTCAGCGAGCTCATGGAATTGAACAGGAAGTGTGGATTGAGCTGATTTTTGAGGTTGTCAAACTGTACTTGGGTTTTCTCTTTTTCAAGCTGTTCCGTCTTTAGAATTCCGTTCTTCCACTGGTCAAAGAAAAATTTTGCAAAAAAAACACTGTTGATTAAAAAGGATAAAATAATGTAAGTGGCATAGGCAGTGGTATTGAACATCCTGCCCATTGGCTCGTCAAAAAACTGCGCTGCGTATGACAATATAATAGTGCCGAACAGGCTCATAAAGAGTACTCCGATGGTCAGCTGTACTCCAATCCGCCTGGCAATTCCCTTTTCAAAGGGCAATGTCTTGTTCAGGTAGCTGTTGACTCCCCGGAAGACTTCCCACGCGATGACAATAGAAATATATGAAATCAATACCGCCTCCAGTGTCAATCCTCCTTTCAATTCCAAAAAGTCCCATACAAAGTATCTTACGATGCTCCCTACGGTGGCGAAGGTCAAAATAATCCCGTATTCCAGCCAAAAATACTTACGCTTAAACATGGGAAATTTCGGGATAAAATAAGGGCAGCTCTTTTTCCATCTGGTCTAATTGCTTTACACAGGCTTCAAATTTAAGAAAATATAGTTCCCTTCGGATCTGAGTAAGCTGATCCTCTTTTTTTTGTGTAGAAGGATGTTTAGCCGACGATTTTCCCATCCCTCATCTCTATTATGCGGTCTGAATTGGCTGCAAAATCATCATCGTGGGTGACAGCGATGATTGTCTGCCCAAAATCACGTGTCAGCTTTCTAAATATATCAAATACAATATCTGAATTGGTGCTGTCCAGATTACCCGTGGGCTCATCTCCCATGATCAATGCCGGATCATTGATCAATGCTCGTGCGATAGCCACACGTTGCTGTTGCCCACCCGAAAGCTTGGAGGACATTTTACCTGCCTGATCAGCAATACCGAGCATTTCCAGCTTCTCCATTGCCCGATTCCTGATCTTGGTCTCTGGATATTCCCCAAGCTTCAGAGCAGGAATCATCACGTTCTGTAGGGCTGTAAATTCAGGAAGGAGAAAATGAAACTGAAACACAAATCCGATGTTGCGGTTCCGAAATCCGGCCAGGTAGTCGGCACGCTTTCCTGTGAGATTTTCCCCGCTGATTTCCAGCACCCCTTTATAATCGGTGTCCATGGTACTCAGCAGATACATCAAGGTAGATTTCCCGCATCCGGATTTGCCTACCAGACTGAGGAATTCCCCTTTAAATACTCTTAAGTTGATGTCATTGAGCACCTGAAAGGTCTGCGGTTCATGGAAATATTTGTTGATTCCCTTTGTTTCTAATATAATCTCCTTCATTCTAAATCGATTAGCAGTTGCATGGCTAGATACCACGGATAATTTCAATTGGATCTACATGGCCGGCTTTGCGGGAGGGCATATAACCCGCCACTGCGGTAGTGGCTACTCCAAATACAATCCCTATTACATAGTACAGCGGATCAAAACTCACCGGCAATGCATCAATGGCAATCACATCCCCACCGTCAAAGGGAGCCAACGAAAGTAAATAGGACAGAATAAATCCAAGAATTAGCCCCAATACACTTCCCATTAAACCGATAACCAGCGATTGCGTCATAAAGATGCCGGTGACATCCTTTGCGGCAAATCCTGTCGCCTTGAGGATAGCAATATCTTTCATCTTACTGAAAATGGTCATATTCAGAATATTGTAGATCCCAAACCCGGCCACAATCAACAGGGTAATGGATACAGAATAGGTCATAATATTCCGTATCACCGCCCCTGCCAAAAATGTCGCATTTGCTGTCTCCCAGTCTTCAGCTTTGTATCCGAAAATAGATTGTATCTGTACGGCTTTGGCTTTTGCTTGATAGAGATCTATCAGCTTCACATTGATGTCAGTGATGTAGCTCTGGTCTTTGCCAAGAATTTTCTGGACCGTGGATATATTCGCATAACTCCGGGAATTATCAATTTCTCCAAGTCCCATCTGAAATATTCCAACCACTTTGAGCGATATGGTAACTCCCTCTGGTGTCGTGACGGTTACGTTGTCACCAACCGAAAGCGAGAGTGTTTTGGCAAGTCCACTTCCCATGATCAGACCGTTGGTGGTGGTGAGCAGTCCGGCGATTTCTCCTGCTTTCATTTTGGAAGAAAGGTCAAATAACTTGTCCTCTTCCAATATGTCCACCCCTGCAATGTTCCCGTTGAGCTGCACGGGACCGAAGTTGTAAAACACCTGACTGGATAGCTGTGGGGCGGCGCCCAGAACATCAGGATCCCGACGAATCAATTCTGCTATCTGGAAGGCATTCCGGATTTTTTGAGATTCATTTTTGGGTTTGGGGTGATGCACAAAATTAATCCCTTCGGGATTCAGCTGGTCCATAATGGAAACCCGGGACTCAGTGATATCCTTGTAAATATGGATGTCCGGTGAGGAGGTCATTGTGAGCTCTTCTGTAAAATTATTGAGCCCACTCATCAGACTGACCATGGCCACGAACATTCCTATGCCAAAAGTGACCCCGAGCATAGCCACCAGAGATTGCTTGGGTTTCGCCAGCAGATGGGTCTTCGCTATGGAGAGAATCACCCTGATGGTTTAATAAGTTTCGTGTTTCGGTCGATTCCTGATAAAACTTCCACCTCACTAAGAGTCCTTAGCCCTATCTCTACTTTTACTTTCTTTTCTTTGCCGTCTTTTTCTATCATGATACTGTCTCCCTCCATCAGTAAATTCCGTTGGATCACCAGTACGGAATCTTTTTCCCTGGTCACAATATTTGCCTCCAATGCCAATCCGGTATATTTGCCGGGCAGCTGATCCTGAACAGCTGCGTCCACCCTCAGCATCTGGTCACGCGGATCCACTTTAGTGTAGATTTTTTCCAGTTTGGCTTCATACATGCTATCGGGATAAGCATCAATCTTTAGCATCACTTTTTGACCTGTTTTTAGTCGGGATATATCCTGTTCATCCACTTTCAGATTAGCTATAAATCCGCCTTCCATTCCCAGCACAGCCAGTAAGTCTCCTTTGCGCACGAGTTCTCCGGGCTCTTTTCCACTCTGAAAAAAAGTCCCGGGCTGTTCGGCCCTGACGGTATAAAAGCCGGATTCCTCCCTGGCCGACAATAATTGTTGATAGGCTTGATCCCGCTCGATTTTTAATTGATCCCATCGGTTTTCCAGGTTGTTTTTGCTTTGGATCCAAGACAGTTTGGAAGAATTGAAGGCAGTGACGGCCGCCTCATATTTCGCTTGGGAAGTTGCCTTTTCATTCCACAGGTTAGTGTAGCGTACATAGTTGATCGAGTCCGCTTGATATTTTTCCCATGTAAGCTGTACTGCATTCTGGGCTTCTGCCAACAAGGGGCTATTGTCGCCTGAGTTCTTGCTGGCCAGTTCATATAGGTTTTGGGCGTTGGCCAACCTTGCCTCTTGGGCCGTGCTGGCGATTTCAAACAATTCCTGGCCTGCATCCACATAATCCCCCTCTTCCACAAACCGCTTCTTTAGAATCCCTTCTGATTGGGCAGTAAGTTCAAATTCTCCCCGAGATTGGATATAGCCTGAAGCATACACTGCCTCAGTCAGGGATTTGATCTCTGGACTCAATGTTTCCCCGTTTCCACATGACACCAAAACAGGGAAAATCAGGTATCCCCAAAAGGTGATTTTATTGGACAGATGCTGCATTATGGGCATGGGTTAAATGTGCTTTTTGATTGTTTACTCTGATTTAATTTCGATCAAGGCTTTTGCGATCAGATAATCCGCCATACTGTTTAGGTACTGTCGTTGATTGTCCCAAAGTTCCTGTTGTACCTGGAGCAGTTCGTCTGCACTGATCACTCCTTCTCGGAGCTGGATCTGGGCGAGACGATAATTATCCTGGTACACAGTATAGGTTTCCCTGTAACTTTCCAGAATTTTAAGGTTTTGGGCGAGATCAGTGAATAAATCATGCTGCTCTTGGATCAAGTGTTGCTCAGTTTGACGCAGCCTGGCTTCCGCAATTTCACGTTGCAGTTTGGTTGAATTGATTTGATTCCGGGTGAGATTACCTCCGAAAATATTCCATTCCAATCTCAACCCAATCATCGCCGTACTGAACCATGTGTAATTGGACATTCTCATATCATCAGACCAGGCCTGTTGTGAATACCTTCCAACAGCATTCAGTGTAGGGAGATGTCTTTGTCGGGAAGCTTTTAGGTTCCGCTCTGCCAATTTCAATGATACTGTAGCTCCCTGGTAGTCAGGCTGTGTTTCCAAAAGGTAGCTAGGGATACCCTCCGGCATGGCCTGATAGGTAACAGTCTCCGTCAGGTGGATAGAATCTCCCTGATCCAACCCTATTAGATACTTCAGTTTGTTTGAGTTAGAAGAAGTTGAGGAGACTTGCTGATGGTATTGGGACTTGGCCCGGAAAGCAGCTGCCTTGAGACGCTGGTAAGGAAGAGGTTCCAGAACTCCCTGATCAAATTGGTGCTTGGCGGCTTGATGGATACTATCAGCAGCTTTGTAGTTGTCTTCACTAAGCTCCAAAGCTTCTTGGCTAAGTAAGGTCAGATAATACGTACGGGCCAGTTGTTCTTTGTGATTTTGACGGGTTGCCTGTAATTCAGAGTTGTTGAGTTGTTTTTCCAGTTTGGCTGATTTTACCCTATTCCATGCTTTGGTATCGACTAAGGGGAGACTTGCTTGCAACCCTACATCCAATTGGTACTGGGTACCAAACTGTATTTCAGTAAAGGTGCCCGGCTCTCCGCCAAATGCCTCAGAAGGCACCAATTGAACAGGAAGCTGAAGAAAATTGTCATAATTCCCATAAGCTTTAAGCTGGGGCATTAATCCTCCCTTTGCGTTACGTACTTCATAGGTCTGCTGATCAGCTGTCTTTTCCCAGATCAGGAAATCCGGCTGGTGTTCTTTGGCATATTCAAAAGCCTCTGTCCAAGAGCTGAAAGACAGATTCTGCCCTGATGTATGGAGGAGAGAACTTAATGTAAAAAGAGTGACTAGCGTATAACGGCGGATCCAAATCGACATGACATTCCCAGAATTGACATGGTGAATATGGAACGCCAATGGATCAGTGGAAAATATATCTCTGCGAAGCGTTAAAAAAGCGTACGGAAATGCAGGAATTGGATCTGGAGCCGTATGATTGGGGAAGTTGTGTTGACATATCCCAGACTTCGCTCTATTCCCGACTTTGTAATCAATGAATACTATAGTCAGATTATAGATATGATTGGTTGCGGTTTATCCTACCTTACCTCCCATAGAGAATCCTATGTAAAAGTTCACACTGATTTCTGTAAGATCTATGATCAGTAAGCAATTCATTTTCTTTTTTGTAAAAGAGTTCATGATTAAGGATCGTTAAATTCTTTTAAATCAGTGAAATAGAATAGATTTTCAAGACACCTTTTTCTATATTTTCTATCTATATCATCATCTAACTATTTATATGATTCTATAGTCTGCCCCAACTATTAGGTGTGTCCTTTAAAGGATCAGTCTGAATATCTGGGGTGGGATCATGATGCTTGATAATGTAATTAACCTGTGTTGGACCCCGTAGCCACCAAGCCACCATAGTTTTTACCAGAGCTATAGGGATCCCCACCAGTAGAAGTGACCTAGGATTTACTGATCGTGCCGTTGGCACTCTTGGCGAATTCATTCGGATTTCCCATCCCTGAATTTCGCTTTGCTGCATTCAGGGCGGTTACCTGTTGTGCCTTTGGCACATACGCTTAAATCAACTTTCCGGCTGATCCGATTTTCCTTGCCAAAGGCAAGGCCTGTAAATGCCCAGAATGCAATTCTGGGTTAATGAAGCAGATATGTTTTCAGAGTGCCAACGGCACGATCAGTAATGTAAAGGGATTTGTGATCAGCCCAGTA
>NZ_JAJUWR010000036.1 GCF_021390545.1 Algoriphagus sp. AGSA1 | reverse complement strand
TAGTCCTTAAAGGCTACATTTAAGTCTTGTTTTTGCACACCTCAAAATACATGTTTTGAGTTAAAACAGGAAAGGCTAGCCGAGAAATCGACTAGCCTTTTAAACTAGCTACTTTTGAGACAGCCTCCTTTACATAATAAATAGTTGATTTGTCAAAACCTGTAGCCTAGGCTAAAGCCACCATTCAGCTCCACACTACTGAACCTATCAGACACTTCAGAACTAAAATTCCTTGCAACACTTAGGTAAGGGCCAAAGGCGAAATTATTAGAAACCTCCCATTTGTACCCACCGCCTGCACCAAGAATAAAGGCATTCATATCAGTGGTACTTATACCACCATTGTCAGCAGGCTCTTCAAAATCCCCGAACCTGATTTTGGCCAATGGATAAATGTAAATCCTTCCATTTCTGCTATCTCCGAAGTAAAAGTTCATAGAAGCCTGGATAGCGTTCGTTTTGTATGTCTTGCCGTTTTTCTGATTATTGAACCCAAATCTGTCATTGATCATCACTTGCAGATCTAGGGAATGATCTGGGCTCAAATATCGCTCATATCCTAGTTCCACAGAGCCCAGCCAAATCAGGTTAAGAAAATTCGCCTTCACCTCATTGCTGAAATCACCGGATCTTTGGCTGCTAGATGAGACCACTGCTTGCGAATAACCCAATGAGGCTATACCTCCCAGCAGGATTAAAGTAAAAATTACCTTTTTCATGTTTTAAATGTTTTAATGCTCATTTGAAACCTTGTATGTGCAAAACACCCACCTGAGTGAAAGCTTCCAGATACCTGATTTCAAAATATTAAATAAGTTGGATTTAGTCACACTCAATTATTTGGCCAATTGCATCTTGTAATGCAAAATTGCACACTCTTCGAAAACCTCCCCCACCTTCTCAAAACCGAATTTTGCATATAGAGGAACTGCGGTTAGTTGCGCATGAAGGTACTTGGTTTTGCCAGCAGTTCCGGGAGTGGCATGTATGTCTTTCAAAACCGCATCAACCAGCGCTTGGCCTACTCCTTTGCCCCGTGCGCTTTTCAATACCGCAAACCTTTCTAATTTGATGCCTTTAGGGGTTACTCTCCACCGTGCAGTGCCTACTGCCTCCCCCTTAAGATAAGCTATGAAATGGCTGGACTCTTTCTCATGTTCATCATATTCGTCCAGAGGATCAACGCCCTGTTCTACTACAAAGACTTTTTCCCTGATCTTGTATGCCGCCCTAAGCTGCTCATCATGCGTTATTTTTTCTACTTGAGGACTCATCTCTTTCTTGTTCTTTTCTATAATGGTCTTTCTCGTATGCTTCTATTATTGATTTCACCAGCCTGTGCCTTACCACATCCTTGCCACTCAGGTACACCATTCCTATCCCTTTTACGTCCTTGAGTATTTTCAAGGCTTCTGATAATCCGCTCTTTTGCCTTATTGGCAGATCCACTTGGGTCTGATCTCCGGTGATGATCACTTTGGAGTTTGGCCCCATACGGGTCAAAAACATTTTGATCTGCTCATTAGTGGTATTCTGTGCTTCATCCAACAACACAAATGCATCATGAAGCGTTCGTCCGCGCATATATGCCAAGGGAGCTATTTCGATTACACGGGTTTCTTGGTAGTATTTCAGTTTTTCTGCCGGCACCATATCCTGCAGTGCATCGTAAATAGGCCTTAGATATGGATCCAGTTTTTCCTGCAGATCTCCAGGTAGAAAACCTAAATTTTCTCCGGCCTCTACCGCAGGTCTGGTGATTATAATACGCTTAACCTCCCTGTTTTTCAAAGCTCTTACTGCCAGGGCTACTGCTATGTAGGTTTTCCCCGTCCCTGCCGGCCCTAAAGCAAAGACCAGATCGTTGGTCATGGCAGATTCCACGAGTTTTCGCTGATTGGCGGATTTAGGCTTGATGACGATCCCCTTATTGCCAAATACTATTACCTGATCACGATTCGCATCCTCAAAAGGCACTCCTTCTACATCCAGATAGTCCTTCACATTCTCAGGAGTGAGATGACCAAATCTATCCATGTGTTCCAGCAGGAGGTTGAGAACATCATTAATCCTCAGGATCTCAGGGGCTCCACCCTGGATTCTGATTTCATTGCCTCTGGAAATGATTTTACTCTGGGGAAAGGCAGCGGCAATTTGCCGGATATTCTCATTGGCTTCGCCTAAAAATTCTGCCAAGGGGACATTTTCTAATGTGATTACTTTTTCGACCAAACTAATTTTATTGATTAGATTTTCATTGAAGGCAGAAGGATAAAATTTCTATTTTTGTTCCAACCCCTCCTAAACAAAAGTACATAAATTTAATTGACTTGCTTCTATGGCATTGGTTACATTCCTCTCAGATTTCGGGGACAAAGATTACTACGTACCGACGGTAAAAGCTAAAATGCTTGCCGTTAACCCTCAGCTTAACATCATCGATATTTCGCACAATATCGACACGTTTGACATTGCACACGCTGCATTTGTGTTACGTGCCACGTTCAGGGATTTCCCTAAGGGAACCGTACACTTGGTATGCCTTAATACAACGGGCAGTATTACCCATGGCTATATCGGGGTTAAATTGGAAGAACATATTTTTATCGGCCCAAATAACGGAATCCTAAGCCTCCTTGCTGACCATGATCCGGGAATTCTTGTTCAGTTTGCAGATATTCACTTGCAGGATTCTACATTTCCGGCAAAGGACATTCTAGCGCCGATCGCCGCAAAAGTTGCCAGTGGAGCAGCGATCCATGATTTTGGGGCGCCTTTGAAAAACTTCCGAAAGCTAATGTCCCGTCATCCAAAAGCAACGCGGGAGAACATTATCGGTCATGTACTCCGGGTAGATCGCTATGGAAATCTGATCACCAACATCAACAAATCCATTTTCGACAAATTAAACCCTGGCAAATTCACTATAGAATTCGGCCGGGAATCGGTTAGCAAGCTTCACAAAGGGTACGATCAGGTGGAACCTGGTGACTGCTTTGCCTTCTTCAACAGTCTTGATTTATTGGAAATCGGGATCAACCATGGGCACGGAGGAGATTTGCTCGGGTTGAAATATGACAGTGTTGTATATGTAACCTTTCATGCCTGATGCTGATACGTATAGTACGGATGACTTTCAAGCCTGAGGCTGTAGAAGATTTTTTGGAGAATTTTAATTCAAATAAGAAATTAATCAGGAATTTCCCCGGCTGTCATCTCCTGGAACTATGGCAGGATGAAAATGATAAAAATATTTTCCTGACTCATAGCCACTGGGAAAGTGAGGAAAAGCTAAATCAATACCGTGATTCTGACCTTTTTAAATCTATTTGGGCATTTACAAAAACACTCTTTTCTGAAAAGCCTATAGCATTCAGTTCAAAAAAGATAGAAGAAGTAGAAAAATGAGTTTGTAGAAAAAAAATTCTTTCCTCATATTTGCATCCCGTTACGCAAGTGATGGGGCCAAGTCAGGTGGAAGGCCAGACTTACCAAAAGCCCAGATGGCGGAATTGGTAGACGCGTTGGTCTCAAACACCAATGCCGCAAGGCGTGCCGGTTCGACTCCGGCTCTGGGTACACAAAACCCCTTCAGAAGCAATTTTGAAGGGGTTTTTGCATTTTTTGGCAAACTATTGGCAAACATTTCAGAAAATCATCTTTTTGTGATCTGGAGAAATCAAATAATCATCGGGTAAACTTTGACAAAATCCAGATTTGAAAAGTTTGATAGCAGATTTATTTTGATCAATGAATGTTGCAGAATAAACAAGAATGGCTTTCTCAGCTCTAGTCATAAAACTTTCAAGGATATTTACCCTATCCTGAAAATCATTCTGTTCTGCAATCTCAAATAACAAGTAGATCACTCTTAAAAAATTATCGTACTGGTCGTTCTTTCCATTAAAGCCTTTGGAATAAAAGTGTCTCTTTAGACTCTTGGTTAAAGCTACAGGGTTATTTACATCTTCACCAATGGAAACCAATCCTTTTTGTACAGCTCCTTTGACATTGCCCCACCAATCATCAAATGCCTGATCTCCAATAGAGCCTGTAGAGTATTGTATTTTTGATCTTATATCAATCCAGATAGTCAGATATTCTGAAAACTGCTTTGATGCATTCTCACTTTGTTTTATAAAATCTTCCTTATCAAGCCTTTCTCTCTGCTCATCCAATTGTCTTTGCTGACCTAGAAAAGTTAGATACACATAAATAAAGCCTACCAAAGCAGCCAAAGGCCCTGCTAGTCCTCCAACAAAAGTTGCATAATCGATTGAAGCAAAACAGAATCTCTCTGGAAGAAATAGTGGGACTAAAAAAATGGAAACAATTATGCCTAGAAGCAACCAAGCAATTCCTTTTAGAAAGCTGTTATTGCCCTGTTTTTTCTTCTTTTCTGCCATTAACTAAAAGTAACAAAACCAATTGATTTAGCATAGCCCTTTAAATGGTAACCTTTATCTCATTATGGACAGAAATATATACTCGAAAACTTGAAAAAGCACTAAAAATAATCTTCATACTTTATTTAAAAAACCATGTAATTTGAAAGTTTAACTTTCAAATTACATGGTTTTTATTATTTTTTTATGTAATTTGAAATTACAATGAAGAAAAGATGATCACAAGAACATTGGAAAGCAAGCTTATCGAAAGTCTAAGAAATATGCCGGTTGTAGTTATTCTAGGCCCAAGACAAGTAGGTAAAACCACACTAGCCCTAGATCTGGCTAAGACTACTCTAGGCAAGCCCATCCATTATTTGGATTTGGAACTAACTTCTGATTTGGCCAAGCTCGATGATGCAGAAGGCTATTTAAGACGCTTTGAAAATCAGCTCTTGGTTATCGATGAGGTACAAAGAAAACCAGAACTCTTCCCTGTGATCCGAGCTCTGGTAGATTTGCGAAGGAGAAATGGAGAGCGTGCTGGTCATTTTCTTCTGTTAGGCTCTGCCTCAAGAGACCTTTTGCAACAATCCTCTGAATCTCTTGCAGGAAGAATTCGGTACTTGGAGCTGAATCCATTTTCCGTCAATGAACTTACTCTGAATGATCCTCTAGGATTTAACGTAGAGAAACTATGGTTTCGTGGTGGCTTTCCGGACAGCTATCTAGCAGAATCAGAAATTCAGAGTCAGAACTGGCGCCGAGACTTTATTTCCACGTATGTGGAAAAAGACATCCCGCTCTTTGGCCCGCAAGTTCCGGCCACAAGAATGAAACGCTTCTGGTCCATGCTTGCTCATTATCACGGACAGCAGGCAGTGTTGACGGAGATTGCCAAAAGTCTGGAAGTAAGCCATACCACTGCCCGAAATTACCTGGATATCCTTCAGGATTTCTTCATGGTGAGACAGGTACACCCTTGGTCTGGCAACACCAAAAAGCGGCTGGTAAAAACTCCAAAAGTATATATTCGAGACACAGGCTTATTGCATAGCTTATTAAATATCTCTTCTTTTGATCAGCTATTGGGGCACCCGGCAGTTGGAGCAAGCTGGGAAGGATTCGTTATGGAGAACATTCTGAACCAATTACCTGCTGACTGGACGGCAAGTTATTATCGCTCAAGTAATCAAGCAGAGATAGACTTGGTTTTAGAATTTGGATCAAAAGAAGTATGGGGAATAGAAATCAAAAAATCCAGTGCCCCGACAATCAGATCAGGTTTTCACAGAGCCTGTGAAGATATAGGCGCAACCAAAAAATATGTCGTTTATTCAGGTACCGACAGATTCCCGATGAGAGGAGACATAGAGACCGTAGGACTGGTCGAGTTTCTGGGAATGATCGCTAAGGCAGAATGAGAAAAGTTGCTTGACCTCCATATTCTATAATCGAAACTTTTCCAAAGTTCTAAACTTTGGAAAAGTTATCAAGCCAACCCATTTTTTTCAAGGATTATACTATTCACTCTTCAAACAAGAGCAATATTCCCCTAACTCACAGCCTTCAGGATTGCCGGTACAAAAATCAAAGCAATAAAACCCATGTTTAAAGATCATCACTGGACGCACTAAAATATCCATAAGAAGATCATATCTCCTTTGTTGAGGGAGGTCATCCGGAAATGCCACCTCTAAATTCCAAGAATTCATCATCGCCACAAACGCCGTTGTAACTTGTTTTAATTGACTTTCAGAAAGCATTTCTTTAGGTGGGAAGCTCTCGCGCATAAGACCACAATAGCGCGAAAAGCCGGGCATTGCCTCTTGCCTAACAAATTTCTCAGATTCTTCGAGTGATTCCTCCAATTGCTCTTCTTCAGTTTTCTCCCTTGATTCTTGAAAATAATCAGATGGGCGATGCCCTTCCGCTATATCCTCTAAAAGTTGGTTGACGTAAGCTTGCATATCATCAAAATCTAGTGTTCCTTCTAACTGACTTTTGTCCGTAAACGAACATTATTGTTCGAATACCCCATTCAATTAAAGAAAAACATTTGTTTATCAACCCTTTCACCCTTCTTTTTCTGGCATGATAACAGTAATTACATTGGCACTTTCAACCAAGCTCCAAGTAAAATGTGGAAAAACTACTTACGCATAGCTTATCGGAATCTTCTCAAGCATAAAGTTTTTAGCGTGATCAACCTTCTCGGACTTGCAATTGGCATGACGGCCTGTCTTTGCATTCTACAGTATGTGAGGTTTGAATTGAGCTATGACCGCTTTCACGAAAAGTCAGACCGAATCTATCGAGTCCAACACAACCGGTATATTGACGGTGAACTCCAGTACAGAAAAGCCCAAACCTTTATCCCAACGGGCGAAGCTATGATGAATGAATATCCCGAGGTTGAGGATTACACCACCATGTTCAGAATCAGTGCGGAATCAGATATAGTCATGACTCATTTGACCGATGATGGAGAAATGCTTCGATTCGCTGAAAAGGAAGTTTACCATGTGAAGGGGAGTTTCTTTGAGGTCTTTTCCTTTCCCATCATAGAAGGAAATTCAGAAATCAAACAGTTGGAGCCAAAGACGGTCTTGGTTTCCCAATCCACTGCATCTAAATATTTTGGAAACGAGTCGGCTATTGGAAAAATCATTAGTCACAACTACGCAGAGAATTATAGGGTAGTAGGTGTTTTTGAGGATGTCCCCGAAAATGCCCATATGAAATTTGACTTCCTCTTTGCTTGGCAGGAGGTATCAAGTCAAGCAGATGGAGGCGATGATGAAAACTGGAGATGGGACGGGTTCTACACCTATCTTTTGCTAACTCCTAATGCTGATATTCCAGTATTAGAGGCGAAATTCCCTTCATTTGTAGAAAAATATAAAGCAAACAATGTAAACGCCAGCATCAGTTCGGTATTCTCTCTTCAGCCGCTGACATCCATTCATCTAAATTCCAACTTACTGGCTGAGGCAGAGCCCAACAGTGAGGCAAAAATCGTCTATACCTTATTGGCTATAGCTGTTTTTGTGATGATCATTGCCTGGATCAACTTTATCAATCTATCAATCTCCAGATCACTGGAAAGATCGAAGGAAGTTGGCGTCCGAAAAGTCATCGGATCCAGCAGATTGCAGCTTATAAAGCAGTTTCTAACTGAATCGCTTGTAATGAACCTACTGGCAATTTCCCTCTCATGCATTTTTTTGTATTTGCTTGACCCATACATTTCATCATTCATCGGCGGAGGATCAGCTCTTTCACTTTTTTCCAGTGCTGATTTTCTTATAGGAATTATACTACTTATACTCATAGGCAGTGCCTTGGCGGGTATCTACCCTGCATTTGTCACCTCTTCCTTTAAGCCTGTACTTGCTCTGAAAGGTGGCTACACAAATCATCACAAGGGATCACTTTTCAGTCTGAAACATAGTCTGATTGTATTTCAGTTTGTGGTTTCCATTGCTTTAATTGCCTCCTCCACTGTGGCTTATCGTCAACTCAGCTTAATGAAGAATAGCAGTCTAGGAATCGATATCGAAAGCACGATAGTGATTAATACCCAAGCCACTTTTGGCCCTCCAGGGTCTGATTCTCTCTTTACCAGAAGACTTGTCGCCTTTAGAGACAAGCTCAATGTTAATGAAAAGGTAAAAGGCATCACTGCTACACACGATATACCTGGAAAAGAACACTTGAGTATGATGCCCAATTTTAGACATTCCAGAAATACGGATGAGCTCGTTACGCTTTATTTCACCCGTATGGATTACGATTTTATCCCAACATTTGATGTGGATTTAGTCGCTGGAAGAAACTTTATTGAGGGAGTGGACAATCAGTATTCCATGATCCTAAACAAAGAAGCTGTTCAGGTTTTAGGTTTCGAAACCCCGGAAGACGCCGTAGGAAAGGAAGTCAACTGGGGAAATAGAACGCTATCCAAAGCTGAAATTGTAGGAGTGGTGGATTTCAGGGCAGTTTCGTATAAAGAATCCAACTATCCAGTGGCTTACACCTCTACTTTCTTCCCCTATAAATTTGTCTCTATCAAATTTGATGAAATCAGTGGAGCGAATGCAACAGAGCATGTAGCGATGATCCAGAATAGTTGGAATTCAGTTTTTCCCGACAAACCGTTCGAATTTTTCTTCCTGGATGATTTTTTCAACCGCCAGTATCAAGCTGACCAGAAATTTGGGCAGCTGCTGAGCGCCTTTACTTTTCTTGCTCTTACAGTAGCAGGTTTAGGACTTTATGGAATTACTCTACTTACCATCTCTCAGCGAATTAAGGAAGTGGGATTAAGAAAAATCATGGGTGCTTCAGTGTCTCAGATAGTCGCTTTGCTTTCGAAGGAATCCATGATTTTAGTGCTAGTGGCAGGGGTGCTCTCAGTTCCGATTATTAAGTTTACTACGGAAAAATGGCTGACAAACTATCCTTATCGGATTGAAATTACCTGGTGGATCTATCTGCTTCCAATAGCCCTGATTTTACTGATTACCTGCTTCACCATAGGCTTCCAGATTATTAAAGCCTCCATGATTAATCCCGCTAAATTGCTTAGGTATGAATAGATTATCTAAGTATATTTTAGTATATGATAATCAGCAATAATGCAGTAGCCATATTTCCTTTGTTTTAATTGCTGGAAGACCGAAGACGGATGACCGAAGTGGTCAAAAACGGAACTTTAGAAATCGCCCAGTGCAGACATCATTATTAATGAAAAAGACCCGCATTCCTGCGAGCCTTTTCAGCTTTTATATTTTTTATTTCATCCTTTAATTCCCCCTCAATATCTCCATCGGTGGTTGATTAATAATCTTCCTCCCATTCAGCCAACCCAAGACGATCGTCAATGCTGTAATGGCCACATAAAGAACCAAAGCCTCCGCCCAAGCTCCCCTAAAGGTGATATTGAAGACAAACTTGCTTAACAACCAAGTCGCCCCAAAGGACAGCAGTATTCCTGACATTGAGGCCAAACTCCCTAAGAAGAAATACTCTAAGGTATTGATCCTACTGACTATCGCAGAACTTGCGCCCAGCGTCCGGAGCAGAATACTTTCCCGCATCCGCTGATACTTGGAAATAATCAATGAACTGATCAGTACCAAGATCCCTGTGGCTATACTAAAGAATGCCATAAATTGGATCACGAAACTGATTTTCCCTAAAATCTCCTCTAACGTTGCCACTATAGTGCCTAAGTTGATCACAGATATATTCGGGAAAGTCCGTACAATATCGGCCTGCACATCTGCCGATTCCCTATCATTTTTAGTCTTGGTGATCAGTACATGGAATTTTGGTGCCTGCTCCAAAACACCGCTAGGGAATAACACTAGAAAATTGGTGGACACTTGATTGAATTTCACTTCCCGGAAACTCCCGATGTAAGTCTTGATCGGTCTTCCCTGCACATTAAACTCGATTTCATCACCGATTTTAAGCCCATTTCCCTCAGCAAATCCTTTTTCAAAGCTTACAAAGACACTGTCCCCTCTTGCTCCCACTGGGCTCAACACCCCTTTCGCTAATGTCTCAGAGGATATCAGCGTATCCCGATAGGTCACCCGAAACTCCCTGTTGTAAATCCAGCGGGAATAATCCTCCTCCTCTGGCAATTCCTCATTTGCCTGCTTGTCAATTCCGTTTATAGCTGCCAAATGCATAGTCACAATAGGCACCTCTTGCATGATAGGCAGATCTCTCTGCTCAATTTTTTCTTTCACATCCTGCAGCTGTGCCGTTTGAATATCAAACAACAACATATTCGGCTGATCCTCTTTATCGGCAAACCTGGCTTCTTCCAGCAACTGATTTTGGAGAAAAAAGAGGGTGGATATCATCGCTGTACCCAATCCTATGGTGGCAATAAGAGAAACAGTCTGATTATTGGGCCGATAAAGGTTAGCTAAGGACTGACGAAGTGGGTAGGAAAAAGAGATAGGCAAAAACTTCCGAACTGCCCAAATAATAGCCTGTGCCACTCCCCATAAAACCCCAAAGGCTAAAACCACAAACCCAGTAAATCCAAAAGCAAAGTCCACCCGATCCAGCAGGTAAAAGCTAAAGCCCCAGATAAATGCCAAAATAGCCAAGATCACCAACCAACGGAGCGGGTCCCTCAACAAAGTGGCATTTGCTATTTCCGGCCTCAGTGTAGCCATAGGAGACACATTCCTCACTTTCAGCAGGGGCAAAAGCGCAAACAGTACGGATACAAATAATCCAGTGATGACTCCAAAGCCTACTGAAAGCCAGGAAATCCCAAAGCTTACCTCCACAGGCAAAAAGTCGGCAAAAACAGAGGGCAACACGTATTGCAACAGGGTACCAAAGAAAGCCCCTAATATTGCACCAATCAACCCCATGATTTTGATCTCTGCCAGATAAATGAACAATACATCCCTGGAAGAAACACCCAAGCATCGTAATACCGCAACAGAGGCAAGCTTTTCTTTCACAAAAACATTGACCGCACTGGCCACCCCCACACACCCCAGCAGCAAGGCAATAAATGCTACCAAACTAAGGAAATTTGACATATTCGAGAATGACCTTCCTGTGGATCGTTTCTGGTCTTCTACCGTATCTGCATCTATACGGTCGATTTCCCACTGATCTTCAAAGGGTTTGATAAGCTCATCTACGTTGGTACCGGGAGCAAATTGATAATAGCGGTTATAATTCACCCGGCTTCCGTACTGCACCAAGCCTGTCTCCTCCAAGTATTCCATAGGAATATATACAGCTGGTGCTACTGTCGCTGTAATCCCCGTTTGACCTGGTACAGACTGAAGCTCTCCCGCGATGATAAACTCTAGATTCCCAACTTTAATCTCCCCCCCTACTTCTGCACCAAATTGTGCCATTAGCGTTTTTTCTACCAGGGCCTTTTTGCCTCCAGAGCGGAAATCCTTATCTCCTGATGCCGGTATGGTTTCTAATAATCCATAAAAGGGAAATGCCCCCTCTAAAGCGCGTACTTGTGTCAGACGGCTAGCCCCCGTTTGTGGAAAAGCCACCATCGAAGCAAAATTCACCTCGGAAGCCGTTTCTATCGCTATAGAGTCAATTGGCTGATCCCCTAGAGGCCGATTGTTTTCCAATACCAAATCCGCCCCAAGAAGTTCCTTCGCTTGATTATTTATGTCATTGGTCAAGTTTTCACCAAAACTACTGATTGCCACTAAAGCAGCTATACCCACAACTATGGAGCTGACAAAAAGCAATAATCTAGAGATGTTTTTCCGGAAATCCCGAAAAGCCATCTTCATGATCCATCCGATATCAGGCATCTGCATCCTCCTGTATTTTACCGCCTTTGATATGTATAATCCGCTGGGTCTTGGCCGCCAGCTCTAAATCATGGGTCACCAAAATAAGCGTAGTACCCTGCTCTCTGTTCAGGTCAAAGATCAGTTTCTCGATCATCTCACCCGTTTCGGTATCGAGGTTACCAGTCGGTTCGTCAGCAAAAAGTATTTTGGGCTCGTTGGCAAACGCTCTGGCAATAGAAACACGCTGCTGCTCCCCTCCAGAAAGCTGAGTGGGATAGTGAGTCCCACGATCACCCAGCCCTACTTTATCCAAAAGCTCCTGCGCCTTGGCACGTGCATCTTTTCTCTTTTTCAGCTCCAGTGGCACCATCACATTTTCCAGAGCGGTCAGGGTTGGCAGCAATTGAAAATTCTGAAAAATAAAGCCAACGTGTTGATTTCGAACTGCGGCGCGCTGATCCTCATTCATGGTCTGGAGATTCGCTCCGTTCAGGCTTACGTTACCGGTGCTTGCGGAGTCAAGCCCTGCGCAAAGCCCCAAGAGAGTAGTTTTCCCGCTGCCAGAAGGCCCTACTATGGAGATGATTTCTCCTGCCTGTATATCAAAATTAATGGCATCAAGAACAGTCAGTTTCCTACTGCCGCTTTGGTAAACCTTGCTCAGGTTTGATACTGATAATATATTCATGTGTTGAGTTGGGAGACGATAAAGGGTTTGAAAAGGCTTAACGTGAAACCCTTACTATGGTTGATTTGAAGATAGCAATACCCTGAGAAAGCAGCAAATACTATAGAAAAAGGAGTAAAAAATTAACGAAATGAAAAATTCGCCGAACCTTTTGTCAAAATTTCCATTTGCCTATATAGTTTTACCCCACATCTAAATGAACAACATGAACCTGACATTCAAAGGGATTTTCAGCCACTCTTTCCTGCTTCTGCTAGCTATTCTGGTCATTTCCTGTTCGGAGCAAAAAACGGAAACCACCAAAGAACAGCATACGACCGAAGAAGCCGTAGATGTAAAATCCGACCAGAAAATCATTTTATTTTTTGGCAATAGCTTGACCGCAGCCTACGGCATCGACCCGGAAGATGGATTTGCAGGGCTGACGCAGCAACGCATTGACAGTTTGGGGTTGGACTATAAAGTAATCAACGGAGGGCTTTCCGGAGAGACTACCGCAGGAGGATTAAGTAGGCTCGACTGGTTTCTGGAGGAAAAACCAGAGGTATTCATCCTGGAACTTGGCGGAAATGATGGACTACGGGGAATCGAGCTAAGTGAAACAAAAAACAACTTAATCAAGATCATCGACAAGGTCAGGTCAAA
Organism: Algoriphagus sp. AGSA1; assembly: GCF_021390545.1. Lineage (GTDB taxonomy): Bacteria > Bacteroidota > Bacteroidia > Cytophagales > Cyclobacteriaceae > Algoriphagus. Next base: position 35,821 of record NZ_JAJUWR010000036.1, on the reverse strand, counting down.
ATTCCCTGACACCAAGATTATTTTGGCCGGGATGCAGATACCACCAAATATGGGGCAAGCCTATGCGGCCGAGTTTACCGCTATGTATCCTGCTGTGGCGGAAGAAAAAGAGGTGACACTTATACCCTTTCTGCTGGAAAACGTAGGCGGAATTCCTGGACTTAATTTACCAGATGGTATCCACCCCACGGAAGAAGGGCATCAGATAGTATTTGAGACGATTTGGCCCTTTATAAAGAATGAGATTGAGTAGCGGATAATAGCCAAGCACGGTAGATCTCACTTTGTAGCCATTTTTAATTAAAACAGTATATCAGAAAAACTCGGCCAAAATAGCCGAGTTTTTTTGTGGCTCTCTTTTTTAACCACTATCTTATTAAGCAAATGACTTTCGACCTACTTTTTATGAAACAACTTCTTTTAATCACTTGCTCCTTTTACCTGATTTCCATCCTCATTTCTTGTTCAGAAAAAAAAGAACAGGTTGTCCAAGAAGAAAAGAGCTACGAATGGTCTTTGATAGATTCCTTAGACTTAGAGTTTTTGGGCAATCCCATGCTTACAGATGTACATCGGGATGGAGGTAAATTGATTTTTTTTGACCCTCCTAGTTCGGAAATTTTAATAACGGATTCACGTGGAAAAATTGAGTATAGTTTTTCTAAAAATGAAGACACCCCAGATGCGTATGGTTTTATGCTGGAATCCCCTGGATTTTACGGGGAAGACAAAATCGCTGTATATGGTATGAACGGGCTTTTTATTTATGATTTGGATGGAACTATGCAAAAGAAAATCCCACATCCAGAATCCCTGAATGGCGCTGCTTCGATGAACTACATAGGCAAATCCACAGAGTCTGTAGAGCTTGATGGCCACGATTATCTCCTTCCAAAATCTATCCGACCACGTAATTCCTTTCCCGGAAAGCAGGAATTCTACGATAATTACCGCGCTCTGGAGCTAGTAAATATAGAAGAACCCATGAGGGAAATCATTCCTTTTGAAAAAGGGAGCCACTTCCTCAATGGTAAGGGATATATCCAGAGTGATTATTCACCCGCACTGGAAGCTCAAGACGGCAAACTTTACATCGTACACGGAGGTGATCCCCAGCTCTATGTGTACCTGCTTAGCCCCGAAGGAGCGAAACTTGACACTACGATTCAAATGGATATCCCTGGCTTCTTAACTCCTGAAGGAAAAGACAGAGCAGAATTTCAAGAAGGCCATGTCGAGGTCCGTGGCGGAAGTGCTTCAATCAGAAACATTCATATTCTAGGTGAGTTACTTTTGCTCGATTTTTATTCTGGGCAGGATCCACTCAAGGCACAAGAGGCCAGAGCCGTGTGGCAAGCGGGAAAGGAAGAGGAGGGTCGGGTCATGTTTCAAAAAATCGAAGAAAACACGCGCAAAGGAACCCTGCTCTATAATCTAGCCGACCTTAGCTATATAGGATCAGTATCTCCCCCGGACAAAACAGGAGGAAGGACTTACGCCAGTGGCGGAGGATTTGCCTGGTTTCAAAAGCTTCCTGATCCGGATGTGGAAGAAGATTTTTTGAGAGTTTATAAAATGAAATTAGTGGAAAAATGAAAAGCATTTACTTCTTAACCTTGGTGGCTACCACCTTCTTTTTCGCCTGCTCATCTTCGGATAAATATGAATCAAACTCACCCCAAGCTTCAAATTCAAATGAATGGGAACTACAGATCCTGGATTCTATTCAGGTGGATTATTTAGCGGATGTCAGGGAAGGTATTTTTAATGAGGGAATTGGAATCATCAAGGACATCATGGGTACAACCTTGGTGAAATTTGACTCCACGGGGAAAATTTTGGCTAAAAAAGAATATCCTAAAGAAGGCCCTGGAACGGTGATGTGGTTGGAGACTTTGTTGATGCATAACGACGTAATCTATGGGACATCGTCATTTAGTAATATTTACAAATTTGATCTAGACCTCAATCCAATTGGAACTTTGGAAATGCCATTTATGGGAGAGGCGAGGGGTGGTGCGTACAATAGGAGAAATATAGCAGTTTGGAATGACAAGTTACTCCTTTGGTATCCCGGACGTGATGGGATTAGCCCTTACATTGACCATTTTTACAGAGATTATCCATTATTGGAACTTTACGATCTTACTGCCAAAACAGCTAAAGCTGTCGTACGCACCCCTCCTACTTCGCAATACAGTACAGATGATTTTTTTGAGCGTCCATATATAAATTTCACAATTGAAAACGATAGTCTTTACCTGACTTTCACCAATGAAGCCCAAGTCCATATTTATGCGATGGGAGATAGCATTCAATGGGCACGAAGTATAGATTTCTCCCCTACTGATTTCAAACTAATTCCTGGACAAAAAACAGAAGTAACGTACACCCAATCAATGCAAATGAATGAGGCAAGAATACATGGAATTTACTCAGATCAAAGCCACATTATCATTGCTTACCATGGTGGGATCGATGGGGACACATTTGTCAATAATAATTTGAAGGAGAGAGAAAATTTTCATCGCTATTCAGAATTCCGAAAGGATTATCTCAAAATCTATCAATATGGTTCTGGTTGGTCAAATGAAATGATTATCCCCTCAAAAGTGAAGCTATTACTCAATATAGAGTCTGTTGACAAACCCTTCTACGCTCTCCGAAATGACGAGTTCATAGGCGAAGAGCAGGATTTTTTGACTTTTTATAAACTTCAATTGGTACAAAAATGAAAAGAATTTATCTCTTAGCCATAATGGCAATCATCAGTCTTTTCTCCTGCTCATCTGCGGATAAATCTGAATCAAACTCACCCCAAGCTTCAAATTCAAATGAATGGGAGCTGCGGATCTTGGATTCTGTTCAGGTGGATTATTTGGGAAATATCTCAACTGGAGATTTTAGAGAGGGGCTGGGTTTAATCTATGACTATACAGCCAACACCTTAATTAAAATCGATTATGAAGGAAATGTGCTTGGTACCCAAGCATTCCCAAAAGACGGCCCAAATTCAATTTCGTTTATTTCCACTGTCAAAATGAATTCTGAAGGCAAACCCTATATTGGACACTACAGAGCACCTTTTTATGAATTAAATGAGGATCTTTCAGTTAAACGAGAAATTGAAATGCCTTTTCCATCGCAGTCTTTCGGCGGGTTGATGGATGAGAAATGCTTTGAACTCTGGGAGGACAATATTATACTTCACTTTCCGGGAAGAGATGAAGTAAGCCCTTACACCGAAACCTATCTGACTGACAATTTTTTGCTCGAAAAGTTAAATCCTGCTACTGGAGAGAGTAGCCCTTTAATCCGAACTCCTGAAACCTCGAAATTCAGCACTGGTTTACTCTATGAAAGACCGGCCATATCATTTACAATATCCGAAAATGACGTATTGCTTTACTTCAACAATGAACCCAAGATCCACAGGTTCAGTCTGCTTGATTCTGGAAAGCATATAGAAACCCTAGATCTTAACCCTACGAAATTTATCGAAGCTCCTGAATTAAAAGACAAAACAGAACACTATGGCTATGAAAAATTAGTCGAAGGAAATATTTTTGGGGTATTTGCGAGCAAAGACTACTTGGTGGCACATTATTCACAAGGAATTTCGGAGGATGTTTTTAGCGCAAACGAATTCGATTTCCCAAAGGATTTCCCAAAACTGACTGAACTAAACCAATCCTATTTTAAAATCTATAACACAAAGAAAGGCTGGTCTAATGAGATACCCCTTCCTAAAAAAATAGATAAAATCTTTGTTATTGAGGATCCTATCCGACCCTTCTTCGCTCTCCGCAATGACGAATACCTAGGCGAAGAGCAGGAATATCTGACTTTTTATAAAATTCAATTGGTACAGAAATGAAAAACCTAACCCACCTATACCTTCTTCCACTAGCGTTCAGCATACTAGCCTGCTCAGGTGAAAAGGAGGAAGCTGAAATCTCCACCCCACTCTCAGAGCAATCCTTAGAATTTGAGATTTATGATTCACTTGTGGTGGATTATTTGGGGAGCCTATCGATGATGGATATCAGTCCAGACGGCAATTCAATCTTGATGATTGATATGAATACGGATACTATTTTTGTCAGTGACAAGTCTGGAAAAATCCTTTATAAATTTAAAAAATACGGAGACGCCCCAGGTAATTACACTAGAGATCGCTATGGAGTCGCTGTGTTTGCAAGCAATCAAGAATTCCTGATTCCAAGTACTTCGGGAATCTATAGATATTCGCTAAATGGAGATTTTGTCAAGAAGTACAAGCCGGAATTTGAGTATTTCCCAACTCTGATTATTACATCAGGAAATAGTTTACAGGTCAAAGATGGAAAAGCATATACCAATTATGGCGGAAGATATAATGATGAATTCGGACGAAACGGAATAGATTATCAACAAAAATCCACTCAACTAGAAGTGTTAGACCTAGAGACTGGAGATTTTTCTGGTGTTATACCATTTCCCGAAACTTCAAAATTCAGTAGTTCAGAACTTGCCTATCAAGAATTATTCTTCTATCCTAGTTTCAGGATACTCGGTGATTCTTTGTATCTGAGTTTTAGAAATGAACCGAAAATTTTCACCTACTCGGTCAGTGACCTATCAAGTCCTGCATCAGTACGAAATATTCCCTTCAGAGAATTCATAGAAAAGTCATCAGAAGGAAAAGAACTCTCTAATGGCTTTAATTTTGAAGATCTTGTACTAGGAACTATCAATAACATTATCCCTTTGCAAAAAGGGGGATTTTTGATCGATTATACGGGAGGATTAACTAAGGAAAAATACGATCAAGCACTCAAGGAAGCTGAAGGTCAACCTAATAAAATCTGGCCCTTTGCCGAAAAGTTAAACACGGGTGGTCACGTACTATTCGACGGGAATCAGATCAGTTCCCCGATAGAAAAGCCTACTATTTTAGGCAATATGAACAAATACGTCTCCAAAGATGAAATCTGGTTTTCGCTTAATTTTTCAGAAGCGGAAAACGACTATTCGGTGATCTATAAAACACGGTTGGTAACCAAATAAACACAAATTATTGATCTCAGTCCTACTACCACTTCCGTACTGCTTCTGGAGAAGCAGCACAACAAGAAACCCGGTTGGTCGCCAAATGATTCATTAAAAAGCCCGATTGATAATCTCATCAATCGGGCTTTTCTATATACTCCGAGACAGCTCAAAACAACCTAAATCCCAGAGAAAGAATCCACTGATTAGTTCGCTGATCAGTACTGAAGTTCCCCACATTATCTGAGATCTTATCCAGAGAACTTTCATATTTGGCATCAATGTACAAATTGCCTATATCCACTCCAAGACCAGCCTGATATCCGATCGTGGCATTTTTGTATTCTACGTCCTGCACTGTATTCATTGCATCTTTTATCTCGGAATTCACATTGATACTCGCAATGGGCCCAGCTTGCACACGAAGTAGGTTAAACATCTTAAAACCTACCATAACCGGGATATCCACGCGGTTAAAATCCGCCTCGTATTCATTCATGTCTCCAACACCTTCATCAAATGAAAATTGACCCTGAGTCTGCGTATAAAGAAGCTCAGGTTGCAGATATAAGCCTCCAAGTCCTATTCTGGCAAATACCCCTACATGGTATCCAAACTTGGATTCACCATTTTTGAAAGCATCGCTTTTCAGGTCTAGCTTGGTCTGGCTTAGCCCTACTTTAGGCCCAAAGGCAATTCCCTGAGAGTAGCCTGAAAAGGCTAGCACTAGTAAGGCAAGAGAAAGAATGAGTTTTTTCATGGTATGAAGATTTATGGTTTAGTCTTGTTTTTATCAATGCGGTAAACACTCTAACGTAGGGATTTAAGAAAAATTAGCAATTCTCTTGCCAAGAGTAATAACACATGCCCTTGCATATGTTAAACTAAAGAACATGCTTAGCAAAACACTCAATCCCCACCTCACTACATGGGAACTAAAAAAGGAAGCCCGGAGACTTCCTTTTACACTACAACATGAATTAAATAATGGATTTATGCTGCCTGCTCAAAACCAATTACGCCCAGCATATTCAATATCAGAAGGATGATTACAATCGGACACACGTACTTAATAAAAAACATCCATCCTGCACGAAATGGGCCTTTGAATCCCGGCGCACCAGAAGCCAACTCATCCGCATAATCCGAAAGTTTGGAAGCCCAGCCCGTGTACAAAGCCAGCATCAAGCAGATCACTATAACGGCGAAAGTCCCAAAGACAAAATCCATTATTCCAAAGAAGCCTTCTAACCTGTTCCCAAAGAAATTGATATGTAAATTGGAAAAGAACGTACCCTGAATCTGCGAAAGTGCAGAAGGTACTGACAGTGCCATCGCGGCAATGCCCACAGTCCAGGTAGCGCGTTTCCTATTCCACTTCCTGTCATCAATCAGGTATGCTACCGGTACTTCCAGCATGGAAATCGTGGAAGTCAAAGCCGCTACCATAAGCAGGATGAAGAAAAGCCCACCGACGATATTGCCACCGGGCATAGCATCAAATACTTTTGGAAGCACATCAAAAACCAAAGCAGGACCGGCAGCAGGATCCTTCCCCGGAAGTAAGGCAAACAAAGCCGGGAAAATCATCAAACCGCCCAAAAGAGCCACAGAAGTATCCATACCTGCGATCCATCCACCAGATTGGATCACATTGGATTTCTTCGGCAAGTAAGAGCCAAATGTGATCATCAGCCCCCATCCCACTGACATGGAGAAGAAAGCCTGCCCAAGAGCCTGAAGGATTACCCCTCCGTCTATTTTACTGAAATCTGGCTTTAGGTAATATTCAATACCCGCAGAAGCCCCTTCCAATGTGACAGAACGTCCAGCGATAAAAATGATAATAATAAATAAAACAGGCATTAGAAACTTAGATGCCTTTTCTATACCACCGGAGACTCCTCCCAATACAATCAAGATAGTCATCAATATAAATATGAATGTCAATGGAATGACATACATAGGTGTCTCTACAAACACCGCAAAATCAACTGGTATGTTGATAATCTCTGTAAAAATATAACCTACAGTCCAGCCTGCTATAACGGAATAATAACTGAACACAAAAAAACAAACCAATACACAAAGTACGCCCGCAGACTGCCAAAAGCGGTTTCCACCAGTCTGGCGGATAGCTCCAATTGGGTTTTTCCCTGACTTTCTCCCTATAGCTATTTCATTAAACAACAAAGGCAGCGCGATCAACAACACACATATTATATATACAAAAACGAAGGCTCCTCCTCCGTATTCACCGACCAGATAAGGGAATCTCCAAATGTTTCCCAAGCCTACAGCGGAACCCGCTGCGGCCATGATAAACCCAAGACTCGATCCCCATTGACCTCTCTCTTCGGTATTGTTGCTAACTGCCATAAATTATTTTAAAGTTAAATTATAAGGGTGTATAAACTGCTTTTAATCGCGGGCTAAGTTAATTTGTTTTGCCAAAATACCAATTGCCGTCTGGAAAGTTTTCGGCTCAAAACCAAGCTGTTCCCGTGCCTTATCAATAAGGAAGCCTGTTTTCAGCGGTCTTTTCGCGGGCTGGGAAAAGGTGCTGGAATCAGCACGTTTGATTAATCCTTTGTTAAGCCCAAAGTATTCCGCAATGATATTGGCCATCTCATAAGGAGTCAAAAAATCCGGGCCGGCGATATTAAACACCCCTTCCGCTTCCTTCTCCGCAATCAAAATACATCCCGTAGCAAGGTCTTCCGCAAGAGTAGGCGTTCTAAACTGATCATCTACCACTTGGATTTCCTTGCCTGCTTCCAGTGATGACTTCACCCACAGCACAATGTTAGTCCGGCTCATATCATGAGCTATCCCAAACACCAATACGGTCCGCACAATAGCCCATTTGGTATTGCAGGCTTTGACCAACTGCTCACATTCCAGCTTGGTTTCCCCATAGTAATTTACCGGCGCCGGTGCTGCATTTTCATCCAAAGGCCCTTCCTCTCCAGAGAAAATAAAGTCAGTTGAAACAAAAATAAAATGTGCTTTTATCTTTTCGGCGGCATTTACCAAATAGGAGGTTGCATTCACATTGGCATCGTAGCAAGCCTCCTGATTGAGCTCGCACTCGTCCACATGCGTCATGGCAGCACCGTGAATAATGATATCAGGACACAACTCCGACAACACTTTTTCTACCTCTTTTTCATCAGAGATATCCAGGGACACATAGTCAAATCCATTTCCCGGAAGCCTGCATTCTCCCCTCCCACTGGCAACCACTAAAAACCCATCCTTCTCCAGTAATTGAGCAACGAGCTTCTGGCCTAACAAACCATTTGCTCCTGTGATAAAAACTTTCCTTCTATTTGACATCGGTATAGCTGTAGTCATATTCCTTTTCAATTTTCTTACGGGACTTTTTATCCACTGTCACCTTCATGAAAACAGGCTCAATCGGACGATCTCGCTGCGTAGGCAGCTTTGAGATTTCCTCAGCGACCTCGATCCCTCTGATCACTTCCCCAAAAACCGTGTACTCTTTGTCCAAGTGTGGGGTACCGCCTACTGTGGTATAGGTAGCTATCTGTTCAGCGGTAAAATCCTTCCTTAGATTTAGGTTCAATGAATTCTCCAATTCATCCCTTTTGGAAAGGATCAAAGAAGTCAGGCTGTCATATTTCTGCTCATTATATAGCCTGGTGTATTCTTTTTTGAGGTCAGCTTCACTTACCAGCTCCATATATTTCATAAAGGCCTTCTGAAGCTTGGCCATATCTGTGGTCAACTCCAACTCATCATAAACTTTCCCAAGCACTATATAAAATTGGGAACCGCTGGATCTTCTCTCCGGGTTGATCCCATCACCTTGTCTGGCGGCAGCAATCACCCCTTTTCTATGGTAGTGGTTTGGTCTGATTTCAGCTGGTAAAGTCGGCCATTCCTGAGCAGGCATATCCTCTTTGGTGAACACATCCCCACCCTGGATCATAAAATCCTTGATCACACGCTGGAATTCGGTGGAATCGAATCTCCCATCTTCTGCCAGTTTGATAAAATTTGACTTATGCTCGGGAGTGTCATCAAACAATAACGCCACGATATCCCCATGACTGGTTTCTATGGTGACCACATAATCTTTCTTTGCAGCGCAGGCAAATGAGCTGGCGCATAAGGCAATAAAAAGTAAATTTCTTAAACTTCTCATTTATTTAGGGTTGTTTTGATTTGTTCCAGTATTATTTTCCCACCTGCGGAAAACACCTTGTCCGCAAGCTCCTGACCCAATTGTTCAGGCTGTTCGGCATTTCCTTCTACCTGAATGGAGATTCGTTCTTTCCCATCCAGACTTACTATCCCACCTTTGAGTGTAAGCATATCTCCAGAGAGTGCTGCCAAGGCAAAAACAGGAATACTACACCCTCCCTCCAAAACCCTTAAGTAGGCACGCTCCGCACGCAACCTCAGGGAGGTTTCATGATGATTACAGGCTGCGGTGATTTTTGATTTCAACTCAGAATCCAAATTGCTCGCTATTTCTATGGCCACAGAACCCTGTCCTACAGCCGGCGTGAACTCATCCAAATCCAGTTCTGCCACGATCATATGATCATATTCCATACGGTGAGCACCTGCATAAGCGAGCAGCAACGCGTCACAAAGTCCCTCTTCCATCTTACGGATACGGGTTTGCAGATTCCCGCGAACCTCCACTGTTTTTACATGAGGATAAAAATGCTTTAAAGTAGAAACACGCCGTGTGGACGAAGTTCCCAGAACAATATTGTTTTTCAGAGAAATCGTTTGATCATGGGACACAATCACGTCATTCTCTTTTTCGCGCTCGGTAAAGGCAATGATCTCGAAACCTTCGGGAAGATTTGACTGCATATCCTTTGCACTGTGTACCGCAATATCAATGCGCCCATCCATCAGCTGATCTTCCAGTTCTTGGGTAAAAACCCCCTTGCTTCCGATTTTGGCTATTGAGACATCCAGCACCTGATCCCCTTTGGTATCGATAATCACAATCTCTGTCTGAAGCCCCGCACTATTGAGAAGTTCCTCTACATGATAGGCTTGCCACAGCGCAAGCTTACTTCCACGGGTTCCAATTTTCACTAACTGGCTCATTGACTTGATATTTTCATAGGGCGCTTGTTTACCCCTTCTTCTATAAATTTCACAATAGCACCTGCAATATCTATCCCGGTAGCTTTCTCTATACCTTCCAACCCAGGAGAGCTATTCACTTCCAATATCAATGGTCCTCTGGCTGACTGAAGCATATCTACCCCTGCCACATCTAAGCCAAGTGCTTTGGCGGCACCAAGTGCAGCTTGCCTTTCCGCTCGGCTGAGTTTGATGATAGTTGCTTTTCCCCCACGGTGCAGATTAGATCGAAACTCCCCTTCAGCACCTTGACGCTTCATGGCTCCCACCACCTTGCCGTTGACGATAAAAGCGCGGATATCAGCTCCTTTGGCCTCTTTGATGAATTCCTGAACAATTATTCTAGCCTTTAGCCCATGGAATGCTTCAATCACAGATTGACTGGCCTTCTTTGTTTCGGCTAAAACCACCCCAAGTCCCTGGGTACCTTCCAGCAATTTGATAATCAAGGGAGCTCCGCCCACATGCTCGATGATTTGCTTTTCCCCTCCTTTGGAAAAGTTGGTAAATGCCGTTTTTGGCATACCAAGTCCTGCGCTGGAGAGGATCTGTAAGCTCCTGAGCTTATCCCTACTTCTGACGATGGCCTGGGAATGGACGGCCGAAAAAGCCCCCATCAGCTCAAACTGTCGGACTACCGCAGTACCATAAAAAGTAACTGAAGCTCCGATTCTAGGGATGATAGCGTCCACATCTGTAAGCTTTTCACCTTTGTAAATAATAGATGGCCCGTCTTGCTCAATAATCAGATCGCAAATACTGTGATTTACAATTATTGCCTCATGCCCAGCCTTCTGAATCGCCTCAAAGAGTCTTTTGGTAGAATATAAATTTGGGTTCCTCGAAAGGATTGCAATTTTCATGTGTTTATAATTATTTTTCAATGATCACACCTGCCTGCCTGCCGGCAGGTGGAATCTCGCGCGGCGTAAAGTCATACCAATGTTTGAAGCTTGAGTCATGCTTGATTTCATAAGAAAATCATTTGAAGGTGTAAGTCTGATAAAAGACTTGATCAGTAAGGCAGTAGTTGTCTATTTACTTCTATATGGTCTAGCCAAATTGACTTTACAAACATCTACAAGAAAACGATTTCTGAGGATTTTCCGTCCGAGAAGGATAGCGTTTCTCATTTTAGAGCGGTCAGAAAGTGTAAATTCGGCAGAATAGCTTTCTCCGGCAAGTTCAAAGGTAGTCTCGATCAAATACCTAACCTCAGCTTGCCCAAAGGAATTTTTCACTTTTTTTTCCCTGAAATGCTCAAAAGTCACGACTTGGCCTGTGTAGGATTTATGACCGGGGAGCAAAGGCTGAAACTTAAGCACTCGTTTACCCTCTTCTTCCACCACTTCCAGATTCTCCGCGTGAATACTGCTAGTGTAGGCACCAGTATCCACTTTGGCCCATACTAGGTTCAACCCCAACTCCGGGAGAGAGATTTTTTCTTTCCTTCCGATTATTTTTTGATCCATATCAGCTGATTTTCGCCATCAATCGTGTCACATTCATGGATAGATCAGTAAAGATAAACTTGGCATTTCCATTTCTCTCCAAGTGATAATGTGCCATGTTAAAAACTCCGTAAAGCTTGCCTACGTGCTCTTCTTTAAGGATTTTCCCGCTGATGTTATTGACAAAAGTCCTATCCTCATCATGTGTCCGTAGCAACTCATCAAGTCCCGCGTTTTTCAAAAGAATCTCACGAAGCACATTTAAGCCTGTCAAGACAAGTGATTTTTGAGCCTCTTTATCAGATTTATGAAAATCATCCGCTAGACTAAAAATACTTTTGAAGTCCGCTTTATAACAAAACAAAAACCATTCTCTGATTTTCTTCACCTGCAGATCCTCCACCTGATCCACCATTCTATAAGCCTCGCGTAAGTTCCCGTCTGCAAGCATGGCTATCTGATCTGCCGAGGCTTCATCACACAATCCTCTCTCCAGGAGATGGTGTTTAACCTCTTCATCTGAAAACCCACGTATGGTCACTTTTTGCGTTCTGGAAAGGATCGTCGTCAGCAACTGATCCGCATGGCCCGTCACCAGTATAAAAAGTGTTTTTGGCTGAGGCTCCTCCAAGATCTTCAGCAGGGCATTTGCCGCTGAGGGGTGAAGAAATTCCGGCGCCCAGATCATCATTATCTTATATCCTCCCTCGAAGGACTTAAGCGAAAGTGCCTGGATTATCTTGCGCGCCGCACCCTTGGAAATATTCAGCTGTTTCTTTTCGAAGTTATTGAAATAGATAAAATCGTGAACATTGCCATAGGGCTGTTCGGTAGCAAACTTTCTCCAGCTGGTCAATAGATCCACTTTTTCATCATCCTCCTTATCATCTTCCTTGGTAGTGGCGATGGTGGGAAAGGCAAAATTAAGATCCGGCAAAACCAAACGGCTCATTCTCTGACAGGAGACACAGGTGCCACATGAATCAGTGACCCCTGGATTTTCACAGTACAAATAAGTACACAGCGCTAAAGCCATCGTCAAATTAGCCGAGCCCTCAGGCCCATGAAATAATAATGCATGCGCCAAATGATTGTTCTTGACGGCGTTGATCAGGTTCTCTTTGGTTTCGGGCAGTCCCGGTATAGCTGCGAATTGCATGGATTATTTGATTAGGGTGTGGTTTCCCAAATTCTATAGTTTCTAGATAGTTCGAAAATTGCCCGCAGGATTTTCTGTTCTTCTGCATCCAGCTCCAAACCTCTTCTTGCCACTACGGCTTTTGCCGTCTCCAGAAACTTCGGAAATAAAAAGGTTGAGAACCCTTCTTCTCCACCCCAGGCAAAGGAAGGTATAAATTTACGTGGAAAGCCCGGACCAAACACATTGGTACCTACTCCGACCACAGTGCCTGTATTGAACATGGTATTGATGCCGCATTTGGCATGATCCCCCATCATTAGCCCACAGAACTGCAAACCCGTGTTGGAATAATTCCCAATGGTATAATCCCATAGCTTCACAGGAGAATAATTGTTCTTTAAATTACTGGTATTGGTATCCGCTCCCATATTACACCATTCACCGATCACGGAATTGCCGAGAAATCCGTCATGCCCTTTGTTACTATAGCCCAAAATCACAGAGTTGGACACTTCCCCTCCTACTTTGGAATGGTGGCCTATGGTAGTATCCCCTTTTATTTTTGCCCCCATGTTCACTGTGGAGCTCTCGCAAAGGGCAAAAGGGCCACGGATAATGCTTCCTTCTTGGATTTCTGAATTCTTACCGATATAGATTGGTCCACCATCGGCATTCAGAACAGCGGCCCGGATGACCGCTCCTTCCTCCACAAATATGTTTTGGGGTGAATACAATTTCGTGTGCGGATCATTGATTGGTGCAGATTTCCTGCCTTTGGTAACCAGCTCAAAATCCTTTCGGATTTCAGTCCCATTGCATTGAAAAATATTCCAGGTCTTCAACAGAAGTGAAGGAGTAGCCTCCATCTGAATGACTTCTTTACCCTTCACCCCACTCAGATTTTTTTCTGTTTCACCTATATAAGCGGCAATAAGTGTTTTTCCGGAATAAAGTACCTGATTCGGAGCAAGCGCTTTTATAATACTCAGACTTTGGCTGTCTGGAAGCCATGCACCGTTTATCGCTAAAGCATTCCCCGATTTTCGAGGAAATTTGCTCTGTAAGTAATCCTGGGTGAGGTAAGAGACAGTACTTTTTGTAATCAACTCCCACTTCTCAGCTATTTTTAGTATCCCTACACGGATATCCCCCACAGGTCTGGTAAAAGTAAAAGGAAGCAATGAACCGCGGATGGCGGGATCATCGAACAATAAAATTGAATCCATGAGGCAAAAATAAAAAAGTCTCCCGGAATCCATGCTCCGGGAGACTTTTTAGCCTGAGATTATAAGAATTACTTCTTAGCGTATCTTCTGTTGAATTTCTCAACACGACCCGCAGTATCAAGCATCATTTTCTTACCTGTATAGAACGGGTGAGACTGAGAGCTCACTTCCACTTTGTACAAAGGATATTCTTTTCCATCTTCCCAAGTGATAGTCTCGCTTGTTTCGATAGTCGATTTTGTAAGAAATTTAAACTCGCTTGACGTGTCGTAGAAAACGACGTCTCTGTAGTTTGGATGGATATCAGCTTTCATATTATTGCTAGTTATATAGTACCTTTTTCAAATGAGGCACAAAGTTACCCTTTTTCACATTATCCGCAAAATCTTTGACAAGTATTTCTATTTCAATTGATCAAAAGGTTTTAAAAGTAGTTTCTGAAAGACAAATTAAAGAAACTTTCCCCTCTAAAACCCCACTTTTTCACGAACTTCAGGATTACTTTTTGGGATTTGAATCTCATCGTATAGTTACACTTCCTTATTTCCAAACTTCCTGGCCAGTATTTCAATCTCAGGAATCTTTTTTAGATTTAGCTGATGCAAACACCTTATACCCCACAGATCAGCTTTAAACTGCTCTTTTTCATAACGGCATTCCTCATCCCCCTTTTTTCTCAAGCACAAGGAAGTTATTTACCATATAATAGAGACTATTATCACATACTTGATCGCTATGACATTCTTCGAGGGCAAAACAATCCGGTGTACCGGACAGCTACAAAACCTTACCGGCGCGATGACGTGGCAGCGTTTCTGGACAGCATAGCAAATGAGCCTGTGTCCCGATCCAGATCCGATGAATTCAATCTGGCTTATCTTAGTCAGGACAACTGGGAATTCGTCAGCCAGGAAACCCCGGAATCGAAAAAGCCATTCCTGAAAGGTCTTTACCGCAGGCCTGGGGATTTTGCACATTATTACAGCGAGGATTTTGATATTCACCTGAGTCCGGTCATCTACCTGAATGGGGGGGTAGAGCCTAGCAATGAGCAGAATCCAAACCGACTTTCCAGAGGATTGGTGCTAAGAGGTTCTATTGACAAAAAAGTCGGTTTCTACACTTATTTTACCACTTCAGAAGCATTTTTCCCCAGCTGGGTAAAAGACTATGCCGTTCATAACGGTGCGGTGCCAGGCGAAGGTTTTTGGAAGCAATACAATGATAACGGCTACAGTTATTTCTCAGCTCTGGGACATGTGAGCTATAATATCACCAAACACATAGAAGTAGAAGTAGGCCATGACCGGAATTTCATAGGAGAGGGCTATCGCTCTTTCTTGCTTTCAGACTTCTCCAATCCATACATGTTTGTCAAATTCAACACAAGAGTATGGAAGTTCCAGTTGACCAACATCTGGACACAAATGACCGCTGATGTGGACTACGACCGTGGTCGCCCTACTGATGGCAGATATCCCCAAAAGTGGTTTTCCTTTCACCGCCTCGGATTCAACATCGGAAAGAATATCAATCTAGGTTTTTTTGAATCCGTAATGACCGATAAGGCCGACTTCAACTATTTCAATCCAATTGTATTTTACCGCTGGGTGGAGCAGTCACTGGGAACACCTGACAAAGTCATGTTAGGAATAGATGGGAAGTGGAATTTCTTTCCCGGAATGCAGGTTTATGGACAGTTTGCGTTGGATGAATTCGTGTTTTCTGAGTTTTTTGGGCAGGATGGCAAAGGCTCAAAACGAAACAAATACGCAATTCAGACCGGCTATAAGTACATGGATGTATTTGAAGTATCTAATCTGGATTTGCAGTTGGAGTTTAACACCGCAAGACCTTATACTTTTCAGGAAAAGGTCGATTACCAATCGTACAGCAACTGGCGTACTCCGCTCACTCATCCAAGAGGGGCCAATTTCCGTGAAATGATAGGCATTGTTCGATACCAGCCTCTCCCGAGACTGAACCTGACTCTCATGGGAATGTATCAGTTCCACGGAGCAGATCCAGACGCAGAGACAAATTGGGGTGGTGATGTATTGAAAAACAGACTTGAAGGCAGTCCTACAGGACTTTTCGGGAATGAAATAGGGCAAGGCATAGAAAACAGAGTGATCCAAACGAACCTGAATGCCAGCTATATGCTGAAGCATAATTTCTTCATTGATGCTTCCCTTTCTTTCCGCAAGAGAACCGCCCAGGATCTGGACAGTCCGGAGACCACAAATTACCTTCAGTTGGCTTTTCGTTGGAACTTTATCCGCCCGGATTACAATTACTAATCGGGAAACCACACTGGCATTTTTGCGTAACTTGCGGGATTATTCCAAGAATACTAGTTTATGAAGACCTATCTGCGGATTCTTTCCTATGCCAAACCTTACGGGAAATTCGTGCCTGTTTATATATTTTACGCCTTCTTTTCCATCGTTTTTGGCCTGTTGAATTTCACTTTGCTCAAGCCTCTTTTCGATGTGATTTTTGAGCAGGTAGATCCGGAATCTTTGACAGTCTATGCCAACAAGCCTGACTTTAGCTTTTCAGTGGATTATTTCACCCACTTATTCAATTACAATTTTCTACAGGTAGCCGAAGAATATGGGAAAATGGGCACGCTTTACTATGTGTGTGCCATCATAGTGATCTCGGTGTTCCTATCCAATCTCTTCACTTATCTAGCAGGCGTGGTCTTGGCAAAAGTCCGCGCTACTGTGATCAAGCGGATGAGAATGGACATCTTTGAGCGGGTAAGTAGCCTTCACATCGGGTACTTTTCAAACGAAAGGAAAGGCGATCTCATGTCAAAAATGACCAATGATGTGCAGGAAGTGGAAAACACAATAGTACAGTCACTTCGTGTGGTATTCCGGGAACCTGCGACCATTATCCTGTATTTTTCAGTGCTCTTCTTTATGTCTGTGAAACTGACCCTTTTCACAATTTTGATCATCCCTATCTCTGGGGCCATCATAGGAGGCATTACCAGAAGATTGAAGAAAAAAGCGGTACAAAGTCAGCAATCTCTGGGAAGAATCGTCAATATCCTGGATGAAACACTTGGAGGGATGCGCGTGATCAAAGCATTCAATGCAGAGGGCTTTATGAAGTCCAAGTTTGACGGGGAAACCGACTTCTATGCCGGGGTGAATGTAAATATGGCACGAAAGAATGAGTTAGCCTCACCTATTTCCCAGTTTTTAGGCGTATTTGTAGTAGCGGGAATCCTGGTCTATGGGGGCAGTTTGGTTCTTAGCGGAAATTCAGATCTGGGTGCTTCTGACTTCATTACCTATATCATTATTTTCACCCAGGTGCTGAATCCCGCAAAGGAAATCTCAAGGGCAGTGAGCAGCATTCAGCGGGGTATCGCTTCGGCTGAACGCATATTCACAGTAGTGGACACTCCTACCGAAATTTTCCCACCAGAAAACCCCCAGCCTTTATCCGAATTCAACGATTCGGTGGAGCTTAGGAATGTGAGTTTTGCTTATCAAGACACATTGGTCTTACAGGATATCGATTTCACCCTGAAAAAAGGGAAAACAATTGCCCTAGTCGGGCCTTCCGGGGGAGGAAAATCCACTCTCGCGGATCTAGTCCCCCGATTTTATGATCCTACAGAAGGTGAAATAGTTTTAGACGGAAAGAGCCTGAAGTCTTTTGATCTGCATGAGTTGAGAAGTCTGATGGGAATCGTAACCCAGGAATCAATTTTATTCAATGACACGGTCTATAATAACATCGCTTTTGGCGTGAATCATGCTACTGAAGACCAGGTGATTGAAGCGGCGAAAATTGCCAATGCCCATGAATTTATCATAAAAATGGAGAAAGGCTACCAAACATCTATCGGAGAAAGAGGTTCTAAACTTTCCGGCGGGCAACGACAACGGCTAAGCATAGCCAGAGCAGTTTTGAAAAACCCTCCGATTTTGATATTGGATGAAGCTACGTCCGCACTGGACTCTGAATCTGAACACCTAGTCCAAGAAGCATTGACTAAACTCATGAGCAACCGGACTACGCTGGTGATTGCCCACCGCTTGAGCACTATACAGCATGCTGATGAAATCCTGGTCATAGAGCAGGGTAAAATTGTGCAACGCGGAACCCATAGCGAACTGATGCAAGCAGAAGGCTTATATCAGAAGCTTTCTAGTATTCAGTCCGTTTAGTATATTCGTTGAAACTAATTTTAAAAACCATGAAAAAACTTCACCAATTCCTTCAAATAGCCTTACTGGTCTATTTTGGTGCTTTTCTTATTTTCTTCATCGCCTTTGACACCTTAGGCGGACTCTTCGGAATGGAAGAAATCACATCAGATTCCATGGTAACAATCATTCTCATCGGTCTGATTTTATTTCTGGCAGCCTGGGGAAGTAGCTATGCTGCTTATAGCAGCCTTTCCTCCACCATCAAAAAAATGGAAAGTGAAACCAATGCATTAAAGGCAAAAATTTACGATTTCGAACATCCTCGAATCCCCTCTTCTCAAAAGTCGCCTCCTACAGAAAAGCCATCACCTACAAAACCATCGGACACAGATCCCAGCAATCTCCCCCCGAGACAAAACATCACTTAGACCAGATTTTGTATCGTTCAATTACAGTGAAAAAGGAAGCTTGTATTAGTTTCCTTTTTTTGTCACCTTCTGGAAATCTTAACAGGATTTTTCCCAAAACAGAAAACTTTGGAGTTTCCTTTTCAGAAATTGACTAAAAAATAGCATCATCTCAAGCGTGTTTTTTTGAACTTTGCCTGAATAACATTTTCCCAAAAACGCCACAAACATGGACAGTTTCTCATTTTTGAAAATCAACTCTGATAGTTTCCCTGTTTTGATTTTTATAGCCATTTCTATTTTTTCCTGCAACCCAAAACCGGTTGAAAAGGAAAGTGAACGGCCTAATATAATACTGATCTTGGCAGATGATTTAGGATTTTCGGATTTGGGTTCATTTGGAGGAGAAATAGAAACCCCAAATCTGGATTGGTTGGCAAGCCAGGGCATACGCTTTACCCAGTTTTACAACACCTCACGCTGTTGTCCTACGCGTGCATCTTTGCTGACAGGACTATATAACCATCAGGCTGGAATCGGGCATATGACTACTGACACCGGACAGGAAGCCTATCGGGGCCATATTTCAAACTCAGCAGTCACCATAGCTGAGGTATTGAAAAGCTCAGGCTATCGTACAGGAATGGTGGGAAAATGGCATGTATCCAATACAGTTGTTCAAGACACACCGGAAAAGCAATTGGCTTGGCTAAACCATCAGGAACAGCATCCGCTTTTTTCGCCGATAGAGCAGTACCCCACCAATCGCGGGTTTGAAAAGTACTTCGGCAACATCTGGGGAGTAGTGGATTTTTTCGACCCTTTCAGCTTGGTAAATGGCACTGAACCCGTGCTAGCAGTGCCGGAAAACTATTACCATACCGACGCTATCAATGACACGGCTTCAGTATATATCAGGGAATTTACCAAGCAAAACAAACCATTTTTCCTCTACGTGGCGCATACTGCCCCACACTGGCCTCTTCATGCTTTGCCAGAGGATATAGAAAAATACAAAGACACCTACAAAGTGGGCTGGGATGCGATCCGAGAGCAGCGTTACAACAAACTACTTGATTTGGGCATTATCGATAAGGCTTCTTATTCCCTCTCTGAAAGATGGGGGGATGAGCTTACCTGGGAAGAAAACCCAGACAAAGAATTTGATGCCAGAGCTATGGCTGTGCACGCCGCAATGATCGACCGGATGGATCAGGGAATCGGTAGAATCATCGAGACTCTGAGAGAAACCGGAGAGCTGGACAATACCTTGATTGTTTTCCTGAGCGACAATGGTGCCAGTTCCGAGAGTAGTATGCGATACGGCCCAGGTTTTGATCGGCCTAGCCAAACCCGCAAAGGTGAGCCAATCGCTTACCCAGTAGAAAAAAATGTGATGTCTGGCCCACAAACGACTTTTGCCTCAATAGGCCAGCGGTGGGCAAATGTTTCCAATACCCCATTTCGTTATTGGAAAATGGAATCCTTCGAAGGTGGGACAAACACGCCAATGATTGCATTCTGGCCAAAAGGAATAAATACTGAAAAAGGCAGTATTTCCAAACAAATAGGACATGTGATGGATTTCATGGCAACTTTCATTGATGCTGCCGGTGCTGAATACCCCTCAGATTTTGCAGGAAATAAAATCAAACCGATTGCAGGGAAGAGTTTGCTTCCTGTATTCCAGGGCCATGAACGGGAAGGACACTCCATCCTTTTTAATGAACATGAAGGGGGGAGATCTGTCCGCACGAAAGATTGGAAACTAGTGACTTTGGACGCCAGTGAGCCTTGGCAGCTTTATGCTATCAAGGAAGATAAAACAGAAACAAAAAATATAGCAGAGGACAACCCTGGAATCGTCGCAGAACTGGATAGCCTATGGCAAAACTGGGCAAAAAACAACAAAGTAATCCCAAAACCCTAAGCCACCCTATTCACGATGAGACCGAAGAAGTAAATTTTCAGGCTTTGATAAGGCTTTAATTTTCATAAAACCTTATATTGAGGCAACCATTCAGATTTTCTTTTTTATAAGACATGGTAGCTAAAACTTTTGGAAGCGCGGTATCAGGCGTAGATGCGAATATTATCACGATTGAAGTCAACGTGGGACAAGGAACCAGTTTCTACATGGTGGGTCTTCCTGATTCTGCAGTCAAGGAATCCCAGCAACGGGTAGAAAGTTCCTTGAAGTATTATAGCTTCAGAATGCCCCGGCAGAAAGTTGTCATCAACCTAGCTCCTGCGGATGTTCGCAAAGAAGGTTCTGCGTATGATCTACCCATTGCGATGGGTATCTTACAGGCATCCGAGCAAGTAGAATTCCCGGCATTGGGAGAATATGTAATTATGGGCGAGCTCTCACTTGACGGAAATCTCAGGCCAATTAAGGGGGTTTTGCCTATTGCAATTGAAGCTAGAAAAAAAGGTTTCAAAGGCTTTATCCTACCTCTGGAAAACGCAAAAGAGGCTTCTATTGTGAATAACCTGGATATCATCGGGGTGGAAACTATACAACAGGCGGTGGATTTTTTATCAGGAGAGCTTGACATCTCTCCCTTGGTGACTGATACGCGAGAGATATTTTATCATTCCCTGGATGACATAGAATTTGACTTTGCGGATGTGCAAGGCCAGGAAAACATCAAACGTGCAATGGAAATTGCCGCGGCAGGTGGACACAATGTAATCATGATAGGCCCACCCGGAGCAGGAAAAACCATGCTTGCTAAGCGCCTTCCCTCTATTCTGCCCCCACTGACTTTGGTGGAAGCTCTGGAAACAACCAAGATCCATTCCGTTGCCGGAAAACTTGGAAAGAACGGCTCCTTGCTGGCAAACCGCCCGTTTCGTTCTCCCCACCATACCATTTCAGATGTAGCCCTTGTCGGAGGAGGCGGCAATCCGCAGCCTGGGGAAATCTCCTTGGCGCATAACGGCGTGTTGTTTTTGGATGAATTACCTGAATTTAAGCGTACTGTGCTGGAAGTGATGCGACAGCCACTCGAAGAGCGAAGAGTAACCATCTCAAGGGCAAAAGTATCCGTGGACTTCCCTGCCAATTTTATGTTGATCGCCTCCATGAATCCATGCCCCTGTGGGTATTACAACCATCCTGAGAAAGAATGTGTGTGCGGGCCGGGGATAGTACAGCGGTACCTGAATAAAGTATCTGGTCCACTTCTGGATCGCATAGATCTGCATGTGGAAGTAACTCCCGTGAAGTTTGACGAAATGACCTCTACCCGCAAAACTGAATCCAGCAAAGATATCCGTGAGCGGGTGATCAGAGGTAGGGAGAGACAAAAAGACAGGTTTCAGGACAACCCTGAGGTATTTTGCAATGCCATGATGCCCTCCCATATGGTCAAACAAATCTGTCAGATCAATGAAGCCGGCAAGGTTCTATTGAAAACAGCAATGGAACGGTTGGGATTATCTGCCAGAGCTTATGACAGAATATTAAAAGTGGCACGGACTATTGCCGACATTTCTGGAAGTGAGGAAATTAAAGTTGAACATCTGGCGGAGGCGATACAGTATAGAAGTTTGGATCGTGAAGGATGGGCGGGGTGAGAATGAAGTTTGAAATTTAGTAAGCCCCAAAAGGGGAAATTCACAATAAGAGACAAGTTCAGGGATTAAAAAGCTACGATGCTGGGCCTTTTCGTTTATTGCCAATCCGATCTTTGCTAACCTTTACGATAACATCTCCTAAACCCAAGTCCCGCTAGGGGCTTGCTCTGGGCAAAACTATAAGCAGACACTAACCAGCCACGCCTTTAGGTACGGCACTAGAATATTTAAGATCATATGACCACAGAAATCATCCTCCGCTACCTTCATTTTATCAGTATTTTCGCAATCGTAGGATCCTTGGTATGTGAACATCTACTGCTGAGGAAGACAATGAGCCGAAGAGAAATCAAACGTATTGCTGCCATAGACGGGGTATATGGTATGGGGGCATTGACGTTATTGGCTGCCGGACTTACTCTTTGGCTGGGTGGATTTGGTAAGCCATCGGTATTTTACACCCAGAATTTCATCTTCCATATCAAAATCTCACTTTTTGCGACGATAGGAATTCTATCGATTTACCCGACCGTGTTTTTTACCAAAAACAGAAGAGGCAATCCCGAGGAAGTTGTGCCTATTCCAAAGGCTATTGTAATGCTACTTAGAATCGAGCTTTTACTTTTGTTTATCATTCCTCTGTTGGCAGGACTGATGGCAAAGGGAATAGGAAGTTTTTGAAAAACCAGTAAAGAAAATCCTCAAAATTGAGAAATGCACCTTTATTTCAGCCCGTTTTCCAAGTCCTCCAACAAGTCATACAAATGCTCCAACCCCACTGACACCCGGATTAAATTCTGGGGAGTCAGGGTATCTGGCCCTTCTGAGGCAGCTCTCCGCTCTATCAGACTTTCCACTCCTCCCAGGCTCGTAGCATTGGTGAAATATCTCAATTTAGAGATCACCCGGTCTGCATCTGCCGCTTCTCCTTTTATCTGGAAAGATAATACCCCTCCAAATCCCGTCATCTGATTAGCGGCAATCAAATGACCTGGATGGGTTTTCAAACCAGGATAGTAAACCTGCTCCACAGCTTCATGTGTGGAAAGAAAATTAGCCAGGACGATGGCGTGCTCAGCATGGCCCTTCATTCGATACGGCAAAGTCTTGATACTTCTGCACAAATAATAACAATCCATGGGTGATGGTACTGCACCTCCGCTTATCTGCACATTTTTCACCTTCTCCCAGAATTCATCCTTTTCTTTAGTAATCAGCGCACCTCCCATAATATCCGAGTGCCCACCAAAATATTTAGTGCTGGAATGCATCACAATGTTCGCACCGAAATCTATAGGATTCTGAAAAACAGGAGTGGCAAAGGTATTATCACAAGCGAGTATGGCTCCCTTCTCTTTAGCAATGTTAGCAACAGCACTTATATCCGTAATCTTCAAAAGAGGGTTAGATGGGGTCTCCACCCAAACAAGCTTCGTATTGGGCTTGAAAGCATCCGCTACCTTTTCCAAATCGGTCATATCCACAAAGGTGGCCTCCACTATACCTTTGAACATAGATAGAATGGCGTTTTTCAGCCCGTGATACATATCATCAGGGGCAATGATATGAGAACCTGGTTCCAAAGCCTGAAACACGGCCACACCTGCTGCATTCCCGGATGAGAAAGCCGCTGCATCTACTCCTTTCTCCAATCCAGCCAACAGCTGCTCCAAAGCCTTCCTGTTTGGATTATTTGCTCTGGCATAGATCATGGATTCCGGTTGATGTATAAAAGTCGTGCTCAGCGTTATTGGCTGTATCACAGGGTTTTCAGAATCAGTAACTATATTTCCTCCGTGTATGGCGAGCGTCTCAAGTTTCATATGATTATAATTTTTCTTTCAAAAGCCACACCTACCTAAATTCGGCAGGTAGATGGAATCTCGCATGCATTAAATAAGTGACGCTTAGAGTCATGCTCGATTTCATAAATTAGGATGCTAGTAGTTTCATTCAAATGGGTGAGCATGAAATTACACTATTTCCTAAGAGCACGAAAAGAATTTTTAAAATGCCTCAAAGTCTGAAGAATATTATTTTCAATTCCAACCTTTTTGTCACTTTCCAACTCTTTAAGACAGAAGCACCTTTATGAATACTCAAAAACTAGATTCTCTCCTGATCACAAATGTCGTATACGGCGACAGGTCGGCGCAATTCCGGCTTTTTGAGTTGACCAAAGGAATGCTGTACTCAACCTGTTACAGAATAGTCAACGATGAGGATGAGGCAAACGATGCACTTCAAGATGCCTATGTGGAAATTTTCCAAAAAATACATACGCTGAAGCAACCTGAAGCAATTCTCGGTTGGATGAAAACGATCACGGTGAGAAAAGCGATCCTATACAGTAAAAAGAAAATCTATTTTGATCCAATAGAAGAGGCAGAAATAGAGTCAAGTGAAGATTTTGACTCTTGGTTTGATACTGAGATGCTGGATCAGGCTATAGCAAGCCTGCCTGCCGGAGCGAGAGCGGTATTTCTTCTTTTATCTGTAGAAGGATACTCTCACCGGGAAGCATCAAGTATGCTGGGAATTTCAGAAAACACTTCGAAGTCTCAGTTGAATTATGCGAAAACACTCTTGAAAAAGCGCATCACTAAACTGCTTCAGGCATGAAAGAATATAGCCCAAAACCGGATTTGTGGAGCAAGATTCAGCAACGGAAAGATTTCGATTCGCAGGTAAGGGAGCATGCGAAAAACCTACCTGAGAAAATGCCTAAGGCAGACCTATGGGGTTCAATTCAAAAGGAGATGGATCGCAAAAAACCGATGATTGCATTGTGGAAATACGGCATCGCAGCTGCCTCGATTGGGATGATTTTAGCCCTGATAGGCATAGCTTATCTAGAATTTGGGAATAATAATGATGTGACAAGTCCATTGACCACTGGCATAACCGTGAAGGCTCCAGAACTGAATTCCAGCAACTTAACCGCACCTGTTGAAACTGAACCAGCAGTGGGAGCTACAAAGCAAACTGAAGCCATAAAACCGCCTACGAATGTATCTGAACAAAAATCAATCACAAGAATTTCGCCCGCTACAATCGAGGTCCCTACAGTAGAATTACCGGATGTACATATCGAAGAGAACTTAATAACAGAAGCCATCATCCCACCCCCTCCCGATGTGGCTCCAAAACAAACCTATCATAAAGTTCAAATTTCCTGGGGGCTTCAAGAAAGGATAAAACTTAAAACTACTATAGGATCTCAGATTCCAGAAAGCACAACGGATTCTCAATTCAGCCGAGCTAACCCCACCGGTAACTCCATCAAAATCAGATTTCAAAGAAACTAACTCAGCATAATCTTATAACTACAAACCTCATGAAACGACTACTACTAGTTCCTTTCCTGGCAATGCTATGTGCTTTTCAAGCCTCCGCCCAGACAATAGAAAACAAACTTTCCACTTCCAATCAGGAATGGCTGGACAGGGATTGGCCTATCACAGACACACTTGTATTTGATTTTCCAAATGAAAGTAAATTGCTTCTGTACTTTAACAACAGAGAATTCTCAGCAGAGGAGCTGGCTGAGGAATTTGAACCCTTACTTCGAAAAGCAACCGATTTCCCAGAGTTCACTACCATTGCGTACCGACTTGGTGAAAACTTCTCCTCCACGGGTTTGAAACATGTGAAATATCAGCTTGAGAAAAAATATGTGCCTTATATAGATAGTCTGGAATTGACCTTCCCAGTCGGATTGGACTATACAGGAGGGGATTTTACGCCTGTAGTCGGGTTCAGAGCACTTGTCAATTGGCGTAATTTCTCACTTGGAGGCTCCATCACCAATACGGTTTATTTTCCCGAGCGGATAGAAAACAACATCAAGGTGAACAGCAACTGGTTTGCAAATGCAGAATTTGCGTGGGAATTTGGAAACTTGGAGAGATCCAGAAGAAATATTTTCGGAGTGGGTTATTTGATCAATGAAAACAGAAGCCAACTATTCAGCGGAACCACTATGCAGACGTATTACAATAGAAAGTTGAGCAAAAACATTTCCATTCAGGTCGGAGTGATCAGTACCGAAAACTTCAAAACTTTCTATCCTACTGTGGGGGTAAGGTTTTGGTAGAAAATCACACTGTAAAACCCGCTTCTGGCGAAGCAGGTTAGCCGACCTAAAAAGCCAGCGATTGCTGACTTTTTAGGTTTGGAGCTGAAAAAGTCTAATGTCTTGATTCTTGGATCTAGCTTCTATTTCACCTGATCCTATCCACCGATTTGATCAGTGCCTCGTCTTTTCTGATAAATCGATTAGCCAGCATATTACAGACCATAGCGGCCAGAATCGCCCAGAAACCAACTTGATATGTTCCATTATCCATAGCCCCTATATCTTTATTGACACCATTGGTGGTCAAAAACACAATGGCTACCAGTCCTACCATAAATAAGGAATTGATCATATTGATCATCATCTGGCGGGCCCGGTTACGGTACTGGAAAATAGAAATAATGGCCAAAAGCCCCACAAAAGCGGCTATTGCCCCAATATACCAATTGGACGTAGAAATCATTATTTCTCCAGAAGCATCTAATTGCTTCATGAAAAAAGCATCGAGTGTCCAGGATCCTCCTGAGCTGCCAATATCCTGTACCCAGAGGCCCATTCCCAAAGTCAACCCCATAGCTATGGCCACCAGAAGCAAGAAAATTGATTGTACGCGCTGAATCATTATAGTAGTTTTTTTGGCAAAGAAAACGTCTTATCGCATCATTACCAAGGAAAGTAGGATTCTCCATGTGATTTGAATGGGAATAGTATCTTTGCACCCGTATGAGTGAAACGACTAGATATTTTCTGGATATAAGCTATAAAGGCACCCGATTCCATGGATGGCAAATCCAAGAGAATGCCTTTACCGTACAAGAAGCCTTGGAAACCGCACTCTCCACCTATTTCAGATCCCCTGTCAGTGTGATGGGCAGTGGCAGGACTGATACAGGTGTACATGCCAGCATGCAAGTCTGCCACTTTGATATAAACCAGGAAATAGAGAAAGAAAAATTCATCCGGAGCATCAATGGCATATTGCCAAGAGATATTTCAGTGAATTCTATTCGTAAAGTGAGGGCAGATGCACATGCCCGATTCAGTGCTGTAAGCAGATCTTACATCTATAGAATGATCTTACAAAAAAATCCATTTACTGAGGATTTTGCGTGGAGGCACTACTTCAATCCTGATATGGAGCGCATGAATACAGCCGCGCAATTGCTCATGGCTCATCAGGACTTTGAATGTTTCAGCAAAGTACATACGGAGGTGAAACATTTTCGGTGTGAAATAAAATCAGCCCATTGGGAACAAAAAGACGGTGAATTGCAATTTCATATAACCGCAAACCGATTTTTGCGTGGAATGGTAAGGGCAATCGTAGGGACACTTGTAGATATAGGGCTGGGAAAAATGAACCCTGAGGAATTGAATGATATTATAGAATCCAGGAATCGGAAAAAGGCGGGAAAATCAGCTCCTGCGTGTGGGCTATTTTTGAGCCATATTGCATATTCAGAAGACATATATTTAGACTAGTTTACCTTGAGCTTAGAACAAGAAAAATCATCATCCGGAGAAATCGTTGATTCGAAAGTACTCAAGCAGCTATACGGATTTGTAAAACCCTACAAGGTTCAGTTCTATTTTCTGATCTTCCTCACGGTAGCACTCGCTATTTTAGCTCCTACACGTCCATACTTCATCCAGGTCGCCATAGATGATTACATTGCAGTGGGAGATGTGGATGGCCTTTTGAAGATCATATACCTGTTGATCGGCCTGATGATTCTACAGGCTTTCGTGCAGTGGGCTCACACTTTTTATTCAGGATGGATTGGGCAGGTTATCATCCGGGACATCCGGGTGAAGCTCTACAAGCATTTACTGAAGCTTAGATTAAAATTCTTTGACAACACACCTATAGGTAGATTGGTCACGAGAAATATCTCTGATATAGAAACCTTGGCAGATGTATTCTCTGAGGGTCTGGCTGCTATCATAGGAGATTTGCTTCAGTTGGTGACTATCCTTGGGGTCATGTTTTACATTGACTGGAAGCTCACATTGGTCAGCCTCTCCACCCTGCCCCTAATGATTATATCCACTTATGTCTTCAAAGAAAAGATCAAAGTGACCTTCAATGATGTGCGGAATGCGGTTTCTAATCTAAATTCATTTCTTCAGGAGCACATCACCGGAATGAACATTGTGCAGATATTCAACCGTGAGGAAAGAGAATTCGAAAAGTTCAAAGAAATCAACAAAGAACATAGAAGGGCACACATACGTTCTGTACTTTATTACTCTATCTATTTTCCTGTGGCGGAGATCATCCAGGCTATCGGTATAGGCTTGGTTGTTTGGTATGGAGCAGTGGGAGTATTGGGCATGGATATAGAAATCGGTGTCTTAATCTCGTTCATTATGTATTTGCAGCTTTTTTTCCGACCAATACGGATGATTGCAGATCGATTCAATACACTTCAAATGGGCGTAGTGAGTTCTTCCAGGATTTTCAAACTCCTCGAAAGTGATGAACATATCGCCAATGAAGGGAATTATAGTCCAGCAAAAGTCAAAGGAAACATAAAACTGTCAAATGTCTGGTTTGCTTATGTGGATGAAGACTATGTGCTTAAAGATATCAGTTTTGAAGTAGAGTCCGGACAGACTGTTGCGCTAGTAGGCGCTACAGGAGCAGGGAAATCATCCATAATTAATTTGATTTCCAGATTTTATGAAATCAACAAGGGAGCTATCACCATTGATGGGTACGACATACGTGAGTTTGAACTAGCTATGCTGCGGAAACATATCGGAGTTGTGCTTCAGGATGTTTTCCTTTTTTCCAATACAATTTTCTACAATATCACGTTAGGTAATCCAGACATCACCCGCGAACAAGTGATGTACGCCGCTGAACTGGCCGGTGCCAAAAAGTTTATCGAACGCCTTCCCGGAGGCTTGGATTATAATGTAATGGAACGTGGAGCTACACTGTCTGTAGGACAGCGGCAGTTGATATCATTTGTGAGAGCAATGGTCTATAACCCAGAAATCATCATTCTTGATGAAGCCACTTCATCTGTGGACACTGAAACTGAAGAGCTGATCCAAGAATCTATTGAAACCATGATGACGGGAAGAACTTCTATTGTGATCGCCCATAGACTATCCACTATTCAAAAAGCAGACAAAATAATAGTCCTGCATAAAGGAGAAATCGTAGAAACCGGAACCCACGATTATTTATTGGAGCTAGGAGGCTATTACACGCAACTCCACCAGATGCAGCTCAAAACTATGGCCATCTAGCCTTATTGTTGACCTCTATTACCAACCCCATATATCAAGTGAAATACAGCATAATCATTCTTTTAGCCATTTTACCATTTATCAGCATTGCCCAAGAAAGAGGGATTGGAATTCGCCTTGGCGAACCACTTTCCTTAACCTATAAGGACTTTCTTACCGATTACATTTCTATTGAGGGCATGATCGGAAGTGCGGGCATAAACGGAGCAAGCTATTACCAGAGGGATTTTGAGCGTAACCTGCCTGAGCCTAATGCATTTTATGTTTCCCATAGAGCCAATAAAGGAGTTTCTTTCAATGTACGCTCAGCCTATCATGAAGATATTACCGATGTTTTCGGGATCACTGAAGGATATCTTCTAGCTTACGGGGGAGCAGGCATTCAATTAAGGACAACAAGAGTCACCTACTCCTACACTGACAGGCTCAGTTCCTCTATTATCAAAAATGACAATCGTACCAATGTGGATTTTGGCCCAGAAGTGTTTATAGGCGCCGAATACTATTTTGATGATGTCCCGATAGCTCTGTTCGGCGAAGCAGGGTTTTTCCTGGAATTGATTGATCGCATAGGGCATATCAAGGGCCAGGGAGGCATAGGAGTACGTTATATTTTCTAAGAATGAAAAAAATCGTAGCCATAATTCTTGTATGCCTATCCATACTGGGTCTTGTAGGGTACTGGGGCTTTGGCAAACTAGGTGGAAATACACCCATTGAGATACAACTGCTCGAATCACCCCCAAATAATCTAGCTGGGATAACCTATAGGGGAACACCTCAAAACAAAGAGTTGGGTGAGGTTTTTAAGAAAATGGAAAGACAAAAGAGCTTTCATCCCGGAAGCCATCTTCATACCCTATATGAAATAGAACCTGCAGGCAAATTAGACACAATGATCGTCTTCGTGGGAATCAACCAACATCTCCCAGATCCCCAATTGGAATTTCGCACTTTCGAAAACAAAAGCCACCTACTAGCCACCATCAAACGCAACAAATGGGTCATGCCTAGCCCTGAAACAGTTAAGGAGAAACTATCCGAATTCGCCAAAGAAAATAAACTGGAGCTTAGCGGCGTTTATATCGATAAGATTATCTCTGATGAGGAAGTACATGTAATCGCGCCGATCAAGTGAAATTTTGTTAAGGATTTTTTATCCAACCATTTAGTGGCACAATTCGTGAAACTCCATATTCTCTTTAACAATTAATTCTATGAAAAACATAAACTTAGTAATTCTAGCTCTAATAGGGATGTTGGCTTTCCAGGCCTGTGAAGGGCCTGCAGGCCCTCAAGGGCCTCCTGGTATGGATGGAGAACCTGGGATAATTATTGTTGGCCAAACTTTTGAAGTTGAAGTTGACTTTACGGAGGCAAATAATTTCGCAAACTTTCTGGAATTCACTGAACCACTGGAAGATGGGGATGGTGTACTTGTATATATGCTAGAAGAAAATCCTGCTACCGAAGATGCAGCGGGGTGGAGACTATTACCCCAGACATTCTATTTTGAAGACGGTATATTGGTCTATAATTTCGACTACACTTTAAATGACGTCAGCATATTTCTAGACAACTCACCGATAGATTTCTTAGCATTAGACCCCTACTGGACCAATGGAGTTCTTTTTAGGGTGATCGTTATTCCTTCGGATTTAATTAATGCCCGAATAGATTACTCTGACTATAAAGGAACAATGGATCTACTAAATATTTCCGAAGAAGACTTCGTCCGAGTGGAGTCTAGGAAATAACGCATTAGACTAAACCAACTGATTACCTCGAATAACCGGATTCTGTCAGACAGGATCCGGTTTTTTATATCCATTTTATATCTTCCAAAAATAAATTGGAGCTTATCTTTGCACCATGCTGAAAAATGACCTCCTCCTTCGCGCCGCCAAAGGCGAACCAATAGAAAGAACTCCAGTTTGGCTGATGCGTCAAGCAGGCAGAATATTGCCTGAGTACAGAAAAGTAAGGGAAAGTGTCAGTGGGTTTATAGAACTTGCCCAGACTCCGGAGCTTGCCGCTGAGGTTACTATTCAGCCCGTGGACTTGTTGGGCGTGGATGCGGCCATCATCTTTTCGGATATTCTGGTGATACCTGAAGCGATGGGATTACCTTATGAAATGGTAGAAAAAAGAGGTCCTCTTTTCCCAGATACCGTCAGATCTGCGGCAGGCCTGAAAAAACTACATGTCTCTGACGGATCAGAACTCAAGTATGTGACTGAAGCGATCAGTATCACTAAGACAGCTTTAAACGGCCGGGTACCAATAATTGGGTTCGCAGGAGCACCTTGGACTATTTTTTCTTATATGGTGGAAGGACACGGAAGCAAAACATTCTCCACAGCCAGGGAAATGCTTTATACCCAACCGAGATTTTCTCATACGCTACTCCAGATGATCACTGACAGCACGATCAATTACCTAAAGGCCCAGATTGAAGCAGGTGCACAATTGGTACAGATTTTTGATAGCTGGGCTGGGATATTGGGGCCAAGACAGTACTCCGAATTTTCTTTGCCTTATATATCACAGATTTGTGAAGCCATTACCACAGTCCCTAAAACTGTTTTTGCCAAAGGCGCATTCTTTGCCAGAGAAGAAATGGGGAAATTAAATTGTGAGACAATCGGATTGGATTGGAACATGGGAATCGAAGAGTCGAGAAAACTCATCGGCTCTGAAAAAACGCTACAGGGGAATCTGGATCCCGCCGCACTCTATGGCACTCCAGACCAGGTGCGTGAGGCTACTGTTGAAATGATGGAGCAGTTCAAAGGAACCCGCCATATTGCCAACCTAGGACATGGGGTATATCCCGATATCAACCCAGAAATGGTCAAGGTGTTTATTCAGACGGTGAAGGATTTCCACTAGTCCAAATAAACGAGTTAACCACAAACACAAAGTCATCTTGTTTCTCCAGAAGCAGGATTTCTCTTTTTCACCCCAATCTACCCCAACTTCATTGAGGGATATCTACCCAGAATCACATTGACTTAAGCTTGTCTCCAACCTTGATAGCCCCTGTTGACAAAGCCACCATATTTTGTCCAAAAAGTATTTTGTTACCCACTTTCCTATAAGTGGCCAAAGTTTTCAGAGGCTCAGCGGCTTTAATGCCGGTGTCTTGATCCACTGTAGTCATAATACAGCGGGCGCATGGTTTTAATACTTGAAAGCCCACCTCGCCGATTTGTATTTTAGCCCAAGAATCTTCAACAAAAGGTCTTCCCCCCGAAAAGACAATGTTTGGTCGAAAGCGATTCATAGGTACAGGAACTTCTAATCTGGAGTTAAGATCTGCCAAGGATTTTTGGCCTATCATCAAATAAGGCATTCCATCGGCAAAACTCACCGATTCTCCATTCACAGCATACCTAGGATCCACTTTCCTCTCTGTAGTATCAGGCATTTTCACCAAACGGACGCTTACTCCAAGCTTTTTACTAAACCATTCATCAATTTGGGAATTGACCAATCTAGCAGGCATCTCATCGTCCCATACTTTTACCGAAGAAATTTCTCCCCTATCAGCATCGAAGGGAATACGAATCCTATCCTCCGGATGGGAAATGTGATATGCCTTAAGGGAATCATCTCCGATTTCCACCTGTATCATCGCCATCATTGGGAGTTTACGCTGAGAGATAAACTTACCGGATTTGTCCACCAACATCCATCGTCGATCCAGTTCGAAGCCCCTTTCTTCAACTTTGGCTTTTGAGAGACGTATTCCGGCAAGAGATTTAATCGGATAAACATAGAGGTCTTGGATAACTAGAGATTCTGGCATGGCCTAAAAATAATGCACTCTAGTAGAAAATGCTTTATTCAGATAAAAAACTTAAGGCCACAGAAGCCAAATCTTTCAGATAACCCCACACCGAACACACTACTCCCAATTCCCTATTGACAGCCAGTATGCCCCAGCCTAGCAAAACAACCAGACACCAGCGGCATCTCTCATTCATATTTCCCCTAAAAAATGGTTTCATTATAATCAATAGATGCAAATCCTGATCATTTGGTTGCAACCATCAAATGAATTCAATAAAAAATGTCAGCTTTTATAATGACAGCCATTGCAAAATGACAATTCCGTGTTATTCCTCCCTACAACATGTCAACTTTCTGCCAATGTGACACAAATACGTCCGAAATCCCAGATGGCACATCCATTGAAGAAAGGCAGGGAGAGTCTCAATCTGAAAAAACTTAAAATCATATAATCATGGGAAAAATCATAGGCATTGACTTAGGAACAACCAACTCCTGCGTGGCAGTGATGGAGGGTAACGAACCTGTAGTCATCCAAAACAGTGAGGGAAGAAGAACCACACCTTCTATTGTGGCTTTCCTTGACAACGGAAACGGAGAACGTAAAGTAGGCGACCCTGCCAAGCGTCAGGCAATAACCAACCCAGCTAACACAATTTCATCTGTTAAGCGATTTATGGGCAAGAAATTCTCTGAGATTTCTGAAGAAAAGAAGCATGCTTCATATAAAGTAGAAAAAGGACCAAACGATACTGTCGCCATTAAAATCGGTGACCGTTCCTATACTCCTCAGGAGCTTTCTGCCATGATCCTTCAGAAAATGAAGACTACTGCAGAAGACTTTTTAGGACAGACAGTCACTGAAGCAGTGATCACTGTGCCTGCGTACTTCAATGACTCTGAGCGTCAGGCCACCAAAGAAGCAGGTCAGATCGCCGGCTTAGAAGTGAAGCGTATCATCAATGAGCCTACTGCTGCGGCTTTGGCATACGGAATGGACAAAAAGCACCAAGATATGAAGATTGCCGTGTATGACCTTGGTGGTGGTACATTTGACATCTCTGTACTGGAGCTTGGTGATGGCGTTTTTGAGGTGAAATCCACCAATGGTGATGTGCACTTAGGCGGTGATGACTTTGATCAAGTGATCATCAACTGGCTTGCAGATGAATTCAAAGGAGAAGAGCAAATAGACTTGAGACAAGATCCTATGGCTCTTCAGAGATTGAAAGAAGCAGCTGAAAAAGCGAAAATCGAGCTTTCCAGTTCAGCATCCACTGAAATCAACTTGCCGTACATCACAGCTACTCAAACTGGCCCTAAACACTTGGTGAGAACCCTTAGCCGAGCCAAATTCGAGCAACTTTCCGAAGACCTGGTAAGAAGATCAATGGAGCCTTGCAAGAAAGCTTTGGCTGATGCTGGCTTGAGCCCTTCAGATATAGATGAAGTAATCTTGGTGGGTGGTTCTACCAGAATACCTAAGATCCAGGAAGAAGTAGAGAAGTTCTTTGGCAAGAAGCCTTCCAAAGGTGTAAACCCTGATGAGGTAGTAGCTATCGGAGCAGCTATACAAGGCGGTGTATTGACAGGAGAAGTGAAAGATGTGCTACTATTGGACGTGACTCCACTTTCATTGGGAATCGAAACCATGGGCGGGGTATTCACCAAATTGATCGAATCCAATACCACTATCCCGACCAAAAAGTCTGAAACCTTCTCTACAGCGGCTGACAACCAGCCAGCTGTGGACATCCATGTGCTGCAAGGTGAGCGCCCTATGGCAAAGGACAACAGAACGATTGGTAGATTCCAACTTTCTGACATCCCACCAGCACAAAGAGGCGTACCTCAGATCGAAGTGACTTTTGACATCGATGCCAATGGTATCCTAAATGTATCTGCAAAGGATAAAGGTACCGGCAAAGAACAAAAGATCAAGATCGAGGCCTCTTCAGGACTTTCCCAAGAGGAAATCGACAGAATGAAAGCTGAAGCTGAAGCTAATGCAGCAAGCGATAAAGCTGAAAAAGAAAAAATAGACAAACTCAATCAAGCTGACAGTTTAGTGTTCCAGACAGAAAAGCAGTTGAAAGAATACGGGGATAAGCTTTCCGAAGGAAACAAAACCGCAATCAGTTCAGCACTGGAAACATTGAAATCCGCACATCAATCCCAAAACATTGAAGGAATCGATACTGCAATGGAAGGGCTGAATAAAGCATGGGAGGCAGCTTCCACAGAGATGTATAATGCGGCCGGAGCCCAAGGAGCCGGCACTGCTGAAGGGGCCGATACTGGTGCATCAGGTTCTTCAGAAACTGGTGATGGGGTCTCTGACGTAGATTACGAAGAAGTAAGTGAAGAAGAGAAAAAATAAGTCTAGCTGTAAAGCTAAACCAATTCAAAATGGAGGCTGTCTCATATTGATGTTTGATAATTGAAGACAGCCTTTTTTATTCAATAGAGGCCGATTTCCTGATTTCGGCCTCTATTTTTTTGAATACCGTTTAATTTTATAGGAATCGGGATTCTCCC
>NZ_JAJUWR010000035.1 GCF_021390545.1 Algoriphagus sp. AGSA1 | reverse complement strand
AAGGCTACATTTAAGTCTTGTTTTTGCACACCTCAAAATACATGTTTTGAGTTAAAACAGGAAAGGCTAGCCGAGAAATCGACTAGCCTTTTAAACTAGCTACTTTTGAGACAGCCTCTTTGTTTTTCCTTGTTTCATTATGCTTTTGCTATTTCACCACTAACTACATGTGGTACATTCCTAGATATAATCCCATTTCAATAGATACCTCCTAATCTTCCAGCTTCCCACCCTCTTCAATAAATCTACTTTTCACTAAACTTTTTACCCTCCCATGCCTGTTGTGCTACCAAATTTTAGCCAAAACATGGAATTAGGAATCAGTACTTTCGCCGAACTCACCCCGGACCCCAAAACAGGAGAAACACTATCTCCCGCACAACGAATGAAAAATCTGATGGAGGAAATCCAGCTTGCAGACCAGGTAGGCCTGGACGTATATGCCATAGGTGAGCACCATCGGCCAGATTTTGTGGTTTCTTCACCCGCTACCGTGTTAGCTGCTGCCGCTATGATCACCAAAAACATCAAACTTTCGTCTGCAGTCACGGTACTGGGTTCTGAAGACCCTGTCCGTGTTTTTCAGCAATTTGCCCATGTGGATTTACTTTCCGAAGGACGTGCTGAGATCATGGCGGGAAGAGGGTCATTTATCGAATCTTTTCCTCTTTTTGGCCAGGATCTGAATGACTATGATGCCATCTTTGCGGAGAAATTGGATTTACTCCTACAACTGAACAAAAGTGAGCAAATCAGCTGGAGAGGTAAATTCAGGCCCGCTATCGCCAATAGAGGTGTTTTTCCCAGGCCATACCAACAAGAAATCCCTGTATGGTTGGCAGTAGGAGGTACTCCGCAATCGGTAGTCAGGGCAGCAGAAAAAGGCTTACCTCTGGCGTTGGCTATTATCGGTGGGAGTCCTGACCGCTTTACCTATTTCACTGATCTATATAGGCAGTCTTGGATCAAAGCTGGGAGAAACCAAGAAGACATTCAGATTGCCGTTCATTCACACGGTTTCATCGGAGCGGACTCACAGCAAGCTGCCGATGACTTTTATGCCCCCTATGCATTGGTGATGACCCAATTGGGAAAAGAGCGGGGTTGGCCTCCGATGAATAGAGGTCAATATGACGCAATGCGGGCCAAAGACGGTTCTTTGGTGCTGGGCAGTACCCAGGAAGTCATAGAAAAGATTCTGATGCAGCAGGAGATGATGGGCTTGACGCGCTATTTGCTTCACTTGAGTGTGGGAACTATGCCTCACGACAAGCTGATGAAAGCCATTGAGCTATATGGGGATGTAGTCGCTCCGGCAATCAGAAAAGCACTGAAAAAATAGGGAATAAACTTCCCGAAAAGAGTAAGCATTTTGGTAAGGATATTTACAATCCCCTTCTAATTACATCATTTGCCAATGAATTTAAGGCGGCACTGCTTTTGAAGATTCTAAAGAGACAACCCTAAAGACTAAACTATGCCCTTTTTAAAACACGATAACGGAAACGAAAAAGTAAGAATCTTTTACCAAGATTACGGACAAGGAGATCCTGTCATATTGATTCATGGTTGGCCGCTGAGTCACCAAGCCTGGGAAGGACAAATCGCCACCTTGATAAACGGCGGCTACCGAGTGATTGCATACGATAGACGGGGATTTGGAAAATCATCCCAACCATTGGAAGGTTACGACTATAGCTCGTTAGCAACGGATCTGAGGGAATTGATTTTACATCTGGATCTTACTAATGTGACTCTGGTAGGCTTTAGCATGGGTGGGGGAGAAGTAGTGAGATATTTCACTGATTACGAAGGAGACAGAGTAATCAAAGCTGCGCTGATCGCCTCTATTATCCCATTAGTGGCACAAAAAGATGACAATCCTGATGGAGTCCCTCAGAAAAACCTAGATGAGATCATGGAAGCATTGAAAAATGACCGCATTGGTTTTCTAAAGGGGTTTCATGAAAACTTCTACAATTTCGATCAGCTGAAAGGCCAGATATCGCAGGCAAGTCTGGATTATGACTTTTCTATTGCCAGTCATGCATCCCCAATCGCGACGATCAAAGCTGCAGAAGCTTGGGCTACTACGGATTTTAGATCAGAACTGAAAAATATAGATGTTCCCACACTGATCCTCCATGGTGATGCTGATAATATTGTGCCTTTCCAGACTTCAGCCCAGCAGGCAGCACAAGGAATCGCCACAAATGAGTATCGCCTCATTAAAGATGCTCCCCATGGTTTGACGCTGACCCATAGGGATGAAGTGGACAAATTGATCTTGGAATTTTTGAAGAAGTAAACGCTTCTGCCTTTACATAAATTCTAGTCTTAAAGGCGGGACTGAGACGGTTTAAATTGCCATTTAACCTTCAGTTTCGCCTTTCTTATATTTTGGTGCTACTTTCAGTAGAGTCACTTTTTGGATTGTAAATAAATAGGGTAATTTAGGAAGGCATAAAGTTTCTTATATGCTGTGACCTTCTCAGTAGTGTTTTAAGAAGGCAAACGAATAGGGTATTCCCAATCTTTTTATTAGTAGTATTTACCGGTTTAGAGGTCATCGATCTTTTGATAGATCCTGTGCAACTGTGGAAAACACCTTGTAAAATTTTCCATTAGTAGCCGATAAAAAATACATCTAACTGTTCTTAAGCTCTTTCCCGAGATCTTGAACTCTATTCAAAACTGATTTGTGACTATTATTCCTAGTCAGATAATCGATGCAATGAAGTTGTCTGCGGATCAATGAAGAAATTCCCAATCCAATTAACTCAAACCCATAAAAAACATGTTTAACAATAAATTTTTCAGTAATGGAGAAAGTAGCTCACATGTAAGATTGCTACGATTATTCATCTTCTTTAGCATTCTGGCTATAAGTTCTCAAAATGTACATGCCCAACGAAGGATACCCGATGATTCGAAAGGACTGATAGCCCATGATCCGGTGATGATCAAGCAGGATAGCCTCTATTATTTGTTTCTGACCCATGGGGGAATAGCCAAAAGCACCGATATGGAAAACTGGACTAGAATAGAGCCTGCGCCAAGAAATCTGGAATGGGTAACAGATGACATCGTACCGGATTACCGGGGCGGATTTTGGGCTCCGGACATCCAGTATTATAACGGACTGTATTATCTATATTATTCCCCTTCTGCCTTTGGCAAAAACACTTCTGCCATAGGTGTAATGACCAGTAAAACCTTGCATCAGGACAGTCCTGACTACAAATGGGAAGATCATGGCATGATCGTACAGTCCATTCCGGGGAGGGATTTTTGGAATGCGATAGATGCCAACGTCATCTTTTCGAAAGAGAATTCCGGAGAAACAGTAGGGTGGTTGTCTTTTGGATCTTTTTGGGGGGGATTGAAGCTGGTGAAGCTGGCACCGGATATGAAGTCTCTGGCCGAACCACAAGAGTGGTATGGAGTAGCCCAGCAGGAGCGTACATTTGGCAGACCTGACACGAATGGTGGAAATGGAGCTATTGAAGCACCATTTATTTATCATAGGGACGGCTATTACTACTTATTCGCTTCTACAGATTACTGTTGCCGGGGATTGGAAAGCACTTATAAAACCATCGTAGGTAGAGCAGAAGATGTAAGAGGCCCATATTTGGATAGGAATGAGACACCAATGTACGCCGGAGGCGGAGAATTGATTGTGGGTGAGACTGACCAATATGTTGCCGTGGGACATTGTTCTGTTTATGATTTTGATGGGAAAACCTATTTTGTAGCCCATGGGTACGACAAAGAAGATGAAGGAAAATCAAAGTTGGTCATAAAGGAAATCCACTGGGATGCTGATGGTTGGCCTTCGCTGGTATATTAATCTTTCGATAATTGTTAAAAACTCTACGGATTACGGCTGAGAATTTCTATGTTTAATATTCGATTTCTTGCACCAAAGCGGCTCGCTGCTTTGGTGTTTATCTTTCATTTGACATTCCAATGCAAAATAAAATAAGACTTGTCCAACTCACACATCCTTCCCATGGAAGAAGAATTGCACTGGTCCAAGAGCCTAATTTGACTTTTCTAAACAATGTCAATTCAGTGTACCAACTTGCCTTACAGGCTTTGGATCAGAATAAAAAAATCAAAGATTTGATTCTGGATAATTTATCAGGAGAAAACCTGGTTTATGATTCCATATATGAAGGAAACAGCGAGTGGAAATTATTGCCTTCTTTTGATCATCCCGAATCCCCTTTTGCCTGCATGGTCTCAGGCACGGGATTGACTCACCATAACAGTGCTTTGAACCGGCAAATGATGCATAGTAACAGTAGTCAGTCTGAAAATCCAACAGACAGCCTCAAAATGTATGAAATGGGGGTAAAGGGAGGCAGTCCGGCAAAGGGTGAAGTGGGTGTTCAGCCTGAATGGTTTTACAAAGGCAACGGAGCAGTATTGCGGGCACATGGAGAAACGCTAACTGTCCCTTACTTCGGCGATGACGGTGGGGAAGAGCCGGAGATAGCAGGGGTCTATATTATTGATAGGTCAGGAAAACCTTGGAGAATAGGCTTCACCACAGGGAATGAATTTTCCGATCATGTCATGGAAAAGATGAACTACCTCTACCTGGCCCCATCCAAAATCAGAACCTGTGCAATAGGGCCTGAACTCGTAATTGATGCGGATTTCGAAAACTACTCTGGCGAAGTCTCCGTATTCCGGGCTTCTGAGCCTATCTGGAGCTCGGCAATCAATACAGGACAAAAGAACATGTGTCACAATCTGGCCAACCTGGAGTTTCATCATTTCAAATACGACTCCCATAGAATTCCGCTTCAGGCTCATGTTCATTTTTATGGAGCTGATGCTTTTAGCTTTGGGAATAAAGTTGTGTTGGAAAATGGTGATTCCATGCGTGTGACTTGGAATGGAATGGGTAGAGCTTTGGTGAATCCTATAGCAATAGATTCTTCCGACAATCCAGAATTCCCGGGGATAGGGACCTTATAAGACTTCCTTCTGAAAGTAACCTATAAGCCTCTGAGTTCGACCTTAATTTATTGATCAACTTTTCCAAAGTTGAAGTTTAGTTGATATTTCTTAATATCTGTCAGAATTTATAGTTGCATTAAACTCTTAAAATTAATTGAAACTTTGGAAAAGGTTTGTTTAAAGTAAGCCAGAACATATACCATGTGGTATAATTATCGATTAATTAATCGAACTCAGGCTATAAGGTATCTGAAAATTGTCAGTGACTCTCATCAACATGTACGACTTAGAGTATTACTTGATTTACTCTTATAAAATTCATCGTAGAATAATAAAAAAACCACGGAATAACTCCCGTGGTTTCTTGTTTGTGTACCGAATTAATCTTATGAGCCTAATTTAGCCGATGCTTTTCCGTATTCCCAACGGATCTCAAAGCTATCGGGCTTTACTTCATAGACCAAACGCTCCTCCAATGAAGAAGTCTGTTGAGAAGGAACAGACACTCTCAACGCATCTTCTTTTGAATCATAATCAAAAGCTCCCCATTGCTTGGCAACCTTGTTGAAAATCAAGGTAGAGGAAGTCTCACCAGGGATCACAAAAAAGCTATAAGTACCTGCGGGCAAAGTCTTACCTTCAACCATGATGTCCTTAGTAGTGGTAAACGTGGTAGCCTCATTGGCCCCCGCTCTCCATACTTCTCCCATAGGAACCAAATCTCCCCAGATCGTGCGGCCTTTCACCGCAGGACTGCTGTAATTAATGGTGATTTTGGCATCGCCAACTGTGCCTTCGGCAGTTTTTGCCGGGCTGGCTTTCTCTTGGGCAAAGGCCGCTACTCCCATAAAGGCCAATAGGGCTGTTGCCAGTAAACTCTTTTTGAAATTCATTGCTGTTAGTTTTATTGTTATGTAGGAAAAATAAAGAAATTAATTAATTCCTCTAGTCATTGAGCTAACATTTCTGACAAAAGGTTTTGAGAATTAAGCCTTTGAACTCGAACTAGAAGATAAATACAAGAATTGTCAGCCTGAGCGAAATCGAAGGGTCTCGGCTCCGCTCAACTGACAAATTTTA
Source organism: Algoriphagus sp. AGSA1 (assembly GCF_021390545.1). GTDB lineage: Bacteria > Bacteroidota > Bacteroidia > Cytophagales > Cyclobacteriaceae > Algoriphagus. The sequence continues at coordinate 44,853 of NZ_JAJUWR010000035.1, read as the reverse complement.
AGCTAGCTATTAAGAAGAGAACAGGCTTAAATCTTTACCCAAGCTTCTTTCGCATTACTTTCCACGATAGCCTCTCCGATGATCAACTCTCTCAAGCCATCAGCAAAAGTAGGGTAGGTAGGGGACTCTGGCTGCTTACCTTCTCTCACTGCCGCATACACCTCTTTGAAAAGCTGCTTGGAGGTATCCGGAAAACCTTCTTGGTGTCCACCAGGGAAACTTACCAAAGAACGTGCGCCTTCGTCCACCAAAGCAGGATCTTTCATCAATATAGAATTGGCCGTATCACGCTTTCCAATCCATAATTCGTTTGGCTTCTCCGCGTTAAACTCAAAGTTGGCTTTCGACCCTGAGATCTCGATGTTCAGACGGTTTTTACGTCCTGCATTCACCTGACTTACGACGATGGAACCAGTGCGACCGTTGTCAAAGCGCAGCATAATGGTAGCGTAATCCTCAGATTTAACCTCATATTCTTCATAATCCTTTGGATCCAAGGCTTTGCCTGAAAAAGATTCCACGGCCTTCAGCGGTTTTAATCGGGTAGGGTGTACAATGGAAAAATCGGCCATTACCGCCGTGATTTTCAATCCAGTCACATATTCGGTCATATCCAATAGATGGGAACCGATATCTGCCACCACTCTTGATCCGCCGGACTGCTTAGGATCCAATCTCCAGCTGTAGTCCGTTTTGTGGATAAGCCAATCCTGCAGGTAAGATCCCATTACAGAGTAAACATCTCCCAGTTCACCTTTTTGGCGCATGACCCGCATCTGGCGCACCATAGGGTAATAGCGTAGGTTAAAGTGAACCGCATTGATCAATCCGGTTTCTTTGGCCACAGCCACTAGTTCCTCCGCCTCTTCGATGGTCATGGATAGTGGCTTCTCACATACCACATGCTTGCCGGCCAGCATACACGCTTTTGCCTGAGGGAAATGCAGGAAGTTTGGCGTACAGATATGCACCACATCTATGCTGTCATCTTTCAGCATATTGTCAAACGTGTAGGCATTTGCAATTCCAAGCTCTGCTGCTTTAGCTTCAGCCACTTCTTGATTGACTTCCACAAGGCCTGTTACCTCAATATTTGGAATTCTTCTAAGTGCTTCTAAATGAGCTGGGCCGATAAATCCTGTTCCCACGATAGCGGCTTTGATAGTCTGAGACATAGGTTTTTTAGGTTGTTTATAATGAATTTTAGAATGTCAAATTAGGAAAAATGGCTTAAAAAACGGCAGGGTTGATTTCATGAAATTAGAAATATCTCTATCGTTCATACGTATTTGAATTTAATTCAGGCTTAATTCATCTTTTTTAAACTTTGATAGCCAGGATTTTAATCATCGAGATGGAGATCTCCACCATTCGGAAATTGTTTCAAGATTTTCACCCAGAATAATAAACTCCCCGATTTCCGGGACTATTATCGGTTGGTTGATTTTGGCCGCTTTATCTATTACTCGTGTCACCGGATCAGTCCAGCTATGCATGGCCAGCGTAAATGCAGCCCAATGTATGGGCATAAATACCTTGGCTCCAACATCCTGGGCTGCCTGGGCAGTTTCCTCAGGCATCATGTGGATCTCTTTCCATCGCTCATTATATTGACCGCATTCCATCATTGCAAAATCAAACGGACCATACTTTTCACCTATTTCTTTGAAGTGAGGCCCATACCCGCTGTCCCCGCTAAAGTAAATCGCATCAGACTCTCCCTTGATGACCCAGGAACCCCAAAGTGTGGAAAAGCGGTTGGTAAGCCCTCGACCGGAAAAATGCCTTGCAGGCGTCAAAGCCAGAAATATCCCGTCTGCCTGGATTTCCTCCCACCAAGACAGTTCATGGATTCTGGAAGTATCTACGCCCCATTTTTCAAAGTGTGCCCCCATTCCCAAAGGCATATAAAAGGATTTGGTCTTAGTCTTTAGTCGCTGGATGGAGCCATAGTCCAGGTGGTCATAGTGATCATGGGACATGATAACCATGTCTATTTGTGGAAGTTCTTCTATGGCTATAGGCAGCTCATTGCTAAAACGCTTTTTGCCTAAAAGAGGATTTGGAGCCGGAACATCCCCAAACATAGGATCAACCAGAATATTTTTTCCGTCCATCTGAAGTAAAAAAGAAGAGTGTCCAAACCAGATTAGGCGTGTCTCATTGTTTATTTTTACCAGTTCAACTGAATCCCTCTTTACTACGGGAATTTCAAAATCCGGTCTCCGGGTTGGATCATTTTTGAAAAACTCCGGAAGCATCTTTACCGCCTCGATGAAGTCCATGTCCATATTGGTGGGAGTAAGATTACTGAACTTCCCATCTTCGAAATAGTCAAGCTTTTCATATTGAAGGATCCTAACTTTAGATGGATTTGCTCCGAATTGAGGACTAAGATTGATGAAAAGAACGGCTATGACGGTTACAACAAGAAGTATTGAAATGATGGTAATCATTAGGTATTTGAGCGTTTTAGATAAAACCTTATTCATGAAATCGAGCACGACGCAGAGCGTCACAGAGTGAGAGATTATAATGCATGCGAGATTCCATGTGGCTATTGAAAATCAAAATATAATCACATGAAAAGTCTATGATGCATGGAAGTAAACTAGTGGCTTTAACTGTGAAACACTACAAAAAGGTGCAAGAAAGGCTTGATTATTTCTGGATTTAATTTCCTGAAACTTACACGGGACTTTAGAACAGTCAGTGGGCACTGTCCGGAAACAAGAGCGTTTTTAGGTTTGTGCCCTTTTAATATCGCATCAGGGTGATGTTCCTGAGGGACGAATGTTGCTTTTTTAGAATGAATTCAAATAGTGGGAGCCAAGCCATTTTTTTACAGTCGGTTTCTCTACTCTCCTGATTTTCTTTAACTTAATGCGGTAAACTTAATCAATAACCCATGGCACTTATAAACCTTAAAATCAACGGAAAGGCTCATTCAGTTGATGTAGAAGAAGATACACCATTACTCTGGGTACTTCGGGACCACCTAGGATTAGTCGGGACCAAGTATTCATGTGGGGTAGCCCAATGTGGCGCATGCACTGTCCACAGAAACGGGGAGGCGATGTTTTCCTGCATCACACCGGCTGCAAGCCTGACCGAAGATGAAATCACGACAATAGAAGGACTGTCCAAAGATGGTGATCATCCTGTGCAAAAAGCCTGGGCGGAGGTGGACGTGGCCCAATGCGGCTATTGCCAGGCTGGACAGATTATGAACGCGTCGGCTTTTCTCAAAAAGAATCCTGCCCCCAGCATGGAAGAAATAGATGAGGCGATGAACAAAAACATCTGTAGATGTGGAACTTATCATAAAATCAGAGAAGCTGTTGCGATGGCTGCAAAATCGAAATAATCATGGCTACACTGACTAAAACTAACCGAAGAGATTTTCTGAAAATCGCAGGAACCACCGCCGGAGGCTTATTTATCGGCTTCAATTGGATGAGCTGCGACTCTCCAAAAATGGAAGTTCTGAGCACAGAGGAAGTACTGGCGAATGCGCAAAATTTCAATGCTTTCCTAAGCATAGCCCCTAGTGGGGATATTGTGATTTATTCACCAAATCCTGAATTGGGACAGAATATCAAGACTTCTTTTCCCATGGTGGTAGCTGAAGAACTGGATGCGGACTGGAGTAAAGTCAGAGTGCTCCAGGCCAATCTTGACACAGAAAGGTTTGAGAGACAGCTGACCGGTGGATCCGGAGCCATGCCTCACTCTTGGGAGCGCTTGCGCAAAGCCGGAGCTACAGCTAAATACTTACTCGTATCCGCAGCTGCCAATAAATGGGAAGTTCCGGCTGAAGAATTGACCACTTCTGAGGGGGTTATTTATCATAAAGCAAGTGGCAAAAAAATAGGATACGGTGAAGTAGTAAACGACGCGGCGCAGCTGACCCCACCTGAGGAAGTATCATTGAAAGACAAGAAGGATTTTAAAATCATCGGCACTCCGGTGAAAAATGTGGACAATAAATCGATTTTCACAGGAGAGCCTCTTTTTGGACTCGATTTTTATAGAGAAGGGATGCTTCATGCGATGATTCAGCGGGCTCCTTTTGGTATGAAAATAAAATCCATCGATGATGCCGAAGCGAGAACTGTTTCAGGGGTGAAAGATGTAGTGACTTTTGAAAACAGTGTGGCTGTAGTCGGATCTTCCACCTGGCCCTTGATGAAAGCCAAGAAGCTTTTGAAAGTGGAATATGAAGCTGATGGAAAGGTGGAGAGCTCTGCCGATCATGACCAAATATTCAAAGACTTACTGGCCAATGGAAAAGCCGAAATAAAGCGGGAAGATGGCAATGTAAATTCAGCATTCAAAAATGCTGCTCAGGTAGTGACTGCGGAATATCAATGCCCTTTTCTTTCACACTCTCCTATGGAACCCATGAATTTCTTTGCCCATGTCAAAGAGGGTTCTGTGGAATTAGTTGGCCCAACACAAACACCAGACAGTGCCAGAAGGGCTGCCGCAGAGATTACTGGAATTGCCCCTGAGAATATATCAGTGGAAATCACTCGACTAGGAGGAGGATTTGGTCGAAGGCTGCGTGCAGATTATGTAGCAGAAGCGGTACATGTTTCCAAACTGATGAATGCCCCGGTGAAATTGACGTGGAGTAGGGAAGATGATCTAACTGGTGGGGCTTATAGACCCGCTGTCCGCTATAGATTTGAAGCGGCTCTGGATGCAGAGGGTAATATGACTGGATACAAACTGCGGGGTGTTGGTATGAATGCCGGCAACAGCACACGGGAGCATAACTTCCCTTCAGGCGCAGTGGATAATGTGCTGATAGAAAATGTGAATTACGAATCTTCCATAACCACCAATGCCTGGCGGGCCCCTATCACCAATTTCCTGGCTTATGCGGAGCAGTCCTTTCTCGATGAAGTAGCCTTAGCTGCAAAGAAAGACCCGGTGGAATTCCGACTGAAATTAATGGAAAAAGCAAAGGAAAATCCAGTAGGAGGTGAGCTACAGTATAATGTGGATCGCATGATCGCAGTGACTAAAACAGCTGCCGAGAAGTCAAACTGGGGAAAAAACCCTAATGTAAAGCAAGGATTTTCTGTTTACTTCTCTCATAGAACATACGTGGCCCAAGTGGCTGATATCGAGATGGAAAACGGGACTCCTTCACTGAAGAAAATTCATGTCGTAACAGATTGTGGGATGGTAGTCAATCCTACCGGAGCTGATCATCAGGTACGTGGCGGAGTAGTAGATGGAATGGGACATGCAATGTATGGGAACCTGACTTTTGAAGGGGGCTTGCCTACACAAACCAACTTCGACAAATATCGTCTGATCCGCATGAAGGAAGTTCCCGAAGTGGATACCTATTACCTGGATAGTGGCTACGACCCTACGGGACTTGGGGAGCCATGTCTTCCACCTACGGGAGGAGCTATCGCAAATGCCATCTACAGTGCCACCGAAAGAAGGCTTAGAAGCCAGCCGTTTATTGAGCAGAGTGAATTCCAGGATTTGAATCTGAATATTAAAAGAAGTTAGTCTCTAGATATAAGTATGAAGGTATTAGTAATAAGGACCAAGAATCTAGAGTCCAGAGCCTAGATTCCATCAGGTAAAATCTGGACATAATAGTTGTTCCTTTGCCACGGTTCTTATGACACAAAGAGGATCTGAGAAATGTGGACTTCACCCACTTTATGGTCAGGAATTCCATCATTATTAATAGCTGCCTCTTTCAGAGTTTCACGTGAGCTTATGTCTAAGTCAAAACCCAGCCATGACGGCTGGGTTTTGACAATTCGGGCTTTCAGCCCTCTAGTTATATATCCCACTAATCTCCTTGGACTTAAGCTGTTCCCTGCCAACTGTCTTGATTCTTGGCTCTTGATTCTAATATCTGTTAAATTTCATCCATCCCTCTCTCCGGCCAATACGGGCCAGTAAGAATAAGCCCATTATCTTCGATTTTGAAATTGATATTTATTTGATCGCGCTTTTGCTCATGAATCGCCAGACAGGCATTGAAGTGTACCAGATCAAACGCCAAGGTGAAGCTTCCGGAATTGTGGTCTTTCATACTTATCTCAGAGTCCAGGCTTACATTTTCCGCAAGCGCACCTTCTTTTTTGAAGTAATAGGAAAGAAATATGCCTAAATCCATTTTACTTTCTACTAAAACTTGCTTAATGACTTCTGAGGTCAGTTTTCCTGAATTTGGGAGAGGAAGTGTCCATGTCTCTTGCATGCTTAAAATTAAAGAAATATTACATGTCGCCAATTCATCAACCCAAGTAAAATCTAATATGACTCTTTGATAGAAAGTCAATGAAAAGTAATTGGGTTTTGATATCCTGCACGATGACACAAGTACGAACTTAGCGCGGAACAAGATAAGGAACCCACAAATTATCCTCTGGACCTGAAAACTCTCACAGACTTGAATTATGCGATTTCTTCCCATATAAAAATCCCTATTTTGCAGGCATGAATTATCCCGTTTATCTTGATTATAACTCTACGACACCTTGCTCACCTGAAGTTATAGAAGCTATGCTGCCCTGGTTTGGAGAGCATTTCGGAAATGCGGCCAGTAAATCACATGCCTTTGGATGGGTAGCGGAAAATGCTGTAGAAGAAGCTAGAGAGCGCGTGGCCAACCTTATTGGAGCAAAATCAAAGGAGATTGTTTTTACCTCCGGGGCTACAGAAGCCATTAATCTCGCCATCAAAGGAATTTTTGAATGGTACGCTCAAAGGAAAGACAATCAGCATTATATCACTTGTCAAACAGAGCACAAAGCAGTGTTGGATTGTTTTTCGGAACTGGAGAAGCGGGGTGCGGCAGTAACTTATCTGCCGGTGCGTCGCGACGGAACGCTGGATTTAGAACTCTTTGAAGCTTCCATCAGATCTGATACCAAGATGATCTGCCTGATGTGGGCCAACAATGAAACCGGAATAATCCACCCTATAGAAGAGATAGCAAAAATTGCGGAGGAAAATAACGTCATTTTTTTCACTGATGCTGTACAGGCAGCGGGAAAAATCCCGATTTCAGTACGTGGAGTTCACCTTTTGGCCATTTCGGCACATAAATTTTACGGTCCCAAAGGAATAGGGGCTTTATATGTCCGGCACAACCATTCTCTACCAAAACCCTATGCGCAGATATCAGGCGGGGGACATGAAAAAGGATTCCGAAGTGGAACCCTGAATGTACCCGCAATAGTCGGGATGGGAAAAGCAGCTGAAATAAGACTAAGTGAAATGCAAGGGGAATATCATAGGCTAAAAGAGCTAAGGGACAAGCTTGAACAAAGATTAATAGAGCTACCCAACGCGGTTTTGAACGGAAGTCAACATGGCCGTTTACCACATGTAAGTAATATTTCTTTTGGTGGGGTAGAAGGAGAGGAGCTCTTGCGAAAAGTTTGTCAAAAAGTAGCGGTGAGCTCCGGATCGGCCTGCAGCAGCATTACTCCCAAACCTTCACATGTACTGCTGGCCATGGGTGTGGATCCTGATTTGGGTAGGGCTTCTATCCGGTTCAGTCTCGGAAAACATACCGACGAGCAGGATGTGGACGATACAGGCGACTGGGTTGCAGATGTGCTGGAAATACTCAAGAAACAGGACTGAAGCCCTCTCTCTTTTTTGCAGCTGGCTGGAAAAGGTGTATCATTCAAACAAGATTTCTATGTAGCCAGGGGTAGTTTATAAAATTTTTCCCTGAACAATATTTGTAGCTTAAAAAAATATATGTTTATTGTACCAAAATAAGACAATAGCCAAACCCAAAAGCCTAGCTTCATGAATTCAAACAAACTTATCCTATCGGGAGCACTGTTTATGTTTTCCCTAGGTTTAGCATTTGCGGGACATATGCCCAGTCCTGAATATTTCGAAGGCAAGTGGAATGTGCTGATCAAAGGAACCCCTCATGGCGATGCCGTAATCCCAATACGCTTTGAAACAGTGGATGGTAAGACCACAGGTTACTTTATCGAAGAAGGTGCCGCAGAGGAGAAAAAAATGGATTCAGCAATTATAAGCGGAGATGTAATCAACACTTCCTTTACTATCAGTGGATACGACGTGACATTATCGTTGACTAAAGTTGATGAGGATAACTCCAAAGGTGATCTGATGGGAATGTTTGATGCTGAGGGAAGCAGGGTTAAGTGATTTCCGCATGGATTTCCCCAATCATCGAGGATCTACCTAGCCGTCTCATACTAACTGTACTATATATAAAACTAAAAATCCAGTAACCCAATCTATCTATAAACTCAAAAAAGGTGGCATAATGTTATGCCTCCTTTTTTTATGTTCTGGATCCTTTGAAAATATGGACGCTAAAAAATATATCCAAATACTGGATTTGATATAGCAAATCTGGCCTTTGATATAAAATTCACTTGAAAAATGACTGAATTATGATTAAATACGTATTCCAAAGAGATAAATCCAAGTATAAATCAGATAGAATAGATGAAGAAGCCTTTACAGAAATCTAAGATTCCAAGCAATAAGGTGTTTGTGATTAAGGAGTTGCGTGAGGCATACCTGGATAAATACTGGCATTCACACGAAGAGTACCAGTTAAATGTAATTCTGAAGGGTAGGGGGACACGCTATATAGGGGATCACATGAAGCCGTTTAAGGAAGGGGATTTGGTACTTACAGGCCCCAATCTTCCTCACGTATGGAGATGTGACAACGCCTACTTCGACCCGGAAAGCAGACTGGAGACGCATGACATTGTGATCTATTTCCCGGAAAGTTTCCTGGGCAAGGACAGTTTACAGAAAGATGAATTTGAGGAAATACGAAAACTGCTGGCCAGAGCTGACAGAGGTCTTGAAATCAAGGGCCATACCAATAAGGTGGTAATTAAAATGATGAAGGAACTGGTACACCGTCAAGGCGGTGCAAGTATTATCGGACTACTGGAAATTTTAAATGTACTGGCGCACTCCACTGAGCTGGAACCTATCACCCAAATAGACTATAAAAACAACTACACGGCCCACGAAAAGGATAAAATCTCTGAGATTCTGGAGTATGTCCTGCATAATTTCAAGAATAAAATCACCTTAAAGGAAGTGGCTGAATTGGCCAATATGTCTGAAAGCGCGTTTAGCAGGTATTTCAAGGCCCGGGTAAATAAGTCTTTCTCCGATTTCCTGGGAGACGTGCGGATCAGCAATGCTAGAAAACTACTTCAGGATGAGGATCTTAACATCAGCCAGGTGTGCTATGAAAGTGGGTTTCCTACGATTTCCAATTTTAACAAGCAATTCAAAGACAGAATAGGAAAAACCCCAATGGCTTACAAAAAGGATGTGATAGATTCACTTTAATACTCAATCAGCCTTTTTCAAAATAGCCCAATACCGTATCCATAAAAGACATGCTCACAGGAAAGGACTGCCCATCAAGGATGAGTTGATGGCGCTCTGCCTTGTCCACCAGTTCCGCATTGACGATATAGGAGCGATGGGTCCGGATGAAATGAGGCGGAAGTTCCTTTTCTATTTCAGCTAGGGTGATCCTACTGATCAGCTTTTGGTTTCTCAGATGGAAAGTCACGTAATTTCCCGTCGCCTCACAGCAAAAAAGGTCTGAAAACTTCACTTTGATCTGCCCTTCTGAGGTTTTAATATACAGGTGGTGCTGCCGGATCCCAGGTTGTAATAGTTGCCATTCCTGTGCCTTCTGGCAGGCTTTCAGGAATCTCCCCAGATTAAATGGCTTCAATAGATAATCCAGCGCATCCAGTTCAAATCCTTTCACCGCATAATCCGGATAAGCTGTAGTGAATATGACCATTGTCTCTTTTGGCAACAATCCCGCAAAATCAACCCCTGAAATATCCGGCATATTGATATCCAAAAAGACCAAATCCACAGTATTTCCTTTGATGTATTCCAACGCCTCTATGGCATCGGTAAAAACGGCGACCAATTCCAAAAAGGGGACTTTGGAAGCGTGTGATTTGATCACTTCCAAAGCCATATTTTCATCATCTATTGCTAAAGCTTGAATCATTCCTCTTGATTTTTTAATTGATTGATAGGTAGAGCAGTTCCCTCTTTCTCCAAATGATCGACTACAGAGGAAGTCATTTACTTACCTATTTAGTTGTGAGTTTGTTTTGGGTAAATTCTATAATTTCAGAGCTTTGCCCCTCATTTGTAATAGCTGCTGTTACCCGTTGACACATGACACGTTATTCCAATGTGGTTTTTACCATTAATCTCGCTATATCTCGTACAATTTGAGTCGGAGAATGACAATCACAGTTACTCAGCCCCAAAACATACATATCCATGTTTGGGACGTAAACACCCATTGATTTAAAACCAAAAATACTTCCTCCGTGCTCTCTCGTAGGGATTCCGTCCTCATTTTTTAAATGCCATCCGTAACCATATTCTATTATTTCACCGTTGTTTAAACTATGCATTGTAAACGCTTTGGCAAGATTTTCAGGTTGCAATAATACATTTTGATTAAGTGCATTTTGCCATTTTAGCATATCGCTCAAAGTGGACATCAAGGAACCTGAAGAAAAAGGAACACTAAAACTAATCGCTGTTTTGTTTACGAATTCATAACTTTTTTGATGATAACCGTACGCTCTGTTTTTTATCACTCTTCTGTCACTTGCAAAATAGGAATTTTCCATTCCGATTTTGTCAAATATATTTTTCTGAATGAAGTCTTCATATTTTTCTCCTGATGTCAACTCAATGAGATATCCAAGCACTACATAACCCGAGTTGTTATATTCAAATTTTTCACCGGGGCTAAAATCAACAGGTTCTTCTTTGAAAAAGTCCACCATATCTTTTGGGGTCATTTCCTTTTGTGCAACCTTGGAAATGGTTTTCATTTGGGTAAAATCCTTGATTCCAGAAGTATGTGTAAGTAGGTGATAGATAGTAATATTATTTCCATTAGGATAATCAGGGATGAATGTGGAAATCGGGTCATTTACAGTGAGCTGTCCTTGTTCTTCCAACATTAAAATTGCAACAGCAGTAAATTGTTTTGTCATTGAACCAATTTGAAAAACATTTTCAGATGTCATTTTCACATCTAATTCTAAGTTAGCCAAACCAAAAGCCTTTTTATAAATAGACTTTCCGCTTTTGGAAATCAAAAATGCACCTCCTGGTTCATAGGGATTACTAAATTCAGTATGGATTATACTGTCTATTTTGTTTTCTAAATTTTGAGAAAAAGAAAGATTTGAAATCAGGAATATGATTAAAAGTGATAATAGCTTTAGCATACATATAGATACTTTATGGTTTTCCCTTTAGTTTTTCCTTTATGCATTATTTAGGAGATAATACCCTCAGGGAGAGTTTTTTAATCCAACTGTAGAGAAAGATGAACGAAATGTTCCGCATCGTTTGCCACGATGGTCAAGTTATGTTTTTGCGGATAAAAATGCGCAAGTCTGCTCTTGACATTTTCCAGCCCGATCCCGGATTCATCCCTCGGGTCTTCACTTTGCTTTTTGGGATGTATGCTATTCACCACATCCAAATGGAGGGAGCCTTGCATGCACCGTAGGTTGATTTTGATCCAGGATTTATTTTTGGTACTGATGCCATGTTTGAAGGCATTTTCCACAAAAGGGATCAACAGCATAGGAGATATGGCTCCTGTACAAGGATCATCATTCAGATGGATAGTAACATCCAGGTGATCCTCTTTTGCAAAACGAAGCATCTGAAGATCAAGGTAATTCCGGAGGTAATCCAGCTCTCTGGAAAGCGGGATTTTATCCATCTGATTCTCGTGAAGCATAAAGCGCATCATGTCTCCCAGTTTCTGGATCCCGTCAGATGTCTTTTCAGCGTTTTCCATCAATGCCGCCCCATATAGGGTATTGAGCGCATTGAATAGAAAATGCGGATTGATCTGTGAACGCAGAAAACTTAAGTTGGCAGAGCTCTGATTTACCCGAATGGATAAGTCGTCTATTTTTCCGATGTAATCTTCATATTTTTTGAAGACAAGACTGGAAAGGGGAAAGATCACGAAAATAAGCAGTAAGACCATTCCCAGCCCCAGCAACATGATTTCGGGGATACCCTGCTCTACCGCAATGATAAAAAACACCAGGGAAATGATCGAAATAAGTCCCCACAGAAACCAACGATAGGCTCTCTTGTTACCTTCCAGTTTATTTCTAAACAATAGGAAGTAATTGTACAATACAAAGAAAACAATGCTAGGGATAATTACGAAAAGAATGATAAACACGGCTTCATTGACAAATATCTGTGAGGCTATGAGAAAAATGGCCACGAAGAGCAGCAGCATAAAAAGCCGAACCCCATTGTAGAGTTGGAAATCCTTAAATGCTGGAGGTAAGAACATTTTTTGCAGAAGAAGGGAAGTCAGAAGATATCCGGGATAAAGTGCCAGCATACTGAAGTAGAATCTGAAAAATTTCTCCGCATGGATACTGAGTCCTGCGGCACAGACCCCGGCCAGTACACCGGTAACTGCCGCAGTCAATATGCTGAAAATAATCAGCTGTCCTTTCTTTTTGTCTTTGAGGTATTTGGGAATGATTACCAGATGAATCATGTAAAATCCTAAATACACAGCAATGGGCATAAAAACACTTCCAAAGAATCGTTCGATTCTATCGTAGTCAATACCAATCACTATATTGGTGAGCACGATGATCAGGAACACAAAGGTGGCTACCCACCATTCAATATCTCGAAATACAAATCTTCTTGACTTCATAATGTATTGTAAATAAATAAGTTGAATTATTTTTGTTCAATTAGATTTGTTTGAATGTTCAAGGTGATTTTTTCACTATCTTCTTTCTCTACGCTATTATCGGCAAACATCAACACGATATTGTAAACAAGCGCCAAAAGGATAAGCAAATAAAAGACTTTCTTGGTGTTCATTAGTTCAATTTCTAATCGATAGCCAAGATTAGTTCTTGTAGGAAAGCTTTTCAAAAGAATGTGACGAAATGCGGGGATTTTGGGGCGGATAAAAAATTGGGATTTACGAAATACGATTTACGATTTACGATTTACGATTTACGGGATCAACGGAAAGTGAAGGTTTACTCTAAGAAGTTGAAACTTTTGGTCAGGAAGTCATTTCGACCAAAGGGGGAAATCTCCTATTAACTACAATTGACAAAAAACGAGGGATTGGATAGTCTTTGATCATCCTGATTTTTCAATCTTCAAATCTTACAATTTTCCAATGAGGTTCAAATAAACGTACCCATTATCAAGAATGCCGTAAATCCCATATCGTAAATCGTAAATAAGCAAATAATGAATGTAGAATTCCGAATGATGAATGTCGAAGTAAGTCTATGCTGCTAAAATGGGTTCTGTAGCAAATTAATTCCCCACATCAGCGGAAGTATAAAATACACCATAAAAGTAACCAAAACTATGGAAATGATATTCAGCCAAAAACCGGCTCTCACCATATCTTTCATTTGCAGAAAACCAGAACCAAAGACCACGGCATTGGGTGGGGTGGCCACAGGAAGCATAAACGCGCAACTTGCTGCCAACGTAGCCCCGACCATCAATCCGAAAGGATGTAAATCCAGCTTGAAGGCCACTGAAGCCAAAATCGGGAGCAACATGGAAGCTGTCGCTACATTGGAAGTGACCTCAGTAAGGAAGTTAACCGAGGCTACTATTACAAGAAGCAAGAGTAAAAAACTGATGCCTTCCAGCAGCGTGAATTTCTGCCCAATCCACTCAGCCAATCCGGTACTTTGAAACCCTGCCGCCAACGCCAGGCCTCCTCCAAATAAAATCAGTACTCCCCAGGGAATCCTCTCTGCGGTTTTCCAGTCGAGAATCTGCTCATTTTTGGTAGAGGAGGGGAGTATAAACAGCAGAACCACACCGATCAGTACGATAATAGTATCATTTAGCTGAGGTATAAATTGCTGTAGGACACTTTCACGAAGTATCCATGCGACACAGACCAAGCCAAAAACAATCAACACATTCCATTCCTCATAAGAGGTTCTCCCTAAATCGTTTAGCTGCTTCCCTATAATGCTTTTTTCATCATCAAGACGGAATTGCTTGGGAAGAGGGTTCGCAGAAGAAACCAAGTAATACCAGCAAATAAACAATAACACGGCGGCGAGGGGCAGCCCAAACTGAAACCATTCATTGAATCCTATTCTATAATCGTAAAGATCTTCTATGACTGCCGCCATGATGGCATTGGTAGGAGTGCCAATGAGCGTAGCGACACCGCCAATAGACGCGCTGTAGGCGATACCCAGCATTATATTTTTCCCAAAACGATCAGCAATGCTATTATTTGCGTCACCTAACTGTGCTTTGAATTGTCCGACAACTGCCAGACCGATCGGTAGCATCATCAGGGAAGTGGCAGAATTGGAGATCCACATGGAGAGAATTCCGGTGGCGAGGATAAACCCCAAAACAATGCGTCGCAGATCAGTGCCTAATAAATTTATTATGTTAAGTGCAATTCTGCGGTGCAGATTCCATTTCTCAATTCCTGTGGCCAGTAGGAAGCCGCCCATATAGAGCATAACTGTAGGATGCATGTAGTTGCTCGATACATCTACTATAGGCAATATCCCGAGCATAGGCATAAATATCAGCGGGAGAAAAGCCGTGGCAGCAATAGGAATGGCTTCAGAGATCCACCAGATTGCCATCCATGCAGCAAGCGCCAGCATGGCTCTGGATTCGGGAGTCAAGCCTGGAGAGTCCACAAGAAAAATAATCAGCAGAAAAGCTATAGGTCCAAGAAAAAGCCCCAGTCGGGGAAGTTGATTATTCATAAAGCTAGCAGGTCGGGGTATAGGGAATCCAGAGCCTTAAGTTAAAAATAAATGGGAAATGGAGGGGTATTGATTTTTATATTTAACATAATATAAATTATGTAACAAATAGTAAAACTTCATCTAAAGCTGGATGCCGCATAGAACTCCTTTCTGATTTTAACAAGCATGTCATTCAATTCCTTTTTATCCGGTTGGTCTGGCAAATCAGATTTTTCATACAAAGCATTGCCGGAATAAAGTGTCTTCTATCAGGATCATCTGTGTCGAATGAAGGCTTGTTAGAGCCATTATCATGTAGGGACTTTATAATCGTAGGAATACCAGTCCCTCTACCTTCTGTTAACCGTAGCTCCTTCAGAAATTCTCCCACACGTCTATTTCTGTATCTTCTTGCTAATTAAAATATTTGATGGCATATCGGATCCAACCCTAGCTACTTGGGTGTAAACTACCCCTCAATCTCCAAAATAAAAATACACCGCATCTATAAAGCTTCGGCATATTCCAAACCAAATCATCATCTGGTAATGCTCTCTAAGTTCAGGGTCATCTTGAAGTGATTCTGACTCTTTTGGATTATCCCTTGAATCTAGAATACTGATCTTTTCTAGAAATATCTCGTAATACGCAGGACCAACTATCGAAAGCACAGATCCTGCCAATTCACCTTGAAAATCCTCTAAGGTTATTTTATTCAAAATTTCTTTTAGCTCTTCTATTTCTGTATTCTCATTATTTATAATCGGCCAGATTCCTTCAGGTTTTTTATACAATTTTTCACCAAATAATTTCCAGCAGTTAACCACCATACTCATTAAAGAAGCTGCCAATGCGGCTTTTCGGACGCTATGTTTATTAGAAATTTCAGTTAAATCGAATTCAGGATCAAGCAGATCACTGATTTCGCATTTCTCCAATAGTTCTGGAAGACTGAAAACTAAAGTAAGTGTTTCTGGGTCGTTGTCCTTATAAAGCCAATCAAATATTCCGCTGATAAATGTGTCTTCGGTATGGTCGGTGAAGATTATTCTGAATATAGCTTTTGCCTGATCTAAGGTGGTTACCAATACCTTGTGTTTCTTTTTCTTCTCTTGGGACTTTTTCGGTGTCATAATGCGCAAGTTTATTTGTGATTTCCAAGAGTAAATTCACCGATGCCTGTATTCTAAACCAGTTTTAAGGAGTATAAATTACTTTAAGTAAAGGATATTTTAGAAATCAACTAGGATTTGAATTAAAGCCGATTTTCAGATATATTTATCAAACAATTTGCTTCAAAATAGTTATTAAGCGTAGCTTGCTGTACAATTGAATGGGAATCCTTCACAATATTTTATGTATTTTTCCTATATAATTTTGAATAAAAACTTCTTATGAACGCAACAACCAACTCCCCTCACAAGTCCATTCACGAAGGACGAAACATCAAACGTTTTCGGGAAATGCTAGGCATCAAACAAGAAGCACTGGCCTATGAATTGGGCGATGACTGGAACCAGAAGAAAATCTCCCTACTCGAGCAAAAGGAAAGCATCGAGACAGCACTGCTCCAAGAAATAGCTGATGCATTGAAGATTCCTGTGGAAGCCATCAGGAACTTTGATGAGGAACAGGCAATAACTTTTATCTCAAATACTTTTAATGATCAATCCAACGGATACAATTTTCATCCAACCTTCCATTTTAACCCAGTTGAAAAATGGCTTGAAGCCATGGATGAAAACAAAAAGCTGTACGAGCGTATGCTGAAGGAAAAGGATGATATGATCCTAACCTTGCAGGCGATGCTGGAGAATATGAAGAAATAGTATTCTTTTGAATCTATAGGTTTATCATAAGAACATAACCTTTAAAGGTGATATTTTTCGTAGATTTTTACTTTTTTAAACTTTAAAGTGTTAAATTTGCAAAACGATAATATCATGAAAACTGAGGTGAACGAATTCCTCAGCAATTTTCAGGAGAAAAGAAGGACTTTTGAGATCATTTTTATTGATCGTCCTAAAAACAAGCAAACGTTGCTTGACCTGGAAATAAGACCTATAGACAGAGAAAAATTCATCGATCAATTAAGTACCGAGGATTTTTCAGAAGGACCACTGCCAGAATATTGGCATGGAAGTAAGGAAATGTGGGTGTTTGGAAAGGAGATCAAAAGCAAAGAAGTGTATATCAAGATCTGCCTTGGAGCTCCAAACTCAAATGTTATTTGCATTTCCTTCCACATCGCTGAGTATCCCATGAAATACCCATTAAGATCGAATCAAAAATGAATAGTCCAATCACAGGAAAGCCAATGGCAATTCATACTGAAGTTCAAACACTGAACTTTCGTAAGGAAGAATTTACCGTAAAGCAGCGATTTTATCTCTGCGAGGATTCCGGTGAGCGATTTACCAGTACTCCATTAGATGAGTTAAATCTTTCTTTGGTGTATAATTCCTACCGGGCAAAGCATCATATCCCCTCACCTGAAGAAATTAAAGAAACCCGTGAGAAATATGGGTTGTCGGCTGCAAAAATGGGTGAAATTCTAGGCTTTGGGTCTAATAGTTATGGACTCTATGAGAGAGGAGAAATTCCTAGTTTAGCTAATTCTAAACTATTGAAATTGGCTTCAGATCCTGAAAGTTTCTATAGTCTTGTGAAAGATTGGGAAGTAGAAAATGCTAAAACAAAAGCTAAACTATTGGACAAGGTAAATGCAAGGATTGAAGAAGAATCAAAAACAGACTTTCTGGAATTTTATCTGATTGGAAATTCGTATTTAAGCAAATTGACCGGGTATAGAAAACCAAATCTTGAACGACTAAAAGAGATGGTTGTATTCTTTGCTCACAAAGTTCCCTCCTATAAGACAAAGATGAACAAACTCTTATTTTATGCTGATTTTCTGTGCTTTAGAGAGCTTGGATTAAGTATGAGTGGAGTCCGATACAAAGCAATCCCATATGGCCCTGTGCCAGATAAGTTTCAGACTTTGTTTGAGAATCTATCTGAGACAGAGGTTATAGACATATTTTATACTCCATTGGATACTGGAAACAGAAAGGAAAAATTAGTAGGCAGAGAGGATCGACCGTTCAATTCTACTCTTTTTTCAAAGTCAGAAATTAGTCTACTAGAAAAAGTAGCTAATACATTTATGAATACCACTCCTAGTGAAATCGTAGAAATTAGCCATAAAGAAGTGGGTTGGATCGAAAATGAAGCCGTAAGGAATTTTATCCCTTATGACTATGCGCTAGAATTAAAAGCTTTGTGATTTTGACTATGGGAAAGTTAAAAGATTTAGCGGCAAAGAATCCCAGTTCCAACTGGAAGGAGAAAGTTGTTTTTAGAAAAGAAAACAAGGAATGGCTCAAGAGTTCTAGAAAGATAGCTTTATGCATTCTGGATGCATTGGATGATAAAGGCTGGAATCAAAACGATCTGGCCAATACACTGAGTTTAACTCCTCAGCAAGTAGGCCAAATGGTAAAAGGTGAATTTGATTTTAATTTATCAACCATATCCCAATTGGAAAGAGCCTTAGATATTGACTTACATGCTGTTCGGGATTTGTAATCTCATGTGTCCTTCGCGCCTTTGCGGTTAAAAAAAATCACTCAGCTAGTTGGCTCTCGATAAATATCGAAGATGTAAAGCTGAAGATTGTTCTGAAGATCTGAAACCTTCGAGGTGTAAAAAACCTCAAAGGTTATTCGCATCGAAAACCCTACGATATAGGTTCATGATCAACACAGGTGGTTATAAAAGAAATTTCCCGTTTTTTTCACATCAGAAACCTAGTCCTGTCCCGCCTGATAAAAAACATCTTGCAAAGCTGTTCGAATATTGAGACTATACAAGTTCTGGTGGTCTCTGGACGGATAGACCCGGTTGGATAGAAATATAAACGTGAGCTTTTTTTCGGGATCGGCCCACACAAAAGTCCCAGTAAAACCAGAGTGGCCAAAACTTTCGGGGCTTGCCAAAGGGGAAGGATAAGCTTCCGACAAGGGAAGCTCGGCATTATTAAAGTAAGGTTTGTCAAAACCCAGACCGCGGCGGTTATCATTTTCTCGAAATTGCACCTCGGTAAACTCTTTCACGGTTTCGGCAGAAATAAGCTGTAAGCCGTCCACTCTGCCATAATTTTGATAAAAGAGCATCAATTTGGCCAAATCATCGGCCGTACCAAATAACCCTGCGTTGCCCGAAACACCTCCTTTAAGCGCTGCGTTTTCGTCGTGTACCCATCCTTTTACCAAGGTTTTTCTTAAGAGAGAATCCACTTCGGTGGGGACAATGTCGTTTACATAATCTTTTCCCTCTGGTAGATATCCCAAGGTATGACAACCTAACCGCTGGTAGAAATTCTCTTCCAAATAGGTTTGATAGTCGGTTCCCGTGAGTTGCTCGATCAAACTGGGAAAAATCAAAAAAGTGAGTCCCGAATACAGGTATTTCTTTTCGTCCGAGACCTTGGATCGCTTAATGATTCGGTTCATTTTCCGTTCAAAGCGATTGTTGATATAAAGCCCATCATATACTTGCCCTTGAAATCGATTATCTGATGAAGAATGCACAAATCTTGGTTTAATCTTGCCGTTCTTCCGAACCACTTTTTCCAAAAACACAATGTAGGGCACTAAACCTGCCTGATGTGCCAATATCTCCCGGAGCGTAAGCTCTTTTTTGTCTTTTCGGTTTCTCCAAGGTTTCCAATAGGAGCTGAAAGGCTTGTCCAGATCAAGTTTCCCCTCGTCCACCAACTTCATTAAGGCGGGTAAAGGCCCGGCAATTTTGGTCACCGAAGCTAAATCGTATAAGTCGTTCAATGCGACGGGTTGATTGTTGCCGTAGGTATGATAACCGTAGGCTTTGTGAAAAATAACCGTATCGTTCTTCGCTACCAAAAGTTGTGCTCCAGGAAAAGCCAAACTGTCGATTCCCATTTCCATAATTGAATCCACTTTTTGGTTGATGAAATCTTCATCAAATCCTAACGTAGCCGGCTTGGCATGAATCAGTTCCCGTTGGGCAAATCCAAGTTGCGTCACAGAAGTAAGTAAGAAAAACGAAAACGCTAATATTTTCATTATGGATAAGTTTTACCGCTAAATATGCAAAAATCTTTCACAAAATAACTGGCAATTGTATTAGCGGTAAGCTATGAGGCTTTATCATTTTATAATTCTCCTCACAATTCTCTGTCCCCTTCGCGGCTCATATGTAGTTAGCCATTTTTTTCACCACATGGAATCATATATTCCATAGTTTATGCGAAATACATGTGGTTCAAAATCTTCAGGCTTGGACATATTCTGGTGCAGTCTTTAAGACAACCATTCTTTTTCCCCGCTGAAAAACAATTCGCCTTGGCACCAACTAGGTTGAAATGCATTACCGAATCAAAACAAAACCACCCCTTAATTCACCGTTTTGAATAAGATCGTTTTGAGAGTAGCTATACTGTAATAGATAGGAATACCCTCCCAACAGGGATTCAGCTCCCGATATCTTCCCATCCCAGCCTTCTGAACCGAAATATACCAGCTGCCCCCATCTATTCCAGATCATCAGTTTATAGGTTATTTCACAGCTGAAAACAGGGAAATAGGATCCGTCCAAGGGATTGAATCCCGTAGGCATTCTGATCTGCGGAACGGCCTGTTCTACTTCACCGACGGCAGTTATAGTACATCCATTAGAATCTGTAATCGTCACTACGAATACTCCTGGGGTTAAACCTGCGAGTGTTGGACTTGTGGATCCGTCTTCCCATAGATAGGTGTACGGCTCAGTTCCCCCGGTTACTTCAGTGATCAATTGTCCATCGCCTCCCCCCGGACAGCTAGGGCTTTTGGAGATAAAGCTGAGTTGCAATGGCTCTGGACCGGGCATTTCTCCCTCGTACGAAATACTACAACCTAACTCGTCTTCAATCAAAATTGTAAATGCACCTTTGGAAATCCCAGGTACGGTTAGTGTTTCCCCATCCCAGACTGAAGGAAAATCAAGAACTTGAAACTCCCCTGCTCCTCCGCTTAAGGTTAGTATCACTTGCCCGTCATTTTCCGATGCACACGTGGGAGAAACAAGTATGGGTTCCTCTGTGATTTCTATTGGTTCAGGATCAATCAACTCAAGCTCCAAGAGCTCGAAAGTGCAGTTTGCGGCATCACTTACCTCGACAGAATACGTTCCTGCCGGGAGCCCGGAAGCCGTGTTTTCTGTCAAGTCAGGATCATGATCCCAGGCATAAGTATAGGTTCCGGATCCCCCTTCTGCAACAATACGGATCACTCCATCGGAATTTCCCGGGCAAGTAGGATTATCCAGCTCAGAGGATACGGTAAAAGGATCGTCAGTTTCATTACCCAGCGGATAGCTACTGAAGTTATTGTCATAGGTGAGCTCAGAATAGCCCGAAGGAGGGAAAATAGTGTTCACACTTAGCCTATCTTGATCTCCTGGAGGGAAAATAAGTGGTAAATCAACTGTACCGGTATCGTTAAACACCATAAACAACTCTTGAACGGATCGGATATCTCCTTCCACTACCGCCGAGAAATCTTCCTCATCAAATCCATATACCACCATAGGCAATTTCCATACGCCCAGCAACTGTGCGCTTGCTGACTTGCCGGGATCTCCATCGTAGAATGCCACCGGTGTATTCACATTGACCGTGTCATAGCCATAGTTGTGGAGGGTAAACGCTACCTGAAAAGAATCTTCATTTATGCAGGTGACTTGGCTGATTTTAGGACTTCCATCCATAGTGGGGTCATCCACCGTAAGGGAGAATGTAGTGCTGACGTCTTCGCAACTGCCGTTTCGGGCAAGTAGAGAAATCTGATAATCTCCAGGTTCTTTAAAATAATAGCTCAGATCAGTTTCCTCAGAGCGGAATGGCGGAAGACTTGGATAACTAGGATTGAAATTCTGATGGGTAATCGTCCACTCAAAAGAGCTCCCATTATAGGAACGGTTGGTGAATTTTACGGAATCAGTAAAAAGCGCATGTGGCTGTTTGGAAGCGATGATACGTTTGTCAGGATAAAATCTGGAATCCACGCCACAAGTAACATGTACATTCCTCGAAAAAGAGACAAAACAGGTTGGGTCATTTGCATCCAAAACCTGCAGTGTAACTCTATACAAGCCTTCATTGGCAAAGGAATGACTCAAATCAGGAGATCCGGAAACTTGATTTGCAGGGTTATCTGATCTAGACCAGTCCCCACTTAGGGGGCTTACAAACCATTTGTATGATGGGCTTGGGATATTTCCTGAAAGTTGACTGTTGAAAAACACGGTTTCTCCCGGTTTTGGATATGGGCGATCCATGTAAAATTGTACGGATGCATCATCATCACAAGGTGGTTTACATAAGGGATGTGATAATCCTCTAGAAAACAGCGATGGGTAATAATTTTCAAGAGTGAAGCGCATTCGCTCTGCCTGTCCCCAAGTAAAGTCCTGCGGACAGGGTGTGTAATCCATGAAATTAGTACTCATATCAGGCACATCAGTAAAGAAATTTCCATTACTGAAATTCGACAAAACGTCCGTATCGCAGGAATTGTCCCCACAAGGTTCGGATACACTTTTGTCCGGAGGAGTATCGCAAACCATATCCCCATCTACCAGACAATCGTCATTTTTACAATCCATTCCTTCCCAAGTATGCAACAGTCCAAAGTAATGACCGATTTCATGGGCTAACATTCCAGCTCCCAGGGAGGTGACCACCACCCCGTCCGGAGAAGAATAACCCCCAACCCCAACTCTTCTCCACCAATTTCTCCCTTCATAATAGGCTACCGCCTCGCCAGTTACATGTCTTACAAGCCAGACATTCAAGTACCTGGATACGTCCCACTTCACGGAATGATTCATTAGACCGCTATGGTCTAGATCTTTATCCGTATTTTGATATTCACTTGGAATGTGATTAACCCCGGTAGTGGCTCCCCCGTCAGGAGCCGTGTTTACCAGGCAGAATTGGATTCCTGTATCAGCGCCCTGTGGAGTATTGTAACTCCCCCTATTTGCAAATGCATCGTTAAGTTCACTCACAGCATTCTCAAAAATTGCCAATGAAGGCAAATCTGAGCTAATCACATGAAAGACGATAGGAACGGTCCATACCTCTACTTCGTCACTGCTTATCCTATTATTTTGCCTTGAATTCCATTCTTTGTATTCCCTTGCGTGTGCCAGTCTTTCATTTTTGCTCAGCTCTTGATGATTACCACAGGAAAATCCCCCAAAATAAGCCTGCGAAGGACTGTTGGGGACTATTATGAAAAGTAAGGCAAGTGTGAGTATAAATTGCTTCACCGACTTTCTACTTTGAAGCTAATAGGAAAAACAAGTGTTCTCGAAATAGGAATTCCACCGCGTGTTGCAGGTGCCCATTTTGGCATATGCTCAATCAGCCTAACTGCTTCCCGGTCAAAGGCCACTCCCAGCGATTGGGTTACTTTGACAGCACTTATCGTACTGTCTTTGTCCACCAGGAAAGAAACTTTCACAGAACCTTCAATTTTGTCTTTTCTATGTTCTTCCGGATAAGTGATATTGGAGGCAAACCATGCATATAAATTCTCAAACCCATCGATGGGATGGGCGTCTTCAAAGGGGATGTTTGATGCTGGTGTTTTTTCTTCTGGTAAAAGCAAAGAAAATTCTATGGGCACATCAATATCCGGAAGTAATCTCTTTGGAAGACTGATGGCCTGGTGATAAGACCTGAGGGAAACAAATGAATCTGACTTTGATTCAATCTGATCGCTCTTAGTTCTACCCAGTGGATCTTCCAGTCCCTTATTTTGTGCTGCCAAAAAATCAGAAGTGATGCTATTTTGACTTAAAGTAGAACTCTCATCTTTACTTGTGACTATTTCATCCTTGTTCAAAAAGCCACCTGCTGTATAATTGGCTGATTCAGGTGATAAACTATCAACATCACTAGCTTGATATACAGTATTGAAAATCAGTATTCCTATTACACTAAAAGATATCAAGGCAACTGAAAGCCAAACAACTGAATTCCTCCAATATCCCCGTTGAACAGTCACCGTATTGCGCTTCTTGAGGACAGATTCAAAATCCTTCAGCTTTTCAATCTCCATCGGTGAGAGATACACATCATCAATAATTTTAACCTTATTTTTCATGGCTCTTCTCCAATGCTGTTTTTAATTTCTTAAGTATTCTATAGGTTCTTACTTTGGCCAGATTCTCAGAAATTTTGAGGATAAATGCTATTTCTTTAAAGCTCTTCTTTTCAAAATATCTCAGTTCTATGGCTAAAAGCTCCTTCACAGAAAGCGATTCCATCGCTTTGCTCAAATCAGACAGCTCAGATTCAGTAGAGGTGTCTTCAGGTGATATTTCGCCAATCAGCATAGATTGAATATCAGAATCCATGGAGACATACCGCACCTTACTCGTGTCTCTAAAAAATTGATTGCACTCATTGGCAGCGATACGGTATAAATAGGATGAAAATGGCACATCTCGGTAAGTGTATTTGTCCAAGCTTAGTAGCGCCTTAAGAAAAACCTGTTGGGTGATGTCCTTAGCAGTCTCGATGTCCCCTACCCGCCTGATAACAAACCTGAAAATCTCTTCAAAATGTAGGTTATAAAGCTGCCGAAAATGGGTTGGATCCGATTTAGCTTGCTGAATCAGGTCTTTTTCATTCATGGCAATTTCACTTTCCATAAAAAATAACTCATTATTTGGCACACTTATACAATGCGGGTTTCTCCAAAAGATACAGCTAAGTACATCTTTTTTTAAAATTGGATTAAAAATCATCCCTTACCTATTTTCAAAAAACTAGATGAGTGCCCCGAATCATTATATCTCCTGTCTCTGGAACACTCTTTGCGCTTTTCAGGCTGATGAAATCGAGCATTACACAAGCGACACAAAGAGGAATGAATAAACCCGGCGAGATTCCATGTGGCCTTTAAAAATCAATTATAAACACATGAAATTAAAGTACAAAATTATTCTGGGATCTATTATACTTGTAGTTTTAGGGCTTTTTTCCTATTCAAGCAATAATCCCCGAACATTGCCCTCCCATACGCCGGCATTCTCCGAGGGGATGGATCAAAAAATCAAAGATGCTTTTCTGGAAGTATGGCAGGATTATCCTTCGCTGCATTCCTATGATTTCGAAGTGATCCAAATGGAGCTGGATGCATCTACCATGCAAGCCCGACCTGTGATAGACCTTGGTGATGTGTTTAGCAATAAACGTCAATACAGACTGAATGTGGGCCTAAAAGTCCTTGACTCAGGCGATCTCACGCTAGCAGGACTTCCCAAAAATGTCTTAAAAGGATGGTTTGCCCATGAACTGGGACATATAGTGGACTACGAGAATCACTCCAATCTGGGCATGGTAACTTATGGCATACGCTATTCATTATCTAGTAGATATAAGCGGGGTCGGGAGCATACTGCCGACAGCATCGCCATACGCCATGGCTTTAGAGACGAAATTATTACCACCAAAAAGTACCTAATGGAAAACGACTTTATCTCCCCTGCTTATCAGGATCAACTAAGTAAATATTACATGTCTATCCGTGGGGCTGAACTCTGTCCGGATAAGCGGGTCCCTATACTGCCAGAGGTCGATTTATAAATTTAAGAAGCATCGACATTTTCTCCCCCTGCATTACTTTAGGAGTCTTTGTCTGCCCTCCTTTTTTGTTTGATTGTCCTAAAAAATCCGTGTATAGCTCTTTGGATATCACTTTTACATCAACTCCCTTTAACGCTTTAGATCTCGCGACCGCATAATTATTATTCGCTTCTTTCAGTAACGCATCAAGTTTTTCGGCCAGACCAGATGGTTCCAGGTCAGACACCAAAACCCATTGGTGTATGTATTCTCCTTTTGCGTTTTTCATGGCGGCCACCATATATTCATTGATGGTTTTACCCTCTTTTTCGGCAAGCTCCAGAATGGCAGTATCCATTTTTTCCTCTGAGAGCTGAGACCCCACCACATTCAGAAAGAACTTAGTCCTGCCAGTGATTTTGATCTGATGTGGATCCAAAGATTCAAAGCGGATCACATCCCCTATTGCATAGCGCCATGCACCGGCACATGAGCTCAGCAGCAGCACATACTCCTTTCCTATCTCCACCTCATCTATTCCCAGAACCACCGGTTCTTCGCGCAGTTCCCCTGATTCGTTTACTCCCCGCTCATCAAAAGGTACAAATTCAAAAAAATATCCATGATGCAGTGCTAACCTCATGGCCATAGTACCGGGCTGACATGTATAAGCAATAAATCCCTCGGAGGCAAGATAGGTATCTAAAACGGTAATCGGTCTTTTGCAAATTGCCTCAAAATCCTCGCGGTAGGTTTCAAATGCTACTCCACCGGAAGCATAAACCTGAAAGTTGGGCCAAATATCATGTATGGTATCAAGCTGATGACGGTCTAGTATCCTTTTCAACATCAGCAGGACCCATGAGGGAATCCCTGCAATGGCTCCTATGTTCCATTCTGGGGCCTGCCCAACTATTGCATTTACACGTTCGTCCCAGTCAGATATAGACGCAATTGCCTTGCCCGGCCTGTAGAAAATGTCGTACCAATCGGGGAAATTACTCACATTGATCCCCGAGATCTCTCCCTCTTCAAACCCTTGGATATTTTTCTCCAGACTGGCAGAACTGCTCAACATCAACACCTCTGATTCGAAAAGTGTATCAGGAAAATCAAAATCATGGAGGGAATTGATCATGGAGGTCCCCACAGATTTCATTGTGGTCAAAAACTCTTTTGTAATGGGGATTCTTTTACTGCTTTTTCCGGTAGTTCCGCTGCTTTTGGCAAAAAAATCTGGCTTACCGGGCCAAGTAATATCTGCAAAACGCTCCTGTCTGGACCACCACTGGGCATGCATCTGCTCGTAATTGAAGATCGGTACTTCCTTTCTATAAGTAGCTACCAGATCATTTGATTTCAGGATTTCATCAAAGCCGTGATATTTGCCGAAGGCGGTGTTTTTGGCCTGGGACAAAAGTTCCCTCAGTTGGTTCTCCTGAGCAACCAGAGGTTCTTCTTTCTCTGATTGTAATATGGCAGTGATATCTATTCCCGCTTTTACGAGCTTACCTAGTATGGGCATGGATGAGTTTTTTGGAGGAAACAATCAAAGGCTGTGCCTTGGGAAAGTACGAAGGGAGAAGTTGGAAATTTTAAACCTTGCAACTCTCCTACTTTTCAACTTTCCCACATTGCAACGCTATTCCGGTTGCAATTACATGCATTTGCCTTATTTTTGACTTTCAATTTTGAACTATGACTGAAGAATACGCTTCCCTCAATTTTATAGAACAAATCATAGCAGATGACTTAGCTGCGGGTCTTGACCCGAAGAAGCTGAGGTTTCGTTTTCCTCCAGAACCAAACGGTTATTTACACATCGGGCATGCTGCTTCGATTTGCCTGAATTTTGGGCTCGGAGAGCAGCACAGCGCTCCTGTAAACCTTCGCTTTGATGACACCAATCCCAGCAAGGAAGAACAGGAATATGTAGATGCCATCAAACATGATATCCAGTGGCTGGGCTTTCAATGGGCGCAGGAATGCTATTCTTCTGACTATTTCCAGCAGATGTATGATTGGGCTGTACAATTGATCAAAGAAGGTAAAGCCTATGTAGATGAACAGTCAGCCGCAGCTATGGCCGAGCAAAAGGGTACCCCTACCACTCCTGGAGTTGCAAGCCCCTTCCGAGACCGTTCTGTAGAAGAGAACCTAGATTTATTTGCGCGGATGAAAGCAGGTGAATTTGAGCAGGGAAGCTATGTGCTCCGGGCCAAAATCGATATGGCTTCACCAAATATGCTGATGCGTGATCCTTTGTTGTATAGGATTGTTAGAAAAGCACATCACCGCACAGGGACTGAGTGGTTCATTTACCCTATGTACGATTGGGCCCATGGCGAGTCGGATTACATCGAGCAAGTATCCCATTCCCTTTGCACCCTGGAGTTCAAAATGCACAGAGAACTCTACGATTGGTTTTTGGATCAGATTTATGACCCAACCAGATTAAGGCCTAAGCAAAGGGAATTTGCACGAAGAAACCTATCCTATACGGTGATGAGCAAGCGAAAGCTGCTGGAATTGGTGCAAACCAAAACAGTGTCGGGCTGGGATGACCCCAGAATGCCTACGATCTCAGGCTTGAGAAGAAGAGGTTACACACCTGAATCCATCCGCAAGTTCTCCGATCTTTCCGGTATCTCCAAACGGGATTCTGTCACGGATGTATCCTTGTTGGAATACTGTATCAGGGAGGATTTAAATAAGACTGCCACTAGAGTAATGGCTGTGCTGGATCCGGTGAAGTTGGTGATTACAAACTATCCTACCGGAAAGACAGAGGTACTGAAGGCTGAAAACAATCCTGAAGATCCCAATTCGGGAACACATGATTTGCCGTTCAGCGGGGAGTTATATATAGAAAGAGAAGATTTCAAGGAAGAAGCAGGCAGCAAGTACTTCCGCTTGACACTGGGAAATGAGGTCCGTCTAAAAAGCGCCTACATCATCAAAGGAGAATCTGTGGTAAAGGATGCTGAAGGCAATATTACTGAGATTCATTGTACTGCTGACTTGGATTCAAAATCTGGAAGCGGCACGGAAGCCAGCACCAGAAAAGTAAAAGGAACACTTCACTGGGTATCAATCCAGCATGCTATAAAAGCTGAAGTCCGTGAGTACGATCGCCTTTTTCTAGACGAAGCCCCAGATAGCCATGAGGATAAAAATTTTATGGAGTTCGTAAACCCTGATTCTCTCAAGATCATTAAAGAAGCCTATTTGGAGCCTTTCCTAAAAGAAGCCACACTCGACGATAAGTTTCAGTTTCAGCGATTAGGCTACTTTACATTGGATAAAGACTCCTCAGAAGGTAAACTTGTATTCAACAAAACAGTCGGATTGCGGGATTCCTGGGCTAAGCAGCAGCCTGCTCCTTCCCTGCCTAATCAACCAGCTAAACAGCCAAAGCAAGGCGGCGCGCAGCCTCAAGGCCAGCGTCTTGCGATAAATGAGATTCAGAAAATCGCTAAGAAATACACCAATCTATCGGGTGACAAGCTTGCGGCAGCTAGAGCGGATATAGAGAAACTGGCAGAAGAAGTGACTTATGAGGAACTGGAGCCCCTATTCAATACAGCAGCCAAGAAAGTGGGAACCCGAATCGGTGTAATGATTGCATTAGGTGTTTTATTGAATAAAGGTCAAGCGTTAAATTCGGAGATTGAGGCCTTTATAGTTGCGGGATTGGCAGACGGGAATGAGTTGTTGGCGGAGGAAGCGAGGATTCTTAGGTCAAAATAACTCCTGATAGAAGGTCAGAGAAAGATCATATTGATCTCTGTATTTCACTTCAGAGTTTATAGCATCCGCTAGCCATAATGGAACTCCCCGGCAAAAGTTAATAGCTACCACTAGTTGAAGCCTCAAAGATGATATAGTGGTCAAGATTATAAGAATACTACCATTTCAAGAATTAAAAATCCTCCCTAATTAGAGAGGATTTTTTTTGTGCTGATATCAGATTAACTTTTTCAAATTAATGAAGTAAACAAATGCTTACTAAACGGCATAGTGTCTTAATAATTAAATAATTCAATTTTTCTATAGATGGATCAGTGATACTTTTAACTTTGGTCAAATGTCCAATTTAAAACTAACAGACGATCAAGGCCTTCTGCTGCTAATTAGGCAGAATAACTACGGAGCATTCAACGAGCTGTATAGGAGATATTGGAAATCACTTTATTTGACAGCTTCCAAAAAAATCGGATGTAGAGATGATGCCATGGATTTGGTACAAGATCTGTTTGTTGAGCTTTGGAACACAAGAACTACTGTTGAAATTCACTCCTCATTCAGTTCTTACCTCTATTCTAGTCTGTATTATAAAACTTTTCGCTACTTCCGGATTAAAG
The DNA here is from genome assembly GCF_021390545.1 of Algoriphagus sp. AGSA1. Taxonomy (GTDB): domain Bacteria; phylum Bacteroidota; class Bacteroidia; order Cytophagales; family Cyclobacteriaceae; genus Algoriphagus. Next base: position 15,001 of record NZ_JAJUWR010000035.1, on the reverse strand, counting down.
GCCTGAAGGATAAGCACATTCAAAACTTTATGGAGTTTTTGAAAGGGGAACTTACCTATGAGCACAAATTTGGTGACTCCTCCCCTATAGAAAAAGAGCAGGAATACAGGCAACTTCAGGAAATTATCAATCAAGCGATAGAAGAAATGCCTACTAAAATGCGGGAGATTTTCACGATGGCCAAGAAAGAAAATCACTCTATAAATGAAGTAGCCGCAGCTTTTGACCTATCTCCCCAGACTGTTAAAAACCAGGTAGCTAACGCGATGAAGCGTCTTAAAAAAGTTGCCCAAAATCTTCCTGTAGAATTTCCTACAGGGCATCTGATCATATTCGTGTTTTTAAATTGATCATTCTATTTTAAGTCATGCTTCCAATTGTATTTTGGGTTTATACCTATATGCCGGCAGTATAAAACCGGGATAAACTTAGGTTAGCCGGAGGCTTCAAAGCCCTTTTACCTCATTGCCAAAAAACAAATCAAAATTTTCTCCAAAAGTTCTAGTACCATTTATATGGATGTGACACTATGATAGTGTATGCTACCTGATAAAGAAGAACTAAACCTCCTGCTTGAAAAATATCTTCAAGGCAAAGCCTCTCAAGCTGAAATCAGCCTGTTATTCCGATGGCTTAACCAACTGGATCTGAGTGAAGAGATAGATAATCCGTTTGTAGCTGAAGAAAAGATAGGGCAGCTCATGAGAGAACGAATATTTTCACAAATCAGTGAGAATTCCACATCTGTCAAAGAAGTTAAGCTTTTTCCTAATTGGCTACGTCCGGTCGCTGCTTCCATCTTGCTGCTAATAGGCTTGGTCTTTATATTTCACCAGTTCCAAAATCCCTCTACTGTAAGCTCCCCTATTCTCCTATCTACAGAGCCAAATACAATAAAAGAATTCTTTTTACCGGATAGTACCCGGGTAATTCTAAATGCCTCAACCACACTGGAGCTTGCTGATAATTTTAATGAAGAGAGCAGGCAGGTGAAGTTAATAGGGGAAGCGTTCTTTGATGTCAAAAAAGACAGCAAAAAGCCTTTTATTATCCATTCAGGAGAAGTGCAAACGCATGTCATAGGAACCGCATTTAACGTGGAAGCATATGAAGGTGAACATCAGTATCGGGTCTCTCTACTGCGCGGTAAGGTGGAAATCAACGACGAGCGTGCACATTTTACCGAGCTATCTCCAGGTCAGATGCTAGTGTATGATATTTCCAGTCATAACGGAACTGTAGAATCAATCACGCCAGAGCATATCGGGGCTTGGATGAACCAAAAGATTATTTTCAATAATGTACCCCTCCAAGATGCTATCAGCAGACTGCGGACACATCTTGATTTTGCTGTTGAAATTGATCCAAAACTGTCTCTGAAGGGGCAATTTGTGACTGGTGAATACGCCAATGGCGAAGCAGAACAGGCATTGGAGGCAATATTACTGCTTCATAACATGAATTTTGAAAAGAAAGGAGGTACGATCTATATATCAAAATAATCATAAAAAAAGGCACCGCTGCGAACGGTGCCCATGATGAATGCTAAAGAATTTGAGATCCTGGCAGACCTCATATTCATTCCTTAATTATTCAACTGAACAGTAAAATTAAATATTACCATGCAAACATTTACTCCAAAGACAGGATTAAAGTTTCTGTTTATCCTGTTAATTTTTATTTGGTGGGCAGCACCTTCAATAGCCCAGCAGGAAAACAAGCTTAGACAAACAATTAGTTTAGATTTTAAAAATGAGCAGGTTGAAAAAGTCCTGCAAGAGATTCAAAAACAAGCAGGTATAACATTTACCTATGATAAATCTGCTTTAAAAGAAATTAAAATTCAGGAAGTAAATTTCAAAAATGCACCTGTAAGCCAGGTATTGGATTATTTAAAAAATGAAACTCAACTGGATTTCATCTCATTAGCTAGTACCATAGTAGTACAAAAGGCTAAAGACCCAGTAGTAGAATCTGCACAAAAGCAACAGCAAAGAACTATTTCAGGGAATGTAATTGATGAAAATGGGGAAGCAATTCCGGGGGTAACAGTGGTATTAAAAGGCACTTTAGTAGGGACAAATACTGCCACGGACGGTCACTTCTCACTTCAGGTACCGGAAAACGGGGGAACATTGGTTTTCTCCTTTGTAGGATATTTAAGCCAGGAAATTCAGATTTCAGATTCTAATACAGTGGACATTACCCTTCTTGAAGACACCAAATCACTGGATGAGGTGGTCGTGGTGGGTTATGGAACCCAAAAGAAGATAAATCTGACGGGTGCTGTAGATCAAGTTTCATCTGAAGTTCTGGAAAACCGTCCTGTGAATAACATTTCACAGATGCTGCAAGGTACCATGCCCAATGTGAATGTGACTTTTTCGGGCGGACAGCCTGGACAAGGAGGCTCAATCAACATTCGGGGCAATACTTCTATCAACGGAGGAAGCCCACTTATTTTAATAGACGGTGTCGCTGGAGATATCAACCGCATCAATCCCCGTGACGTGGAATCCATATCCGTGCTGAAAGATGCTGCAGCCTCAGCAATCTATGGGGCACGGGCTGCTTACGGGGTTATTTTGGTGACGACTAAAGCCGGACAAAAAGGCGAGATGCGTATCCAATATGACAACAATTTCAGCTGGTCAACACCAACATCCCGTACCGATTATATTACCACGGGCTACGATGCCGCAAAACTAAATGATGACGCTTTTAGGAACGCCACAGGCACTCCTTACACGATGTACACTGAAGAAGATTATGAGCAGCTTTTACTACGTCGGAATGACAAAACAGAACATCCTGACCGACCATGGGTAGTAACAAGCAATCGATCAGGACGTGACCAATATATGTATTATGGTAACTGGGATTGGTGGAACACCGTTTTTACCGATGTACAAAGCGGTGTTGATCACAATTTGAGTGTTTTCGGGAGTTCTGATAAAATAGAGTATCGGCTTTCTGGTAGATACAATGCCAAAGAAGGCATTATGAAAGTAAACCCTGATCAGTATAGGACATTCAACTTCAGGAGTAAGGTAAATGCTAAAGTTTATGATTGGCTGACTATCAGTAATAATACGCAATTCAATAACACCAACTATTCTTACTATGGTAGAGAAGGTGGCGCCAATCAGAACTTTGAGTCCATCCGTTCCCATGCCTTACCAAGTTATGCACCGCAAAATCCAGACGGGACCGCGTTTGCCACTACAGGGTTAAATTCCTACGCTGTCGCAGTATTTCCACAACTGCTCCAAGGGACAATGAAGGGGGAGCAAAACGGATATGAACTTAATACCATCACAAATGCGGAAATTAACTTAGGTCAATATTGGAAAATCACCGGTAGTTACGCCTACAACCTGTTTGTTGGTTCTTCCTACTTTCGAGGAACAAAAACCCCCTATTCACTTCACCCCGGAGAACTTCTTGAGGTACCTAATTATCAGGTAGATCAACTCAAAGAAACAAATACAATCAATCAGTACCAGGCTATCAACTTATATACAACTTACAACCGGGCATTTGGAGATCATAATATTGGTGCCGTGGTAGGCTTTAACCAGGAGGAGCAAAAATATAAGCCAATATCAGCTTCCCGGATGGATTTACTATCCCTGACACTGAATGATCTCAACTTAGGCACCGGCGATATGATGGTGGGTGGAGGTGCAAGTGAATGGGCTCTCAGGGGATTATTTTATCGTTTGAATTACGATTACGACAGCAGATACCTTATTGAGTTTGCAGGTAGATATGATGGCACCTCCAGATTTAGTAAAGAAAATAGATTCGGGTTTTTTCCTTCACTATCTGCAGGATGGAGAGTTAGTGAGGAGGCATTTTTTGAACCTATCCGGGAAGTGGTTAATAATCTAAAATTCCGTGGATCGTATGGCTCATTGGGCAACCAACAAGTCAACACCTATGCCTATATCTCCACCTTGCCTATGGGCAACTCTACTTATTTGATTGATAACGCACTTACACGCTACATTGGTGCTCCAGCTCCAATTGCTGATGATTTTACTTGGGAGCAGGCTATCACCTCTAATGTAGGGTTGGATGCGGATTTCTTAAAAAACAGGCTAACCTTTTCCTTAGACCTTTTCCAAAGGCTAACCAAAAATATGCTCACTTCAGGACGGTCCCTGCCCAATGTATTTGGAGCCTCAGAACCACGGGAAAATGCAGCTGATCTGAAAACCACTGGTTTTGAATTGTCTGTCCAATGGAGAGATCATATTGGAACGGGCAAAAAGCAGTTAACCTATCATGTTCAATTAATGCTAAGTGACTACACTGCGCAAATTACACGCTTTGATAATCCTACCAAATTGCTTTCTAACTTCTACGAGGGACAGACCTTGGGTGAGCTATGGGGATACAGAGTGGATGGTTTTTTCAAGACAGACGAGGAAGCCCTGGCTTATGAAGTCGATCAAAGTTTTGTAAACAGACAGCGGCTACGGGCTCCAGGAGAGTCAAGCCAACTCAGAGCGGGCAATATTAAGTTTTTGGACTTGAATGGGGATGGGGTAATAAATAACGGTTCGAATACCCTCGATGATCATGGGGACTTAGAGGTGATAGGAAACACGCAACCCAGGTATAGTTATGGGGCAAATTTAGGCGCTAATTGGAACGGAATTGACATTTCCATATTCCTTCAAGGGATAGGCAGACAACATTGGTACCCGGGGAATGATGCTGCTGATTTTTGGGGACCCTACTCCCGGCCATACCAATCTTTTATTCCTAAGTTCTTTATGGACGAGGTATGGTCCGAAGACAACCCTGACGCCTACTATCCTAGACTAAGAGGATATACTGCCCTAAATCCCAACGCGGAGTTATCATCCGTGAATGACAGGTATCTTCAAAATTTAGCCTATTTACGGGTTAAAAATTTACAAATCGGATACTCCTTGCCTAGGAATATCACAGACAAGTTGAGAATCAGCGCCTGCCGCATCTACGTGAGTGGAGAGAACATACTGACATTTACTAAACTGGAAAATGACTACATAGATCCTGAAATGGCCATTGCCAACATTTCCATGAACCGTGTAAATGGAATCAATAATAACACCTCTGGAAATGCCCGAGTATATCCTTTCAGCAAAACATACTCTATGGGTTTAAATGTGACCTTTTAAATTTAATGCCTAGGCAAACTAAAGACTTTAACCTTAAGAAAATGAACAGATTTATCATTTCAATTATACTAATTTCGATAACTGCAATCGCATCTTCCTGTCAAGATGACTTTCTGGAAAGATACCCACTAGCCAATGTGTCTCCAGAAACGTTTTTTACCACAGCAGAAGAGCTTCGCCTATATACCAATTCTTTCTACACTGCCCTCCCCTCTTATAATGCTATTTATGGAGAGACATTTGATAATGTAGTACAGAACACACTCAATGACGAGACCAGAGGATCGAGGGTAGTTCCAGCTTCTGGTGGAGGATGGTCATGGGGTCAATTGAGGAATATTAATTTTTTCCTGGAACACTCACATAAATGTGAGGATTTGGAAGCCGTGCGCCGGTATAATGCCCTTGCTAGATTTTTCAGAGCTTACTTTTATTATGATAAAGTAAGACGATTTGGGGACGTACCATGGTACAATACCGCTTTAAACACTGGAGATGAGGATTTGTTGACGAAGCCACGTGATTCACGCGTAGTGGTGATTGACTCGGTAATGGCAGATTTGGATTACGCGATTGATAATCTGCCGGAAACTAAAATGGTGGATCAAATTTCCAAGTGGACCGCATTGGCACTGAAATCAAGAATCGCGCTTTTTGAAGGCACCTTTCGCAAATACCATACTGAATTTAGTTTACCTAAGGCAGAAGATTTATTAGATCAAAGCATTTCTGCATCTGAGCAATTAATGGAAGAGAATGTCTATACTGTTTATACCTCTGGCAGTGAAGAATCTTATAATGAGCTATTTACCTCTGCTAGCCCAAAAACGGAAGAAATTATATTGGCCATCCACTACAATGCCGATCTGAATATTTACCATAGTGCCAATTGGTACACTTTGGTAGCTTCAGCAGGAAGACCGGGACTGGAAAAAAAACTGATCGATAGTTTTCTTATGAGTGACGGAAGCAGATTTACGGACTTGCCAGATCATGATACCATGTCGTTCTATGAGGAAACCCAAAATCGGGATCCTCGCCTATCTCAGATCATCCGAACGCCAGGATATACCAGGAGAGGCCAATCAACAGTTTTAGCTCCAAACTTCTCGGTGTCGATTACCGGATATCAACCGATCAAGTACGTGACAGAACCAGCGCATGATGCCAATCTCAGATCCACTAATCCCTTACCGGTTTTTCGGTTCGGGGAGGTCTTGCTTAACTATGCCGAGGCAAAAGCAGAGCGCGGAACAATTTCTCAGGAAGAGCTGGATCTGTCCATAAACCGACTACGTGAACGGGCAGGAATGCCGGGCTTATCTATGGGGACGGCCAATACTGATCCTGATTCTTTCCTAAGTGAGCAATATCCCAATGTAACTGGAGCAAATAAAGGGTTGATTCTAGAAATCCGGCGTGAAAGACGGATTGAACTCGTAATGGAGGGCTTTAGGAGAGATGACCTCATGAGATGGAAAGAAGGCCATTTATTGGCAGAACCATTTATGGGCATGTATTTCCCGGGTGCAGGTGAATATGATCTTGATCAATCGGGGAGCATAGATTTGGTGATTTATGAAGACACTATGCCCTCTGGCCCCTCCGGTGCAGTATTTATGAGTTTAGGCTCTGAAATAGACCTTGAAAACGGAGAAAGCGGTGGACAGGTATGGGTGCATAAAAGCACCGCAAAGACATTTAATGAAGATAGGGATTACCTATACCCATTGCCTACAGAAGATCTGCAGTTGAATCCAAACCTAGTACAAAACCCAAATTGGTAATGAAAATAATAAGAGATCTGAAAATCTACATACCTCTCTTTATACTGTTTCAGTGCTGTTCTATTACTACTGCTTCCGCCCAAAAAGAACCGGCTGAACTTAAAGTGATGAGTTTTAACATTAGGATGAACTATGCCGATGATGGCTCGAATAATTGGGAACACCGCAAAGAATGGATAGCAGATATGGTCAACCATTATTCTCCGGATATGATTGGCATCCAAGAGGGGCATTACCCTCAATATATTGATATGGTCGATATGCTTTCTGAATATGAAAGTATAGGTCCTAAAGAAGGCTGGCAAGGAGCGGAATCCGTAGCAATATTCTATCGCAAAGGCCACTTTAAGCTGCTGGATTCTGCCACATTCTGGTTATCAGAAACACCGGAAATGCAAGGGCCAGGATGGGATGCGGAATTGCGAAGAACTGCTGTCTGGGGAGCTTTTCAAGAAAAGACAAGCAAACGAAAGTTTTTCTTTTTCTCCACACACTTTGATCATAAAGGGGATATTGCCCGCACCGAAAGTACTATATTACTAAAAAGTAAGGTGAAAGAAATAGCAGGGACACTTCCCGCGATCATTGTCGGGGATTTCAATCTACGGCCGGAAAGTCCATATTATTCTCTATTAACTAAAGGAGATGATAATTTACCTGCATTCTTTGATGCATATATCAGGGCAAGGCACACTTATGGTCCGGGATGGACAGTTAATTCTTTTGGCGGAGTGCCTGTTGAGAAAAGGGGGAAAATCGATTACATTTTCTCCAATCAACCTTTGCCAGTTTCACACTATATCAATATCTGCGAGCAACGGGGAGAGGTCTTTCTTTCAGACCATAATCCTCAGCTAGCCACATTTATAGTGGATTGACCTTGAGTAAAACTGATTAGACCTAAATAAGTTATAGAGGCCAATTTTAACTAATTGGCCTCTAATTTAAAATTAAGCACGTTAGAACGCAATCCATGCTTTTTTTCAACAAGATATCTTCTTTTTTATCTACTTAGCCCATTGCAGGTAATCCTGGCTGGCCTGCCCATCTTGGATGCTTTCATTGGAGTAGATTACAATTCTATACTTGAATGTAGCCGATTCGCCTTTCTCAAGCTTGAAATTAAGTTCATCCTTTCCGTCACTCAGGGATTTTTGACCTAATGGATTTGCCGCAAACAGCCCATATCCTCTCGCATGCCAATAAGTGGGATAACCTGGATTAGTAGGGAAGTCAAAGATAGCAACGGAGATATTCTCATCGTCTATTTTACCGGTAAGACTTACCCACTCTCCCCTAGTACCCCATACGTCATGGCCTTCTATTCCCTCGCTGCTCAGATACATACCTGTGATACCTTCATTGTTCATCGTAGGCACATCAGTAGCTTTCCCAGAGGCATCCGTAAAAATCTCGGGTTTATCTGATGGATGCTCCAGCTGTCTGGCCGTTCGCAGTCCTAGCATCCCTTCCTTATTATCGGTCATCTTCACCTGGGCATTTGGTGCTGTCAAGGTCGCAATTCTATCTATAGTCCGCTGATCGTCTTTTCCGCTGAATATAAAGGTGGTATTCTCAGTCAAAAGTACTTCTCCTTTGTTGTTCATCCAATCCATACTCACTTCCAATACTCCTTCTTCATTTCCGCTTTTGATCGAGTTGATAGACTTGTGGACAATATGCCCATAGTTGGTTTTGTCTGTGATGGCAGACGAGTTGTTCCAAAAATCCAATCCATTCACATCTCCATAATTAAACCATAGACCCAGGTGATGTGGGTGATCCACGCGCTCTCCTGGCCGCGGAGTAACCGGCCAGCCACGGGTGATAGCATGGCCATTAGCAGTGTTGATTGGATACAGAACAGGCTTTTCCAAGGAATCCGGGTAGATATAGGAGGTGAAAAACTCTCCATCAATGATGACATCTACTTTCTTGGCAACATCATCATGTATTAACTCAATCCTTTCTTTCATTTCCTCAGTTTCCTGTTCAGTTTTTGAGTTTTTATCACTCGTTGTGCATGCAATACTAATTGCTGATAAGGCAATTACGGCACAATAGTTAAAGTATTTTTTCTTATTTGATATCATCTTATTAGTATTGGTAATTTGATTAAGTAGATTGTAACATGTGGTTAGGCTAATGATGTCAGGTGGTCTTTTATGAATCAAGAGTCAGCTGAATGAATCAGTTTCTTCCCTATTATGCTCCTGTCAATTGGTTGAATAAAACGAGTTGCTCTTTTAGTGCAGCCACTCGGTCAGCAGGTTCGGTCCGGGCTTCCATCAAGATCCATCCCTCATAATTGATGGCATTGAACAGTGTGAAAAGTTCTCCGTACGGATAATCCCCCTCATTGAATTCACGTACATGGACAGTATCACCAAACCATTTTTTTACTGAATTGAAATTCTCCTCCAAACCTGGGGGCAAAAGGTCCTCTTCGTTACAATTCCAACAAATCTTCACGGCAGACTCAGTCACCTGCTCAAAGATCGCTTTCATATTCGGGAGCTCCTGAGTCAAGTGGCCATGTACTTCCACTCTTACCAGCTGTCCATAGTCAGCAGCAAATTTCCCCACTTCATTAAAAGAGGCCGCGATCTGGGAGATGGTTTTTTCTTTGGGCACTCCCTCTGGTAGGTTATTTGGTTTTACTTTGATCCCAGTGGCCCCTATATCCTTGCACAGCTTGATATATTCTTTGGTGCCTTCTATATTTTTTCTTAGAACATCAGGATCCGGGCTGTGGTATTCAAAATTGCTCCCATACCCCAGGCAGGTCACTTTACTGTCCTTAAATCGCTTTTTCACTTCTGCCCGCTCCCTTGCGTTCAGGCTTGTCTCTACACCATGAGCATGCTCAGTCCTTAGCTCCACGCCTAATACCCCTGCCTTTTCACAATTTGAGATTAGCGTCGGTAAGTCCCAGTCCCTTCCCCATTGATAAGTTACCAAACCGAATTTCATCTGGGGCTTGGCTTTGGAAAAGGCATCTATAGGAAATTGCAAAGCTGCCAACCCTAAGCTGGCAGCCGTGGTTTTGTGTAAAAAATCCCTTCTGGAATTGCTCATAGTGTTACTGGTTTTTTGGGAATTGCTTATGGATTTTGACTACTATCTGGTTTACTTCTTAATATTCTTTCTAAAAGTCCGTAAACAAAATATTCATAACTGGTTTTTAATCTAAACATTCTCTATTTATCAACCAACAGTATTTATCTCTATCATCAATAATCTTGTGCAAACGATTGCTTTGCCTTCAAATTTTCACCGTTTTCCAGAAGCGAGCCTTAGTAAAGTATTTCAGGGTTGTTCGGTTAATCCTAAGTCCTCGACTATCGCTATAACCAGTAGCAATTGAATTTATCACCATAAAAGGTGATATTTTAATTTATCACCATAAAAGGTGATATTTTGGTTTATCACCATAAAAGGTGATATTTGGGCTATGTTAGCCATACTTACAGGAGATATCATCAATTCCAGAGAACTGAAAGACCAGAATCTCTGGCTGCAGCCATTCAAGGCTTTGTTGCTCAAATGGGGACAAACGCCAAAACAGTGGGAAATCTTCAGAGGAGACAGCTTCCAACTTGAGGTTTTGGATCCCACGGAAAGCCTAATGGCCGCATTGCAGATCAAAGCCTTGATCAAAAGCCTTTCCAACCCGGATGAAAAAAAAAGAAGTTCCCCCATAGATGTCCGGATGGCAATAGGTATTGGCACAAAATCCCATAATGCAGCAAAAATATCTGAAAGCAACGGAGAGGCCTTTATACGCTCCGGGGAAAAATTCGAGCAATTGAAAAGCGAAATGATCACCCTGGCAATCAACTCCCCTTGGAAAGAATGGAATGATGAAATGAACCTTTACCTCAAACTGGCAGGAATACAAATGGACAGCTGGTCAATATCATCCGGAGAATTAATGTCAGAAATGCTATCAAATCCTGACCGAACCCAGGCTCAGTTAGGCGAAATCCTCCATATAAACCAAAACTCTGTAAGTAAGCGCTATAAAACCGCACATGGTGAAGATATCATGGTGATGGAGAAATTGTTCAGAAAGAAACTCAGCCAACTACTCCAATGCTAATTCTAATAAAGCTGATTCTTGCCCACCTCATCGGTGATTTTCTGCTACAGCCTACCTCTTGGGTAAAAGAGAAAGAAAAACGCAAAGCCTCCTCGCCCAAGCTTTATCTTCATGTGCTGGTCCATGGGGTTTTAGCATCGCTGTTGCTTTGGGACATCAAGCAATGGCCTATAGTCGTCAGCGTAATGTTCACGCATCTGCTAATCGATCTGGCAAAGCTCTATGGGCAGAATAAAAAAACCAGGACAGTCTGGTTTATTGCCGATCAAGTGATGCACCTAATCAGTTTATTGCTCATTTGGGTAATATTCGGCCAGGTTACGGTAGATTTCAGTTCTATACTACAGGACACTAAAATCCTTTCCCTGATCACTTTGGTACTGTTTCTCACACAGCCGGCATCAATAATCCTATCTGCTGTGCTCAAAAAATGGGCAGATGCCATACCTTCCCAGTCTGGACAGTCCCTGCAGGATGCAGGTAAATACATTGGTGTTTTAGAACGATTGTTCGTCTTTGGCTTTATCGTCACAGGGCATTGGGAAGCGGTGGGTTTTCTAATCGCTGCCAAGTCTGTATTCAGGTTTGGCGATTTGCGAAAATCCAAGGAACGCAAACTCACGGAATACATTCTCATTGGCACCTTACTTAGTTTTGGTATCGCCATGCTCTCCGGTCTTGTCTTTCTATCCATAATTAAATGAACCCAAGCTCAGAACTGGATGCTATCCAGCTTAATTTTTCACCTAACGACCTGTTTCTACTTAATCTTGCTCTTGCCTTGATCATGTATGGAGTCGCCTTGGATTTAAGAGTCGAAGATTTTAAATACCTGGCAAAAAACCCGAAAGGTTTCTTTTTGGGGGTATTTTCGCAGTTTGTACTCCTGCCATTTCTCACCTGGTGCCTGATATTGCTCATGAAACCGCCTCCCTCCGTGGCCTTGGGAATGTTTTTGGTGGCAGCTTGTCCAGGTGGAAATGTCTCCAACTTCCTGTCTAGCCTGGCTAAAGGAAATACAGCACTATCCGTAAGCCTAACAGCATTTTCCAGTATTCTTTGCATCGTAAGCACTCCACTCAATTTCGCACTCTGGGCAGGTAATTATGCTCCTACATCTGCTTTACTGAGAGAAATAAGTCTGGATTACACAGATGCATTCATTACGGTGGCACTGATCCTGGGCATTCCTTTGATCCTTGGAATCATCACTCATAGGTATGCTCCTGCATTGGCCGAAAAAAACTCTAGGATTCTCAAGCCACTGAGCATACTGATTTTCGCGGCTTTTGTAGTGGTTGCGTTTGCAGGCAACTTTGACCTGTTCACAAAATATATCTCACTGATTTTCCTCTGGGTGCTGGCACATAACTTCGTGGCTTTAGGTTCAGGTTTTTTCACTGGAAAACTATTCAAACTGCCCCTGGAAGATGTGAAATCCATGACTATAGAGACCGGAATACAAAATTCAGGTTTGGGGCTGGTTTTGATTTTTACGTACTTTGATGGCCTTGGAGGAATGGCTATAATTACGGCCTGGTGGGGAATCTGGCACCTAATCTCAGGCATGTGCATCGCAAGTCTTTGGAAATCAAAAACCTGAACAAAACCGCATTGGGAAAATGCTACTTTATAAATGAAATACCTATTCAATTTTGTCCTTCGACTGCTGGTAAAAGTAGCACTTAAGGGATATTTCAGGACAATAGTCGTGGATGGCAAAGAAAACATCCCCAAAAACGTCCCTGTTATTCTCGTCGCCAACCACCAAAACGCACTAATTGACCCCCTTCTCCTGGCAACTCATACTACACTGAATCCCTACTTTCTCACCCGGGCTTCAGTATTCAAAAAATCATTTGTGGCCAAAATGTTGAATTTCATCCGTATGCTGCCGGTTTATCGTGTACGTGACGGTTTTGCTACAATCCAGCAAAACCAGGGTACTTTCGACCAGACCTACGAGGTGCTTCGCAAAAATGGTACAGTAATTATTTTTGCTGAAGGCAGTCATAGCCTCATCCGAAACCTACGGCCACTGAGCAAGGGGTTTACCAGAATGGCTTTTGGTCTAAAGGAAAAATACCCGGAAACTACTCCTGTGATCCTTCCTGTAGCTTTGGATTTCTCCGCACACAAAAGATCCGGAAGCAAAGCCCGACTGACTTTTGGTAAAATCATCCCGGTAGATATGCCTCCCTCTAAATCCGGACTGCTGACCAAATCCGTAGAAAAGGCCGTAAAAAACCTTGTGGTGGAAATCCCCGAAGAGACCTATGAGCAAGACTTGGCAAGACTTATAGAAAATAACGTGGATCTGACCAGCAGAGCTGATGTCAAATTGTTCCTTGAGACCGAAGAAGTCCCAAAGCCTGTACCCGAGCCCTCCGGACTGAAGAATAAACTGATGAAAATATTCCACTTCCCACTTTATTGGCTTTGGCTTTGGAAGAAATCAAGTGTGAAAGACCCTGTTTTCTCCTCAACTTGGAAATTTCTCATCGGCTTTGCTTTGGCTCCATTATATTACCTGTCTCTGCTTTGGCTGGCCATGGACACCCCAGTGGGATCTTGGGCTTTGGCATTTTTGATCATGGCATGGATCACACTGATTGGTAATAGAAATCCCCAAGAATAATCCAGTTCATGGCCAAATATTCTTTGGGATATTTTATAACTTTGATTTATAGAAATAACCCAAAAATAACTTACCATGAGTCAAGACTTTCTTCCGCTAAACGGAACAGACTACGTAGAACTGTACGTAGGAAACGCCAAACAATCCGCTCTTTACTATCAATATGCTTTTGGCTATGAACTAATAGCCTATGCCGGTCCAGAAACAGGTATAAGAGACCGGGCCTCTTACGTGCTCAAGCAGGATAAAATCAGATTGGTTCTAACTTCCCCTTTACATCCGGAAGGAGAAATCTCCGAACATATACAGAAACATGGAGATGGTGTGAAAGTACTGGCTCTTTGGGTGGATGATGCAGTCCAATCCTGGAAAGAAACCACCAGCAAAGGAGCTATATCAGCTGCCGAACCCAAAACAATATCCGATGAGTTTGGAAAGGTCATAGTAGCCTCAATCAAGACCTATGGGGATACGATACATACCTTTGTGGAACGTAAAGACTACAATGGCATCTTCCTACCTGGCTACCAGCCTAAAACAAGCACCTACACATCTACACCTATTGGCTTAAAATATATCGATCACTGTGTGGGAAATGTGGAATTGGGCAAAATGAATCACTGGGTAGAATTCTATGAAAATGTCATGGGATTTAAATTACTGATCACCTTTGATGACGAGGATATTTCGACAGAGTATTCCGCCTTGATGTCCAAGGTGGTATCCAACGGAAATGGCTATATCAAATTCCCAATCAATGAACCTGCTGAGGGGAAGAAGAAATCCCAGATCGAAGAATACCTGGATTTCTATGGAGGGCCTGGTGTACAGCACATGGCTATAGCTACTGACGATATTATCCATACGGTCACAGAGTTGAGGAAAAGAGGAGTAGAATTCCTGGTGGTGCCCCCATCCTATTACGATGACCTACTCGATCGTGTGGGACAAATAGACGAGGATCTGCAGCCGCTTAAAGATCTGAATATTCTGGTGGACAGGGATGATGAAGGGTACTTACTTCAGATTTTTACCAAACCTGTACAGGATAGACCTACCCTGTTTTTTGAGATAATCCAGAGAAAAGGAGCCAAATCCTTTGGAAAGGGCAATTTCAAAGCATTATTCGAAGCTATTGAGCGGGAACAGGGACTAAGAGGGAACCTCTAAAAGAAAGAGGCTGTCTCATATTGATGTTTGATAATTGAAGACAGCCTTTTTTATTCAATAGAGGCCGATTTCCTGATTTCGGCCTCTATTTTTTTGAATACCGTTTAATTTTATAGGAATCGGGATTCTC
>NZ_JAJUWR010000034.1 GCF_021390545.1 Algoriphagus sp. AGSA1 | reverse complement strand
TTCAATGCAAAAATCAAGGCATTCAGGGCTCAGTTCAGAGGTGTCACCAACATTGAATTCTTCCTGTTCAGACTATCAAATATCTATGCTTAAAATAACCAGCTCCCCAGCTATTCCGGCTGATCCTCCCATACCTCCTTAAAAACAAAAAAAAGCCTCAAATCTTTCGAAATGAGGCTTTAGTGCTCCTCCTCTTGGGCTCGAACCAAGGACCCTTTGATTAACAGTCAAATGCTCTAACCAACTGAGCTAAGGAGGAATTTTGATTTTACCCGGGCTTGTTCCGGATTGGTGATGCAAATGTAGGAGGCTATGTCATTTATTCCAAGTGAGTCCTGTAAAAAAACTTGTGCTTTTTTACAATAAATCCATTCAGGCTTCAAAATCAGAGACTTAATTTTTTATTGTTTTTATACCTATTAGAAGATGCGAAACGTCCAAAGGGGGATTCTAACATTATAAAAAACTTTAAGTTCTTTTTAGAACTAAAATCATATGATACTGGCCATTTCAAGTCACTTTCAGAGGATTGTTCCATAGTCTAACTATTTTTGGTCTTTCACACTAAACTTTCGTGTCATAGTCTTGATGTAGCCAATCTTTCGAAATCGAAGTGCGGACCAGTCTTCATTGATTGCTATTTGCCGTACACCCTCATAATCAAACTGTCCTAAATAAGCCCAACCTGAATCCCTGTTGATTTTTGCTTTATATCGCTTGGAAGTTCCTTTAGGATAGGCAATCCAAATTTGCTGATCTTCCGGAGCGAGGCTTCGCATTTCCGAAAAGTATTTTATCACATCATCTTCCGTCTGGACAAATGCCAGCATGAAATCAGGACGGTCGTCGCGATGGATAAGACCTTCAGCTTCCCAAGAATCAATCAACCCGCTTAATTCAGAAGGGGCATTCCAGATTTGAATATTCATTCCTTCCTTCCATGTCATTTTCTTCAATAGTGGATCCATTTTTTAGCTTTTTGGTTTCCTGTTTTTTTTAGCGGTAAAGAGTTGTGCATATAGTGAGCAACTCATCATTTTATTTACTTTTATATGCATATCCGCTTTTCTGCCGGTAAAACAATAAAAGCATCATAGGATTCGGAAAACACTAGCGTCAAGGGCCACTTCGGTCACCCGTCTTCGGTCTTCCGTCCAGTAAAGCAAAGAGAATATGGTTACTGGCATCATTGCGGATAATCACATACTTTTATTATATATATACCTATACAAGATAAGAAACCAAGCAAGGAATTACCTGTCGCCTTGTGGGTTTTAACCAATTGGGAGAGTTGTTGTCGTGTATCAGCGGGACTGCCAATTTAAAAAGACAATCAGTAAACATGAAGATAACTATAGGAATTGCCGTCTTGTTTTTCACTTTTTCCTGTGTCAAAGCTCAGGAGGAACCAAGCAGACCTTTCGGAGAGGGTGTGCCCATTGCGACCTTGACTGACAATAAATTGGATGAAATATCAGGCTTGGCATGTAGCCGTACTATCCCCGGTCTTATTTACGTTCATAACGATAGCGGAGGAGAGGCCGCAGTATATCTCTTGGATACTCTAGGAAATACCGTGGGGAAAGTAGAATTATTGGAAACTAAAAACAGAGACTGGGAGGATATAGCCGTAGGTCCGGGACCAGATGGACTAAGCTATATCTACATTGGGGAAATCGGAGATAACAACGCTGTTCATAAGGATATCACCCTATATAGAATACCTGAACCTATTGATGGCAACCTATCCAGTAAGGTGCAGCCTGAAAAAACTAGGGTGACCTATCCTGGAGGTGCCAGAGATGCAGAATCTCTCATGGTGGACCCGGTTACCGGCGATCTCTTTATCATCTCAAAGCGTGATAGCCTGAATACGTTATACCGCCTACCAGCTGACAAATTCGGAGATGAGAGTTTTGAACTTGAAGAGCTGATTAAATTACCATTTACCAGTTCTACTGCTGCGGATATTTCATCGGATGGCAGTCAGATTCTGGTCAAGAATTATTTTGCCATTTACTATTGGATTAGGAACCAGGGAGAGACTGTAGTTCAGGCTATGAGTAGGCAACCTTTGGAACTGCCTTATTCTCCTGAGCCGCAAGGCGAGGCTATTGGTTTTAATCCAGAAGGAAACGCATTCTATACCCTGAGTGAAAAACGATTCGATATAGATCCCGTTCTTTACAAGTATTCCTCCAAATAATGTCTATGCAGATTTCCTCCAATATTCTGATGGTTCGACCGGCCAACTTCGGCTTCAATCCTGAGACCGCCGGGAACAACTTCTATCAAAAATCAGACGCACGGTCCGGAGATGAAATCAATACACTGGCGCAACTGGAGTTTGATGGCTTTGTGGCTATGCTGAGAGATCAGGGAGTCCAGGTCATCGTGGAAGAAGATACCCCGATACCGGTGAAGCCTGATGCGGTTTTTCCCAACAACTGGTTCAGTACCCACAGTGACGGGAAAGTGATTTTGTATCCCATGTATTCTCCCAATCGGAGATTGGAACGGAGAAAGGAGTTTATAGAAGAGCTGATGAACCTAGCGTTTAGTGTGGATGAAATCATAGATTTAAGTTTTTTTGAGGAGGATGGACAGTTTCTTGAGGGCACCGGAAGTATGGTGATGGATCATCAGTCCAAACTGATTTTTGCCTGCTATTCTGAGCGTACTCACCCTGTTCCACTTGATTATCTAGGGAAGATTCTGGAATATAAAGTAGTGGGGTTTCATGCTGTTCAGGAGATAAAGGGAGCAATCAGTCCGATTTACCATACCAATGTAATGATGCATATAGGTACTGATGTGGCTGTGGTTTGCCTAGACGCTATTACCAAAGCCTCAGAGAGGCAACTTGTACAAAAAAGTCTGACCCAATCAGGTAAAAAGCTGGTTCCGATCACGCCAAAACAAAAGTTTCAGTTTGCAGGGAACATGCTGGAAGTAGGGAATGATGGAGGAGAAAAATTCACGGTAATGTCTGAATCCGCACTGGACTCCCTGACTATCGGGCAGATCCAGCTGATAGAAAAATACACAACCATTATCAGTCCCTCAATTCCTACCATTGAAAAACTTGGTGGAGGAAGTGCCCGCTGCATGATGGCTGAAATATTTCTTCCTAGATAATACATCTATAAAAAAATTACACGGGGATAGTAAAAACTAAAAGGCCGCTCGTGAGACACGAGCGGGGGCAAAGATTGGGGGGTTCATCGCTCCCGTGAGTGTCTCACTCACGGATTTTGAAAACTCAACTCCTCATCGCTCCCATGACTGTCTCACTCAGGGATTAAAAACTCCCAGCCCGCGTGAGTGGCTCACTCACGAATTTAAAAAAAAATGCCCTCACGCTTCTCACTCTCGTTTTACCCCTCTTTTCTTATAATAGTAAGATAGAAGTCTGTGTTTGGTAAAGAGACATCAAGGAAGATTAAAATAAAAACCGCTCGTGAGACACGAGCGGTGGCAAGATTCTGGGATGCCATTTGAGACACGAGCGTTGGCAAAGAAGTTTTTGATCAAGCGAGGTTCACGCCCGCTCATTTTTATCAGATCCCTGTATAATTGAAAGGAGAAATTACCCGTAATTCCGCCTTCAATTTATCTGAAATAGGAAGGTTGTTAATAAATTCTGAAATGGATTTTTCTGTGATTTTAGTATTGGTCCGGGTAAGGTCTTTCAGTGCCTCATACGGTTTTGGGAAGCCCTCTCTTCTCAGCACTGTCTGTATAGCCTCGGCTACGACCGCCCAGTTTTCTTCCAGATCAGCATGGATGGCTGCTTCATTCAGTTCCAGTTTGCCCAGACCTTTTAGCAAAGACTCAAAAGAAATCAACATGTGGGCCAGTGGCACACCAATAATTCTCAATACTGTGCTATCAGTCAGATCGCGTTGCAAACGTGAAATTGGGAGTTTTGCCGAAAGGTGCTCCAAAAGTGCATTTGCGATACCTAAGTTTCCTTCAGCGTTTTCAAAATCAATCGGGTTTACCTTATGAGGCATGGCGGAGGAGCCGATTTCACCGGCTTTGATTTTCTGCTTGAAGTAATTCATGGCCACATACTGCCATACATCTTTGGAAAGATCCAAAAGGATGGTATTGATACGCTTTAGGCCATCAAATACCGCAGCAAGATTGTCATAGTGCTCAATCTGGGTGGTAGGGTAGCTTCGCTCCAGACCTAAATAGTCTCCCACAAACTTGAAAGCGAATTCATTCCATTTGAAGTCAGGATAAGCAACATGATGTGCATTCATGTTGCCTGTGGCCCCACCGAATTTTGCTGAGTAAGGAACATGGTGAAGCAATTCGAGCTGCTTTTGCAGACGTACTACAAATACGTCGATTTCCTTGCCCAGACGGGTAGGAGAGGCGGGTTGCCCATGGGTTTTGGCCAACATCGGGATGTCTTTCCAGTCCCCGGCCAAACTCTTTAACCGGTCGATTATCGCATCCAGCTGCGGTAATATCACCTCATTTAAGCCTTCCTTCAGCATCAGAGGAGTAGCGGTATTGTTAATATCCTGGGATGTGAGCCCAAAGTGGATAAATTCCTTATATGCTTCAAGGTCCAATGCATCGAATTTCTCCTTTAGGAAATATTCCACAGCTTTCACATCATGGTTTGTGATTTTCTCGGTTGCTTTGATGGTATCTGCGTCATTCAGAGAAAAATCAGAAGCTATTGCTCTCAGGTTCTCAAAAAGGCTTTGATCAAAATCCTTCAATTGAGGTAAAGGAAGTTCGCAAAGAGCAATGAAGTATTCTACCTCTATATGAACACGGTATTTGATAAGGGCAAATTCAGAAAAGTAAGCTCTCAAAGGGGCTGTTTTGCCGGCATAGCGTCCATCGACTGAGGTCACTGCGGTCAATGCGTTTAAATCCATAGCGTTTGATCAATTGGTTTTTGGAGCTTCAAAGTTAATTTTTTGCAGCCAAAAGTCGGGGTTTACATTAGCTATTTCGGTAATTATCCTTTAAAAAAACCGAACTGACACAGGAATAAATCAGTTAAGCTTGCAAATAATCAGTCCCAAGCCGGAATATTTGGCTTTGCCGGTTAATTTTGCACCCGATTAAACAGATAAAAGCTCAGATCAGGAATGTTCAATTTATTTAAGAAAAAGAAGACAGAGGTGAAGACACAACAGTTTTTGCCACTGAAAGTGAGGGAGGTAGTAAGGGAAACGGAAGACACAGTAACCTTGTATTTTGAACAGCCCGAGCCGTTTTTGGATTATAAGCCTGGCCAGTTTTTGACTTTGGTAATGGAGTTTGAGGGAAAAGAACAACGTAGGTCCTACAGTCTTTGCACCTCACCTTTTGTAGATCCTTTTCCCGGTATTACGGTAAAGCGTGTTCCTAAGGGGAGATTTTCAAATTTCCTGAATGAACGGGTGTTTCCGGGCAAGACAATCAATGTACTCAAGCCTTTGGGGAATTTTACCACTGATTTTCACTCCAAGAACAAGAAACATTTCTTCTTGGTAGCTGCCGGAAGTGGGATCACACCCATTATGGGCATTTTGAAATCGGTCTTAGTGAATGAGCCCAATTCTAAAGTTTCCCTACTTTACTGTAGCAGAAATGAGTCTCAGATTATCTTCAAGAAGGAATTGGACGCTTTGGTGGAGAAGTATGGTACGCGATTGGAAGTAATCCATAATCTAAGCCAACCTAGTGAGGCTTGGATTGGCTTGTCCGGAAGATTATCTAAGGATAAACTGCATGAATTTGCCCAAAAGGCTGAGGCTGAAGCTGATTTTGACAAGGAGTACTTTGCCTGTGGCCCGGAAGGCATCATGGATAATTTTGTTGCCGTGCTGGAGGAATTGGGAGTTGCACAGGAAAAAGTGCACAGGGAGAGCTTTTACTCCGCTGCTGCGGACAAAGCACATGAGGATGCCGCCCATGGGGTAACAGGTGGACTTTTGACCAGAGATGTAATGATACTGCTGGAAGGAGAGGAGCATTCCGTCACAGTGGATCCAGATAAAACCATACTTGAATCGGGACTTGAGCAGGACTTGAACATGCCATATAGCTGCCAGAGTGGACTTTGTACTGCATGTAGAGGCAGACTGCTGAGCGGAAAGGTGAAAATGGACGAAGATGCCGGCTTGAGTCCCAATGAAATTGAAGCGGGCTATGTATTGTGCTGTGTGGGGCATCCGCTCACCGACGATGTGAAGATCAGTATTGAATAAGTAGTCACCTACTGATTAAAACTCTATTTTGGATATTCAGGAATACAGGAAGGTGTATAAAAACCTAGATCAACTGATATTGATCTTATTGATTTTAATATTGCCCATCTTTGGGCTAATTTATCTCTACCAATCCAGTGGTAATATTTCACAGGATCTTCCGGATTTACCTCTGGTCTTTGGACAGGTTTTATCAGGTGCGGGTATCGGGTTGATCCTGGCCCAGTATCTGCTCTTCAGAAAAAAAGTGAAAGCGGTATTCCTGACCGAGGATTTGTTGGCAAAATTGAAAATCTATGCACAGGCCACCCGGGAGCGATATTTGATTCTTTTTGTAGTGGGGCTGATATGCTCTGCAGGTTTGCTTTTTTTCGGGACTGCTATTTTCAATGTGATTTTCGCATTGGCCCTGTTCTTTTTTTCTATAGCCAAACCAACCCCTGACCGGATCAAAAAACTACTGAAACTGACTGCTGAAGATGCAGAGATTATAAGATTGGCGTCAAGGCCGGAGTAGTAAGTAGCTAGTATCAAGAACCGAGAGTCTAGAGTCAAAGGTTTTGGAATCAAGAAATTGGATCTAAGAGGCTAGTGGTTATTAGAATCTGACGGTAATGTTTGATTTAGAAATGTAATCATGTTTCTTAACCTGAGTTCGATTAATAAATGTGTAGAATTATTGCGGTTTAGAGAACCAGTGTGCTTGAATATGTAATCATCTGAAACCAATTTTGTTTTTCACGTGATCGCAATTTGTGTTTTTAATGCCACACAAATGATGAAAAACCCGAAGGGTTGCAACTATTCATAACCCTCGGCAAAGCCGGGGGCAGGCAGATAACAACAAACTTTACAGCCCAGCGAGGGGCGAAATCAGGTTCTACTTCAAAAAATCTTTCTTAATAAAAATATCGCCCTTTCAGGGCTAGTCAACTGCTTTATTTCCAGTGCCCTGCACTTCGTACAGGGTCATGAATAGTTTGGCTCCTTCGGAGCTGGTTTAGAAATAGAGTTGCTTCGTAATTTACAGAGCGAGAGGAGATTTAGACAGTAATATCACCTTATTGCAGCTTTATTTGCCTATTCCTTTTACCTAAAAAATCCGCGATAAAATTTGGATCCTTTTAAATAAACCAATTAGTTGTTTTTTTCAAATCGAACTCAGGTTTTTATAATTTCTTCTTCTAAAAGAGCTGGAAGCCCTAGGTACTTTGGCCCAGCTCGATAGGGCAGGGTAATTGTTTTACAGGATGTTAGAAGGTATGATTTACTGCGCTCTCTGTGTATTCCTTCGTGCTCCCCGTGGTTTTAAAGTACAAAAAAAGCCAACCCTTCAGGATTGGCCTTTTCGGATAATTATAGCTAATTAATTCTCAATGGTGATATTTCCGGAAGAAATAGACCCTTTTACCCATGCTGAAGCATCGTTGTTGATTTCTAGGTTTTTTCCTGTGTTGATTCCCCCTACTTTCAGATTGCCTGAAGACGCTCTCAGGGAGAAGTTGAAGTCTTTCAGATTG
Organism: Algoriphagus sp. AGSA1; assembly: GCF_021390545.1. GTDB lineage: Bacteria > Bacteroidota > Bacteroidia > Cytophagales > Cyclobacteriaceae > Algoriphagus. Next base: position 44,936 of record NZ_JAJUWR010000034.1, on the reverse strand, counting down.
GATGGGGTCTGGATTTTAAAGTTGCCTGAAGTTCCGTTGAAATTGGTGTTCCCGCTCAATCCTGCATTGGAAGCCCGGATATTTCCAGAAGTGAATTTCATCTCTCCCAGGGAACCTATGTTGCTAAGCTTGGCATTTCCCGAGGTCAAGGCTACATTAAGCTGTCCCTTGATTCGGTCGCCAGAAAGAGATCCGCTGGTGGACTTGTAATCCACATTGCCTCCTACATTATTGATGTCTGCATTGCCAGAGGTGACCCCTGCTATGACATCTCCTGATACTTTATCGATATAAAGTGAACCTGAAGTCGCTTTGATGGTCAAGTCCCCTGAGATATTGGTGGCGCTGACTTTGCCGGAAGAAACCCTTAGGTTCGTTTTGTCCCCGACTACTTTGTCCACACTTATTTTGCCTGAGGAATTCTTCATGTCCAGATCCATATTCATTGGGCCGGTGATTTTGATATATCCCTTGTTCCTGGTATTTCCCCAAGAAGAATTTCTAGAACTGTGTTCGTAGGATATTTTCAAAACATCTCCTACGGTCACAAAAATAATGTCCTGGTTTTCGTCATTTGACTCCAGATATGCTTCTACATTCACATCCTGACCCGCACCTCCTACATAGGAGACATCCAGCCAGCCACCGCTCACCTCCACGGCTTTGATATTTGAGTAGTTCTTATTGGCATCTACCAATACTTTCTGTGCAAAGCTGACAACTGAGATCAGCATCATGGCCAAAGCCAAGGTTGATAATTTGAATAATTTTTTCATCTGTTTATATTTTAGTTTTTAATGGTCAGATAGCCTGTCCCGATTTTTCTTCGGGAGAATCTCGCATGGCTGATAATCATCTCTGTGTGTGTCGCTCTCGAAATGCTCGATTTCATAGAGGAGTTATTTATCTGATAGTGACTCCGAAGCTTATAGCTTGTACTTTAGGGCCTAGGTTTTCTTGGAAAAGATTGTTTAGATCGTAGTTGAAGAAAAGAGTGACGTCACTGACTCCAATCTCTGCTCTTGCACCGTAGCGGAAGTTTTCCACATACATGTTGGACTTCTCAAACTGTTTCTGTTTTTTGCCGTTTTCATCGTCATAGACGAATTTGCCACGTCCACCTATCCTCACTCCCGCATAGCCTCCCACACCAAAGCGTAATTTCTGATTATTGGATAGTAGAGTAGGGACTAGGGTGAAGTTTAGATAAGAAGCAGAGATTTTGGATTTGGTACCTGTTCCTGCACCGGTAAACTCATCCCAGACTATTCCATCTGGGGTTTTTACAGCGATCAGGCTTCTGTCTTCTAGTTTGAAATTGTACCAGTTTACCCCTAAACTTGAATAGAGATGGAAGTTTTTGGAGACTTTGGTGGTGCCTAAAATATTGATCGCATAATACCAGGATCCCCATGGTTTTACAGAAGGCATACGATCCGTGGGAGTGACCTGGTTGATACCAAGTTCTGTGTCCAAGCCTGCAGTAAATCTTTGTCTTTGATGAATGTCTTTGATTTTCACTTCATCAGCTTGCTCGATGTCTAAGATCCATTTTCCATCTTCTTTCTGCTGATAAGACCAGGTGTTTCCAAAGACCTTGATCACTTTGGTTTTGGTGTAAATTACTGTGTCGGGTTCGCCCTGAGCGAAAGCCTGGCTCAGCGTAAGGACAAACAACAGTAGCGGTAGTAGTATCGTCTTCATGGTGTAAAAGTTTTGATTGAGTCATGCTGGGCGTCCATCTACAGGTGTGAGGGAAGTCGAGGTCCATTTCGGCTTCCCGCCACGCTGAGGTATTCTGTGCTCCTATGACACGACTAGTGATGATGTTTTTTAAAATACTATCCCAAATGTGATAGGATTGAGTTCCGGTCCTTTGCCCTCCTGAAACAGCTCGTTCAAGTCATAGGTGGTAAAGAATTTCACTCTTCCTATTCCCAGTTCTCCCCTGATCCCGTACCTGAAATTTTGTAGGTAAAGTCCTGTGTCTTGCTTGTCTTTTTGGCGTCCTGACCCGTTCAGTTCACGATACACATACTTTGACTGGCCTCCAAGTCTATACCCCGCATACGGCCCTGCCGCTAGGCGTACCCCACGGCGGCCATTGTCATTCATTTTGCCAAAGTCAAGTTCCAGCATGGTTATCGCGGTGAGGTAAGAAGCGGATATTTTACTTTTGAATCCATCCACGTCAGTGCGTTGGATAAAGTCTATAGCTTCATCACCTCTTATGGCCTGAAAGTCCCGGTTTTCAAATTTGAAGTTGTAGAATTGGAAACCAAGTCCAAAGTCCCAGTAGAAGCCTTTGGAGATCCGTTGTGCGGCCATCCAATTGACCCCTACATTCCAGCTTCCCCATCCTTTCACCGCATAAGGCTCGTTGGAAGTCGGGAATTTGCCGTTTTCAAGGTAATTGTTTACCCCCAGATCAAGGTTGAAGTAGGTTCTGAAGGGAGGATCACTCCGTCTTTTTAGTCCTGGTTCGAAACGGACTTTGGTGTTTTCACCGGTTTCGTCCACCAAGAGACGCATGCCACCTATGTACACTTCTGTTTCCGCTCCGTTTTCGGTTACTTTTACCACCTGCTTGGAACTCCCGTCCTTTCTTTTTATCTCCACTATGGTTGTTTCACCGCTATCTGCATCCTCTTCCAAGTCTAGTTCACGGATGATCTGATTGATATTCATCAGCTTTAGTTTTTCAAAGTCTTCTTTGCTGTCCACTTTGATGACTATTTTTCCGGATTTTCCGAATTCTACCACCACGCTATCACTGGATACGGTGTGGCCGATGGATGGCATATTCCCGGCAAACCCAAGTTGCACGATAGCCATCAGGCAAAATAATAGAAGGTATTTTTTCATGTGTTTATAATTGTTTTTCAATGGTCACATGGAATCTCGCATAGTAGATGATCATCTCTATGTGTGTCGCCTGCGACATGCTCGATTTCATTGTAGGTTCGATTTAAAGGAATTGGGATTTATTTCCCGGCTTTGGATTTTCGTGTGGTAATGCTGGCAAATAGATTGTTCTTTGCATCCTGCAGGTCTGCAAATCCCTGATCTACTTTGCCTAATAATCCTTCCACTTCGTTAACAGTTTTGCCGATTTCGGCGATGATGTTTTTATCTTTCGGTTCTTCTTTTAGCCCATTGGAGTAGATTTTTACTGTATAACCTGGCTCTGGATCAGTGGGCTGAACTACTTCGGCTACTGCTTTTTCCATGGCCAAGTCAGGTAATTCCAATTCACCGATTTCCGGCGCCAGCACTTCTATTTTTGGCAGGTCTGTCTTTTCAGTTGTTTCCTGTTTCAGGTCTTTCTTCACTTCATTCATTGCGACCAGATTGTTGGGGGTGGTTGACTGAGGTAGTAGGCTCTTGGAAGTAGTATCTGCTGGTTTTACTGAAGGCGTTGTAGTAATTGGTTTAGTTTTCAATTCCTCAGTTTCTGGCTGATCTTCAGTTCCCTTTAATTGCTTTTCAGATTGTTCTATTGGTGTAGTTTCAGTTTGGGTAGAAGGTTCTGACAGTCCTTCAGTTTTATTGTCCGCCAGAATTGGCTTTTCCACAGATACCTCTCCTTCTTTCAAAACCAAGTATCCCACGGTGAAAAGGATGGTGAGGGAGGCAGCGGCTGCCCACCAGAACCCCTTGTTGGATTTGGATTTTTGTGGCAACTGAGATTCCAATCTTTCCCAGGCCAGTGTGCTTGGTTTTTCTGTATGGTTTTCCAATTTTTCTTTGAAAAACTGATCCAGATTATTTTTTTCCTTAGCCATTGATTCTCCTTTCTTTTGGTGTTTGACTGGCGATTTTTTCCTTCAGCGTATTCCTCGCCCGATTGAGCTGGGATTTAGAAGTGCTTTCTGTTATCCCCAAGAGATCCGCTATCTCTTGGTGAGAGAAACCTTCGATTGCATAGAGATTGAAGACTGTCCTGTATCCCACAGGGAGGCTTTCTACCATTCTCATCAGATCCTCGGTTTCCATATGATTGAGCTCATAGTTGTGATCCTTATATTCCGTCTCATTTTCCATGTTGATTTCCATCATCAGGTGACGGTGACTTCTTAATGTCATGAGCGCTTGGGTCACGATGATGCGTTTCATCCATCCTTCGAAACTGCCCTTGGCCTGAAATTGAGGGAGTTTTTCAAAGATTTTCATAAATCCCTCTATCATCACATCTTCGGCATGTTCCCGGTCTTTTAAGTACCGGATGCAGATGGCCAAGAATTTTCCCGAATACTGGTCATACAGGTGGCGCTGTGCCATCCGGTCGCCTTTGAGGCATCCTTGTATTAATCCTGACTCGGTAGAAAAATTGACTCTGCTGAACATTTGAATTAGCTTTCAATTAGGTAGATGCCCCTCTGTAAAAAATGGTTGCGTGGCTTGGTGAAAAAAAGTTAATTATTTTTTTATAATGTATCGATTAAAGGCCGGGTGTTTTTGTAACTTGTTATAAACAAGTGTTTTGTGTGCTTAGGGTACGTTACGTTAAAGAGACTTTTATATTGTAGCCAAATTATGAATTAAAAAGAAAAGGTCTCCACATGAACATACTTATTGTCATGCGGAGACCTTCTGTCCTTACGCAAGTGTAAGAAATGATGAAAATCTTTAATTAGTATGCTGCCTTATAATTCACGACGATGTCCAACAATGTCCATTCCTTCTCTTTCACCGTGACCGGCTGTATATTTCCGTCCCCGTCGAAGACACTTGCAAAAAGACCGCCTTCTTCTACTGTCAGCAGGGAATATCTCCCGGGATTTAAGTTGAGGGAGTATTCCCCGTTCTCATCAGTTTCAGTCTCTGTAATAGGCTTCGCCGCCACGGATTTGAAAAGCCCATCTTCCAAGGTGACATCAGAGATTGTTATCAGGGGATATACCCTGACCGTTCTTTTCACGGGTTCTCCTACAATAGTTCTTTTATTTTTTTTTCCCTCTTCTAAAATCGTAGGCATTTGGTTGCCTTCGAGCCAAGTTACTTTTCCTACTACGCCTTGACCCTCAGGTTGGTAAGGGGCACAATGAGTAAGAAATAAGGTGAAAGCAGCGGCTACAAATACTAGTACTAGTTTGTTCATGGATAGATGGTTTAAGGCGAAGTGATGCAATGTTGGATTCATTTATTACTAAATTCCTTCAAACAGCATAAATGATTCCAAATAATTTGGGATGACTGTATTCCATCCCAATTCCTTTTTAAGTTTTTCTGCAAGCACTGAGGAACTCTTCTCTTCTCCATGGATCATAAAGGCCAGCTTTGGCTTTTCTGTGAATCCCTCGGCCCATTCTATCAGTTCATTTTGATCAGCATGGGCTGATAAACCCTCCACATTGTAAACTTTTGCTTTCACGGGAACCTCCTGGCCAAAAATCCTTATTTCAGATTCGCCGTTTACAATTCGTCTGCCCCTCGTCCCTTCCGCCTGATATCCTACGAAAACAACCCCGTTTCTTTCATTCGGCAGGTGATGCATCAAATGATGAAGTACACGACCACCTGTGGCCATTCCGCTGGCTGAGATAATTATAGCCTTTTCTTGAAGGTCATTCAGCATGCGGGACTGCTCCTGTTTGCGGACATAGTGGAGCCCAGAATGCTGAAATGGATGCTGGTCAGTATCCTCTAATACAGCTATCAATTGGTGGTCCTGATGAAATTCCCTGTAGAGTTGGGACACGTTTATAGCCATGGGTGAATCCAGGTAAATAGGCACATTCGGTATTTTTCCTTTTTTTATCAGCTGGTAGAGATAATACATGACCAGCTGGGTGCGGCCAACGGCAAACGCTGGAATGATCGCCAGTCCATCCCTGGAAAAAATATCATTTATTGCGCTTGCCAGCTCTTCTTCAGGCTTGACTGTAGGTGAAATCCGGTCTCCGTAGGTGGACTCAATCCAAACCACATCCGCTCCCGGGATGAGGGTAGGTGGGTACAGTAGGGGATCATGATGCCTACCCAAATCGCCTGAGAATACCAGTTTCTTGGTCTGAAGTTCTCCCTTGATCACTACCTTAGTAATGGCCGCGCCCAAGATATGACCGGCATGATAATAGGTCACTTCTACCGAGGGATGTATAGCAAAAGGGGTTTTGAATTCCTGAGGCTGAAAAAGGGGAAAAACCGCTTCTGCATCTTCCACGGTATAAAGTGGTTCAGGATTTTCGTGCCTGGAATAGCCTTTTTTCTTGGCGTATTCTGCTTCTTCCTCCTGAAGTTTTCCAGCGTCAAGGAGTAGGATTTTTGCAATTTCTGCCGTTGCTGCTGTACAGTAAATTGGTCCCGAAAATCCATCTTTGACCAACTTGGGAAGATAGCCGATATGATCCATATGTGCATGGGTGAGAACAACCGCTTCTATATCTTGGGGAGCCATGGGGAATTTATCCCAGTTTCTGCGGCGAAGTTCTTTTTTCCCCTGAAAAAGCCCACAATCGATAAGGAATTCAAAATCTCCCAAGTCCAATAAATAGCGGGAACCTGTCACAGATCCTGCAGCTCCTAAAAATTTCACTCTAACGTCCATACGCTTTTGGTTTAGCCCAAAAGATACAAAAAAAAGGCACCCTTTCGGATGCCTTCAAGTTTTAGTCCAATACAGCTGATGAGTCTTGTTTGTTTTCATTAAACTTTACTCTGCTGATACTGTCGAGCTGTTCCCTGTTGTATTCTCCGGTATCGGGCGCCTCCACTTCAAAATTAACTCCCTCGGATAGCCCTTCTTCCGCCCCTTTCTTTACTTCATCCTTACATGTCAAACATACCAAACCTTGTCTGTTGAATGTCCAGATCGTATTTTGGGATAGGTCACTGGATTTATATCCATTTCTGTAAATCGTGTTTCTTAGAATTTCAAGAAGGGAACGTTCCATGATAAAGGGCTTCTCGTAAGGAACCTGAAGGAAAAGATTCAGCTTTTGATCCCGGAATTTATCAATGTTGGAGATGTCATATCCTTCATCAAAGATGATTACGGAATCCAATACTGAATAATTATATCCTATCATTTTGGCATTGTTCATTGCTTCTGCCTTGGTTTTTCCTCTGGAGAAGAATTCCTCACGGAGCGTCACCAATGAATCCGAAGTGCCTTCTAGTTTAAGATTGACATGGTTAAAGGTGGATTCTTCCCCGACAGGGTTAAGCCTCAGGGTCATTATGCCCTTAGAGACGGGCAGAGTTTGTTCTATTTTATGCCAGTTTTCTTCTTTGAACTGAGCCACAATCAGTGGAATCTGGAAGGCACTTATACCAACGCACAATAACCATAATCCCAGTGCTACAAAACCGAATCTTGCTCCGATAAGGTTTTTTTGCATCAACACGCTCAACCCAAGCAAGATGATAATGATCCCCGGTATGATCAGCAGAAATGAGGCGCCGACTACCAACCATATAGATACTAGGTTGGAGAAGAGCTCCACTGGGAAATTGTCCATCAGTATCCTGTAATCATCGTTGGTAAATATGCCCATGTATATAGCCAGACTGAAGATAGGGGTAATGGTGAGTCCCAAACCGATAAAGAAAACGAATAAGCCGAAAATCACACGGATCACGTTTAGAAATAGTCTTCCCAACGGCCCCAATGCACTCCCTATTGCTTCGATTATCTGGCCGATTACCCGAAACGGAGTGAGGAGGATCTGTCTGGTCTTGGACTCAGGGGCTTTTGGAATGGGATTGATATTTTCCTTGATCGTAGAATCAATATTATCTAAGGTGATTTCCCCGCCTTTCATTCGGATACGCTCAGTGATAGAGCTTGCTACCGGAGTGATGATCCAGAGGATCAGATAGATTAGAAACCCTGATCCTCCGGCCAAAATCAATAGCACTAAGGCCAACCGGGTATAGATCACCTCCACGCCGAAATATGCCGCCAAACCACTTGCTACCCCACCTATTACTTTATCGTCAGGATTGCGGTATAGTTTTTTAATGTTTTTATCCTCTTCGATTTCATAAGATACAGGCAGTATTATCCACAGGACAATGTAAGCCACTGCGGCAAATAGCCCAAAACTCAGGTTGAGTCTAAAGTTGTCGAATGGCCAGATGTCCATAAATCCAAAATTGAACCTAAGGTTGCCGGAAAACAGCAATAGGATAGCTATCAGCCTGGTCCATAAGGGATCTATGGTGAAGTAATGCGCTATACCAGCGCATACCCCTCCGAGGATTTTTCGGTTTTCGAGGCGCATTAGCTTTTTATAGCCTTTTTTGCCCGCATCCGGAGGTGTCACATATTTATAGAAGTCCTGCTCATGGGCAGTGTTTTCCTCCTCATCCTCCAATATTGCCTTTTCCTCTTCCACAGAGGCAAAATCCGCAATTGTGCCCATTTTCTCAATGAGCTTGTCCACGTTTTCTGCTGTGATCACCTGCTTGTTGTTTTTCAGGTTGCTAAGGAAAATCTCCGCAATACGGTTTTCTATATCAGAAATGATTTCCTGGTTGTCTTTATAGGAAGAAAAGTGCCGGTTGATCGCATCCAAGTATTTGCGGAGCGTGTCATACCCGTCTTCTTCGATGTGGAAAAGAATCCCACTGATGTTTATGCTTATCGTCTTTTTCATCTGGTTTTAATTTTCTGTTCAAAGGCCACATAGCCTGTCCCGTCCACCGCGGCGGATCGGAAAATCCCTGCCTGCCGCAGGCAGGTCGCATTTCCAATAATCTTCCCCACGTGTATTGTCTGTAGCATGCCCGATTTCATGATCAATTCTTTGAGGTGATTAGAAGGGTGGAATTGACCAATGATTTCCATGTGGTGGAAAGCGTACTTAGAAAATCCTTGCCTGCTTCAGTAATTGAGTAGTACTTCCTGGGAGGGCCGGATTCAGATTCCACCCAACGGTATTCTACCAAGGAGGCAGACTTCAGACGGTTGAGTAGGGGATACAGTGTGCCTTCTACCACGATCATCTGCGCCTGGGTGAGCTCTTCGATCAGATCAGAGGTATAAACTTCGCCCCGGGATATGATATGCAAAACGCAAAACTCCAGGAGCCCTTTGCGCATTTGAATCTGTGTGTTGGCGACATTCATTTCTTAGGTGATTAGGTGTTTTTTTCTTAAGGAATATGACTTCCCTTCCTCCTTTATCAGAGAAAAATTATACCAATCTTTTCCAAGCTACCTTGTATAACCTAATTCCATGCGATAAACAGGTAGTAGGTAATATAAAATCAAAAGAAAAACCTCCTTGATTCATCATTGGACGTGATTTTGGGGGCTGGACATAAAGAGAAAAAATAAATCCTGTCCTATTGCTTAATTTTTGGATACAGGAAAATGTTAAATTACTGAACATGTTTGTGTACGATGGCGGACATGGAACAGGGGGGTTGTGTAAGTAATTTCCCCTTCATTATATATAGGTTTGATAAAATGGTTTATTTTGGATTGTGAAATATAGAATCAGTGGCCGATTTTTTATTTGTATTGTTCTGCTGTTTAGTTGGGCAGAGCGACTCTTTGCGCAGGATCTAGCACCCAAGTATTCCAATGAATTTTTAAGCATTGGGGTAGGGGCAAAAGCTTTAGGGATGGGAGGAGCACAGGTGTCTGCGGTACGTGATGTTACCGCTGCCTACTGGAATCCCGCTGCGCTGATGGGGGTACAGCATAAATACGAATTTAGCCTTATGCACTCGGAGTATTTCGCCGGGGTGGCCCAATACGATTACTTGTCTTTTACCACTCCTATCAAAGATCAAAGCCAGGTAGCAGTTTCCTTGATACGTTTTGGAGTGGATGATATTCCTGATACAAGATTTCTGTATGATGCCAATGGAGCTTTGAATTATAACAATATCCAGTTCTTCAATGCTGCGGACTATGCATTGCTTTTGAGCTATGCACGTGACCTTTCTGACAAATTCAAAGTGGGGATGAACGCCAAAGTCATTCACCGGAATGTGGGAAAATTCGCTCAGGCATGGGGATTTGGGCTGGATGTGGGGGGGATTTACATCAAAGATAAACTGACGATCGGGCTGATGCTAAGGGATATTACGACCACCTTCAATGCCTGGTCACACAATGCCGAACTGGTCAGGGATATCTATGCACAGACCGACAATGAAATTCCCGTCAATTCTGTAGAACTTACCCTTCCCAGAGCTATTCCAAGTATGGCTTATAGTTTTCAGTTCGGGAAACAGTTTAGTCTTCTGACCACCTTGGACTTGGAAATGACCTTTGATGGGCAGAGAAATACAGTGATCAGTACCCCTTTAGTAAGCATAGATCCAAGGATAGGCCTGGAAGCAGGTTTTCAGAATATAGCTTTTCTTCGGGCTGGAATCGGCAATTTTCAATACATCAAGGATTTTCAAGGAAAGGAAAGCCTGAACATGCAACCCAGCATGGGGATCGGTGTATTCATCAGTGAGCGCTTTCAGATCGACTATGCACTCACCGACATCGGAAATGTCTCGGAAACACCCTATTCCCATGTATTCAGTGTAAAAGTAAGTTTGGAGAAACTGGAAGCTGATTTTAGGAAATATAAAAGCTGGACAGACTAATGATAAAAAATCTACTCTTCGCTTTTCTGATATTCCTGTCCTCTACCGGATTGATACTAGGCCAGCAGCCTGTTTGGTATAATTACAACCAGACCTATTACAAAATCCCCACAGCCACAGATGGCATCCACCGCATTCCTGCAGCATCTCTTAGTAGCTCCGGAATCAATTTGAGCACCATAGATCCTCGAAATATCCGTCTCTATCATCGAGGCGTAGAAGTCGCTATCCATGTAGAAGGAGAGACTGACGGAAGGCTGGATCCGGAAGATTACATAGAATTCTTCGGAAGGCGGAATGACGGGACGCTGGATAAGCTACTCTATACTGACTTTGATCAGATTCCCAATCCCTATTTCAACACTACCTCGGACACCACGGCTTTTTTTCTGACCATCTCAAATGGCGGGGGAGGCAAGCGTATGAACCTACGTACTGCTCCTGAGCCATCTTTGCTATTGACAACTACTTATGCATCAGAAAAATTACTGGCCCTAGGGGAACAGTACTCTTTGGGAATTTCCTATGCCTTGGGTTTTAGACTTTCTAAATATGATCAGGGACAGGGCTGGATGTCTTCAGTGGTTTCAAAGGGGAATACGAGACAGTTGACTTTCGAAAACTTGGGTGCAAAAGCAAATTCCGGTCAGGCAAAACTTGAAATCGGGCTGGTAGGCCGGTCTTTTAATGCACATGACACCAGGATTCTGGCTGGGCCTACTGCTGCAAACCAGCGTCTGATTACGACAGTTTCCAGTAAGGACTTTGAATATCCCCAGCTATCGTTGGATCTGAATATGAATGATTTCAATGCCGATGGGAGTATTGTAATCGGCGTGAATTCTGCAGGCCCGGAATCCACGGATAATATATCTGTCGCTTTCGCAAGGGTTACATTTCAGAAAACATTTAGTCCCGGGGATTTCAGCTCAGAGCTGTTTATTTCTCCTCCGGGCAATCAGAGAATCCAGCTTTCCCAATTGACGGACAGTTATACTGCGATTGAAGTTTCTGATACAGTCAATCCACAAAAAGTCCAGCTGAGTGGTACCGACCAAACCCGCTCTTTCAGGTCTGCGGTTCCCGGTGACTCCAGCAAAATCTGGGTTCAAAATGAGGCAGAGGTGATTTCGGTTTTGTCGCTTGAGCCGGTGAGATTCAGAAATTACCTGGCGCAGCCTGCCAACTACCTCATTGTAGGACATCAGGTGCTGGAGCAATCTACCGACAAGTTTGACAACCCGCTGAAAGCCTATGCGGCACATAGGGCTTCCCCGCTGGGCGGTGGTTTTGATACCTTGAGTGTGAAGGTAGAGGATTTGTACAATCAATTTTCGTATGGAGAATATACACCCTTGGCTATCTATGAATTTTTGAGGGCATATTATCCGGTTCACAAACCCACACATCTACTTTTAGCGGCAAGGTCATTGGCGATGTATTCCACCTCCCGGGTGAGCGGCATAACGTATTTTTATAGAAACAATCCGGATGCTTTCGGTTTTAGGGATTTGATTCCTGCAGGGGGATTTCCCTTCTCTGACAATAGTTATACTATCGGCCTTGATCCTTCCAAACCTGCAGTTCCTGCCTTGGCTGTCGGTAGAATTCCTGCCAAAAATTCACAGCATCTGGCGGACTACCTAAGCAAGGCTATAGAAAAAGACGCTGTTGGAATATCGGACTCCTGGCAAAAGGAAATCATCCATCTCAGTGGAGGTGTATCCGAATTCGAACTGGAGCGCTATTTTAATTTCATGAATGGTTTCAAGACCATTGCCGAGGGCCTATATCTTGGTGGAAAAGTGAATACTTATAGAAAAAGGTCAAATTCAACCGTGGAAGTAATCGATATCACGGGAGATCTGAATGAGGGAAGATCCATGCTTACTTTTTTTGGGCATGGAGCCCCTACGGTAATCGATATCGAGATCGGTTTTGCTTCGGATCCTACGCTGAATTACCAAAACAAAGGGAAATACCCCGTCATGCTCTTTAATGGTTGTGACTACGGAAGTGCCTTTGGCAATAGTTATACCCAAGGCGAAGACTGGGTGATCACTCCGGATAAAGGAGCCGTCTCAGTCCTTGCCAATTCGGCGATAGGGGTAGATGTATATCTGCGTAGGTACTCTGATATGTTTTATAGAAATGCCTTTGCCGACAGCACGCTGATTTACCGCACGCTGGGAGAAGTGAAGCGAGAAGCTGAGGAAGAATATGTGGAAGCGTACGGAACTAGCCCACTGTCATTTTCCCACATGGAGCAGATGATCAATTATGGGGATCCGGGAGTGCGGATTTTCCCTGCGGACAAGGCCGATTATGCCATTAAAGCAGAAGAAGTCTCGCTGGACAGTTTTGATGAAGTGCCTGTTTCCGTGCTTTCTGACAGTTTGAAATTAAGTTTTGTCCTGAGAAATATTGGCAGGGTAGATACAGACTCTATAGAATATAAAGTGACGCGAAGATTTGCTGATGGTACATCAGAATCTTTACCTCCGGTGAAAATCCCATACATTGCCCGATTAGATTCACTATTTTTCACCATCCCAAATACAGGACGTAATTCTGCCGGGGAAAACACCTTTACCATAGAGGTGAACCCTACCAAGGCGGTGAAGGAAATGACTTTTGCCAATAATTCGGTGACTTATACCAAGTTTGTCCCATTGAGTGGCACTTTGAACCTTTATCCTCTGGAATATGGAATAGTAAATGGGGCTGAGACTATATTAATGGCTCAGATTCCAGGCAAAAGCACCGAAGACCGCACGGTAATTATCCAGCTGGACACGACAGCATCTTTCAATTCTTCCTACCGCAGGGAAGTGCGGGTCACTACCCGGGGATTGGCTGAGATGAAGCTGCCTCTCACAGCATTTACAGACAGCACCACCTTTTACTGGCGATCTAAATATCAGGAAGCCAAGCCCGGTGAAACGGATGCCTGGACGAATTCCAGCTTTTCCTTTATCTCCTCCGGCCCGGATGGATGGACGCAGCGAACCAGCTATCAGCTGGGGGAAGATCAACTGACAAATCTGGAAATCAGGGAGTCGGACAGGAGCTGGAAGTACACAGAAATCCAGGAAAATGTGGAAGTATTTATTGTGGGGGCAGGAGTGGATTCGCTTTCATTCCGCAACACCCAGTTTTATCTCAACCAGATCCCCCAAATTATCGATAATGTGAACAATGCCAATAGCCGCTTGTGTCCAAATGGTTCACTTGGTCTGGTAGCTTTTGAGCAAAAAAGCCTGATGCCTTATCTGGCGATTCCGGTTCCGGGTTTTGATATTCTGGATTCCAGAGCCTGTGGACGAGTACCACAAATGATCCAGAGCATTCAAAATTCCCGGATTACCACACCCGGGCAGACCATGCTGGTAGAGTATGTCAATAATGTCCCAGAAGGGGATTATGTGGTGATTTTCTCAGTGGGCAATGTGACATTTGAAGCCTGGCCGGATATTGCAATAGAGAAATTGAAGGAATTTGGCGCCAGTGAAGCTACCTTGAGAGCGCTGAAGACGGGGGATCCCTACATTCTATATGGTAAAAAAGGCATGCGTCCTGGGGAGGCTATAGAAATAGTAGGGGACAAAACCATGGAAGTCCCGGCTTCCCAGCAGACACTTTCATTTGACACGGAGCTTACAGGGTATTTCACCTCTGGGATGATTCTGACGCCTAGAGTAGGCCCGGCCTCCTCTTGGGAGCGGTTTTTCCAGCATGTGAATACAAGGGACTGGATCAATGAAGAGGAGAGAACTTACTTTGATGTCATTGGTGTAAAAGAGAATGGGGAGGAAGACCTGCTGATAGGGAATACCTACGATAAGGAACTTGATCTGTCCTTTATCAACACAGCGACTTACCCTTACTTGAAACTGCGCTACAGCATGGATGACCCTGAGTCCACAGCTCCTGCACAGCTGGACAGGTGGCAGGTGAATTATACCGGGGTGCCGGAGGGAGTGTTGATCCTGAAATCAGCTAAAGATCAGGTCAATCTCCGGGAAGGGGAAGCTGGACTTTTGGAGCTACAGTTCAAGAATATTTCCAAATATAATTTCCTGGATTCGATTCAGGTGGATTGGAAAATGACCAATCTGAGCAGCAAGAAGGTGGAGGAGTTTTCAAAGAAATTTCCTGCGTTGAAAGCCGGTGAGTCATTTGATTTTACTGTTGAGTTCAATTCCATTGGCAAAACCGGGGAAAATAGTTTAGAGATTTTCGCCAACCCCAGAATTCAGCGGGAGCAGACGTTCCGCAACAATCAGGTGGATATGGGTACTTACTTTTTGGTCGAAGGGGATAATTCCACTGCCTTGCTGGATGTGAGCTTTGACGGATTATACATCATGGATGGGGATATAGTCTCACCCAATGTGATGATTACCGCATTGCTGAAAAATGAACAGACACTGCTGTATAAAAAAGACACGGTGGGATTGGATTTGTACCTGAAGCAAAACTGTGAAACCTGTGACTTCGAGCGCGTGAGTTTTTCCAATCCAAACCTGACTTGGACTCCCGCTTCGGAAGACGAGGACTTTAAGGTTTCCCTGGTTCCCGGGCCATTGGAAGATGGGATTTATACCCTTCGTGTGGCAAATGAAGATTCTTCCGAGCCGTATGAGATTACCTTTGAAGTGATCAATGAGTCCCAGATCACCAATTTCTACCCTTACCCGAATCCCTTCAGTACGGCTGTTCGCTTTGTCTTTACGGTGACGGGAATGGAAGTGCCGGATGAGATCAAGATCCAGATCATGACTGTGACTGGGAAGATTGTTCGGGAGATCTTGCAGTATGAGCTAGGTCCTATACGCATAGGAAACAACCTGACCGAATACGCCTGGGATGGCAAGGATGAATTTGGCGACCAGCTCGCGAACGGGGTCTATATCTACCGTGTGATGGTACGCAAAAACGGCCAGTTTATGGAGCATAGGCCAACTGCAGGGGACAAGGCATTCAAGAAGGGCTATGGGAAGATGTATTTGTTGAGGTAGGAGATATCATTTCCACATGCTCCCTATTAAGCAGACAGATGTAAATTGACTGAAGGATGATGGCCGGTTAAGAGGTCATGAAGTTGACCTCATTCACCTGAACAATGATAAGTTTAACCCTGTCATGTCAAAGGATGACTTAAAAGCGTTTGTCGTACATAGTCCTATTGACCCGCAGGGCATAGCCTATAATATTCAAAGTTAGTATATCATTAACTGCATATAATTATCTTTCAAAGATGCCCTTATCCTTGGTGGTTTGGTAATATGATGATCTTTGTTGCATAATATATTGCATCACGCTATGAATTGCCCAACACATACCTTTGAAGCACGGCTAGACATCATCGGCATCAATCCTTTTGTCTTTGTACCGGATGAAATCTTGCAGGATATTTTCATGCAGGCAGGTCGTGATAAAAGTCCCATTCCTGTTTGCAGCTCTATCAATGGGAGACCTTACCTTCAGACCTTAATGAAATACCAAGGCCATTGGCGGTTGTACGTCAACCTGGTCATGTTGGAAAATTCCCCAAAAAGAATAGGGGAAACCATAGAAGTTAGTATCCGCTTCGATCCAGAAAAACGAGAAGTTCCCATGCACCCCAAACTCAAGCGAGCATTGGATGAAAACCCGGCAGCCAAACTGGCCTTTGACCAACTTATCCCATCGAAACGAATGGAGATCCTGAAGTACATGTCTTACCTGAAAACCAATGCAAGCATAGAGAGAAATGTGGTGAAGGTGATCGCTAACTTATCTGAAAAATGATAGATCAGGAAAGCTGAATGGGGACATGGCGCCAACCGACTAGACAGCCTTGCCAACTTTTAAGTTGGCGAGGTGCGACTACGCCACGGCACACAAGTCTTACAACATCGTATGTACGGGTCTTCCCGATGAATCGGGAAGGCTGTAGCTCCCCTATATGCCGGCCTTTCTTCAACAAACCTGAAACTCCTGTAAGCGGGCCTCCCGCTAAGGAAATCTCTTCGCTCATTGGTAAATAATCCCTTAAATACTATCTTCATGAAAAAGATGTACAAGGGAAATCCGTCAGGAAGATGCTTACCGTTCGCACATATTGGCCAAAGGCCCTTTCACCCTTGATCAAATCATTCTGGTATCTAAAAGTTTCAGAAGATTTACGACAGCCCTATATCGAAGAGATTCTCCCTGACCTCCATCATGAGATGGTATTTCAGTTGAACGCTGCACAAACAAGAAAAAAGGCAGGTAGCTCAGATTGGGTTAAGGATCCGGAAACATACTTTGCAGGTCAAAACAGTAAAAGTTATAAAAACAAATTTTCCCCTGGGGCTGTGATCTATGGAATCAGATTCCACCCTCATACGCAGGCCTTGTTTTATAGTTTCCCGGCTGTCCTGAATACGGACAATCCAATTTCTATTGCCGATGTCACAAGTGGGGACATTCTACCAGGGTGTATCGCAGAATCTCCTGAAAAAACATTTGCGAACTTCGAAAAGGAACTCATTAAAAAGGCTTCCCGAATTCAGGGTGCTAATGCGCCTTTTCAATATGTAGATACTGTGATCAAGAAAATATTTGAGCAAAAAGGAAACATAAGGATTTCATCTCTTGAAAAAATCACGGGTGTGTCCGATAGGTATCTTGAAAAGACTTTTAAAAAATATGTCGGCTTAAGCCCAAAGCAGTTCTGCAACATGGTGAGGTTCAATCATTTTGTCCAGATCCGGAAAAAACATCCCGATATGCAGCTTACCGAGTGTGCCTATCAGGCAGAGTTCTATGATCAGTCCCATCTTATCCGTCAATCACACCTGATAACAGGCAAATCTCCAAAGGATCTTTTCTCCAATTCTGATCAAATCAATGAACACTTCCTGGGTGACTGACTAGTTCGGGTTTTTCCAATTTCCTGAATTCCACTCTTTCGAACTTTGTCATATAGAAACTGAAAAAACTACTATGACTAGATTAGAATCATTCGGTCAGGAAGATTTTGCTACGCTGATTTCATGGATTCACAGCAGGGAGCTACTGGTTACCATAGCGGGCGATGCTTTTTCATTTCCCTTAACCGAAGACCAACTGAAGAGCTACCTGAAAGACGAAAATAGCCGCTCATTCAAAGTTGTAGATGCATCGAGTAACGCCACCATCGGCCATGCCGAAATCCTGTTGTCTGGAGACGACATGTATAAAATTGACAAGTTCATTATTGGAGAGGTGTCAAACCGGGGAAAGGGAATTGGCCAGCAGGTGATCCGGGAACTACTTGCCTATTGCTTCACCATACTGAATGCCAAAGTTGTTGAACTCAATGTGTTTGACTGGAACATAGGCGGAATTCGATGTTACGAAAAGTGCGGATTCAAGTTAAATCCAGATAAGAAGTCAACTTTTCGAGTGGACGACGGGATCTGGGCGACACTTAATATGACCTTTGGGGAAGCTGAATGGGTAAATCATAAATGGCCAGAGACTGAAGCAATTTAACGCATGGCCGGGAGCAGGTGGCAGTGGAAGGAAGATACTTCATTGGGAGGAGAAGGAACATGCTGCTACAAACACAATCAAATGCTGTAAAACTGGTATCAAAATAGGTTCACATGAGAAAAATAATATTAAATCTTGCCGTAACACTAGACGGCTATATAGAGGGTCCAAACGGCGAAATTGACTGGCTGGGAATAGGTGGAGCCCCTGATGATTCCGGAGCGGAATCTCACTTCGATAAGTTCCTCGCATCAATTGACACGATATTTTTCGGAAGGGTAAGCTATGAAAAGTGGGGAGAGTATCAACCTGGAGAAAATGCATCACCGTCTGAAACGAAATTGTGGGAAGGAGTTCATAGCAAAAAGAAATACGTGTTTTCCAACTTATTGAAAACCAATGAAGTAAAGGCAGAACTGATAAGCTCGGATGTGCTAACCAAAGTTCAGGAGATCAAGAACCAGCCTGGTAAAGACATCTGGTTGTACGGTGGCTCAAGCTTAATCACCACCTTCATGAACCTGGGGCTTGTGGATAGCTACCTGCTTGCCGTATTCCCGGTGATTTTGGGTGAGGGAAAACCATTATTTACAAATATCAAGAACAGGGTTGGGTTGACCTTGAAGAATTCAACAGCCGGTTCCGGAGTATTGCTTTTGGAATATGAAACTAAAAGATAATGGAGGTATGTGGATACAAACATTCCTATCTGCCGGATATTTTCCTTGTGCCCAGCCCTCTTATCCGACTTCATAGCCCCACTGCATATGGTTTCCCGCCTAAGCGGGAAACCATATGCAGTGGGCGCAGACACCTCAGTCTGGTTTACTTCAGTGCATTCCTCAGGGCAAACCATGCCGCTATTGGCACACTTGCATGGCTTCGGGACAGCCTGTCCCGATTTTTATAGGCAACTCCTGCGCTTGAGTCTCTAGCACATCCAGTGCTCGTTTTTACGGGAGTTCTGTGCGAGGGTGAGGTGCAATTCCCTTCTCTGAGCCGTGGGATGCATTTAAAAACAAACTCTCTTATTAAAGTAATTTGTCTAAATATTTAAAATGAATTATCTTTATTTAAATTTTTGAAGTTTTTCTTAAATTAGAAGATAGGTTAATTATGAAATCATGAAAAACTTTAAAGCGGGCAGCTATATCAATCAAGGAACCTTTAAAAGCTTGATTCCTGAAGAGATAAATCGGGATTGGGTGCTTGATGACATGGAAGTGATAGCCCTATTAAGTCAGGCAGATAGACAACTTGGACGGCTTGACATGTACTCCGAGCACACTCCAAATATTGATTTGTTCATTTCAATGCACGTTGCAAAGGAAGCCATCAAATCAAGTAAAATTGAAGGCACAAAAACCAATATTGAAGAAGCACTGCAAGAAAGAGAAGAAATTAGGGAAGAACAACGGGACGATTGGGAAGAAGTTCAGAATTACATTAATGCCCTCAATTCAGCAATCAAGTCACTTGATGAATTGCCCATATCATCCAGGCTTATCAAAATGGCCCATAAAGTCCTTCTTCAAGGAGTTCGTGGAAAACACAAAATACCCGGACAATTCAGAACAAGTCAAAACTGGATAGGAGGAGCATCAATTGCTGATGCCACATTTATCCCACCACCTCACCAAGAGGTCGCTCGATTAATGGGGGATTTGGAAAAATTTTCGCACAACACAGAAATTAGGTTGCCTCATTTATTAAGAATTGCCATAATACATTATCAGTTTGAAACGATTCATCCCTTTTTAGATGGCAATGGGCGTGTTGGTCGTCTTTTAATCACTCTCTACTTAGTTGAAAAAGGGATTTTAAAGAAACCAGTCCTTTACTTGTCCGACTTCTTCGAGAGGAACAGACAATTGTATTACGACAACTTAATGAAAGTAAGATCCTCAAACGATATCAAACAATGGTTTAAATTCTTTCTCGTAGGAATTATTGAAACTGCTAAGGGAAGTATAGTGACTTTCGATAGCATCATGAAACTTCAAAAAGAAGTGGACATGAAAATTCAAGGTTTAGGTGCAAGAACAAGCAACGCAAGGGCGGTTATCAATCAACTCTATTTACGACCACTTATCACCGTTCAAAAAGTCGCTGACCTAACAGAACTTTCACTTCCATCGGCTTACAAGCTAGTGAGTGAACTTGAACATCTCGGAATTCTTAAGGAAATTACAGGAGCGAAAAGAGGGAAACAATATTGGTTTGATGAATATATCGGGCTATTTAAATAATGTGATTATCCGCAATGATGCCAGTAACCCTATTCTCTTTGCTTTACTGGACGGAAGACCGAAGACGGGTGACCGAAGTGGCCTTGACGCTGGTGTTTTCCGAATCCTATGATGCTTTTATTGTTTTACTGGCAGAAAAGCGGATATACATATTAAATAAAAAAACGTATCCCAAACACAACCTTGGATATAATATGCTTACTTTATTTTAATAATTATCAAAAACTTTATGAGCTACTTAGAAGCAACCCATGACTTATATAAAGACGCAGCCTTAACACCAAATATTGGGCTTTGCTGTACCACCAATCCAATTTGGGAATTGCCAGGCTTAAAGATTCCGAAAATAATGCAACAAATGAATTATGGTTGCGGGAGTACTATAAATGCGCGTGATTTAACGAACAACCCAAAAATCCTATATGTTGGCGTTGGTGGTGGGATGGAATTATTACAATTTTCTTACTTCTCTCGTCAGAGAGGAGGAGTGGTGGGTATTGATGTGGTAGATGAAATGCTGGAAGCATCTCGTAAAAATCTTGTAGAGGCCGAAGAAATGAACCCTTGGTTTAATAGTGAATTCGTTGAACTCAAGAAGGGAGATGCATTAAACTTACCTGTAGCCGATAATTCTATTGATGTTGCTGCGCAGAACTGCCTGTTTAATATCTTCAAAGAAGCTGATCTCAAACGGGCATTAGATGAGATGTATCGTGTGTTGAAGCCACACGGGAGGTTGGTAATGAGTGACCCGACTTGTGAGCAACCTATGAACGAAACACTAAGAAATGATGAACGCCTACGTGCGCTTTGCTTGAGCGGAAGCCTTCCAATAAATGACTATGTAAAAGCCTTGACCGATGCTGGCTTTGGTACCATTGAGATTAGGGCTCGCAAACCCTATAGGATACTTGACCCTAAAAATTACCCAACAGAGGAATTGATATATATTGAAAGCATTGAAGTTGCAGCCATTAAAGACCCGGTGCTGCCAGACGGTGCTTGTGTATTTACCGGAAAAGCGGCAATTTATTACGGAGATGAAGAATACTTCGATGATAAAAAAGGACATGTTTTAATGAAAAACCAACCCTTGGCTATTTGTGATAAAACAGCTAGGCAGTTTAAAGAGTTGGGCAGGGATGATATTTATATTTCTGAATCCACCTTTCATTACGATGGTGGAGGCTGTTGTTAAGTATACGATTGAAAACCAAATCCAGAGGAAAAAATATATTGTAATCTTATAAAACGTTCCTACAAGTGAGATATTTAAGGGCTTTTCAAGACTCTCAACATTGGTAAAGGGCAGAGGATCAACTAGACTGATTACCGAAAGCCATTCGAATGTGTAATTATAGGTGAGGAATTTCACGGAAGAGTGTTTTAGCTGATAATATAATGGAAGAAATAAGTAAAACTACCCTTAATTACCTTATTGATCGCATCAAGGAAATTGTTGAAACAGGTCGTGCCCATATTGCGCAAACCATTAATTCAACCATTACGGCCTCCTATTGGAATGTAGGAAAAGTAATTATGGAAGAAGTGCTTGATAACAAAAGAGCTGTCTATGGTGAAGAAGTAATTAAAAAACTTTCCCAACAGCTCACACAAGAATATGGAAAGGGATGGAGTACGAAATAATTGCAACATTGTCTCCGCTTTGCAGAGACTTTTCCGGATGAAGCAATTGTCTCCGCACTGTGGAGACAATTATCCTGGTCACATTTTAAGATCTTCCTTCTAGTTAAACAATGAAAATAGCTATTGGGATATCGTATGTGATTTTTTTTTATTTTCCCCGACATAATTATAAATCTCCCACTTTAGCGTAATCTAGGTATAGAGCTAGGTTTAAACTGATGAATTGTAGTTAGACTTTAATCCAACCAAACCCCCAACTCAAGAAAATGAACCAAGAAAAATTAGCTGCTTTCACTGACCAAGAATTGCTGGAAGAAGCAAAAAAAAGTAAGACCACAAAGATTTATGATGCCGTGATTTTCGGTGTGCTGATCGGCATTGCAATTTATAGCACCGTTAGCAATGGCTTTGGCTTGTTGACTTTTCTTCCTGTGGTCTATTTGCCTATTGCTGCTAAGAACAAGCTCAAAAAATCAGAGTTGGAAAAAGCTTTACAAGAGAGAAACTTAAAATAGGGAATGGTGATACCTTTAGTAGTCGTCAAACCTACCTCATCCTATTAATCCCTATGGAAAATCAGAATCCTTTGGAATATTGTAAAAAGTGTGCACTGGAAATCACTGGGAATTATTGTGTGGGCTGTGGCAATGCCAAAGAATTGCTACGGATTGATGGGAGATATATAGCCAAAGAGATCAGCGGTGTTCTAAACTTTGATAAGGGAATATTATATACGATCAGGGAATTATTGATCAGACCCGGGGCAGCTGTCAGAAGTTATATGGCTGAAGATAGGAGCCGATTGGTAAAACCGGTGATTTTTATCATAATCAGTTCATTGATTTATTCAGTTTTAAGAGGATTCTTACACTTTGAAGATGGATATTTCAAATACGATGAGTCCAATTTTACAACGGTAACGGTCATTTTTAAATGGTTACAAAACAACTATGGCTATGGGAATTTGATAATGGGGGTATTTATAGCCTTTTGGACTAAGTTGCTTTTTAAAAAATATGGCTATAACTTCTATGAAATACTGATTCTTCTATGCTATGTAATGGGCATAGGGATGATTATTCTGGCTGTGTTTGGAATAATTCAGGGGTTGACAGATCTTAAGGCTTTAGATTATGGAGGGGTGCTTTTTATAGTTTACAGTTGCTGGGCAATTGGGCGATTTTTCGATAAAAAGAGAGTTGCCAACTACTTCAAAGCACTGTTTTCCTACCTATTAGGTATTATTACATTTGCCATTTCGGTGTTGTTGATTGGCTATTTGATTGATTTGGTGATAAAATAGAGATTGTGCTGACAACACGAGGTTATAAGCTGAGTTTGAGTTGGTTTATTTCCTTGATTTTTTCACATAGCTATAAATCCCTGCGACCCCGATAATCAGCAGCGCCAATCCTATTCCCCATTGCAGCGGCGTATTCATAGATTGCTTTGCTTCCATATAGGAGCTGGCGGCCACTCCCGCGGCAAAAGCTAGGACTGTACGGGTAAGCATACCGGGAATTCCATACACCAATACTTTCCATAATTTGATATTCAGGTTGGCAAAAAGGAAGTTGGATACTGCAAAAGGTACTACAGGGGAAATCCTTACAAAAAACACCAGTGACCCTTCTTTTTCTTTCCTCGAATCGAGAGCTGCCTGGAATTTTGGGTTTTTACGGAACAGCTTTTCTGTCAAACCCATATTACTGACTTTGCCCAGCACATAGCCTAGCACGGAAGCCAGAGAGTATCCCAAAATCAAAAAAGGTAAGGAAATCCATCCGTAATAAAAGCCGGAAGCTAAGGCGATCAGAGTAGTGGGCAGGAGTGCCAAGCCCATCAGCAACGCACCGATCACAGTGTAGGAGAAATAGTCTAAGTAGGTCTGTAGTTCGAGTTGCCCGACCAAATGATAATTTACCGCAAAAACAGCACTTCCGACAAAGGGTACTACAGTGACCCATAGCCAAGCGAAAATCCCCGACGGGTGCTTTCCGAAGTACGAGCGGATAGTTTTGAAAATCCTGCCCTTTTTTGTCATATTTGGTTAATCATACGTTGATTCGCTGGGAATTCTGCAAGTTTACTATGCTGAAGCCATAATCACCCTGAAAAACTCAAAAGGTTTTCATTTTCCATAAACCAGAACAAGCTAAACCAATATAGAATGAAATTTGGAACAAAAGCCATACATGCCGGAATAGAGCCGGATTCTGCCACAGGTGCGATTATGACGCCTATTTACCAGACCTCCACTTACGTGCAGACATCACCTGGTGATCATAAAGGCTATGAATATTCAAGAACACACAATCCTACCCGTACTGCTTTGCAGAATAATCTGGCAGCATTGGAAAACGGCAAACACGGGATCTGTTTCTCCTCAGGATTGGGAGCTATCGACGCCGTGATCAAATTGTTTAATCCCGGTGATGAGATCATCAGTACCAACGACCTGTATGGGGGAACATATAGGCTTTTTACCAAAGTGTATGAACGCTACGGAATCAAATTCAAATTTGTGCCTATGTCCGATCCTGCTGGCATAGCGGAGCATATTACTGAAAAAACCAAAATGATCTGGGTAGAAACCCCTACCAACCCGATGATGAATATCATCGACATAGCCGCAGTGGCCAAGTTGGGAAAAGGAAACAAGATTCTGGTTGCTGTAGATAATACTTTTGCTTCCCCATACCTCCAAAACCCGCTGGACCTCGGAGCGGATATCGTGATGCATTCGGTGACCAAATACCTTGGGGGACACTCCGATGTGGTGATGGGAGCTTTGGTAGTAAATGATGATGAGTTGGCCGAAAAACTCGTGTTTATTCAAAATGCATCTGGTGCTACCCCCGGGCCGCAGGATTGTTTCTTGGTGCTGAGAGGTATCAAAACCCTTCATTTGAGAATGGAGCGTCATTCACAAAATGGTAAAACCGTAGCAGCTTACCTGAAAAATCATCCCAAAGTAGAAAAGGTCTATTGGCCGGGTTTCGAAGATCATCCTAATCATGACATCGCCAAAAAGCAGATGCGTGATTTTGGGGGAATGATTTCATTTACTTTAATCGGTAATAAAGAAGCTGATGCGCGGAAAGTGATGGAGAACTTCCATTTGTTTGCTCTTGCAGAATCCTTGGGAGGAGTGGAGTCACTATGTGGACACCCCGCTTCCATGACACACGCCAGTATCCCTAAGGAAGAACGGGAGAAAGTAGGGCTGGTGGAGTCTCTGATCAGACTGAGTGTGGGAGTGGAGGATGCCGAGGATCTGAAGAAAGATCTTGCCAATGCGTTGGAGAAAATTTAAGGTTTTAGATTAAGTATAATTGAGCCGTTCATGTCACATGGGCGGCTTTTTTTAAGTCCATATGTTATTTCCCGCAGATTTGCTATTGATATTTCCCGCGGATTCTTGCAGAAAAGGACGCTGATTTCCGCGAATGATTAAATAATTAGATTGGTTTATCGGAATAGAACGTGACACGAATATTTTCGCAAATGATTGTAATCCTGATTCGCCAGAAGCAGGATCCAATGTATCTTCTGCTTTTCGCAAAGCACCCACACTTTGTCATTTTTATACCATAAGGGCAAGCTTAAGTTCTATGAAATTTGAATATCATTTTAATACGGAAAAAATAGATGGCTTAACTCCGTAATCTTTTCATCATTTCCTCTACTCCTGACAAGTATTTGTCTTTAACGGCGGGATCGGGTGTGAGATCCCAATTGTTGTCTATTCCATTGCCGCCAATCATAATGCCGTCTTTTCGGGGGATGAAGTACACTCCTTCCATACTGGCTCTATAGGTGAGCTCTGGCTGTGGAATTAAGAAGCACAGTTGTCCGGATACCGGCATCAGATCATTATCTCCAAATATCTCTTGAGATCCCAAGCCCGTACAGTTTACCACACACTTTTGAGGTAAGGCATCGATATCTTCCGGGCTTTTAAAATTTTTGATTTCCACCTTTCCACCTGCAATTAAAAAATCAGACTTCATCATTTTTAAGTATGCGGGTATGTTGAAGATCGTTGTCGGATTTTTACTCACATTATCGAATTTGAAAGGATTTTCCCTTCTGTTAAGCGGGACACCTTTGGGATAAATGAATGACGGTGTTCCCAGCTTGCTCATCAGCTCGTTAGAGTAGTCGGCACGTTGCTCCTTTCCAGTATGTATGCTGTAATTATCCATCCATTCTACTACTTGGTTTATTCCCAATAGCCGTTGAAAAGTTCGATAGGAGTGTGTACAAGCTTTTTGATACATAGAGGCAAACTCGGGAGTAACATGTTGCGGTAATATTAATCTTGAGGTAGGAGACCATGTCCCAGTTGCCATCGCAGAGGTGATATTTGGATAAGAGTCTTTGGTATATATGACTACCTCATATCCCTTTTGCTGAAGGGTTATTGCTGTAGTTAATCCGATCACTCCGCATCCTATAACAGCAATTTTCTTCTCCTGGGTTTGATCCACCAATTCAGAAGCAATCAGAGATGTGCCCCATGAAAGAGACCATCCCGAGCCACCGTGTCCGTAGTTGTGGACAATAGTTTTGTCACCCAAGTCTTGTTTTTCTATTCTGGGTCCGTTTTTTCTAAAAGGCCTTAATCCGACTGTCTCCTTTATCACCCTGGAAGATGAAACGTTGACTTTTGGAAGTTTTGGTCTGGAAATGAAATTGACATTGGTTGCTATTCCTGTTGCCGCCGTTGCTCCGGTTGCAACCAGTCCAGTCCCCAAGGCAGCTACGGAAAGTTTTTTGATAAAATCCCTGCGGTTTGTTTCCATGATGTTTACAATAAGTTGATGGTTTAACTAAAACATGGATCGATAGAGAAAATAGATCCGGTAGGAAATCTTGGGCTGGATTGGATAAAAAGAGGAACAGATCCTTTTTTGGTTATAAAGAAATTTAGCAAAAATGGGTTTATTAAAAAATACAAGGCGAGTATTTGCACATAAAATAAGAAAGAGATTAGCAAGATTTGGGTTTTGGTATAGTATGAATCGTTCTACTTTTGGGTAATCTAGCATTCAGAAAAATGAACGAAAGTCAAGTCCTCAATTACAATCGGATTGCCGAAGCTATAGCCTACATACAGGCCAACTTTAAAAGCCAGCCCTCTCTGGATGAAATTGCAGCCCAGGTACACCTGAGCCCTTTTCATTTCCAGCGCATGTTCAGCGAGTGGGCAGGAGTGAGCCCGAAGAAATTCATGCAGTATGTGAGTGTGGAATACGCCAAGCAACTTTTGCAGGGAAGAGAAGCTACGCTCTTTGATGCTGCGCAAGAAACAGGACTATCCGGTACGGGAAGGCTTCATGATTTATTTGTGAAAATAGAAGGAATGACTCCGGGCGAATTCAAAAATGGAGGAGAAAATCTCCAGATCAATTACAGCTTTGCAGAAAGCCCTTTTGGAGAAATCATTGTGGCTTCTACGGGAAAGGGCATTTGTCACTTAGCTTTTTTCCCAGACAAGGAGGAAGGGGAAGAGACGTTGAAATCCCGCTTTCCAAATGCCCGGTACAATCAATTGGTAGATGAAATTCAGCAGGAAGCACTGTTTATATTTCAGCACGATTGGAGCAAGCTCAACCGGATCAAACTGCATTTGCACGGCACCCCTTTCCAATTAAAAGTCTGGGAGGCGCTGCTGAAGATACCGCAGGGAAATCTTACCACCTATGGTGCCATTGCTGAGGAAATAGAAAAACCGAAAGCTTCCCGCGCTATTGGAACTGCCATAGGCAGTAACCCTGTTGCTTTCCTGATTCCCTGTCATCGTGTGATCCAGTCCAGCGGAAAAATCGGCGGCTACATGTGGGGGAATACCCGAAAGTCAGCAATTATAGGTTGGGAAGCTGCCCAGCTGAATGCAAAGGTATAAGCTAGTGATATGGATTTGTTCAATCAGACTTCTTACGAAAGCGTAAACTTACTGCCCAAAGACGGGACAGTGAATTACTATGGCAAAATTATGCCTGCGAATCAGGCATTGAGTTACCTTGATTACTTGTTGAATCGGATTCAATGGGAGAACGATGTGGCTATAATTTTTGGAAAACGCATAGAAACCAAGCGGAAAGTAGCTTGGTATGCAGAGAAGTCCTTTGAATACACCTATTCCAATCATACCAAAACAGCTCTACCCTGGACCAAAGAATTGCTGGAGCTGAAGGGTCTGGTAGAAAAGAAAACAGGAGAGACCTTCAATTCCTGCCTGCTGAATCTCTACCACAATGGGAGTGAGGGAATGGCCTGGCATAGCGATGGGGAGACCGATCTGAAAAAAGACGGCGCCATTGCTTCGGTGAGTTTTGGGGCGGAGCGCAAGTTTTCCTTCAAGCATAAAACCACCAAAGAAACGGTGTCAAAAGTACTGGAGCATGGTAGCCTACTGGTGATGAAGGATACTACGCAGACACATTGGCTACACCGATTGCCCCCGACAAAGCTGGTGTCAAAGCCAAGAATTAATCTGACTTTTCGGACGATTGTGAGGTAATGCACAAAAAATGCGTTGTACCAGCGGAGGCACAACGCATATAATTTTTGATCAGCTTTTATTTTCAAGGTTTCTGGAACCCATTGATAGCTTATAAGCCTGGTGGCGTGTACCAAGCTCCCTCACCATCTGATGTATTTACTCCATCTGCTGCTGATTGACCACCGAAAGTATATTCTGGCAAGCCCAACACCAGCATCTCAGTGATAGGAACGGGGAAATGTAGTAGCACACCTCGCTGGAGAATCCCTCTTCTTCTGGCATCCATGAACGGAATCGCCCAATCGGTTCTACAGACTTCTATATCCCGCTCGTCCCAGATCGTTTGAAGCACTTCTTGGGCAGAGAGGCTATTCGGTAGGGGGGCTAATCCGCCGACAGTTATTCTGTTTCCTTCATTTAGGATATCAATAGCAGCTTGGGTATTGCCAGTCATCACCTCTGCCTCGGCTATGATCAATTGATTGATATAGTCAAAGAAATAAGGGATAGGCCCTATCCCGCCTCCTCTATAGAATTCATCCCATCTGCCTATGCGGTAGTTGCTTCTTAACTGTGCCCCTCGGGTAAGATTGAAACGGGACATATCTTCCTCATAGAAATAATACAGCTCTAATCTTTTGTCGTCCGAAGTGGCAGGAGGGAGTAAGGCTGTGGCTTCGAGTGGGTACCTTTTTGGAAAAGAAGGGTCAAAAATCCTGATGATTCGGTGGTCAATTCTGAAATACCAATCCAATCCGGAAATGTTGATAAAAGAGTTGCTCCAATTTGAGCCATCCTGCACAATGATATAATCATCAGTAATGCCCCCTTTGGCCAATTCTTTGATTTTGGCCCAGTCATTTGCATCATTTTGAGCCTTAGTCCTACTTCTGGTCATCATAAAATGAGCTGAATAGGTACTTGCCAATCGTGCAAGTTCAGCATCTCCCATAGGAGAAGGGGTATTGATAAAGGTAGGGTCTAGCTGGAACGAGGAAGAAGTGGCCAGCTCAATCACTTTGCCTAGATCCGCCAAAGCGATATCCATTACAGCATCGTATGGCTGCAGTTCTATGGTAGTAAGATCCGTATCCTTGTCCACGACATATCCTTGATCATAGGTGGAAGCAAGGTATCCTTCAGCCATTCCTTTGGCAAAGTATGCAGCTGCTAATACCATTTCAGTATCCGCTCCATTGGTGCCGATTTCTACGCCTTCATTTTCGATCAGCCTGATGACATCCACAGCTGAGGAAATAGCAGAGTTGGTTAGTCTAAACGGATTGTCAATTATTCCAGCCCGATTGGAATTAGCCAGGCTGTTTGCAAACTGTGGTCTGGGCTCTACCTTGAACTCAGACCACCAATTGCTCACATTGTTGGTCATGGTAGTATGATCAGCGGTATGCTCCAGATTTACCTGACCTCTATAGGCAGTAAATAAGCCGTATAAGTTGGAAAATGCTCCAGCTACCACTCCCTTGAGGTCATCCGGTGTGGCTAGTACTTTATCGGTATCGGGATTGTTCAGATTCTCTACGTCAAGATCTGCGCAGGCTGATAGGAACATGATGCCGGAAAGGATTGCTCCCAAGTATATATTCAGTGATTTTTTCATAATGGTAATTTTAGAATTAGAATCTTAATTCAATTGCTGCTGTGAATGTTCTAAACATGGGATACACATAAGAATCAGACCTGAAGGTGGTGGGGTCCCCAGCACTTAAGGAGGCTACTTCAGGATCAAATCCGGAGTAGTCGGTGAACGTCAGCAGATTTCTGCCGATAAGAGATAACTTGGCGTCATAAAATAATTTCCCTATTCCAATGGAATTCATCATAGCCTCATCTATTCTATAAGTCAGAGCAACCTCACGTAATTTCATGTAGGTGGCTTTCTCCACAAAATGCTTGGCAGGCGCAGCACCGTTATATAGACTTGTGGCACCGGAGTAATACGGAACGGATTTACGCTGGCCCTCTGGTTTGTCGAACTGATCGAGATCACCATGACGTTCCTGGAAGTATAGGTTTTGCTTGGATGAGTTGTAAATGTCTCCACCTATCTGGGCATCCAAGAGTACAAATAGCGATAAGTTCTTATATCGTAGTGTATTGTTTAGCCCCATGATCAAGTCAGGTGCGCTGTTTCCGATTTTGGCATCAAGTTTTTGACCGGTGGTCGGATCATATAAAATGACAGCCGTCTCATCTTTTGTGTTTTCTGTCCCTGCTGGTACCATATATCCATCTGAATTCTGTTCAAAATCAGCAGGTGTCTTATTGGATTCTGAGTTGGGCAAGTACCCTGAGATATTGGTTATGTATCCGTTATCGTCCAGAATAAAATCATTAGCTGATTGAGCAAACACATTCCCGTACATGACCCCGAATTGCTCGCCTTCGGCAATTCTGAACATACCGCTTGTAATTCCGTCTCCACGTAAAATGGTAGGTACTCCTAAGTATTCGACAGTTGATTTTGAATTACTGGCTACGATATTAAAGTTCCAGGAAAAGTCTTTCTTTTCTATCAAAAACGACCCCAAGCTCAGTTCATAAGCATGGGTCCGTACTGTTCCCGCATTTCTCCATTGGTAGCCAAATCCTGCCACACTGGAAAGAGGTACCAAAAGAATCTGATCATCTGCTTTGATGTTGGCGTAATTAAACTCAAAAGACCACTTCTTTAGGAAATTTGCATTTATTCCTACCTCAAATTCTCCGATTTTGGATGGTTTGAGGTCTTTGTTGCCAAGTACATCCTTGGAAGCGACTCCTCTATCCAGGTCAAACGTTTCGTATTGAGCTTCGAACCGGGGTCTGGCTCCTGATGTTCCATAAGATGCTCTAAGTTTTAATTCCTGAAATCCTGGTATTTGTAGATCTTCCGATACCCGGTAGGCAGCTGTGCCCCTGTAGAATAGTTGATAGCGCTCATCTTCACCAAACAATGAGGATCCATCACGGCGGATTAACCCTTCAATGATATACTTGTCCTTGTAATCAAATCCCATGTTCAAGAAGAGGTTTTCTGCTCGAACATCTGTTATATAGTTAGTTATGTCTAATGTGGTGGGATCTACATTATTGAATCTAGGGATGTCAATTACTGCAAAATTGGAACCTGATATTTCGGTTCTTTCGTCAGTATATTTCTCAAATTGATATCTGAGCGTCACCAGTGAATTCCAATCTCCAAATTTCTTTTGGGCATAGATTGAGGCAGTTGCCACTTCCGCACTCTTGTTTCTCCAATCCTGATAGAGTGAGCCTAGTCCTCCCTCAGGTCTGTTTTGGGTGATATATCCCTTTGGGGTATAGTTTTCATTGGTGTTCCATTCTCTGTCCATGGAATATTGCCCCTCTACAGTTAGCCAGCTTAGGATTTTGTAATTTGCCTGGATATTCTGAAGCAGTCTTCTCCTATCTCTTCTGAAAAACCTGTTTCGTACCTCGTATAAAGGATTTTGGAGATTACTTTGAGACCTTGGCAAAATCCCTCCGTCCCTGTTGGCGAATAAATCCTGGTCTGGTTCGTGGGCAAGAACTGGGTAAAACAAGCCGCTCTGTCCGTTTTCACCGTTGTTTGGACTATCGGTATTGACATAAAGTGTGCTGCTGGTCAGTTTGATTTTTTCTGTAAGCTGGTGATCTACATTGAGACGCAGACTTTGTCTTTTGTAAGCGGGCATATCCACTACGATCCCTCCCTGATTCAGATTTTCAAATCCCAGAAAGAAATTTGTCTTTGCGCCTGTGTTGGCAACAGAGACATTTGTGGTATAGAATGGCTGTGCTTTAAATAGCAATTCCTGATTATTGAATACCTGGGGATACTCATTGTCCATAATTCCGTCTTCCTCTTCCACCCGGGTATTTGGGTTGTTGGGATTAGTCAATACATAGCTGCCGTCAGGGTTCAACTGATACCTATGGTGATAGGATAGGGGTACCTGATTCGCCAGGTAGCTGTTTCCCAATTCCTGACGTACCGTCACCCTTGTCACCCCATCTCTGTCGGCTCCTCTTTTGGTAATGATCTGAATCACACCGTTTCCGGCCAGTGATCCATAAAGAGAAGAGGCCGCCGCTCCTTTAAGCACTTCTATACTTTCCACATCATTCATATTGATATCTGCCAAGCTTCCCTGGGTGATTACACCATCCACTATGATCAATGGTTGCTGATCTCCGGATATGGCCGTCACCCCTCTAAGTCTGATCGTAGGGGCTGTTCCCGGCCTTCCGGTCCCTTGTACGATCTGGACACCTGAGACCTTCCCGCGGATAGCGTTTCCGGGATCTGTGGCCGGAGCTTCCTGAAGCAGTTCCTTGTCCACTTTTCCTATGGCAAAGCCGAGTTTTTTAGTGGGTGTGCCTACTGCAACTCCCGTTACGACCACTTCCCCCAAGTCGCTTATTGAAGATTTCAGCATGACATCGATAGTTGATCGATTTCCGACTGCCTCCTCTTGGGTACTGTGACCAACGAACGAGAATATCAAAACAGATTCTGTACTAGGTACCGTGATCGTGTAGTTGCCATCCATGTCAGTGATCACTCCATTGGTGGTACCTTTGATCTGAATACTGGCTCCTGGGATGGGGAGCCCGTCTTCTGAGGATTCTACCTTTCCTGTCACGGTCAGGGACTGGGCCAGGAGGTTTCCTATTGACAGAAATGTCAACAAGATAATTAGTCTAAGTTTTTTCATTTAGTTGAGATTTGGTTGATAAGTCACTAATTCTATTGAAAAAATGATAGCCATATCAGGTTTATTTTACAGAAATGACAACTAAAAAGGGGTTTAAATACTATATTTCAAGAGGGTGGTTTTTACAGTATTTCTTAGAAATGAAATGATTTTTAACGAATTATAATTTCGTCTTTAAGTGGCGGCTAATTTCGCTATTTACATGAATGGTTTGTGTGAAAATTTGTAATAGGGTTAAAAAACAATTATTCTTGATGTTTTTTATGTTTTTATTGGAAAATCAGGTTTAAAATTAAATGTGATTTTAGTATTTTTTTGTTTTTTATTGAAAATATGATTCATTTTGTTTTTATATGTATCAAGGGGATTAGCTATGGAGGGTTTGGGTGATGTCCAAACTTTCCGTTTGGACTCATTGCGGGTAATCGCAGTAAGAAAAACCAATTATGAATCGGTCAATGAAAACAATGAAAAACACACCTTTTATTCATTTTTGCTTATTGCGGGATATACGGATTATGGTTCCGAAAATCAGGTTTATTCCCTCCTTGTCCGTTGAAATTGCGATTCATACCCCTCCAAATCACCGAGCCTGTATTTTTTCTTTGCTTAATCCAAGGATAGCAGTACTTTGAACGGACTATTTAACCCAAAATGAATATCATTAGTATAAACCTTAAACTTTAACCAAGAGATAAATTGAAATCAAGCATGACGAAAAACTACACACAGCGGGATGGTTGTAATCCTGCGAGATTCCATGTGTCCGTTAAAAAATCAATTATAATCACATGAAAAGAAGAGATTTTATCCACCTTTCCGGAATGGGGCTAGGAGCCCTTGCTACCTCCGGGCTTTTTATGATGGGGAATCCTGTCTCGGCAGAGCAATTGCTTGTGCCGGGGATCGATACCGCAGCCAAAAAAGTCCTGGCAGATATAGCACTGAATGCGGCCAAAGCAAAAGGAGCGACTTACACCGACGTAAGAATAGGAAGATACCTGAGGCAGAATGTGTTTACCCGGGACAAAAACGTCCAAAATATCTCCAATGGGGAGACCTTTGGCGTAGGGATCCGGGTGATAGCCAATGGTACATGGGGTTTCTCGTCCACCTCTGATGTCTCACCTGATGGGATTAAGAAATGTGCCGAAACGGCAGTTTCTATTGCCAAAGCAAATTCCAAACTTCAGAAAGAACCCGTAGAGCTTGCCCCAGAGCCAGGCCATGGGGAGGTGACCTGGAGTACTCCAATTAAGAAAAACGCTTTGGAGATTCCTGTAAAGGACAAAATTGATCTCCTGCTGAAGGCAAACAATGCCGCAATAGACAACGGAGCGGCTTTCGTCAATTCCGCGCTGTTTATGATCAATGAACAGAAGTATTTTGCTTCCTCGGATGGCTCGTACATCGATCAGGATATCCATAGGATCTGGCCGACTTTCACCGTTACTGCGGTAAATAAAGAATCCGGAGGATTCCGGACCAGGCAGGCGCTTAGTGCACCTATGGGGATGGGATATGAGTATATGGATGGTCTGGCAGAAGACAAAATCATGAACCCGGCTGGGTTTAACAGCTACAAAAACACCTATGACATCGTTGAAGATGCCACCGAAGCTGCCAAACAGGCCCAGGAGAAAATCTCCGCAAAGTCTGTGGTGCCGGGCAAATATGATTTGGTGCTGGATCCTGATCACTTGGGATTGACTATCCACGAATCTGTAGGCCACCCACTGGAGCTGGATCGGGTTCTGGGCTATGAGGCTAATTATGCCGGAACCAGCTTCGCTACCTTGGACAAGTGGAAATCAGGTGATTTCAAATACGGTTCTGACAAAGTCAATATCTTCGCTGACAAGACCCAGCCACTCACTCTCGGAAACACGGGATATGATGATGAGGGAGTCAAGACAAAAGAGTGGGATTTGATCAAAAACGGGGTTTTGGTAAACTATCAGGCTATCCGTGACCAGGTGGGGATTTTGGGAGAAAATGAATCTCATGGTTGCTGCTTTGCGGACAACTGGAGTTCCGTGCAGTTCCAGCGTATGCCAAATGTTTCTTTGCGTCCAGGTACAGAGAAACTCAGTCCTGCGGAAATGATCAAGAATGTGGAAAAAGGCATTTATATCCTTGGGCGCGGATCTTATTCCATAGATCAACAGCGGTACAACTTCCAGTTTGGAGGTCAGTTGTTCTACGAAATCAAAAATGGCGAAATCGTAGGTATGCTTGAGGATGTGGCTTATCAGTCCAATACCCAGGAGTTCTGGAATTCCTGTTCCCAGATTTGCGACAAGGACGACTATAGGTTCTTCGGTTCTTTTTTCGATGGAAAAGGGCAGCCATCGCAGGCATCAGCGGTATCACATGGTAGTGCGACCACCCGTTTTGACGGGGTGAATGTGATCAATACGGGAAGAAATATTTAACCTCAACACGAGAATTATGGCCATTTTGACTAAAGAAGAAGCAAAACAGATAATAGATAAAGTGCTTTCCCACGCAAAAGCGGATGAGACCGAGGTGACGATTTTCGGTGGCAGAACCGGGAATATTCGTTATGCAAGGAATTCCGTAAGTACCAGCGGGGAGACTAATGAAATAGGATTAAACGTTACCTCAGTTTACGGTAAAAAATCGGGTTCATCCAGTATCAATGAGTTAGATGATGAATCACTCAAAAAGGCGGTTGCCAGAGCAGAGGAAATCGCACAGCTGGCACCGGAAAATCCAGAATACATGCCTATGCTTGGTCCACAGGAGTATTTGGAGAGTAAGACATTCGCGAGCTCCACGGATCAGATCAGCCCTGACCAGCGTGCCCAGATAGCAGCGGACAGCATTGGGCCAACCAGTGAGAAAGACCTTACCGCAGCAGGATACCTGGAGGATTTTTCGGGATTTGTGGCTCAGGGAAATAGCAAAGGCCTTTTTGGTTACAACAAGAGAACATCCGTGGATTTCTCCATTACGGTGCGTACTGCCGATGGAACGGGCTCAGGATATGCCATTCGCGATTTCAACGACGTGAGTCTGTTGAATTCCAAAGATGTCACAAACATCGCCATGCAAAAAGCCCAGGCATCGCAGAATGCCCAGGCCATAGAGCCCGGTAAATATACCGTGATCCTTGAGCCTACTGCGGCCGGGAACCTGATGGGCTTATTGACCAGAAGTCTGGATGCCAGAAGTGCGGATGAGGGCAGAAGCTTTTTGAGTAAAAAGGGTGGAGGAACCCGACTCGGCGAAAAGCTATTCGATGAGCGTGTACACATCTACTCTGATCCATTAAGTCCGCAGATTCCGGGTTCACCATGGGATAATGAAGGATTCCCTCAGAAACCTATGAAATGGGTGGAAAACGGTGTGGTCAAAAACATGTTCTATTCCCGCTACTGGGCGGAGAAGCAAGGCGTGGAACCTACCGGAAGACCCAGCGGGATGATTATCGCCGGGGGTGACCAATCAATAGCCGACATGGTGAAAAACACAGAAAGAGGCATTCTGGTTACCAGATTCTGGTACATCAGGGCAGTAGATCCCCAAACCTTACTCTATACAGGCTTGACCAGAGATGGAACTTTCTATATAGAAAACGGCCAGATCAAATTCCCGGTGAAAAACTTCCGCTTCAACGAAAGTCCCATCATTATGCTGAATAATATCGAGGCACTGGGACAGCAGCAGCGGGTGGGAGGTGATTTGATTCCGGCTATGAAAATCCGCGATTTCACCTTTACCAGTTTGTCTGACGCAGTTTAAAGTCAACAGTCCACAGACTACAGTCAACAGCAGACTTCCTGACTCATAAGTTTTTGCTGAACAATAGTTCTGTGGACTCCTTTCGTTACTGTCTCTTGAACTGCCGTGGTCAGTGGACTGTCGTCTGTGGACATAATGTTCCCGAGATTAAATTAGATTTCATTTGATGAATCCCTTCTTCTTCACCAGAATAAAATACAACTCCGGAAATTGGGACACTGATCAGCGCATGCCTGTCAACTTGCTCAATTCTCTGGTGGAATACACCACCATTCCCGTGGACGAGAAGGAAAGAGTAGTAGAATTGAGCAACAAGGAGATTTTCAAGAGTCCCTTTTGCTATATCAGTGGACATAAGCTGGTGGAGTTCTCCTCGGCAGAGAGGCAGAATTTTAAAACTTATGTAGCAAATGGAGGCTTTGTCTTTGCCGATGATTGCAACCATGACATCGA
Organism: Algoriphagus sp. AGSA1; assembly: GCF_021390545.1. GTDB lineage: Bacteria > Bacteroidota > Bacteroidia > Cytophagales > Cyclobacteriaceae > Algoriphagus. Next base: position 7,525 of record NZ_JAJUWR010000034.1, on the reverse strand, counting down.
CGGGCTTTTTGCCAAATCCTTTGAGGCCGAAATGGCCAAGACCTTTGGAGATGATGCGCTCCAAAAAATACCCAATAACCACCCAATTTATTCGGCCTTCTTCGAGTTTGAAGACGGTCCGCCCGCAACCTCCTTTGAGCTCAATGGCTGGGGGGATGACCTGATCCATGATTACTTGAAAGCGATTGTCGTAAACGGTAGAATAGGAGTGCTTTATAGTAATAAGGATTATGGTTGTGAGTGGGATTATGACTTCAGAAACAAACGCTTCTTAAAGGTTGACAATACCAGATTTGGTGTCAACATAGTGGTTTATGCATTAACACAATGATATTGGAAAACACAGAATTAACGGCATTCAAAGAGTTGGTCACAAAAATTCCCCAGCTCAAGAAAGAGATTGCGAAAGTCATAGTCGGTCAGGAGTCTGTGATTGAAGAGATTATTATCACGCTGCTGGCTGGAGGCCATTGCCTGTTGGAAGGTGTGCCGGGGCTGGCAAAGACGCTGATGGTAAATTCTCTTTCTCAGGGGATGGAGATGGGGTTCAAGCGGATTCAATTCACGCCGGATCTGATGCCTGGAGATATCCTGGGGACGGAGATTCTGGAAGAAGACCATGAGACAGGCAAGAAGTTTTTTCAGTTCAACAGAGGCCCGATTTTCGCCAATATGGTTTTGGCGGATGAAATCAACCGGACTCCGCCCAAGACCCAGGCGGCATTGCTGGAAGCCATGCAGGAGAAAGTAGTGACTTACGGTGGGCAGCACCATCCACTTCCATCTCCTTTTTTGATTATTGCCACGCAGAACCCCATTGAGCAATCGGGAACCTATCCGCTGCCTGAAGCCCAGCTTGACCGCTTTCTTTTGTATATCAAATTAGGCTATCCATCCGAGCGGGAAGAGCTGGATGTCTTGGAAAAAACTACCGGGACTTACCAAGGCAAGCCCGAGGCTGTTTTCTCTGCTATGGATATATTGAGCTTACAGAAACTAACCAGAGAGGTTCACATTGATTCTCAATTGCTCGTTTACATCAATAAATTGATTCGGGCTACCCGTCCTGACAATTCGGAAATCCAAGCTGTTATAGATTATGTGGAATGGGGGGCAGGCACCCGTGCAGGCCAGGCTTTGATTCTTTGTGCCAAGGCTCGGGCATTGGTGAAAGGACGCTATGCGGTCACTCCCGAAGATATCAGGACGCTTGCCTTCCCGGTATTGAGACATAGACTCTCTTTGCACTTTCGGGCGGAAGCGGAGAATGTGCGACCTGACACAGTCATCTCCCGAATCCTAGAAGCATTGCCTATCCATGCAAGCAAGTAATCTGGAAATCATCAAACTCAGCAACCTGAAGCTGGCGGCCAAGATCATCAGCGAGCAGCTTAAGAATGGAGTACACCTTGGCAAACGGGTGGGAGTGGGTTCTGAGTTTGAGCAGTACAGGTATTATGAGCCCGGGGATGACCCCAAACGGATTGACTGGAAGTACTTCTCCCGCTCCGGAAAGTACATGATCAAGGAATCCCCCTCTGAGAGCCATTTGCACGTCCGTATGATGCTCGATCTGTCCGGATCGATGAACTACAGGGAAAATGGAATCATACGCCTGGAATACGCTAAAAACCTCCTTGCTTCTCTTTCCTATCTGGCGCATCAGCAGGGAGATTCCCTGAGTTATTTTACCTGTCAGGATGGGAATGTAGATCAAAAGGTAGCAGCCTCACCTAAGGCATTCCAGCGTATTTTATATTTTTTGGAAGGGGAGAAGGCAGCGGGGACCATGCCGGTTGTAAAGAAAGACTTTCCTGTTTTGAAAAGCAGGCAGAAAGAACTGGTAATTCTGGTTTCCGATTTTCTGCAAAAGGAAAACGAATGGTTGGATATCGTGGAGCAGATGCGGCATCCCAAAAAGGAAATAGTGCTGTTCCAGATTTTGGGAGATCAAGAAGTGAAATTTGACCTGAAAGGGAATTTCAAGTTTCATGATCTGGAGTCAAATCGTTCCGTAATTCTCGATGGAAAAGCGATAGAGAAAAACTATAATGTTTCTATAAATGATTATTTATCAGGATTTAAGAAATCTTTGATTTTACCAAAGGTTCATCTGTTTCAGGTGCAATTTTCAGACCCTATCGCAGGAGTCATCAATAGATTTCTTACGGAAAGATCCCTTTACTGATGCAGATTCTACAGCCCATATTGCTCTGGGGGATGCTTGGAATCAGTATTCCTATCCTGGTTCATCTTTGGAGAGGCAAAAAAGGCAGGGAAATGTCGTGGGCGGCCATGCACTGGCTACCTATCCATGAAAGCTCGGTGTCCAAAGGCTTTCAATTGGATAATATACTGGTGCTTTTGCTGCGCATGGCGATCTTGCTTTTGCTGGTTCTACTGCTGAGCAAGGTATTTGTCCCCAAGCTGGATAAAGTCTCTCCTGGGCGTAGCATCCACTTGGTGGAGCCAAGCAAAGAAATCCTGGAGGAGTTTAGATTTGAGATACAGCAGGCGATGGAAAATGGAGAAGAGGTCTATTGGGCTGACGGTAAGATGAATAAAATGGAAGACTTAAAAAGATTAGAACCAATTGCTAATGAATTTTCACTTCAAGCTTCACTTGATAAATTGCCTGAAGATATTTCCTCCCTTAATCTATACATGGGTAATTCCCTGATTAGGCTTGGGACGGGAAAGTACCTTAGTAAAATCAAGCCGGATCTGCTCATGGGGAACCCTGATCTTGCAGAACAATCAAACCCTCTACTTACGTCTCCCAATGGGGTTTCCTTTCAAAGGAACGATAGGGGCATTCTGGATACTGTATCCGTCGGGAAAAAATCGGGGGGGAGATCTATCCAGCTAAAAGATGAGGATTTACGCTACTACCTAGGTGAAATATTACCTTCGGAAAGGGTTTATGTCAAAGCTGGGCTTGAAGCTATAGGGGATGTGTACGGCGTGGAGTTTCAAGAAACGGAGGATATTGGGCAGGCGGCTTTGATCTTTGATTCCGACATCCCTTCGGAAACCTCTTCTGATAAGCTTTATTTCATAAGGAATTCCTTCTCCTTTTCGGATCAGGCAAATATGGTTTTCATCCAAGATACCTTGGATTTTGAGCATTCGGAGCTGGTGCAAAAGGGCATGTTGCCGGAAGTGATACTGGAAAAATTCCTTGATTTCTCCGGTCTGGAAAAGCAGGATGTACAGATGAGCCGGGCTCAGGTTGAGCGTAGATTTGTGGTGGATACAGAGAGAGAAAAAATGAAGAAGGCAAACCTTGATTTGCTGTTTTTGATCCTCTTAGTGCTTTGCTTAGGCCTGGAGCGGTACTTTTCACATAGGCAAAAGGTATGAGCAGAATAGAACGCTATATCGCCAAAGTTGAACGGCAACTGACACTGCAGGCTGGATTGAAATCCTTGGGCGCAGGGTTGGCCGTTGGGGTATTTTCCCTCATTTTCTATTCTTCCTTGATGTCCTTGTTGACAGTCTTTACGGTAGGTTTCATAGTTTCAGGGTATTTCATCGGTTTGTATGGAGATAAGCGGAACAGTGCGATCCAAGTGCTTCATGAGCGTTTTTCAGATTTGGAATTCAGTCTGCAACTACTCGATAAACGGTCCAGGAACGTAGCAGAGCAACTACAGTGGGAGCGCATAAATGCTTCTTTTCAGGGAGGGGGAGTCCGGCTTTGGTACCAAAATACAGGGGGGTATGCGGTCGGCCTACTTCTTTCAATTGGGATTTATGGCCTGTCACTTTTGAACCAACCTGCTGAAAATCCATCAAGTGTGCAGACAAGCAGCGAGACTGAAACTCTAGCTATTCCTGCCGAATATCTGCCTGTACAGATGAGTTCCATGGCAATTTCTATTACCCCGCCTGCCTATACTGGGTTGCCAAATGTAACTCAATCAGCACTTGATGTAAAAGCTATCATAAGCTCTGATATAGAATGGGATATTACTTTTTCTACAGGTAAAGATATCACTGTAGAATTGGTCAATTCCAGTGGAGATGGTTTAGAATTTACGCACATAGGGGATCGTTTTGTTTTGCGGGATAGGGTGAAAAGTTCGGGGATCTATGCCATCCGGGCATTCCAAAATGGTCAGCTTGTTTTTGAATCGGATTACCATACATTGGAAGCGGTGCCGGATTTGGCTCCCGTGATTCAGCCTGCGACGAAGGAAGTATATTCCTTTCACTTTATCAGCGATCCCCAAAGCATGGATGTAAGGGCCAAAGTCTCCGATGATTTTAAAGTTAAGGAGGTATTCCTGGTGGCCACACTGGCGAGGGGAACAGGAGAAAATGTCAAGTTTCGCGAAAACAGAATTCCGATTGCCCGACAAAATTTCAAATCTGAGGATCTGTCGGTAAAACTTGACCTGAAGGCTTTGGATTTTAAGCCGGGAGATGAGCTTTATTACTACTGGGCGGCAATAGACAATAGAACTCCGGAACCTAATCTTTCGAGAAGCGACACCTATTTTGTCAATTATGTGGATTCGGCAGGCATGACTGAGGAGACACTGATAGGGATGGCAATCCACGTGATGCCGGAGTATTTCAGAAGTCAACGACAGATCATCATCGATACGGAGAAGCTCTTAGTGAATCAAAAGAAAATGACTGTGGAGGAATTCAACTCCATGTCAAACGAAATAGGCCATGACCAGAAAATGCTTCGCCTACGATACGGGCAATACCTGGGCGAGGAATTTGAAGAATCCGCAGGTGGAGGCAGTGTAGATCAGGGCGATGTTGATAATCTGCTGGAGGGCTATGAGCATAGGCATGATGAGGAACATGAAGCTGGGATCACAGCAAATGTATTTATGCCTGAACACGTTCATGTGCACGGGCATGACCACGACGATGAATCCAGCCATGCGGCTGAATCCCATAGTTCGGACGATGATGGAGGTTTGGGCGGTTTATTGGACTCTTATCTTCATAATCATGAGGATGCTGAAGCCAATACGTATTTTGAGGAATCCACTAAAAGCACGCTTAAGCTTGCCTTGGCGCAAATGTGGCAATCGGAGCTGCATTTGAGGCTTTTCGAACCTGATCAGGCGTTGCAGTATCAGGAAAAAGCACTGGAGTACCTGAAGTCCGTGCAGCAGAAATCAAGAGTATATGTGAAAAGGACGGGCTTTGACCCGCCTCCGATCAAGGAGGAGGAAAAACGCTTGACGGGGGATTTGGAAGAAGTGAAAAAACAAATTGAAATGGACCAACTGGCCTTGGCCAATAGGCTGGCCCCGCTGGCTGCCCAAGTCCTGGGTATGCTTCCCAAGGAGAATCTCTCGGTGACCGATAAGGCTACCATACAACAATTTGGTGAGCTCTGGACTTCCAGAATGAATTATTCAGGTTTACAGGATTGGTCAGTGTTACTGCATTTGCAGGAGTTGAATTCTGGAAAATTGGACGAAGAAGGGAGAAAGGAGTTGTATCAGAAACTACACCCTCTGATTGCCCGAAGTGAAGGTGCAAACGCATCTTTTCTAAAACAAAAAGAACTGGAAAAAGCATTTTGGAACAAGCTGCGATGATTCAACTCGAACCTTTGATTTCCTGGAATTGGGCTTGGCTCATAACCGTGGTGGTTTGTGCTATTCTGGGTCTTCAGCTTGTGTGGATACTTAAGGCTGGGCTTACTTCCTCCAGAAAAGCGGTTAAAATTGCATTGAATACCCTGTTTTGCTTACTGCTGATTAGCTACATCTTTCAGCCTGTTTGGTATTCTGACAAAGACGAAGAAGCCATTTTCATTTATTCCCCGAAGGCTCCAAAAGAGAAAGTACGTTATTGGAAGGATAGTTTGCAAATCAGGAAATCCATGCCGATTGATAAATACCAAGGCACCGGGAATCCGGTTTACTTACTGGGAGATGATTTCACCGTATCAGAACTGTTAAAACTTGGAGGGAAAGAAATTGAATGGATAGCTGACTTTGAATATGGGTCAATTTCATTTTTGGAATGGAAAGGTATCCTCCGGGAAGGCGGAAACCAGGTAGTTGAGGGTAAAATCGAAGGCAGTGATTCGCTTGAAGTGCTGCTTGCCCAACAAGGAGAGGTGGTAAGTAAAACCTACACAGATTCGCATGCAGGTACTTTTTCGCTGGAATTCCCGGTAAGTGTTTTGGGAAGAAATTCATTGGAACTCAAGGTTGGGGATAATACTCTTGGCCATGTGAATTTCTTTGTCCGAGCAGCTGAGCCGATCCATTATAGATTACTGGTTTCATTTCCAAGTGCAGAGACCAGGATATTGTCCCGGTTTCTGACCAGTTCCGGTGAAAAGGTCAGTGGGCAGGTCGAGATATCAAAAAACTCAGTTGTCCAATCGGGAAGCAGTAAGTCGGATTCCTTGCAATTTCTGATCATTGATCCGGCCCAACTCTCCAAAAAATCAACCCAACAGGCTGTAGAGAATGGGGCGTCTGTTTTGGTAATGAATATGGAGGATGCTACCACTGACATTCCGGCGGTCAACAAGGCCTTCGGTACAAATTTCAAAGTAAGGCGTACTACGGATGAAGAGCGGAGGGAGATAGAACCTGGGATTGAGGCCAGCCCATTTGAGATCGAAAGAGGTATGGGCCAAAAGACTCACTTTGACAATGCTTTTGCGGTGCAGCAGGCAGGCAAAACTAAAATAGGGGTGAGTATGCTAGGGAGCACTTTTCCGATAATGCTTGCCGGAGACAGTCTTCTCTATAAAGAGCTTTGGGATAAAATGCTGGCTACTTTGCTTCCTGATGAACCTGTGGTTATTGAAATGGACCAGCCTATATTCAGAGGACTGCATAGCGAAGTACATGTTATCAAAGATCAGTTCGAAGAAAAATCCATAGGTATTGACTCTGATTCAATATTCTTTCAGCAGTCACTGGTTAATCCATTTTACAAAACGGGAAATTTTATAAATCTTGACTCGGGGTGGATTGCGCTAGGGGACAGTCTGGAATTTTATACCTACACACCCGAAGAATGGCCAGACTTACATGCGGTGAAGTTCCGTGCTGATTTTCTAAAATCACGCCCATTTGTTGAACCTAATTCAATTCCTGATAAAGGAAGGGTTGCCGATTGGCTCTGGTATGGGATATTTTTGGTACTTCTGACCCTGATTTGGATTGAGCCTAAAATTTGAACCCGCTGGGCGTTCTTAATAAATTTAGATAACCTGAGTTCGACCTTAAAAAACGGCTAATTGGTTTGCTTCAAAGGGTTGACACTTTATTGCGGGCTTTTTAGGGAGAAGGAATAGGCAATTAAACCTGCACTAAGGGTGTAAACTTTTCTTGCTAAATTACCCGATCTATAACTACAAATCCTTAACTCTATTTTTAAGCCAGCTCCAAAGGAGCTAAACTATTCAGTGTGCCGGGCATGTGCCAGTGCCAAAGGGTGAGAGTCCCTAAGGAGCCGTAATGATCGGAATCCTATAGTCGAAAGCAAGGGTGTCTATTGCGAGATGGAATCTGAAGGAAGCTGA
>NZ_JAJUWR010000033.1 GCF_021390545.1 Algoriphagus sp. AGSA1 | reverse complement strand
TGATAGCTTTTGATCTATTACTGGCGTTTTTCAGCATAGGCTAGATAAGGAATGACTTTAAGTGAATTGGCTGATAAGAGGGGGGTAAAATATGATTATTGCTTGTAATTCAGTTTTCGATTTTACTGTTAAATGATTGTTAAGGATTTTAATTGTGCTTAACAATTATATTCCAAATTTTTTATCCTTTCTCATGAGTAGTTTTTTGGGTCTAAGGCTATATAGAGTTGTAACTAGCCGAGAATGGATTTTTATAATATACGTAAGGAGTTTTATGATGGGAATCTTACCCAAGCAGAGGCACAGGACTTTCTAAACTTTCTGGGAAGTAGGGAGGCAGAGGAGCTTCTGTCTGCGGAAATAATCCAACTTTGGTCTGATCAAATCAAAGAGGGAGAACCTGACTCTGAAACTACTGAACTCTGGGAAAAAATAAACTTGAAGAAGGACAGTTATCCAAAGTCTGTCCTACATAAGCGTACTCCAATCAGGAAAGTGCTTAGGCTTAATTGGCTCAGGGCGGCCGTAGTATTTTTGCTGATGGGGCTTACCACTCTATTTTTTGTCCAGAACAACCAAGAGACCAATCAAACTCCTGGACAGGAACTTCATGAGTCTTTTATAACCAATTCAAACCGCAAAGGAGAGAAAACCAAAGTCACTCTGGAAGATGGCTCGGTGGTTTATCTCAATTCCCAAAGTAGCATTACTTATCCTGAAAATTTTAAAACCAACCGATATATCCAATTGGAGGGGGAGGCATATTTTGAGGTGACCAAAGACCCTGGATATCCCTTTCGGGTTGAAGCCGAAGGAATTGTCACCACGGCACTGGGAACATCTTTTAATATCTCCACTTTCATGGAAGAGGAAAAGGTAGCGGTGACCTTACTTACGGGTAAGGTGAAACTAAACCAGGATGGTAGGGATGACTACCTAGAGTTGAGCCCGGGGGAGGAGTCTTTGCTTTCTCCGGATATTCCGCGGATGGAAAAATATAAAGTGAGCGCAGCAGACAGGATTCTCTGGATCGAAGGGATACTGAAGTTTGATGAAGCTAATCTGGAGGAGATGGTAAAGGTGCTGGAACGATGGTATGGAGTGGCTATAAAAGTAAATGGAAAACCAAAGGATCTAAGTGCTTCCGGGGTTTTTGATAATCAGGAATCACTCAGAAATGTGTTGACCGTGATGAGTCAAACCCTGCAATTTGAATTTGTAATGGATGATAAGATGATAACTCTAAATTTTAACTAATGCCTATGAAATAGATATGGAGACAAAAACAGGGACGTACTACCAATACGCCCCTGCGGATTCAAAACAAATTATGCTCCCCCTGTATCTATCAGTTTGCAGTCTGAAATCAGGGGAAACGATGTTTCAAACTTTCAAGTCAAAATTATGCAAAAAATATTACCGTTTATAGCAATGTCTATCAAACTATTGGCCAGGGGAATTGCAATGCTATGCCTTACTGTAAGTCCTCTTTTCGCCAATTCTTCCAAAGCCCAAATCAAGGGAATTGATGAAGTGACCGTAGTTCTGGAGGGTCAGCCAAAATCCTTGCTTAAGTTTTTTAAAGCGATAGAGAAAAATTCGGATTTTAAATTTTTCTACACGGAGGAAGCTCTAAACGCTGCAGGGGAAATACACTACCTCAAATCAGGAAGTACAGTAGAACAGCACCTGTACACTGTTGCTAAGCAGACCAATTTGCGGTTTAAGCAGGTGAATAACACAATTAGTGTGATTATTCAAAAAGATGAGCAGGAAAAGCTGATCACAAAGGAGCTAAGCTTTGAGAAAATTACCGGGGTAGTAAGGGACGAATTGGGTGAACCTATGCCGGGAGTCTCGGTTTTAGTGAAGGGTACTACTACGGGTACTGTCACAGATCTGGATGGGATATATACGTTGGATGCCGCCCCAGGCCAGGTTTTGCTCTTTTCATTTATAGGCTATCAAACACAGGAACTTACCGTGGGTTCCTCCTCGGTATTGGATGTGGCTATGGCTCAAAGCGAGAACAGCCTCGATGAAGTCGTAGTGGTAGGTTACGGTCAGCAACGGAAGGCTAACCTTACCGGGGCCGTGGATCAGGTCGAATCTGAAGTATTTGAAAATAGGCCTATCTCAAATATTGCTCAGGGTTTGGTAGGAGCTATTCCTAACCTGAACATCAGAATGCTGGATGGGAAACCTACCCAGTCCCCTTCCTTTAACGTACGTGGTACCACCTCAATTGGGCAGCAGGGAAGTGCCTTGGTCTTGATTGACGGGGTAGAGGGTGATCCAAGGATGCTTAACCCCAATGATATTGCCAGTGTGACAGTGTTGAAAGATGCGGCTTCTGCTTCCATTTACGGTGCCAGAGCGGCATTTGGGGTTGTCTTGATTACGACCAAATCAGCTACAGAAGGAAAAACCTCAGTGACCTATTCAGCGAACTTTTCGTCTAAATCACCCACCACAATTCCTGATAACATTACAGAATCTTATCCTTGGGCCAAGGGATTCAGCGATGCTTGGTCTAACTGGAATGACAATGGAAATACCCCCACTGCCATCAATAAAACTTTGCCATTCTCGCCTGCTTACCTGGCGGAGATCAAAAGAAGATGGGAAGACCCTTCTCTGCCAAGAGTGGAGGTAAATCCATCTACTGGCGAATACGAATACTATTATAGTACGGACTGGTATAGGGAGTTGTATAAGGATAACTTCTTTGCCCAGGATCATAACCTAGCCTTGACCGGTGGAGATAAAAAAGCAACCTATTATGTAAGTGGCCGCTACAATGGTCAGGATGGACTATTCCGTTATAATTCAGATACCTACGCCATGTATAATTTCCGGGCAAAAGGTACCATCCAGCTTACCCCATGGTTGCAAGTGGAAAACAATACAGATTACTCCCACATGTCTTATCATCAGCCTCTAAACGTGGGTGAGGGCAGTGGTATATGGAGAAACATGGCAGATGAGGGTCACCCGCTTGCGCCATTATTTAATCCTGACGGTTCATTGTCCTTCCCTGCTGCCTATACCGTAGGGGATTATTACATTGGAAGAAATGCTGTGGATCAAGTGCAGCGATTCCTGAAAAACCGTCTGGCGGCAAAAGCTGAGCTATTTGATAAGAAGGTAACACTGAACGGAAACTTTACCTTCCAGACTAATGACAACAGCTACTTTCAAAAACGGGTGCAGGTGCCCTACAGCAGGTATGAAGGAGTGACTGGATACACAGGTACAAATACCAACGATCTTCAAGATCGCAGAAATACCACGCAGTACTATGCCACTAACCTGTATGCCAATTACCTGAACACCTTTGAGAACGCCCATAATCTAGGTTTGTTGGTCGGCTTCAATTACGAGACTTCACTTTATAAAAACCTGACTACCAGAAGAAACGGGATTGTGTTCCCAGATGCAGATGACCTCAACCTGGCGTTGGGACAAAGCATAGTAACCAATGGGGGCCATCAAAAATGGGCAATTGCCGGTACTTTTTTCCGGGTAAACTATGATTACATGGGCCGTTACCTGTTGGAAGTTAACGGACGATATGATGGATCTTCCAAATTCCCTACAGACCAGCAGTGGGCATTCTTCCCTTCAGCTTCTGTAGGTTGGGCAGTGTCTGAAGAGCAGTTTTGGAAAGTCAAACCTAGTTTTTTAACCAGTCTTAAAATCCGGGCTTCTTATGGCTCTTTAGGTAATGGTAACATCAACCCTTACTCCTTCACAGAGAATTTCTCCATTTCCCAGATGGGAAGAATTATCGATGGGCAACGCCCACAAGCGACTAGGATGCCTGGCGTAGTGCCTCAGGGACTCACCTGGGAAACCTCTACCACGGGAGACATAGGACTGGATTTTGCCAGTGTAAACAATAAGCTGCAATTTACTGCAGACTGGTACCGACGATGGACTACGGATATGTTTACAGTAGGCCCTACCCTGCCTGCGATTTACGGAACCACTGTACCAAAAGGGAACTATGCGGATCTGGAGACCACAGGTTGGGAAGCTACGGTGACCTGGAATGATGACTTCATACTGGCAGAGAAGCCATTCAATTACAGCATCAGATTAACCATGTCTGATTACAAAGCCTATATCACCAAATATAATAATCCTGACAAAAACCTCACAGATTACTACGAAGGTCAAAGAATAGGGGAAATCTGGGGGTACCAGGTAGAGGGCTTGTTCCGTTCGGAAGAGGAGATACTGAATTCTCCCTCTCAGGCAAATATCCCAAATACTAATACCCGGAAAAACTATGTAGGTGATTTGAAATTCAAAAACCTGGATGGGGATGACATAATCCATCATGGATCGAATCGGGTAGGTGATTCCGGGGATAAATCAATCATAGGTAACTCAGAACCACGCTACTCCTATGGGGTGAACTTAAATGCCGAGTGGAACGGGTTTTTTCTCAGTGCTTTCTTCCAGGGTGTCCTACAACAGGACTGGTATCCATCGGCCGAAGCTAGATTCTGGGGACAATATAACCGTCCATACAATCAGTACCCTAGCTGGCATGAGGACAATATGTTCCGGGAGGAACTTGGGAATTTCGATGCATACTTACCTAGACTTGTCGGTTATATCGCTCAGGGAACAGGGAGGGCGTTGAATATGCCTAACGATAGATTTTTGCAGAATGTTGCTTATATCCGTCTTCGAAACGTCCAAGTGGGATATACCTTGCCACGGCGCCTGAGTTCCAAGATCCATGCAAATGACGTGAAGATTTACCTTTCTGCAGAAAACCTCTGGACCTGGTCATCCTTGTACAAGTGGACAAAGGATACCGATGTGACCAGTATTTATGGATCTGACCGGGATCTAAGCGGAGGATCAAGCGGGGATGGATACAACTATCCTATGTTAAAGGCAATTTCAGCTGGGCTTACAGTTAACTTCTAATTCGAACAATCATGAAGATATCTCAATATTTAATACTTATTTTATTAGCGGCAGTTACTTCCTGTAATCTAGATGAATATCCAGTGGATACAGCCAGCAATCAGGCAATTTTTGGTTCTGCCAATGGGCTGGAACTTTACAGTAATTCCTTTTATGATATTTTACCCGGAACCGATGTAGGTGTATTTCAAGGAGATGATGTCTCAGATCTAATCGCAAGAAATGGGGTGGATACTTATCTGGCAGTGAACGCTCTAAGTCCCGTTACCAGCTCTGGTTGGAGCTGGTCAAACTTGAGAAATATCAATTATTTCATCGAAAATGCTGAAAAGAGTCCGGTGACTGAAAAGAACCATTACATAGGAATGGCCAGATTCTTTAGAGCCTTATTCTATTTTGATAAGGTGAAGCGGTTTGGGGATGTACCATGGATTGACAAGACCATAGAGATCACGGATAGTGTGACACTTTATGGGCCAAGAGATGATAGATTTATGGTAATGGACAAAGTCCTAGAAGATCTAGATTTTGCCATCCAAAACATCACTTTGACATCTGATGCCTCCTCTACCAGAATCACAAAAAATGTAGCAAGGGCTTATAAGACCCGGATTGCATTGTTTGAGGCATCTTATAGGAAATATCATGCTGAGCATGGCATGCAGGGTTCTGCAGATGCCTGGTATCAAGAGGTGGTCAACACGGCTAATGAGATTACCGGATTTACGCTACACAGGGCAGCTCAGGAAGATCGCTCTTATAGGGAGATTTTCATTGCTAAGACACCCTATGCGGATGAAACGATTTTAGCAGTTGCCTTGGACGCCAGTTTGCAGGTGTTCAGTTCGGCCAATCGTCGCTTCATTAGCCCAACTTATGGCAACAGGCCTAGCCTGACACGTAATTTTGTCAATACATATCTGAATTTGGATGGTACTCCATTTACCGATAATCCTGAATATAAGACGACTCCATTCGTAGAAGAAGTGAAGAATAGGGATCTGCGGCTGAAACAGACGGTTCGTCTGGGAGATTATCACCGCACTGAGAATGGTGTTCCCGTAGTGGCACCACCCAACTTCAACCAGACCTTTACAGGATATCAGCCAATTAAATGGTCTTATGACGAACGCTTTCCATATGATGATGAAAGTAGAAATGACAACGCCCACATTATTATGAGATATGCTGAAGTCTTATTGAACAAGGCAGAAGCACTGGCGGAGTTAGGAGCTATGACCCCGGGAACTTGGGCCGAAACCATAGGAGCCCTCCGTGACCGAGCTGGAATCAAAGGTGCCACATTGACCTCTCTTCCTACTGAAGCAGATCCTTATTTAGTCGGATACTACAAAGGTAAATTTACGGATCCTGTACTTTTGGAAGTGTTGAGAGAAAGAGCTGTGGAATTGGTCTTTGAAGGGCTTCGTCCAGATGATTTAAGGAGATGGCATATCGGTGAACTCTTTGCAGATTCTCCTATGAATGGAATATATGTGCCGGCTTTGGGAGAATATGACCTTAATGGGGATGGGATTATGGATGTGCTGTTCTATCAAGGTGAGCGGCCTGGGTCATCTAATCCTGCCATAGCCTCTGTGGATGTAAGCCCGTCTTCTGCTGCTGGCAGACTTCAGCTTTCTAATGGCACTTCAGGAGAAGTAATCTTCAATCCGGGAGTCCGGGAGTGGCTGGATAAAAAATACCTGTATCCTATTCCGGAGACGGATCTCATCCGAAATCCCGCATTAGGCCAGAATCCTGGTTGGTAATATTTAAATTCAAACTACACTCCGTAAGCTTTTCCCAAAATCTCTTACGGAGTGTTTAACCTCTTATCATTATGAAAATTTACATAGTAGCCTTTTTAGCTTTGCTGTCATTTACAGCCTTAGGTCAAAAAAACACTGAACTGAAGGTGGCGAGTTACAATCTGAGAATGGACACCCCAAGGGATAGTATGAATGCCTGGCCTCACAGGAAGGAAAATGTGAAGGCGTTGATCCAATACCATGATTTTGACATCGTAGGTACCCAGGAAGCGTTCATCCACCAGCTGAATGATCTGCTGGAGATGCCGGGTTTTGCTTTTGTAGGAGTGGGACGAGATGATGGCAAGTCTGCAGGAGAGCATTCAGCGATATTTTACAAAACAGAGAAGTTTGATCTGCTTGATTCTGGGAATTTCTGGTTAAGTGAGACCCCTGATAAGCCAGGCTTGGGTTGGGATGCTACCTGCTGTAATAGAATTGCCTCTTGGGCACTTTTGAAAGACAGAAAAACCAAGAAGGATTTTTATGTGTTTAATGCGCATTTCGATCATCAAGGGGTAGAGGCCAGAAAGGAGTCAGGTAAACTTATGATCCAGAAGATCAGGGAAATTGCTAAAAACAAACCAATAATTTGTACAGGGGATTTTAATTCCACTCCCGATACAGAGCAAATAATAGCATTGTCTGCTTTCCTTAAGGACTCATACACCAGTACAAAAATGCCTCCTTACGGGCCGATAGGAACAAGCAATGGCTTCCGGTTCACTGCTCCTATGAAAAACCGTATAGATTATGTGTTTGTGAGTGAAGATTTTCAGGTGTTGAAATATGCTGTGCTAACAGATGCGAAGGAGCAGCGTTATCCGTCTGATCATCTTCCAGTCGTAGCTACTGTGCAATTTGCAAAGTAGCTGAGCTAAGTTTAAGAAGGTTAAAGCCATTGGGAAATGTCCTAGTGGCTTCTTTTTTTACATGGTATCAGCGTCAGCTCCCTTTTTCACAACTGTAAGGCAAAATGAGACGGAGATTGATAGATAGCCCGTTAGCCTATGGGTAGGTGTAATTTTCCAAGAATGATGCCTATGGGAAGATGTCTGAAAATTTAATGTGATTATCCGCAATGATGCCAGTAACCCTATTCTCTTTGCTTTACTGGACGGAAGACCGAAGACGGGTGACCGAAGTGGCCTTGACGCTGGTGTTTTCCGAATCCTATGATGCTTTTATTGTTTTACTGGCAGAAAAGCGGATATACATAAAAAATTTAAAGAGATGGAGCGTGGAACCAGGATAATCCGTTAATTTTTGAAATCGCTTAAAAGCTTATGTTCCTTAACGATCAAGTGTGGGGAAAATTATAGATCTTATTTGATGGGCACCTTCTGAAATATCCTTTTTCATAAACTTGTTTTCCTTATCGATCATCGTTGCCGAGAGCCTGAAGTCACTGACAATCCTCAGGTTTTTAAACAAATACACATATTCATTTTCAATCATCTCTTCCCTGATTAATTGGTCGGAAATCAGTTCTTGTATGATCTTTTCAAACTGCAGGGCTCTTTCCTCCAGTAATTAAAGTTGAGGATGTGGATATGCAGAGCTTTTCCACGAAATCCTAAAAGCGGACTTTTATTTGATGCCCGCAAAACAGAGGAGAGACTCATTTTTCCAACAGATAATCTTAATTAAAAATAAAAATCTACGAGATTGTCGTAGATTTTTATAAAATTTTTTAACGGGAATAGGTGAGTGTAATATTACCGGCAACTGTGCCCATCGGAGTATCCATGGAGACCGCATGCACTGTTTTCAATTGATCAGGGTCTAATTTTTTGATCTCATATACAGTTACATTTTCCCTTGCGTCTGTTGTGATAAAGTTATCCCCTTCCATTTTCCATATTCCGTTCCCGTTCATGTCATCTTGCCCGGTTACTATCTGATAAGTCCCGTTCTCTCTAATGATCAACTTACCATCCATATGGAGCTGTTTGCCCCCCTCCATCATTTCTGTCATGTCCGGTCCTTCTGTTTGTTCAAAGGAGAAGTCACTTCCTACCCATGTGCCGACGATCTTTTTAGTACCTCCTGCCATATCGCAGGAGAACAGCCCAATCATTAGTGCCGCAAGCGGTACTGTCAGCAGAAATCTGCTTTTGAGCATACGGTTTGATTTTGTTTTGTTCATCATAATTATTCTTTTTTTGGTTTGAAATTGATTGAAATTATTCGTGAATTGAAGCCCACAGTCAGCAGTGAGCTGCTTCAATAAAAGCCTAGAATAGGAAATTGGGGAATAGGTCTGGGTTACAATCTGATCCGCCTGGAATTCATGGGTCTCGCGCAGGTACTTCTCCAAGAGATATATCGGTGGATTGAACCAAAATAACACTTTGGCAAATTGCATAAGCATAATGTCTATTGAATGGTACTGGCCCGCATGTACTGATTCATGTAAAATAATCTGCTGGTGCTCCTCATTTTCAAGATCAAGAACCGGAAGGAATATGTACTGGAAAAATGAGGAAGGGACAAACCTGGGATTCACGACTATAGTTTTTCCCCTATGACGGACTTTCAGGGAGCGGCGGACCATCAGTATTGTCTTGGCCACTCCCATCAGGAGCCTGATGGAGGCAACTGCTACTCCAGACAAATAGATCCCTGCCACGATGAGCTGCCAGGGGAAGGGAAACCCTTCAGGTTCCAAATTAGTCGTGCTGACTTTTGCCTCTACCCATTGTACGGAACTTCCCAATGTTGCCACTGATGTTGTTCCCAAAAAGTTAAAATCCAGAGATATCAAAGGCAGAACCAATGATATGAGCACGATCCCGATCAGTAGCGCACGATTGCCCTGGAAGAATGTCAATCTTTCAAAAAGACTTATGTAGAAGATCAAACCAAGTCCGGATATCAAACTGCCTTCCAATAAATAATTGACCAGATCACTCATGGTTTATTGCTTTTTTTCGTAGCCATCTATTAATCTCTGCATTTCCCGAATCTCTTTTTCAGACACCTTTTTTTCCTTCACCAAGAAAGACAACACGTTCTCCACGGATCCTCCGAAGAAGTTTCTTACCAAGTGATTGAAACTTTTTTTTCGATAATCACTTTCGGCAACCAGCGTGTAATACTCATTGGTTTTTCCGTAAGACTTATGCCCGAGATACCCTTTTTTTTCCAAAACCTTTACCGTGGAGGCCAAGGTGGTATAGGGAGGTTTGGGATCTGGAAGCTCATATAATACATCCCGGACTATGGCCCGGTCAAGCTTCCAAAATATCTTCATGATCTGTTCTTCATGTGCTGTTAATTCTTCCATGATGTCAAGCTAGATAATAGTGACCAAAAAACCTACGAATAAGTCGTAATATTACGTATTGTTCGTAAATTTTAACATTTAAGCTTACTCTCCCTTTTTTCCCTTTCTTGCAGCTACCCTCTAGCAGAAGAGGAACAGTCAGTTTTTGCCCACCTTCTGGGTATATATCCGACTCCCTTCAGAATCCCTTGTGACACTGCTGGCAAAAGGGGCGCACTTTATTTGGCAACTTAAGATTTTATAATGTGCCGGGGCAATTTATTAATTTGCTCTCAGTAGCACCCGAAGACCTGTGGATAATGGAAATGACACACTACGCAAGGTGCGGGAATAGGGAGGCACAGGGGCTGGTGGGTATAGCAAAACGACGGCTTCAAGAATAAAAAGAAACAGACAGGAATCATAGGTGGAAATAAGAGCAGAAAAACCGCTTGGGGAGCCCTTAATGGAAGACACAGAACTGGCTGTTTTCGTTTCTGCCTTCGAATCATCAGGGTTTACAGGAAGTATAAATTGGTATAGAAACCTTGATAGAAACTGGCACTTAATGGCGGACGTAACCCCAATCATTCATCAGCCGACTCTTATGATATATGGTGAACAGGACACGATTCCAAAGTCCGAAAACCTAGAAAATATCGTTGCTAATTTGGATGTTGTCAGTCTGGATTGTGGTCATTGGATACAGCAAGAAAAGCCAGAGGAAACTACCCAATCAATTTTAGAATGGTTAAAACAACAGAATGCATAATAAGGAAATAGAAATACAATCAGAAGGAGTTATGGCGATTATCGACCCAAAATAAGGAAATAAACCATCCTAAAATTGTAGAATAATAAGTGTGTTGCGGTACACCAAATATTTAATCAGAATACTGATTGCCAGGCAGGGATTCAGTTGTTTCTACGATACCATGTCACCCTATGTGGAACACATTCGTTTCATTTTGGCAGGACCGACCGCCTTCTACTGATAAAGTGTCCGTCCCAATAGTGAAGCGCATCGGGAAGCCAGCCTGTGGGGAGGGCTAGGACGGGAAAGGCTGCAGCAACTTTTACCATCTAAGGATGTTTCTTTGAGCTTCATGTAAATTTAACATAAATCAATAGTCTGAAAGATCGCCATTGAAGTCTTTAATATAAGATCGGGCATGATGCAATAGGCACACGGAGCAGTGATTCTGGATTCTGCCGAATCAAGTTAGGTAAAGGCTCTCAGACCGTTTAAAATTATAAACTAAGCATAGGCAAAAAACCATATTGAAAATCCGGATCCAAAATCAAGTGAAACATAACTAATCGATAATGTGTAAAGTGTTTCAGATAAGCCGAATAGTATTGGCTCTTCTCTCTGTATGGCCAATTTTGGCTTTCTCACAGAATTCATCATCCTATAATATTAATGCTCACCTACTTCCCAGTCTAAAGCCTGACCGGATTATCCTGAATCTATCCGAGGATCCACTTAAGGGAATCCATGTAAACTGGCGGACGGACACCACCCTTGCTGTATCACATCTGGAGCTCGCCAAGGCTACTGCTGGCCCGGAATTTCGTGAAAAGACCAAACTGGAAGAGGCGCTTACCCAAACCCTTGTGTCCCGACAAGACAATGTACCTACTGGTTATGCCAATTATCATGAGGTAAAGTTGACGGGTCTAGAGCCAGGAATCAGCTATGTGTACCGAGTGGGAGGGGGAGAATCCTGGAGTGAATGGTTCCAGTTCACCATTCCACAGAATGATAAGGAAGTGAATTTCCTTTATTTCGGAGATGTACAGAATGAAGTGGTATCTATGTTTAGCCGGGTTATTCGCGAAGCGGTCATCAACTTGCCCAAAATGGATTTTATTGTATATGCAGGTGATCTGATCAATCATGAGAGTGCAGATTTCGAATGGGGTGAGTGGTTTGAAGCAGGGCAATGGATTCACTCCAGCATTCCCTCCATGATGACACCTGGGAACCATGAATTTTCCAAAAATCCAGCAACCCTTACACCATACTGGAATGCCCAGTTCAACTTGCCTACAAATGGCCCCAAGGGTTTGGAGGAAACTACCTTCGAGGTGAACTTTCCGGAGCTCAAACTTATTTCTTTGGACGGGGAGCAAATCGATGAATCCCCGGAGTATAGAAGAGCCCAGATGGATTGGTTGAGATCAATTCTGACTGATAATCCCCGAAAGTGGACTGTGATCACGTTTCATTATCCGGTTTATGCCACTGCGCCAGATCGCTACCATGATAAAATGATCGATTACATCAGGCCGATTTTGCAGGAGTTTAAGGTAGATCTGGCTATACAGGGACATGATCATGCCTACGCTAGGGGTATGGCTTTTGAAGAGAACGGGAAGTTGGATTACGGGAAAGGAACCGTCTATGTAGTGTCCGTGGCCGGCCCGAAAATGTATGATGTCAAGGAAGATGCCTGGATGGAGAGAAAAGCCTATGGTACGCAGACTTATCAGTGGGTGCAGGTAAAGGAAGATGTGCTCAGATTTAAAACTTACACCGCACTTGGCGAACTGTATGATTCCTTTGAGATTCATAAAAACGCACAAGGTGAAAATACTTTGGTAAACAGCATTCCCGACACCCCGGAAAGACTTCAGGACAAGTGAGAAGAACTGCTGAATACGGATAGGCCTACTGATCCTGTCCCATGGGGAAAAAATATTGGAACGAATTACTCCATAAGGGAGATACCACTACATCTGAATATTCACTTCACCACTCCCCTACAAGAAGCGCCATTTTTAATTCCGGAAAAACAAGCCGTATCAATGTGGCGCATTGTATGGCCTCTCTGATCCTATATCAAGAATTATGGGAAAAATGGAAGGAGCAAATGCCATTTATATATAATCATGATTGATTATAGGGCTTTTTATACTTATTTGGAGTGTGTGGAAAAACGCAGGTAGTATTATTTGGCCGATTTGAAAACAATTCACATCACCCTAGCTACCGCCAGACTATCGAATAAGATCTTTACAAATGTCTGCCCGCCATCTCTGTCCAAATGATCCATGTCTCGAAACATTTCGTCCTGATTCAGGAATAGACTGTCGAAATCCGCAACAGGTAAGTTGTGGTTCATCAAGAGATCATCTGCATCATAGCTTTCCTCGTTAAGTAGATCTGCATAGGTTTTGCTTATAGGGAATCTCAAACCTATCAATACAATGTTTTTTGCCTTGCAAAGTGCTATTATTCTCTCCAGGGAATCCGACATCTTTTCTGAAGGGATATCGGTTTCAAAATAATTGTTGATCCGGTCCTGGCTGATCGTTTCTTGCTGCTGATCAGATAGCTCTTCCCAGGAACTTTTGGATCTTACCCCTCCCCATTTACGAAAATCAAATAATTCATCCTGAATGAAATTTTTGATGATCAGACTGTACCTGTCATTCAAAAAGACACAGTAGTATTTTAAATACCTGTCATACATATAGTCTCTATAACTCGGGAAATCCTCCGCTTCTGTGTAGTATGCCGACCTGTCCAGGTTGTTTTGTTTTTCCCTGGTAGGAGAAAGGGTGTGGTCATCTACGCTTAGGTAGATTTTCTCCACCTTGGTGTTGCGTATAAGATAGTTCAGCTTGCGCTCCATATCCAGATAGGAGTCACTATGGCCTGAGAAATTATGTACACGATGGATTTCTGTGAAATCCCCCAATGGGACACCATGTGAATCGGCCAGTAAATATGCGGAATATCTTAAATCCACCTCATCATAATCCTTGATATAAAAGCCGCTGATCACAAAGAACAACAGGAAATTAAATACCAATAGTATCAGTAGAAAGAAAGAAATTTGTTTGAAGAACAGCTTTATCATAATACTATCAGAATTGGAAATAGATAAACTCAATTTCTTCAGAGGTATTTCCAAATATATCGATAATAAAGATGATCATGAGATAAATTGACCATCGACGGGTTTTGCTGGGAATTAGACCCAGTCTGGCAATCCCATATTCCCCTACTCTTCCTTTCCATTCTACCCAAAGAAAGCCGATTATTAACAACAGCAGAGTAATGGCTCCGGGGAATAGATAAAAGTCCGGGGTTTCAAAGAGCTGAGGGGAAAAGATGCCTCCTAGGAAGCTCAGGGCATGGCGCATATTTTCCGCTCTGAAAAACACCCAGGCGATTACTGTCAACATAAATGTGCCCAGAATGGAGAGCATTTCCCTGAGGCTGGGCAGCTTACTTTCGCAGGCCACCGTGTCAAGATTTTTCCTGTTTTTGCCGAATAACAATAGCGGGATAAAGTAGATAGCATTCAGAGCCCCCCAGGCGAGGAAGGTCCAGTTGGCACCATGCCAGAATCCGCTGATCAGAAATATAATGAAAATGTTCCTGATCTGCTGTCCCTTGCTTCCTTTACTGCCGCCTAGTGGGATATAGACATAATCCCTAAACCAGGTGGAAAGGGAGATATGCCATCTTCTCCAAAACTCTGCCATATCCCTGGAGAAATAGGGAAAAGCAAAATTCCGCATCAAATTGATCCCAAACAGCCGGGATGTACCAATGGCAATATCTGAATAGCCTGAAAAATCCCCGTAAATCTGAAAGGTAAAAAACACCGCCCCGAGCAGCAAGGTGCTGCCGCTGTATTCAGAAGAGTTGTTGAATATGGTGTTGGCGAATTCCGCACAGTTATCCGCTATCACGATTTTTTTGAATAATCCCCAGAGGATCTGCCGTAATCCGTCACATGCTTTCGTATGATCAAATTTCCTCCGTTCGTAAAACTGCGGAAGCAGATTGGATGCCCTTTCTATGGGACCGGCCACAAGCTGGGGAAAGAAACTGACAAAAGCTGAAAATGCCACTAAGTCTTTTGTGGCTTTAAGTTTCTTTCTATAAATATCTATAGAGTAGCTCATGGTTTGAAAAGTATAAAAGCTAATTCCTACAGGTAAAATGATATTAAGTGTACTTGCCTTAATGGGCATTCCCATGAAGGTAAACGCGGTTATAAAATTGTCCAGGAAGAAATTATAGTATTTGAAAAAGCCAAGTAATCCCAGATTGACCGCAAGACTCAACACCAGAAGCGATTTTCGCTTGGAGGGCATTTCGCTTTTTTCCAACTGTATCCCTATGATGTAATCAACCAAAGTACTGAAGGCAATCAGGGCTAAAAACCTGCAGTCCCACCATCCATAAAATAGGTAGCTGGCCACCACGATCAAGAAATTCTGCGACTTTAAGCTCTTTTTGCATACGTACCAATAGATAACAAAGACTATAGGCAGGAAAACAGCAAAGTCAAGTGAATTGAAAAGCATCGGAAGTAAAGGTGGTTCTTGGGTTGGGTGGTTAGGTACAATTAACGCTAATTTACAAACCTATCAAAAAACGGGTGTAAAGCAAATAGGGCTTAAGTGCTGAGGGAAACCATTTAAACCAAAGTAGATGGTTTGATTAGGGCTTGGGTTGTATGATGTGTGACCGGATGCCCATGACTATCATCAGTTGGGCTATGGCATAAGTTCCCATGATCAACACACTTGAGTCAGGAATAGCCTTATAGAATTTGTCAAGGGCAATAATGCCATCCGAGATAAAGAATAAGCATGCTCCTATAAAGACCTGCCAAAAGGAGGCAGAATTACATTTTCTATAGCGCTCTCTTGCGGTAGTCAGCATGCTTACGATGACAATGATATAGATGATAACAGGTGTTTTGAGATTTCCCAGATTGGGGTTGATCATGTAAAATGCGAAAGCACCAAGGAAATAGATAGGTAAGTTGATCAAAAAGGTTTTGATGAAATTTACATTTAAAACTGATTCGGGGGCTTTTTGTGCTACTTTAAAGCCAATGATATAGCATACATGGGCTAGCATAAAAGCGCCAATCCCATAAATAAAAAGCTGATCCCAAAGTAGCAGGATATCCCCCACTAGGGAGAATATCAATGCCGCTAAAACAGTTTTGGCCAGCAAAGTGGATGAAATGGGTTTGGTGAAGGAGTAGAAATAACCAATAAGCCCTATTAAAATCAGAGGTTTAGAAAAAAATCTGAGTTCGGATTGCCGCTCTAGGATGAATGCCATATCCACTAGTGTTGCGAACAAAAACAGATAAAGCCATATTAAGTTCTTCTTCTTCAATGTGTTTCTTGTTTTGGAGTTGCCTCAAATATCAAAATAATCATTTGAAATATTGATTTTTTCGTTATTATATGTGGTAAATATTAATAATGACAAACCATGGGTTTTTGGGGTTTCTGAAATTTTATTCTAAAATAACAGCCGATTCTTAGGTAAAAGAATCGGGAAGCGATATTTTTTGTATGGAAAACAGAATTTTATTTATGTTACTATGTTAAGAAATAGTTAAAATTTGTGAAATTTGGGGAGGAAATCTTAACAGTATCTACCCGAACATCAATCCGGGTGGATTTACCTTTGCAATGAACAATTTCAAACCAACATATATCAAAACGTACAAATTATGAGGCAAAATTTACTTAAAAGTATTTGTGTTTCGTTTCTGCTAGTCCTGAGCACAGGTCTGGCAATGTCACAGGGTGTTACATCTGCTAACATGCAGGGTAAAGTGGCTGAAGCAAGTGGAGAAACCTTACCAGGTGCAAATATTGTTGCTACTCACGTTCCTTCTGGGACAAGGTATGGCTCGGTCAGTGATTTAGACGGCCGGTTTGTATTGCCAAATCTTAGAGTTGGCGGACCCTATACCGTTTCTATTTCCTTTGTTGGTTATGAAAGCCGGTCCTACGAGGGGATTGTGTTAGGATTAGGTCAAACTTACACTTTAAATGCAGTTTTATCTGATGGCCTTGAGCTAGAAGCCGTAGAAGTTGTGGCAAGCAATGGAGGTATAATGAACGCTGACCGTACTGGTGCCGCTACTAATATTGGATCAGAGCAATTATCTGATTTACCTTCTATTTCCAGAAGTGTAAATGATTTTGTAAGGCTTACACCGCAAGCGTCTACTTCTGGAAGTGGAGTTTCATTTGGCGGACAAAACAATAGATATAATCAATTTGCAATTGACGGAACGGTGAATAACGATGTATTCGGCTTGGCAGCAAATGGTACCAATGGGGGACAAACTGGAGTTAATCCAATCTCTCTTGATGCAATTGATGAGGTTCAGGTAGTTATTGCTCCTTATGATGTCAAATTAGGTGGCTTTACTGGTGGCGGGATAAATGCCGTTACCAGATCTGGAACAAATAGCTTTGAGGGATCAGTTTTCTACTTTGGAAACAATCAAAATCTAGTTGGTAAAAGCCCAAATGAAGCCAGAACCAAACTGGATGATTATACTGATTATCAAGCTGGATTTAGATTGGGTGGGCCAATTATTAAAAACAAACTGTTCTTTTTTGTAAATGGTGAAGTCACTAGGAATTCTTCTCCTGTTCTATTTGATCCTACCAGTGCATCTGGAGGATCTAATATTACTATAGACGAATTGGATAGAGCTCAGGCTGTAGCTGAACGACTGGGCTATGACCCAGGTACTTATGGTGCCTATAGTAATAGTCAAAGTTCGGAAAAAATATTTGCACGATTGGATTGGAATGTCAATGATAGAAACAAGATAACCTTAAGACACTCCTATGTATATGGTGAGCAAGTAAGTATATCCAGAAGTCCTAATTCTGTTAATTTCTTCAACAGTGGTATTTTCTTCCCTTCTACAACCAATACATCAGTTTTTGAGTGGACTAGTAGATTAAGCAATAACATGTCTAATGAGTTGCGCGTCGGATTTACCAGTGTAAGGGATGATAGAAATCCTCTAGGCTCTCCATTTCCGGCTGTAAACATCAGATTGTCAGGTGGACGCTCTATCAATATGGGATCTGAAGCATTCTCTGTAGCCAACCAGTTGGATCAAGATGTCTTTACTATCACTGATAACTTTACTATATATAAAGGTAAACATACGTTGACTTTTGGTACTCACAATGAGTTCTATTCTACCTACAACTTGTTTATCCGACAGAATTATGGAGCCTATTCATACTATTCTTTAGAGGACTGGGAGTCCGTAGGTACAGCTGATGAAGTGTTGCCAAGAAGTTATGATTATTCTTACTCTAGAACTGATAATCCTCAACAAGGAGCAGAGTTCAATGCTTTCCAGTTAGGCTTTTATGCGCAGGATGAATACCAGTGGAAACCGAACGTAAAAATAACGGCTGGCTTAAGGATTGATATTCCGACTTTCTCTGACAAGCCTTCAGCGAATGCAGATTTCAACAATGATTTTGCTGAGTACGATGTGGCGACTGACCAGGTTCCGGGTGCTCAATTGATGATTTCACCAAGAGTTGGTTTCAACTGGGACGTGATGGACGATGGGAAAACTCAAGTGAGAGGTGGTTTAGGACTATTCACAGGTCGTGTTCCTTTTGTGTGGATCTCTAACCAATACACCAATACGGGAAATGAGTTTGGACGCGTAGCGTTATTCAGAAGTTCAGAAACTTCTACTGGCGATTATCCGGAAGAGTTTGCATTCCAACCAGATCCATTCAATCAGGCCGATGCGGCTGATGTCGGAAAATCACTTGGTGTTTCTGAAATCAACGTGACGGATAAAGACTTCAAATTCCCTCAGGTCTTTAGGGCAAACGCAGCAATCGATCACGAATTGCCAGGTGGTATTATAGGCACATTTGAAGCTATTTACACCAAAAACCTTCAGAATATAGATTTCAAAAACCTGAATAAGCAGGAAGATGGCACGCTATCCGGAGCCGATGATCGGGTCTATTTTAATGGTAGCTATGCCAATTCAGATTATAATGATGTAATTCTTTTGACTAATACAAATAAAGGATTTGCGTATAACCTAACAGCGCAGCTTCAGAAAAACTTTGAATCAGGATTGACCTCAAGCATAGCCTATACCTACGGAAGATCTAAAGATGTAAATGGCGGTACATCCAGTCAGGCATTCTCAAACTGGAGATATGTAGAGCAGGTAAATGGAGGGAACAATGCGGAGATTGGTTTTGCAGATTTTGATGTAAGATCAAGAGTTGTTGCTTCACTTGGATATAAAATCAGATTCCAGAATGGTTCAGCTACCACTATTTCTGCATTCTATAATGGGCAGTCAGGGATTCCTTTCTCTTATGTAGTCAATGGTGATCTTAATAATGATCGAACTTTTGGTAATGATCTGATCTATATACCTGCTTCAAAAAGTGAGATCCAATTTACCGGAACTCAGGCAGAGCAAGATGCACAGTGGAATGCCTATAATGCCTATATCGAGAATGACAAATATTTGAGTGAGCACAGAGGGGAATATGCAGAAAGAAACTCAAACAGACTACCATGGACCAATCAGGTTGATGTTCGTTTTATGCATGAAATTAAATTGAAGACAGAAGGAGAGACTAATCATAGATTAACCCTTACTTTCGATGTACTAAACTTAGGCAATTTGATCAATCAAGAATGGGGAAGACAATATGGCATCAGCAATAACGCCTTCTCTGTTATCGATTTAGATCAGGTAGAAGTAAATGGCTCTACTAGAACTCCTATATATGAGTATACTGGTTCAGGCCTGAATGATGGGAAGCCATACTTCGTAAGTGATTTCCTTTCCCGATGGAGAGGACAAATTGGTATCAGATATACATTTGATTAATCAAAACGTTTTTGAATTTTTAAAAAGCACGCCGTCAACGGGGTGCTTTTTTTTATTCATTCTGGACTTAATTTACTATTTTAAGGGGACAAATTTTATATATATCCGCTTTTCTATTTAAAAGAGACTAAAGCATTATAGGATTAAGTAGTCCCGATAGCCATCGGGACATTTAGGTCATTTCGATCAGCCTTTTTTGGCCTTATGATCGGGCGACCGAAGAAATTTTGACTGCTGGAATAGTTGTGGATTATCATGTTGAAATTTATGACTACGGAAAAAAGTATACTACTTTTAGCATTTGTTTTAGTCCTTTTCTCCCATGCTTCCGCCCAGACTGATTCACTTCTATTGAGCAATGGAAATATAATTGTGGGGGAAATAAAAAGTATGGATAAAGGTGTCCTGACTATTGAGACGGATTATAGTGACTCTGATTTCAAAATCACTTGGAGTGAGATCAGGAAGATTGCTTCCAAAACTAAATATCTGATTACTCTATCCAATGGGAAACGCTACAATGGTACACTCAACAGCATAGATAGCCTTAAAGTCGAGATCGACAGCTATAATCCAGAAGGGTTATTACGAACTATTTCAAAGAGAAAAAACCAGTCCGAACAGCTGATGGGGGGAAGGGAAACTGTAGGTCTCGAAGAAGTAGTTTACCTCAATGCGCTGAACGAGGGCTTTTGGAGCCGTCTTTCTGCGAATGTTGATTTGGGCTGGAGTCTTACACGGGCGAATAATCTCAAACAACTTAATGTCAGAAGTGGGCTGGGGTACCTGGCAGACCTGTGGAAAATCAGATCCTCCTATAATGTGCTACGATCCACACAGGATAATGCGGGGGATGTAAAGCGTACAGATGCAAGTGCTGCCTACAACTATTTTCTTCCCCGGGATTGGTTTTTGCTTTATAACTTTACCTTCTTATCCAATACTGAGCAACTGATCAGAAGCCGGATTGGTAACCAGATAGGTTTGGGTAAATATTTGATCCATACCAATAAAACCTATTTTGGTTTCCAGGCAGGTGTCAACTTAAACTCTGAATCCTACTTTGATGACACATCTTCACGCAACTCAGGTGAAGCTATGCTGGGTGCGGAGCTGAACCTTTATGATATTGGGGATCTCAACCTTTTGACCAGTGTGATGGCTTACCCGGGTTTTACCGAGTCTAGACGGTTCAGGACGGATTTTAAACTTGATGTCAAGTACGACTTTTTCTCAGATTTCTATCTGAAGGTAGGTACTACAATGAACTTTGATAATCAGCCTGTTGAGGGAGCTGCCCAGCTAGATTATGTTTTGCAGACTACGGTAGGCTGGGAGCTTTAATTGATTCCCTGATTTTACGACATTTTAGGCCAGGCTGATTTTGATCCTGGACTTGGTTTTTTTAGTATCCTTCATTTTTTCCATTGATGGTGAAGATTTGCCACCAGTAAGTTTTATTGAACTTTACTGCTTTAAGAAAGCTATTTTTGTAAGCAGACAACCTTATGCTAAGCCTGTAGGTTAACCATATATGTTGTATCACAAAGTATTTTCTCATTCAGTAAGCAAAGAATGGGTAGTGTTTATCCATGGCGCAGGAGGCTCTTCCGCAGTATGGTTTAAGCAGCTTAAGGATTTTAGTGAAAAGTATAATCTTTTGCTGATAGATCTTCGTGGGCATGGCAGATCCACAGATTTACCTAAGGCGATTTACAATGAGGAATATACTTTTCAGGCGGTGACAGAAGACGTAATTGAGGTATTGGATCATTTGAAAATCCCGCCTGCTAACTTTATGGGAGTGTCACTGGGAACCATCATCGTGCGTCAGTTGGCCGAGCTGGCACAATGGAGGGTCAAGGCTCTGATAATGGCGGGAGCCGTAACGAGATTGACTACACGGTCTAGGTTCTTGGTTTCAATGGGGGACACCTTCAAGCGGCTGGTTCCTTATATTTGGCTCTATAGGTTGTTCGCATTTGTGATTATGCCTAGGAAGCAACACACTGAATCGAGGAATGTCTTTATAAATGAAGCTCAGAAGCTCTGTCAGAAAGAGTTTATCCGATGGTTCCAATTGACAAAAGAGATAAATCCTCTTTTAAAATACTTCAAGGAATCCGACTTGGGTATTCCTACCTTGTATGTGATGGGGGATCAGGATGTGATGTTTCTGGAACCGGTGAAGAAGATAATTACAATTCATAAACACTCAGTATTGACAATTTTGAAAAAATGTGGACATGTGGTAAATGTAGAACGTCCTGAAGAGTTCAACAGAATTTCACTAGAATTTATCCAGAATCAAACCTAAAAAAAGCCTATTTCTTTTCTGCCTAGGATCTAACCTGTCACAAAGCCACAGATCACCTGCAGGGATTGAGTGCCTGGGGTATGGCCATAAAAGAGCAGCAACAATTATATGAAGAAGCAAACCAAGACCATATTGATCATCGCTGTAGTCGCGATTGCGGCAGTAGCCTATTTTTACCCCAGAATGGATTTCCGTAAGAGCAACGATACGGGAGTCGCCTCGGTGGGCGCAGGCTCTGGTACTCCAGCGGATTTGTCCGTGAGGGTGGTGAAGCTGAAGCGTGAAACGCTTAGAAACCAGCTTTCGATGACCGGCACAATATTACCCAATGAATCTGTGGATCTCCGGTCAGAAATCTCCGGTCTGGTGACGAAAATCGCTTTCAAAGAAGGGGAATATGTCACGAAAGGCACTCCGCTGGTTTATCTGAACGATGATGAGCTGCAGGCACAATATCAGCGTCTGGAATATACCCAGAAGCTCTTTGAAAGTCAGGAGAACAGGCAGAAACAGTTACTGGCAAGAGAGGCGATCAGCCAGGAGGAATATGATATTGTATTGAATCAATATAATACCACGCTGTCTGATCTTAAACTGGTCGAAGCGCAGCTTTCCAAGACGGTAATCAGAGCGCCTTTCAATGGGATCCTTGGGTTGAGACAGATCAGCGAGGGATCAGTGATCGGCACTGCGGATGTTATTGCCAATTTCGTGAACATAGATCCGATCAAAATAGAATTTTCTATTCCCGAGCGTTATGCAAGTATGGTCAGTGTAGGGTCTTCTATCTATTTTACCAATGAGTCTTCACCCGATGAAGTGGTGGGCAAAGTGTACGCTTTCGAACCTCAGATAGATGCTGCCACGCGTACCTTGAAGCTGCGGGCCGAAAGTCCGAATAAAGACAGAAAGTACCTTCCGGGGATGTTTGTAAGAATCCGCTTTGTACTGGGAGAGACTGAAGATGCCTTGATGGTTCCCTCTGAATCTGTTGTTCCGGAATTGCAGGGATATAAAGTGTTCATAGTCGGTGCTGAAAATAAAGCTGAGGAGCGCTCGGTGGAGATCGGCACCCGTACAGATACCCATGTGCAGATCATCAGTGGTCTGAAGGAGGGAGATCTGGTTCTCACCACAGGAGTGTTGCAAGCAAGTACAGGTACCCCTTTAGAGTTCACCCAAATCAACTGACATGGCTAGTTTATCCAACATAAGTGTCAACAGGCCGGTATTGGCCATCGTGATGTCTCTGGTCATCATGCTTTTTGGCGCTATCGGCATTTCCCTTTTGGGAATCCGGGAGTTTCCAAGCGTGGATCCCCCCATCATCAATGTGAGAACCACTTACGTAGGAGCGAATGCGGACGTGATCGAGGCGCAGATCACAGAGCCACTGGAAGAGGCTATTAATGGAATCCAGGGGATCAAATCCCTCACCTCTACCAGTAATGACGGAGCAAGCAGCATTACTGTGGAGTTTGATGTGGGAGGGGATCTGGAAGCTGCCGCAAATGACGTCCGGGACAAGGTATCCGGAGCGCAGCGTAATCTTCCACCCGATGCTGAACCTCCTGTAGTATCCAAGGCGGATGCAGACTCTGAACCCATTGTTTTCCTGAATGTGAAAAGTAGCGAGAGAAGCCTACTGGAGCTCTCGGACATTGCGCAGAATATTTTCAAAGAAAGGCTCCAGACTATCCCGGGGGTAAGCCAAGTCCGGATTTGGGGGGAGAAAGAATATGCGATCCGACTTCGCATGGATCCACTGAAAATGGCTTCTTATGGAGTAACTCCTCTGGACATCCTGTCCAAAGTGCAAAGTGAGAACGTGGAACTGCCTTCTGGCAAAATAGAAGGAGAGACGATTGAGCTCTCTGTCCGCACCAAAAGTAGGCTGAGTTCGCCGCAGGAATTCAACGATCTGATCATCAAAGAAGACCAGAACAACATCGTCCGCTTCCAAGATGTGGGAAAAGCTGAGCTGGCAGCGCTCAATGAACGTAGTATCCTAAAGCGGGATGGAGTGCCCATGGTCGGGGTGGTATTGGTACCCCTTCCCGGATCCAACAGTATAGAGATTGCGGATGAATTCTACAGAAGACTGGAATTCATCAAGAAGGATCTTCCCGATGACGTAGGCCTGGAGATTGGTTTCGACAAGACCAGCTACATCCGGAGTTCTATCTCTGAGGTACAGGAGACCATTGTTACTGCCTTTGTCCTGGTAGTTGCCATTATCTTCCTCTTTTTGAGAGATTGGAGGACTACTTTCATACCGGTATTGACTATCCCTATATCATTGGTTGGGGTGTTCTTTATCATGTACCTGATGGGGTTTTCGATCAATGTACTTACGCTACTGGGTATAGTACTTTCCATAGGACTCGTGGTGGATGATGCCATAGTAGTATTGGAAAACATATATACCAGGATAGAAAAAGGGGAGAACCCCCAAGATGCGGCGGCAAAGGGTTCCGAAGAGATATTTTTCGCTGTAATCGCGACCACGGTCGCCCTTGCCGCAGTATTCCTTCCTGTGATTTTCCTTACGGGCACCACCGGTCGGCTTTTCCGCGAATTTGGTATCGTGGTCGCCGGGGCAGTGATTATTTCCTCTTTCGTGGCATTGACGATGACTCCTATGCTGAGCTCTAAATTTTTGAAAAAGAGGGAGAAGCATAACCGCTTCTATAATCTTACAGAGCCCGGTTTTGTATGGATCAACGATAAGTATGATCGGGCTCTTTCTTGGTTTATGCGCTTCCGATGGGTTTCATTTGCCATGATTGCGGGAATGGGTTTTGGTATCTACTGGTTGTTCAATGAAATTCCTACCGAACTTGCTCCGACTGAGGATAGGGGTGAAATAGTCATCCGGATGAATGGGCCAGAGGGAGCTACATTTAGCTATATGGATCATATAATTGATCAGATGGTAGCAGAGTTTATTGCGGACTATCCCAAAGATGAGGTCAGTGGTTTGGTGTCGGTGACCTCTCCTGGTTTTGGTACTTCAAGCACTAATTCCGGCTTTGTGAGATTTATCCTTACAGATGCTGAAAATAGAGAAAAGACACAAGGGGAATATTTCAACGAAATAAACCAAAAGCTTAAGAAATATACAGGGGTAAAAGCTTTTGCTTCCCAAGCCCAATCCATCGGTAATAGTCGTGGCGGGCTTCCTGTGCAATATGTCCTGCAAGCGCCTACGCTGGAAAAGCTGAAAGAAGTAATCCCTACTTTCATGGCAGAAGTAGGCAAGAGCCCGGTATTTATTTTCTCGGATATTAACCTGAAATTCACTAAGCCAGAACTGGAAATAGAAATAGATAGGGCAAAGGCAAGAAATATCGGGGTTTCCGTTCAGGAAATAGCCCGTACCCTGCAGCTTTCCTATTCCGGACAACGATTCGCTTATTTCATCAAAAACGGCAAACAATACCAAGTTGTGGGAGAGATGAGACTGGAAGATAGAAATGAGCCCATCAACTTGAGGATGCTGTACGTACGTGCTGAAAACGGTTCCTTGGTACAACTGGACAATTTGGTCACTGTGACGGAAAAGAGTACTCCGCCGCAGTTGTATCGGTTCAATCGTTTTGTGGCAGGTACGGTCTCTGCCAACCTTGCTGAAGGATATACCATCGGCGATGGCTTGGATGAAATGGACAGGATTGCTGCGGAAGTGTTGGATGAGTCATTTACTACGGATGTTTCAGGTCCTTCCAAGGAATTCAGGGAAAGCTCAAACAGCTTGCTATTTGCGTTTATGTTTGCATTGATACTTATTTACCTTGTGCTGTCAGCACAGTTTGAGTCCTTCTTGGATCCGCTGACCATTATGTTTACCGTTCCATTGGCATTATTTGGAGCGCTGTTTACCCTGTGGCTATTTGGATTTACCCTGAATATTTTCAGTCAGATCGGTATTATCATGCTTATAGGCCTGGTGACGAAAAACGGGATACTGATAGTGGAATTCGCCAATCAGCGAAAGGCAACGGGCATGTCTGTGCAAGAGGCTATATATGGAGCGGCTGTGGCCAGGTTCAGGCCAATTCTGATGACCAGTTTGTCCACTATTTTGGGGATTTTGCCTATTGCTCTTGGATTGGGTGCAGGAGCCGAAAGCCGTGTGCCTATGGGAGCTGCCGTAATCGGCGGGTTGACATTTGCTACCCTATTGACCCTATTTGTGATCCCAGCTATTTATACTTATCTCACTTCCAAAGAAGGAAGATTAGCCAGAATTTAATGAAGAAAATCAGTTTACTACTCATTTTGAGTGTTTTTGGAACAAGTATTTATGCACAAAGCAGCGAATCTCTGGATTTGGAAAAGGCCATTACCATAGGCTTGGAAAAAAACCTGGATATCAAAATCGCCGTGGAAAATGTTGTAATTCAAGAAGGAAACGAGCGTATCGGTACAGGGGATTACCTGATGCCAATCGTGGATGCTACATATACCCGAACTTTTAGTACAGAGGATGTCGAACAGGTTTTTGCTACTGATCCTGAGCCTAGGACTATAGATGACGCAAAATCCAGATCAAAGAATTTTAGTGTTGTAGGGATCTATGGATTCCGGCCGGAGAGTTTCATCGTACTGAAGCGGCTGGGAGTGTTGACCGAAATATCCGAGTTGGACGCCAAAGTGGCAGTAGAAAATACAGTGGCCAATATATCTTCCGCCTACTACCGTCTCGTGCTGGAACTGCAGCGGCAAAAAGTTCTGGAACGTACCTTAGAACTTAGCCAGGCCCGTCTGGATATAGCGGAAGCCCAGTATTCGCTGGGAGGGGCCGGCAAACGTGACTATTTGACGGCGGAAGTGGATTACAATTCTGATTTAAGCCTACTGCTTGGCCAGGAGCAGGTGATCCAAAATGCCCGTGTCAACCTCAATGAATTGATGGCTTTAAATCCGGATGTACAGTTTACAGTGAATGATACGATTGCAGTTGGAGAACCTCTGTTTTTGGAAGATCTGGTTGAAAATGCTTTTTTGGAAAATAAGGCTTACCTTATCACACAGCGGCAGGAAAACGTGGCATACTTAGAGCTGAAAGAACTCAGGGCCAGCAGGCTTCCTGTAATAAATGTGAATGGATCTTATACTACGAATACCTCCAACTCCGATGCGGGGATACTCATTCAAAATCAGCGATCAGGGTTTAATTATGGGGGTAATATAGCCTTGAATGTGTTTAATGGGTTCACGCTGAACAGGAGAATCCAGAACGCGAGGGTCCAGCAGAAAATCCAGGGCTATGCCGTAGATCAATATGAGATCCAGCTTCGTTCAGATATCCATCGCGCATACAATACCTACACCACTAACCGTAACCTGCTGGAGGTGGAGAAGAAGAATTATGCAGTAGCTAAGGAGAGTTCTGAAATAGCACTTGAGCGGTTTAGATTAGGGATTGCGTCATACCTGGAATTCCGTGATGCGCAGGTAAACCTACTTACTGCGGAGAACAGGCTGATCACTTCCATATTCAATATCAAGGAGCAGGAAATCGAATTAAGAAGACTCTCAGGCAAGATTTTCTTTGACAATAGTTACCAAGAATTAAACCTTCCTTCCGAAGATTAGTTGTAGAATTAAGGCTTCAGGAATTGTCTTCCTTTAATTCTTTGCTTTTTTTAAGAAATGCTTTGTTTTTCTTTTGGCACAGCATTTGTCAAAAAGGGATTCGTAACATCCAGAGTCTGATGACTCTAGTGAATGAAAAAAGCACTGATTCTCTTTTTCTCTGTATTGATTCTGTTCTTGTTTGGAATCCAATGTACCTTTATAGAGAAGAATTTAACATCCAAATTTAAGAAGGACACTTATATACTTGATCTTTCCGGGATTCAAAACCGTGGGTTCATACGGGCCGCTGTGGACAATAATTCCACAGGGTATTACATCTATCGAGGTAGAAGAATGGGCTATGAGTATGAGCTTCTCCGTGATTTGGCAAAACGCTTGAATGTGCAGTTGCATCTAGTACTGGTGTCTGATATTGAACGGGCGTTTGATTATCTGCAGGAGGGTAAGGTGGATCTGATAGCAATGAACCTGGAGAAAAGCAAAGAGCGTTCCGCTAAAGCTTCTTTTTCTCTTCCTTTGGGTAAAATGAACACCGTATTGGTAGGGAATGAGGCATCAGGGAAAATTTCTGCTTGGGAGGAGCTGGGATCTGATACGGTCTATGTGAGGGAGGGAACTGTATATAAAGCACAGCTCTGCATGTTGAAAGATTCCCTGCGGTTGGACTACACGGTTATTCCTACATTTGACCATGAGGAAAGTCTTATCGATAAAGTAGCTGAAGGAAAAATCAAATGGACTGTGGCAGATCAAAATATTGCCCAGGCCAATGCCACTTACTATAACAGCCTGGATATCTCCTGGAAAATTCAACAGGAAGGGGATGTCTCCTGGGTGGTAAGACAAAACTCCCCTAAACTTCTTTCGGCTCTGGATAATTGGCTCGTTGAAAAGCAAAAGCGGTTTATCCCCGATGTGTATGCCAAATACTTCTTAAATCCCAAAAACAGTTATTTCAGAAGTAATAGCCCATTTTCATCCTTGGCAGGAAACCAGATTTCAGTCTATGATGATCTGATAAAAAACGGTGCGGAACAATTAGGTTGGGATTGGCGGTTGCTGGCTTCGTTGGTATATAAAGAATCCCGCTTCGATACGGTAGCCACCTCTTATGCAGGGGCAAAAGGCCTGCTTCAACTGATGCCGGTAACACTTGAACGTTTTGGTGTGGAAAATCCAAATGATCCTCAGGAATCCCTTATGGGAGGAGTCAGGTACCTGAGATATCTCGATAAGTTTTGGATTGAAAGAGTACCAGACACATCTGAGCGGCTAAAATTCATATTGGCTTCCTATAATATAGGTCATGGGCATGTAGAGGATGCCTGGAAACTTACTATGAAATACGGTGAAAACACACAGACATGGAGTGATGTTTCCAGATTTCTTGAACTCAAAAGCGACCCTGATTATTATACCGATCCTATAGTCAGGAGCGGTTTCGCAAAAGGACATCTTGCCGTGAATTATGTCAAGGACGTGATGTCTGTATTTGACTCTTACAAGGCACTGGTACAGCCGTAGCCTTTCTTTCAAACCTTCTTGATCTGGCCAGATCACTATCCAAAACTAGAAGTGTACGGGGATAACCAATATTGTGTGCGACAACTAGGGGAGTAGCAGAAATGACCCATGCTGCCAAAACCGTTTAGGACATGCTGAAAAACCAGTAACCTGTCAAAAGTTATCATTGTGACTGGATAACACGTTTTTCATGCTATAACGGACACCATTTCCAATACCTTTTTTGCTAAATGTTCATCCCCTTTAATCTCTACCTCGTCAATTATTTCGTGTGGACGGACGCTCTTTGAAAATAAAATCCAAGAGATTTTAATTGGTATAGTTACTATGGCTGAGGGACTTGAACTGGCTTCTAGTTCAAGTGTCCATCCGTCAGCAGTTTTAATTAAGTACCAACTTCCACCAGCCTCTGAAGTTATGCGTGCTTCAATGACTGTATCTTTTTCGGCTACTGTGTTTCGGAATGTGTGTGGTAAAGCCTGAAAGAATGTACTCATCACAGGGTAGAAAAACTCTCTCGACATTATACCCTGTTTATTTACCGCATCTCTGATCTGCTGTTGATGATGCCAATATTCGGTATATTCCCGGGCTAGATGCATCCAGTTATAACTGGTAGATTCTCCGGCCCAAGCAACTGGAAATAGCGCCTCATCCCATGGGTGTAAGGAAGCGTAATGATTTGATACCAAATCCCCTATGGATTCGAGTAATAAGATTAGCGTTTGTGGACTTAGTCTTTGTGTTGCCTTTACCCATTCGCTGTTTAGTTGATTCAGCCATCTGACCAAATCCTCATATTCATTAATTTCCGGGGGTTGTTCTCCGTAATAACCATCGCGTTGAAGAGAGAGAACCCGAAGTTGCGTGTCTAATATATGGCTTACCACGTCTTTTACTTTCCATTGTTTAGCCACAGTTTGCCTGTTCCAATCATCTGCATCTAATGATTTCAGCAATTCAATTAACTTACCTTGTAAAGGACGGAAAAGATTTCTGGTATCAATCGGTAGTTCTTTCATGAATAAACTCTCGCCAGTATATCAATGAAGGTATAGTCACCGGAAGTCAGCGGAAACTCACAAAATTTTATGCCCCCTCATGAAGTTCAAACAAGGCTTCGACTTCCACGGGAATATTGTCTGGGAGAGTTCCCATTCCCACTGCCGACCTTACTCCGATCCCATTTTCCTCTCCCCAGACCTGGGCAAACAATTCACTGCATCCATTGATGATATACGGGTGCTTTTCGAAAGTGGAAACACAGTTCACCATTCCCAGAACTTTGATCACCCGCTTGACTCTATTGAGGGATCCGAGGTTCGCCTTGATGGTGGATAGCATCGCCAATCCCACCTGTCTGGCAGCTAGTTTACCTTCTTCAATATCCATATCTTCCCCTATACGTCCGATGATCAGGCTGCCATCATCCTGTACAGTGCCATGTCCGGAGAGGTAGAGGTACTTGCCGTCAATCAGGCAAGGCTTGTAAACCCCAAGTGGCTTTGGAGCTGGTGGAAGATTGAGGCCAAGCTTGGTAAAGTTACTTTCTGGGGTTTCCATAGTTTGTTTTTTTGAGGCTTAAAATTAAATGAAATCGAGCATGACACAAGAGTCACACACTGAGATGATTATAATGAATGCGAGATTCCATATGACCATTGAAAATCAAATTATAATCATATGAAAATATCCAATAAAAGCACCCCGATCAGACCGGCAACAGCCACAATAGTCTCCATCAATGACCAGGATTTGATCGTGTCCTTGATGCTTACATTGAAAAATTCCTTGTACATCCAGAAGCCTGCGTCATTGAAGTGGGAGAACATCAGACTTCCCGCGCCTATGGATAGGACGAGGAGGTTTGGATCCACATTCATGGTGGTTACCAACGGGGCAATGATCCCTGCGGTAGTCAACCCGGCAACGGTAGCCGAACCCACACATACGCGGATAATGGCGGTAATTACCCAAGCCAGAATCAACGGGTGAATGTCCCAGCTCTGTAGGCCCTCTGCGATCACCAGACTGACTCCTGTATCTGTGAAAATCTGTTTTAGTGCACCGGCCCCAGCTACAATCAATAGAATCATAGCTATATCTTTGGTGGCAACCGTGTAATGGCCCATAATCTCCTTCATGGAGAAATCACGTTTTAGTCCCAGTGTGAATGTTGCGACTAATACAGAAATCAACATCACTATTCCCGGATCAGCCACGAAGGAAATGATAGGTGCGAGGCTGCTTATTGCTGAAACATTCAGATTCAGTATGGTAGTGCCTATCAATAGTACTACAGGTAACAGCGCGGTGAAGAAGCTGTTTACCGCGGAAGGAAGTTCTGATTCAGGTTTGGTTTCCGCCTGGAAGGTCTCCAGAGGCTTTGCTTCCATTTTTCTGAGTGTTCTTGCGAAAATAGGTCCTGCGAGGACAATGGTAGGTATGGCAATCATAAAACCATACAAAAGCGTCAGCCCCATATTTGCATCAAACTGGGCTACCAATGCTGCTGGCGAAGGGTGCGGGGGTAAAAACCCATGGGTAACTGAAAGTGCCGCCAATAGGGGGATACCTACATAAACAGCTGAGATTTTATATTGATACGCTACGGTAAAAGCCAGAGGGACCAAAAGGACAAAGCCTACATTGTAGAAAAGCGGGATGCCTACGATCAGCCCTGTGATGGCCATTGCCCAGGTGATGTGTTTTTGCCCGAAGATTTTCATCAGGAAGCCGGCAATCCGCTGTGCGGCTCCGCTTTCCGCTACCAATTTGCCAAGCATAGCGCCCATGACAATCACGATGACCAAATCCCCTAGCAACACTCCCATACCTCGTTGCACCGATCCGGCGATCTGGTCGGCAGGCAGTCCCAGAAGAAAACCGGCAGCTATAGAAGAGATTATAAAAGCTAAAAACGGATTGAGTTTGGCCCAGACAATAAGCAGCACCAGTATGGCAATACTGATCAGAACAAGTAGAATGGTCATAGGTAGAGATCGGGTTTAGCCGGCAATATAAAAAAATCGGATTAAAGAGAGTTTCACCTTATATAATTCCTCAGAAATAAGAGTTAGTGTTTTATCCATCTATTTTGAAGTGATACTTCTGAATCGGAAATGTTGATTAAATATACACCAGATGGTAAAAATTCTAGTTTTTCCGAGAAAATAGATTCTGTATAGCCAAAAGATGAAATCAAAGCTCCATGAATAGTATGGATACTTATCTGTACATCTTCAAGGTTGAAATCATTAGAAATCTGAAGCTGCACTTTCCCTAAACTATGTGGATTGGGAAATATGGTAGGGATGGGAGTATGGGGCATAGGTTCTCCTGCCAGCCTCACTACTTTACTCCATGACCATTTCCCCATGTGATCAAGAGCTTTTATCCGATAATAGACCGATTTGGGGAGTAGGTGGTTATCGTCAATAAAGGTATAACTGGTAGGGACTTCTGAAGTACCTTGGCTCACGGTTTGGCCTATTTTATCCCATGTTTTTGCCATGTCTTCTGAACGATGGATTTCAAAATTTTCGATGTCTTTTTCTGAAGCCAGCGACCAGGAGATTTGTTTGAGATTGTTATGGTTGGTCGCGGAAATCGACAGCCAAGTGAGAGGTAAAATACTTAAAGCCCTAAAACTCCCTACTGTAAAATTATTTCCCGGGAGATCACCAAAAGCCATATTTCTTATAGCCCATAGGTTATCTTGATCAGAGCTTTCCACATGCATACCCGGTGCAGCATAGCCGGTGCAGACCAACCGCAGATCCTCAGGTTCATCGACGATCAGCTTGTCTGCCGATATCCGTAATTCCAGTGGGTTGCTGCTTGGGCTTAATCCTGAGAAATTGAAGTGGCTATACAGCCTGTAGA
Organism: Algoriphagus sp. AGSA1; assembly: GCF_021390545.1. Classification (GTDB taxonomy): domain Bacteria; phylum Bacteroidota; class Bacteroidia; order Cytophagales; family Cyclobacteriaceae; genus Algoriphagus. Next base: position 25,478 of record NZ_JAJUWR010000033.1, on the reverse strand, counting down.
GAATAGGGGTGCCATCCAAGTCATTAAAATTAGGGGAGTAGTCAGCTCCATAAAATTCCGTATAATCTATGGTGAGATCTCCCCCGGCATGGGTTCCTGACAGTTGCACTTTTCGGATCCCGCCGTGGTAGCGATCGCCAAATGGGAAGGTGGCGTTGGAAGCATTAAAGGTAGTAGGAGCGTTGGCATAAGTAAAGGAAGTAAGCTTCTCCCAGGAACCTCCTTGATAGCTAAGTGTACCAACGCTTGAGGTGTTTAGAGTTAAGGTGTTGTCCTGGAAATTCAGTTTCCCATCCAGCATGGTGAGATCCCTCAGGACGATTAGGTTATGTGCCAACAGCGCCTCTCCACCGGATTTGTCCACTGTGAGATCCTGGGTATTGAGACTAAAACCCGAGATTAGTTGATCCCCATGGCCCAGTAGAGTAAGATGTGTGTTCTGCGACTGGAATTGGCCGGATCCTGTCTGGAGAATATTGCCTGAAACAGATAAAATTGAGGGTAGGGTCACATTCTGCGTTCCTTGGATTTCAAGGTCATGGAATGTTAACGGTATTTCTGATCCGGGATATGACTTGGTAATAAAATTTTGGATGCCCGAGTTCTTTCTAAAGCTGACTTTTCCGTTTAGTTGCAGGTTTGCTGTTTCAATCTGGGGCGAAGTTCCCAAAAGTATAAGCTCACCACCAGCTTGGAGATCGAAGAGGTTGGCGCTTACAGATCCGGAAATCGATCTTGCGAGTATGTTTTGATTACACTCTGAACTAAGTGTGCCATTTGATTCTATGATAAAATCACCAAAAGAGCCAGAAGGATAGAATGTCGTTTCCGTATTGAATGTGAGTGAGGCACAGAAGCTAGGAGTCACTGATACATCTGCCTTTTGAAGTAGGGTTCCAGACCTAATGGTAAACCTGACAGCTTTAAGGGGCTCCTCTATAGTTAAGGTATGCCCGACTTCCGGCTCAAATATCACGGAATACCTGCTTTGGGTGGTAAAGCCACTCCATGCATTTTTGGGAATGATTGTTCTTGAATTCCCTTTGAAGGTAATGGTACTGGTGACGGAATTTCCTATCCAATTTTGGCTGTTCCACGATCCTGAAGGCATCCCAGGAGCGGCACCAGAAAAAGCCCGAAGGGATCCATATACGTCAAGATTAAAACCATTTAGGTTTAATTTTTCACCCGCACCCGTTTCAGCATTGATAAATAAGCTCTTTACGGCTTCGTTACCTGTCAATGTTACTTTACGGGTTTGGTCTATGTATATGTCATTCAGTAGATTAGGCTTAGCGGAGGCCGCCGTCCAAAATACTCCGTCGAAGACCTCCCAGATTGCGATATTATCAAAATTGCCTGAAGCGATTGTCCTGTAAGCGCCAATTTCTTGACAAAAGGAGTAGTTTAACCCTAGGCACCAAAAAACAACTGCCGGGAATATACTGTATATTCGGCCTGGGAAAAATGCCCCTTGGGCTGTTATTTTGCCCCATATTTCCATTCGAAAAAAGTGTGGTAAAAAAAGAGACTATCAATATAGTAAAATGCGACCGAATAAAACAATAATTAGTTTGATTTTTTTGCTGGCTATCAGTGTTTTACAGGGTGCCCAGGGTCAGTCTTATCGAATCAGCTTACTTACCTGCGATCCCGGCGAGGAGATTTACAGTTCTTTTGGGCATAGTGGGATCAGGGTTTTGGATTTGGGGTCTGGTCGTGATATGGTATATAATTACGGCACGTTTGACTTTGGGGCGCCCAATTTCGTGCTTAACTTTGCCGGGGGCAGACTGGATTATTACCTTTCTGTCTCTACGTTTGATCGTTTTATCGCTGAGTACCAATACTTCCACCGAAGTGTTCGGGAGCAGGTATTGAATTTAAATGAGGACCAGAAACTGAAGTTGATCGGATTTTTGGAGGAAAATTACAGACCGGAGAACAGGGCATATCGTTATGACTTTTTCTATGATAACTGCGCTACGCGTATACGGGATGCGATCAGTAAGGTATTGGGAGATCAGCTAGTCTGGCACGATGAGGAGCAAGAGGCGGTGGAAAAGACTTTCCGGGAGCTGATCGATGAGATGGTTTATTATATGACCTGGTCGGACTTGGGAATAGATCTGGCCTTGGGATCCCGGCTGGACAGAGATGCCACACCTCATGAGGAACAATTTCTGCCAAAATATATGGAGCAGGCTTTCGCCAGAGCTGAGATACAGGGTGATGGCCCTACCCGGTCTTTGGTCGCCGAAGAGCGGGTGATTTTGGATTTTAAAAAGCCTGAAGGAACTTTTGGAGCTGTGAATCCTTACTGGATTTTCTGGGTGGCCGCATTGGTTTTTACAGCGGTTACTTTTATAGGATTCAAAAAGAAAAAACTGTTTATAGGTTTTGATGTGGTTTTTTTTGGTGTTTTAGGAATCATAGGTTTAGTGATGTCCCTTCTTTGGATATATTCATTGATCCCTTCTACCAAGTGGAACTGGAATATACTTTGGGCTTTTCCGGGGCACCTTGTATTAGCGGTTGCATTGCTCAAAAACACGATTAAGCCTTGGGTATTGAAATACCTGCTTTTTGCTCTGATCATGGCAGATGCGGCAGTGGTTTTCTGGATTTTGGGTTGGCAGTCTTTTCATCCAAGCCTTATTCCTTTGCTTTTGGTACTGATCCTGAGAACAAACTATTTATATTATAACGTTGGGAAGTTTAAGAAGATGGTATAGTAGCTTTTAGTCGTTAAGAATAAGACTTTTCTTCCTTGCTCAGAGTGACTTGGCCCAGATTGACCCCATTGAGTTTCAGAGATCTTTACGAGTTCATTTATTTGCTTTGTTTCAAATATTGTCATGTTGAGCGAAGTCTTTTCCTCGATCCGTTATCTTCTACAAATTCTTTACTGGTTAAACTTTTGTATAAGGTTTTGATGTTGGGTATTTTCGGACGAAGCTTATGGAATTTAAACTTATATCAGATTATCAGCCTACGGGAGACCAGCCTAAGGCGATAGCTGAACTTGTGAAGGGGGTATTAAATGGTGACCAGGCCCAGGTTCTCCTTGGAGTCACTGGTTCTGGAAAAACATTTACCGTCGCCAACCTAATTCAGCAAACCCAGAGACCCACGCTGGTTTTAAGTCACAACAAGACCCTAGCTGCGCAATTGTACGGGGAATTCAAGCAGTTTTTTCCTCAAAATGCTGTGGAGTATTTCATTTCCTACTACGATTATTATCAGCCAGAGGCTTTTATCCCTACCTCAGGGACTTATATAGAAAAGGATCTTTCGATCAATGAAGAGATAGAAAAGCTGAGACTGAGCGCTACTTCGGCATTACTTACGGGGAGGAGGGATGTCATTGTGGTAGCTTCTGTGTCATGTATCTATGGTATAGGTAATCCGGATGAATTTGGGAAAAATGTAATCAGGCTCCAGGAGGGCGATAGGATACCAAGGAATCAGTTGCTCTTTAAGCTGGTGGATATTCTTTATAGCCGTACGCAGCTTGACCTTACGCGAGGTACATTCCGGGTGAAGGGAGATACAGTGGACATATTTGTGGCCTATGCGGATTGGGGATATAGAATATTCTTCTGGGGTGATGAGATTGAGGCTATTCAGCGTTTTGATCCGGCTACGGGGAAAAAGCTGAATGAGGAGAAGATCATCTCTATTTTTCCTGCCAACCTATTTGTCACCGGTAAGGATACCTTGCAAACTGCCATACATGAGATCCAACACGATATGGTGGACCAGGTAAATTTCTTCGAAAGAGAAGGGAAGTTTATAGAGGCGAAAAGACTTCAGGAGCGGACAGAATTTGATCTGGAAATGATGCGGGAACTGGGCTACTGCTCTGGTGTGGAGAATTATTCCCGATATTTTGATAGAAGAGCTCCAGGTGCCAGACCCTTCTGCTTGCTGGATTACTTCCCGGATGATTTTTTGCTTGTGGTGGATGAGAGTCATGTGACCTTGCCTCAGGTAAGAGCTATGTGGGGTGGGGATAGATCCAGAAAGGTAAATCTGGTGGATTTTGGTTTTAGACTCCCTTCAGCGTTGGATAATAGGCCCTTGAAATTTGAGGAATTTCAGGATCTGACCAACCAGGTGGTTTATGTCTCTGCCACTCCAGCTGATTATGAGCTATCGTTGACCGAAGGCGTAGTGGTGGAACAAATCATCCGGCCTACCGGACTTTTGGATCCTACCATAGAGGTGCGACCCAGCCAAAATCAGATTGATGATTTGCTGGAAGAAATAGACCAGACCATCAAGACCGGTGCCCGGACTTTGGTCACCACTCTGACCAAGCGAATGGCTGAGGAACTTCAGAAGTTCCTCGAAAGAGCAGGGGTCAAGTCCCGATATATTCACTCCGAAGTGAAAACCCTTGACCGGGTTGAGATTTTGAGAGAACTACGCTTGGGGATTTTCGATGTGCTCGTAGGTGTGAACTTGCTAAGGGAGGGATTGGATTTGCCGGAGGTTTCCTTAGTGGCCATATTGGATGCCGATAAAGAAGGTTTTTTGAGAAATGAGCGCAGTTTGGTGCAAACTATAGGGCGTGCGGCAAGGAATTCCGAAGGCCGTGTGATCATGTATGCGGATAAGATTACCGAATCCATGCAATCTGCCATTGATGAAACTAAGCGAAGAAGAGCTTTACAGATTGAATACAATAGGGCTAATGACATTACGCCGACAACAATCTTAAAATCGCATGATAAAATCATGGGGCAAACCAAGGTGGCGGATTCCAAGAAAAACGCAAAATTCTATGCTGAGCCTATGCCTGGAGAAGAAAGCATGGCGGCGGATCCTGTGGTGCAGTACCTGAGCAAGGATAAATTGGAGAAATTGATTGCACAGACCCAGAAGTTGATGGAGAAGGCTGCCAAAGAACTCAATTTCATGGAGGCAGCGCGTCTTCGGGATGAGTGGCAATCTCAAAAATCAAGATTGGAGCAATTGAATAGAGGGGTAAGTAAATAGAGGGTTTAAACCGCCGAGGACACAAAGGATACGTAAAGAGCTCTACTGTTGGGTTAACGGGCATGCATTTAATTCCGTCCTTGGATGATTACTACAGAGTCGAAGTGAGCCTTGCATTAAATTTGCCATGAAATTAACTCATCATCTCTACTGAAAATTTACAAAAATGACGCTGCAGGAAGTGAAGTCTCTCGCTGCAAGAGGAGAGGGGTTGAGAATAGAATTTAAGAAAAAGGCGACTTTTCCGGAAAAGATTGTCCGTGAATTAATCGCCTTTGCCAATACTTCTGGAGGGGATTTGCTGATAGGAGTGGATGATGATGGGACAGTCTCTGGGCAGCGTTATATAGAAGAGGAGATTTTTGTAATGGAAAAAGCGATCAAGGAGCTTATTCAACCTGCATTGGATTATAAATTGTTCACCTTGAAGATTAATGAGAAGAAAGGAGTGGCAGTTTTTAAGGTTCCTATGAGTCCCAACCGTCCACATTACCTGAAAGAAAAAGACAGGAAACAGGCTTTTGTCCGCGTGGAGGACAGGTCTGTACAGGCGAGTAGGGAAGTTTGGGAGGTTTTGCGTAGAGGGAGAATCCCAAGGGATATGGTTTTTACCTATGGAAGAAAGGAGGAAATCCTGATGAAGGCTCTCGGTGAATCTGATAAAATCACCTTGAAGGAATTTGCCAAGCTTGCAAGTCTCCCTAAGTTTTTAGCGTCTAAAACCTTGGTGTGCTTGGTTTTGGCAAATGTGCTTGAGATTCATCCTCAGGAGTCTGCAGACTTTTTTACGTTGAAAAGTTAACTTCGCTATTCGAGATTTGTAATCTCGAATCGATTCCATAGGATTTTCAATCCGTGTTAATATCAGGAATAACACCCAATTCATCGACGATTTCCGCTATAACCTTATTATACTTACTTTCTAATGCATCCACCTTTGTCCTTGATACCGCATCAACAGCTTTGGTTACCGATATCCAACGCAGTGGATCATCTTCACTGTCTAGTATTAGCTCGTAATAAGGAAATGTTTTCTCTAGATTATTTTCGCCGATAAGATAACACAAGATTACCACAGCATAGAAAACATACACCTCTTGTGGATGAAAGGATTTTCTATGTGGCAATAGCTCCTGCAATTCAGATTTGCCTTCGATTAAGTCCCATGCTTGCTCGTATTGTCCGTTTTGGGTCAACTGAAATGCGTAAAAAAGTCTGCCCAGCAGATAATCAGGAAAATCCCTTACGCATTGCTCAAATTGCTTTGCGCCCTCGACCACATCACCTACAACAAAGTAGCTGTTTGCCATGTAATTCCGAAAGATGGGCTGATTGGGGTATAGGTTGATGTTATCTGAAATTTGTTTTCTAAACGCTTTTATTCCCGCCTTACCCCCTGATTCCTGGAGCTCATGGAGCCTATAATATAGAAATTCCAATGCGTCTGCTTCCTCCTCGTCCATTTCATTTTCAGGCTCTTCCCTTATTATTAATTGCCGATGGGCGTCTTTAATTCTCTGATAGTGATCATCAGGTGTGAACGGAAAGGTCTTTTCATAGGCAAGGTCAATGGTGGTATATACAAGTTTTTGCGCTGTTCTTGCCATTTCTTCTTCTAAAAAATCCTCGTCCTCAAGTTCCTCATCTTCATCCCAAGAATACTCTTCATCCTCCTCGTCATCTAGAATAAATGCAGGTACCCCGCCTATTCCAAACTCCAAGTCCATCAGCGGAATATCATCGGTGTCTTCTTCTAAGACGTAGCGGGCTATTTCCCAGTCTTTATGTGACTTGACGTCATGATCCAAGGCAAATTCCACAGCTCCATATATTAGATTATGCGCTAAAACGTAATCACATTCAACCATGCTTTCGCCTGTGCGGTCAATTAGTTCTTCAAACTCAAATAGAGGCAGGTTGGTATTATACATTGCGTCTTTCACGCCTAGCCCTAGTAGGTCAGTGAGATAGCCTGCAAATGTGACGTTACCGTTTATATGTCTCCTAGCTATGAAAATCTGAGCTAGTTTTGAGGTTTCCCATTCTTCATTGATATAACAGGCATAGATGGGCAGGTGCCTGGCTTTTGTTTGGATGTATTTTTTGGGACTTACCTGAGGAACTTTAGTGACAGTTCCTTTTCTTTTTTTATTCTTTGCCATATCGGAAGAGGGGAAGACTCCAAATGTCAGGATTTTTTGGAAAAGTATAAATTGTAGTGAGGTTAAATTTAGTGATCTCCAAGTGTTGTTCAGCTATTCGGGACTTGCAAACTGCTATTCGAGATTTGTAATCTCGAACCCACTTTCGTAGGATTTTCAATCCGTCTTCGAAGAGAATTTTTTTATAACTCAAAGGCAATTTCTTTAAATTAGAATTAAAACTCTCTTTAGTATGTCATTTGAATTCAGGATCAAAGATCAAGGTGCTGTACATTTTGTGACCTTCACTGTACACCATTGGGTAGATGTATTTACTCGGGATATATACCGAGAGGAATTGATCAAAAACCTTAAATACTGTCAAGCCAATAAAGGTCTGGAGATTTACACATGGGTGCTGATGTCTAACCATTGCCATTTAATGCTTAGGGCAAGAAATGAAGATCTCAGCGATATTATCCGAGACTTCAAGAAATTCATTTCCAAGAAGATTTTGAAGTTGATTATTGACAACCCTCATGAAAGCAGAAAACCTTGGATGGTAAATTTGTTGACTATTGATGATAGAATCTGGTTTTGGGAAGAAGGATATCATGGAGAGGAGGTTTATTCCAAGCAATTCTTTGACACCAAAGTCAATTATATACATATGAACCCTGTTCGCGCAGGTTGGGTGGCGAGAGAAGAAGATTATGTATGGAGTAGTGCCTCGGGATATTTTGGGATAAAAAAAGGAATGCTTGAATTGGCTGAGTTTGGGTGATTATGTATTGAAGGTTGGTTTATATGGATTGCAAATCCAACGGTTTATCCTCGGGATTGCAAATCCCGAGGAGCGTGATCCTGCTATTCGGGATTTGCAATCCCGAATCCTTTTCGTAGGATTTTCAAGGGAGCATTATTCCTGTCCTGTCCGTAAACCCTACGTTGCCCTGCAGTCCTCCGGTGTGGATCATCAGGATTTTGGAGCCTTTTGGGAAATAGCCCGTACATATAAGCTCCCAGAGTCCAAAAGCCATTTTTCCTGTATAAATAGGGTCAAGTGCAATCCCGAAACTCTCGTAAAACCACCAGATGAAATCGATCAATTCTTGCTTGTGTTTGGCATAGCCGCCAAAGTGGTAATTAGTAAAAATCTCATACGATCCTTGACTGGCTAGCTGATATTCATCAATCAGATCAGAGATTTCATTCAGTATAAATTCTCCCTTTAGAGAAGAGAAGCCGAGGAGTATTTGCTTTTCAGAAAGTGAAGCATACAGTCCTGCGAAAGTCCCTCCAGTGCCGATAGAGGAGCAGATAAATGAGAATTGCTGATCTTCAGAGCCAAGGATTTCGGAGGTTCCCTGGATCGCCAATCCGTTGGTGCCGCCTTCCGGGATCAAATAAAAATCCCCGAACTTCTCTTTCAGACCCGCTATAAACCCAGGCTCTGTTTTTTTTCTGTAGGTCGTTCTATCGATAAAGTGAAGTTGCATTCCCAGTCTTTCTGCATGTGAAAGTGTGGTGTTGAGGGGTTCTGTTTTTTCTCCCCGTATGATGCCAATGGCTTCTAGATTTTCAGTTTTTGCGGCTTCTGCCGTGGCGTAGATATGATTCGAAAAAGCCCCTCCAAAAGTCAGAATCTTGCTTTTCCCTTCATTTTTAGCATGTTCCAGATTGTATTTGAGTTTGAAAAATTTATTTCCCGAGACCTCCGGATGGACGAGATCCAAGCGTTTGACTTCTAGCCCCAGTCCAAGATTTGTTAGGGTAGGATGAGACAAAGATTCCGTGGGTGTTGTGTATGGCAAAATCATGCACAAAGCTAAGGATAGTGAATATTTTATGATTTAGTGATTTAAATAAAACATGGGGTGAGTATGATAAAAGAAAAAAGGAGATTTGAATTCATATGAGATTTTTATTAGATTAAAGTCACATAAACCTTCTTTTATGATGACTTCAAGATATTTTCGAGTATATTCTTTTCTCACATTTCTTTTTCTAGCAGGCTGCCAGGAGTTCAATAATGAGCCCCATTCCGATCTAAAGACGGAAATGGAAATTAGAAGTAATTTTGATCAAAATTTTGATTTCGAAGAAATCTCAACTTTGAAATTGTTATGGGAACAGTATTACGAAGATTCTTCAGAATCGTCAACAAGGTATTTTGAAGTCCCTTTTTCGGTTTCATTTGACTCTGCAAACCTTGAGCATGCTTATAAATATATTGGGAAAATTAGTGATAGGGGCATTAAAGAGTCTTTCGTCGTGGCTGTACACACGTTCGAAGAAAGCTTAAAATACAATGACCTTCGCAGTCCAGTCTTTCATAAGCAATCTAAATTTGATGGTATTCTGTATTACTATTATTTAGATGGTGAGTTCTCGCATTGGGAGATTTACAAAAAGGGCGAAATGCAAAATCAAGGAAATAAAGCCTTAAATTATGATGGGAAGATTCATAAGCAGCAAGATTTTTCCAACTTTAATATGCCCGATCCTTCATGTAATGAAGTAAGTACAACTACCTGCACAAGAGGGTGTTGGTATTGGGATTACGGTGGGTCAAGGGAGTATTTTGATTGCTCCTCTTGGTCATGCAGTACTACGGTGATTGATCCTTGTACTGGTGGAGGAGGTGGTGGGCCTTCCAGTTACAGTTATTCAACCGTTGACAAAAACGGCTTTAAATATCCCCCAAATTCAGGTTATGAAGATCTGTATCCTAAACTGACCGAATACCTGAAAAATAAAATGCCTCTCTTAAAAACCAATTATGCGATAACTACTGCAATCATGAATATTACCGGTCTCACTTTAACTGAAATTCAAGAGGATCTAGAATGGGGAGAGGGGCCTACAATTATTGTTCAGCAGTTAGGAACAGATCAAAATGGAAACGAAATATATGGACAATTTGATGCTACTCACCCAAATAATTTGTTCATAGATATTGATCTAGTCAACGATATGGAAAATTCGGTTCCTGGGACAATGGATGCAAATGGGCTGGCATTTCTGGTTGGAGTTTCTATTCTTCATGAATATGTGCATTTTGGGGATAATGTGGATGGTGAGGCTTATCAAGAAGGTGTGGAAGAAGGAGTCCTTTTTGAGGAGACTGTCTATGGCCAAACCGTATGGAGACATAACGCAAAATCAATTCTAACCGGAAATTAATACGTCATGAAATGCCCATGAGAACGACTTCTCACACAGGGGAATGATTATTCAGGGCATTACCATCTGACAGGTTAAAGACAATTAAAAACAGATGAAATCGATTATACTAACAGCTATTCTACTGGCTCAATTAAGCTTTCATCCATGTGTTGTGGATAGTATGATGGAACAATTGCTTATGATGAAATTCATAAGGCCTCATAGAGAATCTGATACAGAATATTACCTTTTTAAAAATGAGTATTCGGAGAATTGTAGCCATGTGAAATTTGGTAAGAAGACACTTGTGCCAAGCTCGAAGGAAGAGGGAAATGTCTTCAAAATTTTGAAATTGGATTCTCTTGGAACTAGAGCGCACATAGAGGTTTTACTTGAAAACGAAAATATGGTTCTGAAAGGAAATTATAATAAAATTGAAGGGAAATGGAAACTGGAAAATTCTACGTACATCGTTTACTGATAATACTCAAGTATTTAAGATTTTTCATGTAATCTTTGCGTCAAATGAATACCCAAAACGAACTCAGGATTTTATCGAAGGCAAAACACAGTGCATATTCTAACTAAAAATCAATATGGACTTGAAAACACTCCCTATCGTTGTTTTAGTTTTGATAAATTTAAATTTTAGAGAAAAATGCCAAGTTAAAAGTATGATGGATCAAATTTTGGATGAGGAATTATTTTCCCTTCACAGAGATTCAGCTAATAATTATTTTATTTATCAAAACGAATACACTATAGGTTGTAATTCTATTGCATTTGGAAATGAAGTTCTGAAGCTTACTGATGATACAGTGGGAAGAGTCTTTATAATTCGGGATATTCAATATGATTCATTGAAATACAAAGCTGAAATGAAAATTTTTTTGCAAAGTGATAATCTGCTTATAACCGGGAACTTTACCAATGTAGAAAACAAATGGAAACTGGAAAATTTAAGCTATATCGAATATTGAGTTAAGCCGTATTCTGCGGTGGCTTTTTCTCTATAGCTATTACTATCAATATAATGAAACTGCATCCCCAGTCGTTCTGCATGTGAAAGTGTGGTGTTGAGGGGGTCTGTTTTTCTCCCCGTATGGTGCCAAAGGCTTCTAGATTTTCAGCTTTTGCGGCTTGGGAATTTGCATAGAGATGATTAGAAAAAGCCCCTCCAAACGTCTGAATCTTAGTTTTTTCTTCTAATTTAGCTTTTTCCAGATTGCATTTGAGTTTTAAAAATTTATTTCCGGAAACCTCCGGATGGACTAAATCCAAGCGCTTGATTACCAATTCTATTCCCTTTTCCTCCAAAAAAGAATGTGTAAGAAACTGTGTAGGAACTGGATTTGGATGTAGCATTTGAGGTGCTTTTTTGAAGATATGCCAAAGTTAAGCTTGATAATCTTATTTTTGCAGCATGAGCATGCACCCAGACGAAGATTTTGATGAAGAGGAATTAGAGCTATACGAACATTTTAAGTTTGTAATAGACAAAGGGCAGACCCCCATCAGGATTGATAAGTTTTTAACAGGAAAAATAGCTTTTGCCACGCGTAATAAGATCCAACAAGCCATAGATGCGGGCTCTATCCAGGTAAACGGGGAGTCAGTCAAGGGCAGCTATAAGATAAAGCCTCTGGACGATATACGGGTGCTGATGGGCAAACCCCCGCGGGATACAGAAGTGCTGCCGGAGGATATCCCGCTTGACTTTGTCTATGAGGACACCTATTTATTGGTAGTGAACAAACCTGCGGGGATGGTGGTGCATCCTGCCCACGGCAATTGGTCTGGGACACTGGTGAATGGACTGGTGCACCACTTTCAGCATTTACCCGAGATGAAGGGAAATGAAGGTAGGCCAGGCTTGGTTCACAGGATAGACAAGGATACATCGGGGCTTCTTGTGATAGCCAAATCGGAGGATGTAATGACACATCTGGCAAAGCAGTTTTTTCATCATACCATTGAGCGAACCTATTTGGCTTTGGTGTGGGGCGAGCCGGAAGAGGATACAGGTACGATCGTAGGCCATGTGGGGCGCAGTGCCAAAGACCGTAAGGTAATGGACGTCTATGCAGACGGAAGTCAGGGGAAGCATGCGGTAACACACTGGAAAGTACTGAAGAGGCTACGCTATGTATCACTGATCCAGTGTAATCTGGAGACTGGACGTACGCATCAGATCCGGGCACACATGAAATATCTGGGACATCCGCTGTTCAATGATGCCATGTACGGAGGGGATAAAATCCGCAAGGGAACCCAGTTCTCCAAGTATAAGACCTTTGTGCACAATGCATTTGAACTTTTGCCGCGCCAAGCACTACATGCCAAGTCACTTGGCTTCATGCATCCCGTTTCCAATGAGAAATTATATTTTGAGGCTCCATTGCCGGAAGATTTTCAGTCGGTTTTGGATAAGTGGGAGAACTATGTGAATTTTGAATAATGATTCTCATTGATGAATCACTAATAAATTTTACAAAACAGTGCTGATTCGGCAATAAAATAACCGTTTTTGGCTTGTTTTGGCAATATTGAACTCTTTCATTGAAAAACCGTCAATATGAAGTCTATTATTCATGTGGATTTTAATGATAGTGTATTTTTCAATCGTTTTCATTAAAAATACTGTAAAAATTTAGAAAATTTTTTGAATTATTTTTAATAAACAAACCGACCTGCTATATTTGAATCATACAAAGAGAGAAAAACAAACGGTTTACTCTCAAAGCACCCAGAATGCATTGAAATTACACTATACTGTAGGATGTTGAAATTGGCAGACAAGCCCTCCTGTCTCGGGGGTGGAGGTCATAGGACAAAGCATTTAGCGAGCTCGTAAATTTGCCTAACTACTCCGTGGAGGTTCGAATCCTTCTCCTACAGCAGGTTATTTTGGGTTTATTGTTAATTGACTAAAACCATGGAATTTTGTTTCATGGTTTTTTTTATGCTTTTTTTTCTGAACGTCTATAAGGTATTTCCCGCAGACCTGACTGCCGTTAGACAGGTGGTCGCTGAAAAGAACGAGGATATTTGCAGTATTCGGTAAAGATTCTACTGTCTGCTCCGTTTTTATGAATTCCTCACTCCCTAAAGTTTCTCAGATTTTCCTGATGTTTTGGTTTTTGGCCATATATCCCAATAACATTTGGTAAAAGTGTCTCAAATCTCCATTATTAAATCATTAATATGAGCCTATATTTGGATTGGTTTTTTATAAATAATTTACCATAGCTATCTAAATATTGGTTTAACTGTAAAAAAATAAATTAAATCTTATCAAAATTTTAATAAACGAATGGTATTTCTAATTTTGACCCAGCAAAATTTAAAACTGTCGTAATAAAATCAGTCTCGATCAGTTTCTAATGCTTGCTTTTCAGACCTATTGAACTTTGGTTTTATACAGAAGCCGTTCTGCATGCACAAGGCCTGCAATCAGTAAAGATACTTCATTGTAGGATGTTGAAATTGGCAGACAAGCCCTCCTGTCTCGGGGGTGGGGAATAAAGAATAAAGCGTAATTCAACCGGACTATTGCCTAACAGCCCCGTGGAGGTTCGAATCCTTCTCCTACAGCAATGAGCAGCACATATGTGCTGCTTTTTTTAGTTGGAATTGACTCTAATTGCCTATTTTAGACAAAAATCATTGCATATATGGCAGAAGAGCGAAAACAGAAGCACTCCAGGCATCCCTTTAGAAAGAAGGTGCTCAGAGGAGTCATGTTTACTTTTCTCTCCCTTCTGTTTATAGAATTTGTAGTTTATTTTGGGGCTAATTTGTGCCTCTCGAATTGGGCAAGGGAAAAAATCAATGCAGTAGCCAAGGATGTTTACGTAGTTGATTTTAATAGAGTAAGGGTGTCTCTGTTTCGGCGTGCGGTATTTTTGGATGGTGTCATTATGAAACCCATTAGTGAACGGAGACCGGAACAGCGTCAGGCATTGTTTGATTTGACCTTGGATCAGTTGGCATTGAAAGATCTATGGTTTGATTTCTCTGACAGAGTATTGTATGTGGGCAACATCAAGTTTGACAATCCTAATATCAGTATGGATCTGCCTCCGCGTGTAGATAGGATAGAGGTGGACGAGGAATCAGAAGGGGAGAAGAAGGGCGGGTCTCCGGTCAAGGCATTGGAAGATGAGCTTAAGAAAATCATCGCTAAAAGTAATTTCCCGGGGGTTTATATCAGTGAGTTGGAAATTGACCATGCTAATTTGTTCTTTTTGAATTTTTTGAGCCATAATTCACTTAAGGCGGAAAATTCCAGATTGCTGGTAAGGGATATCGATTGGAGAAGGGCGGAAGAGTGGGAAACACCTTTCAATGCTAAGGGATTTGAGTTTGATCTGGATAACGTGGTTTTTCCCCTTCCGGATGGGGTGCATGCAATCCAGTCTGAAAAAGCGCACATAAGTTCCCTAGATAATCTGATCGATATCAGTGGTTTTAGCCTAAAATCAGACAAGGCAATAGAAAGTAAAGCATATTATGATGTTTATCTTGGAAAACTTCGTGTAGGAAACGTAAACCTTAACGAGGCCTTTATGACCTCGAATGTTAAGATTGATGAGATAGTGATGAAGGATCCGGAGTTTAAAGTCCAGAAAAGTGTATCGAGCACAGCGGACAGTACGGCGACCGGGGATCTGAATGAATTGATAGAAGGAATATTAAAGTCTTTTGAAGTACAGGAGTTGTCGGTGAACAATGGGCAGTTTATTACACATGAACTGGAGGATACGCTCAAGAACCGGATTGATATCAAAAAGCTTGATTTTAAAATGATCAATTTTTACCTGGGAGAGGATCAGTCCAAAAAAGAAGATCAGTTTTTCTATGGAGAAGAGGCTGCTATGGATATAGAAAATGCGGAGTTGTACTTCTCTGATAATGTGCATGTGATTTACGGGGATAAAGTGAGCGTCTCCTCCTTTAAGGATGAGATTGTTGTTGAAAACGTCAGGGTCGAGCCAAGGGAGGAATCTTTCGAAGACAGGGCTGCAAGTCATATTTTACGGATAGCCTTACCCAAACTGGTCTTATCTGGAGCAAACTTGAAACGTCTCTACAATGAGGGGGTGTTCAGTATCGGGGAAATGTTGGTGGAATCGCCCAAAGTGGAAATTATCGAACTTACCGATAAGGAGAAACCTGTAAATAAAGACATGGTCCGTCAGTTGCTGGAGGGCTATTTGAATGAGGTTGCCATAGGGAAAATGGATCTGAGTGAGGGTGAGGTGCAGTTTAGGAATGATAAAGGGCTTCGAAGTGACGATGTGGGATTTGAAAGATTCAGCTTACTGCTGGAGAATGTCCTGCTACAGCCCAATGTGGAATCTGATGTCCGAAATAGATTTTTGGCAGAAGAAATGGTGTTGAGCCTGTATAAGTATAGGCTCAAGCTACGGGACAATCTTCATGAGTTTATGGCTGATAAGGTATTGATAGATTCAAAAAACTCGCTGGTGGTGGTGAATAATTTCACCCTGAGGCCTGAAGTGCCTGATTCTCTGCAAAACATCCTCACGGCTTATGGGAAATCCGTAATTCTGGATATTTCTATTCCGGAGTTCCGTGTGGAAGGGATAGATCTTATGGCTGCTTACATGGAGGAGAAACTGGTGATCAACCGGATCCTTGTCCCGTCACCAGTGGCGAGTGTCACCCGCTTCCGGAAGAGGAATATAGCGGATCTGCCCGCATCTCAAGTGGAATCCGCAGATGAAATAGGTAGTTTATTGACTTCTTATTTTGATTTAATACAGATTGACTCCATAGCCTTTAGTAATGGACAGGTGCAGTACAGTAATTTTGCCGGAAAGAGGGATATTACCCTAAGTGAGGACAGTTTGTCCTTGAATTTGAAGGGTTTTTATCTTGACAAAGGACAGAAGGATAATCCTGAAAAGACCTTTTTCTCTGATGAAATTGATTTGATTTTAAGGAAATATGATTTTAGTGTAGCAGGGGGGGATTATGAGGTGGATACTGATGGCCTGCGTTTCAATTCACGCTCGAGGATTATAGCGATAGATAATCTGACGATTAGCCCGAGCAGTTCTTTTAAAAGTAAAATTGCTTTGTCCCTGAATCTGCCGAGTGTGTCACTGGAAGGTGTGGATATAGAATCCTTCGTATTTGACAATCAGCTTAAGCTTGATAAGCTTGCAGTGGATGGCAGTACCATCAATTTGGAAATCAACAAAAGCTATAAGAATGATTCCAGCCAGCTGGGCTCTATATCGGTGACCAGCAATACCTTGCCAAAATCCATAGAATTGGTTTCAATCGGAGCAATAGAAGCCAGCAACTCCAGCCTAAGCCTTAATTACAGGGTAGGGGATGATGATTTTGAGTCCATACAGACGGATTTTGATCTGGGCATACTGGGCTTAAATCTGGATTCTGCCGCTAACGCAAGTAAGGATATCGCTGGGCTGTTTGATGAAATAAACCTGACCTTAAAAGATTTTTCCTACACCTTGCCGGATAGCATTCATACCGTAAGATTCTCTGATCTGTATGTGGATAATTCTGCTGATGAGACCGTTTTCTCCAATTTTGAAATAGTCCCCAATACGTTAACGGGTAATCCAGGCACAGTTATCTTATCGGCAAAGCTTGATGAGCTAGGCGTTCGGAATAATACTTTGCGGGATATACAGTCCACCGGGATCTTTGACCTGACACAGCTGAGACTTTTAAATCCTAAAATCGACATCTATCTGGACACAGCCCAGAGCGTATCTAAGGCTAAGTCACAAAAAGACACGGTGAAGTCGGTGAAAAGCGGGTTGGTAGAGTCCATTTTGCTACAAGATATCCTGGTCAGCAATGGGGACATAGCCCTTCACAGCAAGGGGGCCGGCCCGATTCCGCACATGGCTTTCAACAAGGTCAACTTTGGCTTGGAGTCCCTAGGTTTTGACCTGTTGAATACAAACAATAGCCTTAGTCCCCGGATTCTTTTGGAAAAGGATCTTAGTTTATCTCTTGCCAACTACGAGATATTTACCAGGGATAGTCTCCATAGGGTGAAGATCGGTAAAATCAAGTATGTGGATAATGCTCTTGTTCTGGATGAGGTCCATTTTCGCCCTACTATGGGGCGTTATGAATTTTTGAGGAGGAAAGGATACCAGGATGACGCTATTGAGGCCCGCGCGGATAGGATTCGTATAGAAGATATAGACTTTGATGCCTATTTTCTCAATAAGAACATAAAAGCCCATGTCCTGAGGATGGAAGGGCTGCGGATGGATGTGTTTAGGGATAAGAGAATTCCGCTGAAAGAAGGAGTGATCAAACCTATGCCGCAGGAGTTGATGGAAAGTGCGCTTTTTGATCTGGAGTTGGACTCTGTGATCGTGCAGCACGGACTGATCCGGTACCAGGAATTTGCACCTAAAGCAATGTTGCCGGGTTCTATTCACTTTGATGAGGTGAATGCTTCTATAGCTCCTTTTATGATGCGGAAAAAAAGTGATCAAGAGTTTCCTTTAGAAACCAGTAGATTAGATGTTCGTGCCAAGTTGATGGGAGAAGGAGATGTAAAACTCACGGCAGATATGAAATTCGGCTCTCCTTATCCGATGGACGTGGATGTGGAGCTAGGTGAGTTTGACCTTAGACTATTGAATAACATGTTGTCCAGAGGCGTGTTTATCAAAGTGGTAGATGGCAGGGTTACGGATGGAAAGTGGGGTTTCAGGATGGATGAGGATGTCGCTAGGGGCACAATGAATTTTAAGTACAAGGGTCTTAAGATTGCATTTTTGGATTCCCTCACTTTGGAGAGGGGAGGCGGGAAACTTGGCCTGATGACCTTTTTGGCAAATGCCTTTACTAAAAGCAGTAATCCCAGGAAATTTTTTAATCGAAGGGTGACTTCCCGGGTGTATTTTGAGCGTGATAAGTCCAAGTTTGTATTTGGAGGCTGGTGGAGGGCTACTTTCAGTGGTTTGAGGGGAAGCTTGGGGCTTGGCCAGCCTAAGGTACCGAGGAAGGAAGAGGAGGAGTAGGTGATCTGAAGTTGATACTGAACAGTACGCAGGCTTTGAATTTAAAGTCGGCCTTTCAGGCCTTTGGTTTTACCTGGGATTAGCGAATCCCCGCCTTGGCGGACTGGGTTGGTATAAGACTGCCCTGCAGGCCTTCAGGGTTAAACCCTGAATTATGCTAGCTCGGGGTGCAGCCCCGAGAAGTTATAAGACAGGATACCCATGAGGTCTGAAAGACCGGGTTATTCCATAATGAAAATGTCAATTAAGGAGACTTATCTTCTTAGGATCTTGAGATGCTCGCTTTGATTGCCCCAAATCAGTTGGACAATATGCACACCCGGAGCAGCTTGAAGCAGGTACTGGTTGACAACCTCACTGACGTCCTCAACGGAATTGACGGTATAAGAATACGCTACACCGCTCACATTCGATAGCTGTACAATTACTTTTCCGTCTTTGTATCCACTTTTATCCAGAAGTTCTACTTTGACATAAGTGCCAGGGCTGCTTGGGTTAGGGTATGCAATCCATTTGGAATAGCCTTTCAGTCCAGGAACCTGAATAGCTCTGGTGATGCTATAAGTATAAGATTCATCGTAATTCACCTGTTTTAGACGATAGAACACATTGCCACCGACGGCAGGAAGATCCGTGTCGGTGAAACTATAATAAGCAGGAGAATCCGTATATCCATTTCCTTTTACTTCCCCTATGTTAGTCCATTTGCTAAGGTCATTGCCTACCACCCTTTCGATTTCGAAGCGGTCATTTTCCCATTCCTTCGCAGTGGCCCAGGTAAGTTCACCACTATGGGTTTCTTTGGTGTAGGTTGCATTGAAATAGAGGTATTCAACTTCTAGGATGCGGTAGTTGAAGTAAGTGATATAAACCACCCCTTGTCCTCCATTACCACCTCCTAAAGTTCCAGCACCGCCACCTGAGCCGGTGTAAATTGTACCATCAAGTCCAATTCCATTTTCGATTCCAGTTCCACCTAATATTAAGCCGTTTACTTCACCTCCAAGTCCACCTTCCCTAGGCGTGCTGTTTGAATTAAATCCTACTCCACCTCCTCCAGCTCCATAGCCATAGATAGAAGTATTAAGTATAAACGACTCACCTTTCCCTCCAGCCCCAGCTTTGGCGTTTCCAACGCCTGCACCACTTCCAATTTCCCCAACACTGCCTGCACCACCTCCACCTCCGCCAGCTCGAGCAGTATTTACACCATTTCCTCTACCTCCATTTCCTCCATTATTTCCTTGTCCAGTACTAGAACCTCCCATCCCTTGAATATCCCTTGCTTGATCGCTAAACGCACCTCCACCTCCAGATGCTCCATCACGGCCATTGAGGTTGTTAAATGATCCCCCGCCACCTCCACCTTGGGCAATAAGATTTACATTAATGTCACTGCTAGGATCAGGGATTGTAGAAGTGACGGTGGAATTTTCGCCGTCTTTACCTGTTACATTAACAGTTTCAGCACCTTGGCCGCCCTCTCTGCCCACTTGAATATCTAAAGAATTTCCAGCAGGAATTCCAAATGGGGCAGTGCTAACTACTGTGGTAGATGCAAAACCACCACCACCGCCGCCGCCGCCGGTGTTTCCCATTCCACCACCACCTCCTTGCCCTATAGCATAAACAGAAAAATCCACAATCCCTTCGGGAATCTGCCATTCGTAGTCACAGGTAAATCTAATAATAGTAGTCCCGGATATACCTCCATCATCGATTACTTCAATACAATCACTGTCATTGGGGTCAGGGCATGTATAAGAAATAAGTACTTGGCCATTTCCGGCACCTCCTGTGCCTACTAGGTGTATGAGGGAGCTGTTTTCAGGGTCTGGCAATGAAGAGTCTAGGGTGACCCAGGTATCCCTATCACTGCCGGTAGTACCGCTTTGGCCAACAAATACTCCTAGCGTTTGCCCAGGTCTGACTGGAATTGTAATGGTGCCAGTTTCCCCTGTGGCGCCTGCCGCAGAAGCTTGGATTGTAATTTCATAGATACCTGCAGGAACATAGAAGGTACCATCAGTGTTAAATGGAGCCCCGCAGACACTGAAATAGGTGGTATTGTTGGGATCTTCTACGTCTAAGTCAATAGTACAAAAATCTGTTGCTTTTTTAATATTTTTTATTGTAAGTGTATAAACATCCACATCATCTATATCTAGCGGGGCAGTAGGAAAAGTCCCCCTTCCATTATTAATAAAGAAAGATGTAGAAGTAAGTTCCTGGAGGGGATTAATACCATCATCCAGAATATAAGTTATTTCATATTCTCCATCTGGAAGTGTTGCTAGGTTACCGTTAATAGTAATACTTGCTGAGCCACCATTTACTGTAGCAGACGCCGAAGAAACTGAAGTTAATTCATAAGTAGGTGTGACGTCAATTGTTCCGGTCGCTTCAAGCCCATTAATACAATTTCCCAATAATGGGATGCTATAGTTATATAGTCCAGGTGTGGCTCCTGCCACGTTTCCAGAGAATTCAATTTCACCTGTTGAGGAATTGAAAGTCGCATATACTCCCACAGGAAGTCCATTCACTCCAGGTACACCATCTTGATTTATTCCCGTTACTCCTGTAGTAGGCTGGGAAAATGGAGTAAGATTGGGTTCGCTACTACAAACACTAGGGAAGTTGTTTGGTGCATCAGGAAGCCCAACTTCTGGAAGGGCTTCTACCTCAGTAACAGATGTAGCTGTACTAGCAGCTGCGCAACCAGTAGTCCCATGCGTGTAACTTACTTCTACAGTCTTTGGGCCACCTGTTAACCAAATAATACTAACTGATGAATCACTCGAGCCAATCCCTCCAGCAGTAATTTCATAATCAGCTCCTTCCGTACCAGTGATAGACCAAATGTAATTTGATTGACCTGCCTGAGTGGTATATGTAATTTCATCGACCTCTGCGCAAACATCTAATCCAGGAGAGGAAGTAAATGTAGGAATGGGCAATGGATCAATTGTAATGGAATTAGTGGTTGGAATAAAAGGCGAGCAACCATTCGAATCTGTATATGAAATGGTGACATCTTTTTGCCCATCTGTTAACCAAGTTACAGTTGCTGTATTGGATGTGTTTGTTCCTCCTGCTGTAAGGGTGTAATCTGTGTTTTCTACTTGACCTGGAAAGCTCCAAATGTAATCGGTCTGTCCTGACTCAGTAGTATAAGTGACAGAGCCCCCTTCACAGATAAAAGGATCTGCATCAATAGTAGAGGTTAACGTAGGGTCAGGTAATGGGTCAACGGTTATAGTATTATTAGCTGGTGCATCTGCGGTACAACCGTTAGGATCTGTGTAATAAACAGCAACATCTTTAGTGCCATCGGTTAACCATGTAATGGAAATAGTGTTAGAAGATGTCGTGCCTCCTGAATTTATGCTATAATCTGTATTGACTACCTGTCCAGGAATGTCCCATATATAATTGGTCTGATCTGGTTCGGTGGTATAGGTAACCGTTGTTCCTTCACAAACTTCTGGATCACCGTCAACATCAGATGTCAGAATAGGTATTGGAAATGGATTGACTGTAAAGGCGCCTGAAGGGTTAGATACTGCATTTTCGCCACATTCACTGGAAACTTTTATGAAATAATACAAGGTTCCTAAAGTGGTTGGAGGGGTAAAGGAATTGCTGTTTTCTCCGGTAAGCTCAATCACTTCTGCGCCTAATGTATCAGCCACAGCAGACGTGTTGCTATACCATTGGTATTCGATAGTACCTGTTCCATCCGCAGTTATGGAGATTGGGCTAAATGAATCATCAACACAGATTTCTTGTCCATTTAAATCTTCACTTGTTACCACCGATGGTTGTGTAACAGTAAATCCACCGGATACTGCCGTTGGAACTGTACCACAGTTGCTTCTTCCTGTTGCATAATAATATTTTGTGCCAACAGTATTATTTGGAGGAGTAAATGTCGGATCAGTTGCTCCGTTTATCAAAGTGCCTCCAGTGTTTTGCGGGCTATTATTACTATACCATTGATATGTAATGGTTCCCTCACCTGAAGCTAATACTTTCAATTCAGGAAATGCATCTCCTGGACAAACTATAAAATCATTTGAATCTGGATTTTGGTCAATAACTGTTTCAGGTGGGTTAACCCGATATTGACCTGATATTATAGAAGTGTCTGAGGTGCAATATCCAGAAACAACCACATAGTAGTATAAGAGACTTCCAATGTCTGTTGAAGGAGGTGTATAGGTAGCAGATATAGCACCGTTTATTAAAGTTCCACCTGTATTTTGCTGATCTGTATTTACATACCATTGATAAGTTAAATCAGCTCCTTCTGCAACTACAGTTAGAGGATCAAATCCATCCCCAAAACATTCTACATCGTCTAAATTGTCAATATCAGTTGTAATAGTTGTAATAGGTTCCACGGTTGCTTGCATAAATCTAGAAGTTGCAATCGAGCCGCAATCACTGGTTACCTCTACATAGTAGTATGTGGTTCCGATCGCATCCGCCGGAGGGGTGAGACTAGGAGAATTTGCCCCAACAGGAGTTGCGCCTGTCTTGTCGGGGGTGTCATTGCTAAACCATTGATAGGAAAGCGCACCTGTTCCGGTAGCAATAATCGAAATTTCAGAAAAAGTATTCCCCTCACATATTCGCTGATCGTCCATGTCTTCGGCAGTTATCTCAGAAGCGGGATTGACAGAAATAGTACCTTCGGCAAATAAGTCTTCACATCCTCCTATCAAAGGAATAGAGTAATTGTATGGGCTATTAACATGTTCACTGGGAGAGCCAGAAATGGTAATGGTATTCCCTGACCATGTTGCAGATAATCCTAGAGGTAAACCATTTGCTCCTGATACTCCATCATTAGCAATGCCATTTGCACCTGCCGTTGTGAATGATATTGCAGTCAAAGGTGTATTGATACAAAGAGTCTGATCCATGGCTGTATTTGCTGAAACCGTATTATCGGGGGTTACAGTTATGGTGCCTGTGGCTTCAATATTTCCGCATCCTCCAGTCAAAGGAATTGAATAATTATAAGGACTTTCTGCAGTGGAGGTAGGGGTTCCGGAAATGGTAATAACTCCATCATCCCAGCTTGCGGAAACACCTGGAGGTAGTCCATTTGCTCCATCAATCCCGTCATTTGAAATACCTGTTGCTCCTGTTGTATTAAATGTAATATCTACCAATGCTTCATTGATGCACTGAGACTGATTTTCACTGCGAATGGGAGTAGCAGTATTAGTTGGGTTAACATTTATTGTTACAGTAAAATCTGATCCTGTGCAGGTTCCAGAAGTTGGTGTTACTGTATAGGTTGCCGTTTGCAAGGAATTGGTAGTGTTAGTTAAATACCCAGCGATGGTACTACCACTTCCATCTACACCTCCAGTTAATCCTCCGGTAACTGAAGTTAATTCCCAGTCATAGGTAGTTCCGGGAGGTACAATTCCATCGGTTCCGTTGGCCGGTGAGATAGAAAATAAATCTCCTGAACAAACGTATAAGGTTTGATCGTTAATGGTTGCATTGGGGTTTATTGTCACTACCACATCGAAGCTGGATCCATCGCACCCACTGTAGGTGGGAGTAACAGTATAAGTTGCAGTTTCTGGGGTATTGGTTGGGTTAGTTAATGCGCCGGTTATATCATCGTTGTCGCTGCCAGATTCTCCACCAGTAAGCCCTCCGGTCACCGAAGGTGGGGTCCAAGAATAAGTAGTGCCAGCGGGAATAAATCCATTGACCCCATCGATAGGAGTGATAGTAAAGGTGTCCTCACTGCAGACGGTTTCAGTAATGTCTGATACATCAGGCCGCGGGATGATCGTAACAGATCCACTTTGGGTAAGAATAACGGGGATACTTGATAAGTAACTTGGCGTTACATTAATAGTGTAGATTCCATCGGAAGTTGGAATTCCTGAAATACTGAGCGTGCCTGCCGCACTATTAACATTTGAAGTTAAGCCAGTCGGAAGATTGTTAATTGACACAGTAGATCCGGCAGGGAAGGAATAGGTAATTTCCGTAATCTGACCATATTCACAAACGGATTGGTTATCCGTTCCAGTCACTGAAGTCAGGGCTATGTATGAAATATGTATCTGGCCATTTCCACCATATCCACCAATTTGCTCTGTCCCTGAAGCACTGGTTCGTTTAGAACCCCCACCTCCTCCTCCGGGAAGAAAACCATCTTCTCCCCGACCTTGCTCACCGGTTTTCCCGTCTCCTCCATCTCCTCCTCCAGTTGTTGCTGTCCCTCCGGTTTGATTAGTCGCATTATTTCCATTTGCAGCAATCGCTGCGGATGATCCTCCGCCTCCTGCATTATTTCCACTTGCATTAGCACCAGATCCTCCGCTAAACTTAACGTCTCCATATCCATCTGTTCCAGAACCACCCGTAGCACCAGTAGTTATATTTCTACCAACAGAATTTCCCCCCTTGGCCATTACTGTGGTATTACCTAAAAACCAGGAGTCCTCTCCGGGGTCAGTTGTAGGGTCAACTGCAGATGCCCTTGCTCCAAATCCCACATAAAAATTGATACTTTGCCCCGGTGTTACAGTTAAAACACTTCGGGAATAGGCACCTCCACCGCCGCCGCCCGCAACTCCATTAGAACCTGATCGTGAACCACCTTGTCCCCCAGCTGCCCAAACCTCTACCATAATTGAAGTTGCTCCAGCAGGCACTGTAAAAGTCCCTGGGCCCGCAGTTGTAATCATCTGAGTCTGCCCATAACTCTTTCCTCCGACCAAAGTCAGTGCAATAAAAAGAAAACCTAACAATACTTGATTTACCATGTAGCGTCAGTTTGTCTATTTCTGAATTTCAAATTGCTAAAAATGTATTTCAAGTTTAATGTTTTTTTCGTGGGTTAAGTGCTATAAATATTTAGAAATAAAAGAGTTCCCAGCTTGGGGTCTTTCAATTTAGGTTGGAAAATAAGGTTTTTATTGAAGAAAATTCCTTAAACAGCAGGTTTAAGCAAAAAAGAGGCTGTCTCAAAAGTAGCTAGTTTAAAAGGCTAGTCGATTTCTCGGCTAGCCTTTCCTGTTTTAACTCAAAACATGTATTTTGAGGTGTGCAAAAACAAGACTTAAATGTAGCCTTTAAG